>JAGPCY010000084.1 GCA_018057825.1 Kofleriaceae bacterium | reverse complement strand
GGGGTGGGGATCGGTGTCGGCCTCGGTTTCGAGTTCGGGTTCGGCTTCGGGTTCGGGTTCGGACTCGGCTTCGGTCTCGGGCTCGGTCTCGGACTCGGACTCGGGTTCGGGTTCGGGTTCGGGTTCGGGTTCGGACTCGGGTTCGGGTTCGGGGTCGGGGTCGGGTTCGGGTTCGGGTTCGGACTCGGGTTCGGCCTCGGTCTCGGTCTCGGTTTCGGTCTCGGCCTCGGTCTCAGTCTCGGCCGCGGTCTCGGCCTCGGCCTCGGCCTCGGCCTCGGCCTCGGCCGTCGCCTCGGTCTCCGCCTCCGCCTCCGCCTCCACCGTCTACTTCGGGTTGCACACGAACGGACGCGGGAACTCGCGGTCGAGGTTGAGCGCGGGTCCGTAGGTGCGCCCGTCGAAGGGCTCGGACACCATCACGCTCATGAGGGTGCAGCGGTTGGTGCCCTTCTTCTTCACGATGGCCACGAGCGGCAGCTCGCGCGCGAGGACCACGCCGTACTCGTTGCGCGCCGGCTGCCACTCGCCGGCCGAGCGCAGGTCGATGAGCTCGCCGTCGGTGGCGTAGCGCGCGGCCAGCTTGGTGCGGATCTTGGCCAGGTCCTTGGCCGGGTGGACGCTGGGCGCCATCTTGAACGCGCCCCGGCCGGCCAGCTCGGCCAGGGTGGCGGCGGTGGCCTCGAGCTCGATGGCGCCGGCGGCGATCTCGACGCCGTGCACGCTGGCCGGGCACGCGGCGGTGACGGTCACGGTCACGCGGGTGCGGCCGGGGGCGAGCTCGGCGCCGACCCGGGTGATCCACCCGAAGCCGGCCTTGCCCTCGTCGGGGTTGGTGAACGTGCCGCCGGCGGTCAGCGACCCGGCCGACAGGTCGAGGGCGGTCCGGGCCTGGAACGCGGGTAGGTCGAGGGCGCGCTGCTCGAGCTGCATCGGCTGGCCATCGCCGATCGCGACGAAGGTGGTGATGAGGAACGCGCCAGTGGGGATGCGACTGCAGTCGACGCCGGCGCGGTGGAGCGCGTTCCACGGCGACTCTTTGAGGAAGGCCCGGAGGTGGAGCGGCGCGGCGACGCCGGCGGTGGTCAGGCGCTGGGCGGGCGCGGTGGCGTCGGTGATCGCGGCGCTCGCGAAGACCACCTGGCCGGCGGCCGCGGTGTGGAGCGCGCCGCGGAGCCCGTCGTCCTTGGTGCGCTTGGCCTGCCACTCGGCCTCGGCCGCGGCGTCGGCGGCGGCCACGGCGTTGGCGCGCGCGGCGTCGACCGCGGCGTAGTGGGCCTTCTGCGCGGCGTGGGCCCGCGCCAGGTGGGCGATCCGCGTCTGGTACTCGGCGCGGCGCTTCCAGTCGGGCTGCTTGGTGGCCAGGGCCGCCATGTGGCCGTCGAGCTCGGCGAGCTGCTTGGCGACCATGGCCTGATCCCGGGCGTACACGCCGTCGGGGTCGTCGCGGAAGGTCCAGATCCGCGCCAGCGGCTTCTCCATGTTGTAGATCGTGTCCTCGATCTTGCGGATCTCCGGCTTGCCCGGTTGCTTCGCGTACTCCGGCGGCTGGGTCTTCTTGAGCGGATCGCTCGGCGGCGCGGGCGCGTCGGCGGCGACGGTGACCTCGACGGCGACCGCGCCGCCGCGCGGCGGCCGGGCCTTCTCGGTGCGGCCCCGGGGCTCGGCGGATTCGGCGGGCGGTGGGGTCGGGCGCTCGGGGCGGGCCTTGACCGGACGATCGGCGTGGGCCAGGGCGGTCAGCGCCACCAGAGACAGGACAGACGTCGCGACAGCGGAGGAGCGCATCGGGGCCTTTCGGCGACCGGCTCGGTTCACTGCGCCGCGGTCGCTCCCCTCACCATCGCCCGCGCCGCGGCCCGCGCGTCCTCACACGACTCTCACACCACGGGATGCGATGGGGCAGCGTCGCTCACAGCGTGGCGTTGGTGTACGGCGCGTAGCTGCGGCACTGCTGGCCGCGCAGCGACGGGCAGGGCGGGGCGGCGGCGGCCGCGGCGGGGATGGTCACCCCCGGGATCACCGGCAACACCACGCTCGACGGGTGCTCGCTGTCGTGGCCGATCTCGAACCGGGTGTCGGTCGGCTGCGGGCGCAGCGCGAAGAACCACTCGGCGCGGCTGCCGCCGGGGGTGTCGACCATGACGCGGATCCGCGAGCCGGCGCGAAACACGTGCTGGAAGCCGGCGGTGCCGATGCGGACCTGGGTCCACTGGCCGGGGACCAGCGGCGCGGCCTCGGGCTCCTGGTAGGTCGGGGCCGGCCACAGCTCGGTCGCGCCGGGACCGCTGCCGCGCAGGCTGGCGCGGATCCAGCCCGACTGCACGTAGATCTCCTGCCCGTCGGCCCGGACCTCGGTCAGGTTGACCTCGAGGTCGGCCTCGGGCACCGGCGAGCGCAGCCACAGATCGACCGACGCGGTGCCGAGCATCAGGGTGTCGGCCGCGAGCGGCGTGCCCTCGAAGATCACCGCCGAGCCGGCGGCGGGCTGCGGCCAGCGGTAGTTGGGCAACAGGTCCCACACGCTGCCGCTGGCCAGGATGCTGCGCTGCCCGGCGTCGGGGTCGTGGCGGAACGCGAACGGCGCGGCCGGGCCGCCGGTCGGCAGGCTCGGGCCGAGGGAGCCGTCGGGCTGGGCGTAGAGCCGCAGCGGCGTGGTCGGCGGCGGCCACGACGGGAAGGACTGCTCGAAGGTCGGGATCGGCTCACCGATCGTCGGCCCGCCGGCGCCGCTCTCGAAGAGCGCCCGCAGCTTGGGCTCGGCCTTCCAGGCCGCGACCGCCGCCTCGTAGCTGGCGGCGCCGCCGAACCGGCTCGGCCCGACGGTCATGTCGGTGACGCCGAAGACCTGCTCGTAGAGCGTGGGGGCGATGCCGCGCGACACCGGGCGATCGATGGGCACCCGCTTGGCGACGAACAGCTCGAGGAAGGTGACCCACTCGCGCAGCACCTCCGGCTGGTAGGCGTCGATGTGGACGCCGTTGTAGACGTTCATCCGCAGCGCCGGGACGTTCACGAACTTGTCGAGCATCTCGAAGAAGAACGGCCCGGTCTGCTCGTCTTGCCAGGCGCTGGCGAAGAACACCGGGACCTCGATCTTGTCGACCTGCTTGGCCAGGTTGTAGCGATCGTGCTCGGCCGGCACGTAGTAGGTCACCTGGCGGGCCTGCTCGACGTTGTCGACGTACTGGCCGTGCAGGAGCTGGTTCTCGGCGCACTCGAGGTCGCCGGCGTCGACGCGGCTCTGCTCCCAGCCCTGGCCGTAGGGCCGGGCCTTGCTGATCACGTTGGTGATCCACGCGGTCGCGAAGCCGTCGTTCAAGATCCCGCCCGGCAGCATCGTCGTGTTGGCGGCGCCGATCGTCGACAGCGGCGTGATCGCGGCCAGCCCCGGCGGCTTGGTCGAGGCGACGAAGAGCTGGGTGATGCCGGGGTACGACAGGCCGACCATGCCGACCTTGTTGTGCATGACCCAGGGCTGGGCCGCGACGGTCTCGATCACGTCGTAGCCGTCGAGGAGCTGCAGCGTCTCGAAGAAGTCGAAGGCGCCGCCCGAGCAGCCGGTGCCGCGGATGTTGACGTTGACGGTGGCGAAGCCGAAGAACCCGGCGATCAGCGCCGACGGATCATTGGGGGCGTCGCAGATCACCGGCAGCGCCTCGCACAGCCCGGCCAAGGAGCCGTCGCCGATCGGCTCGCCGGGCTTGGACGGCTCGTAGCCCGAATAGCTGACCACCGTCGGGTACGGGGGCTCGCCGGCGGGGAAGGTGACGTAGGCCGACAGCGTCGTGCCATCGCGGGTCTGGATGTACTGGTAGCCGGCCCGGAGCTCTTGGTTGGCGTAGAAGCTCGGATGGGGCTGGCTGTCGGCCACCGACATGACCTCGACCGAGTCGCTGCGGAGCGCCGGCGTCACGCCGACGGTGCGCGCGCGATAGCCGCGCCCGGGCGGGACCTTGCGGACGATCAGGCTGCCCAGGTCGTCGGTCGTGCCGGTCGCGACGACCGCGCCGTCGCCGTCGACGATCTCGAGCGCGGTCGCCGGCGGGGCGTGGGTGATGTGGAGCTGCTCGACCGAGCCGCGGAGAGCGAAGGGTGGTTCGGCGTCGTCGCCGCAGGCGGCGAGGGCGCAGACGAGGAGGAGAGCGGACCAGGCGCGCATGGGGAGGGAGCATCGCACAGGCGATGGGGCGGAGGGCGGAGCATCGGTGGGGAGGGAGGCGAGACCGAGGCCGAGGGCGAGACCGAGACCGAGGCCGAGACCGAGACCGAGGCCGAGACCGAGACCGAGGCGGAGGCCGAGACCGAGGCCGAGGCCGAGGCCGGTCCCCGACCCCGACCCCGTCCCCGACCCCGTCCCCGACCCCGACCCCGACCCCGTCCCCGACCCCGACCCCGACCCCGTCCCCGTCCCCGTCCCCGTCCCCGTC
>JAGPCY010000083.1 GCA_018057825.1 Kofleriaceae bacterium | reverse complement strand
AGGCGCCCGACCGCCCTGCCATGTCGTCGAGCGAGGCGTATCTCGGCGAGCACTGGCAGGAGGTGCGCGCCGCGGTGCGCGAGCGGCTGATCGCCCGCGCCGAGCGCTGGGGCCACCCGCGCCTGGCCTGGGGCGCCGACGCGACCGCGCGCGCAGAGCTGGCCCTCGACGGCCTGGTGCCGTCGCTGTACCTCCCCGGCGTCGTCGCGCGGATCGTGCCGGACGCGGAGTCCCTGGTGACCGGCGCCCGGGTCCTCGAGGCCCCGCTCTCCCTCGGTACACATCGATGGCTCCCGACGGTCGGCGTGGCGCTGGCACGGGAGATCGAAGATGAGTTCGCGACGGCGATGAACTTCATGGCGGAGCGCCTGGTGTCGCGGTCGCGCCCGAAGGGTCCACCCGCGATCGGCGCCCTCGCGCCGTCGCGGTTCGTCGAGCGCATCGCCGTCGACGTGCTCGATCGCGGGCGCGCCACGGTGCGACCGACCGAACCGTCGCGGGCGCGACCGGCGCCCGACCGAGCGGCGGACCACCCGACCCTGGCGGAGCGCGAAGAGGTCCTGGGACCGGCGCGCACCATCGACGCGGCGCCAGGCTCGGAGCTGGTCTTCGCGCCCGCGCCGGGGGCCCAGCCGCTCGACGACGACCCCCGCGACGGACAGCGCGAGATCCTGCGCGGCGCCGAGGCCGGACGCGAGTACGTCGAGGCCGCGGGCCCCGGCGCTGACCGCGAGCTGGCGCTCCTGCGCGAGCGCTTCGATCGGGTCGACGAGGACGGCGCCGATCCTCAGCAGCTCGCGCACGAGGGCCGCCTGGCGGCGTTCTCGCTTCAGCTCGGGACGCTCGAGGAGAAGCTCCACCAGGCCAGCGCAGCGCTGTTCGGCGCCAACGAGCGGATGGCCAGCCCCATGGCGCTGCCGTGGGTCGCGCGCGCCGATGGCCTGGGGCACGCCGTCGAGCAGGTCGCGGCCACTGTGGGGTCGATCCGTCGCCGCCTCGCGGATCGTCTGGCCGAGGATCTGTCGATCGGCGTCCAGCGCCGCCATCTGGTCGCGGCGCAAGAGGAGCTCGCGACCAAGGTCGACCGCGCCGATATCGCGGCGCTGTCCGCCAACATCACCGAGACGTTGCGCGCGGTCGAGGGGGCGGCGCCGATCCTCGCCGCCGTCCACACCATGGTGCTGGTCCTCGCGACCACGATCGCGTCGGCCGGCATCGGCCACGCGGTCAGCGCGGCGCTCATGGCCTCCCTGGCGCGCACCGCCCTGCACGGCGCGGCGCTGTCCGCCGCCAACCTGGGGGCCAGCGCGCTCGGCGTGGTGGTCGATGCCGCGATCGGCGCGGCGCTCCAGGAGGCCATCTTCGGCGACGACGTCGTCGAGGCCTTCGCCGAGAACCTGCTGGCGTCGATCCTGAGCCGCGGCGTCGCGCGCGGCATGGCGCGCGTCGGGGCGGTCGCCGGGGACGCCGGTGCAGCGACGCGCGGCGCCCTGCGGGGCCTGGCCGTGGCCGAGGAGGGCCTCGGCATCGGCGCCGGGCTGGTCGCCGAGCGCGCCGTCCGCGACGACAGCAGCTTCGACCCGACGTCTCTCGAGGCGCAGACCGTCATCGCGGCGCTCGGCCGCTCCATCGGCGGCCGCCTCGGCCGCGCCCGCGCGCGCCTGGCGACCCTGGATCACCCCGAGGCGGTCGCCCTCCAGCGCCACCTCGACGAGCTCACCGCGCGGCTGACCCAGCCGATGGAGCGCCCCGAGCTGGTCCGCACCATCAACGACAGCCGCGACGCGCTGGTCGCCACCGAGCGCCTGGCGCGAGAGTCGCGGTCGCGGCCCGGTGACGTCACGGCGTCCGCCCCCGACGGCAGTCCGGCCGCACCGGGGGGCGACGCTCAGCCACCGACCGGAGCCAAGCCACCGACCGGCCCCAAGCAGCGCCCGTTCCAGCCGAGTGAACCGACGCCGCTCATGGCCACCCCGGACAACCCGACGGTGACGCTGCTCGGCGTCGACGACAACCTGCGCCAGGCCGCGCGGTTCATCCCCCCGATGGCCGGCCACGTCGACGTCGTGGTCCACGGGAAGGTGGACAGCTTCGTGGTCATGCGCGCCGGCAAGACCATCCACCTCGATCAGCGCGCGTTCGCCCGGTACCTGCGCAAGCAAGGGCTGGCCGGCCAGCCGGTCCGCCTCATCGCGTGCGACTCCGGGTTCCATCCCGCCGGCATCGCCCAGCAGCTCGCGAACCAGCTCGGCGTGGCGGTGTGGGCGCCGACCAAGAAGGTGTGGATCCACGAGGGCGTCATGGGCGTCGGCGACGCGCCGGGCGTCCACAACGGCGGCTGGGCGCAACACCAGCCGGGGGAGCAGCGCCCCCGCGTGCAGCCGGTCGACGAGCTCGAGCTCGACCGGCGCGCGAGGCCCGACGACGGCGACGTCGATCGGCCCATCGCGGTGATACCCCAGGTGTTCGACCGACGAGCGCGGGTGACGCCCGAGCACGTGGCCGACCTGGCGCAGACCCTGGATGCGCCGGTGGTGATCGATCCGACCCTCGACGACGGCGTGTCGGTCCAGGTCCGCCGGCGCCTCGCGCTGGTCGGCTTCGACCTCGACGTGACCGAGATCCGGGTCGGGGCCAACGCGCTCGTGGGGGACGTCCTGGCGCACGCGCAGACGGTGGCGAACGTGCAGCGCTACAACGGCGTACTCGGCAAGCTCCGCCAGCTCTGGCACCGCGTCCGCGGCGTCGCGCCGGGCGGCAACCCGCACCAGCGCGGCACCAGGTCCTGGGCGACCCACGAAGAGCTGACCAAGCTCGACCGCCTCCAGCGCGAGCGCCACGCCGACTTCGGCAAGGGGCTCATCGACCAGCGTACCCTCGACGATGAGATCGCCTTCCTCGAAGGTCGCCGCGACTACCACGAGGAGACGCTGCGCGCGGCGGCGGAGCTTCGCGGCGACGACCGCGACCTGCAGGTCGACGGCCCGGACACCGGCGCGGTCACGCGCGAGGCCCTGGCCAAGGGCTACCGGCTCCCGGGGGAGGAGGAGGGCGTCAAGGCCGACTGGTACTACTACCGCAACGCGCCCGGGCGCCCCGGCGAGTACCATCTCGCCATCAACCCGAACAAGGCGCCGGCGGACGCGCCCGCGATGCGGGCGGTCGTCGTCAATCAGCAGTTCGCCGGCATCGAGCCCGGCGAGCCATCGCGCCCGGCCGTCAAGGTGCCCGTCGACCTGTCGCCGGCCGAGGTGGTAGAGCACGTGCGCGACACCCCTGGCTTCGGCCCGTATGCCAAGATGCTCGAGCAGCACCAGCTCGCCTCGAAGGAGGCCATCGACAGCGTGATCGGGCACGTCCGCGGCCGCAAGCAGAGCGCGGGCGCCGAGCTCACCTTCGACGACCTGCGCCGCGACGTGAAGCAGCACTTCCGCGAGCGGGTGGTCGCGAAGCTCACCGACCCGGCCCTCTCCAGCCAGGACAGCTACCGGCAGATGCGCACGATGCTCGACGACCTGGCCCCGGCCGACCGCGGCAACCTCGCCGAGGCCTGGTACCACGGCCGCTTCGCCAGCGACGCCGATCGCCACGTCGCGGTCAACGTGCCGCGCACCGGCGGCGAGAACGCCGGGAAGACCGAGCGGCGCGTGGTCGACATGGTCCAGGGCGAGACCGCCGTCGAGGTGAAGGACATCGCGGGGAAGATCGACGCGAATCAGTTCGAGGCGTATCTGGACCTGCTGAAGATCCAGGAGGAGGGCGGCGACGTCGGGATCACGAAGCTGAAGTACGTCTTCACGAAGCCGGAGGGGGCGGTGGCGAACCTGGAGCGCATGGCGGCAGCGATGACTGATCCCGAGGTCGCTGGCAGGCTAGCGGTGGAGGTGTTCCCCTCGAGTGGCGACACACTCCGCGCGTCGACTGCCGCCGATGCCCGTCGACTGCTGCAACACTTGAAGGATGTGCAGTGAAGCCCTTGGCCCTTTACATGACCCTCGAGGGGGCGGCGTATCGCGACGCGCTCGTGCGCGCAGCCCAGATGCAGAACTTCACGGAGAGACCGCCCGACTCCCTCGCCATCAGTTTTTCGAACGTCGACTACGATCCGGCTACCTGGCGCAACCTCCTCGAGGCCGCGAACACTCGTTCGCGCGCCTACTGGGACGATGGGCGGCAGCTCGGAGTGACGCCTGCAAGTGAAATGGTGGCGATCATGCTACCGGGGCGGCTCCGGACGCCCGCCGACGCATGGCACCTGCTGGAAGGCATCCCCTTCGAGATCTGCTGCATCGGCGCGGCGTTCTTCGACGAGTGGCTCGCCGCCGACTACAAGCGCTGGGGCTTCGGCCGGAGCCACATCGACAACGGCTGGGGCTGCGCCTTCCGCGGGCGTGGACACGACCGCCTCGTGTCGCGCCGCTGGCTCGACTTCGGGCCGTGGCGGGTCATCCGCCGGCCCAACGACACCACCTTCATCC
>JAGPCY010000052.1 GCA_018057825.1 Kofleriaceae bacterium | reverse complement strand
AACCCGAACCCGAACCCGAACCCGAACCCGAACCCGACCCCGAACCCGAACCCGACCCCGACCCCGACCCCGACCCCGACCCCGACCCCGAACCCGACCCCGACCCCGACCCCGGCTACGCGCCGGGCGGCTCGGTGTCGCGCAGCCCGAACTCCTTCATCTTCATCTGCAGGCTCTTCCGGCTGATCTTCAGGAGCTTGGCCGCCTGGGTGACGTTGCCGCCGGTCTCGGCCAGGGCCTTGGCGATGAACTCCTTCTCGACCCGGCTGGTCTCGGCGCGGACGATGTCCTTGAGCGACGCGTCGCCGGCGAGGTCGACCGCGTCGTCGTGGGGATCGTCGCCGCGGCTGGCTGCCACCGCCGCGGCCGCGGTCGCCGCCGCGCGTAGCTCCTCGGGCAGATCGTCGCGCTCGATCGCCTCGCGCTTGCAGAACAGGATCGTGCGCTCGAGGACGTTCTCGAGCTCGCGGATGTTGCCGGGCCAGCCGTAGGCGCACAGCACCGCCATCGCCTCGTCGGTGATGCCGGTGACGTTCTTGCGCAGGCGCTCGTTGAACCGGCGCAGGATGTGGCGGACCAGGAGCGGGACGTCGCCGTCGCGCTTGCGCAGCGGTGGGATCTGGAGCGGCACGACGTTCAGCCGGTAGTACAGATCCTCGCGAAAGTTGCCGCGCGCGATCTCCTGCTCGAGGTCGCGGTTGGTGGCGGTGATCAGGCGCACCGACACCTTGATCGTCTTCAGGCCGCCGACCCGCTCGAACTCGCTCTCCTGGATCGCTCGCAGGAGCTTGACCTGCATCTCGACCGGGATCTCGCCGATCTCGTCGAGGAACAAGGTCCCGCCGTCGGCCAGCTCGAAGCGCCCGGGCTTCGACGAGGTGGCGCCGGTGAACGCGCCCTTCTCGTAGCCGAAGAGCTCCGACTCCATGAGGGTCTTGGGGATCGCGGCGCAGTTGATCTTGATGAACGGTCCGCCGGCCGCGCTCGAGCCCTCGTGCAGCGCCTTGGCGACCAGCTCTTTGCCGGTGCCGCTCTCGCCGGTGATGAGCACGGTCGACGGCGAGTCGGCGACCCGCTCGATCACGTCGAAGACCGCGTGCATCTCGGCCGAGTCGCCGACCAGCCCGAAGCGGCCGCGCGCCTCCTCGCTCGGCGGGTACAGCCCGGCCCGCGGCGCGGCCTGGTTGGCGGCGGCCTGGCGCACGGCCTTGTCGACGATCTGGCGGATCTGATCCTGCTCGAAGGGCTTCTCGATGTAGTCGAAGGCGCCGGCCTTGATCGCCAGGACCGCCTGGCCGACCGAGCCGTAGGCGGTGATCATGATGACCGGCACGTGCGGGTGGGTCTTGACCGCGGCCCGCAGCACCTCCATGCCGTCCTGCTTGGGCATCCGCAGGTCGGTGATCACGACGTCGGCGCTGTCGAGGGCGGCGATGGCCTCGGCGCCGTCAGTCGCGACCGTGACCTCGTGGCCGTCGCGGCGCAACAGCGCGGTGAGCACCCGCCGCAGGTTGGGCTCGTCGTCGGCGACCAGGACGCGCACGGGTTCGGACATCGAGGCCCCGACGGTAGCCCCCGGGGCCGGTCGACGCAAACCCCTCGGGGCCCGGCCCCGACCGCGGGACGCGCCCGCGGGCTCGGCGGTCAGCGATGGACGGTCGCCGCGAAGCGCACGGTGACCACGGCCGGGCTGGCCGTCGGCGCCGGGAAGTCGAGGCTGCCGAGCGTTCGGGTCGCGCACGCGATGAGCGCGTCGTCGTCGTGGACGCCGTCATCGGCGTGGGTCACGGTCAGGCTCCCGACCTGGCCGCCGTCGCCGACCTCGATCCGGGCGCTGACGTCGCCGGTCAACCCGGGCGCGGCGCGGAGCGCGGCGTGGTAGCAGGCCTGCACCCGCGCGCGCGCGCGCCGGACGGTCGGCGCGACCGCCGCGCGCTCGAGGCCGCCGGTCAACGCGACCTGGGCGACCTGGACCGTGACCTCGGGGCCCCGCGGCGCCGCGCCGCCGCCGGTCGAGGGCGCCAGCGCCACCCCGGGCTCGTCGAGGAGCGGGGCGGAACCCAGGCCTCCGCGCGGCGCCGCGCCGAGGGCCTCGCTCAGCCCGGTGAACGGGTTGCGCGTCGTCTGATCGCCCGGTCCGGCGTCGGGTTCGGTGGCGTCCGCGGCGACCTCGCCCGCGGTCCGGTCGTCGACGGTCTCGCCGGGGTCGCCAGGCGTCGCCGCGGGTGCGGCGGGCGCGCGATCGTGGGACGCCATGGGCGCCGGCGCGCGATCCTGATCGCGCCCCGCGCACGCGGTCGCGGTCACCGCGAGCACGACGCCGAAAAGCGGGCGCGCGCCCGACCGCAAGATCCTTCGCCTCATCGCCCGAGGCTAGCGCACCAACCCGGGCGACGCCGAGCGGTCAGCGGTGCGGCGGCTCGCTCGGCTCGGGCTCGGCGCGCTCGCGCAGCGGGTTGGTGATCTGGCCGGTGGTGGTGGCCGACAACGGCGTCCCCGGCGCGACCGGCAGGAACACCGAGAAGGTCGAGCCGGCGCCCGGCGTCGACCGCACCTCGATCGTGCCGCCGCACTGGCTGACGATGCGCTGGGCGATCGCCAGGCCCAGGCCGGTGCCGCGGGTCTTGGTCGTGTAGAACGGGATGAACAGCTTCTTCAGCTTGTCGGCGGCGATGCCGTGGCCGGTGTCGCGCAGGCGGACCTCGGCGAACTGGCCGTAACCCAGCCGCGAGCGCCGGCGCCGGGTGGTGAGGATGTCGAGGGAGCCGCCGTCGGGCATGGCCTGCATCGCGTTCAGGCCCAGGTTCAGGAACACCTGGACCAGGGCCTCGGGGTCGGCCACGACCTTGGGGAGCTGGTCGTCGTACCGGGCCTTCAGCTCGACCGCCTTGGCCTCGGGCGCCGAGGCCAGGAGCGCCGCGACCTTCTTGACCACGGCGTTCAGATCGATCGCCCCGGGGCGCGCGCCCTCGGCGCGATCGGCCCGGGCGTAGTCGAGGAAGCGGGTCACGACGTTGTTGAGCCGATCGACCTCCTCGAGGATGATGTCGATGAACTCGGCGGACTCCGGCCCGAGCGGTAGCGGCCGGCGATCGGGGCCGACCAGGAGCTGGGCCGCGCCCTTGATCGCGCCCAGCGGGTTGCGGATCTCGTGGGCCAGGCCGGCCGACATCTCGCCCAGCGCGGCCAGGCGATCGCGCTCCTTGACGCGCTCGTAGGCCTGGCTCGACTCGATCACCCGCGCGGCCGGCGACGCCAGGGCCCGGAACACATCGACGTCGTCGAGATCGAAGGCGCCCTCGGTGCGGTCGTCGCGCAGGGTCAAGAAGCCGAGCAGCCACGGCCCCTGTTCGGTCTCGGCGGTGCCGAGGAACGGGAACACCAGGCCGGCGGCGAGCTGCTCGGCGGTGGCGATCGCCGCGGTCAGGGCCTCGCGCCGCTCGGCCGGGGCGTCGGCCGGGAGCTGGGCCAGCTCGCGCTGCACCTGCTCGCGATCGAGGTGCTGGACGCGCAGCCGCTCGAGCAAGGCCCGAGCCGCGCCAGCCTCGAGGCGCTCGATCGGCGCGGCCCCGAAGTAGCCGGCCCGATCGAAGCCGGCGCCATCGGGGTCGAGCAGGTAGACCGCGCCGTCGGTGACCCGGCGCGACTCCTCGAGGGCGGTCGTGATCTGGCGGATCATGTCGGGGACGTCGACCACGCTCTGCAGCTCGCGGCGCAGGCTCTCGAGGCGGCCGCGCATCTCGGTGCGCTGGCGCAGGAGCCAGCGGTTGATGCCGCTCTCGAGGCGGTTTCGGACCGGCTCGAACAGGATGAGGATCACGAACGACGCGACCAGGGCGTTCAGGAGGTAGATGCCCTGCTGGCCGCCGCCGACCCACGACAGGAGCAGCGAGTACACCGCCGACAGGAGCACCACGAGCGAGCCGAGC
The DNA here is from genome assembly GCA_018057825.1 of Kofleriaceae bacterium. Classification (GTDB taxonomy): domain Bacteria; phylum Myxococcota_A; class Polyangia; order Haliangiales; family Haliangiaceae; genus UBA2376. Next base: position 50,601 of record JAGPCY010000052.1, on the reverse strand, counting down.
ACCGCCATCTTGCCGACCAGCTCGTTGACGTCGATCAGCCGGCTGCGGAACAGCGTCTGGCTGATGAAGTAGAGGTAGAGGATCGACAGGACGTTGCCGATCGTCGGCCAGGCGACGCCGAACCGCGGCAGCACGTCGGTCAACGCCAGCGTCGTGGCGATGAAGCCGCCGAGCGCCAGGTAACGGATGCGCGCCCGCTCGACCCGCTTCTGGATCGCGCGGTACTGGACGTACATGTCATAGACGCAGCGGTAGAGGCCACCGAAGACGTAGGCGCCGAACGGCACCAGGAACCAGTCGGTCTCGTGGACCGGATAGACCACCGCGCCGTAGATGAGGCCGGCGTACGCCAGGAGCGTCCACGCCAGCGTGACCCGCGGCGGACGGTGGGGGCCGCCGATCGACGGCTGGGCCAGGAACTGGCGGAAGAACGCGATCGCGGTCGGCGGGATCGACGCCGCCGGCCACAGCGCCGCCCACTGCCACCACGGCGAGCCGGTCGCCATCTCGATGAAGGTCGCCAGGTGCCAGGCCGACACCACGAAGGTGAAGGTCGCGAAGGACAGGTAGGTGCGGTCGCTGCGATCGCGCAAGAGCACCGACGCCCCGATCGCCACGATCAGGAGCGCGGCCAGGAGCGCGGAGACCGGCAGGACGTCCACGAGGCGACGATAGCAGGCCGGCCCCCGGGGATTGATCGCGCGGATGACGGCGCGCGCGGGATTGACGCGATCGCGGCCGCGCGGCACACCATCGCCATGGCCGACCCCCGCCTCCGCTCCCTGCCGGCGATCCATGCGCTGGTCGACGCCGCGGCGGCGATCGCGCCCGAGCTGCCGCGGGCGGCGCTGGTGACGGCGGCGCGGGCGGCGGTGGCGGCGGCGCGGGCCGGCCTGGCCGCGGCGCCCGACGCCGGGCCCACCGTCGAGCCGGCCGCGGTGGTGGCGGCGGCGCGGCGCGCGGTGGCCGCGCCGCTCGGTCGGGTGGTCAACGCCACCGGCGTGATCGTCCACACCAACCTGGGGCGCGCGCCGCTGGCCGAGGCGGCGATCGCCGCGGTGGTCGAGGTCGGGCGCGGCGCCTCCAACCTCGAGTACGATCTGGCGCGCGGCGCCCGCGGGTCGCGCCACGCCCACGCGGCGGCGCTGGTGGCCGCGGTCAGCGGCGCCGAGGCGGCCTGCGTCGTCAACAACAACGCCGCCGCCACGGTGCTGGCGCTGGCCGCGCTGGCCGCCGGGCGCGAGGTGATCGTGTCGCGCGGCGAGCTGGTCGAGATCGGCGGCTCGTTCCGCATCCCGGACATCCTGGCGCTGTCGGGCGCGGTCCTGCGCGAGGTCGGCACCACCAACAAGACCAAGCTGGCCGACTACGAGCGCGCGATCGGGCCGGCCACCGCGCTCCTGCTCAAGGTCCATCGCTCGAACTTCGCCATGGTCGGGTTCACCGCCGAGGTCGGCGAGGCCGAGCTGGCGGCGCTCGGGCGCGCCCGCGGGGTCGCGACCATGGTCGACCTCGGCAGCGGCAACCTGGTGGGGCGGACCGAGCAGCAGGCCCTGGGCCTGCCGGTCGAGCCCACGGTGCCCGAGGTCGTGGCCACCGGCGTCGACGTCGTCTGCTTCTCGGGCGACAAGCTCCTGGGCGGGCCCCAGGCCGGGATCCTGGTCGGCCGCGCCGCGATCGTCGAGCAGCTGAAGGCCCACCCGCTCATGCGCGCGCTCCGGCCCGACAAGCTGACCCTGGCCGCGCTGTGCGCGACCCTGGCGCTGCACCGCGATGGCCGCGCCGATCAGGTCCCGGTGATGGCGCGCCTGCGCGAGCCGGCCGACCAGGTGCGGGCCCGGGCCGCGGCGCTGGCGGCCGCGATCGTCGCCGCCGGTGGTCCGGCGGTCGAGGTCGCGCCGTGCGAGGCCACGGTCGGTGGCGGCGCGATGCCGACCGCGCGCCTGCCGTCGTGGGCGGTGGTGGTGGCCGGCGACGCCCCGGCCCTCGACGCCCGGCTGCGCGCGGCCGCGGTCCCGGTGGTCGCGCGGATCGCCGACGGTCGGATCTGGCTCGACGCCCGCACGATCGGCGCCGACGAGCTGGCCGACGTCGTGGCGGCCCTGGTCGGGTAGGGCCGGGGGCGCTGGCTCCCGGGTCACCGGGACCGTGTTAGGGTGCCGCGGTCATGACAGCCCGAGAGCCCCAGGTGGTCGCGGTCGGCGGCGGCAAGGGTGGCGTCGGCAAGAGCCTGATCGCCGCCAACGTCGGCATCTTCCTCGCCACCCTCGGCAAGAAGGTGATCGTCGTCGACCTGTCGCTGGGCGCGCCGAACCTGCACCTGTTCTGCGGCGTGCCGCGGCCGACCCGGACCCTGGCCGAGGCCCTGGTCCCGGGCGGGCCCCCGCTGGCCGAGCTCGCGGTCGCGACGCCGGTGACCGGGATGCGCTTGATCGCCGGCGCCGCCGATCCGGCGTGGACCGCCGACCTCGATCTGGCGGCGGCCCAGGATCTCCTGTCCGCGGCCCGCGAGCTGCCGTGCGACTGGGTCGTCCTCGATCTGGCCGGCGGGCTGTCGAGCGTCGTCCTCGAGCTGTTCGTCGGCGCCGACGTCGGGGTCGCGGCCGCGGTGCCGGACCCGACCTCGGTCGAGCTCATGCACCGGTTCTTGGGCGCCGCGTTCCTCCATCGCCTGCGCCAGCACGGCCTGGGCGAGCTGGCCGATCGCCACGCCGCGCCGCGCGGCGGCATCGTCGGACCCCTCGAGATCTACCTCGACGCGGTGGCCGAAGACGATCCCTACGTCGAGCACCTGCGCGCCGCTATCCACGGGTTCGCGCCCCAGCTCGTGATCAACGCCGCCCGCTCGAAGCACGACATGGAGCTCGGGCGCGCGATCACCTCGGCCGCGCAGCGCCGGCTCGGCCTGCCGATGGGCTACCTCGGCCACCTCGAGTACGACGAGGCGGTCTGGGCCTCGACCCGGCGGCGTCGGCCGCTCCTGGTCGAGCACCCCGAGGCGCGGATCACCAAGTGCATCGAGAAGGTCACCCGCAACCTCCTGGCGGTGCGGCCGCCGGTCACCGACGGCGACGTCTTGCCCTCCGACTCGCACTACGATCTGCTCGAGGTCGCGCCGTCGGCCAGCTTCGAGGACATCCGCCGCGGCAACCGCCGGATCCGCGACATCTACGGCGCTGAGTCGATCGCGATCGCCGGGCTCTACGATCCGGCCGGCCTCGAGGCGGTCCACCGCCGCCTCGACCTGGCCTACACGACGCTCATGGACGCGGCCAAGCGCAAGGAGTACGACGCCGAGCTGTACCCCGACGGCATCCCGATGCCGCCGGCGGCGGTGCCGACCGCGATCACCCACGATCCGGTGCGCGCCGAGCGCGAGCCGGCGGCCGCGACCCGGCCGCCGATGCCGGAGCTCGGGCCGAAGAGCGAGTACAGCGGCCCGATGTTGCGCCAGGTCCGCGAGGCCGCCGGGATCGAGCTGCGCGAGCTGTCGGAGCGCTCGAAGATCGGCATGAGCTACCTGGCCGCGCTCGAGGCCGAGCACTGGGACAAGCTCCCGGCGCCGGTCTACGTCCGCGGCTTCCTGGTCGAGTACGCCCGCATCCTCGGGCTCGACGCCCTGCGGGTGAAGGACACCTACCTCGAGCGCTACCGGGCCGGCCGCGGTCTGGCCGACGGCGGGGGCGACGGCCCGCCGGCCCGGCGCAAGACCAAGACCGACGGCGGCGAGTAGTGCCGCGCGGTTGACCCGCCGCGGCGGGCCGCCTACGATCCCGCCATGGCCAACTTGATCGACAACGCCAAGCGCGCGCGTCAGCTCGCGCGGGCGATCGCGTCGGACCTGACCCTGTACCACGAGGCCAAGATCCTCGACGGCATCTCGAACGATAACCTCTTCGAGGTGATGCACGACGAGATCAACGACGGCCGCGAGCTGTTCAAGAGCCGGGTGACCGAGGAGATCTTCGGCCAGAACATCTACGAGCGGGCCATCGTCGACGTCCTGGTAAAGAGCAAGGGCCACGTCAAGTCGAAGATCTGGTAGCGATGGCGGAGCCGGCTGGCGACCCGGAGGCCAAGCCGCCGCCGGTCGGCCGGCACGCGCTGGTGGTCGGGCAGGGGGAGGATCGAGCCCGGCTCGACGCCTTCGTCGCGGCCGCCGGGCTCGGCCTGTCGCGGGCCCAGGTCCAGCGGCTGATCGGCGACGGCGCGATCACCGTCGACGGCGCCGTCCCGGGCAAGGCCGGGGTGCGCCTGACCGCGGGGGCGGCGGTGGTCGTGACGATCGCGCCGCCGACCCCGGTGGCCCTGGCCCCGGAGGCCATGGACCTGGCGATCCTCCACGAGGACGAGCACCTGATCGTGATCGACAAGCCGGCCGGGCTGGTGGTCCACCCGGCGCCCGGTCACGCCACCGGCACCCTGGTCCATGGTCTCCTCGCCCACGTCGACGACTTCGGCGGCATCGGCGGCGAGCTGCGCCCCGGCATCGTCCACCGGCTCGATCGCGACACCTCGGGCGTGATGGTGGTGGCCAAGGACGAGGCCACCCTGACCGCGCTGGCCGCGGCCTGGCAAGACAAGCGCGAGGTCGAGCGCGCCTACCTCGCGGTGGCGGCACCCGCGCCGCGCGGCGCCGCCGGGACGATCCGCACCCTCTACGGGCGCCACCCGGTCGATCGCAAGCGGTTCTCGTCGAAGGTCACGCGCGGCAAGCCGGCGGTCACGCACTGGCAGGTCGAGGAGGCCTTGGGGCTCGGCGCGGCGCTGGTGCGGTTGCGCCTCGAGACCGGCCGGACCCACCAGATCCGCGTCCACGCCAGCGACAGCGGCTGGCCCCTGGTCGGCGATCCGGTCTACGGCCGGCGCTACGACGGCGCCCTGGCCGCCGCCTCGGCCGCCCTCGGCCGCCAGGCCCTGCACGCCGCGACCCTGGGCTTCGTGCATCCCGCCACCGGCCAGCGCCTGACCTTCTCGACGCCGCCGCCGGCCGACTTCGCCGCCCTGGTCGCGACGCTGCGCGCCGCCCGCTGACCCTCCGCGACGCCCGTCGCCGAGGACTCAGTACAGGCGATGTAGGTGGCTGCCGCGGTAGTAGTGGCGGAGGATCTCGGCGTGGGTCTTGCCGGCGGCCGCCAGGCCGATCGCGCCGACCTGATCCATGCCGACGCCGTGACCGAACCCGGCGCCGCGGAACCGGAACCCGGTCGGGGCGTCGGCCGGGCCGACCGGCGCGACCACGAACAAGGTCGACTTGAGCCCGCCCAGGAGGCGGCGCAGGTGGAGATCGCCCTCGGCGACCACGGTGCCGCGCTCGCCGGTGATGCGCAGCGCGCCGATCCGCCCGGCCCGCGAGCGTCGGACCGGCGTCAGCGATCGGACCGCGCCGACCTGCGGGTAGTGTTCGGCGACCCGCTTGCTCACGGTCGCGGCGTCGAGCTCGACGGTCCAGCGAAAGTGGCGCGCGCCCCACTTGGTCGCCCCGCTCGGGAACCGCTCGGGCGGCGCGGCCAGGAACGCCTCGAGGTTGCTGTCGTCGATCACCGCGAAGCGCTCGGCCAGGGCGCGGTCGCTGGTGTCGACCTTGCCGCGCAGCGACGGATCCGGCGCGCCGGCCCAGATCGCGTCGTTGTCCTCGGTGTGGCCGCCGGCCGACGCGCTGTAGCGCGCGTCGACCAGGCCGCCGCCATCGCGCAGCAGCACCAGGCCGCGGGTCTTGGCGACCGCGCGGGTGGTGCGCGGGTCCTCCTTGCCGGCGCCGGCGTAGACCTGGCACTGCTGGGTCGAGCACAGGAGGAACGGATCGGTCGTGCTGCGGTGGCCGATCTTCGACAGGAGCTCGGTGCGCGCCGCGATGGCCTGGGCCTCGAGGGCGGCGGCCGGGGCGTCGGGGAAGATCTCGGCCGGCACCAGCCCGGCGAGGAGCTTGTCCTCGGCCACCGCGTTCACCGCGGTCAGCTTGCCGTCGGCGCCGAAGGTCACGTAGACCGCGCCCCAGTACCGGCGATCCTCGCGGCCGGTGGTGAGCTGCGAGCCGCCGGCGTTGGTCGGCACGTCGGCGACGGTGATCGTGTCCGCCGCCCGGGTCGGCCGGAACCACACCACCGACGGGTTCGAGACCGTCACGGCGCCGCTCTGCGCCACCACGGTGCCGCGCGGTCGGCGCACCAGCTCGGCGTGGACCGAGGTCGGGATCCCGTGCTTGGCGGCCAGGGCCTTGGCCCGGGCGGCCCCGGCGCCGCGGTCGACCGGGTCGATCGCGACCACCACCTCACGGGTGTCGATGACCTCGCCGTCGACGGCGAACAGGGTCCCGAGCTCGAAGGCGCGCGGCTGGTAGCCGTGGCCAGTCCAGGTGGCCAGCGCCGCCGTGACGCCGCTGGGGTCGTCGGGGCCCAGGCGCTCGACCACGGTCCACTCGCGGATCTCGGCGGGGCGGGCGTCGGTGGCGCGGACGGTCCAGGTGGTCGCGCCGTCGACCGCGGTCGAGCTGCCGCCGGCGCCGTCGGGGACCACGGTCAGGCCGCCCGGCGCCGACAGCGTGAGCTGGTCGCGCCCGCCGACGATCTCGACGGTGATGAGCGGCAGCCCGTCGTCGGTGAAGGTGAACCGCGACGAGTACAGGATGCGGAGCTTGTCCGCGGTCGAGGTCTCGTCGGCGGCGGCCGGCCGGGCCAGCGCGAGGGTGGCGGCGGCGAGGGCGAGGGCGCGCATCGGCTGACGGTAGGCAGCCGCGGCCGTGGGGGCAAAAATCCGGCGACCCGATCGCGCCGATCGATCACGCCGCGCGGGGCGCGCCGACCTCGGACCGGACGATCACCCGCAGGTTGACGAAGTTGATCGTGAAGTGCGCGACGATCGCGCCGCCCAGATCGCCGGTGGCCTGGGTCAGGACGCCGAAGCCCAGGCCCATCCCCACCGCCCACGCCGTCCACACCAGGTGGCGGCGCCGTGGGCCGATGTGCAGCGCGCCGAACAGGATCGCCTGCGGCCACAGCCCCAGCCACGGCAAGAGCGCGCCGCGAAAGAGCAGCTCCTCGCCGATCGCGCTGGCCACGGCGAGGATCCAGATCTCGCGGTTCGACAGATCGCCCAGCATCGCGTGAAAGTCGCGCTGGAGCGCGGCTCCCCAGGCGAAGCGGGCGATCGCCACCCGGGTGGCGAGGATCGTCGCCAGACCGAGGGCGAGGCCGGCGATCACCGACGCGCCCAGCCACCACGCGGCTCGGGTCTCGTCGAGGCGATAGACGTCGGCGTCACCGCGGCCGGCCGACACCAGGAGCCCCAGGAGGGCCAGGGCGCCGTACAGCCCGACCACCAGGGTGGCGCGGGTGTGGGGCGCCTCACGGGTGCCGAGCATCGCGACACTATGCAACAGCCCCGGGCCGCCCGCGAGGTGCCGCGCCCGACCGTCTCTGGCACAGTCCCCGGGTTGTCCCCTGGCCTCTGGTACATGGCCGCTGCGGCCCTGGCGTTCTCGGCGATGAGCGCCCTGGTGAAGGTCGCGAGCGCCACCCTGCCGACCGGTCAGATCGTCGCCGCCCGCGCCGCGGTGACCTTGCTCCTGTCGGCGGCGATGGTCGCGCGCCTGCGCCGTCGCGCCGGGGTGTCGCCGTGGGGCACCCGGCGCCTCGGGCTGGTGGCGCGCGGCGGCTTCGGGTTCTTCGCCCTCGGCTGCTACTACTGGTCGATCGGACGGCTGCCCCTGGCCGAGGCCACCATGATCCAGCAGAGCGCGCCGATCTGGGGCGCGATCCTGGCGTGGCTGCTCCTGGCTGAGCCGGTGTCGCGCTCGACCGCGATCGCCCTGGGCCTGGGCATGGTCGGGGTGGCGCTGGTGGCGCAGCCCAGCGGCCACGGCGCGGCCCCGGTCGCGGTCGTGGTCGCGATCGTCGGCGCGGTGGCGTCGGCCGCGGCCCTGGTGACGGTGCGGCAGCTCGCCCCCGACGAGCATCCCCTGGTGATCGTGTTCTACTTTCCGCTGGTGGCGACGCCGCTGGCCGCGCTGTGGGCGGCGCCGGCGTGGATCGCGCCGAGCCCGCGCGAGTGGCTGGTGCTCCTCGGGGTCGGCGTGACCACGCAGCTCGCGCAGGTGTGCATGACCTACGGACTCGCGCGGGAGCCGGCGGCGCGGGCGATGGCGGTCGGCTACCTCCAGGTCGCGTTCGCGGTCGCCTGGGGGCTGGCCGGCTTCGGTGAGGCGCCGACCCCGACCACCTGGCTCGGCGCCGGCGCGATCGTGGCCGGGACCGCGGTCATGTCCGTGGCCAGCGCGCGGCGGCGCGCAACCGCGGCGGCCCCGCGCCGATAAGCGCGGCATGAGACCGTGGGGCAGGGTGGCGCACTGGGCGGTCGCGGCGGTGATCGGCGTCGGGCTGGTCGCGGCGATCGGCGGCCCGGCCCTGGCCTGGCTGGCGGTGGCGGCGGTCGCCGCGATGGTGCCGCGGGTGCCCGGACCGGTCCGAGCCGCGGTCGTCGTCGGGCTCCTGGCCGCGGCCGCGGCCGCCCACGAGCGCGCCGGGCTGGCCCGCCCGCTGCCCGACGGCGTCGATGACCGCGCCGCCGATACCGTCGAGGGCTGGATCGCCGGGCCGCTGACCGCGCTGCCCGGGGCCACCGGCCTGGTGGTCGAGGCGGCCGTCGGGCCGATCTGGGTCGTCGTCGACGGCGCCCCCGCGGCCTGGCCCGGCGATCGCGTGCGGGTCACCGGGCGACTCCTGACGCCGCGCGGCTTCCGCAACCCCGGCAGTCCCGATCGGGTGGCGATCGCGCGCAACCGCGGCGCGCGCCTCGAGCTGCGGGCCACCGGCCTGCGGGTGCTCGCCGCCGGCGATCGCGCGAGCGCGTGGCGCTGGCCGGCCCAGGCGGCGCGCGCGCTGTCGGCGCGCATCGCGGCCCGCGGCGGCGATCCGGTCGGCAACGCCCTCATCCGCGCGCTGGTGGTCGGCGATCGCAGCGGCCTCGACGACGACACCGACGAGGCCTGGCGCGCGGCGGGCGTCTACCACGCGCTGTCGGTGAGCGGCCTGCACCTGGCGGTCGTCGCGCTCCTGGCCTTCGCCGCGCTGACCCGGGCCTTCGCCTACGTGCCGGCGGTGGCCGGCCGGATCGCGCCGCGGCGCGCGGCGGCGGTGGCCTGCGCGCCCCTGGCGATCGCCTACGTGCTGGTCACCGGTGGCCAGATCGCCGCGGTCCGGGCCCTGATCGTGGTCGGGGTCGCGCTGGCCGCCGCCTTCACCGAGCGCGCGGTCCGCACCGCCGACGCCCTCGGGCTGGCGGCGCTCCTCGCGATCGCGGCCCGGCCGTCGGTGGTCACCGATCCGTCGTTCCAGCTCTCGTTCGTCGCCGCGGCGACCTTGATCGTGGCAGCCCACGGGCGGCGTCGCGATCCGTCCGCGCCGCGCTGGCGCCGCGTGGTCGCGGCCGTCGTCGCGTCGATCCGGCTGTCGTGGATCGTGACGCTGACCACCGCGCCGATCACCGCGTGGCACTTCGGTCAGGTCGCGCTCGGCGGCGTGATCGGCAACCTGATCGTCGGGCCGGCCCTCGAGCTGTGCGCGCTGCCGCTCGGCGTGGTCGGCGCGCTGGTGCCCGGGCTCGGCGGCCCGCTCACGGACGTCGCGATCGCGATCGCCGGGCTGACCGCGCGGGCGGTGGCCGCGGTCGCGGCGGTGACCCCGACCCTCGAGGTCCGCGACCTGACCGCGGTCGAGCTGGCCGCCGCGGTCGCGCTGGGCCTGGCCTGGGGCGCCTGGCGGCTGACCGGCCGGCGCGCCGCCGGCGTGGCCGCGGCGCTGGCGGCGCTCGTCCTCGTCGCCGCCTGGTGGCGCCACACCGCCGACGACGACGCGCTGACGATCACCTTCCTCGACGTCGGTCAGGGCGACGCCGCGGTGATCGAGTGGCCCGACGGCGCGGTCTGGCTGGTCGACGCCGGGGGCGCCCCCGGGGCCGGCTCGAGCGCCGGCGAGCTGGCGCCCGGGCGGGCGGTCGCGGCGTTTCTCCGCACGCGGGGCATCGCCCGGATCGACGTCGCGATCGTCAGCCACCCGCACCCCGATCACTACCTCGGCCTGCTCGCGGTGGCGGCCCGCATCCCGATCGCCGAGCTGTGGGAGGCCGCCCCGGCGCCCGAGGACGGCGAGGCCGCGCCGGTCCTCGGCCAGCGCTCGTACCAGGCGGTCGCCGCCGCGCTGACCGCCGCCGGCACCCGACGCCGGCCGGCCGTCCTCGGCCACACCCAGCGCGGCGACGTCACCGTCGAGATCCTGGCGCCACGCTACGGCGATCAGGTCGTGGCCACCGCCGATCCGCTGCGCTCGGTCAACGACAACTCGCTGGTCGTGCGCCTGACCCGGGCCGGGGTCAGCATCGCGCTCCTCGGCGACCTCGAGGGCGAGGGCGAGGCGGCCCTGGTCGACGACGGCCTGGGGCCGACCACCGTGGTCAAGGCCGCCCACCACGGCAGCCCGACCTCGTCGAGCCCGGCGCTGGTCGCCGCCACCCGACCGCGCTGGGTCATCTTGTCCCTCGGCCGGGCCAACCGCTTCGGGTTCCCGGCGCCGGCGGTGGTCGAGCGCTGGCGGGCCCACGGCGCCACCGCGCTGCGCACCGATCAGGTCGGCGCGATCGCGGTCCGGGTCACCCGCGCCGGCGGCGTCGCGGTCACGACCTACGATCGACCGCCGCGCGAGACGCCGGTGGGTCCGCGGGTGATAATGCCGCGGTGACTGACTCCGCCGGCGCGCTGCCCTTCGATCGCTACGAGCACCACCTGATCGCCGGTGGTGAGCTCCTGCGCCAGAGCCGCCTCGACGAGGCCCAGCGCGAGCTCCTGGGTGCCCTCGACGTCATGCCGGAGAGCGGCAAGGCCCTGGCGCTCCTCGGCCTGGCCTACTTTCGCGCCGGCAAGTTCGCCGAGGCCTTGCCGGTCTATCGCCGCCTGGTCGGGCTCATGCCCGGCGACGCGTCCCATCACCTGAACCTCGGGCTGGTGCTGCTCAAGCTGGGTGACGCCGATGCGGCGGCCGCCGCTCTCGAGAAGAGCCGCGACGTCGATCCCAGCCAGGGCCGGGCGGTCAGCTACCTCGGTCTGGCCTACGCCCGCGGCGGGCGCTTCCCCGAGGCCTACCAGGCCTTCCTGACCGCCGGGCAACAGGACCTGGCGCGCGAGATCGCCGACAACCTGACCGAGCAGGAGCGCCTGGCGATCGAGGGCGTCGTCCAGCGGGCCGCCGCCCCGACGCCGACCACCGACTCGACCCGGTTCGTCGCGCCGGCGCCCGAACCGACGCCGCCGAGCCCGAGCCCGCCACCGAGCCCGCCGCCGCCGCCGCCGTCGGTCGCACCGGCCGCCGAGCCCCACGCGGCCGACGACGACGAGCCGGCCCTCGAGCTGGCCGCCAGCGACGACGACCTCGCCTTCGATCAGCTCGCGGCCCCGCCGCCAGCCCAGGTCCCCGCGTCGTCGCCGGCCCCGCGCCTGGGCAGCCGCCGCTCGAGCCCACCGCCGCCGCCCGGGTCGTCGCCGGCCATCGTGGTCGCGCCCGCGATCCCGATCGATGAGCTGGCCGCGGTGGTCGAGGAGGTCGATCGCGGCGCGATCTCGCGCGCCGTGGCTCAGGCCGCGCCGTCGGCGGTGCGCGGCGGCAGTCGGGTCGCGCCCGGCCATCGACCGCCCCAGCCGCTGTCGGAGTTCGCCACCACCCGCCTGGTCCGTCTCGAGGACGGCGACGAGCCCTTCGAGATCAGCGCCGGCGGCGTGCTGATCGTCCGGGTCACGGACAAGATGTTCAGCCGCACCGAGGGCGTCGACGTCACCGGCGGTCAGCTCAGCTACGAGCCGGCGTCGCGCCGCTCGCGCGGCCAGAACCGGGCCGAGCCGTTCGCCACCAACGGCCGGCCGCTGTTCGCGGTGACCGGGGTCGGCCACCTGATCGCGGCGCCCCTCGGCGGCACCTTCACCGCGGTGTCCCTCGACGACGATATCTTCTACCTGCGGGAAGATCTGGTGTTCGGCTTCGAGCCGTCGCTGCGGTGGGAGAACGGCCACGTCCCGGGTTCGCGCGAGCGCATCCCGATGGTGCAGTTCCGCGGCTCGGGCGCGGTGGCGTTTCGCACCGTGCGCCCGCTGTTGTCGGTCAAGCTGGCGCCCGAGCGCGTGTTGTACGTCGACGCCACCGCCCTGGCCGGGTGGATCGGTCGGGTCGTGCCGCGGGCCGTGACCCCGGCCGACGACGGCCCGGGCTCGGAGCTGTTCGTCGAGTGCTCGGGTGAGGGGGTGGTCCTGGTCGAGGAAGAGCAGGCGTCGTGATCGCGCCGCTGTCGCCGCAGACCGCCGCCGCCGCCCTGGCCGGTCAGGCTCACCGCGTGCTCGTCGATCCGGCGCCGCCCCGCGGCGGCGAGCGTGGCGCGGTGGTCGCCGCCGCGCCGATCGCGACCCTGACCGTGTGGCCCGATCGCCTCGAGCACGCGCGCGGTGACGTGGTCGCGATCGATCGCGGCGACCCGCTGGCGGCGATCGATCGGTTCCTGACCGAACACTGCGGGCCGCTCCACGCCGACGGGCCGCGGACGCCGCGGGTGGTCGGCTACCTCGGCTACGATCTGGGCCGGGCCATCGAGCGCCTCGGGCCGCGGCCTCCCGGGCCGGCGGTCCCCGACGCCTGGCTGGCCGCCTACGGCGCGCTGGCCTGGTGGCCCGGCGACGCCGAGGCGCCGATCGTGGTCGGCGACGATCCCGGCGCCCGCGCCGCCCTGGCCGACGCCCTGGCCGCCGGGCCGCGTACGCCTGGGCCGGCCCCCGACCTCGGGCCCCTGGTCGCCGATCGCCCGGGCGACGAGCACGCCGCGGCGGTGGCGGCGATCGCGCGCTACCTCACGGCCGGCGACGTCTATCAGGTCAACCTGGCCCGGCGCTGGACCGCCGCGGTCCGGCGCGCCGGCGATCCCCTCGCGCTCTACGCCGCCCTCGCCGCGGTGGCCCCGGCCGCCTACGGCGCGATGATCGAGGCCGCTGGCGTCGCGGTGGTGTCGGGCTCCCCCGAGTGCTTCCTGCGGCGACGGGGACCGCGGGTCGAGACCGCGCCGATCAAGGGCACCCGACCGCGCCGCGGCGATCCGGGCGCCGATCGCGCCGCCGCCGCCGACCTCGCCGCTCACCCCAAGGACGCCGCCGAGCACCTGATGATCGTCGATCTCGAGCGCAATGACCTCGGCCGCATCGCGACCACCGGCTCGGTCGCCGTCGAGGAGCTGGCCGCGGTTGTGACCCTGCCCGGGCTCTTCCATCTGGTCTCGACGGTGTCGGCGATCCCGCGGCCCGAGGTCACCTGGGGCCAGCTCCTGGCCGCGACCTTCCCCGGCGGCTCGATCACCGGGGCGCCCAAGATCCGGGCGATGCAGCTCATCGACGAGCTCGAGCCGGTCGCGCGGGGACCGTACTGCGGCGCCTTCGGTTGGTTCGGCACCGGCGGCGGCCTCGACCTGGCGATCGCGATCCGGATCGCCGCGGTCACCGAGGGCCAGCTCCACGTCCACGTCGGCGGCGGCATCGTCGCCGACAGCGAGCCCGCCGCCGAGCTGGCCGAGACCGACGACAAGCTCGCCGGCTGGCGCCGCGCGCTGGCCAGCCTCGGCCGCTGAGCTACGGCGGCAGGACCTCGGTCGTGAACGACACCGCGCCGGCCACCACCGAGACCGGCGCGACGGTGAAGTCGCGGCCCGCGCTGTCGCGGCCGGTCAGGGCGTAGTCGCCGGGCGGGAGATCGAGGATCAGCGCGACCCCGGCCGCGCCGGTGCCCGCGGCGTCCGCGGCCCAGGCGCCGTCGCGATCGTAGAACGGCCCGACGGAGGCGGCCCCGGGCAGATCGATCCCGGCGCCCTGATCGGCGACGCCGTCGGCGCGCACGACGTAGACCGCGAGGGCACCGTTGCCGGTCGCGATCTGGATCCCGGTCGCGAGCAGGGTCTGGCTCCAGGCGTCGACGGTCACCACCGGGGCCGACAGCCGCGCGCCGGCGGTGAAGGCCGGCGCCGCGACCACCGCGCGCACCAAGCTCGTCGACCCCACCGCCAGCTCGACCTCGCGGCGGGCCCCGCTCAGGGTGACAGTGAAGCTGCCATCGGGGGCCGAGGTCGTGCCGGCGGCCGCGCCGAGCTCGCGGACCGCGACCCCGGCCGCGGCGGCCACCGCCGGGCAGGTTCCGGGCCGGCGCAGATCGGTGGTCACGCACACCCGCCCGGCGACCGCGGCGGGTAGCCCGCCGTCGCTGGCGGCGTCGACCCCGGCGTCCCGGCCGGCGGTGCCCGAGCCGGTGCCGCCCCCGGGTGGACGCACTACCCACGGATCTTCCTCGGCGCACCCGACCATGGCCGCCAGCACCGCAGAACACACGATCCAGCGCGACATCGTCGTCGAGCCTAGCGCGGACGGCCCGGCGCGGGCAAAGAACCGTCGCTCAGGCCGCGTCGTCGTCGGCCTTGCCGCCGGCCGCCTCGGTCTTGTCGGCGTCGGCCTTGGCCGCCACCGCGGTCGCGGCCCCGGCGTCGACCGTCGGGCGCTTGGCCTTGGTCTTCTTGCCGTCGACGTCGAAGAACATCATGCCGACGCCGATCACCAGGGCGACGTCGGCGATGTTGAACACCGGCCACTCCTTGTCGTGGTAGCGCCACAAGACGAAGTCGGTGACCACGCCGAAGTACATGCGGTCGAGGAGGTTGCCGACCGCGCCGCCGGCGACCAGGCCTAAGGCCAGGACCAGGAGCGTCTGGTGGTTGCGCGCCTTCTTCACCATCCACACCATCGCGAAGACCGCGAGCACGCCGACGATCGACAGGAAGATGCGCGCACCGGCCTGGCTGTCGAACAAGCCAAACGCCGAGCCGGGATTGAACGACAACCGCCAGTCCCAGTAGTTGTCGATGACCGCCACCGCCTTGCCGACGCACTTGTGGGCGACCACGTCGTCGGGGATGACGCACGGGGTCTTGCCGTGGGTCGGCAGGCTGTGGCGCGCCCAGTACTTGCTCGCGTGATCCGCGACCAGCGTGATCATCGCGACGAGGAGGAAGATCTTCCAGCGGCGTTGCATGGGCGTACCTCGTTATGGCGTGGACAGCGCGGTGGCGCAACGGTGACACAGGTCGCCGGGGTCGGCGGCGAGGGCGTCGAACCACCGCCAGCAGCGATCGCAGCGGTGGCCGCCGTGTTCGGCGACCTCGACGGCGGCGCCGTCGTCGGTGGCCAGGTCGACCGCCGACACGACGAACAGCTCGGCCAGCTCGCCGGGGTGGGCGGCGGCGAAGGCGGCCAGCGCGGCGTGGTCGTCGCCGGCGCGCAGCGTGACCCGGGCGTCGGTCGACTTGTGCTTGGCGGCGCGGAACGGCTCGAGGGCCTTCAGCACCCGATCGCGCCAGGTCATGATCGTCGCGAACGGCGCCACCGTCGGCGCCGCCGGATCGAGCGCCGCCCCGGCCGGATACGTCGCGCGATGGATCGACGCCGGATCGCCGGCCCGCTTGGGCAGGTGCGTCCACACGTCCTCGGCGGTGAAGCACAGGACCGGCGCGGTCAGGAGCGCCAGCGCGCGCACCGCCTCGTACTGCACGACCTGCGCCGCGCGCCGCCGCGGCGCGTCCTTGGCGTCGCAGTACATGCGGTCCTTCACTACGTCGCCGTAGAACGCCGACAGCGTGACGGTCACGAACTCGACGATCGCCCGGTGCGCGACGTGGAACTCGTAGCGCTCGTAGGCCTCGCGCACCCGCGCCACCAGATCGTCGGTCAGCGCCAAGACGTAGCGATCGACCGCGGCGCCGTGGCGCGCGACCAGCCCGCGATCGTCGTCGCCGGCGGTGAAGTCCGCCAGGTTGCCGAGGAGGAAGCGGGCGGTGTTGCGCAGCTTCCGGTACCACTCCGACAGGCCGTCGAGCTGCTCCTGCGAATACGGGATGTCGTTGCGGAAGTC
Source organism: Kofleriaceae bacterium (assembly GCA_018057825.1). Taxonomy (GTDB): domain Bacteria; phylum Myxococcota_A; class Polyangia; order Haliangiales; family Haliangiaceae; genus UBA2376. The sequence continues at coordinate 34,633 of JAGPCY010000052.1, read as the reverse complement.
GGTCGAGCCGACCCACAGCCGGAACAGCTCGGTGCCGCCCTTCTTGATGATGTCCTCGGGCGGGACGTAGTTGACCTTGCGGCCCTCGTCCTTGGCCTTCTGGATCTCCGACTTCGAGTACGGCGTGCCGGTCGCGCCGTCGAGGACGAAGCCGTGGGTCAGGACCGCGCGGTACGGCGGCCGCCCGGCCACGCCGACGCCAGCCAGGAGCGAGCTGTGAAACCAGCCGCGGTGTTGGTCGGAGCCCTCGAGGTAGAGATCGATCGCCGCGTGATCGGCGGCCTGGGCCGCGATCGCCAGCCACGACACCCCCGACTCGAACCACACGTCGACGATGTTCATCTCCTTCTCGAAGCGATCGGCGCCGACTCCGCAGCTCGCGCAGGTCGTGCCGGGCGGAACCAGCTCGGCGGCCGGCCGGGTCCACCAGGCGTCGGCGCCCTCGCGGCCGAACAGCTCGGCGACGTGATCCATGGTCGCGGCCTCGGCGTGGGGCGCCTCACACGCGCCGCAGTGGAACGCCGGGATCGGCGTGCCCCACAGCCGCTGCCGCGACAGCACCCAGTCGGGCCGGTTGGCGATCATCGCGGTGATGCGGTTCTCGCCCCAGGCCGGGATCCAGGTGGTCGCGCGGATACCCTCGAGGGCGCGCTCGCGGAAGCCGTCGTGATCGATCTTGATGAACCACTGCGCGGTCGAGCGGAACAGGATCGGTCCCTTGCACCGCCAGCAGTGCGGGTAGCTGTGGCGGTAGCGATCGGTCGGCGGGTTGAGCAGCGCGCCGTCGGCGACCAGGCGCTCGATCACCAGCGGGTTGGCCTCGTCGGTCGTCTTGCCGTGCAGCCAGTCGGGGGCGTCGTGGGTGTAGCGGCCGCCGTCGTCGAGGGGCGCGTAGGGCGGCAGGCCGTGGGCCACGCCGGTCTTGTAGTCGTCGGCGCCGTGGCCGGGGGCGGTGTGGACCAGACCCGTGCCCTGCTCGACGGTCACGTAGTCGGCGAACCACACCCGGAACTCCGGGCCATCGGCCGACGGCGCGGCGATGAACGGATGGCGATAGCGCGCGCCCTCGAGGGTGCGGAGCGCGTCCTCGGGCAGGGCCACCGCCTGCTCACCCAGCGCCGGCTGGCCGATCGCGGTGGTGAAGGCCGCCACCAGCTCGCGGGCGCACACCAGCACCTCGCCGGGATCGTGGGGCGACGGCACCGCCACGTAGCCCAGCTCGGGCTTGAGCACGATCGCCAGGTTGGCCGGCAGGGTCCACGGCGTCGTCGTCCAGATCGGGAGCGCCACCCGCTTGCCGGCCAGCGCCGGGGCGAGCTGGCCGCCGTCGACGCCATCGAGCGGAAAGCGCACGTAGACCGACGGTGAGGTCTTGTCCTTGTAGTCGATCTCGGCCTCGGCCAGCGCGGTGCGATCGCGCGGGCACCAGTAGACCGGCTTCTTGCCGCGGTACAGGAAGCCGCCGCGGGCGAAGGCCGCCAGGGCCTTGACGATCGCCTGCTCGTAGACCGGCGACAGCGTCAGGTACGGGTTCGCCCAGTCGCCGAACACCCCGAGGCGCTGAAACTCGGTGCGCTGGATGTCGACGAAGCGCAGCGCGTAGTCGCGACAGGCCTGGCGGACCTGGGCCTGGGACATCTCGCGGCGCTTGGGGCCGAGCTCGCGCTCGACCGCCAGCTCGATCGGCAGGCCGTGGGTGTCCCAGCCCGGGATGTACGGCGCGCGGAACCCGAGCATCGTCTTGTGCTTGACGACCAGGTCCTTCAGGATCTTGTTCAGGATGTGGCCGTAGTGGATGTGGCCATTGGAGTACGGCGGCCCGTCGTGGAGGATGAAGGTCGGCGCCGCCGCGCGGTCGCGCTGGATCGCGCCGTAGAGATCCTCGGCCGCCCAGCGAGCCAGGATCTCGGGTTCGCGCTTGGCCAGATCGCCGCGCATCGGGAACGCGGTCTCGGGGAGCGTGACGGTGTCCTTGTACTTTCCGGGGCCGGTGGCGGACATGGGGCGCCCGAACCTACCCCAGAGTCCGCGGCGAGACACCTCGCGCTCGGCGCTGTCGCGCGGCCCTGGGCCGGGCCGGCGGGATCGCGCGCCGTCGGAGGGGCAGGGTAGGGTGCCGCTATGTCGCAAGGCTCGACCCGCGCGTCGTGGGACACCTACTTCATGAGCATCGCGCAGGTCGTGGCGACCCGCTCGACCTGCCCGCGCAAGTTCGTCGGCGCCGTCATCGTCGGCAACCGGACGATCTTGTCGACCGGGTACAACGGCTCGATCCGCGGCATGCCGCACTGCTCGGACGTCGGCCACATGATGGAGGACGGCCACTGCGTCGCCACCATCCACGCCGAGACCAACGCGATCCTCCAGGCCGCCAAGAACGGCGTGGTCATCGCCGGCGCGACGATCTACGTGACCGCGTCGCCGTGCTGGAACTGCTTCAAGCAGATCGCCAACGCCGGCCTGGTCCGCATCTGCTACGGCGAGTTCTATCGCGACACCCGCAGCTTCGACGTCGCCACGCAGATCGGCCTCGAGCTCGCGCACATCCCGCTGCCCGGCGTGAGCCTGCCGGGCAGCCCGCCGCCGGGCGACCCGTCGGGGGGGTGAGGCAGGTTGTCACAGGTACCCCGTCGATCCCGCACGTCTTTCTTGATCCCGGGGCGGGCCTCGCCTAGCCTGACCCTCCATCCCCCCCTGCCATGAGGTACGTGTGATCCGACGCCGCCTGCTGCTCCTCGGGGCCCTCGCCCTGGCCGTGCTGGTGTCGAGCGTCGAACGCGGCCCGGCCGGGCTGGGGACCGTCGCCACCGCCGAGGCCAAGGGCGCCGCGAAGAGGCCGGTCAAGAAGGTCGCCAAGCGGAACACCAAGGCCAAGACCAAGGCCAAGAAGGCGCGGTCGGGGCGCGGTCAGGTGCGGTCGAACAAGACCAGCGGCACCGTGAAGCTGTGCAAGGAGGTCGTGGTCGGCACCGGCAAGAAGGCCAAGAAGCGGCGCAAGTGCTCCCGCGTCCGCGAGTTCCAGGGCCACGCCGCCGGCGCCCTTCAGACCGGGCCGCTGCCGACCCCGTCGGGCGAGCTGTGGCTCAAGTCCGACAACCTGCAAGAGGAGCTGCGGGTCCAGCTCTGGAAGCACGACGGCACCTACGACGAGGCCGCCCTCGCCAAGCTCGACGAGATCTTCCGCTGCAAGCGGACCCAGGAGGTCCGGGCCATGGACCCGCGCCTCTACGAGCACCTGTCGCGCATCCAGGACCACTTCGGCGGCGCCCAGATCGAGGTCGTGTCCGGCTTCCGCTTCGCCGAGCGCAGCTCCAGCCGCCACTACCACGCCTCCGCCATCGACCTGCGCATCAAGGGCGTCTCGACCCGCGAGCTCTACACCTACGCGCAGACCCTCGACCGCGGCGGCATGGGCATCGGCATCTACCCGCACTCTGGCTTCATCCACGTCGACTACCGCGCCCCCGGCGACAACAGCTACCGCTGGACCGACTACAGCGGCCCGAACAGCGGCAAGGCCAAGCGCAAGAAGAAGCCGGGCCGCACCGCCCGCGCCAAGCGCCCGACGAGCTGATCGTCCCTCGCCCTCCGTCTCGGGTTCGGCCTCGGTCTCGGTCTCGGTCTCGGTGTCGGGTTCGGCCTCGGTTTCGGCCTCGGTCTCGGCCTCGGTCTCGGCCTCGGTCTCGCCCTCGGGCTCCGTCTCGGGTTCGGCTTCGGCCTCGGTCTCGCCCTCGGGTTCGGCCTCGGCCTCTGGCTCGGGTTTCGGTCCCCGTCTCGGCCCCCTCTCGGGTTCGGTCTCGTTTCGGTCTGAGGTTCTTGCCATGAAAAAAGGTGAAAAACGTTCACGCGGCCCAAGGACGGCAGCCGAGGTCATGGCTGAGCTTGAAAGCGATCCGACATACCTCGCATCTCAGAAAGCACTCGAAGTCGCCCGGGAGCGAGATATTGAACAATATCAGGCGGCGGCTCGCGAGGTAATCGCTGACCTCGCCAAGCAAGGAATCGTGGTCGGTGCAATCGGAGACCTCTGCGCGCGCGCCAGGCCATATCCCGAGGCCGTGCCAGTGCTGGTTAGGTGGCTGCCGTTGGTGCAGAACGCTGAACTTAGAGCGGACCTCATCCGGGCGCTCGCGGTTCCTTGGGCGGGGAGTGCGGCGCCGCTGCTTGTTCGAGAATTTGAAGCCGCAGATGATCCAAGCGGTACGGGAGTGCGGTGGCTGTTGGGCAGCGCAATCGAGGCGGTCGCTAGCCAGGACATCTCCGAAGAGATGCTAAGGCTTTCAATGAATCGTCAGTATGGCAGGGCTCGAGAAATGGTTGTTCTGGGTTTGCGAAAATGCGGCGGTGAACGGGTGATCGATGCGCTGATGACACTCCTTGCAGATGAGCAAGTTGCGGGCCATGCTGTTATGGCGCTCGGCGACCTGCGGGCAGTAAAGGCGATTGCGAGTATCGAGAGGTTTCTCGGTCATTCGAAACAATGGGTGCGCGCTGAGGCAAGAAAGGCCCTGGGGAAGATCGCGAGGACCGAAGGACGGGTATAGCGCAGCGTCGAAGAGAACGGGGCTGCGACCGCGTACACCTACGACGCGGATCACCGGGTGACGCGGCGGACCTATGCCGACGGCCGGTTGGTTGACGCGACCTACACGGCGGATGGCCAGGTCGCCGAAGAGCGCGAGACGCTGGGGGCGACAGTGCGGAGTACGACCCGCACCTACGACGCGGTCGGTCGGCTGGCGAGCATCGCGTATCCCGACGCGATCCGACTCGACTTCCAGTATGATGCTGGCGGGAACCGCACGGCGGTCACGACGACGACCGCGAGCGGGGACGCGACCGTGACCTACGCCTACGACGAGCTGAACCGGATGGCCGCGGTGGCGCGAGGCGCCGCGGTGCATCAGTACGCGTACGACGCGGCGGGGCAGCTCACGCGGCTGACGCGGCCCAACGGCACGTCGACGGACTACGGCTACGACGTGCGGGGCCGCGCGGCGAGCCTGGCGGCCCGCGGCCCGGGCGGCGCGGCCAGGAGCTGGCCTGGTCTGGGCGGTCATGCTGTCCAAGTTGGATGCGGTTCTTGCGCTGACGAGGAGCGGCAAATGAGTGAAAACGATGATGGACTAAAGGGGGTGCAGTCCGGGTACGTTGGCACTGTGCAGGATTGGCGACGGTTTCTCTCGTGCTGGTACCGGAATCCTGGACGGCGTGGGCCAATGTTGATAACGAGAGATCCGCTGGCAGATGCGGAGGCTCTCACGGCCGCAGAGTCCGAGTATCGGCTCGCGATCGCGGCCAGGGAGTCGTATTTGAACGTTACGCTTCCGAAGTCGTATGTAGACTTTCTTCTTGCATATCAACCAGGCGAGGTGTACGGGGATGGGAAGCGGCTGGTGTCCGCGGCAGTGCTAGACACGCTGGGGGCTGTACAGCCTGCCTACGTCCAAGAAGTGCAGCGCGAGGCGGGGGAGTTTACCATCGCTGATCATAGGTACTATGTCTACGGGGCATCGCAAGATGACGCTACCTCGCGAGCGAGGTATCTTGAGAAATCGCTCTGTCTGGGCTACCATGGATACGATCTCTTTGAGATTATTGCCTTGCACCCACAGGTGCGCACAATGGACGATGAGATGGAGGCGGAATTGTACTACTACGCAGGCTCGGTGCGAGCGACCAATTTCGCGAAGCTGATGCACTACGTGTATGAGTATGATGTTCTTGGCTCGATCTCCAGTGGCCGAACGGCGCCGGGAGCATGCGCGTCACTGCTCCCCGCAGGCCCGTACTAGAATGGACTTTCGAGCCGATGGCAGATGGCTTCCATCCAGGTTCGATCGTGCGGCGGCATCAGGGAAGGGCGTCTAGCGGGCGCGCGGGCGGGCTTCGCGCACGGGAACCCGATCACCGGTCGCGACCCGAGCGGGATGACGACGCTGAACGAAACCAGCGCAGTCGAACTCACGATTAGCAATGTCGTTTCCGTCGCGCGCACAACCAAGAACCTGCTGGCCTCCGTGCAGGCCGCACGCAAAGCGGCGCAGGTTGCAGCCAGATTGTCCGGGAGTGCGTCTGGTGTCGTTAGAGTGCTTCAGTCAGGCGGGAACACAATTTAGAACGGGACCGCCGCAGCATTGAATGGGCTTGCCGGGACATCCTACCATCGTCGAGAATGGGGGCGCTTCCTAGAAGCGCTGAAGCAAGATGTCAGGCTGCCGCCAAACCATCATGGCGTCATCACGAGCTTGGGTGAGTATCTCTCCGGCGACGGGACATTTTCGGGGAACCTGCTAGACTACGTCCCATGACAGCAAATCGCGACGCGGCCTCAGGGGCCACACTCGAGATCATTGCGCAGGCTGGCGGGTCAGCAGATGAGATACGCCTGACTCTTGGCGTTTATGGTCCAGATTTGCAGCCAGATGAAGTCTCCGGACTCCTGCTCTGTGCTCCAACCTCTTCTCACCGTCGTGGAGACGTGCGTCGGGCAGGGGGGCGTCCCTTCCCTGAAGGCGCGTGGCTCCTGGCTGTCCTAGGCGATTCCTCCGACACGCCGGATGTTCTTGTTAACAGGCTGCTCGGCCAGCTGCCTGAAAGCGTGGTTGTATGGGAGTTTCTGAGGGCATCGTATGTAGTGCGACTGAGCTTCGGTGTCTTCTTCGGCGCATGGAACATCGGATTTGAGCTATCCTCAGATACCATGAGGCGGTTGGCCGATCTCGGCGTGCCTGTCGCTTTCGACATATATGCGGACGGGAACGAGGAACGCTTGTAGCTTTGCGACGCGGCGCATCGCCTGGTTCCGGGAACCGCACGGCGGTGAAAACGACGACCGCGAGCGGCGACGCGACCGTGACCTACGCCTACGACGAGCTGAACCGGATGGCTGCGGTGGCGCGAGTACGACGCGGATCACCGGGTGACGCGGCGGACCTATGCCGACGGCCGGGTGGTCGACACGACGTACACGGCGGATGGCCAGGTCGCTGAGGAGCGCGAGACGCTGGGCGCGACGGTGCGGAGTACGACCCGGACCTACGACGCGGCCGGTCGGCTGGCGAGCATCGCGTATCCCGACGCGATCCGACTCGACTTCCAGTATGATGCTGCCGGGAACCGCACGGCGGTCACGACGACGACCGCGAGCGGGGACGCGACCGTGACCTACGCCTACGACGAGCTGAACCGGATGGCCGCGGTGGCGCGAGGCGCCGAGGTGCATCAGTACGCGTACGACGCGGCGGGGCAGCTCACGCGGCTGACGCGGCCCAACGGCACGTCGACGGACTACGGCTACGACGTGCGGGGCCGCGCGGCGAGCCTGGCGGACCGCGGTCCGGGCGGCGCGGCGCTGTGGCAGGTGCAGTACGGCACCGACGCCTCCGGCCGGCGCACGTCGGCGCAGGAGTCGGGCCCGGGCTGGTTCCGGACGCTCACGTACCAGTACGATCCGCTCGGGCGGCTCGTGCAGGAGACGCTCGTTGATGGCCATCCGAGCGGCCAGCGGGTGTCGACGTGGAGCTACGACGCCGTGGGCAACCGGCTGGTCGAGGACGTCAGGCGAGGCACGAGCGTGGCCCGCGTCGACTCGACTTACGACGACAACGACCGGCTGCTGGGCGAGACCGGCACTGGCCCTGCGGTCACGTACAGCTACGACGCGGCGGGGCAGCTCCTGGCGCGCACCGACGGCGCCGGCACCTCGACCTTCTCGTACGACGCGGCGCATCGCCTGGTGGCGGCGACCACGCCGACCACGTCGGTGGCGTACAGCTACGACCCGGATGGGCTGCGCCAGTCGCAGACGGTCGACGGGGTGACCACGCGGTTCGTGACCGATCCGACCTTCGAGCACGCCCAGGTCATCGCCGAGGTCGCCGCCGACGGGAGCGAGACCCACTACACCTACGGCCTGACCCGGCTCGCCCGGCACCGCGGCGGCGCCTCAGCCTACCTGCACAGCGACGCCCTGGGCAGCCTGCGGGCCGCGACCTCGAGCGCGGGCACCCTCGCTGAGCGGTGGAACTACCACGCCTTCGGCACGGTCGACAGCCACGTCGACGACGCCGGGCAGGCTGTGCCCCTGACCGGCGCCGACGCCCACAGCTTCCTCTTCGCCGGCGAGCAGTACTCACCGTCGCTCAACCTCTACTACCTACGAGCCCGCCACTACGCCCCCGCCATCGGCCGGTTCACGCAGGCGGACACCTATCGCGGCCGAGATCGCGAGCCACTGACGCTCCATCGGTACGGATACGCGCACGGGGACCCGATCACCGGTCGCGACCCGAGCGGGATGACGACGCTGAACGAAACCAGCGCAGTCGAACTCACGATTAGCAATGTCGTTTCCGTCGCGCGCACAACAAAGAACCTGATCGCGGCAGTCAAGGCTGCGCGAATCGCCTCCAGGGGTATTTCGCAGATCGTTTCGGGCACTAACCGCGATATGCTGGGGCAGGCGATGCGATATGTGCAGGCGCTCGAAGGCACTGCAGCTGAGCGGGCCGACCTCTTCAGTCAACTTGCACAGCAGATCAGTAGCCTTAGTGGCGGGTCTTGGTCAGCAGTGCGCATTTTCGGGGCCGACGGATCGCACATTTTCGCAGACACCTTTGGCGAATCTCTGGTTGTGTCCCGTGCAGGGGAACTATTCCGCGGAAGCTTGGCAACGCCGGGTCACTTCACTATTGGACCTGGTGGCGTACTTCAGCCCGTGTGCAGCGCTTTGCGCGTTGTCGGAGGTGTACTATGAACGAGACCCACCCTTTGAGCCGATACGGTGAGGCGACGGAGTTTATTGAGTCGGTTCAAGATTTGAACCTGCGTGCTGCTCTTGAGTACGCACTGACAACCGTCGTCATGCGACGTGGAATGAGCCCCGCCGTCTGCGCGGCCTCTGACTTCGACCTTCGCTACTTCCTTGAAGCAATCAAGGCGATGTTTGAGAATGTTGCCGCAATGCGCGCCATCGTTGAGGGAAATGGCGATGCCCTTCGCTGGTAGTGGCCCCTCCCTCGTAGCCCGACGTCCCGGACGCTCGCACGGGCGATCTCTGGCAGGCCAGGGGCCCGGCTCCATGAACGAACCCGAATCGGTAGTTAGACGAGTACGGGCCCAACGGCGAGCTCACCGCGGTTGTCGACTCGGTGGGTGCGCGGACGGAGTCCGGCCATGACGGGCTCGGCGTGTCGGTGGACAAGAGGTCTCCCACCAGCATGACCCGCTGGGGCGGCTCGTGCGTTGTCGGAGATGCGCTGTGAGCGAGGCCGCCAGGCCCATCAGCAAGGCGCGAGGCGCCGAGGTGCATCAGTACGCGTACGACGCGGCGGGGCAGCTCACGCGGCTGACGCGGCCCAACGGCACGTCGACGGACTACGGCTACGACGTGCGGGGCCGCGCGGCGAGCCTGGCGGACCGCGGTCCGGGCGGCGCGGCGCTGTGGCAGGTGCAGTACGGCACCGACGCCTCCGGCCGGCGCACGTCGGCGCAGGAGTCGGGCCCGGGCTGGTTCCGGACGCTCACGTACCAGTACGATCCGCTCGGGCGGCTCGTGCAGGAGACGCTCGTTGATGGCCATCCGAGCGGCCAGCGGGTGTCGACGTGGAGCTACGACGCCGTGGGCAACCGGCTGGTCGAGGACGTCAGGCGAGGCACGAGCGTGGCCCGCGTCGACTCGACTTACGACGACAACGACCGGCTGCTGGGCGAGACCGGCACTGGCCCTGCGGTCACGTACAGCTACGACGCGGCGGGGCAGCTCCTGGCGCGCACCGACGGCGCCGGCACCTCGACCTTCTCGTACGACGCGGCGCATCGCCTGGTGGCGGCGACCACGCCGACCACGTCGGTGGCGTACAGCTACGACCCGGATGGGCTGCGCCAGTCGCAGACGGTCGACGGGGTGACCACGCGGTTCGTGACCGATCCGACCTTCGAGCACGCCCAGGTCATCGCCGAGGTCGCCGCCGACGGGAGCGAGACCCACTACACCTACGGCCTGACCCGGCTCGCCCGGCACCGCGGCGGCGCCTCAGCCTACCTGCACAGCGACGCCCTGGGCAGCCTGCGGGCCGCGACCTCGAGCGCGGGCACCCTCGCTGAGCGGTGGAACTACCACGCCTTCGGCACGGTCGACAGCCACGTCGACGACGCCGGGCAGGCTGTGCCCCTGACCGGCGCCGACGCCCACAGCTTCCTCTTCGCCGGCGAGCAGTACTCACCGTCGCTCAACCTCTACTACCTACGAGCCCGCCACTACGCCCCCGCCATCGGCCGGTTCACGCAGGCGGACACCTATCGCGGCCGAGATCGCGAGCCACTGACGCTCCATCGGTACGGATACGCGCACGGGAACCCGATCACCGGTCGCGACCCGAGCGGGATGTCGACAAACTTGGTTGACACTGGCGTCGCAGCAGTATCCGTCTCGACCGGCACTGCCGTGTCGGTATCAGCTATCACGTCTATCGCGAAGGGGGTGTTGATCCGTGCGGCGGTGATGTCGCTGGCCTCCATAGGGCCGGCCGCGTCATCGAGCGCCTCGGCATCGAGGATCGCTTCCCTGGCAGCATTTTGCACAGCTGCTGGCATGGTGGGGATCGGCCCGTGTCGGGCACCGGCGAACATCTTCTTCCAGGGCGCTGACTACTTCGAGCAAACGCTCCATGTTCAAGACGCGCTGGCGGACGGTCATACGTGGGTGCTGCGACGGCGCCTAGGCGAACCAAATCGCGCCTGGCTCGAGAAATTCAAGGGGCCCGGGCAGGTATGTGAGGGTTCTTCGGCTACGCGGCACTGCGACGAGTATCCGTTTGCAGCGACCGAGGAAAGCGGGCCGGTGAATCGATTCTCTCTTCGAAGAATTAGTGGCGCTCACAACTCTGGGGCCGGCGGGAAGCTTGGGGCCTTCTATAGTGTGTGCGACGTGCCCAGGGGCCCTTCTGCTGTTCCCTATCTGGTGCTTGCGACTGTCGCGTATCCAACATCCATGTGGCTCTGTAAGCCATGAGAATCTGCGGTCTAGTGCTTGTGGGCTTGTGTGGCGTACTAGCGCCGGCATGTGATTCATGCAACCATGACTCCCAGCGAGAGCGACCTGTCATGAATTCTGAGATCGTGAAGCATCGCCTCGAGCAGTCTTCTGGATATGGAGGCGCTGTCGCTGACTGGCGGCGATTTTTGTCTTGCTGGTACCGCAGCCCAAGAGAGCAAGAGCGTCGGGAGGCGTATGGAGTTCAATACTCTCTGGTTAAGAGGGACGTCTTGGTGGACGGGCTGGATCTGGCCGCGACCGAGGCCGCGTACATGGAGAAGGTGGCAGCCTATGAGGCATACCGGGGTATCAGGCTTCCTCGATCATATGTTGATTTTCTGCTTGCCTATCAGCCGGAGCTCCGCTACCGAGCCGAAGAAGGCGAGGCGTCGTCTACTCGATTCGTCAGCATTGAGGCATTGAGCACTCTGGGGGCGGTTAGTTCATCGTGGGTGTCTGCTGTTGACGGCGCGCGAGGGGTATACGGGGTCCCAGATCATAAGTATTTTGTGTATGGTGCTAAGCAAGATGATGCCATCCTTCGGGCTGAGTACCTTGCAGGATCGCTGGGTGTTGGTCACTACGGATTCGATTCGAATGAGATCATTTCACTGAATCCGTACGTGACATTCGCTGATGGCGAAATGGAGGCGATCGCGTATGTTTCTCACGGGACAATTCGTGCGACAAGCTTCGCCGAGTTGATGCGTCATATCCATGCGTGGCAATCGCGGCGGTGGGAGGGCGTGATCACAGATGCCGACATCCAGAAGACCTGCGCGGCGCTGCTGCCGGTCGACGCGTGGTGGGAGCGAGAGCCGGTCAAAGTTCCGCGAATCAGTGAATAGGACTGGAGGTTCCTGGACTGGGTAAGCCCAGTGCGGCTCGGTGGCGCGCAGCGTCGACGAGAACGGGGCCGCGACCGCGTACACCTACGACGCGGATCACCGGGTGACGCGGCGGACCTATGCCGACGGCCGGGTGGTCGACACGACCTACACGGCGGATGGCCAGGTCGCCGAAGAGCGCGAGACGATGGGGGCGACAGTGCGGAGTACGACCCGCACCTACGACGCGCTCGGTCGGCTGGCGAGCATCGCGTATCCCGACGCGATCCGACTCGACTTCCAGTATGATCCTGCCGGGAACCGCACGGCGGTCACGACGACGACCGCGAGCGGGGACGCGACCGTGACCTACGCCTACGACGAGCTGAACCGGATGGCCGCGGTGGCGCGAGGCGCCGCGGTACATCAGTACGCGTACGACGCGGCGGGGCAGCTCACGCGGCTGACGCGGCCCAACGGCACGTCGACGGACTACGGCTACGACGTGCGTGGCCGCGCGGCGAGCCTGGCGGACCGCGGCCCTGGCGGCGCGGCGCTGTGGCAGGTGCAGTACGGCACCGACGCCTCCGGCCGCCGCACGTCGGCGCAGGAGTCGGGCCCGGGCTGGTTCCGGACGCTGTCGTACCAGTACGACCCGCTGGGGCGGCTCGTGCAGGAGACGCTGACCGATGGCGCCCCGAGCGGCCAGCGGGTGTCGACCTGGAGCTACGACGCCGTGGGTAACCGGCTGGTCGAGGACGTCAGGCGAGGCACGAGCGTGGCCCGCGTCGACTCGACCTACGACGACAACGACCGGCTGCTGGGCGAGACCGGCACCGGCCCTGCGGTCACGTACAGCTACGACGCGGCGGGGCAGCTCCTGGCGCGCACCGACGGCGCCGGTACCTCGACCTTCTCGTACGACGCGGCGCATCGCCTGGTGGCTGCGACCACGCCGACCACGTCGGTAGCGTACAGTTACGACCCGGAGGGGCTGCGCCAGTCGCAGACGGTCGACGGGGTGACCACGCGGTTCGTGACCGATCCGACCTTCGAGCACGCCCAGGTCATCGCCGAGGTCGCCGCCGACGGGAGCGAGACCCACTACACCTACGGCCTGACCCGGCTCGCCCGGCATCGCAGCGGAGCCTCGGCCTACCTGCACAGCGACGCCCTGGGCAGCCTGCGGGCCGCGACCTCGAGCGCGGGCTATCCTGAAAATAACAGGAGAGGAAGGCGGAATCAATGAACAACTCTGATGATGGCCTCAGGAAGAAGTTCTCCGGCTACTCGGGAAATGTCGACGCCTGGCGACGGTTCCTGTCTTGCTGGTATAGGCAGTACGTGCGCGAGGGGCAGGATGTTAACTTCAGCCTGATAAAGCGCGATGTGCTTGGGGATAGCGTTGACCTTGCCGCGTCGGAGGAATCGTATCAGAAGAGGATCGACGAACGCCAGGCTGCGCTGGGGGTGCGGTTCCCAATGTCATATGTTCACTTCCTGCTTGCATATCAGCCAGAAGAGTCTTATCCGGCGGATGGCGACGATCTGAATTCGTATGTGCGCATGGTTCGTGTGGATGAAGTGATGACGACGGAGTCGGTTCTTCCTGAGCTTGTCAGAACGGGGGAGGAGGCCGCGGCGGGTCTTACGACAGGGGACGCCGAGTACTATGTGTACGGTCCAAGGCAGGATTCGGTGGCCATTCGACCGGAATATCTAGGCACGTCATTGCTTGTCGGATGGCATGGGTTTGACCATTACGAGATTGTCGTCCTGCATCCAAAGGTTCTTACCGCGGATGGGGAAATGGAGGCCGTGAAATATGACTATGTGGGGGCGGTTCGCACGGTCAATTTCGCTGAGTTGATGCGTCAGACCTATCGAAGACAGGTGCTGAATTGGAGTCGCCCCCCCGCTGAGCACGAGCTGAGGTCGACGTGTGCTGGCATGTTGCCGATGGATTCCTGGTGGTCTGCGCCATGACTACGTTGGGACCGACCCGGCCGTCCCAAGTGGGCGGGGTCGCACTGAACTGAAGTGGAGTGATATGCGCAGCGAACGTTGTGGTTCAGACTATGCAAGGAGAGACCGTGGAGTCAAAGAAGGCAAATGAGATCTGGCATTTGTCGGAAAGACACTCGGCGTACGCGGGGACGGCGGCTGACTGGCGGAGCTTCCTGTCTTGCTGGGAGCGGGCCAGGGTTGTGCCTGGTAGTTTGATCGGTGATGCGGCAAGCGGGCCGCCGCCTGTTGCAGAGGACGTGCTCGAGATGATTCGAGAACGAGAGGCGGCGCTGGGAGTTCGCCTTCCGCGTTCCTACGTAGACTTCGCGCTGGCGGTGCATCTCCCTGCTGAATCTAGCTATGAAGATCACGCGCCACTTTTGCTGCCTGTATCCGGTTTGCTTAGGCTGGCCGACTTCAATGGGGCGCTCGTGGATGGCTATTTGGAGTTTGAGACGCCCGTGGTCGATCGTGACTACTTTGTCTACGGTGCGGCGCAGCGCGCGCCGTCGCGGATAGGCCACCTGGCGGATGCTATCGTCGTTGGTCGCTATCAGCGGCTTGACGACGTGTTCATTTTGCACCCTGATACTGCAACGTTGGACGGGGAGATGGAGGCGGAGGCGATCTTTGAGGGCGGCTCGATGCGGGCTCCGTCGTTTGCTGAGATGATGCGGCAGTGGAGCTACTACGAGACGACTGGGCTTCACGGCATGCCGTACTCGCAACGAGATCTGCGTGGAACTTGCGCAGACCTTCTGCCCATGAAGGGGGTTTGGTGGGATTGAACCTCGTGACGTCGACGGACTACGGCTACGACGTGCGTGGCCGCGCGGCGAGCCTGGCGGACCGCGGTCCGGGCGGCGCGGCGCCGTGGCAGGTGCAGTACGGCACCGACGCCTCCGGCCGCCGCACGTCGGCGCAGGAGTCGGGCCCGGGCTGGTTCCGGACGCTGTCGTACCGGTACGACCCGCTGGGGCGGCTCGTGCAGGAGACGCTGACCGATGGTGCCCCGAGCGGCCGGCGGGTGTCGCCCTGGGGCTACCACGCACACCACGCACTTCAAGGAAGTTCCGAGTATCTGTGGGCGCTGGGCCTATGAGGATTGTGCACAGAAGAGGCTTTTGCGCGACCGCCTCCCAGCGACGCGAGCTGGAATCCATGGGGCTGACACTCCCCGAAGGAATTCCGATGCCAGGCGGTGGGGATCCTCTGTTGGCATTCGACGTCGGCGAGGATCATGAACAGTGGTTCGAGATTCGTGCGACGTTGGACGGCTGGGGTGTCTCCGAAGGTCACGTCACCACCAAGTTCTCGCGGGAAGAGGTCGCGCAAGCGCGCTGGCTGGACCTGGTCCCCGACTGGCACCACGGGTATCCGCAGCCCGACGAGCATGAAAGTGGATATCTCAGTGTCACGTATGACCTGAGTGGATGGTGCTCTATGTGCGGGATCGGGCTGAGACAGAAGGCGCCTTTTCAGATGAAGGCGGAGCCGAAGTGGGGGCGGCGCGGTATCCTCCAGCTCAACTGGGTATTCGACGAGTACTTCGTCACGCCGGAGGTCTGGGGCGGTCTCTTCAAACCCCGCGGCATCGCATGTCGCTCCGTCACGAACATGAAGGGCGCTGAGCTCGAGACGGTCACGCAACTCGTGGTAGAAGAAGAGGTCGGCATCGCGACTGACGGGCTCGTCCCGCAGTGGTGCGGCGTGTGCGGGCGCGTAAAGTATCGCCCCCATGTGCGAGGATTCTTCCCTGCGCTCATCGCAAGCCCAACGCAGTCTATGACAAGAACCAGAGAGTACTTCGGCAGCGGGGCAGCGGCGGATCGGCGCGTCCTGGTTTCGCAGGAGCTTGCCGGCGCGCTGATAGCTGCGAAGGTGCGCGGCGCGTCGTTGTGGCCGACTATGTCGCGCTCGCTACCGGGCCAGGAGTCGCGAGAGGCGACGGCACCGTGACCTGCGCCTACGACCAGATGAACCGGATGGCTGCGGTAGCGCGATGGTCGACGCCGATGGGCAGCTCACGCGGTGGACGCGACCCAACGGCGTGTCGATGGACTGCGGAGGCGAGCCCAGCGGACTGCGGCCCGGACGGCGCCGCGACGGGCAAAGCGCGCGAAAGTGTAGCTCATTCTTGGGGGCGGAAATGAAAGCGAAGGCAGATGTGGCCAAAGAGGCGCTGCTCATTGAACTTGAGCGCAGTCGAGTGCAGTTGATGGCCGAGTGGTCCAGCAATGGTATGCTTGACTTGATTGATGAGCGATTGAATGTGAGATCTGAAGATATGTACGTGCTGCATTGGATTCCAGAGCAGGGCGAGGATATCTATGACATTCTGGTGGATGGGAAGTCTGTGCTCCACGTGGAGATCTCGCGCTCCCCGGGGGTCGATCCTCTGCTTTGCGCGATATCGCTTGAGCAGTATCGTGCGACATTCTGTCGCAACAAGACCTGTAGGCGCCGGCTCGCGGGCGCGATGGAGTTGTCTGCGCGTCGGCCTCGGCGCTAGGCGCGACGCGGCCGGTCCCGACGCCGGAAGGGAGGGGGGCACGAGGCGCGTCGGCAGGTGCGCGAGGAGGCTGAGGTCCCGAGCCCTTCCGCGCTTGCTCAGAGGGTTATGCCGGACGGCAACGCCTTGGAGGCGTAGGCGCTGCTCGCAGAGGAGGGATGTGAGGCTGTAGCATGACCCCGGCGTTTCGGATAGTATGCACGCAATGAAGAGGCAGCCTCGGATCGTCTTGCGAGGGCCATCCGTGGTCTGTGGTCGGCGGGCTTCATCAGATCCGGTGGTCTACTCCCTTGAGTATGACGATGTGCGTTCAATACTCGCCCATGTTTGTGACGAGCTGGCGCACATGGAGGGCGTGGAGTTCTTGGTGCGCTCCTTTCATCAGGCGGCCTGGCCGGTGTCGGTAGACGTAGATCTGGCAGTGCTTCTCGAGCAGCTTCCTTCTGCGGTAACTGCCGTGCGCCAGGGAGGCTCATTCGTCATCGACTTCTTCGCGCAGGGGATCGAGAGAGTGCTTCGTTTCGAGAGACAAGAAGATATGTATCGCGTGACTTGTGTGAGCAGGGAGGCCGGTTGGGTGCCTCAGTGGGATGTGGAGTGGATTGTCCGATCGGAGCTGAGAGACATGCTCTCGGCCTTGTCGATCGAGTTTCTTCGACTGGCGCGCGCTCGATGTCCAGAGGACGTGTGCCACCCATGGTTTGTGGACTGGTCGAAGGCAGTGTCCTGAGTGACTGCTCGGCATCTCGACGTTCTCGTGCGACGCGGCGCGTCTCGGCGGTGCCCGCGCCGCCCACGTCGGTGGCCTACCGCGACGGCCCGGGGTGGGCGGCGCAGTCGCCGCGTCAATTCGGAGCTTTGTGCGTGACGGGATTGTCTGTACGGCGTTTCAATATGGGGGCAGTGGTTATGTCGCTTATCGACAGGTTCGTCTCGGAGGAGTGCGACGCGTATGTGCGCGGCGCGATTCAGGATGTGGTCTCGTCTGGCACGGGAAGGGCTGCGCTGGAGTTCAATGTATTCGAGATCGAGATCGATATGGATGGGGGTAAGGTGCGTATATCTGATGTTCTGGATGGTACGGAGGCCGGGGTCGAGGAGGTGTCTATAGGCGACTTCCTGTCTGCGTTGAAGACCGTGAAGGGTGCGGAAGAGACGGGCGCGGTGTGAGGCTCGCGGCATCGAAGACCTCGTGCCGGGCGCACGCTCGAAGCGCAGCGAGGAGGGGCGTCAACTACACCACGAGCGAGCATCGGACGTACGCCCGGAGTGGCCGCGCGGCCGCTTCGCAGCAGGCATCTCAAACCGTTCGGTGCTCTGGGACGCGACACGGGGCCCTGTCGTCAGCGAGGCCTGTGTGGGCGCGCTGCGAGCCTGGCGGATCGCGGGCCCAGGTGGCCCCGCGCCGGGGCCGAACGGCACCGACGCCTATGACGGCTCCTGCGAGGCGTCCGAGAGCGTCTCTCCGGCGATGGGCATCGTTGGGGAACCTGGGCGCGGCGGGGGCATGGGGCGCGTCACGGCTCAGGCCGCGTGCTGCCCCGCGTGAAGGACGGTGGGGCCGTCGGTGGCACTCGGCTTTGTCGCCGGGACACAGGAGGCGACGAGGAGGGGCAGGGCGAACACGCCCCGAGGGCCGTGGCAGGTGGGGCGCCGGCCATCGGATGTGCGATCGCGGCGCACAGGAACATGATGGTGAGTCCGTCGTTCGGTGAAGCGAGCCGTGGGCCAGGGAGGTACGATGGCGCGCGCATGCGCTCCAGCTCGACGATGACGGTCACCGCGATGGTCGTTTGCCTTGGCTGCGGCGACGGGGCCCCGCGGTCTGTGCCGGGGGCCTCGAGGCCGGGGCAGCCGTCGGGGCCGGTCCCCGCAGGGGCAGCGAGGCCAGGCGACCTCGCCACGCCGGCGGCCGGCGCGCGCCCGGGCCCGCCCTCACCGCGGTCCGTGCTCGCCGCCGCGGTGGTGCAGAACCAGGCCAGGCCGGCGCCGGCCGATCGGTCGAAGGAGCACCGGCTGGTCGACTTCGCCGATGACGACGCGGCGCGAGCGGAGCGGGCGCGCGACGCGGTGGTGGACGCGCTCCTGCAGGCGTTTCCGCATCCTCACGCGGCGGGCAGGTCTTGCGATCCGAACCGTCCGGGCACCCGTCCTGACGAACGCATGGGCGGCGTGCTCTTGCCGACGATCACCCAGGTCGCAGGCGCCTTCACGCGCGCGGGGGCGTCGGAGATCGCGTTCCTCATCGACTACTGCCCCACGGGCAGCGGCGTGCCGCGCACGCGGCGGCTGCTGGTGCTCGAGGCTGGCGTCGCGACCTTCGATCACGAGCTCCTCGCCTCCGAGCCCTTCGACGAGGTGCTATCGGCCAGCGACCTCGACGGCGATGGCCGCGCCGAGCTCTTGCTCACGACCTCGCGCTTCGAGGACGGCAGGTCGATGGTCGACCTCTCGGTCGTCGCCCTGCGCGGGGCCGGGCCCGCGACGCTGGGGACGTGGCGCGCGGTCGTACATTGCAACCCGCGCGAGCCCCGGCGCACCACGCTCGCGCTGCACGTGCGCCTGGACGGCGGCGCGCCGGTCTTTCGCGACGCGGTGACGACCTCGCGCTGCGTCTACCCGCCTTCGCCACCCGGCCCGTGAGGCCCGCGTCGGCGTGAGCGCGTCCACGTTTCGCTACACGTGCGCGCGGCACCTCCAGGACGAAGGATCGCGAATCAGGCGCGACCGACCAGCGGTGGAAATCGCGCGATCACCCCTACACGGTCGCCGCGCGCGGTCGATTGACGACCAATGCGCTCGTGCAGAGCGCGGGAGGACCTTTGTCAGCACCCCAGCGCGCGTTGTTCGCCTCGAGCCTCGGAGTCCTGCTGTTCACCGGCTGCGCGCCGCCAGGAGGCGACGACACCGGCGACGGTGTACTGACCGACACCGCCCGCGGCAAGCTGCCGCAGGTGGTGATCGATGACCTGATCGCGGGACGTCCCACCCCGCTCCTGGTGGTGCTCGACGACAGCGCGCCCCCCACCGCGCGCGGGGCGTGGCCCGACGCCAAGCGCGTCGTCGAGGAGCTGGCCGAGGACGGCGGCGCGACGATCGATGATCGCTGGGGTGAGCTGCCGATCGTGCCGATGACGGTCGGCGACCTCGGCGCGCTGGCGGTCCTGCTCGACGATCCGCGCGTGGTCAGCGCGACGCCGGTCGTCCACTACCAGACCTTCGACGCGGAGAGCTTCCCGCTGATCGGCCAGCCGGCCGCGGCCGCGGCCGGGCGGGTCGGCGCTGGCGCGACCGTGGCCGTCCTCGACACCGGCGTGGACTTCGCCAATCCGGCGTTCGGCTGCACCTCGCCGGGTGTGCCCGCGGGCTGCAAGGTGGCGGTGGCCCGCGACTTCGCCATCGAGGACAACCAGCGCGACGCCAGCGGGCACGGCACCAACGTCGCCGGCATCGTCGTCGGCGTGGCGCCGGGTGCGCGGGTTTTGGGCCTCGATGTCTTCGATGGCGGGTCGGCGTCGACCACCACCATCCTGGCCGCCTACAACTGGGTGCTGCAGAACCGGGCGACCTACAACATCGCCGCGGTCAACCTCAGCCTCGGCGGCGGGAGCTTCACCGCGACCTGTCCGACCGATCCGATGGCGGTGGCGATCGCCACCGGTCGAACGGCGGGCGTGGTCACCGCGGTCGCATCCGGCAACAGCGGCACGCCCAATGCCATCTCGTCGCCGGCCTGTGCGCCCGACGCGGTCTCGGTGGGCGCGGTCTACGACGCCAACGTGGGTGGCCTCGGCTATTCGCTCTGCAGCGACCCGGTCACCGCTGCCGATCGCGTGACGTGCTTCTCCAACAGCGCGACCTTTCTCAAGCTGCTCGCGCCCGGCGCGCTCATCACCGCCGCCGGGTCGCGCATGGCGGGCACGTCCCAGGCCGCGCCCCACGTCGCTGGCGCGGCGGCGGTGCTGCGCGCCGCGTTCCCGGCGGAGTCGGCGACCCAGCTCGCCAACCGCATGGTCACCAGCGGGCGGCCCGTGGTCGATCCGCGCACCGGTCGCACTACGCCGCGCCTCGACCTCGCGCGCGCCCTGTCCCTGGCGTCGCCCGACGGGACCCCGCCCACCGGCAGCGTCGTGATCAACGCCGGCGCGACCTACACCCGAACCCGCGCGGTGACCCTCAAGCTGGCGGCTACCGACGCCAGCGGCGTGGCCGACCTGTGCATCGGCGAGCCGTGCGGGGCGTTCGTGCCCTACGCGACCTCCCTGGCTACGACGCTGCCGCTTGGCGCCGAGGGCACGCGGACGGTTTCGGTGCGGTTCCGCGATCGCGCCGGCAACGTCGCCAACCCGGTCACCGACACGATCGTCCTCGACACTGTGGCCCCGAGCTTGTCCTTGAGCGGTACGGTCGGTGGCGGCCGGGTCGCGTGGACCTGGTCGGGCGCCGACGCCACCTCGGGCGTCGCCAGCTACCGCCTGGTCGCCGCGAGCGGCGGCACCGCCCCCGCGGCCGGCTGCGCCACCGGCACGCTCCTGGCCCAGGGCACGACCACCCGGTTCACCCACGGGCCCCTCGCCGTCGGCTCGACCTGGTCGTATCGCCTGTGCGCCACCGACCGCGCCGGCAACACCAGCGCCGGCATCGCGGTCAAGGTCGTCGTCCGCTGAGCGCGGTCGCGTCGCGATCGGGCGCGCCGCGGGTCGTGGCGGGGCCAGCTCGCGCCTGGCCGCGTCGCTGCGGTCTCACGCGGCGCCGGCCGATGGGCGCGCGCGC
Organism: Kofleriaceae bacterium; assembly: GCA_018057825.1. Lineage (GTDB taxonomy): Bacteria > Myxococcota_A > Polyangia > Haliangiales > Haliangiaceae > UBA2376. The sequence goes on along the minus strand of JAGPCY010000052.1, from coordinate 13,476 downwards.
CCGGCCAAGAGCTGCCAGCGTCCGAGGCGTGCGGTCTGGACGAGCGTGCCGGTCACGCGGACATCGAACCGTCGCACCTCGGCTTGTTCGGCCGGGGTGAGCGGGATCTCGACCTGGTGATGATCGGCGAGGCCTCCGGTCACGGTGGCGCGCGCGAGCTCGGCGCCGCCAGCGGTGAAGGCGATGAAGTCGATCGTGAGATCGCGCTGAAGGAGGATCCGCTCGTCGCGTCCGTCGCAGTCGACCGCGAGGCCTGCCTCGACGCGGTGGACGCGCAGGGCCACCGCGACGCGCGGGTGGCGAGGCCAGCCCTCGATGCGCGTCAGCGCGACCTCGCCGGGCGCAGCGGTCGCCTGGGCCGCCAGGCGGACGACCGGGAAGCCCTCGCACGCGGTGACCGTGCGGGCCTCGAGGGTCATCGTCGCCAGATGCTCGACGGTGCTCGTGGCCAGCTCGACGCCGGACCAGCGCCCGCGGTCGATGACCTCGAGCTCGCGGCCGTCGGCGGCGTGCAGGCGGGCGACCGCATGATCGATCTGGCTCGCGATCGCCGTGCGCACGAACATGCCAGCCTGCAGTCGGGCCTGGCGATCGCGTAGCTCGAACCGGACCACGTCCTCGTCGCGCACGATGACGTTGCTGCCGGGCTGGTGCGCCTCGACGCGCACGCAGCGCCAGGTGCGGGGCCGCGGCGCGCTCGCCGCGCGCGGGGCTCGCGATGATCGCGGTCGGGCGGCCCTCGGCGAGGGGAGGGTGATCGGGGGGACGGTGTAGCAGCCGCGCCCGTCGTCCCAGGTGACGGCGTCGTGATCGTCGGTGACCTCGCAGCGGGCGTCGACGAGCAGCGCGCGGAGCTCGGTCAGGGCGGCCAGCAGCCAGGTCCAGCTCGGCGCCGTGGTCGACCACGGCATCTTGGTGACGCCGCTGACGACGGTCTCGCCATCGCTGCCGGCCCGAGGCGCGTAAGGCTCGATCGGCCAGGGATGCTCTGCGAACCGCGCGGCGTGGGCCGCGACCACCGCACGCTCGACCTCGGTGAGCGGCGCCGCGCGCACCAGTCGGTAGCTGACGGACCATCCCATCGCGCGCGAGCTTCGCGCATCGCCGCGCGGCGGGGAAGGCTGCGGCCGCGCCGTTCCCATCGCGGGTCGCAGCCAGCGCGGGCCCAGGGGCCGCCGGGCGCGCCACCGGACCGCACCGCGCGCCACGAAGATCGCGCTTGCGATACGTCCTGTCGTCGCTGGCGCTCGCGCGCCGCCCTGGGAGGACCATCATGAGCTCCACTGCACTCGTTGTTCGCCGCGGCGCCCGTGGCCGCGCTGCCCTGGCCGCCGAGGCCGCCGCCGTCCGCGCCGCCGGCGCCCGCCTCGTCGACCAGCCCGAGCACGGCACGTTGATCGAGGGCGATGACGCGCACTACCAGGCCCTGGAGGCGCAGGGCTTCCGGGTCCACGTCTATCGCGACACCCACCTGGTGCGGTTGGCCAATGTCACGCTCGACCTCACCGCCCCGCCTGCGGTGGTCGGCGCCTCGGCCGTGCCGGCCGCGCTGGCCGCGAGCTGGCCGCACCATCTGGTGCAGTTCGCGGGCCCCCCGCTGGCGGCGTGGATCGCCCTGCTGGAGGGCCGCGGGCTGGAGGTGCTGGGCAAGGTCTCGGACTACGCGGTGCTGGTGACCGGTAGCCCGGCCGCGGTCGCCGCCGCGGCTGCGGACGCCGCCGCCCACGTGACCTGGACCTCGCCGATGCAGCCGGCGTGGCGCATCCACCGGGCCCTCGTCGGCGCCACCGGCACCATCAAGAACCTGCGCGCGGTGGTGTACCCACCGGAGCGCGCCGACGACGTCGCGGCCGCGATCACCGGCGCCGGCGGCACCATCGTGCAGCGCCACGACGCGGTGCCGGGACGCGCCGGCGCGCCGGCCAACCTGTTCGCGGAGGTCCCGGCCGCGGCGGTCGCGGCCCTGGCGCGCGAGCCCTACGTCCAGGCCCTCGAGTACGCCGGGCCCACGGCCGGCCTCGATGGCGAGCGCGACGTGCAGATCCTGGCCGAGGGCTTCAACGCCGCAGCCGCGCCCGCGACCGCGACGGTCGTCGGCTACCAGGCCTTCCTGACGGCGCTGGGCGTCGATGGCACCGGGGTGACGGTCGCCATCTGTGACACCGGCGTCGACGCCAACGCCAACAACAACGCCACCGGCCACAACGATCTACGCGGTCGGCAGGTCGCCTTCGTCGATCATACCGGCGGCGCGGTCGCCACCGACACCGATGGCCACGGCACCCACGTCGCCGGCATCGCGGTGGGTAGCGGCGCCACCGGTCAGACCGAGGGCGCCGCGCCTGGCAACTTCCTGTGGGGGCTCGGCACCGCGCCGGGGGCCAGTTACGTGGCGCAGAACGGGACGATGGCGTTGCCGTGGCCACCGCCGTTCAACACCCTGACCGCCCCGGCGGTGACCAACGGTGCCGTGGCCCAGAACAACAGCTGGTGGGACGGAAGCACCGTCGCCCCCAACCCCGGTGGCTACAACGCCAACGCCGCCACCTACGATCAGCTGGTGCGCGATGGCGACCCCGCCACCGCCGGTGGTCAGCCGCTCGCGGTGGTGTTCTCGGCCGGCAACTGGGGCGGCGCTCCCAGCACGCTGTCGCCGCCCCATGAGTGCAAGAACCCGATCGTGGTCGGCGCCTCGCTGACCTCGCGGCCGGGAGCGCTGTTCCCGGCCGACGACGTGCGTGGCATCAGCGGCTTCAGCAGCCGCGGCCCCACCCTCGACGGGCGCCTCGCGCCCACCGTGGTGGCGCCCGGTACCAACATCGCGTCGACCTGGTCGGAGACCGGCAGCATCGCGCGATACGGCAACCCGATCGCGGGCACCGGAGCGCCTGACCCGGCCAACCCCGGCAACGTCATCGACCAGTACATGTTCATGAGCGGCACATCGATGGCCGCGCCCCACGTCATGGGCGCATGCGCGCTCCTGGTCCAGTGGTGGCGAGCCCGCACCGGCGGCGACACCCCGAGCCCGGCGATGCTGAAGGCGCTCCTGGTCAACGGCGCCGAAGATCTGGCCGGCGGCCAGAACTGGCGACAGGTGCGCGGCGAGCGCTGGGTGTTGCACGGCGGCACCACCTGGCGCTGCAACAACCTCGGCTTCACCCCGACCCAGCTCGTCGACGGCAACAACCTCGTCAACGCCACCGGCAGCCTGGCCCAGGTCCAGGCCACCGCCGGCCGTTGGTGGTACGACGCGGCCAACGACATCCTGTACATGCGCCGCGCCGGCGACGGGTCGGCCACCGCCGCCGCGATCGCCGCGCTCGACACCGTGGCGGTGGCGGCGATCCCCAACAACGACCAGGGCTGGGGCCGGGTCAGCCTGCCCAACATGATGCTCCAGGCACCGGCCTCGGACCGCGGGCCCAAGCTGTGCAGCGATCAGCGCCACGCCGTCGACGCCGGCGGCCAGGACGTGGTGTTCCGGGTGGCGCCGCAGTCGACCGCCCGCCCGCTGCGCATCACCCTGGCATGGACCGATGCGCCCGGGGTCGCCGGCGCCGCCGCGCCGCTGCGTAACAACCTCAACCTCGAGGTCACCGAGGTCGCCACCGGTACCGTGCTGCGCGGCAACGTGTTCGCAAACGGCATGTCGACCGCCGGCGGCGCCTTCGACGCGCTCAACAACGTCGAGTGCGTGTACCGGCAGAACCCAGATGGCGTGTACGAGGTGCGGATCATCGGTGCCAACGTCACCGCCAACGCCCGCCCGCCGTTCGACAACGTGCCGTGGCAGGACTTCGCGCTGGTGGTCGACAACGCCGAGTTCGCGGACGCCGATCCGATCGCGTGCTGCGTGTGCCTGGATCGCTCGGGCAGCATGGTGTCCGCGGGCTACGTCGACACCACCCGCACCGCCAGCCGCGCGTTCATCGATCTGCTGGGCGTCGACGATCGGCTCGGCGTGGTCAGCTTCGGCAGCACCGCCAGCCAGGACTTCCCGGTCGCCGCCACCGCCGAGCCGATCGTCGGCGCTGCCACCCGCGACGCCGCCAAGCAGGCGATCGACGACCTGACGTTCGGCGGCTGCACGTACATGGGCGACGGCATCGCTCGCGCCAACGCGCTCCTCACCGGCCTGACCACGCCGCGCGCGGTGGTGCTGTTCTCCGACGGCTACGACAACCAGGGCTGCGACGTCGGCAACCCGGCCAAGCCGACCGCGTTGGCGGCGGCCGCGGCGCTCCCGGCCGAGGTCGATCTGTACACCTGCGCCATGGGCCCGGCGTCGGATCAGGCGCTCCTCGAGCAGCTGGCCGACCACACGGGCGGCCGCTACTACTACATGCCGACCATCGACGACCTGTACGAGATCTACAACTTCATCCGCGGACAGGTCACGAGCACCGGTCTCATCGTCAACGAGAGCGCCACCGCGTCGCGCAGTCGGGTCGGCGCGGTGGTCGACGCCACCGTGGCCCAGCTGACGCTGTCGGTGGCCTGGGGCGAGCCCGAGCTGCGCTGGGTTGGCGGCGCGCCGACCAGCGCCCACGACATCAGCGTCCGCCTGCGCGGCCCTGACGGCAAGCTGCTGCCCGGCAGCGACGCCTGGGTCCAGCGCCGGGTCGGCGCCGGCTACGTGGTGTTCCAGCTCGACGAGCCCGCGCCTGGCCAGTGGTACGTCGAGGTCGAGACCCGGCGGGCCCAGCACACTCGCTACACCGTGGGCGGGTTCGTGCGCTCGCCGCTGCGCCTGGCGTTGCGCGTACCCGATCGGATCCGGGTCGGGCGGGCCTTCGACCTGGTGAGCCAGGTGTTCCATGGGCCGCGGCCGCTGCCACGGGTGAGCGTCGACGCGACCTGCCGGTCGCCCCGCGTCGGCGTGCGCGACCTCTTGCAGCGCCTGGCGCCGACCCTGGCCGGGATCCACCCCGACGACGCGCTCCTCGCCGACGGCGTGCCCCCGGACCTGGCCCGCCTGCTCACCCTGCGGCGCCAGCGCCTGACCGCCGGTCAGGCCGACGTGATGACCCACGTCGATCGCACCCTGGTCGCGCGTCCACTCGGCGCGGATGGCCGGCGCCCGCTTGGGACGATCGGGACGATCGGGCCGATCGGGACGATCGTGCGCTCGCGCCCCGGCGGCCTGCGCCCGATCGCCGGCGCGGCCTCCGACCTCGAGGCCGACCTCGAGCGCATGACGTCGGCGGCGGGGGCGATCGATCTGCGCCGGCTAGCCCGGGTCGAGCTCGGCCGGTTGCTCCGGCTCGGCGGCCATCGCGCGCCGGTGACGGTAGGCGCCGCTGGCAGCCACAACCTGCGGGTGACGGTTCGCGGCGAGACTGGCGGGACCCGCTTCGTGCGGACCGATCTGGTGAGCGTGATCGCGGACTGAGCGCGCCGCTTGCGGCGGGGCCGCGACCGGGGGCATCACTTCTACGACGGTCTCCGCGCTCACTCCGGGGCGGCGTCGTCGGGTAGGAGCGGCACGACCGGCGGGGCTTCGCCGGGGTCGAGGCAGCGCAGGCGCAGGAGGGCGTCGGTGGCTTCGTTCAAGGTCCGGGCGGTGACGGCGCTCTCGTCGAGGGCGACCCAGGCGAACAGGCCGCCGGTGCCGGGGCAGGTCCAGGTCGTGCCCAGCATCTGGGCCCGGCCGTCGGAGGAGTCGAGCCAGCCGCGGGCGATGGTGCGGCGGCGGCCGTAGCGCTCGACGGTATCGGTCGTCTCGGCGCGCCAGGTGCCTTCGGAGGGCGGCAGGACCGCGGCCATGAACTGGTTGAGGCCGACGGTGTCGGCGGCCTGGGTGTTGGGCAAGGACTGGATCGAGGCGACGATGGTGCCGTCGGTCATCATGAAGGTGTCGGCGTCGGCGAGGCGGTGCCAGCCGTCGAAGCCGTCGAGGCCGGCCGGGCTCTTGTCGGTGGCCAGGGCGGCGTCCTTGGCCGGGTCGGGGAGGCAGCGATAGCTGCCATCGGCGCGGGCCAGGATGGGCTCGGGATCCTCGGCCATGGCGAACACGGTGATGCTCCGGGCGCCGCACGCGGTCTCGATCAGGACCAGGCGCTGCTCGCGGCCGGCCACGGCGACGCGTTTGGCCGGGGTGCCGCCGAAGCTCACCGCGGTCGGGCGCTCGACGACCTCGAGTCGCTCGCCCTTGGCGCCCAGGAGGCCCGACATCGCCTTGAGCGCGGCCTCGAGCTCGTCGTCGGTCATGACCGTGCCCGGGCGCCACGCGACGCCGGCGGCGTGGACGAAGGGCCGGCTCCCGCCGTAGAGGATCTGGCCGGTGGCGTAGTTGTCGCTGGTCGTCGTAGCCAGGAGGTCGCCGCGCTGGCGGCTGTCGGGCAAGACGACGGCGAAGCCCGGCCCGGAGATCGGCTGGTAGGTCAGCTCGCGTCGCCGCTTGCAGCCGGCGCTGGCGGCCACGGCGAGGGTGGCGAGGAACACGGCGGCACACGACCAGGCGCGCATGCCGCAGCCTACCGCGGGGCCGGCGGCAGTTGGCGGCGTGGCGCCAAGCGGCTACGCTGCCCGCCCGATGCCCTCCAGCTTGCTGGCGCTCCTCGACGACATCTCGACGATCCTCGACGACGTCGCGGCCCTGTCCAAGATCGCGACCAAGAAGACCGCCGGGGTCCTGGGCGACGATCTCGCGCTCAACGCCCAGCAGGTCTCGGGGGTCCGCGCCGATCGCGAGCTGCCGGTGGTGTGGGCGGTGGCCAAGGGCTCGGCGCTCAACAAGGCGATCATCGTCCCGGCGGCCTTCCTCATCAGCTGGCTCTTGCCGTGGCTGGTGTTGCCGCTGCTCATGATCGGCGGCGCGTTCCTCTGCTACGAGGGCTTCCACAAGCTGGCGCACAAGTTCCTGCACAGCGACGCCGAGGACGCCGCTCACCATCAGGAGGTGGTCGCCAAGGTCGCCGACCCGACGGTCGATCTGGTCGCCGCCGAGAAGGAGAAGATCAAGGGCGCGATCCGCACCGACTTCATCCTGTCGGCCGAGATCGTGGTCATCACGCTCGGCACGGTGGCCGATGCGTCGGCCGGCATCCGCATCGCGGTCTTGTGCGCGATCGCCGCGATCATGACGATCGGCGTCTACGGCCTGGTCGCCGGCATCGTGCGGCTCGACGACTTCGGCCAGGCCCTGGTGGCTCGGCCGTCGGCGGGCGCGCAGCGCTTCGGCCGCGCGATCTTGGCCTTCGCGCCGCGCCTGATGCGCTTCCTGTCGATCGCCGGCACCGCGGCGATGTTCATGGTCGGCGGCGGCATCGTGACCCACGCGATCGGCCCGATCCACCACGGCATCGAAGACGCGGCCGCTGCGGCCGAGGGCGTCGCCGGCGTCGGGCCGGTCTTGGCGTTCCTCGTGCCCTCGGTCGCCAACCTGATCGCCGGCGTGATCATCGGCGCGGTGGTGCTGGCGGTGACCCTGGCGGTCGGGCGGCTGTTCCGTCGGCGCCCGGCGGCCGGCCAGGGCGCGCACTAGCCGCGCGGTCGCGCGCCGCTGGCGATCACGCCCGCGGTCGACGCGCGCTGTCGAGGAGCTCGGCGGCGTGGGCCTTGGCGCGCGCGGTGGTGCTGCCGCCGAGCATGCGGGCCAGCTCGTCCTTGCGGGCGGCCGAGGCGAGGCGGCGGACCGCGGTCTCGGTGCGATCGCCGACCTCGTGCTTCTCGACGTGGTAGTGAGCGTCGGCGTAGGCGGCGATCTGCGGCAGGTGGGTGACGCACAGGACCTGCCGGTGGTCGGCGACCGCGCGGATGAGCGCGCCGACGGCGTGGGCGGTGGCGCCGCCGATCCCCGCGTCGACCTCGTCGAAGACGTAGGTCGCGACCTCGTCGGCCCGGCGCAGCGCGAGCTTGAGCGCCAGCATGATCCGCGACAGCTCGCCGCCCGAGGCGACCTTGGCGAGGGGCTTCAGGTCCTCGCCCTTGTTGGCGCCCAGGAGCAGCTCGACCTCGTCGTGGCCATGGCGGGCCAGCGGCGCGCGGCCGAGGCGGAGCTCGAGGCGCGCCGAGGCCATGCCCAGCTCGGTCAGGGCTCGGCCGACCTCGCGGGTCAGGCGGACGCCCGCGCGCCGGCGGCTGTCGTGCAGGGCGGTCGCCGCGCGCTCGGCCCGGGCCAGGGCGCGCCCCCGCGCCGCGGTCAGCTCCTCGAGGTGGGCGTCGCGGTTGGTGAGCGCGGCGAGCTCGGCCGCCAGCTCGGCGGCCCGCGCGACCAGGTCAGCGCCGCCGTGCTTGCGCCGCAGCCGGCGCAAGAGCTCGAGGCGATCGTCGATCTGCGCCAGGCGCTCGGGGTCGCCGTCGATGCGATCGGCGTAGCGCCGCAGCGACCCGGCGGCGTCGTCGGCGACGACCCGGGCCTCGGCGAGCTGGCGCGACAAGGGATCGAGGCTGGCGTCGAGGCGGACCAGCCGATCGACCTCGCGGGCGGCCCGGGCCAGGCCGTCGAGGGCGCCGCCCTCGCCGTCGCCGCCGAACAGCGCCGCGGCCGCGCTGCGGGTGCCCACGCGCAGCTCCTCGGTCGCCGACAGCCGGGTCCGCTCGGCGACCAGGCGCTCGTCCTCGCCGGCCTCGACCCGCGCGGCGTCGAGCTCGTCCTTCTGGAACCGGACGAAGTCGGCGCGCTCGGCGCGCTGGCGATCGTCACCGCCGAGCGCGGCGATCTGCGCGTCGATCGCGGCCAGGTCGTCCCAGGCCGCCGCCATCTCGGCCACCACCGCGGGCTCGTCGGCGAAGGCGTCGAGGATCGCGCGGTGGCGCGCCGGATCGACCAGCCCTTGGTGCTGATGCTGGCCGGCCAGATCGATGAGCCACGCGCCGAGCTCGGCCAGCCGCCCGGCGGTCGTCAGCGCGCCGTTGATGTACGTCCGGCTCTTGCCGCCGCGCAGGATGACCCGGCGGATCACGACCTCCGCGCCATCGCCGCCGCCATCATCGTCGGCCGACAGCGGCAGCCCAGCCTCGGTCAGGACCGCGCGCACCCGGCCGCGCAGGTCGGCCGGGATCTCGACGATGGCCTCGACCGTGGCCTCGGCGGCGCCGGCCCGCGGGATGTCCGCCGAAGCGCGGCCGCCGCGCAGGAGGTTGACCGCCTCGACGATGAGCGACTTGCCGGCCCCGGTCTCGCCGGTCAAGACCGCGAGGCCAGGGCCGAGCTCGATCGTGACGTCCGACAGAATGGCGAAGTTGGTGACGCGGAGGTGGCGCAGCACGGGCTCACTTTGCCGCGGCCCCCTGACACTGCGCAAGAGTTCAGCTATCGGGGCCCAAGGGGGCGAACGAAGGCCCTGAATTGCCACGAGCCGTGCTCGACCTCACCGGTTTCGGATGAGGAACTTTCGTAGGCATTCTGGCTACGCTACCAGGATGCGAAGCCTCGACCGTCCGGACAGCCACGCAGGAACCTCCTCCAGCGACGCAGGGACCGCCGCCGGAAAGCGGACCCGCACCGAGGTCCTCCAGCGCCGATCGGCCGGTGGGGCGCCTGCCGGCGATACGGCCGCGTCCGGCGCGCCCGCGGCCGGCGGTTCGAACGCCCTGCCGGGAGCGCTGCAGGCCCAGATGAACGCCGCCTTCGACTTCGACTTCTCGGCGGTCCAGGTCCACCAGGGGCCCGAGGCGGCGCGGCTCGGCGCCGAGGCCTTCACCGCGGGCACCGACGTGCACTTCGCGCCCGGGCGCTATCAGCCCGACAGCGCCGCAGGGCAGTCGCTCATCGGCCACGAGCTGGCCCACGTGGTCCAGCAGAGCGAGGGCCGGGTCGCCGCGACCACCCAGTTCCGCGGCCGCGCCGGCAACGACGACGATGGCCTCGAGGCGGAGGCGGACCGCTGGGGCGACGCTGCCGCTGCCGGCCAGGTCATCGATCGGGTCTCCGGGGTCCACGCGCCAGCGGCCGGCGCGACCGTGCAGCGCAAGCTGACCGTCACCGGCGAGCGCGAGGGCACCTTCGATGGCGAGAAGGACCTCGAGGGCTTCAAGCAGTTCGTGGCCCAGGCGGAGAAGGGCCTCGACGATCCGACCTTCGCGTCGGCCTGGACCCTCGGCAAGCTCCGCCACTACCTACCCAAGGTCAAAGCCGGCGAGCACACCGTCGCCTGGAGCGATCTGGCCGACGACGCGGCGACCTCGCGCAAGCTCGCGACCGCGGTCGGCGGCGAGGGGCTGCCGCTGTTCGACAACCCCGAGGCCGTCAATTTCGGCGAGGTGGAGGGCACCGGCGCCAAGGGCTACGTCGGCAAGATGGTCCGTGGGCTCGAGGGGCTGCTACCGACGATCAAACACGCCAAGGTCTCGATCGCGCAAATCGAGGGCATGGGCATCGAGGACACCTCGGGGTTCGAGCCGATCGCTCCGGTCGACAAACCGTCGGAGGACCGTCGGCCCGGCCTCACCATCCTCAACTACGCCAAGGTGTTCCTCGACACGAAGACCGGCACGCTGGTCATCGCCGAAGCGCGTGGTCACTCGCTGTGCGACCAGTTCGCGCTCGCGCTCCGCGCCTACGCCAGCCAGAACAGTTGCGAGTACACCGTCGAGCGCGTCGACGCCCCCGAGACCGAGCTTCTGACCGGCAACTACGGCCGCCTGGCCGAGTTCTTCAAGGCCGAGGATGCGTTCAAGAAGACCCAGACCTTGTCCTTCGGGTACGCCAGCGCGTTCACCAAGGACGATCGGTTCACCCAGGTCGCCACGAAGTCGGCGGCCGGGTGGGTCGGGACGCTCTTTCAGGTCGGCGAGGATCGCTTCGTCGCGGTCCTCGACTCCGACGTGAAGTCCTCGTACCACGGCGAGATCCTCGCCAAGAACGTGAAGCTCCTCCTCGAGAGCGGCCACTGCCCGGCGCTCGTGACGATCCTCGCCGGCGGCTCGGCGGGATCGCTCTTGCCGTCCGAAGGCGAGAAGGACAAGCACCTGCCCCCGGGGACGATCTACACGCCGGATCTCATCCTCGGCCCCGACGGCAAGCCGGTGCCGAACGCGCTCAAAGGGCTGGGACAGACCTCGATCGAAGGGTCGGTGCACACCAGCGTGGTCTCGGCGCTGGTCGAGACCCCCAACGTCCTCCAGACCCTGCACGAGGGTGGCATCCAGACCATCGACATGGAGTTCGGCTACGTCGCCGCCGTGGTGAACCGCCACAACGAGTCCTCCGAGTCCAAGGTCAGCTTCGGCATCGCCTGCCTCATCACCGACTACCCGCGGACCGCGGGCGGCACCGATCTGCACGAGAAGAACAGCGAGCAGAAGACCAAGTCCAAGCAGGCCTTCGTCGAGACCGTCCACGCGGCTGCGACCAAGTAGCGCGGCGAGAATCCGGTCAGCGGGCGCCGCGCAGGCCCCAGTGCAGCTTGTCGCGCATGACGTCGAAGTAGCTCTGGGGGCCGGCCAGGAGGCGGAGCGGCCGGGCGGCGCAGGTCACCTCGACGCGGTCGCCCGGCACCACCGGGTGGGCCCACTGGCCGTCGACGGTGAGGACGACGTCCTTGGCCTGGGCGGTGAGCTCGAGGCGGATCACCGAGCGGGCGGGGACCACCAGGGGGCGGTTGGTCAGCGAGTGGGCGCAGATCGGCGTGAGCGTCATGCCGGCCGCGCCCGGGATCATGATCGGCCCGCCGGCCGCCATGTTGTAGGCGGTCGAGCCGGTCGGGGTCGACACGATCAGGCCGTCGGCCCGGTAGCTGGCGACGAAGGCGTCGTCGATCCAGGCGTCGCAGTCGACGATGCGGGCCATCGCCCCCTGGTGGAGGACCGCGTCGTTGAGCGCGGTGCGGGTGACGCTCTCGCCGCCCAGGTGCGCCGTGACCGCCAGGCGGGATCGCTCCTCGACCCGGAGCTCGCCGGCCAGCGCCGCGGTCAGGGCGACCCGGGCCTCGGCCGGCAGGAACCCGGCGAGGAACCCGAGCTGGCCCAGGTTGACCCCCAGGATCGGCGTGCCGGCGTCGCCGACCACCCGGCTGGCGCGCAGCATCGTGCCATCGCCGCCCAGGGCGCACACCAGGTCGACCGAGGGCAGGGCGTCCTCGGGCACCACCGTGGCCCCGGGGAGGTCCAGGCCGTCCTCGGCCAGGAGGACCGGGGCGTGACCACAGGCGACCAGCCAGCCGGCCAGGTCGCCGCACAGGTCGCGGGCCTCGGCGGCGGTGGGCTTGAGGACGAATCCGACCAGGGCCACGGGAGGCGTGTTACCACGGGGCGGCCCGGGGCGTTGGGGGCGATCGGCCCGCCTGAATCGGTCGCGGGCCTTGACTCCGGGCCCTCCAGCTTGTAGACGATCCCCCTTCGCCGCGTCCCCTTGGCGCGGAGCCCGCGAACGGAACCGTCATGAGCACGACCCAGAAGAGCTTTTGGCTCACCAAAGAAGCCGGTGAGGCGCAGCGCGAGTGGTACATCGTCGACATGCAGGGCCAGACCCTCGGTCGCGCGGCCACCAAGATCGCGTCGGTCCTCCGCGGCAAGCACAAGCCGACCTACTCGCCCAACGTCGACATGGGTGACTTCGTCATCGTGATCAACGCCGGGGGCTCGAAGCTCACCGGCAGCAAGCTCGACGGCAAGCTGTACCAGCGCCACACGCTGTACCCGGGCGGCCTCAAGACCCGCACCGCCAAGCAGGTGATGGCCGATGACCCGGCCCGCGCCATCCGCGAGGCGGTCTGGGGCATGCTGCCGAAGGGCCCGCTCGGCCGCCGCATCATCAAGAAGCTGAAGATCTACGCCGGTGCCGCGCACGACCACAGCGCGCAGAAGCCGCGCCCGCTGACCATCGAAGCCTGATCCCTGCGGGAGTTTCGGAGACCAACATGGCCACTGCATCCTCGACGAAGACCTACGCCACCGGCCGCCGCAAGACCGCGGTCGCGCGCGTCTGGCTGACCGCCGGCGCCGGCACCTTCAGCATCAACGACCGGGTCGACGACGACTACTTCAAGCGCGCCACCGCGCGCATGGTCATCCGCCAGCCCCTCGAGGAGGTCGGCCTCCTCGACCAGTACGACGTCCACGCCACCGTCCGCGGCGGCGGGATCTCGTCGCAGGCTGGCGCGGTCCGCCACGGCATCACCCGCGCGCTCATGAAGATCGACCGCGAGCTGCGGCCGAAGCTCAAGGCCGTCGGGTACGTCACCCGCGACCCGCGCAAGAAGGAGCGCAAGAAGTACGGCCAGGCGGCCGCTCGCGCTCGCTTCCAGTTCTCGAAGCGCTGATCCGGGGGGCTTCGGCTCCGTCGCCCGACGTGCCTTCTGGTGCGTCGGGCGTTCGCGTTTTCGGAACGGCGAGCGGAGTGGCGGAGGCCGAGGCGGAGACCGAGACCGAGGCGGAGGCCGAGGCGGAGACCGAGTCCGAGTCCGAGTCCGAACCCGAGTCCGAGTCCGAGTCCGAACCCGAGTCCCCGACCCCGACCCCGACCCCGAGACCGAGACCGAGACCGAGACCGAGACCGAGACCGAGACCGAGACCGAGTCCGAGTCCGAG
>JAGPCY010000020.1 GCA_018057825.1 Kofleriaceae bacterium | reverse complement strand
CTTGCGCGGCACCTGCCAGATGTCCCCGTTCTTCACGTAGTACATCATGTCGTTGTTGCGGGTGATGCCAGCCTTGTGAACCTTCTCTGCAGCAGCCATTGTCAGTCCCTCCCGATAGGGTGGTGGTTCTGGGATCCCTCGCCCGATCGGGTCTCGAGGGATTGGGCGGGACGCTACGCGAGGGGTCTGACAACGATCTCCGTCGAGCCCCCGTCGAGGCCACCCGCGGTCCTCGTCGAGGCGCCCACCGCCCCGCCGTTCCTCGACGGTAACACCCGGTTTTCTCGACGAGAAATCGCCGCGCGCTGAACAGACGCGCAGCTCCCGTCGACGATTCGCATCATCTCCGTCGAGACGCGCCGCGGATCGCCGGCGCCGCGCCGCAGATCACGACCTGGCTCTCGCTCGCCGGGCCCAGAGGGCCGCCGGCGAAGTCGCCGTACCGCTCGACGACGCGCAGCCCGGCGTGGGCGATCAAGGCCTCGAGCTCGGCGGGGAAGTACTTGCGCTGCGAGAGGTGGACGACGGTCTCGGGCCCGCCGGCGAGGGGCTGGTAGTACAGGCGGATGATCGCGATCTGGGACACCGGGTCGTAGTCGTGGTTGGTCGAGTACCAGGTCGGCACGCCGGTGACCGGGTGGCGGAACCGGGTCCGCGCCCAGCGTCGACCGGGGTCGCGCGCCAGCCAGGCCGGGTCGGGGAGCTGGACGTCGAAGGCGAAGCGCCCGTCGGGGGCCAGGTGACGCCGAACCCGACGCAGGCAGGCGTCGAGCTCGACCCGGGTGTAGAGGTGCTCGACGACGTTGAACCCGGCGACCGCCAGGGCGAAGCGGCGCCGGAGCGCCAGGGTGCGGAGGTCGCCCTCGCGGACCTCGACCCGGGCGGCCACCGAGGCTGGGGCCCGAGCCAAGCGCGCCCGCAGCCCGGCCAGCATGGCCGGCTCGGCGTCGACCGCGACCACCGCGAACCCAGCGCGGGCCAGGGCCACCGTGATGCGCCCGGTGCCGCAGCCGAGGTCGAGGACCGCGCCGCCTGGCGGCACCAGCCGCTCGGCCAGGCCGACGTACCAGGCGACGTCGTCGCGGCGGCGCCGGTACTCGTAGTCGTAGAGGGCCGGGTCGAGGTAGTGCTCGCGGGCGCCCAGGGCGACCGCCAGCCCCGGGTCGGGGCCGCGCCGTCGGCTCACGACACCAGCGCGGGCGCCGCGTCGTCGTCCTCGCGCCGCCGCCGCCCACCCCGCCGCCGCCGCCGCCGCTTGCGATCGGGCTCGTCGCCGTCCTCGCCCTCGCCGTCCGCGCCGGCCTCCGCCGGCTCGTCGTCGGCGGTGGCGTCGGCGGTGGCGCCGTCGCCCCGGGCCGCCGCCAAGAGGCCGTCGATGGCCACCGCGTCCTCGAGAGACTCGCGGCCACCGCCGGTCATCTCCAGGGGCTGCTGCTTGGCCCGCGCGGCCGCGACCTTGCGCAGGGCGAACAGGGCGTAGCGGACCCGCTCGGCGTCGCGGCGCGGCACCGCGAGCTGATCGAAGAGCGGCTGGGTCACCTCGACGATCGCCCGGTGGATCTCGGGCGGGCGGAGGTGCGGCGCGACCACGGTGTCGGCGATGAACGGCGCGACCAGGGCGGAGATCAGGAGCGCGTTGGCCGGCTCGGCGCCGCGACGCACCGCGGCGTCGAGCTGATCGAGGGTGGCCCAGGCCAGGGCCCGGCGGCGCGCCAGCTCGGCGTCGTCGAGGAAGCCCAGGCGCAGCGGCGGCCGACGGGCCGGCAGCGGGCGCTCGTCGTACCAGACCCGCCGCCAGGCGCGCTCCTCGTCGTCGAGGTCGGCCAGGTCGGCGCCGCCATCGTCGGTCGGCTCGGAGGCCTGGGCCCCGTCGTAGAGCGCCGCGAGGAACGGCGACAGCACGTCGGCGACCCCGGCCTCGAGGGCCAGCTCGATCGAGCGGCGCGCCGCGGCGCCGCGCAGGAGGCGGTAGACCTCCTCGACGACCCGGGGCGGCGCGCTCTTGCGGATGTCCTCGCGCTGGCGCAGGAGCGCGGCGTAGGTCTCGCGCTCGATCGTCAGCCCGCAGCGCGCGGCGAACTTGATCGCCCGCAACATGCGCACCGGGTCCTCGCGGAACCGGACGTCGGGATCGCCGATCGTGCGCACCAACCGAGCCTCGAGGTCGGGCAGGCCGCCGACGTGATCGATCACGTCCTCGCGCTCGAAGTCGTAGAACAGGCCGTTGATGGTGAAGTCGCGGCGGCGAGCGTCCTCGGTCTCGGTGCCGAAGACGTTGTCGCGCCGGATCAGGAGGTCGTCGTCACCACCGTCGTCGTCCTCGCGCGGGTTGGCGCGGAAGGTCGCGACCTCGATGATCTTCTTGCCGAAGAACACGTGGGCCAGACGGAAGCGACGGCCGATGATGCGGCAGTTGCGGAACAGGGCGCGGACCTCGTTGGGCGTCGCGCTGGTGGCGACGTCGAAGTCCTTGGGGTTGCCGCCGAGCAGGAGGTCGCGGACGCAGCCACCGACCAGGTACGCCGTGTACCCGCCCTTGGTCAGCCTCCGCACCACCCGCTCGGCATCCCCGTCGATGTGCGCGTGGTCGAGCGCGGGCATGGTTGACGCGTGGGTAACACGTCCGCGGGAAAACGGGCAAGCAACGGTCCGGCCCCGCGGTCGATCGCGGTCGCCGCCGCGGCGCCGCCGGGCTCACGCCACCCTCGAGGAAGGCGGGCGGCGCCCTGGCGACCGAGGGGCGCGCCGCGGGCAAAAAAAAACCGCAGCGGCCGGGGGGACAGCCTGCTGCGGCGCCAGCGAACGCTTGTGGCGTGCGGCTCCTTTGTAGATAGGGCCGACCGCGGACGAGCGCAAGGAGAAATTTCACCTAAGCGGAAATCAGCGGCGTTTTTTTGTGCGTCAGCTTGCCGAAGAATAGGTGTGCGAGGATGTGTACGATGGAATTCTAGTATGTTGCGACGCGGGGAGGGATTCCGTCTGCAGCGGAAATCTGAGGCGGAGGCTGAGGCAGAGAAGGAGGCCGAGGCAGAGACCGCGGCCGAGACCGAGACCGAGGCCGAGACGAGGCCGAGACCGAGACCGAGACCGAGACCGAGTCCGAGGCCGAGACCGAGACCGAGGCCGAGACCGAGGCCGAGGCCGAGGCCGAGACCGAGACCGAGGCCGAGACCGAGGCGGCCCGCCGTCCCCGTCCCCGTCCCCGCTCACTCCGGGTTGAGGCGGACCTCGCTCCACGGATCGAAGAACGGCGGCGTATCCGCGCCCAGGGTGAGCGCGTCCTGACCGATGAGCGGGCTGTGGCCGTCGGCGGTGACCATGACGGTGTACGTCCCGGGCGCGGGCACCGGCTGCTTCAGGTAGACCTGCCCGTCGGCGCCAGACCGACCCCAGGAGATCACCAGATCGTCGAGGCGATTGACGTCGATCGCGCTGGCCGCCACGCCCGGCCGCAGCACCATGAGCAGCGCGCCGGCGATCGGCTGGCCGCTGGCGTGGGTGACGATGCGGGTCGACAGGCGGATGCCCTCGGCCTCGGCCTCGATCGCGGTCGGCTCGAGATCGAGGGACGTCCGGCCCTCGCGCGGCACCCAGCCGGTCTTGACCACCGCGAAGATGCGGCTGGCCAGGCCGACGGGGCGGATGAGGCCGGCGGTGGTGGTCTGCACCGTCGTGCCGCGCACGGTCGACTGCACGCGGAACGCGCTGGCGATGCCGATGAGCTGGCCGTCGTCGTCGACCACCGGGCCGCCGGAGTTGCCGTGGGTGATCGTCGCGTCGGTCTTGATGTACGCGTCGCCGGACCCGGGCGACGGCACGCCCTGGACCGCGCCTTGCGACACGGTCAGGGCGCCGCCGCCGACGTCGGGAAAGCCGAGCACCCACAGGCGCTGGCCGGGCACGAAGGGGGCCTCGGGGCGGCGGGTGAAGGCTGGCCAGGCCGAGGCCTGGGCCGGGGTCCACGGCCGACCGTCGAGGTCGACGTCACACTTGATGAGCGCGAGGTCGAGCTCCGGGGCGAGCTTCGACGCCGTCGGGTGACCGGCGCACACCAGCTCGGGCGGCTGCGCGACGCCGCGCGACCGCGCGATCACGAACACCGCGTGGGGTCGCCGCTCGCGGTCGACCAGGAGGTGATGGTTGGTGAGGATCGAGCCGTCGCCGCCGATGATCGCCCCCGAGCCGCCGCCCACCGCCCGGAGCTGGCCGTCGACGACGTCGGCCACGACCACCATGACCGTGCGATCGAACGCGGTCTGGACCGCGGCCGGCACCTTGGGCTGGAGCCGCGCGGTGGTCGCGACCAGGGGCACCCCGGTGAGCGACGCGACCCGCAGGCTGGGCATGATCGTGGCGACCAGCCGCGCGACCTGGGCCCGGCCGCCGTACAGCGTGACCGCGTACAGCCGCTCGCGATCGACGGTGGCCAGCTCGGTGGCATGACCGATCCGCGGTTCGTCGCCCTTGCCCGGCGCGTAGGCGTAGCGGAACGAGGTCTTGAGCCAGCTATGGCGGCCGATCGTGTGCACCGTGCTGGCGTCGGCGGCGTACAGCTCGCCCCACCGGGTCCGACGATCGAGCTCGAGGCTGGCGATCGCGTTGGACCACGGGGGCCGCTCCTCGATCCGGACCTCCATGCGGACGTCGGGATCGAGCGACGACGTGTAGACGACGTGATACGGCAGCTCGCCGGCGCGGCGCGGACGCGGCGCCGACGCGGCGACCAGGCGCGGGGTGACCCGCGGCACCTCCTCGGGCGCGAGCCAGGTGGCCGGTCGGGTCAGGGTCAGGCCGCGGGTGCGGAAGGTCTCGACGGTGGGCGTGACCAGGTAGCGATGGGCGACGCCGCCCAGGGCGACCACCGCGAGCGCGAAGGCGATCACGATGAAGTCGTGGCGGTGGTACGGCGAGGCCGGGCCGAGGGCGTGGGCGACCTGGCGGGTGACGTCGGCGACCGCCGGACCGATCGTCTGGGCCCGGCGCCACGCGCGCTCGGCCATGGTCGGCTGGTCGATCGCGTCCATCGACGCCGACGCGCTGGGGTCGTCGGCGGTGGGCTCGGCGGGCGGCTCGGCGGCGGGCGGCTCGGCGGCGGGCGGCTCGGCGGCGGGCGGCTCGGCCGCGGGCGGCTCGGCGGCGGGCTCGGCGGGCTCGGCGGCGGGCGGCTCGGCCGCGGGGTGCTTGGGCTCGTCGCTCATCGCTCGTCCCGCCGGAACGGCGACTGCGCCAGGAGCCGACGCACGAACACCATCAACACCAGGAACACCGCGATCGCCAGGGCGGCGGCCAGCCCGACGCCCTTCCACGGATGGTTGGCCAGGCCGCGGGTCCGCACCCAGGCCTCGACGACGGTGAACAGGCCGTTGATCAGCGCCGCGCCTACGAGGCCCGCGAAGAGCAGGACCCCGCGCGACACCGGTCCGCGGCGGGTGAACTTGGCGCGCCCGAGGACGTAGCCGAGGAAGCCGGCGAAGGAGGCGTGGGCCAGGGTCGAGATCACCGCCTCGGCGGCGCCGGTCGACAGGTAGACCTGGCCGCCCAGATCCTGGAGGTGGCGGTAGTTGACCCACACCGCGAAGCCGGTGCCGACCGACATCATGTAGACGACGCCGTCCATCGGCTCGTCGAACTCGCTCGAGGTGTAGATCGTGTAGCGGACCGCGACGTACTTGCACAGCTCCTGGGCCAGGCCGACCACGACGATGGCGTGCACCACGCGATCGGGCGCGAACGGGTCGAGGCCGTGCTGGACCAAGGGCTGGGGCGGGGCGAGCTGGTACATCGCGAAGTCGGCCATCGGCGCCGCCACCAGCGCGCCCAGCAGGAACACGCCGAACACGTAGTGCATCGGCTCGGGCTCGTAGCGATCTTGCAGGTAGAAGAACGCCAACCACAGGCTGGCCGGCACCGCCGCGATCACCAGCGCCAGCGGCGGCGACAGGTCGACCGGCCCGTCGAGGGCGAGCATGCGCTCGACGACCCAGGTCAGGCCGACGAACACCACCAGGCCGCCGACCAACGCCAGCTTCGAGCCGACCAGGAGGCGGGCCCGGCGAAGGGACCAGCGGGGGTTCGGAGCCGCCACCGGGATATTCTAGTCGGCCCTGCCGGCGGCCGCGACTTTCGGCCAGCGGGGAGGTGATAGAGTGCAGGCCGCGATGACCAAGAAGCCCGCGGCCCCTGAGCGTTCCAAGAAGCCCGACGAACCGCTCATGACCCTGGCCGAGCTGTCTGCGTACCTCCACCTCGACGAGAAGACCATCTACAAGCTGGCCTCGACCGGCAAGCTGCCGTCGGTCGGCGGCGAGCGGTCGTGGCAGTTCCGCAAGAAGGACGTCGACGTCTGGCTCGAGCGCGAGCTCTTGGGTGACGAGGAGAACTTCACCGACATCCCCGACGGCATGAAGCTGCCGCTCGAGGATCTGCTGCCCGACTCGGCGATCATCATCGATCTCAAGGCCCGGACCTCGGTGGCGGTGATCGAGGAGCTGGCGGCGCGCGCCTACGCCAACGGCTGGCTGACCGACAAGCCGTGGTTCGTGGGTCAGGTGGTCGAGCGCGAGTCGCTGGCGTCGACGGCGATGGAGGGCGGGGTCGCGTTCCTCCACACCCGGGCCAAGGACAAGGGCAAGATCGCGCGGCCGTTCCTGGTGTGCGGGCGGTCGTGGGAAGGCATCCCGTTCGGCGCGCCCGACGGCCGCAACACCTTCTTGTTCTTCCTGATGGGCCTGAAGTACGACAAGCTCCACCTGCCGATCCTCGGCCGGCTGGCCCGAGCGATGCGCAACCCGCAGACGATCGCCAAGCTGCGCGCGATGTCCTCGCCCGACAAGCTGCGGGCCTTGCTCCTGCGCGAAGACGAGCTCGCGCGCACCGGCATGTTGCCCGAGCCGCCGCCGGCCAGCGAGTTCAAGCCCAGGCTCGACAAGACCCTGCGCCTGCGCGCGATCCGTCGGCTCGGCGCGGCCCAGCAGGCCGAGGCCGCCGCGGCGGCGGCGCCGAAGAAGAAGTCGCGCGCCAAGAGCGTCAAGAAGGTGTGAGCCGCGACCGGCGGCGGGGCCGGCGCGCGTTGTGGCAAGCTGACGGCATGCGTGTCCTCGCCGCCCTCGCTCTCGCGCTGACCTGTGCCTGCAGCAGCCCGCAGCGACCCAAGCCCGACGCCTGCGCCGACGCCGCCGCCAACGTGCGCGCGCAGTTCGAGGCCATGCTCCGGGCCCGCCAGCAACCGGACGTGCCCGAGACCGCCGGCCGCGTCGAGGCGGTGATCACCGAGCGCTGCCGCGCCGACGCCTGGTCCCCCGAGGCGATCGCGTGCCTGTCCCGCGCCAGCTCCGATGACCAGCTCGAGCGATGCGCCGAGGACGTCCTCACCGACGACCAGGAGCGCGCGCTCGAGCAGGCGATCGACGCGATCTTCTCGCCCAACGCTGGCGATCGCGCGACCAAGGGCGGACCGAGCGACGACGCCGAGGGCGGCAGCGGCGCCCGCGGGCTGGGCGACCCGTGCGGCGGCGGCGAGGACGGCGCGACCCACGATCCGTGCGGCGGCGGCGAGTAGCGATGGAGGGGATCCGCGACGGCTGGGCCGGCGACGACTGCTTCGTGTGCGGCTGGCTATGGCCCCACGCGCGTCCGTGCCCGCGCTGTCGCGGCGCGGTCACCTGGCACTCGGCGCGCATGATGGACGACGGCGTGGTCACGGTCCGCGTGCTGCGGGCCCTCGACGCCTGGCAGGGCAGCGGCGAGGTCGAGGATCTGGCCGCGCTCCTGTCCGCGATCCATCTCGACCTGCCGGGGTCGCTCGAGGTGATGGACGATCACGGCCTCGACGTCGAGACCTTGCGCCGGGCCTGGCGCCGCGCCGCACCCGAAGAAGCGCCCGACGACTGAGCGTCACGCCCGGGCGCCGACGGCCGCGCCGCGAGCCGCGGACGCGATTGACTCGCCGGCGCCGCCGCGGTTTGCTCCCGCGATGCGCTCCTCTCTCGCGCTGGTGATCGCCGCCGCGGTCGCGACCGGCTGCGGCGACGACCCGGCCGGTCCTCCCGACGTGTTCTTCGACCTCGACGGCGAGCTGGCCGGGCGGACCTTCTTCGACGCGCCGTTCCCCTCGGACGTGCGGGTCGACGCCGACGGCACCCAGGCCTACGGCGGGTTCCCCAACCCCAACGGCGGCATCCTGATCCGTCAGCTCGTCGGGCTCGCCGACGCCAAGGTCGGCGCGCCGCTCATGCCCATCGCCTTCTTCCGGTTCGCGGCGCCGACCGCGCCGTGGCAGGCCGGCGAGCTGATCGCGCCGGCGCCGACCGCGCCGATCATGCTGCTCGATGTCGATCCCGACTCGCCCGATCGCGGACGGCTCTATCCGGTGGTGGCCGAGGCCCTGATCTTCGACGGCTTCGCCCCCGAGCACCTGCTGGCGGTCGCGCCCTACCCGGGCATCGTCCTGGCGCCGTCGACGACCTACGCAGTGGTCGTGCGCTCGGCGGCCGCGCCGGGGCTGCGCCCGGCGGCGGCGATCGCGACGATGGCGGCCGGCGACACCCCGGCCGGGGCGCGCGGCGCGGCGACCGCGGCCGCCTATGCGCCGCTGTGGCCGACCCTGGCGTCGCTCGGCGTCGCGAGCGACGACGTTTTGACCGCGACGGTCTTCACCACCGGCGATCCGACCGCGCTCCTGTTCGCGCGCAGCGAGGCGGTGCGGGCCGCCCACGACGCGGTGATCGCGGGCCTCGCGATCGATGGCGACGGCGATCACCGCGACCCGGTCTCGCCGTTCTGCGAGCTGGTCGGCACCGTGACCTTCCCGCAGTTCCAGCGCGGCGCCGCCCCGTTCACCACCGAGGGCGACTTCGTCCTCGACGCCGCGGGCACGCCGATCGCCCAGGGCAGCCTGACCGTGCCGCTCACGATCACGATCCCGGCCGGGCCGATGCCGACCGACGGCTGGCCGCTCTACCAGTTCTTCCACGGCTCGGGCGGGGTGTCGGGGGGCGTCGTCGATCTGGGCAAGACGCTTTTGCCCGACGGCGAACCCGAGGTCGGCAAGGGCCCGGCCTTCGTCGTCGCGCGCTACGGCCTGGCGACGGTGTCGGCGGCGCTGCCGGTCAATCCCGAGCGCCTGCCCGGCGCCAGCGACTACGCGTACCTCAACCTGCAGAACCTCGCGGCCTTCCCGTTCACGTTCCAGCAAGGCGTGTTCGAGCAGCGCCTGCTGCTCGACGCGCTCCTGGCGCTGCGCATCCCGGCCAACGTCGTCGCCGGGTGTACCGGCGCGGCGAACACCGAGCATCGCTTCGACGCCGCGAAGCTGGTGGCCGGCGGCCAGTCGATGGGCGGCATGTACACCAACCTGTTCGGCGCGGTCGAGCCGCGCATTCCGGTGCTGGTGCCGACCGGCGCCGGCGGCTTCTGGAACCTGATGATCCTCGAGACCGGCCTCATCCGGAACACCCGCGATCTCCTCGGCGGCATCTTCGAGACCGCGCCCGACGAGCTGACCTTCGCCCACCCGGGCATGAGCCTGCTCGGCAGCGGCTGGGAGATCGCCGAGCCGCTGGTGGCGATGTCGCGGCTGGCGCGGCGGCCGCTGCCCGGTCACCCGGTGCGCCACGTCTACCAGCCGGTCGGCAAGGACGACGTGTACTTTCCGACCACGGTCTACGACGCCGCCGCGCTGGCCTACGGCAACCGCCAGGCCGGGCCGTCGGCGTGGCCGGCCATGCAGCAGAGCCTGGCCCTCGACGAGCTCGACGGCGTCGTCAGCTATCCGGTGGCGCGCAACCAGGCCGGGCCGGGAGGCGCGATGACCACGCGCGTGGTGGTGCAGTTCGAGAGCGACGGCATCGTCGACAGCCACTACATCTACCGGCAGCTCGAGGAGGTGAAGCATCAGTACGGGTGCTTCTTCGACAGCTACCTGCGAACCGGCACGCCGACCGTGGTTGCGCCCGCGCCGCTGACCGCGCCTTGCCAGTGATCTCCGACTCGGACTCGGACTCGGTCTCGGTCTCGGTCTCGGTCTCGGTCTCGGTCTCGGACTCGGTCTCGGTCTCGGACTCGGACTCGGTCTCCGACTCGGACTCGGACTCGGTCTCGGACTCGGTCTCGGACTCGGTCTCGGTCTCGGCCTCGGACTCGGTCTCGGTCTCGGTCTCGGTCTCGGCCTCGGCCTCGGTCTCGGTCTCGGTCTCGGCCTCAGCTTCGGTCTCGATCTCAGCTTCAGCCTGGGCCTTAACCACGACGGTGCTTCCGGGTCCAACTGGCATGCCCCGACGCACCACTCTCCTCGTCCTCGCCCTCTCCACCCTCCTCACCGGCGCCGCGATCGCGCAGCCCGGCGCCACCCCGGTGGCGCCGCCCACCGCACCGGTCGATCCCTACCTCGCGCCGCGCGCCGATCAGCCGGACCAGCTCCGGCGCGGCCCGGCCGATCGCATGGGTCGGCAGCGCATGGGTCAGCGCGCCCAGGGCGGCAAGCGCATGGGCCAGGCCCAGGGCCAGCGCCGCCTGCCGCCGGCGCTGCGCGCGCGGTTGCTCCAGCGCTTCGATCAGAACGGCGACGGCCGCCTGACCGGCCCCGAGCGCCGCGCGGCCAAGCGCTTCGTGCGCCACCTGCGGCAGCAGGCCCGGCGGACCGGCGGTGGCCGCGGCGCGGCGGGCGCGATGGGCGGCGGGTTCGGTCCGCGCTGAGGCTGGGGTCCGAGGCCGAGGCCGAGACCGAGCCCGAGACCGAGCCCGATGCTCTAGCAATCGTCGGGGACGCTCTCGCTCACGTCCTCGAACTGCACGAACCAGCCGTCCCACAGGTAGTCGAGCTGGGCGACGGCGCCGGCCGGGGCGCGACCGCTCAGGGCCCGGGCCCACACCTGGGCCAGCGTACAGCGCGGCCGCGGCCGCAGCGGCTCGCGGCAGGCGTCGCGCGTCACGACGTAGGCCTCGACGCGCGCGCGATCGGCGACGACGTAGACCATGCACGGGATCTCGACCTCGACCCCGCGCGGCACGTCGGGGCGGCGCGACGCGGCCGGCGAGCGGAACTCGTAGGTCGCGTCGAAGTCGCTGCTGAGCGTGAGATCGGCGCGCCCATCGGCGCCGACCCCGTCGACGTCGAACTGGGTGAGCGCGGCGTCGGGCGCGAGCTGACGCGCGAGGGTCTGCGCCTTGGCCAGGTAGGCCAGCGCGTCGAAGCGCCGCGGATCGTAGTCGCGCGGCTGGCTGATGCGCGCTCCCGGCCGCAAGGCCACGGCGGTCGGAGCGGCAGCCGGAGGTGCGGGCGGCGCGGGGGCAGCGGGTGGGGCGTCGATCACCCCGGCGTCGCGCGCGGGCGGCGGTGTGGCGACCGGCGGCGGCGCGGCGACCGGCCCCGGCGGCGGCGGAGCGGCGACCGCGACCACCACCGCGGCGTCCGGTGAACCGCCGAGCACGACGCCCTCGACCGCGGCGTCGAGCGGCGGCTCGAGCGCGATCGCGTTCGCGGCGTCGAGCGGTGGGGCGCTCGCGACCGCGTTCGCGGCGTCGGGCCCACCGCCAGTAACTCCGTCGCCGTCTCGACCGCCGCCACCGCCACCGAGCGTCGCGACGCCCACGCCGATCGCTGCGCCAAGTCCAACGGCGACCGCGGCCGCGATCACCGCCCGGCGCCGCCCGGGCCGCGCCGTCCTCGGCGCCGGCGACCGACCGCTCGGTGGGCGCGGCGCGCCCGAGCGCGACGACGGCGTCGCGACCGGCGAGCGCACGCCCGCGCTCCCGGGCTCACCAGCCACCGGCGCCCAGGCCTCGGCCGGCAGCCCGACGGTGGCGTCGGCCAGCGCGGTCGCCATCTCCTCGGCCGACGCGAACCGGTCGGCCGGGGCCTTGGCCATGGCGCGGACGATCACCGCCTCGAAGGCCGGCGGCAGATCGAGACGGAAGGTCGACGGCGGATCCGGCATGCGCTGGACCTGGGCCAGCATCAGCTCGAACAGCGTGGCGCCGGCGAAGGGCCGCCGCCCGGTCGCGCACTCGTACAGCAGCGCGCCCATCGCGTACTGATCGGCGCGGCCATCGACCGCCTGCCCGGTCACCTGCTCGGGTGCCATGTAGTCGGGCGTGCCCAAGACCGCGCCGGTCGCGGTGCGCGGCGAGTCGCCGAGCCCGGCCTGCGGCGACAGCTTGGCGACGCCGAAGTCGAGCACCTTGGCGCGACCGCCGTGGGTGACCAGGACGTTGTCAGGCTTGAGGTCGCGGTGGACCACGCCGGCGCCGTGAGCCGCCGACAGCGCGGACAGCACCTCGCCGGCCAGCGCGGCCAGGGTGCCCAGCGGCAACGGGCCGCGCTTGACTAGGGCCGCCAGGGTCGGCCCCGCCAGGTACTCCATGACGATGTAGGGGCGCCCGTCGTCGAGGACCGCCAGGTCGAGGACGCCGACGATGCTCTCGTGGCGGATCAGGTTGACCGCGCGCGCCTCGGCGAAGAACCGCTCGACCAGCTCGCGGTTGCGCGCGCACGCCTCCGACAACACCTTGATCGCGACCCGACCGCCGATCTCAGGCTGCACGCCCAGGTAGACCCGGCCCATGCCGCCCTCGCCGATCACCCGGGCCAGCCGCCAGCGCCCGAGGGTCTCGCCGAGCAGCGGATCGCGGGTGTCCTCGAGGCGGGCGCCGTCGTCGCGGCAATGACCGGCCTGGGCCTCGCGCCGTCCGCAGGTCGGACAGACGTAGGCGATCATCGCTGCCCTCGACGCCAGCGCCGGCGAGCCAGCGCGATCGTGCGCGGAGACAGCATGGCGCGACCTTGCCCCGCCGCGGTCGGCGACGCAACGCCCGACGGCGCCGGTCGACGCCGCGGTTCAGAGGAGCGGCTCGCACGAGCCGAAGAAGCACTCCTCGTTGCCGTTGATCTCGACGCACTCGAAGCACGCGCGGTTGCACCGGTGCTGCGCGGTGCTGGGGATGGACGAGCACGACGTCACCGAGGGATCGAGATCGCACACGAAGCACGTCCGGCGCGCGGCCGCGTTGTCGAGGTCGCCCCGCGGGCGGGTCGGCTCGACGGGATCGGTCGGCTGCGAGCGCAGCTCGGCGTCGGTCTCGGCCCCCAGGTCCTCGGCCACGTCGTCGTCGTCAGGGACGTTCGCGCAGCCGGAGGCCATCACCACACTCAAGACGATTCCCGAGAAGAAGGCACGCATCATGGTCGGTCTCCTGGTTGTCGCGCCGCGAGCGTGCGGCGCGCCTGCACCGACGCCATCGCAACCGCCATGCCATGGCCGACCAGCGCGGCCAGCGCGGACCCCGGCCCGGCGGGGCCTCGCGCCGTCATCGCGGGCTGGCACCGTGCCAGCCGTGCCAGGCTCACCGGGTCGGCGCGAGCACCGACAGCGTGGTCGGCGGCCCGGCGAACTGCTCGGGACCGAACAGCCGCGCCTCCTCGTGGTTGCGGACCCACGGGTCGGCGCCGTCGGACAGCTCGACCAGCTCGGTCAGCCGTCCACCCTCGTAGTCGTAGCGCTGGGTGATGCGGTAGCGATCGAACGGCGCGAACATGCTGACGTCGGCGTCGAGCTCGAGCACCGCCGCGCGGAACTCGCGATCGCCCTGACCCCGGCCGGCGCCCAGGCTCGACGCGACGCGGTAGGCGACCGCGCCGTCGGCGTCGGGCGCGAGCTCGAGCCGGAACTGGTAGACCTGGAGCCGCGGGCCGGCCGAGCCGTCGTAGCCGGGGTGGACCCGGCGCATGGTCTTGGTCGAGTCCCAGTGATCGGCGTAGCGCCGCTGGACCACGGTGAAGTCGTAGTCGAAGGTCGGCGCCGGCCGCCAGACGCCGGCCTCGTGGCGCTCGGCGACCCCGCGGCCGACCCACACCAGCGTGACCTCGGGCTCGGGCGGGGTGGCCGCGGCCAGGGTCAGGCCGGCCGGGGTGCCGGGCGGGCCGGGGCGGCAGGCGACGATCGCAGCGGACGACAGCGCGACGCAGGCGACGACGAGACGGCGGAGGAGGTGATGCATGCGGCGACGATGCGGCCGAGAGGCCCGCGCGACAATCGCTGGATCGGTCACCTCATTGCTGCGAAAGTCGCATCAATGGACCTCAACCAGCTCGCGCTGTTCGCTCGGGTCGCCGCCGCCGGCTCGTTCAGCGACGCCGCCCGCGCCTTGGCGATCGACCGGGCCCAGGTCAGCCGCGGCATCGCTGCCCTCGAGCGCGACCTCGGCGTCCGGCTGTTCGTCCGCACCACGCGCAGCGTCCGACCGACCGCCGAGGGCGAGGCCCTGGCGCGACAGATCACCGGGCCGCTGGGCGAGCTCGAGCGCGCCGCCAGCGCGGTGCCCGCCGCCCACGCCATCCCCGCCGGCGTCGTCACGGTGACCGCGCCGCTCGAGATCGGCCGGGCGTTGATCGCGCCGCTCCTGCCGCGGTTCCGCGCTCGCTACCCGGCGGTGCGGCTGGTGCTCGAGCTGACCGATCAGGTGGTGGCGGTCAGCCGGGGCGTCGACCTGGCGCTGCGGGTCGGCCGCGGCGGCGCCGGCAGCCAGGTCGTGCGCCGCCTGCGCTCGCTGTCGGCCGGCCTGTTCGCCAGCCCGGCCTACCTGGCGCGACGCGGCCCGGTCGCCAGCGCCGCCGCGCTCGCCGACCACGAGGTCATGTGGCCCATGGTCCGCGGGGTCCGCGCCTTCGCGCCGGCGGCCCGGCCGCGCCCGCCGTCGATCGCGTGCGGCGACTTCGGCACCCTCGCCGAGCTGGCCGAGGCCGGCGCCGGCATCGCGCTCCTGCCGACCTTCGTCGCTGAGCGCGCGGTCGCGCGCGGCGCCTTGGTGCGGGTCGCCCCCGAGGTCACCCTGGCCTCGGCGCCGCTGTACCTGATCTCAGCCCGGGTCGGCGAGCTGCCCAGCCGGGTCCGGGCCCTGCGCGACCTCCTGATCGCCGAGCTGGCCGGGTAGATCGCGTAGCCTCGCGCTATGCTCGCGCGCCACACCCTGACCGTGCTCGCGGTCGATGATCTTGCCAGCGCCGCGGCGCTGTACGCCGCCGCCTTCTCCTGGCCGCGGACGGTCGAGGCCCCGGTCTATGTCGAGTTCGCCCTGCCCGACGGCCAGCGCCTCGGGCTGTACCAGCGCGACGCCTTCGCGCGCGTCACCGGCCGCGCAGCCGCCCGACCGGGACCGGACGAGCTGACCGGCGCCGAGCTGTACCTCACGGTCCCGGAGGTCGACCCCGCCCTGGCCGCGCTGCTCGCCGCCGGGGCCACGGCGCTCTCGCCGCCGGCCGATCGTCCGTGGGGCGATCGCGTCGCCTATGCCGCCGATCGCGACGGTCACGTGATCGCGGTCGCCCAGCCGCTGACCCCGCCGGAGGACCCGCGAGCGATCGCCCGGCGCTGGGCCGCGCTGTGGAACGGCGCCGACCGCGCCGCCTTCGACGCGCTGCACTGGCCGGACTTCGTCGACCGCGCCGCGGCTGACCGCGCCACCGATCGCGACGGGCTGTGGGCCGGCATCGTCGGATTGCGCGCCGGGTTCCCCGACTTCACGCTGACCGAGGTCGAGGTCCTGGTCGAGGGCGAGCGCGCCGCGGTCCGGTGGTCGGCGACCGGCACCCACCGCGGCGAGTTCCTCGGCGTCGCGCCGACCGGTCGCGCGATCGCCTTCCGCGGCCTCGAGCTCATTCGCGTCGTCGGTGGCCGGGTGGCCGAGCGCTTCGGCGAATGGGACGAGGCCGGCCTGCGCGCCCAGCTCGCCGGCTGACCCGCGGTCCGCGACGACGGTCCGCGGTGCGACGATCGGCCGCTGCTCCGCATCGGAGCAGGTGCTCCACGGTGGCGCGATCGCACCGCGCGCGTGAGCCCGCGGTTGCGCGCCCCGCAGCTCCCGCGCGAGAGTCTTCGCTCACCACATCACCGTCGACCACGTCGACCGGGGGGACCTCATGGACGAGCGCAACCAGAAGCGCGACCTCGTGCTCGCACCGAGCGAGTACGCCTATATGCAGGACGTCACCAAGGGCGTCATCAAGACCTATACCGGCCCGACGGTGATCAACCCGACCGCGCAGGAGCGGCCGGTGGTGTTCAACCCCGACAACAAGCGGTTCGAGCCGTGCACCCTCGAGCAGGCGGTCCAGCAGATCGCGATCGCCCCCGAGGGCTACTACGTCGTGCTGAAGAACCCGTCGGCGAAGAACGACCATCCGCCGCCGGGCGGCGTCTTCCCGTCGCCCGATCTCGAGGTCGGGCGCAAGATCAACATCACCGGGCCGTGCTCGTTCCCGCTGTGGCCCGGGCAGATGGTGAAGTTGGTGCCGGGCCACCACCTGCGCTCGAACCAGTACCTGGTGGTCCGGGTCTACAACGAGGACGAGGCCCGCCGACACTGGGGCCAGGCGGTGGTCAAGCCGGCCGGCGACGGCGGCGACGCCGCGCAGCCGATCGTCCGCGCGCCGGCCGAGCTGACGGTCGGCAAGCTGTTCATCATCAAGGGCACCGACGTCTCATTCTACATCCCGCCGACCGGCGTCGGGGTCGTGCCCGACGAGCATGGCAGCTACGTCCGCGACGCCCTCACCCTCGAGCGCCTCGAGTACTGCATCCTGGTCGATCAGAACGGCAAGAAGCGCTACGAGCGTGGCCCGCGGGTGGTCTTCCCCGAGCCGACCGAGACCTTCATCGCGATGGACGGCCACCGCAAGTGGAAGGCCATCGAGCTGAACGAGATCCAGGGGCTGCACGTCAAGGTGATCGCGCCCTACGTCGAGGACGGCGTGGCCCGGCGCGAGGGTGACGAGTTCTTCCTCACCGGCAAAGAGACCGCGATCTACTTCCCGCGCGAGGAGCACTCGATCGTCCGCTACGACGGCCGCGACAAGCACTTCGCGGTCGCGGTGCCGGCCGGCGAGGCGCGCTACGTCATGAACCGCAAGACCGGCGAGATCCGCATGGCGCGTGGCCCAGCCATGCTCCTGCCCAACCCGGTCGACGAGGTCATCGTCCGCCGGGTCCTCACCGATCGCGAGTGCACCACCTGGTACCCGGGCAACGACGGCGTCCTGGCCTACAACCGCTCGCTGCGCCAGCTCGAGAGCGCGGCCCCGGCCGGCCGGGCCGGCGCGGTGTCGGAGTCCGAGATCCAGCGGTCGCAGAAGCGCGCGCCGGCGGCGCAGCAGGTCGCGATGGGGGCCTCGGTCGCGCTGGCCGGCGACGTCCTCGATCGCGCCAACCAGTTCACCCAGCCGCGGACGATCGTCCTCGACACCCGCTTCCAAGGCGTGCCGTCGGTCAACACCTGGGTCGGCTACGCGGTCATGGTGGTCGACAAGCAGGGCGGCCGCCGCGTCGAGCAGGGGCCGATCAACCTGGTGCTCGGGTACGACGAGACCCTCGAGGTGATCCAGCTCTCGACCGGCAAGCCCAAGACCACCGACAAGCTGATCGAGACCGTCTTCCTGCGCGTGCTCAACAACAAGGTCGGTGACCGCTGTTTGGTCGAGACCGCGGATCACGTCACCGTCACCCTCGAGTACTCGATGCGGGTCAACTTCGAGGGCGAGCCGACCAAGTGGTTCGAGGTCGAGAACTACGTGAAGTTCCTGTGCGACCACGTGCGCAGCGTGCTGAAGGGCGCGGTCAAGAAGGTCTCGATCGAGACCTTCTACGGCGCCTCGGTCGAGCTCGTCCGCGACACCCTGCTAGGCAAGGCCGGCGACGGCGGCGCCCGCGCCGGCATGCGCTTCGCCGAGAACGGCATGCGCATCACCGACGTCGAGGTCCTCGACGTCACGATCGATGACGACGCCATCGCCGAGCTGCTCAACCATGCGCAGCACGAAGCGGTGCAGTCGAACATCACGCTCTTGCGCGCCGCGCGCGGGCTCGAGGTCACGCGGCGCGAGGAGCAGATCGCGCGCGACACCGCCGACGCGCAGGCCGAGACCAAGCGCAAGCTGACCGAGCTCGAGGTCGAGCAGATCGGCGCGCGGGCCCGGGTCGCCCTGGCCCAGCTCCACGCCGAGCTCGACGAGGCCAAGGCCCGCGAGGCGACCGCGGCCGCGAAGAACGTCGCGGTCGACGTCGACCACCGCGCCGGTCTGGCTCGCCAGCAGGCCAGCGAGGAGGCGTCCTTGGCCGCGACCCGCGCGCGCCAGACCCTGGCCCTCGAGGCCCTGGCCGCCGAGGTCGAGGCGGTGGTCAAGCGCTTCGGCGCCGCTCAGGGCGGCTTCTCCGAGGCCCTGCTGGCGCTGTCCTCGCGCGAGGTCCTGGCCAAGGTCGCCGAGGCCATGAGCGTCCAGGCCTTCGTCGGCGGCAAGACCGTGGTCGACGTCGTCGACAAGATCTTCGCCGGCACGCCGCTGGCCGGCCTGCTCGACAAGGTCAAGGAGCGCGCCGCCGCCAGTGACGCCCCGCGGCTCACGCCCTGACACGACCGCGCTGGCCGTGGTCGCCGCCGGTCAACCGGCCAGCGCCGCGATCGCGTCGATCAAGGCCTGGCGCTCGGCGGCGTCGAGGGGCTGGGCCAGGCGCGGCGCCAGCAGATCGATCAGCGCCGCGGCGCGGGCGGCGACCGAGGGACGGCGAGCGGCGGCGGTGTGGGCCGCCACGACCTCGGGGGGGACGGCGATCGGCGGCGGCGGCAGCTCGGCGGCGGCGGCGCCGGGGCGCACCGTGCCGAGCCCGGCGAAGTAGAACCAGAAGGTCGGGAAGTTGCCGCCGGCGTGGCGGTAGTTGAAGGTCACCTCGTCGCCGAGCCGCACCGGCACGCACAGCCACGCCGGCATGGGGAAGTTCGAGCGCGTGTCGGTCGGCGAGATGTTGCCGCCGAAGGCCTCGAAGGTGCCGCCCCACTGGGTCGTGATCAGCAGGGTGCCGGCGCTCTCGTCGTCGACCGGCGTCGCGGGCTGGAGGTAGGCCATCGCGAAGCCGTCGGTGGGCGCGTTGATCGTGAGCGGGTAGCCCTGGAGGCCGGTGATCGTCATGAACTGCAGGCCCGGCGCGCCGGCGAGGAGCGGCACGGTCAGCGGGCCGCTCGACGCGAGCTGGCCCGGGCTAAGCGTGAGCGTGCCGGCCCCGGAGCTGAGCTCCACGGTCTGGCTGGTGACCTGCGTGGAGGTGATCGTGGTCGTGCCGCCGCCGCCGGTGACCGCGATCCCGGTCGGCGCGACCGCGACCTGATCGCCCTGGGTGTCGGCGACCGTCACCGCGCCCGGCGTGAGCGCCACCGTCGCGCCGCCGCTGGCGCCGACGACGACCTGCCCGGCGGCGGCCACCGCGTCGACCGTGAGCGTGGGCGCGGTCAGGCCGGCCGGCGCGAGGGTCGTGGACTGGCTGCTGTCGCCGACCACCACCTGCCCAGGGCTGACCGTGGTCGTGGTCGCGCCGTCGGCCACCGCGAGGGAGCCGGCGACCAGCGCCGGCGACGCCACCGCGACGGCGATCGACGCGCTGTCGGTGAAGACCACGTCGTCGACCTCCTCGGTCGCGGTGACGACGAACACCGTGTCGGCGGTGAGCGGGGGCGAGGGCCACTGGCCGAGCGTCGAGGTGGTCGCGGTGGCCTGGCCGTTCGCGGTGGCGTAGACGATCGACACGCCGGTCGCGGTGACCACCGACGAGTCCCAGGACAGGACGACCTCGGTGCCGGCGGCGACCTGGGCGACCGGCACGAGCGCGCTGGCCGAGCTCACGTTGGCGGTCAGGCCGGAGAAGAAGAACCCAGCCGGGAAGGTCGTGACCTCGAAGCTGCCATCGCCGGTGCCCAGCGAGGTGACCTCGACGATCGACACCACGGCGCTGCCGGCGGTGGTGAGCGGCAGGATGCTGGTCAGCTCGAGGATCACCGACTCGCCGGAGCCCAACGCGACCTGGTCACCGGTCGCGGGCTTGACTGTGAACCTGGCCGTGGCCGAGGTCGTGCCCCCGGTCGAGACGGTGAACGCGTCGTCGCCGTCGGTGTCGGTGACGGTGGCGCCGATCCCGGTCGCGTTCTGGGCCAGGGCCGGCGCGGCGCCGACCGCGAACGAGAACTCGATCGCGGTCACGTCGATCGCCGCCTTGGCCGTGTTGGTGGCGACGATCTCCATGATCGCGTCGCCGGTGAGCTGACCGTCGGCGGCGGTCACCCAGGGCGACGGCGACAGGCGGACGCCGTAGAGCAGGTTGGTGGTCGAGGCGAGATAACGGATCGGCTGGCTGCGCGCGACGGTGGGCATGGGGCTCCTGGCGTGAGGCGACGGACGGCGCGCGGCGATGACCGCGCGGCCACGGATCACGAACGACGGGGCGGCCGGCCGGTCGCCGGCGCCAGGCGCAACACGCCGGTGCGCAGGGCGAGGTCGGTCTGGGCCACCGCGGGCGACGACGCTGGCGGCGCGATGGGGTGGACGGTGGTGCGATCGCCCAGGCGCTCGACCCAGGTCCAGGTGCCGGCGCGCCGCGCGGTCGGCATCACGATCGTCGACGGCGGCGTGAACCCCGGCGGCGGCGGGCGGGTCGGGCGGGCCGCGGCCAGGAGCCCGCGGATCGGGACGTCGACCTCGAGGCGCGCGAGCGCGGCGTCGACCCGGCGCGCCGGCGGGCGGACCGAGGTGACCGGCAGGATCGCGGTGGTGGCGTGGACCGCGGCCCGCGGGTCGACCAGCATCGCGACGGTCAGGGTGGTGACGCCGTCGAAGCGCAGCGTCGGGTACACGCCGTCGGCGCCGATCGGCCGCAGGAAGCCGTCGGCGGTCGCGCCGGCCGCCGGCACGATGTTGAAGGTCTGAAAGTCGTCGCCGACGAAGTAGCCGATCAGGCCGTCCTCGAGGCGGTCGAGGGCGCCCAGCTCGACGGCGAAGTCGAACCCAGCGAGCGGGTTGGGCGCCGGCGCGAAAGTGTACTGCCAGCTCGGATCGAGCGCGGGCGGGCCGTCGAGGACGAGCTGGAGCTCGGCCCGCATGAAGGCCAGCGGTCGACCGATGAGCGTGGCCAGGCTGCGGTCGAGGTGGGCCTCGGCGGGCGCGGTCGACCACAAGGTCTCGTCGATCGCGGCCAGGAACGCCTGGAACGTCGTCGGACCGGTGGCGGCCAGCGCGGCGATGAACGGGCCGAAGTGCGGGATGGCCTTGGCGAGGTCGTCGAGGCTGCGCAGCCGAGCCTCGGGCGCCGGCGTGAAGCACACCGTCGCCGGTCCGGTCACCGGCTGACCGACCGCCAGCGCTCCGAGCGCGTGGCCGCCGCCGTCGTAGAGCGCCAGGCCGTGACCGAGGTGATCGGGCAAGACCCAGCCGAGGATCGGGTCGGCGCTCGGGTGGAGGCCGCGCACTACCCGCGGCCCCGCGGCGTCGCTGGCGCCGTCGTCGTCGTTGGCGAGGAGTCGAACGTCGAGGCGGGCCGGCTGCAAGGCCGCCGGCGGGAGCTGCACCAGCGTCGCGGCGGTCGTCGGATCGACCGCGGTCCCGGTGGTCACCACCACCGAGGCCGGGCCGACCGCGGCGAGCTGGGCCGCGGTCACCGCGACCGTCAGCGCGGTCTCGTCGACGAAGGTCGTGGTCGAGGCGACGCCGCCGACCATCACGGTCGAATCCGATGCGAAGCCGACCCCGGTCACGGTGAGGGTGAGGGCCCCGCTGCCGGCCACCGCCGCGGGCGGCGACAGGCCGGTGATGGCCGCGCCCGCGGCCACCGGGAGGGCCGCCGCCGCCGAGGTCAGGCCACCGGTCGCCACCGTGATCGCAGCGGCGGCCGGGCGCGCCAGGAGCCGCGCCGGCACCCGCGCGGTCAGCTCGCCGGCGCTCACCACCTGGGTCGCCAGCGCGCGCTCGCCCCACCGCACCACCGCGTCGGCGCCGAAGCCGCTGCCGAGGACGGTCAGGGTCACCGCGTCGCCGGTGACCGCGCCCAGCTCGAAGCGGGGCGGCGCGACCGCCGCGATCACCGGCCCGGCCACCACCGCGAAGCTGAGCGGCGCCGAGGTCCCAGCGGTGACCTCGAGGGTCAAGGTCGCGGTGGTCGCCGCGGTCAGGAGCCGCGCCGGGACCACGGCGGTGGCGGTGCTGCCATCGACGAAGGTCGTGGCCAGGGCGCCGCCGTCCCAGCGCAAGGTCGCCGAGCGATCGAAGCCCGCCCCGGTCGCGGTGACGACCAGGTCACCGCCGCCGACCGTCACGGCCGCGGGTGCGATCGCGGCCAGCGTCACCGTCGCGACCACCGGCAAGAGCGCCGGCGCGGTGCGCTGGACCGCCATCAGCTCCGGCGGCACGAACAGCGAGGTCGTGGTCGCGGTGCTGCTGTTGATCGGCCACAGCGTCTGGCCCCACTCGTCGATGACCGCCAGCGAGGTCAGCTCGAACTGACCGGCCCGCCAGGGCTGGAAGCCGGTCGGCGGATCGGGCGCGACCACGGTCGGGATGTCGCCGAGGGTCGGCGGGTACGCCGCCGCCGCGCCGATCAGCCGCGCCAGCTCGCCGGTCGGCGCCTGGTACGCCCCGGGCTGACCGAGCTGGAGCTGCGGGTTCCAGCCGTCGAGGGCCTGGGACAGGAGCTCCCAGCCGTCGTCGTCGTCGATCGTGCGGATCAGCGCCTCGAGGTCGCGGCGCTGGTCCGGCGGGAGATCGGGGCGCTGACGCACGAAGGTGCGCAGCCGTTCGCGCAGGTTGACCGCCGCGGCCGGCGTGAGCTGGACCAGCCCCGACAGCGCCAGCGGCGCGCCGATGCTGTCCGGATCGCCGGTCCACCGGTACGCGCCGTCGACGAACTCCCAGGCCGGGCCAGCGGCGGTGGCGTAGGCCAGCGGCGCGTAGCTCGCGCTCCACAGGAGCTGCAGCGGCCGCCAGGGGTTGCCGTTCCACGCGGTGACGCCGCCGCGCGGGAACACCCCGCCGAGGTAGGTGGTGTCGGGCGCGCCCAGGGCGGCGGCGATGGCCGCGACGTCCGACGAGCCGAGGGCGGCTGCGATCGCGGTCGCGCTGGTCGGATCGAGGAAGAACAGCTCGGTGGTGAGCGCGGCCACCAGGTCGGTCGTCCACGGCGCGCCGCCCACGCCTGACAGGTCGGCCTGCGGGATCGTCAGGCCGGCGGTCGCCGCCGACACGTCCTGGCCCGCGAACACGAAGCCAGTGATCACCTGGTCCGGAAACCGGACGTCCTGCTGTGGCGGCGGCGCGACCAGTCCGCCGGCGCCCGCCCCGGCGAGCAAGACCACGGGATCGGCTGGGCGCAGGAAGGCCCCGGCCGCCGAGCGCCGGAGCTCGCGGCCGGCCGGCACGCCATGGGCCGCGGCGTAGGCCGCGATCGCGTCGGCCAGCTCGAGCGGGGTCGCGCCGGTCGGGACCGCGGCGGCCAGCTGGGCCACCAGGTCGAGCTGGGCCACGACGGCGGCCGCGACCGAACCCGGGCGGCGCGGATCGAGCTCGGCGCGCAGCCGCTGGTCATCGCCCAGCCCGTCGATCGCCGGCGGCGGCGGCGGCGAGCTGACCCACGGGAAGTTCTGCAGCTTCCACCACAGGACGTAGAGCTGGCGCTCTAGCGCGTGCAGCGTCAGGACCGCGGCATCGAGGGCGGCCTGGGCCTGGTTGAGCGTCGCCAGCACCGCGTCGCCGGTCGCGTCGCCGATCGCGTCGCCGGTCGCCGCCCGGCCCGCCTCGGGCAGCAGGCTAGGCGCGTCGACCAGCTCCCAGTGGTAGCCGCCGGTCACCCGGGCGAAGCCGTGGCGCTCGACCTGCTCGGCCAGGAGCGCGGCGCCGTCGGGGCGATCGAACAGGTCGAAGGCGCCGAGCTGGAACGCCTCGAGCAGCTCGGGGTCGACATGGCGGTCACCGCCGGCCTGGCCGGCGATCAGCGCGGTCAGCGCCTCGGCCGACGAGCGCCCGACCGCGATCGCGACCGGTCCCTCGGGCGCCCCACCGTCGACCGCGCCGGAGGTCCAGCCCACCGTGGTCGCCACGCCGACCAAGAGGCTCCAGCTCGCAGTAGCGGTGGGATCGCCGCCGGCGGCGCGCCGCCAGCCGAGGTCGTGCAGGCGACGGTCGAAGTCCTTGGCGCCGGCCAGCGGATCGTCGGCCGGATCCGAGTACCACCCGACGACGAGGTAGCTCAGGGGCTGATCGGGAGCCGCGCCGGCGCCCAGCGGATCGATGAACGACAGGACGTTGTTGCAGCTCGGCTGCGACCACGCGAAGGCCGGGTTGCCGGGCGCCATCGCGGTCAGGCGCAAGCTGGTGCCGGGCTCGGTCCACGCGCCCAGGGCGACGTTGCGCCCGATCGCGATCGAGGTCGGGTCAGCGTCGCCGCCCACGACGTAGGGCGCGCTCCGCCCCGACGAGGTGGTCGCCGCGAACCCCTGCGGGTTGACGAAGTCGCTCTCGATGATCCACGCGGCCGCGGTGCGGTTCGCGGGGTCGACGCCGCCGAGCCGCACGACCAGCCATCGGTTGGGCATGGGCGGGAAGCGGGTCTCACCGGTGCGGTTGTCGACGGCGCCGCGCAACAGCGCCGGCGGCAGGCGCCACTTCAGATAGACGCCATTGTAGAACTGGCTCGACGTGATCCCGGGCGCGACGTCGGTGCCAGGTTGCGCCGTGAACAGCGGGTCGGCCTGCGACGGATCGCGCGGCGTCGCGGTCCCCGGCGGGTTGGTCAAGTCGGCGTACGCCATCGTCAGGCGCAGCCAGCGCTCGCCGGTGCGGACCAGATCGTTCACGACCAGCGCTTCGCAGGTGATCGGTACCAGGAGCGGGCTCGCGTCACTCATGGCGCCTCCGGGAGAAAGTCCTGGCGCTCGGGCGCGATCACGAGCTGCAGGGCCAGCGCGCCCGGACCGAAGCCGCCGAGGATCGCGAGCGCGAGATCGGGACTGCCGGCGGGGGCGCTGGTCGGCACCAGACCGACGATCGGCGCCGTGGTCGCGGCGGCGTCGACGCTCGAGCGTGGCGGCCGCGCCACCGCGGCGGGACCGGCCGCCGGGTCGGTGATCGTGAAGGGCCACGCCGCCGAGGTGATCCCGCCGGTCGTGACCTGCACGGTGGCGGTGCCCGCGGTGGCCAGCGACGCCGCCGGCACCGTCGCGATCAGCTCGGTCGCGCTCACCACCTGCACCGCGAGCGCGGCGCCATTCCAGGTCACGGTCGCGTCGCTGGCGAAGCCGACCACGCCGGTCGCGGCGACGAGCGACGGGATCAGCGACGCCAGATCGAGGACGCCCCCGGTGGCGCCGGTCGCCGGGGTCCGCAGCGGCACGGTCACCGGAACGGCCCCCGCGATCAGCGCCCCGGTGGTCGCCGGATCGTTCACCACGCGCGGCGCGAGCTGACCGCCGTCCTCGACGCCGAAGCGCAGCCCGCGGTACGGCTGGGCCAGGCTCACGGTGTCGGGCACCGCCGCGAACAAGACCAGCCGCACCCCGGGCGCGAGGACGTCATCGCGCACCACGGCCACCGGCGCGCCGGCGGCGCTAGCGGTGATCACCAGCCCCGGCCACGCCGTGATCATCTGCGAGCGGATCAGCACCGCGGCCACCGGGGGCGCGGTCGCGCGCGCCGCCGCGACCTGGGCCGCGAGCCACGGTGCGAGGGCGGCCTGGATCGCGCGATCGGCGGTCCCGTGCAAGGCCAGGCTGGTGGCGCCGGCGCTGGCGGCGGCCAGCCAGGTCGGGTCGACGTAGGCGAACCGGATCGACTCCGGCGGCAGCATGCGCAGGTCGGGCACCAGGTGGTCGAAGGGGATCGACTCGAGGCGAGCCAACCGGGCCAGCCAGGCGGCGACCGTCGCGAGCGGAGCCTCCGCCGCTGCCGCCAGCGCCGCCGCGACGCCGGGGCTGGCCAGGGCCGCGCGGGGATCGGGGCGCGACCGTCGCCCCGACCGGCCCCGACCGCGCTGTCCGGTTTCCGGACGTCCCGCGGCGACCGCCTCGCCGAGCATCGCGGTCCAGGCCTGGCCCAGGCCCCCGACCTGCAGCGCGGCCGCCCGCGACACCGCGGCCGGGGCCAGGTCCGCGGCGGGGTCGTCGCTCTCGGCCAGCGCCGCCAGCGCTCGACGCCGGGCCAGGGTCCCGAGCGCGGTCCGGGTCGCGCACCGGGCGGCGACGATCGCGTCCGCGAACACGCCGTCGGCCAGGGCCAGGTTACGCCCGAGGTTCCACGCCGCGGCGTAGCTCTGGTCGAACACGCCCTCGGCGCCGAGGTAGATCGTCAGGGCGTCGGCCGAACTTGCCTGGGCCACCGGCACCGGCGGCGAGCCCACCGCGGCGACCGGCTGCGGCACCGCCGCGGTCAGCGGGCCGCGATACCAGGCGTAGCTGCGATCGCCGTCGCCGATCACCGCCGCCATCGGCACGAAGCCCTGGCTCAGCCGCGCCGCGACCTCGGCCGGCAGGTCGGCGTCGCTCGGGACCGGCAACGCCAGGACCGGCGTCGCGACCTCGCTCGACACCAGCCCGGCCGCGAGCTGCGCGAAGTCCAGCCCGGCGGCCGGGGTCGACGTGAAGGTCCAGCCGAACAGCGAGACGAGCTGGACCTCGACCAGCGCGTCCGACCCGGGTTGCGTCGGCAGCGGCGTGGCGTTGGGCCCGAGGAAGCCGGCCAGACCCTCGAGGGACACCAGGTGGGCGTGGTAGCGGACCGGCCCGGTGGGCGCGACCGCGAGGCGGTTGGCGATCACCACCGACACCAGGGTCGGCGGCGCCGTGGTCTGATCGGCCTGGCCGTGAGCAACCAGCGGCAGCTCGGTGGTGAGCGGCAACACCGCGGTGAAGGCGGCGCCGGTCACGATGATCGTGGCGCACTGCGACGCCGCGACCGCGTCATCGACGGTGATGCCGACTGGCTTCTGGATCGCCGGGTCGGGCGTGAGCAGCGCGCCGACCGTGGTCGTGACCACCGGGCTCGAGGTCCCCGGCGCCAACACCACCTCGTCGTCGGTGAACACCGCCAGCGCCAGCCACGGCAGCGGCGCCGACGCGGTGCTGGGCGCCTGGCCCGGCGTCACCGATCGCTCCCACGGCAGGGCCGGATCGGCCACGACGACGTACGGCAGGTCGTCGCCGTAGGCCCCGACCGCGCCGATCGGCGGGTACACGCTGGAGATCAACCCGGCGTCGATCGAGAACTCCGGCGCGGTGATCGTCACCTGCTGGGTGACCGACACCGGCGTCGCCTGATCGTTGTCGACCGCGTGGGTCACCGTGATCGTGTAGGTGTCGGGGCCGAGGGGCGAGAAGTAGCCGTCGAAGAACGCCAGCGTGTCGGCCGGCGGTGGCGCGGTCAGGCGGGCGAAGGCGAGGCGCGGCAGCTTGGTCATGGCGAACCCGGGACCCACAGCGGAGCCGTGACGAAGGCGCAGTCGAGGTGCGCCGCGAAGCGCGTCATCGGATCGCTGGCGGCGAGCGGCGCGTAGCCGAGGCTCGCCAACGCGGCCAGGCTGGCCCGCCGCGCGTCTTGCGCCGCGACCGACGCGATCCCGACGTCGGGATCCGCCATGGTGGCGAGCAGGGTCGGGTCGGCCACCGCGACGTCGCCGCTCGGCGGGGCGGTCGCCGACAGCGGCTGGATCGCGCCGGCGTCGTCGAGCGGCTCGGTCGCGAGCTGACTCGCGACCGCGATCGCGCCGACCGAGGCGCCGAGGACCGGCGGGCGCGCCGTGATCACCAGGCCGACGAGCTGCCCGGGCACGAGCTGGTCGCCGCTGCCCGGCACCAGAGGCCGACCGTCGGCGTCGACCGCGGGCGCGCCCCACAGCGCCACCGGCACCGCGGCCATCGACGGCGCCACGGTGAACGCGCCCGACGCGTCGCCGGCCTCGCCGACGATCGTGACCTGGTGGCTGGCGGTGACCGCGGTCCAGCCGAGCGGGAACACGTCGAAGCTCGCCGGGCCGGTGAGCTGGGTCGCGCCGACCGCGGCGGTCGTGGCCGGGATCGCGCTCGCGGTCGCGAACGCGAACTGGCTGGCGCTGGCGAACCACGGCGCGGCGGAGGCGGTCGCGGTGGCGTCGGCGGTCGTCGACGGCGCGGTGGTCGGGTTGAGGAGCCCCGCCACTGGCGTCACGGTCAAGGGCGTCGGCGCGGCGCCCGCGGCGCCCGCGGCGCTCGGCAGGAGCGCCAGCAGATCGTCCCAGCCGCCGATGGCCGGCGTCGTCGGGCGCGGCGTGCCAAACGCGATCGTGAACTTCACGACCCACCAGTCGAGCTCGACGGTGCCGCCGGTCGGCGGGCCCCACACCGTGAGCTGACAGCCCAGCTCGACGGTGATCGTGGTCGTCGTGACCGCCAGGTTCAGGCGATGCGAAGCGCCGACGGTGATGCCGAGATCGGCCTCGACCCAGAACGGCTTCCACCGCAAGACGACGTCGACCGCGGCGTCGAACCAGGCCCGGGTCGCGCCCGACTGCGACTGATAGGTAGCGTCGAGGCGCCCGCCGGCCATGAACACCGCCGGCGTGATCGCCAGGTACGCCCCGCCGCTGAGCGTGATCGTGTCGTCGACGGTCCAGTGGAAGCCGACCGGCGGCGGCGTCGGGTAGTAGCTGGGCGGGACGAAGCCGGCGGTGTAGCCGCCCAGGGTCAAGACGAAGTCCCCGGCGTGAGGGCTCGGGCCCGACCAGACGAAGAACGCGAACCCACCGGTCAGGACACACGCCGCGTCGAGGAGGAACGACGACGGCGCGAGCTGGGCCTGGACCGAGAACACGCCGGCCGCGGGGTCGAGCTGGGCAAGGAGTTCGAGCTCGACGAAGGCGTAGCGGACGTCGCCATCGCCGGGCTGCGGGAACTGCGCGGTCGAGGTCCCGAGCACCTCGATCGCCAGCGCGGCGCCGAGCTCGACCACCAGCATCACCCGCGACGCCACCAGGCCGAAGCTGGTGAAGGTCACGCCGGCGGCCAGCCACAGCGCGCCCGGCGTCGCCGTGACCCACGCCGGGCCGCCGCCGGGGGGCGCGGTCAGGAGCGCGTCGAGGGCCTGGAGCGGCGGCGTGGTCGGCCCGAGCGGCGATGCGCCGTCGAGCGCCGCGAGGAGGGGAAAGGTCGGGACCTGGGCCAGGGTCGGCGCCGCCAGCGCGCTGTTGTAGCCGAACCCGAGGGCGAGCCCGGTGACGAACAGCGCCGGCGGCCCGCCCAGGTCGTAGGCCAGGTCGGCGAACACGAACAGCGACGGGAACCCGGCGCCGTCGCCGTAGTAGCCAAAGGCCGTCAGCGTCAGCTCGTCGGCGCCGAGCGTCAGCCCGCCCGCGAAGGCCAGCCCGGGCGCGCCCGGCGGCTGCAGGTTGACCAGCGTGCCGGCGATCGTCAGCGGCCCGGTCTGATAGTCCACGGTCAACCCGCCGAGCGTGAACTGCGGCGCGAAGCTCTCGAGGGGCGAGCCGATGCCCAGGCCGGTCAGCGCGACCGCCAGCGGGCCGAGCGCCAGGCTGGCGTCGAGCTCGAACCAGACGCTCTGGGTGGTCGACTGATAGGCGACGCCGATCTGCCCGAGGGTCACCGGACCGAAGGCCTGCTCGACGGTGTACCAGGTCGCGCCGTCGGCGCTGGTGGCCGCGGTCACCGGCCCGGCGCTGGCCCCGGCCGTCGCCAGCGCGCGCGCACCGGTACTCGACGGCGCCAGCGGCGCACCCAGGCTGACCGCCAGGGGCAGGGCCTGCGTGCCGAAGTGCACGGTGGCCTGGACCACGAGCGGCGCCGGCACGCCGGCCGCCGGCACCGCCGGCGTCCCCGCCGGCAGGAGCGCCAGGACCGCCGCGAACGGCGCCACCGCGGTGGGCGGGATGCTGGGCAGCGAGGTCGCCGTCACCACCAGGTCGTCGACGGTGATGGCCTCGATCCGCGCCAGGTCGGCGCCGATGAGCGGCAGGTCGGCCAGCGCCACCGTGACGTCGGTGGCGAGAACGACCAGGTACTGCCGCGCGCCGGCGATCATCGGCGAGGCCAGGGCCAGCGCGCCGTAGCGGGCCGACTGCGCGAACAGCCCGAGCTCGCCGGTGGTGAAGTCGTAGACTAACCCCGCCGAGGTCAGCGCCAGGTCGAGCGCCGGCGGGATCGGCGGTAGCGCGGCGAGGCCAAAGGCCGCGATCACGTCGTCGAGGCCGAGGTCATCGCCGACGTAGGTCGCCGTAAGGCGCTCGACGCCAGGCCCGTCATCGAAGGTCACGGTGAAGGTCAGCGCGCCGACGGTCAACGTGCCGGTCGCGGTGCCGTCCCAGCGGTTGGCCTGAGCGTCGAAGGCCTGGTGGACGACGACCGACAGCGAGGCCGCGACCCCGGCCACCGTCGTCGAGCCGACCAGGGTGAAGTCGAAGCTGGCCGCCGCGCCGGTGGTGAGCGCGACGGTCAAGGACGCGAGCTCGAGGTTGGTCAGCGCCGCCGGCGCGGTCCAGGTGAACTTCGCCGCCAGCGCCGTGACCAGCGCGCCCAGATCCACGTCGGTCAACCCACCGGACAGGCTCAAGCCGCCGGCGTCATAGCTGCCAGCCAGGGTCAGGCGGGTCGTGCCGAACCCTACGGTGGTGGTGAGGAGCCCGACCACCGACGGCGTCGCGCCGCTCCAGTCGACCTGGAGATCGAAGAAGAACGCGTCGAGCTCGAGCTCGCCGATGATCGCGAACGGCTGCGCGATGCCGATCTCGAAGGTCACCTTCTCGGCCACGACCCAGAACTTGAACAAGAGCGTGTCGAGCGAGATCGTCGGAAACCCGGCCGGCAGGGTCGCGCCCAGCGCGGTCATGGCC
The DNA here is from genome assembly GCA_018057825.1 of Kofleriaceae bacterium. Taxonomy (GTDB): domain Bacteria; phylum Myxococcota_A; class Polyangia; order Haliangiales; family Haliangiaceae; genus UBA2376. The sequence continues at coordinate 138,971 of JAGPCY010000020.1, read as the reverse complement.
GCGGTCAGGTCGAGCTGCTGGCCCGGCGGCAGCCCGGCGAACAGGAGCTGATCTGGGTACACGCCGCCGACGTCGAAGGTCAGGTCGATCCCGGGCAGGCTCATCGTCGCCGTCAGCTCGGCCTGCAGCGTCGGCGTCGTGAACGGCTGGAAGACCCGGACGTCGAAGCTGACCTCATCGATCTGGAACCGCCCGCCGAACAAGGTCCACGGCGACGGCGGCGCGTAGGCGAGCCCGAGCCCGACCATCGTGAGCGCGGTCGGCGGCCGCAGCGCCATCTCGACCCGGGTCAGCGACAGATCGGCCAGGTCGAACTGGCCGCCGAGGATCGCCAGCGGGTCGTGGCCCCCGGCCAGCGCGGTGAGCGCGTCGCCGTCGAGGGCGCCCAGGGACCCGGGCTCGGCCAGGAGGGTCCAGTCGGTGTCGAGGCTGGGCACCACGAACTCGACCGGGAACGCCTTCAGGTCGCCGACCTTGAGCTTGGCCTTGAACCGCAGGCCGACGGTGTTGGCGGTCGGGTTGGGCGTGAAGGTCCCCACCAGATCGTGGAACGTCACCTTGAGCGCCTCGACCAGGTCCCACTCGGTCGTCGGCGGCAGCGCGATCTCGAGGGTCAAGGCCAGCGCCGAACCCGCCGTGCTCCAGGTGAAGCACGCGGTCGAACCGTCGACGCCGACCAGGTCGCCGGTGCCGCGCAAGGTCGCGGCGGCGGCGTCGACCGCGGTGACCGTCACCGTCGACGGATCGCCATCGGGCAAGAGCGCGAACACCGCCGCCACCAGCGGCGCCGCGAACTGACTCGACCCGACCGCGACGACGTCGCCGACCGCGACGGTCTCGAGCCACGCGGTCACGCCGGCGAGATCGGAGATCGGGCTGGCGACCGCGGTCGTCGGCGGGCCCGCGGTCACGGCTGCCCCGAGGTGAGCTTGGTGACGTAGACGGCGAACGCGGTCGTCGCGTAGGCCGGCGCGACGTCGAGGGGCTGGCCGATGAGGAGGTTGCCGCGCGCGCCATTGCGCTCGGGCATCGCGCCGTTCACCACCTTGGTCTCGGCGGTCGCCACCTGCCGCGTCCATCCCGCGGTTCGGTTGGCGGCGATCGACGCCTGGGTCGGGTGGTTGTAGCCGTGCTGATTGTTCGCGGTCGGCTTGGGCGAGGTCCGGATCCCGTACGAGAACGCGACCACCCCTGGGGTCACGACCGGGGTCGGCAGGTTCTCCGTCGCCTTGAAGGTGTTCGCGCCGTGGTGGACCGCGGTGTAGGCCGTGACGTCGCTGAGCGGCGGCCCGCCGAGGTTGCCGATCGACGCGTCGCCCGGGAGCAGGCACTGGTGCGGCTGCAGCTCGTCGGTGGGAAACCACAGCGGCACCAGCATCGCCAGCCCCGAGTTGTTCTGAAACTCGGGGTCCTTGCCCTTCTTCTTCGGCCGCCCGAGGGAGACCTCGACGAGCTTGTAGCTGCCGAAGTCGCGCGAGCCGAAGCCGGTGGGCAGCCGGGTGATCCGCGTGAGCCCGGCGACCAGCTTGGTCGTGCCCGGCCCGTAGGACTGGGTCGGCGCCAGCCAGGGCAAGGTCGCCAGGCCGGGCGTCAGCCCGAGCAGCAGGTGGTCCTGATCCCAGTGGGTCAACACCACCGACAACGTGCCAGACGCGTTCTGCAGGATCGGTCCGCTGTTGGTCCTCTTCGGGTCGGCGTCGAGGTTCCCGGGCTCGGTGTTCTTGAACGCGTTATACGGGCGGCCGACGTCGAGATACACCAGCGGCTCGAGTTGGCCGGCGCTGTTCTTGGTGAACAGGAGGTTGCAGCTCCCGGCGCCGATGTCCATCACGCCGATCGCGACCACCGTCGGCCCCGGCCCGATCGGCGGCGGCAACGGCGGCGGCGGTGGCGGCATCGTCCCGGGCTGGGCCAGCGCCGCGACCAGCGCGCCGTACCCCTGGAGCAGCTGCCGCAACAACTTCTTCTCGGCGTCGGTCAGGGTCAAGAACGCGCGAAAGGACGCCGGGTCGGGCTCGCTCAGCCGCGCGGTACCGTCGTCCTGGACGTCGGGAGCGAACAGGCACTGGCCCTGGGTCAGCTCGTAGGTGCCGTAGCTGGCGGAGGTCGGCGCGAACGGGTAGAGCGCGTCGGTCAGATCCCCGGCCAGCTCGCCGCCGGCCGGATCCTCGAGCAGCGACGAGACCATCGTGAAGGTCAGGAGGAACCACACGCCCTCGGCGACCAGATCGGGGTCGGTCACGCCCAGCGCCGCCTGGAACGTCGACGGCGCGACCGCGGCGATCGACCACATCGTCGCCGGTCCATCGGGCGCCGCCGCGATCACCTCTTGCGCGCTATTGGCGGCGTTGCTCGCCCATTCGAGCGTGACCATCTCGAACATCGCGGTGACGTCGCCGCTGTCGAGGGGCTCGAGGCGCGACAGGTACGCGACGTAGGTGTTGCTCGGCGACAGCGGCGCGGTCAGCGCGTTGCCCTGGTCGCCCGTCCGGCCGAAGGCCTGGGTCCAGGTGCGCTTCGCCGCGGGCACCGAAAATCACTAAGCGTTTCTCTGACCGATGTCCAGAAGAACCACTTGAAATCGATTAAACCGAAAACCGTCTGTATCCCAGGCAGCCAATCCGGTGATCGCCGTGCCCCAGACCGCATCGTCGCAGCGTCGGCCGCCGCCGTCGAGCCACACCCGCGGCTGGGATCGGTCGGGCCAGCCGTCCGATCGCGTCCGCGGCTACCGCGCGCGCGGCGGTCGCGGTACCAGCACCGGGGTCGCGGCCTTGTAGGCCTCGTAGGCCGGCTGGCCGCCCCAGGTCGCGTCGGCCTTCTTCTCGAGGAGCGGGACGCCGCTGACCCGGGTGAGCAGCACGGTGACGAACACCGGCGACACCAGCGTCACCCACTGCCAGTCGCGCAAGACCGGCGCGGCGATCATCGCGACGCCGACCCACAGCACGATCTCGCCGAAGTAGTTGGGATGGCGCGACCACGCCCACAGCCCGTCCTGGATGAACCGACCGCGGTTGGCGGGATCGGCGCGGAAGCGGCTCTTCTGGTGGTCGGCGATCGCCTCGAGCGCGAACCCGACCAGCCACACCGCGATCCCGAGGTGCGCCACCGCGTCGAGGGGCGCACGGACCCGGGTCGTGATCGCCGCCAGCGCCGCCGCCAGCGTCAGGCTGACCCACAGGCCTTGCACCGTCCACGCGGTCAGGAACCGGACGAACGACGGCTTGATCGCGTCGAAGCGATCGTCCTTGCCGGCCTTGTGGATCCGCCGCACCAGGTAGCTGCCGAGGCGGGCGGCCCACAGCGTGACCAGGAGCAGCAGCACGATCGCCCGGGCGTCGGCGGGTGGCCCGAGGCTGACCGCGAGCGCGGTCAACGACACGTAGGTGGCGCTGCCCACCAGATCGTAGAACCGCTCGGTCTGCCGCAGGTACGCCGGCACGAAGGCCAGCCACTGGACGACGAACGCCAGGCCGACACACAGCGCGAACACCGGCACCGCGCCGACCTGGGCGCCGCCCTGGCTACCGGCGACCGCGACCCCGGCCGCGACCAGCACCGCCACGAGGTTCGCGATCATGGGCAGGCCCGCTTCGCCGCGTTCGCCTCGGGCGTGGCTCGCGAAGCTCGGCCGCGGTCATCGGCGCCGTCGTGATCGCAGTCGTCCATGGTCGTTTGTAGCAGCGACCCGGCGATCCGGCTCGCCGCGGTCAGGGCCTCTCGGTCACGGCGCGCCGGGCGCCAGGACCTTCTCCAGGATCTCGAAGCGCAGGTCGGGGCGCTTGGGCTCGCCGAAGCGCGGATCGCCGTACGGAAACGGCTTGTGGAGGCCGGTTCGCACGTAGCCGCGGCGCTGGTAGTACGCGATCAGCTCGACGCGCACGTCGATCACGGTCATGCGCAGGCTCGCGAGCCCCCAGTCGTCGCGGACCCGCCGCTCGGCCTCGGCCAGGACCTCGCTGCCGACGCCGGCGCCCTGCCCCGTCGGCGTGACCGCGAACATGCCGAAGTAGCCGGCGCCATCCTCGACGCAGAGGTGGGCGCACCCGACCAGCCGGCCACCGTCCTCGGCCACGACGATCTGACTCTGCGGGCGCTCGAGACAGGCCCGGACCTCGCGCGCGTCGGTCCGCTGCCCGCCCAAGAGCTCGGCCTCCGTCGTCCACCCGACGCGGCTCGCGTCGCCGCGATACGCCGACTCGACCAGCGCCACCAGCGCGTCGACGTCGTCGTGGGTCGCGGTGCGGAGCGAGACGCGGGCGGCCATCGGCCCGACACTCTACCGCAGCGCGACCACGCCATCGAACGCGGCGCCTCACCGAACCGGGGTGATTCTGAGGCCTTCCCGTCGGCGCTAGGATGGCCCGATGGCGGAGCCAACGGGGCCGGCTACGACGCTCGAAGATCTCACCCAGACCGAGGACGTCGTCGCACCGCAAGACACGACGATCGTGCGAGCCGATGACGCCACTCCGGCGCCATCCGAGCACCCATTGACCGCGCCGATGCGCGTGGCCCTCGACGGCTCCTTGGCGCTCTTCGTCGTGGTCGTGGGCGCGCCCGCCCTGATCGTCGTGTGGGCCGCGGTGGTGTGCGGCGGGCTCGCCTTGGCCGGGCTCGGCTTGACCCACGCGGGCGCGCTCGAGCCCACGACCTTGCCGGTGGCCGCCGCGATCGGGGTCGGCCTGGGCGGCCTGCTCGCGATCGCGGCGCTGTTCACTCGCCCGGCCGAGTTCGATGCCGAGCTCGAGGAAGACGCCGACCACGCGACCGCGACCCTCATCGCTCTGACGGTCTCCGCGGGCTTGTCGACCGCCGCCGCGCTCCCGCGGTCGGCCTACTTTCCGTACCCCCTGGCCACGATCTTGGTTTCGGCCGCGGTGACCTACCTCGGGCTCTACGGCGCCGTGCTGGTGTGGCACGGCACCTGGGGCCTCGCCCGCCGGGCGCGGACGTGGGGCCGACGCTCTACCTACCGCGCCGGGTTTGCGACCGCCGCGTTCGCGCTGCTCGGATTGGCGGGGCTGGTCGCCCACGAACGTCGACTGTGGGGCCCACCCGTGGAGGCGCTGGCTGACGAGCTCGAGCTGGCGCGGGTCGACGGCCCCGATGGCGTCTTCGACGCCGCGCCGACCGTGTTGTGTCTGGCCGCGGGGGAGGTCGCGCCCGAAACGGCCCGCGACGAGGACGCCGCGCCGGCGTGCACCGAGCTCCCTGGTTCCGAGGTACGCGACGAGCAGCGGTGCTTCGAAGACCTGGCCGGGGAGCCCTTCCGCACGACCGTGCGGTCGCTCGAACGCACCTACGGGTGCGGCGATGAATGTCACGACGCGGCCGCCGATGCGCTGGTGGCGACCTGCCATCGACGTCCACCGGTCGACACGCCACAGGCGTACTTCCTGCAGGTCGCGCGCAACAACGCCAAGCGCCTGGCCCGACACGGGAGCCGCATGAGCGTGTGCAGTGATCTGGACGAGCGGCCCGCGGATCCGTGTACCTGGCGGGACGACGAAGACGCGGAGCAGCGCACCTTGGCGCTCGCGACCGAGGCGCGATGCCGGATGCGACCGCTCGAACGCGAAGTCGAGGCGCGGCGATGGCGCGGCATGAGCTACGCGGAGATTGGCCAGGACCTCGGCATGGCGGAACGAGAGGCGCGCAACCTGTTCGGGAACATGAATCGACGCCTGCGCCGCGAGCTGAAAGAGCTCCGCGCTCGCTGCGAAAACGACTGACAAATCGCACGCTTGCAGAAATCTTCGAGAAATCGACGGGCCGGCTGAAGCGAAACGGGGGGCAGCGACTGATTCGGGCGCAACCCAGCAAGGAGCCCCCGATGACGACTCGCTCTGCGACGTACCTTCCCTCGACCGTCAACCTCCACCTGGTCGCGCACTGCAACATGAAATGCGGGTACTGCTACGCGCGTTTCGAGCAGGAGCGCCAGCAGCCCCGGCTCGCTCCCGAGGTCCTGGTGGCGATCCTCCGGGACCTCCACGGCCAGGGCGTCCGCCGGGTGACCTTCGCCGGCGGCGAGCCGACGCTCCATCGCGACCTGGCGACGCTGCTACGCGCCGCGTCGGAGGTCGGGCTCGTGACCTCGATCGTGACGAACGCGTCGCGCATCGACGAGACCTGGCTCGCCGACCACGGCCCTCACCTCCGCTGGCTGGCGCTGTCGGTGGACAGCATCGATGAGGCGACCACCCACGAGCTCGGCCGGCGCGCGACCTCGATGGCGCGCGGCCACGTCGCGCAGGTGCGCGCGGTCGCGGCCCAGGTCCACCGCTGGAACGCGCTCCGCCCGCCGGCGCGGCGCCTTCGGCTCAAGCTCAACATCACCGTCACCAACCGCAACGCCCACGAGGACCCGAGTGACCTGATCCGCGCCGTGCGGCCCGAAAAGGTCAAGCTGTTCCAGATGCTCCTGGTCGAGGGCGAGAACGACGACGCCGCCGCGCTGGTCTGCGCCCCGGACGCGTACGCCGCCTACGTCACCCGGGCCCGCGCCGGGGCGCCCGAGGGCGTCGCGGTCGTCACCGAGGACAACGACGCGATGGACGGCTCGTACGCGATGGTCGACCCCCTCGGCCGCTTCTATCAGCGGGTCGATGGGCGCTACGTGCGCAGCCGCCCGATCCCGGAGGTCGGGGTGATGGCGGCGTGGTCCGACGTCGGCGGCTTCGACCAGGCGCGCTTCCTGGATCGCGGTGGCGAGTACGCGCCCGGCGAGGTCGCGACCGGGAACCTTCCGCTGCTGATCGCGATCGAGGGTCTCGACGGCAGTGGCAAGTCGACGGTCGCGCGCGCGCTCGCCGAGCGCATGGACGCAGCGCTGCTCACCAACCCGGACAAGGCGAGCGCCGCCGAGCGAGCGGCGGCGGATCGGGCTGAGCCCGCCGAGCGCCGCGCCTGGTACCTGGCGGCGAATCGCGAGGTCGCCGCGGTCGCAGAGCGACACCGAGCCGCCGGGCGCGCGGTGGTGATGGATCGCAGCGTGGCGTCCACGCTGGCGTTCGCCGCGGCCGAGCAGGACGGCCCGATCGCCGCGTGGCCCGCCGAGATCCCGCGCCCCGATCTGCTGGTCCTCTTGACCCTCGCAGAGCCCGTTCGCCGTGGCCGGCTTGCCGACCGGGGCGCCGCGACCACCGAGGAGGAGCGACTGGCCGGCGACCACGCCTTCCGAAGCCGCGTACTCGACGGCTATCGAAGCCTCGGCGCGATCGAGGTCGACGCCGACCGCGCGGTCGACGCGGTGGTCGCGCGGATCGAGAAGCTGATCGAGCACCTTGGCTAGGGGTTAAGGCGCGGACACCTGGGCGTCGAGGTCATCACCCTGTTCAGGTGACGCGACGCCCCGTGGGTGCGACCAGCACGGGTCTAGACACGGCGTTACCGCGGAGGCATCCTCTACCCGAGCCGTCACGTGGGTTGGCGGCAGCGAAGGAGTGATGCGATGTGGAAGCGATGTGCTTGGGTCGTGCTCGGGCTGCTGATGGTGTTGCGCGGCAGCGCATCTGCGACGATCGTGCCGGCGGGCACGATCACGGATGAGACCTGGACGCCCGCCGGAAACCCGTACGTCCTCCAAGGCTCGGTCACCGTGGCGGCCGGCGCGACGTTGCGCATCGAAGCTGGAACGATCGTCGAGTTCGCATCGGCCCCACTGGGGGTGAACTACGAACTGCGCGTCGCAGGCACCTTGGCCGCGACGGGGACCAGCGCGTCCCCTGTCACCTTTCGGCCCACCTCGGGCAACGTGGGTCCTGGTTTCGCGATCGTCGTCGATGCCGACGCGACCGCCGCCCACCTCGAACAGGTCGTCATCGAACGCGCCTCCAAGGGGCTCGTCCTCCTCGGCGGTGCCCCGGTTACCGTGCGGCACGTCGCGATCACGGGCGCGGGTGTTGGCGTACAGATCGAAGGCGGCAACCATACCCTCGACAGCGTGTCGATCCAAGGTGGAGGGACCGGCGTCGGGGTGATTCAGCGAGGGTCCCTCACGCTCCTGAACTCTGTGGTGTCACAAGCGAACACCGGCCTTGCCTTCCAGCCGATCGGCCCGCGGACGTTGCGCGTCGACCAGACGACCATCGTGCGAAACCAGAATGGAATCGTTGTCGGCGGCACCCACAGTGTTGCCATCAGCAACTCGATCGTCGCAAACAGCGTCTCGGCAAACCTAACAGGCGTAAGTCTGTCTCAGGTCACTCACTCCAACATCTGGAGCCCTCCCGGCTCGCTTGAGCCGCCTCTGATCCCTCCGCCGAACATCAGCGCCAACCCACTCCTCTCAAGTACCCTCCATCTGACGTCGAACTCGCCTTCACGCTTCGGCGCTCAAGGTGGCGGTGATCAGGGTGGCCGGCCCTACATCGGCGAGCCGACGCCGGGCCTCCTCGGGACCCTGTGGTCCGACACGACCGTGCGCGCGGCGAGCGGCGCCCAGCTCGTAGCGGGTGACTTGACCGTCGCGCCCGGTGTCACCCTGACGCTCGAACCGGGCGCCTCGCTGCGCATGGCATTCTCCGACGCGATGGGCGCGGGCAGCGAACCACAGCGTGTCGAGATCGCCGTGCGCGGGCGTCTGATAGCGCACGGCGACGAGCTTCGACCGATCACACTGGCAAGGAACGACGACTTTGGACGCTGGACCGGGTTGTTCCTCAGCGCCGGCCCCCACGACCTCGCCCACCTCACGGTCTCGAACGCGGCGGTCGGCGTAACGGTGCTTGGCGCACAACCTCCACTCCGCCACCTCACGGTCACGAACAACGACCTCGGGCTGCGGGCGGCCAGCCTCGGCAACGTCGAGTTCCACGGCCTGGTGGCTACCCGCAACGGCACCGCGGTTGACGTGACCGGCCATGGCATGACCCGCCTCGTGAACTGCCTGCTGCGCGAGAACACGACGACAGGCGTCGTGTTCAACGCTGCCGCGGCTGAGGCGAGCCTACGGATCACCAACTGCACGCTCCACGACAACGGAAGTCGAGGTGTGGACGCGATCGGCGCCGGCACGATGGCGATTCAGAACACGATCATCACTGGCCACGGCGGGACGGGAGTCCGTCGCTCCGGCACCGTCGCGGCATCGCTCACCTTTTCGAACCTGTGGGGCAACGCAGTGAACGTCTCGGGCACGGTGACCCTGGCCAACAACTTGGCGCTCGATCCGCAGTATGTGGCCAGCAACAACCCGCGACTTGGCGCCACGAGCCCCTGCATCGACCAGGGCACCGAGCGTGATGCGCCCGAGGTCGACTTCGATGGGCGGCCCCGTCCGCTCGATGGCGACGGTAGCGGTGGTCCGCGCTACGACCTCGGGGCCTACGAGTTCGCGCGCACCGCGAACTGCGGCGATGGGGAGCTCGATGCTGGCGAGCTGTGCGACGACGGGACGAGCAACGGCGAGCCCGGTCGCTGCGACCAGACGTGTACCGGCGATGAGCTGCCATGCGGCAACGGCGTCGTCGACCCCGGCGAACGATGTGACGACGGGAACCGGTCCAACCTCGATGGTTGTCTCACCACCTGCGAGCCGGCTGGCTGCGGCGACACCTTCGTCACGCCTGGGGTCGAGCAATGCGACGACGGCAACACCATCGCCACCGACGCCTGCACGGACACCTGCCAGGTTGCGCGGTGCGGCGATGGCGTCGTCCACGAGGGGAGCGAGGTCTGCGACGACGGCAATGCGATCGACAGCGATGGCTGCGCGCAGTGTCGCCTCGCGACCTGTGGCGATGGCCACATCCAAGCCGGGATAGAGGCCTGCGACGATGGCAACACGATCGACAGCGACGCCTGTACCGCGAGCTGCCAGATCGCCCGCTGCGGCGACGGGATCCTGCGCCCAACGGTCGAGCAGTGCGACGACGGCAATAGCGAGGACGACGACTCCTGTGTCGGCGCATGCCGCCACGCGCGGTGTGGCGACGGCTTCGTCCAGGTCGGGGTTGAGCCATGTGACGATGGCAACGGCTTCGACCTCGACGCGTGTAGCAACACCTGCGTACCTGGAACGTGCGGTGATGCGCGCGTCCAGCTCGGGGAACAGTGCGATGACGGCAACGCCATCGAGACGGACGCATGTCGCGGCAACTGCATGACCGCGCGCTGTGGCGACGGTCAGATCTGGGCCGGAGTCGAGACCTGCGATGACGGCAACACAATCGCGACCGATGGCTGCACGACCATTTGCCAGCCGGCGCGCTGCGGCGATGGACTGACCTACCAGGGGGTCGAGAGCTGCGACGACGGCAACCTGGTGAGCACGGATGGCTGCGTCGATTGCGCCGAGGCGCGGTGCGGCGACGGTTACGTCCGGGCCGGCTACGAACAATGTGACGATGCCAACACCGATGACGCCGACGCGTGCCGCAACACCTGCCAACTCGCACGATGTGGCGACGGCGCCGTGCAGGCTGGAGAGGAATGCGACGATGGGGACCAGGATGACGCTGACGAATGCCGCTCTGCGTGCCTGCGGGCGCGGTGCGGTGACGGGGTGACGCAGATCGGCGTCGAGGCCTGCGACGACGGCGACGTGATTTCGGGCGACGGGTGCAGCGCGACGTGTGAGATCGAGACGAGCAGCGACGGTGGCATCGACGGCGGGGCCGGCGGCATGGATGCCCAAGGCGACGGCGGCGACGCACCCGCGAGCGGCTGCTGTAGCAGCGGCGGCGGTGGCGAGCCGTTGACCGGGCTCGCGGCGATCGTCCTGGCTGTGGTGCTGCGACGGCGCGGGCGCGTTGGCACTTCAGCCGGGGGCATCCGCCGCGAGGTCGGCTGAGTTGTTCCTTCGTGGGGCCTAACTTCGGGCGGCGCCCGCGGGTCGTTGCGGCGATGCTCCGACATGGCTTGGCGCTGGGCGCGCTCTTGACGATGGCCTGCGGTGGCGGCGGCGCGGCCCTCGACGCCGGTGATACGATCGGTGACGCGATCGACGGCGCCGCGCTCGACGCCGCCGCGATCGTCGATACCGGATCGATCTTCCTCGACGACTGCCAGGCGTGGCCGGCGCGCTGCGAGGGGCCGGCGGCGACGGATCCGCGGTGCGGCGCGTGCCAGTACCGGGTGCGCTACCGCGGCGACGTCTGCACGGCAGCGGCGCCGTGCGACGACGTCTTCCTGTACTGGTCGGCCTTCGACTGCGACACGCCGGCGCTGGCCGACGCGACGACGGCGCTCTTGGCGGCCTACCCGCGCACGGTGATGCTGTGCGCGCAGCCGCTCTACCCCGGGGAGATCTTGCCGACCTCGCTGGGTGCGCCGGAGCGCGATCAGCGGGTGGTCGGCGCGGCGTTGGCGCGGCTGCGACCGGGCGGCGACCTCGGCGTGTGGTCGGGCGCCAACCTGCTCCACGGCGGCTGCAGCATGGGCGCGACCCGCTATCCGGTAGTGGCGGCGCGCTACCAGGTCGACGCCGCCTGGCTGGGCACCGGCCGCAACGGCGTCTGCATGAGCGACGGCGTGGTCGACGTGCGCGCCCAGGACGCCTTCGTCGGCGCTGGCACCGGACCGAGCTGCGCCGGCCGCCACCGACGAGTGGCGAGCGCCTACACCCGCGCGACCGCGACCGCAGCCCATGCCTGCGGCGGCAGCGAGGGCGGTCAGTGCGCGTGCGATCCGGACCACGCGTGGTTGCCCTACCCCGGCGACTGCGGCGAGGGCGACTGCGTCGACTTCGACTCGATCGTCACCCGCGGCCCCGACGGGTCCGCCTTCGCGGTCGGGGTCGACGCCGCCAGCTTCGCCGTCCCGCACTGGAAGCTGGTCACCGAGGGTGGGCGCTGGGCCGACGACCTGGCCAACCGCTGCGAGCGCGACGTGGTGCCGGCGCAGCCCTTCACCGATCTGTGCGCGCTCCTCGACGCGGCGCCGGATCGCGACTGCGCGATCGAGCACGTGCCCGACGCGCCGCACTGCGCGTCCTACAACGCCAACCTCGGGCCGTTGTGCCTGGATTGGTTCGCGACGCTGCCCTGAATCGGTCTCGCCCTCTGCCTCGGTCTCCGCCTCGGTCTCGGCCTCGGTCTCGGTCTCGGTCTCGGCCTCCGCCTCCGTCTCGGTCTCGGTCTCGGTCTCGGTCTCGGTCTCCGCCTCGGTCTCGGTCTCCGCCTCGGTCTCGGTCTCGGCCTCCGCCTCGGTCTCCGTCTCCGTCTCGGTCCCCCACGCCACCCCAGCGGGGTGAGACCAAAGGCCGCGGTGTCCGACTCGCGGACAAGGCGCGAAGCTTGCGCTTGTGGCCGCGGGGAGAGCAGTGCCAGAGTGAGGCCATGGCTGGTGGACCTGACGGCAAGGACGACGTTCGGTCGCGGCGAGACGGTGGGCCAGCGGCGCCATCGGCCCAGCTCCAGCGCGGCAGCGCCGCCGGCAAGCGCACCCTGACCGCGCAGCTCGCGCGTCGCGGCGCGGCCGCACCGACCCGCGGCGACGTCGCCCAGGCGGCGGTCGACGGCAAGGGTGCCGGCGCGCCGGTCCCCGACACGGTCCGCGCCACCGCTGAGTCTCACCTCGGCGCCGATCTGGGCGGCACCCGGGTCCACACCGACGAGCTGTCGCGGGCGTCGGCCGACGCGATGGGCGCGCGCGCCTTCGCCTACGGGGCCGACGTCTTCCTCGGCACCGGCGAATCCGCGGGCGACGTCGGCCTCATGGCCCACGAGCTGACCCACGTCGTGCAGCAGGGCGCCGCCAGCGCCGCGCCGATGGCGAAGCTCGAGGTCGGCGCGGCCGACAGCCCGGCCGAGCGTGAGGCGGACGACGTAGCGGCGGCGGCGGTCGCCGGGGCGCGCCCGCGCGGGGTAATCGTCGAGGACGGCGCCCCGCCCGGACCGGGCCAGATGACGCGCAGCGCGCTGCTCGCCGCGATGCGCGGCGCGGTCGAGGCCGAGCTCGCGGCGCTGCCGCCGGAGCGCGGCGCCGAGGCCCGCAACGCGGCGATGGCGCAGCTCGCGGGGGCCGAGACCCGCTCTGCCGCCGAGCTCGAGCGTCAGCTCGCCAGCCAGCTCGGGCCGGCCGCGACCGCCGAGGCCTACGTCGCCGCGGCCCGCGAGCGAGCCCGCACCGCGGCCTCCCCGACCGCGATGCTAGGCGACGGCGTCGCCGCGACCGGCGCGGTGGTCGATGCGGCGCGCGCCGCCCTGGGCGCGACCCTCGGCGGCGTGACCGTCCACACCGGGCCCGAGGCCGCCCAGCTCGCGGCGCGCGAAGGCGCCCTGGCCGTGACGGTCGGTCGCCACGTCGCCTTCGCCGCCGGCGCCTACCAGCCCGGCACCGTCGAGGGCGACGCCCTGTTCGCCCACGAGCTGGCCCACGTCGCGCAGCAGGATCACCCGGAGCACGACGGCGTCGACGACGCGCGCGCGACCGGCGCCGCGGTCATGCGCTCGCCCGCCGAGCGCACCGGCGAAGCTCTGGCGGAGACCGATGCCGACGCCGGCGCTGCCGCGATCCTGGCCCGGGTCCACGGCGGCGATCGCGACGCCACCGCGGCGCCGCGAGCCCGAGGTGGCCTCGAGCTCCGGCGCTGCAACCGCGGCAACGCGCCGACCCAGCAGCAGCAACAGCAGCTCCTCAATGAGCTCGACCAGGCGATCGCCGACGGCGAGTGGGAGGTGATCCGCGCCCGGGTCTACCCGCAGCAGGCGGCGGCGGCCCGCAACCGTCACGTCGAGCGCCGCAACGGCACGATCCCCGATCTGGCCGGGCTGGGAGCGATCGCGTCGATCGATCGCATGGTCGCGGCGGTGCGCCAGCTCCAGGCCAACTGGAACAACCTGACCGTGCCCGAGCGCGGCGCCGCGATCTTCGACGCGGCCAACCACGAGCTCCAGGCCGCCGGCGTGCCGCAGTACCTCGACACCGCGGTCGAGGCCATGACGCCGCGTGGGTCGTTCTCGCGAGGCGAGTGGAAGTACCGCCAGCGCGAGGCCAGCCTGACCACCGGTGTCCCGACTGACGCCGAGGCCGCCGAGCTCGCCAACACCGCCCAGCACGAGTCGCGCCACGCCGAGCAACACTTCCTGCGCGCCCGCTACCTCGCGGGCCAGGGCCGGAACGCCAACCAGATCGTCGCCGACACCGGCATCCCCCAGGTGATCGCCCAGGCCGCGGTGTTGGCTCCCCTCGGCGCCATGGATCCGCGCGCCGGCGAGGCCCAGACGATGGACCAGGCCTTCGGCGCCGACGGCGCAGCCCACGGCGCGACCTCGCAGGCGGTCTCGACCGCGATCGCCGAGCTCGGCGTCCGCCGCACCGCCGCCCAGCAAGCGCGGATCGCGCTGGCCGGCAACCTGACCGCCGGGACCGTCAACGACGCACGCGAAGCGCGCGACCGCTTGACCCAGCAGATCCAGACCGTCGAGAACAACTACCTCGCCTACCGCGCCATTCCCTACGAGGCCGACGCTCACGAGGTCGGCGACTCGACCACCGAGGCGTTCCTGAACCCGTGATGACCACGCGTTGGTTGACCTTGCTCGTGGCCGCCGGCTGCTCGGCCGGTGGGCCCGCCGCGCCCGCGGCCAGCGAGGCCAGCGCGCCGCCCCCCGCGCCTTCCTCCCAGGACCCCGCCATGACCGATCCGATCACCACCGTCGCACGCGCCATCACCGGCACCGCACCGATCTCGACCGTCGCCGCCGCCCTCGGCACGCCCGTCGCCGGCCCTGCGCCCGACGGCTCGCGCGCGACCTTCGTCCAACCGTCGGTGGCCGGGATCCGCCGCCTCCGCCTCGCGCCGCTGCCCGACGGCACGGTGCACACGGTGCGACTCGAGCTGGCCACGCCGCTCGCCGTGGCCGCGCTGCGCGACCGCTTCGGCGCGTACCAGCTCGGGCCGCCCACCGACCTCGGCGAGCCGTGGCCGGTGATCTTCCCCCGCGCGATCGCCGGCGGCGATCACGATCTGGCGGTGATCCTCGAGGTGCCCGGGCCGCGCGATCAGGTCGACCGCGCGTCGGTCGAGGTGGTCACGCTGCGCGTCGATCGGCGCGCGCCGTAGCGACCCGCTCCCGGCCCAACGACGCGGTGAGCGTCGTGGACCAGATACTCGCGGCCAGCAGTCAGCCTCGACGGCAGACCGCACGGTCGGCGCCGTAGGATGCGGGTGAACCCGGAGGTTCCCTACCGATGAAGAAGACCATGATGACGTGTTCGTGGGTGCTCGCGCTGTGCCTGCTCGCTCCGCTGGGCGGATGCGCCGAGGATCCCGACGATCTCACCGGCGACACGACCCAAGCCCTGGTCGAAGATGACGCGCAGATCGAAGGCACGGCCGACGGCGAAACCTCGCCCGGCGGAGCGCTGCGCCTGCCGGCGTGCAACCAGAGCCAGCTCAACCAGGCGATCCAACACGCGGCGATCCACCACGTCGGCGCCAACGTGACGAGCTGCACCTACAACGCCCAGACCGGCTGGATCTACTACACGTACTCGTACCCGCCGCCGGATCCGTGCCCGCTGTACCCGTGCCCGTGGCTGCTCTTCTGAGATATGGCCCGGCCCGGCCCGGCCGCGAACCCGGGCTCGCGCTCATGTAAGGGCGTCTCAGGGCGGGCGCGCGCGGCGCTTCGCCGCGGCGTGATACCCGAGGGCATGCGCTCTCGTTGGCTCGCTCCCGCCCTGCTCGTCCTCGCCGGCGCCGCGTGCAGCGGCGGCGGCCCATCGCCGGCCCAGCAGGACGCGATGGACCCTGACGCGCCGGTGGGCGCCGACGGGCCGATCACACCCGATGGACCGATCGCGCCGCTGGGCGACATCGCCGATGAGCTGGCCGCGATCCCCGGGCTCACGGTGACCGAGCGCCCGGCGATGCTGCCCGGCCACCGATTCTTCGTGATGACCTACGACCAGCCTGTCGATCACCGCGACCCGGCCGGGCCACGCTTCACCCAGCGCCTGTCGCTGCTCCATCGCGACTACGCCGCGCCGATGGTCGTCTACAACAGCGGCTACTTCGGCTCGACCCGCCCGTTCCGCTCCCAGGTCACGGCGATCGTCGGCGGCAACCAGCTCTCGATGGAGCACCGCTACTTCCTGCCGTCGCGGCCGTCGCCGACCGACTGGAGCAAGCTCGACATCTGGCAAGCCGCCAGCGACCAGCACCGCATCACCGCGACGCTCCAGGAGCGCCTGTACCAAGGCAAGTGGCTGACCACCGGCGCCAGCAAGGGCGGCATGACCTCGCTGTTCCACCGCCGGTTCTACCCCGACGACGTCGACGCCACCGTCGCCTACGTCGCGCCGGTCGACTACGCCGAGGACGCGATCGTGTCGCCGACCAATCGCTACCTGCGCTTCCTCGAGCAGGTCGGCACCGATCCGGCCTGCCGGCAGCGGCTCAAGGACTTCCAGAACCTGGTGCTGGCCCGGCGCGAGGCGATGAAGCCGCGGATGCGCGCGGAGGCCAGCTTCACCGAGCTGCTCGGTGAGGATCGCGCCCTCGAGTTCGCGACCCTCGAGCTGCCGTTCATCTTCTGGCAGTACGGCAGCCAGGACGACTGCGCGACGATCCCGGGGGCCACCGCGAGCGACGACGAGGTGTTCGCGTTCTTCGACGGCACGATCAGCGTCGCGGCCTACGGCGACGACGACCTGACCGCGTTCCTGCCGTACTACCACCAGTCGGCGTCGCAGCTCGGCTACCCGACCAGCGCCGAGAGCCACCTGGTGGGCCTGCGGTTCGGCGGGCAGAACACCGCGGCCGCGTACCTGCCAGCCTCGGTGCCGGCCCCGACCTACGACGGCGGTGCGGCCATGCACGACGTCCAGGACTGGCTGTCGACCAGCGGCGAGCGCTTGATGTTCATCTACGGCGAGTACGATCCGTGGACCGCCGGCCAGATCGAGCTCGGCCGCGCCGTCGACTCGTGGAAGTACATCGCGCCGCAGGGCAACCACGGCTCGTCGATCACGTCGTTGACCACCGCCGATCGCGACGCCGCCGCCGACACCGTGCGGCGCTGGGCCGGGGTCAGCGCCAGCCGCGCGCTCGCCCTCGACCCGACCGAGCGGACCGCCGAGCAAGAGGATCTGGAGTTCGCGCGCCGTCACCGCCGGCGGTGACCCGGCGCCCGCGGCGGCGCCTCAGGCGACGTCGAGGCGGCGCAGGCCGAGGGTGAAGTAGCGCGACGAGCGCGATGAGCGCGCGCTGAGCGCGGAGCGCGCCGAGGCGTCCAATCGGCTGGACGGTCGGCGACCGGCGCTCCGCCGCGGTGGACGGTCGGAGCTCTGGGCGAGCGCGGCCGCGCCGCGCGGCGGCCTGGGCCGGCGGCCTACGCCATGCATAGGCGCATGGGTCGAGAAGATGAGGCCGGAGCTGCGTCCTACCGGCGCCTCCTCCTCGCTCCGCGACCCGCCCATGCTCGGCCAGATCCTCGGCAACCATCGCATCATCCGCAAGCTCGGCGAGGGCGGGATGGGGGCGGTCTACCTCGGCGAGCACTGCCTGCTCGGGCGACCGGCCGCGATCAAGGTCCTGCACCCGAGTCTGTCGGACCGACCGGACGTCGTCATGCGGTTCTTCAACGAGGCGCGGGCCGCGACCGCGATCGTCGACCCCGGCATCGTCGCGGTGTTCGACTTCGGCCACCACAGCGACGGCAGCGCGTTCCTGGTCATGGAGTTCCTGCACGGCGAGTCGCTCGACGCGCGGCTGGCCCGCGGGCCACTGCCGATGCGCGACGCCCTGCGCCTGGCGCGCCAGATCGCCACCACGCTGGCCGCGGCTCACGCCAAGGGCATCGTCCATCGCGACCTCAAGCCGGAGAACGTGTTCCTGGTGCCCGACGCCGAGGTCATCGGCGGCGAGCGCGTGAAGATCCTCGACTTCGGGATCGCCAAGCTCCTGACCACCGAGGCCTCGGCGCGGACCCAGGCCGGCGCGATCATGGGCACGCCGGCGTACATGTCGCCCGAGCAGTGCCGGGGCGCCCCCGACATCGATCACCGCACCGACATCTACGCGCTCGGCTGCGCGCTGTTCCAGATGGTCACCGGGCGGACGCCGTTCGCGGCCACTGGACTGGCCGAGATGATCGCCGCGCAGCTCGCGACGCCGGCGCCACCACCTTCGAGCCTGGCGCCGTGGCTGCCGCCGGCCCTCGATCGCGTCGTCGCCCGATGCCTGGCCAAGGCTCCCGCCGACCGCTACGCCTCGATGGTCGAGGTCGCGGCGGCGCTGGAGCTGATCGTGACCACCGACGCGGCCACGGTGATCGCGGCGGCGCCGGCGCTGGCGGCGGTTGGTGCCGCGCCGCAGCCGACCACCCTGGGCGGTGGCGCCGGCGAGGTGACCGTGGCGTCGCGACCGCGGCGCACGTGGCTGGTGGGAGGCGCCCTGGCGCTCGTCGCGGGGGTGGCGGGGCTCGTCGGGCTGGTCGTGGCGGGCGGCGGCGGCGGCGAGCCGACCGGCGCCGCGGTCGACCCGACCCCGACGCGCGCGATCGTCGACGGTGGCGCGGCGCCGCCCGATGCAGCGCCCGCGCCGGTGGCGCCGCCGCCCGACGCGCCCCCGACGGCCGACGCGTCCGCCGTCGACGCCGCCGCCGAGCCCATCGACGACGCGCCGCGCCCGCGACGGCGACGGAGCGCGACGTCGGCGACGCCGCCCCCGGCGCCATCCCCGACCGCGCCCCCACCGACCGGCCCGGCGCGCTGCCCGATCGGCCCCGACGGCCTCCCGACAGAACGCTGCTGACTCGCTCGACCGGAGACGACCATGACGACCTCACGATGGCTCCTCATCGCCCTGGCTACCTGCGCCTTCGCGAGCGCACCTGCGCCGGCCCGCGCCGACGACGCCGCGACCGCCGAGCGGCTGTTCGTGCGCGCCAAGACGGCGATGGCCGCCGGCCAGCTCGCCGAGGCCTGCGACCTGTTCGCGGCCAGCCAGAAGGCCGAGGGCTCAGCCTCGACGCTCATGCAACTCGCGAGCTGCCGCGAGAAGAACGGCCAGCTCGCCTCGGCGTGGGCGGCCTACCTGGCGACGGCGCGCGCGGCCCGCGGCGATGGCCGCTACGGCGACATGGGCGAGCGCGCGGCGGCGCGCGCCGCGGCCCTCGAGCCGCGGCTGTCGTACCTGACGATCAACGTGCCCGACGGTGTGCGGGTCGAGGGCCTCCTGGTCCTGCGCGACGGCGTCGAGGTCGCCCCCGGCGGCTGGAATCAGGCCCTGCCCGTCGATGGCGGCGCCCACACGATCTCCGGCCGCGCGCCCGGCCACGAGACCTGGTCGACCACGATCGAGGTCGCGGCCGAGGGCGGCCGCGCCGCGGTCGAGGTGCCGCGCTTCAAGGCGCTGCGCGGGCCGACCAACACCACCGTGGTGATCGATCGCCAGGCGGCGTCGCCGTGGACCCGCCGTCGCAAGGTCGCGCTCGGGGTCGCCGGCGCCGGCGCGCTGGCGGTCGTGGCCGGCGCGGTGCTCGGCCTGCGTGCCGGCAGCCTCGACGATCAGGCCCACAACACCTGCCCGCCCGCGCCCGAGCCGTGCACCGACGCCCAGGCCGCGCGCGCCAACCAGCTCGCCGACCAGGCCCGCACGCGCGCGATCGCCGCCAACGTCGGCTTCGGCGTCGGCGCCGCGGCGCTCGTCGCCGGCGGGGTGTTGTGGCTGACCGGTGGCCCCCGCGAGGCGCGCCGGTCGGGCGCGGTCGCGATCACGCCCCACCTCGACCGTCGCGGCGCCGGCGTGGCCGCGACCTGGAGCTTCTGATGCGCGCGCTACACGGTTCCTGCTTGCTGCTCGTGGCGTCGCTCGGCTGCGCGTTGTCCGAGGGCGGGTTCGTCCCGTCGGTCGACGGCGGCGCCGATGCCATGCCCGGGCTCCAGCTCAGCCCCGATCGCCTGACCGTGGGCGAGGGCCAGTCGACCGAGCTGACGGTGGCCCTGGTGCCGCCGCCGGCTGACGACGTGGTCGTGACGCTCGACGTCGTCGGCGCCGGGCTCGGCCTCGACCTGACCCAGGTCACCCTCGGGCCGGCCAGCGCCAGCGCCACGGTCGTGGTGACCGGCCTGCCCGACGATGACGCCGACGACGCCACCGCCACCGTGACCGCCAACAGCGCGGGCCTGGCCGCGCCGGTGACCGCGGTGACGGTGGTCGACGACGACGAGCTCTCGATCGCCACCGACTTCGACCGCCTCGACCTGCTCGACAACGGCACCGCGCGGCTCGAGGTCTGGCTGACCGCGGCGCCGACCGGGGACGTCGAGGTCACGGCGACGATCGACGCCGCGATCGCGAGCGCCGCGCCGACCTCGCTCGGCTTCACGACCTCGACCTGGCGCGACCACCAGTTCATCCAGGTCACGGGCGTCCATGACCCCGACACGCTCGACGAGACCACGGCGCTGCGCCTGACCGCCGCCGCCGTCGGCCTGCCCGACCGGCTGGTCCCGGTCGAGGTCCGCGACTCGGATCGCCTGAACCTGGTGGTCCACCCCGGGACCCTCGAGGTGACCGAGGGCGGCACCGCGGTGCCCCTCGACGTCTACCTGTCGCAGGAGCCGTCCGCCCCGGTGGCGGTGTCTCTGGCGCCACAGGGCGACGTCCGGCTTTCGGACACTCGACTCGACTTCGACGTCGGCAACTGGAGCGTGCCGCAGCGGGTCCTGGTCAGCGCCGACGCCGACCCCGACGTCGTCGGGACCACCACGCGCATCGACCTGTCGGCCCCCGCCAGCGGCGCCCAGCCGGCGCTGACGGCCTCGGTCGGCGTCACGGTGCGCGACCCCGACGTCCTGGCCCTGCACGTGACCCGCGCCGAGCCGCTGGCGATCGACGAGGGCGCCGCCGGCACGTTCACCGTGGCGCTGTCGCACCGCCCTCCGACCGATGTCGTGGTCGCGATCGCGGTCGACGATCCGGCGGTGGCCCGGGCGCGCACGAGCGCGGTGACGCTCTCGACCACCACCTGGGATCAGCCGCAGCCGATCACCCTCGACGGCCAGGACGACGCCAACCTCGCCGACGCCACGACCACGGTGCGGGTGACCGCGCCGCCCCTGGCCGAGGTGACGTTCCCGCTCACCGTGCGCGACCGCGACGTCCTCGGCCTCACGGTCAGCGGCGCACCCGCGGTCCTGCTCGAGGGCGCGAGCGCGACCCTCATGGTCACCCTCGATCACCAGCCGCTCGGTCCGGTCGCGGTCACGGTCACCTCCAGCGACCCGGGCGCGGTCGCGGTGCCGAGCGCGCCGCTGACCTTCACCCCGACCGACCTCGGCCCGCGCGCGGTCACGCTCACCGCGCTCACCGACGGCGATCTGCGCGACGAGTCGGTGGTGATCGGCTTCGCCAGCCCGGCCCTGGCCGCGCCCCCCAGCCTGACCGTCGCGGTCGACGATCAGACCACCCTGGCGGCGATCGCGACCCCGACCGGCCTGACCCTGACCGAGCAGGGCGCCGGCGCCCGCGTCGACGTCAGCCTGTCGACCCAGCCGCTGGGCCCGGTGACCTTGACCGTCGAGCTGGGCTCGAGCGAGCTGACCGCGACCGCGACCGAGGTGACGTTCTCGACCAGCGACTGGGGCACCCCCAAGCCGGTGACGATCAGCGCCGGCGCCGACGCCGACGCGGTCGACGATCTGACCCAGGTCCGGTTCCGCGCCACCGACGTCGTCACCGCCACGGTCGCGGTCACGATCGACGACGACGACGTGGTCGCGATCGTCGAGGACGCGCCGCCGACGCTCACCACCCGCGAGGACGCCGCGGCCGGCGCCGACGCCAGCTTCACCGTGCGGCTCTCGGCCCAGCCCGCGGGCTCGGTGACGATCGCCGTGACCTCGAGCGATCCCTCGGTGGCGACCGTGACCACCGGCGCGTCGTTGACCTTCGGCACGCTGACCTGGGACTCGCCCCAGGTGGTGCGGGTCCACGGCACGACCGACGTCGACACCGACGACGACAGCGCGACGATCCGCCTGCGCGCGACTGGCCTCGGGCCGGTCGACGTGCCGCTGACGGTCGACGATGACGACACCCAGGCGATCCAGGTCGAGGCCGCGGCGGTGACGCTGGCCGAGGGGGCCACAGCGAACCTGCGCGTCCGCCTGGCGTTCCAGCCCAGCACCGATGTGACGCTCGCGCTCGGCTCCAATAACCCCGATCTGCCGGTGCCCGCGATCGTGACCATCCCGCGCGCGACCTACGCCAGCTACGTCGCGGTGCCGCTCACCGCCGCAGTCGACGCCGACGCGACCGCCGACACCGCCCGGATCACGCTGACCACCGCGACCGCACCGGCGGCGGCGACGGTCGACGTGACCGTCACCGATCCGACGGTGATCGAGCGGCCGGGCTGGCCGACGCCGTTCGTCGGCTCGGCGAACCCGGGGGCCGGCATCGTCTTGGCCTATCAGGTCTCAGTGCCCCTGCGCACCACCCTCGATCGCGTCGGCCTGTTTGCCGCCGCGCCGGGCGGCGACTGGAAGATGGCGGTCTACGCCGACGCCGGGAACGTCCCCGGCGCACTGGTCGCCCAGGTCGCTGGCCGTCAGAGCCTGAGCGCCGCCGGCGCCCGCGAGGCCGATCTGACCGACGTGGTCTTGAACCCGGGGTCGTACTGGCTGGCGCTGCGCATCGCACCGTCGGTCTCGCTCGGACACAACCAAGGCGCGACCACCACGCTGCGGTGCTCGCGCTCGACCACCCTGCCCAGCCTCGACGACGCCTGGCCATCCACCTTCGGCGCCGCGACCTGCGGCCAGGCGGGCATTTACAACTTGTACTTCGTCACCTATCGCAACCCGTGAGCGTGAGGATCCATGTCGGCTACCACCAAGCTCCTGCGCATCGCTCTGTCGATGCTGGCCGTCTCCTTCGCCGCGCCAGCCCTGGCCGCCCCCGCGGTATGCGCGCCGCCGGCGTCGGGCCTGCCGGCGCTGTCCGGCCCACCCAACTGGGTGGCCGCGACCACCTCGAGCCCCCGCGATCGCCACTGGGATGACCCGCGCTGGCTGGGCGCCGCCGGGCTGAGCTACGGCCGCGGCGCCGCGACGCCGCCGGTGACCTTCCGCGCGCTGTCGGGGCTCGAGCCGGACTGCACGCCGACGGCGACCGACACCTGTCGTCGGGTCTACCTGCAGTGGCGGATCAAGACCGCGATCTTCCTTCAGCCCCACATGCTGATGGTGATGCTGCGCCGCCCCGGCGCGACGCCGGCCGGGTTGCTGCTCCAGCTCAACCTGAGCCAGCTCGTCGCCACCGCCGCCGGCGAATACGTCGAGCCGACCGAGTTCGCGACGCCACCCCCGTGCCCGCCAGGCACCAGCGCGTGCGTCGTCGAGAGCGCCTCCGACAGCTACGTGGCGTTCACGCAGCTCGACCCCCTGATCCCGACCTCCGACCTGCCGCTACCCACCGACTGCCGCGCCGGTCAGCCAGCCTACGCGCGCTGGCAACAATTCGATACGACCTCGACTCCGGGCACCTACGCTTGGCTCAGCACCCTGCAATACGAGCGCACGTGCACCGAGGGCGCAACGTCGACGACGGTGTCGGGGTGCGACTACTGGACGGTGTCGCTGCGCCTGCCCGAGATCGCCAGCGGCGCCGACTTCAGCGCCGGCGTGGTCGACGGCGACCTGTTCGCGTACGAGCTGTGGGCGCCGACCTCGTCGGGCCTGCCGACCTGCAACGCGGCCAACCCGTGCGCCCGCATCGACTCGTGGCCGCGCACTGCGCCGACCAGCGCCGACGAATTGTGCCCCGAGGGGAATGATAGCGATCGCAAGTGGCTCCACGCCAGCTTCGCCGACGACTCCGCCTGGAGCCGACTGCGGACGTCGTCGGCCGCGACCGCGACCGACTGCCTGCGCGGGGTCGCGATCACCAGCGACGACATCGGCGTGATCGTGCGGGCCGAGACCGATCCCAGCCCGCCGACCTCGACCAGCGCGACCCTGGGCTGGAAGCTCAAGGCCCAGGTCGGCATGGCGGCGGCGGCGATCAACCGTGTCGTGGCCCGGCCGCGCAACAACGGCGTCGCCGCGGTCGCCGCGACGTTCCGCGCGCGGTTCCGCCTGGCCCAGTGGGGCTCCCAGGCCTTCGACGGCGCGACCTGGTCCGACATCCCCGACAGCGACAAGCCCAACCTGAACTACACCGAGGATCCCACGGCGGCGGTCCGCCAGGAGGCGACGGCCCCGGTCACGGTCGCCCCCGGCGGTCGCGCGGTGGTGAGCTACGAGTGGAAGCTCGACGCGGTGAGCCAGTGCCAGTACGGGCTGGCGTCGACGTGCACCTCCTGCACCTGCGACGACGGCTCGGCCGGGCCGTGCGTCACCACCACGATCGCCGCGAGCCAGCCGTGCCGGCGCCAACTGTGGGCGCACCAGTGCCTGATGGTCGAGCTGTCGTCCGACGACGACGTCGACTTCGAGCGGACCAGCGCCTACCGCAACCTGCAGCTCTCGACGATGTCCGAGACCGCGGCCGAGGCCTGGGTGTCGACCCGCGGCCTGCCGACCCTGCCCGGCCAGAAGCTCGAGGAGATCTACCTCGTGGTCATGCCGCGCAACACCCCGCGGGTGGTGCCGGCCGGCTCGACCGGCCTCGACCTCATCCGGGCCGAGGCCGCGCGGGAACGCGCGCGCTTGCTGCGACCGTACCTCGAGCGGGCCCAGCGGCTGTCGGAGGCCGAGCTGGTGCGGCTCGGCGAAGAGACCGCGCGCCGGGGGCAGGACGGCGAGATCGTGCTCGACGCGCCGCGGGCGATCCGCGGCGAGGTGCCGGCCGCCGACCTGCCGCGCGCGGTCCTCGGCCTGATGCCGCGCGGCGCTCGCGCGGCCGCCGAGTTCTACGACGGCCTCGCCCGCTACCAGGGCGGCGAGCGCGACGACGGCTTCGGCGGGGTGACCTACGGCGCCCACGCCGCGACCGCGCTGATCCTCGACGCGATGACCGACGAGGCCTCGGCCCAGCTCGTGCCGACCCTCGACATCTACCCGTTCCGCCACATCCCGGGCCAGACGACGATGGACGCGATGACCTCGTTCGCG
The DNA here is from genome assembly GCA_018057825.1 of Kofleriaceae bacterium. Taxonomy (GTDB): domain Bacteria; phylum Myxococcota_A; class Polyangia; order Haliangiales; family Haliangiaceae; genus UBA2376. Next base: position 113,951 of record JAGPCY010000020.1, on the reverse strand, counting down.
CTGATCGCCCATCACCACGGGCCGCTGACCGGGATCACCTGGGAGCTCGACGGCGCCGAGCGCCTGGGCCCCAACCTGTTTCGCGTCGTCATGCCGGTCGGCCACCGCCACAAGCTGCGGGTGCGGATGCGCAGCGGCGATGACAAGGCCCAGATCCCGGGCGACCGCAACTACCCGTGCGCGGGCGGCTGCTGCCACCGCGGCTACTGCTCGGAGCCCGACCTGGCGGCCGGCAACGGCCTGCCGCTCCTGGCGGTCGGAGCGCTGTGGACTGGCCTCGGCCGGCGGCGCCGCCGGCGGGGCCGCGCGGACGCGACCGCCGCCCGACCGGCGCGCTGAGCAACGTCCGGGCCGCTGGCCAATCGCCGCCGGGGCCTGTAAGTTCGCGCGGCATGCCCGCGCCCGCCTCCGATCGTCCGGCCTACAAGCGCGTCCTCCTCAAGCTGTCCGGGGAGGCGCTCATGGGCGGCCAGGGCTACGGCATCGCCCCCGCGGTGATCGACGAGCTGGCCGCCGAGGTCGCCGACGTCGCCCGGCTCGGCGTCGAGCTGGCGGTGGTGGTCGGCGGCGGCAACATCTTTCGCGGGCTGTCGGAGTCGAGCAAGGGCATGGACCGGGCCTCGGCCGACTACGTCGGCATGCTGGCGACGGTGATGAACGCGGTGTCGCTGCAGGACGCGATCGAGCGCCACGGCGTACCGACCCGGGTGCAGTCGGCGATCCCGATGTCGCAGCTCGCCGAGCCGTACATCCGGCGGCGCGCGATGCGCCACCTCGAGAAGGGCCGGATCGTGATCTTCGGCGCCGGGACCGGCAACCCGTTCTTCACCACCGACACCGCGGCGGCGCTGCGGGCGATGGAGATCGGCGCCGAGATCTTGCTCAAGGCCACCAAGGTCGACGGCGTGTACGACAAAGATCCGCGCAAGCACGCCGACGCCCGGCGCTACCTGCAGGTGACGTTCACCGACGCGCTCCGCCAGGACCTCGGGGTCATGGACGCCACCGCGTTCGCGCTGTGCCGCGACAACGAGCTGCCGATGAACGTCTTCGACATGACCAAGCCCGGCAACATCCGCCGGGTGGTGTGCGGCGAGGCGGTCGGCACGCGGATCGTCAAGGACAACCAGGGCTCGCAGTTCGCTTAGCCGCTGCCCGCGGCCCGAGAGGAAGCCATGCTGAACGAGATCACCACCGAAGCAGAAGACGGCATGAAGAAGGCCATCGAGGCCTTCAAGCGCGAGCTGGCCAAGGTCCGCACCGGTCGGGCCTCGCCGGCGATGCTCGACGGCGTCCGCGTCGACTACTACGGCACGCCGACCCCGGTGAACCAGGTCGCCACCGTGACCGTGGTCGACGCCCGCATGCTGTCGGTCAAGCCGTGGGAGAAGACGATGGTCCCGGTGATCGACAAGGCGATCCGGTCGAGCGATCTCGGGCTCAACCCGGTGCCGGACAACGATCTGGTCCGGGTGCCGATCCCGCCGCTGACCGCCGAGCGCCGTCGCGACCTGGTGAAGGGCATCAAGAAGACCGCCGAGGAGGCCAAGGTCGCGGTGCGCGCGGCCCGGCGCGACGCCATGGACATGCTGAAGGACGCCGAGAAGGACAAGGCGATCTCCGAGGACGAGCGGAAGAACGGCGAGAAGAAGATCCAGGACCTGACCGATCGCTACGTCGCCGCGATCGACGACCTCGAGAAGGGCAAGGAGAAGGAGATCACCGAGCTGTGAGCGCGGCGTTTCGCGGTTGGGATCCCTGAACCCGGTGCGTAGAGCGCGGGGGTGGTGGTTTCTGCCGGGCGGGTATCCGGAACCACGGGCGTGAACCAAACGGCCCTGAGTGAGATCGAGAACCCGGTGCGTGGCGCGCGTCGTTCTGATTTCGGAACCCGGTGCGTGGGGCGCGGGGGTGGTGGTTGCTACCGGGCGGGTATTCGGAACCATGAGCGTGAACCAAACGGCCCCGAGTGAGATCGAGAACCCGGTGCGGTCGGGATCCCTGAACCTGGCGGGGGCCATGCTGGTCGTGCTGGCGGCCCTGGCGGGTTGCGGTGGTCCCCAGCCGCGGGCGCCGAGCCCGACCCCGATCGACGCTGGCGCCGACGCCGCGCCGGTCGACGCCGCGCCGCCCGATCCGGTCGATCCGGCGACCGCGGAGCTCCTCGCCGCCCTGCGCGAGCAGCGCGACCGGGCCTGTGCGTGCACTGACGCGGCGTGCGGTGAGGACGCCGAGGCGCTCGCGGTGCAATGGGGCCTCGACCACCCCGACGTGGTCCGCGCCGCGCGCCCGACGCCCGACCAGCAGCGTGAGCTGGCGGCGCTGATCGAGGCCGCCGAGGCCTGTCTCGAGCGCTGGCACGAGGACGAGCACGGGCACCGGCACGGACCCTGAGCGGACCGTCGACGCCGTCGCCGCGCCGGCTTGACGGTCGGGCGACGCCGCGGTACCCCGCGGACATGTCCGCACAGCGCTACGACGCCGTCGTCATCGGGGCCGGTCCCGGCGGGTATCCGACCGCGATCCGCCTCGGTCAGCTCAAGGTCAAGACCGCGATCATCGAGCGGGAGTACATGGGCGGGGTGTGCCTGAACGTCGGGTGCATCCCGTCGAAGGCGGTGATCCACGCCGCCAAGACCTTCGAGAAGATCGGCCACGCCGACGAGCTCGGCATCGCGGTCGGCAAGCCGACGATCGACATGGGCAAGCTGCAGGCGTGGAAGGGCGGCGTGGTGACCAAGCTGACCACCGGCGTGCGCACGCTGCTCAAGGGCAACGGCGTCGACGTGATCGACGGCGCCGCCACCCTGGGCAAGCCCGGCCCCGACGGCCACGTCATCACCGTCACCGGCGCCAAGGGCACCCAGACCATCATCGCCAAGTCGGTGGTCCTCGCCACCGGCTCGCGGCCGTTCGAGATCCCCGGCTTCAAGACCGATCAGCAGCGCATCCTCGACTCGACCGGCGCCCTGGCCCTCGATCGGGTGCCGGCGCGCATGGTGGTGATCGGCGGCGGCTACATCGGCCTCGAGCTCGGCATGGTCTACGCCAAGCTCGGCTCGAAGGTGACCGTGGTCGAGGCCCTGCCGTCGATCCTGGCGTCGATGGACAAGGACTGCGTCGCCGTGGTCGCGCGCAAGCTGAAGAAGATGGGCGTCGAGGTGATGACCGACACCAAGGCCAAAAGCTGGGAGGAGCGCGGCGATCGCGCGGTCCTCACCGTCGAGAAGGCCGGCCAGCTCGCGACCATCGACGCCGACGTGATCCTGGTGTCGGTCGGTCGCCGGCCCAACAGCGACACCGCCGGGCTGGCCGAGGCCGGCGTCGCCCTCGGCAAGGGCGGCTTCGTCACCGTCGACGATCAGCTCCGCACCAGCCTCGCCGGCGTGTACGCGATCGGCGATCTGATCGGCGGCATGATGCTGGCCCACAAGGCGACCAAGGAGGGCGAGGTCGTCGCCGAGATCATCGCCGGCCACAAGGCCGCGGTCGACGTCCGCACGATCCCGGCGGTGGTGTTCACCGATCCCGAGATCGCGTCGGCCGGGCTGACCGACGACGAGGCCAAGGCCAAGGGCCACACCGTCAAGGTCGGCAAGTTCCCGTTCGCCGCCCTGGGCCGCGCGCTGTCGGTCAACGACACCGAGGGCTTCTGCAAGGTGGTGATGGACGCCAAGACCGAGGAGGTCCTCGGCGTCCACATCGTCGGCAACGGCGCCAGCGATCTGATCAGCGAGGCGGCCCTGGCGATCGAGATGGGCGCGGTGGCCCAGGACCTGAACCTCACGGTCCACCCGCACCCGACCTTGTCGGAGGCCGTCCGCGAGGCCGCGGCGGCGGCGTTGGGCGAGGCCGTGCACATCATCAACCGCTGATTCGGCCGCGTCAGCGGCACAGGTCGTCGACGCACACCTGCCCGCTCGGGCACTCGCCGGCCGGGCCGCAGGCCTGGCCGTCCACCGCGGCATCGACCGGGGCGGGGACGCAGGTGCGCTCGACACACAGCTGGCCGGCCGGGCAACCGCCCTGGCCGTCGCACGCGGCGGCGCCATCAGCCGGGGCGTCGGTGCGCACGGCGTCGGTCGCCGGCGCGTCGTACACCTCGCAGCGATCGACGACGCAGGTCCAACCCTCCGGGCAGGCGCCGCCCGGACCGCAGCGCGGGTGATCGAAGCTCGGGTCGAAGCACCCAGCGGCGACGGCGACGGCGACGGCGACGGCGAGGGCGCGCACTATTCGAAGCCTCCGGTCAGGGCCAGGCCGACCTTGCCCGGCGCGATGTCGGGGGCGATCGCGAGCCGGGCGCCGCGACCGCCCGAGCGCGGGCGCGCGCGCAGGTACACGACCGCACCGGCCGCCACCAGCGCGCCGCCGATCGCGGCGGCGATGACCGCGTTGCGCTCGGCCGCACGACCGGCGTCGACCAGGGCCGGATCGTAGACGGCGCCTGGGCGAGACAGCTCGGCCGCCAACCCGCGCGCGCGCAGGCCGAAGTAGCCGCCGAGCCCGAGGCTCACCAGGCCGGCGCCAGCGACGGCCAGCCCGCCGATCCGGCCCCCGCGGTGATCGTCGGGGCGGGAGGCCGGCGTGGTGCGGGCGCGCTCCCCCACCGGCGGTGGCGCCGACGGCGGTGGCGGTGGCGCTGACGGTGATCCGGGCCGGCGTCGCGGCGCGGTCGAGGCGCGGCGCCGTCGCTCCGCCGTGAGCCGCGCCCGCAGCGCGGCGATGTGGGCGATCGCGACCTCGCGCTGGGGCTCGCGCGGGTCGGCGTCGAGATAGCGCTGGTAGTGCTGGAGGGCCTCCTCGGCGTGCCCGGCCAGGCGATGGGCCTGCCCGAGGTTGAACAGGAGCAGCGGGTGCGGCACGAGGGCGTAAGCCTGCTGATAGAAGCGCACCGCGGCCGGGTAGTCGCCGACCCGCTCGGCAGCGAGCCCCGCGTCGGTGTAGGCGCGCGCGGCTGCGACGTTCGACGCCGGCTGCGCGCGCACCGGCGCCGACGCCTCGAGCAGCCCCCAGAGCGCCAGGGCCACGAGCGTCGAGCGAGCGGGGACGCGACTCATGGCGCGAAGGGGTTGACGCTCTGATCGGGGCGCGGGGTCGGCCGGGGCGCGGCGGCCGGACGCCGGGTCAGCACGACGTCGACCGCGACCGCGCGGCGGGCGTCGATGACCTGGCGCGCCGGTCGGTGGCCGGGCAAGCGCAGGGTGATCGCGAGCCGCTCGCGCGGCGGCCAGCGACCGACGAACGGCGTCACGCCGACCGCGACCCCATCGAGGGCTACCGCGGCGCCCGGCGGCGAGCTGGAGATCGCGATCGCGACGTCGCCGGACGGGCGCGGGGCCAGCGTTGGGGTCACGACCGCCGGGGTCACGGACGCGGACGCTGGCGGTGGCGGCGGAGCCGACGGGGCCGACGGGGCCGACGCCAGCGAGGGGACCGTCGACGCGACCGCGGCGGTCGCTGGCGTCGATGCCGGCGGGCCCGCGACGGCCGCTGGAGTGGCCTCGTCGAGCGTCGCGCCGCTGTTCGCGAGGGCGAGCGCGATGGCGGCCGCCGCGAGGAGCGCGGCGCCGCCGCCGACCGCGGCGCGCGCGATGACGGCGCGGCCGCCGGTCGTGGCGAACGAGCTCGAGGCGTGCGCGCGCGCGGCGCCGCCGGTCGCGCGATCGATCGCGACCACGACCTCATGCGCCGACCTTGGCCGCTCGGTGCGCGCCTTGGCGAGGAGGCGCCGGGTCAGCGCGTCGATCGTCGGATCGAGCGTCGGCACCACCGCTGCGAGCGGCGGCGGCGGCTCGTGCAAGTGGGCGGCGATGAGCTCGGCGACGCCGCGCCCCGCAAACGGCGGCGCCCCGGAGCACATCTCGAACAACAAGCACCCCAGGGCGTACAGATCGGCGCGGCCATCGAGCGGCCCACCGCGACACTGCTCGGGCGCCATGTACGTCGGCGTGCCGAGCACCATCCCGACAGCGGTGTCGGGCCCCGCGGGCCTGCCATCGCACAGCTTGGCGATGCCGAAGTCGAGCAGCTTGATCCGCTCACCGCCCGGCACCTCGGGATCGGCGACCAGGAACACGTTGTCGGGCTTGAGATCGCGGTGGATGATCCCGCACGCGTGGGCGGCCGCGAGGGCTCCGGCGATCTGCCGGGTCACGGTCAGCGCCAGCGCCGGCGCGAGCGGACCGCGCCGAAGGCGATCGGCCAGCGACTCCCCGTCGAGGCGCTCCATGACCAGGTACGCGACGCCATCGTCGCGGTACCCGAAGTCGAACACCTCGACGATCCCGGGGTGTCGGATCGCGGTCGCGGCGCGCGCCTCGTTGAAGAACCGCGCGATCGCGTCATCGGGCGCCTGGTCGGTCGCGCGCAGCACCTTGACCGCCGCGGCGCGCCCCAGGAGCGTGTGCTCGGCGGCGAACACCTGACCCATGCCGCCGGCGCCGAGCAAGTGCGTGAGCCGGTACGCCCCGACGATCGCGCCCGGGCCAAGGTCGGTTCCGTCCGCGCGTACCGTGGTCGCACCCGCGGCCAGGTGGGGACGGTCGTCGCGCGCCGTGAGGCGACCGGGATCGGGCCGGGTCATTGCGGTACCGGCGGCGACGATACGCGGGGCCGGCGGCGGCCCTCAACTCCGCGGCCGACCGGCGCAAGTAGCCGCGACGCCAGGGTTTGGGAGCTTGGCCGCGCACCTCAACTCCGCTGGCGGCCCGCGCGAGGCACGGGCGGCGCACGCGCCGCGCTACCATCGCGCGATGCGCGCGCCGTTGCCCACTCCGCCCGAGCCGGCCCCGAGCCGCGCCGACTCGAAGGAGATCGTCGACGCGGTGCTGGCCGCCGCGGTCGAGCTCGGCCCCGACGCCACCCTCACGGCGATCGCGGCGCGGGCCGGCGTCGGGGTCGCGTCGCTGCATCGCTATTTCCCGACGACCGCGGCGCTGTTCGCCGAGATCTCGCGCCAGACCTACCGGACGCTGGTCTTGCAGATCCGCGAGATCCTGCGTGATGACGACCGCGAGCTCCGCTCGGTGACGCGGCGGCTGTGCGAGCTGGCGTTCGTCGGCCCGAACCTATCGCCGGCCTACCGTCGACGTCTGAACCTCGAGATCCCGCTGGCCTGGGCGAGCGACACCGCGGCCGCGGCCTATCGCGAGGTGTTCGCCGACCTGACCGCGTGGCTCCGCGAGGTGCTGCCGACCCCGCCGCCCGACCTGGCCGACCGGGTGTTCATGGCCTTCGCCACGATCCGCGGCGCGGTCCTCATGTCGCTCTTGTATCCCGAGCTGGCCCCGGCGCCCGCGACCATGAGCACGCGCCTGACGGACGCCATCGTCGCGTTGCTCGTCGACCCAGCCCCAACCGGGGTCGCGCCGGGTGTACCGTCGAGCCCGTGAGGACGCCGCGCGCCCGGATCACCTGGCACACCGCCGGCCTGGTGCTGGTCGCCGAGGAGCCGACCGTGGGCGAGGTCGCGGCCCACGCCGAGGCCCTGGCCGGGTTCTACAGCGACCCGGCCAACGCGACCTTGCTCGGGCACGCCGAGCCGCTGACCCAGGCCGACGTGATCGAGCACTACGCCGATCTCGACGAGGCCGGGGCGCGGCAGTTCCTCTTGTACGTCGACGGCGAGCTGGCCGGCGACGCCGACCTGCGCGGCCTGACCGACGACGCCGCCGAGTTCGCGTTCTTGATCGGTCGGCCGGCGGCCCAGGGCCGCGGCCTGGGTACCCGCTTCGCGCTCATGCTGCACGCGTTCGGGTTCGCGCCGCCGCCGAGCGGCTGCGGCCTGGCCCAGATCTTCGCGTCGGTGGTGCCTGACAACGTCGCGTCCTTGCGGGTCTTCGACAAGCTCGGCTACGTCGAGGATCGTAGCCCGGCAGCGCGGCGCTGGGCCGACGCCGACGGCGATGTCGTGCTGTCCGTCGGCGCCACCACCTTCGCCGACGCCCACGCCGCTGCCCTGACCGAAATCGTCCTTGGCCGACGCTGAGCAGGTTCGGCCTCGGTCTCGGCCTCCGTCTCCACCTCGGACTCGGCCTCGGTCTCCGCCTCGGTCTCGGTCTCCGCCTCGGTCTCGGTCTCCGCCTCGGCCTCGGTCTCCGCCTCGGTCTCGGTCTCCGCCTCGGTCTCGGTCTCGGTCTCGGCCTCGGTCTCCGCCTCGGTCTCGGTCTCCGCCTCGGTCTCGGTCTCGGTCTCCGCCTCCGCCTACACCCCGACCGCGGCCTTGTGCGCTGCTGCCGCCGCAGCGATCGCCCGCGACTTCTCGCGATCGAGTCGCACCAGGTTGCGGAGCTGCGGCGACATGCGCGGGTTGCCGGCCAAATGCTCGCGGTGGCGCGCGAGGAAGTCCCAGTACAGCGTCGTGATCGGACAGGCCCGCGGCCCGGTGGCCTCGCCGGGATCAAAGGCGCAGCCCCGGCAGTAGTCGCTCATGCGCGCCAGGTACTTGCCGCTGGCGACGTAGGGCTTCGACGCCATCACGCCGCCGTCGGCGTACTGCGACATGCCCAGCGTGTTGGGCAGCTCGACCCACTCGACGGCGTCGACGTAGATCGCCAGGTACCAGGCGTGGACCTCCTGCGGCCGGACGCCGAGGAGGAGCGCGTACAACCCGGTCACCATCAGGCGCTGGATGTGGTGGGCGTAGCCGAGCGCCAAGGTCTGCCCGACCGCGGCGCGCACACACGCCAGCTCGCTGTCGCCGGTCCAGTAGCCCCGCGGCAGCGCCCCGGTCGCGCCCAGCGCGTTGCGCTCGCGGTAGCTGGGCATGAAGCGCCAGTACACGCCGCGCACGTACTCGCGCCAGCCGAGGATCTGCCGGACGAAGCCCTCGGTCGCAGCCAGCGGCACACGACCGGCGCGGTAGGCAGCGACCGCGGCGGCGACGATCGGTCGCGGCGCGATGAGCTTCAGGTTCATCGCGGCGGCGATCCGCGCGTGGTAGAGGACCGGCTGCCCGGTCCACATCGCGTCCTGATAGGTGCCGAACTGCGGCAAGCGGTGGGCGATGAAGTCGTCGAGGGCCGCGGTGGCGTCGGCGGCGGTGACCGGCCAGTCGAAGCCGGCCAGCGAGCCGGGGTGATCGCCGAAGCGACGCGCGACCAGGGCCAGGACCTCGCGGGTGATGGCGTCGGGGGCGAAGCTCCTCGGCCGCGGCACCAGGCCGGGGCCGGCCTTGCCGAAGCCAGACCGGTTGTCGGCGTCGAAGTTCCACTGCCCGCCGACCGGCTGGTCGTCGTCCTCGAGGAGGACGCGGTGGCGGCGGCGCTCGGCGCGATAGAAGTACTCCAGGCGCAAGGACGACCGGCCCTGGCAGTGGCGCGTGAAGTCCTCGCGCGAGCACAGGAAGTGGCGATCGACCCGGACCTCGAGCGGCACGGCGGCGGCGGCCGCGACCCGGGTCAACTCGGCGGCGACGTCGTGCTCGCCGGGCTCGACCACGATCACGCGGGCCGGTCGATGGCGCGCGATCGCGCGCGTCAGCTCGCCGCCCAAGGTCTGGGTGTGACCGGGCGCGTCGAGGTGGACGTAGTCGACGGTGAGGCCGCGGGCGCGCAGGGCCTCGGCGTGATGGCGCATCGCCGCGAGGAACAGCGCGATCCGCGCCTGGTGCGACCACACCTTGGTGGCCTCGCCGGCGGCCTCGATCATCACGACGACGTCGCGCCGCGGATCGACGTCATCGAGCGCGGCGCTGGCGAGGTCGAGCTGGTCGCCCAGGACCAGGATGAGATCGCGCGCCATCGGGCCTTGGATGCGCGGGCGGGCGTTGGGTTGCGGCGGACCCGCGGGGCCACGCCGACGTGGCTGGCCAGACCCAGACCGGCGCCGGCGCCGCCGCGATTCCGAGGACCTACGGTCGGCCCGCAGCTTGCTCAGCCATGGGGCATGACGCTCTACGATCGCCTCTGGGAACCGCTGGCGGTGGCCGGCGCAGCGCTGGTCTTGCTGGCGAGCTGCTGGTGAGCGAGCGTCCGCGGCCCGACTGACCCGCGCCTCACGGCGGGCAGCCACCGCCGGTCCAGCTCCACTGGCCGCCGCGGCAGGTGTAGTGGCTGACGCAGCAGCTCCCGTAGCTGCACTGCTGACCGTCGCGCGCGCACGGACCGTTTGGCTCGCGCCCGGGGCAGCCATCGGGGCGGACCATCGGCGGCACCGGCGTGCACTGCCAGATCACCCGCAGGCGCGCGCTGTCCTCCTGGGTCATCAAGACGCCGCTGCACACCGGCTCGGCGCCGCAGTAGCAGGAGCCCTCGGGATAGCTGCACTGCGTGCCCTCGGCCGACGTGGTCGGCGCATCGCGGACCGGCTTCGCGCCGCCGCGCGGCGGCGCGCAGAGCTGACCGACCGGGACCTGGGCGTAGGTCGGCGCACACGCCGCGGCGCGGGGCGGCGCTGACGTCGGCCCGGCGTCGACGGCGATCGTCACGGTGGTGGTGACCGGATCGGCGGCGGGGCCGGCGTCGACGACCGCGGTCGTGGGCGGGGCGTCGACGGGGGTCGCGGACGGAGACGACGCGGCCCGCGCGAGCGGACCTGCCGGCGGTGGACTGGGGCACGCGGTCAGCACCGCGAGCAGCGAGACGAACGCGAGGCGCACCATGGGGCGAGGATACGCCGGCTCACCGACGGCGAGGTGCGCGTGGCGCGGCCCCGCGCCGCGCGCGGGTCAAACGCGGGGCTGGCGCCGGGGTCGGCGGTGGCGCGACCGGTCGATCGAGGGGCTGCGGGCAGGTCGTGCGCAGCTTGCACCCGGCGCACTCGCCGCCGCGCCACACCCGGTCGTAGAGCCCCTGGACCTCATCGAGCAGCGGGCCGTCGTCGGTGACGATGCCGAGCTCGAAGTTGCGGCGGCCGCTGCCGCGGGCGCCGAGCCCGGCGCCGGTCCAGTTGGCCGAGCCGAGATAGAGGAGCGCGCCGTCGACGACCACGACCTTCCAGTGCACGCGGGGGCACAACCGCATCGCCAGGCCGGCGGCCAGGCCCGGATGCTCAGCGAAGGCGGCGGCGAACGGCCGCGACGGGCGCTCGGCGTGAAGGATCCGCAGCTCGACCCCGCGGCCCGCCAGCTCGGCGAGGGCCGCGAGGATCGACCGATACGCGGCGCGCCCGACCGTCCGTCGACGCCCCGGCGCCGCGCGGTGATCCTCGATCAGCAGCTCCTTGACGTTGGCGGTGCCGATCCAGACGCTGGTCTCGGCCGCCAGCACCGCAGCGATCACCCGTTGATAGTGACCGCGACCCGCGACCAGCTCGACCGCGGCCGACCGCGGCGACGTCACCCGATCGACGGGCGACGACGGGCGGGCACCTCCGCGGCCGGCCATCGCGGCTACGACGGCGGCCCGGCCAAGGCCCGGGCCGCGGCGCCGACCAGATGGCGGCCGTGGGCGTCGACCAGGACCCGAGCCGGGTGGTTGAGCTGCAGCAGCTCGGCCAGACCGTCGCGATCGGCGACCACCTGCCAGGTGTGGCCCGGCGCGACCGCGATCAGGTGTGGCTCCTCGAGGTCGCGGCCGGCGGCGACCTCGGCGGCGAGCGCGCGGATCACGTTGCCGACCACCGCGGCATCGGGCTGGCCGCACAGCGCGACCAGCTCGGGGGCGCCGAACTTGCGCAGGCCGCGGGTGTGCAGCGCGTGGGCCCGCTCGGTGCGGGTGGCCTCGGTCTCGAAGATCACGCGGACCTCGCGAGCGACGTCGAGGGTCGCGGCCGGGGCCGGCACCGCGGTCGCGGCCCAGAAGGTGTGGGCGTGGACGTCGAGCACGACCGTCGCGCCGCGCGCGATCATCCAGCGCGCGACCGCCCACGCGGCCTGCAGGTAGCCGAGATCGGGCGGCGCGGTCGGCGCGGCGATCACCAGGTGGACGTGATCGGCGGCGTCGAGGGCGGTCGGCGCGCCGAGATCGGTGGCGGCGATCGAGCGCAGCGCGCCGGTGCGCCAGCCGTCGAACCACGCCGGATCAGCGGCCCGCGGGATCGCGCGCACGTCGAGGTCGGCGATGTGCTCGGCGCTCGGCGCGCCGAACCGCGCCAGCGACAACGGCTCGTCGACCAGAGGCCCGGTCGAGAAGACCGCGAGCATCGCGTGCGGTCGACGCGGCGCGGTCGGCGCCGGCTGCCACGGCCAGGTGGTCATGCGGCGAGCTGGGTCAGGAACTCGCGGGCCCGACCCGCCCATTCGCTGCCGCGATCGAGCTCGAGGTAACGCTCGAGGTGGACCCGGGCCTGGGCCGCGCCGCCGACCCGGGCCAGGGCCAGCCCGAGGTTGTAGTGGGCGTCGGCGAACTCGGGCGCGGCCTGACAGACCCGGCGCAGCTCGGCGATCGCCAGCTCGGTCTCGCCGACGTCGTCGAGGAGGTTGCCCAGGTTGTAGCGGGCCTCGCGCTGGCTGGGATCGTGGGCCAGCGCGCGCTCGTACAGGCCGCGGGCCTCGGCGACGTCGCCGGCGCGATGCCGCAGGTTACCGAGGTTGGTCATGGCCGCGGCCAGGCCAGGATCGACGTCGAGGGCGCGGCGGTACAGCGCCTCGGCCTCGGTCAGCTCGCCGCGATCCTCGGCGGCGCAGGCCTCGACGAAGCAGGTGTAGGCGGTCGGGCCCAGCGTCGCCTCGGTGGCCTCGTCGGCGATCGCCGCCGGCACCGCGTCGTCGACGGCGGGCGCCGGCGCGTTGGCCAGCTCGGCGACCTGACCTCCCAGGGCCGGCAGGTTGAAGGCCATGACGACCTGGCCGCTGGCCGGGACGTAGGCGACGTCGTCCTCGAGGGCGACGATGGTCTCGCCGTCGGAGCACAGGCGCAGGCGCAGCGCGGGGTGGGCGTCGCCCGGCAGCGCGCGGCGCAGCGCCTCGAGGTTCTTGCGGACCTTGTGCGCCGACAGCCCGGCGGCCAGGAGGTCCTTGGCCGCCTTGACCGCGCACAGATCGCGGAACGTGTAGTAGAAGCGCCCGCCCTTGCGGACGGTCGGCCCGACGAAGCCGGTCTGCATCCAGTAGCGCAGACGCGACTCCTGCAGCGCGAACAGCTTGGCGACGTCACGGATGCTGTACAGCTCGGTCACGGGTTCCTCCGCACGATGGCCTCGACGTCGAGGGCGAAGCGCACGATCGATCCCTGGCTCCTGACCTGCAGATCGATCTCGGGTTGGATGAGCGAGGCGCCGGCCAGCCGATGGGCCTCGGCGAAGGCGATGCGCCGGGCCTGTTGCCGCACGCGCGGGTCGTCGCCGGCCAGGTCAGCGATCTGCCGCGCGGTGGCGGCGTCGGGGAGATCCGAGAGCTGGTCGGCCAGGGCCGCGAGATCAATCGCGATCGTCGTCGAGCCGACGTAGCGCTCGCCGGCCACGCCACCCTCGGAGACGATGCGTGGCGCGGCGAACACCAGCTCGAGGGCGGAGGACGACAGCCCGAGCTCGATCCGGCGATGGAACACCGACAGCCGCCGCGTGCCAGCCATCGGCTTCTTCGGCGGCGGGTGGGGGCGCCCGAGCGGACGAGGAGAGGCGCGGGGACGCGGCGACACGGCCATAGCTGCACGGTAGGGCAAGCCGTGGCGTGGATCCAATTTTCCTACATGTAGGACATCGATCGTTCGTCAGGACCGCGCGACCACGCCACGGCGGCGTCGCCGAAGGCCCGCCGCAGCTCTTTGATCGCCGCGGCCTCAGGGCGATCGCGCCGCGGGTGGACCCGGTTGGTGAGGAGCACCGCGTAGGCGCCGCGCGCGGTGTCGAGCCACATCGAGGTGCCGGTGAAGCCGAGGTGGCCGACGGCGTCGACGCGCGGCCAGGCCTCGCCGGCGTGAGACACGCCCGGACTCGCCGACGGCGTGTCCCAGCCGAGGCGCCACGAGGTGTCGGGGGCGGCCGCGGTCGCGAAGGCGGTCGCCCACAGCGCCGCCGGGATCGCGCCGAGGCCCTCGCGCGGCGCGCGGGCCGCGGCCGCGGCGAAGCGCGCGACGTCGCCGATCGGCGCGAACAGCCCGGCGTGGCCGGCGACGCCACCGCCGGCGTGGGCGTTCTCGTCGTGGACCTCGCCGACCACCCAGCCGCGCACCGGGCACAGCTCGGTGACCGGCGCCGCCGGGCGTGGGCCAGGCCTCGTCAGGTCGACGAAGCCGGTGGCGGCGAGCTCGAGGGGCGCGAGGGCGTCGGCGACGACCTCCTCGAAGGGCCGGTCAGCGACCCGCTCGCACAGCGCAGCCAGGAGGATGTAGCCGACGTCGCTGTAGACCGCGACCGCGCCGGCCGGCTGGATCCGTGGGGTGGCCAGCGCCATCGCGACCAGCGCGGCGCGCGGCGTCGCGGCCGCGCCCTCGCCGGCCCACAGCCGCTCGTAGAACTTGACGTGGGCCGGCAGCCCGCTGGCGTGGCCGAGGAGGTGCAGCACCGCGACGTCGTCGCCCAGCCCGGGCAGCCAGCGGGCCGCGCGGTCGGCGAAGCCCAGCCGGCCGCGGGCGATCAGCGCCAGGGTCGCGGTGGCGGTCGCGATCGGCTTGGTCAGCGACGCCAGATCGAACCGGGTCGCCAGCGCGATCGGAGCGCCCTGCGCCGGCACCGCGCGGTCGTGGCCACACACCCACTGCCGCGCGCCGGCCGGGCCACCGACCGCGGCGGCCGCCGCCGAGCACACGCCGCGGGTCACCGCGTCGTCGAGGAGGGCGGCGATCGCGGCGTCGAGCTCATCCACCGCCTGACGGTATCGCACGGCCCGGGCGCGGCCAACCCGAGGCCGCCCGCGTGGTAGGGTGGCCGCGGTGACTCGCTACGAAGTGATCGAGCGCATCGGCTCCGGCCGGGTGGCCGAGATCTTTCGCGGCAAGGCGATCGCCGCCGGCGGGTTCGAGAAGCCGGTGGCGATCAAGCGGATCTTGCCGCAGCTCTCGAGCGACCCGCGGTTCGTCGAGCTCTTGATCGCCGAGGCCAAGCTGATGTCGGTCTTGCGCCACCGCAACATCGTCCAGGTCTTCGACGTCGGGGTCGGCGACGACGGCGAGCACTTCCTGGTCATGGAGTTCGTCGATGGCGTCGACCTCGGCGCGCTGCAGCGCCACCTCGACGCCGCCCGCCAGCGCCTGCCGCTGGACCTGGCGCTGCACCTGGGCGCCGAGCTGTGCGAGGCCCTCGACCACGCCCAGCAGGTGGCCGGGCCCGACGGTCGGCCGCTGCGCCTGATCCACCGCGACGTCACGCCGTCGAACGTGCTCGTGTCGCGGGCTGGCGAGATCAAGCTGACCGACTTCGGCCTGGCCAAGCGCCCCGACGACGGCACCAGCGCCGGCGGCTTGCGCGGCCGCTACGGCTACGTCTCCCCCGAGCAGGCCAGCGGTCAGCCGGTCGACGCCAGGAGCGACGTGTTCGCGGTCGGGCTGATCGTGTGGGAGCTGGCGGTCGGCCGGCGCCTGTACAGCGGCCTGGCCGACTTCGACGCCTTGCGCGCAGTCCGCGAAGGCCCCGCGCCGCGGGCCCGCGAGCACGATCCGGCGTTGCCGCCCGAGCTCGACGCGGTGCTCGACCTCGCCCTGGCGCGCGATCCCCGCCAGCGCCTGCCCAACGCCGGCGAGCTCGGCAAGCGGCTGCGCGGGCTGCGCTACTCCCTCGACGTGTCGGCCGGCGATCCCGCGGCGGCCCTGGCCCGGCTGGTGGTCGCGGCGGCCCGCACGACGCCGCGCCCGGCCGAGGTCGTCACTGCCCCGGGGCGCAAGGAGCGGACCAAGGCGCCGTCGGCGGGCTTCGACGCCGTCGAGCCGACCGTGTTGCGGATCCGCACCGCCGACGGCTTCGCCAGCGACGACGAGGGCACCAGCATCGTCGCCGCCCGCCGCCTCCTCGACCGCTTCGAGGAGGACGAGACCCGGATGGCGGCGCTGCCCGCCGGGTTCGGCGACGTGCCGACCACCCGCACCGATCGCGACATGATCGCGGTCGAGGCGGCGCCGCTCCACCTGCCGCCCGACGACAGCCGCGAGTTCGAGGCCGCGACTCAACAGACCAGCCCGCTGGCGGTCGAGCCGCCGCGCCCGCGCCAGCGCCTGCGCGCCCCGTCGCAGGCCGAGCCGCCGCCGGTGCCACCGCGCGCCGCCGCGCGCCCGCCGGCGTCGCCACCCCGCCCGCCCCCGACCCGTCCGACCGAGCCGTCGGAGACCGGCGCGGTGCCCCAGCCTGCCGCGCCGCCGGTCTACGCGCCGCCGGTCGCCGCCGCCCCGCCGCCAGGCCCGGCCGCCGCCGCGCCGCCGTTCGCCCCGCCGCCGTTCGCCCCGCCGCCGTTCGCCCCACCGGTGGCGCCACCGCCCTTCGCCCCCGCCGCGGCTCCGCAGAACGCGCCGTTCGCCGCGCCCTACCCGCGCCCTGGCACCGTCGGTGCGCCCCGCCCGCGCGGCCCGAGCCTCGCCGCCACGCCGCCCGACGGCGGCCGACGCTGGCTGGTGATCGGCCTCGCCGCCGCGGTCATCGCGGTGGCGTCGTTCCTCATCACCCGCGCCGCGATCGCGCCCGAGCCTGAGCTCTCGACGCCACCGCCCAGCGCCGCCGTCGACGCCGGGGTCGACGGCGCGCCGCGCTGACCCAGGCCATCGCCGATCATGGGAGGTCGACGGAGGCCCCCCAGGCGTCGACCGCGGCGCTGATCCGATCGCGGTCGTTGGCCCGCACCCCGGCGATCACGTCGGTCAGGGCCTGCTCGCGGGCGCGCGCGACCCGGCGCAGCCGCGACCAGCGCTCGTCGAGGGCGCCGTCCTCGAGCTGCCGGCGGGCCGCGCGATACGGCTCGCCGACCTCGCGCTCGAGCGCCTCGACCCTGGCCGCGATCGGCATGCGCTCGTCACTGAGCAGCTCGCTCAGCCGCGCCGCCGCCTGGGCGTCGACCTCGAAGAACTCGGCGACGACCACCGGCACGTCGGCCCGCGGCGTCGGCGCCACCAGCACCGCCGCGCCGACGACCGCGACCGCGGCCGCCGCGACCACGATCGACCGTCGGGCCAGCGACCAGCCGCGGGGCGCGCGCTCGATCGCCCAGCCCGCCAGCGCGCCGCCGATCGCGCCGCCCAGGTGGGCCATCATGTCGATGCCCGGCAGCGACACCCCGAGCACCAGGTTGAAGCCGAGCAGCATGAGGAGCCCTCGTCCGGCCGCACGCACCGCCAGCGGATCGAGGCGATCGCGGTGGCGCAGCAGGAACCCGGCGAAGGCGCCGAACAGGCCGAAGATCGCACCCGACGCGCCGACCGACACCGCCGCGCCGCGCAGCGCGCTGGCCAGGCCGCCGACCAGACCGGCGCTGGCGTAGATCGCCCCCAGGCCAGCCCGGCCGTAGATCGCCTCGATCTGCCGACCGCCGTCGAAGAGCGCCAGCATGTTCATCGCCAGGTGGGCCACGCCGGCGTGGAGGAAGGCCGCGGTCACCAGGCGCCACGGCTCACCCTCGAGCGTGAGGGCGCCCAGGTTGCCGCCGACCTCGAGCAGGCGTCGGCCGTCGGGGTTGATCGGCGATAGCCCGGCGGCGACGCTGATCGCGAAGCAGATCAGGTTGGCCGCGATCAGCGCATAGGTGAGCCACGGGCGGGGCGGCGGCATCAGTCCGGACAATCCTGGAACGGATCCTTCAGACCGTCGATGCACGGCAAGCGCTTCATCACGCAGATCGCGATGTCGGACTCGCCGTCGAACACCAGCTCGACGTAGCCGGGCTGGTAGCCGGGCAGCGTGCAGCGCAGCTTCATCCGGGTGCCGCGCTTCTCCTCGACGTTGGTGCCGGCCGGGCCGCGGTAGCTGGTGCCGTGAAACAGGATGCCGCCGTCGGGCTTGGTCAGCACCTCGATGACCACGGTGCCACGCTCCTCGGGCGTCCGCCCCATGGTCCGTCCGGCGTCGGGTCGGGGCCCGGGCGGGCCGGGCGGGCCGGCGTCGTCCCCGGGCGCGGCCAGGTCGCCGGCGTCGCGGCGCGGGCGGGGCCCCGGCCCGGGCACGCGGGCATCGGTCGGCGGCGGGCCGCCGTCGAGGTCGTACTCGAAGACCGTGCGCGCGTCGGTCGGTGGCGGGCCGGCGTCGGCCGGCGGCGCGACGGAGCCGCGCGACCGCTTGAGGGCGATCGCCAGCCCGACCCCGATGCCGCCCATCACCAGGATCGCCACGAGCGCCAGGAGCCAGCGCCGGCCCGGCTCGGGCTCGGGCTCGGGCAGCGGCGGCTCGAGGGTGAGGCGCGGCTCCTGAGTCGCCGTGGCGACGAACACCGGATCGTGGAGCGAGCGATCGGTGAAGCGCGGCACCAGGTCGCCGGTCGCGGTGGTCGGCGCCAGCGGCGGCGGCGGCTTCGACGGCGGCGGCTTCGACTCGCGGGCCGGCCGGACCGTGGTGGCGTCGGGCGACGACGCCATCCCCGGCGGCAGCGGCTGCAAGACCCCAGCGGACAGCGACCGCGCGGTGACGCTGGTCGACACCGGCTGGGCCAGGTCGACGCCCTTGGCGGCGCCGGTGATCGCGGCCAGGAACTCGCCCATGGTCGCGTAGCGCTGCTCGCGCTTCTTGGCCAGGGCCTTCATCACCACCGCCTCGAACTCGGGATCGATCGGCAGATCGGGGCGGACCTTCGACGGCGGCTCGATCGGATCGAGCATCTGCATGGCCAGGGTCCGGACCATGCTCTCGGACTTGTGCGGCACCCGCCCGGTCAACATCTCGTAGAGGATCGTGCCCAGGGCGTAGACGTCGACCCGGCCGTCGGTGTCGCTGCGACCGGCCGCCTGCTCCGGCGCCATGTACTCAGGCGTGCCGAAGACCGCGCCGGCTCGGGTCAGGCGCGGCCCGTCGGGGTTGGGCGCGACCGCGCCGCTGGCGTCCAGCGGCGTGACCTTGGCGATCCCGAAATCGACGATTTTTACGAAATCGCGACGTCCATCGCGATTGATGAGAAACACGTTCTCCGGCTTCAGGTCGCGGTGGACGATGCCCTTGTCGTGGGCCGCGCCCAGGGCCTGGGCGATCTGGGCCGCGATCGCCAGGGCCCGCTCGGCCGGCAGGGGCGCCGACAGCTTGATCGTCGCCGACAGGGTCTTGCCGTCGACGTACTCCATCACCGAGTAGGTCAGCCCGTCGGGGGTGGAGCCGAAGTCGGTGACGTCGACGATGTTGGGGTGGCCGATGCGCGACGCCGCCTTGGCCTCCTGGACGAAGCGCTTGATCGTGCTGGAGTCGCGCGCGACCTCGCGCTTCAGGACCTTGACCGCGAGCGGCCGCTCGATCACCAGATGGCGCGCGGCGAACACGACGCCCATGCCGCCCTCGCCGATCTTGCGCTCGATCAGGTAGCGACCGTCGAGGGTGACCCCGACCAGGCGGTCGTAGACCGCCTTCTGATCGGCGGCCTGCAGCGCCAGGGCCGCGGCGTCGATCTCCTCGTGGGCCGAGACCGCCTTGACCGGATGCGACAGCGAGTCGGGCGGGATCGACAGCCGGGCGCCATCGAACGGGCAGTACCCGGTCTCGCTATAGAACTGGTGACAGCTCGGGCACCAGAACTGGGGCACGCGGTCAGCGTCCGGTCCGCACGTCGTCGTACAGCGAGGTGCGGAAGTACGTGAAGACCTTGCCCTCGGCGCCGACCACCAGGATGTTGCCGCCGGCCGGCCCCCAGGGCGCGACGGCCACGCTCTTGCCGAACTGCTCGGACGCGCTCGGGCTCGACGGGCTGATCGACGTGCCGTCGACCAGCGTGAAGTTGCGATTGGTCAGATCGTACTTGTAGATGAACACCGCGCCGGCGTCGGTGGTGCCGTCGACGTCGGACCGCGGCGCGCCGACCACCAGCTCGGGGTAGTCGTCGCCGTCGAGATCACCCGCCGCCAGCGCGTACCCGAAGTACGAACCGGTGGTCGGCACCGTGAGCTGGATCGGCGCGGGCTGGCCCGCCAGCAGGATGTAGACGGTGTTGATGCTGGGCGCCGAGTACACCAGGTCGCTGTAGGCGGCGTCCTTGTCGAACTTGACCCCGAGCATCGCGTAGCCGGCGTCGAACGACGGCACCGCGAGCGGCGCGCCGGGGGTTCCGCACGCGCCAGGGGTGGCGATCGTCGAGCCGGTCAGGATGATCGAGTCCAGGGAGTAGATCCGGATCTCGGAGGTCGGCACGCCCTGGTTGCCGTCGGCCGGCCCCATGCCGACCGCCACCTCGAGGCCGGCGTTGGAGTTGAGGTCGGCGACCACCAGCTCGGTCGCGGTGTCGTAGTCGGCGGTGTTGGCCTGGGCGCACTCCGGGTAGTCGGTGGTGACCCGGGTCGAGTCGCCAAAGTCGAGGAGCGCGCCGAGCTGGGTACCGCGGGCGTAGACGAGATCGCCCAGCTCCGGGCGGTTGGGGAAGCCGGCGGTCGTGCCGCCGGTCTCGGGGACGTCGACGAAGGCCAGCCCGGTCGGCCGCATCCGCGCGACCTCGCCGTTGTCGCCGGCCTGGCCGAGGATCCGCGGCACCGCCACCAGGTTGCGGAGGTCATCGCCGTCCATGATCGCGACGAAGCCCTGGCCAGCTTGGTTGTTGCCGGTCGCGCCGCCGAAGGCGATCCGGTGGTTCTGCGGGCGGCCTTCGACGTCGGGTCGGGTGGTCGGGTCGACCGCCATCGCCGGCTTGAGCGGCAGCTCGTCGAACTGCAGGCCCTGGAGCAGCTCCGTGCCCGCCACCGTCGCCGTGGTCCGCTTGCCGGCCTGGTCGTAGCGCAGGGTCGACACCGAGACCGACGAGCGTCCGAGCACGACCAGGTTGGCGCCCGCGGTCGCCGCGGTCTGGGGCGTCACCGGCAGCGCGCCGACCGCGACGCCGTAGAGCCGCGAGTCGTTGGGCTTGTCGACCCGCTCGACCCACACCTCGTCGCGCAGGTCGTCGAAGCTGGTCCAGTTGCAGGCGCCGGCGCCGACGAGGGCGACCGCCAGGGCGGTGCGAGTGCGGATCACCATGACGTCTCCATGTTCAGGCCGGCGTAGTTGGGGCCAACCGAGGGGACCAGGGTCAGGGCGCGGACGTCGACCACGCCGATCGACGGCCGGCCCTTGTCGCGGAAGGTGTAGTAGATCGCCGCGAGGCCGAGCAGGCCGGCCACGCCGTAGGCGGCGTTGGCGCCGATCGCGAAGTACTTGCCGCGGTCGAAGCGCGGATCGTTCTGGTCGAGGGGCGGGTTGCCGTTGGCGACCGCGTCCTCGAGCTCCTTCTCGAGGTTCTGGGCCTGCAGGCCGAGGTACACCCCGCCGCCGGCGAACAGCCCGGCGAACACGTAGGCGACCACGGCGTCGCCGCGGCCCGGCTTCTTGGCCAGCTCGGCCTTGAGGTTGAGCTCGGTCTTGGCCTGGACCTCGATCGTCGTCGTGTACGGCTTGTAGCCACTGCGGCGGACCGACACCTTGTGGCGCCCCTCCTTGACCGGCTTGCGGCACGGGCCGCGCTCGCACAGCAGCTTGCCGTCGAGGTAGATCGAGCTCGACTCGATGCCGGGGCCGCGCACGTACAGGTAGCCGACCGGCGAGCCCTTGAGGGTCGAGGTGATCTCGGCGGCCTCGCCGGCGATGATCTCGATGTCGTGCTCGGTGGTCTCGTAGCCGTCGGCCTCGATCCACACCTTGTGCTTGCCCGGCTTGAAGTTGCCCGAGTACGGAGTCTTGCCGATCGGTCCGACGTTCTTGTCGTCGAGGTAGATGGTCGCGCCCGGGACGTTCGACTTGATCTCGAGCCACCCGAGGTAGTCCTCCTCGGACAGCACGATCTGCAGGAGCAAGAGCTTCGACGGGTCGGCGGCGGTCCGGCCCTCCTTGCTCTTGTAGCCGCGCTTCTCGACCAGGTACTGGAACTCGCCGTCCATCGAGCCCGACCACGGCGTCTGCGCGAACGGGCCCTTCTCCTTGCCGTCGATGTAGATGTTGGCGCCCTGGGGCTCGCTCTCGATGACCACCAGGCCGCGGTACTTGATCTCGCCGAGCTGCTCGATCTCGGCCGACGGCGCCGGCGGGGGCGGCGGCGGCGTGGTCGGGTCGCTGGGCTGGGTGGCAGCGGCGGCGGCGGCGGCCCGCAGGCGCTCGGCCTCGGCCTTGAGGACCGCGATGGTCTTCTCGACCTGGGCCTTGTCCTTGGCGTTGGGCGCCTCGGTCAGGTAGCGGGCGTAGTACTCGGCGCTCTTGTCGTAGGACGCCGGGTCCGCGGCCTTCTTGCCCTTCATGTGGAAGGACGCCGCGATGTTGTAGAGGAACTGCGGCATCGGCCGCGCCTCGTAGGCCTTCTTGAAGTGGTCGGCCGCCTCGTCGAACTTGCCCGACAGGTAGTAGGTCTCGCCCTGGTTGAAGGCCGCCTGGGCCGCCTTCCACGGGTCGCCCTGGGCCTGGGCCCGGCCGGGCAGCCCGGTCAAGAATCCGATCGCGAGCGCGAACGCAGACAGGAGCGCGATGCGTAGTCTCATGAGGCCTCGGGTCCCGCGACCGAGGCCGCAATGGCCGCGGTGCTGCGGGACGATGAGGGAAGATATCCCGGCCGTCGTGGCTTCGCCACTGCGGGAGGACGATGTGCGACCGAGCGCACGAGATCGCTCGATCGCCCGACCTCACCCGAGGGCGGCGAGGCCGAGCGGGAACGGGAACGGGAACGGGAACGGGAACGGGGACGGGAACGGGATCGGGAACGGGAACCGGAACGGGAACCGGAACGGGAACGGGAACCCGAGACCGAGACCGTGACCGAGTCCGAGGTCCGAGTCCGAGTCCGAGTCCGAGTCCGAGTCCGAACCCGAGACCGAACCCGAGACCGAGACGAGACCGAGACCGAGACCGAGACCGAGGCCGAGTCCGAGTCCGAGTCCGAGTCCGAGGCCGAGGCCGAGGCCGAGGCCGAGACCGAGACCGAGGCCGAGACCGAGGCCGAGACCGAGGCCGAGACCGAGGCCGAGACCGAGACCGCCCCTAGAATCCGCCGCCGACCGACAGGCCCGCGAACTCGCGGCCGACCACCGGCGACAAGGCGAGGGCGCGGACGTCGACGGTGCCGCGCGACGGCGGGCCCTTGTCGCGGAAGGTGTAGTAGATCGCCGACAGCCCGACGACGCCGGCCAGGCCCCAGCCGGCGTAGGCGCCGTAGCGGATGTACTTGCGGTTGTCGTACTGCGAGTCGGCGGGCTCGAGCTTGTCGGCGTAGAGGTAGGCGCCCGTCGCGCCGCCGGCCAGGAGCCCGGCGAAGATGTAGGCGACGACGGCGTCGGTGCGCCCCGGCGTCGGCGCCAGGGTCGGCGTGATCACCAGCTCGGTCTTGGCTTGGACCTCGAGCTTGGCTCGGTACGACTTGTAGCCGCCGCGCGAGATCACGATCGTGCGCTTGCCCTGGCGCACCGGGACCCGGCACGGGCCCTTCTCGCACAGGACCTTGCCGTCGACCTTGACCTTGGCGCGCTCGAGCTTGGCGCCCTGGATGTTCAGGTAGCCGACCGGCGCGCCGATCAGGTTGGCCGCGACCTCGTGGGTCTCACCGGCCACGACCTCGATCTCCTGGGTGAACTCGTCGTAGCCATCGGCGGCGATCCAGATCTGGTGCTTGCCGGGCTTGAAGTTGCCCGAGTACGGCGTCACCCCGATCGCGCCCGCGGCCTTGTCGTCGACGAAGATCTGGGCCCCCGGGACGTTGGCCTTGAGCTCGACCCAGCCGAGGTAGTCCTCCTCGGACAGGACCACCTGCAGCACCACCAGTCGATTGGGGTCGGGGGTGACCAGGGCGTCCTTGGCCTTGTGGCCGCGCTTCTCGATCAAGACGCGGTGCTGACCGTCGAGGGAGCCCGACCACGGGGTCTGCGCGAAGACGCCGTTCTTCTTGTCGTCGAGGTAGATGTTGGCGCCCTGGGGCTCGGTCTCGATCACCACCAGGCTGCGGGTCGCGACGTCGCCGAGGGCGTTGACCTCGACCGACGGCGCGGTCGCCTCGGGCGGCGGCGTGGCCCCGGCGGCGGCGGCCGCCGCGGTCTTGATGCGCACGATCTCGGCCGACAGGACGCCCATCGACTTCTCGATCGCCGGACGGTCCTTGGCGTCGGGCACCGCGTCGAGATACTTCTGGTAGTACTGCACCGCCAGCTCGTAGGCGGCGACGTCGCCCGAGCCCTTGCCCTTCATGTGGTGGGCGGCGGCGGCGTTGAACAGCGCGACCGGCAGCGGCCGCGCCTCGTACGAACGCTTGAAGCCCTCGGCCGCGAGGTCGTAGTTCTTGGCCTGGTAGTTGCGCTGGGCCTCGTCGAAGGTGGCCTGGGCGCGCTGGAGCGGATCGCCCTGCTGGGCAGAGGCGGTGCCCAGCGCGACGGCGAGCGAGAGGAAGACCAGGACGAGGCGTGGCACCATGGCCGGCAGGATATCCGGCGCGGCGGCGCGGCGCTACGCGATGAAGGTCACGTTGGCGTCGACGGGGGCCCGGGAGGTGCGGCAGGCGTTGGCCGGCGCGTCGGCCGCCAGCCCCAGGGCCAGCCCGAAGAGCACCTGGTGCTCCTCGGCGATCGGCAGGGCGGCGCGCAGCACCTTGGGGTGGGTGGCGATCGAGGCCATGGGACAGGTCGCGACCCCATCGGCGGCGGCGGCCGCGAGGAGCGTGCCCAGCCACACGCCGACGTCGATCAACGCGTAGGGGCCGAGCCGGCGGTCGACCGACACCACCGCGACGTGGGGCGCATCGAACAGGGCGAAGTTGCGCAGGAAGGCGGTGAACCGACCGGCCTTGTCGTCGCGGGCGATCCCCATCGCTTGGTACAGCGCGCCCCCCGAGGCCCGGCGGTGGGCCTGATACGGCTCGGGGTACTCGAGGGGGATGGGCAGCTCGGGGGACGGCATCGCCGAGGTCGCGGCCGCGGTCAGCGCGGCGCGCAGCCGATCGGTGGCCGGCGGCTCGGTCACCACCACCCGCCACGGCTGGATGTTGCACCACGATGCGGCGCGCTGCGCGGTGGCGAACAGCGCGGTCAGGCGCGCGCGCGGCAGCGGTGTCGGCGCGAAGGCCCGCACGCTGGCGCGGGCCTCGAGGAGCGCGTGGAGATCGTCGAGGGTCACGACCGGCCCGGGCGGTTGGCGTACAGCTCGCGGAATCGGTAGATGCCGGTCGAGTGGCCGTCGGAGAACGCGATCGACACGCCGTAGTTGCCGACCAGGTTCATGGTGGTGACGGTGAGGTCGGTCGGCACGGTCGCGGGATCGAGCAGGCGCTCGCCCGTGGTCTCGGATTGGCAGTAGGCGCAGGTGCAGCGCAGGCGCAGCGCGCGGGCCGGCCACCGGTCCTCGTCACCTTCGTCCCAGACAAACCGGACCTCGGGCTGACCGAGGCCGACGATCTCGAGCGGCATGGGCATGAGGTCTCATAGCAGGTCCCTGGCACGGCTGGCTGGTCGGACCGCCCTCGCAGATCGCGCGCGACGAGGCGCGCGGTCGCGGCGCGCTTCGTCTATCATTGGCCCCGCATGGCAGGAGTACCCGCCAACGCCGGCGCGCTCGTCGGTAAGCGCCTCGGCCACTACGAGCTGGTCGCGCTGCTCGCGCTCGGCGGCACGGCGGAGATCTACCTCGCCCGGATCGACGGCGCGGCCGGGTTCGAGAAGTACGTCGTCGTGAAGTGCCTGCACGACCACCTCGCGGAGGACCGCGAGTTCGTGCAGATGTTCCTCGACGAGGCCCGCCTGGGCGCCCAGCTCGACCACTCGAACATCGTCCAGACCCTCGGGCTGGGCGAGCAAGACGGTCGCTACTACCTGGTGATGGAGTTCATCGCCGGGATGTCGCTGGCGATCATGGCGCGACGCGCGACCGAGCGCGTCCCGGGCGGTCGGATCCCGGTGCCCCTGGTGCTCGGCATCGCCGCCCAGGCCTGCGCCGGGCTGCACTACGCCCACAACCGCGACTCGGGCGGCAAGCCGCTCAACCTGGTCCATCGCGACATCTCTCCGCAGAACCTGGTCGTCACCTTCGAGGGCGACGTCCGCATCGTCGACTTCGGCATCGCCAAGGCCGAGGACCGGGAGACCGCGACCAAGAGCGGCACGATCAAGGGCAAGTTCGCGTACATGTCGCCCGAGCAGTGCCACGCCAAGAACATCGATCGGCGCACCGACGTGTTCGCGCTCGGCGTGGTCGTGCACGAGCTCCTGACCGGTCGGCGCTTGTTCAAGCGCGGCTCGACCTACGAGACCTACCAGGCGATCCTCGAGTGCAAGGTGCCGCCGCCGTCGTCGCTGAACCACGAGCTGGACCCGGCGCTCGACGCGGTCGTGATGAAGGCGCTGACCAAGAACCCGGCCCAGCGCTACCAGACCGCCGAGGCCTTCGGCGAGGCCCTGACCGGCTACCTGCACAGCCGCGGCAAGCTGGCCGGCGCCGCCGAGCTCGGCCACTTCATCCAGCAGTACTTCGCGGCGGAGGTCGAGGATCACTTCTTGCGCATGCGCGAGCTGCTCGAGGGCCGGGCCGCGGTCGCCAGCCCGGGCTGGGACGAAGACGACGGCGGCTCGGCGTCGCTGCGCAGCGAGGACGCCGAGGAGCTGTCGCAGTTCGAGGTGATCGGCGAGGCGGCCGGCGGCGGCGGTGCCAAGCGCGGCGAAGCTGGCGACGGCGACGGCGATGGTGATGGCGATGGCGATGGTGACGGCGCCCCGGTCGACGCCACCCGGATCGAGATGAACCCGATGGCGCTCCTCGGCAACCTCGAGGCGCCGCGCCCAGCGGCCCCGACGCCCGCGACCCGCGCCGCGACCGTGCCGGCCAAGCCGGCGGCTCGGGTGCCGAGCTTCGGCAGCGCCGGCGACGCGTCGAGCATGTTCGGCGCCTCGAGCCAGGCGTCGGGGCCGGCCAAGCCGAGCCTGCCGTCGCTGCCGCGGCTGACCGGGCGTCCGGGCGACAAGACCGCGCCCGCCGGAGTGCCGGCGATCGGCGCGCCCGCCCCCGGCTCCCACGCCGCCTTCGGCGAGGGTGCCGGCGCGTCGACGGTGCTCATGGACCCGCCGGCCACCGCGCCGGCCGGTCCGCCCGGACGACCGGCGCCGGGTCGACCGGCCCCGGCCCGCAGCTTCGCCAGCGCCCCCGAGGCGCGGACGGTGATGGCGCCCGCCGATCCGCCACCCGCGGCGCGCGGCTTGCCGGCCTCCTTCGAGGCCCGCCTGTCCGAGGACACCAACCCGCCGCCGATGGGCGGGACCGCGCGCTCGTCGATGGCCTACAACGCCACCGTCCCGGCGATGGACGCGGTCGCGCCCGAGTTGGGCGGCCCCCCGGCCGACGCGCCGACCTACCGTGCGCCGCTCGCCGATCCGCTGCTCGGCGTCCAGCCGATGATGACCCCGAGCGGAGTCCAGCCGGCGGGGTCGTCGAGCGGGCAACACCCGATGCTGACCCCGAGCGGCCTGCACCCGATGATGACCCCGGGCGCCCTGGCGCCGGTCTCGACCCCGCCACCGATGGGCGCCGCCCAGCCGTATCCGTCGGGCGAGCTCCTGGTCGGGCCCTACGGCACGCCACCGGCGACCAGCCCGGTGCCGGACACCTCGCTGCCAGCCCACCTGATCGATCTGCCACCCCCGACCGCCTACCCGCGCTACGACCCGTCGTTCACGCACCCGAAGCTGTCGCGGGGGCTGCCCGGTTGGGTGTGGCCAGTCGGCCTCGGGGTGATCGCGATCATCGCGATCGGGGTCGTCGCCGCGGTCACCGGCTGAGCCCGGGCAGCCGAGCGCTAGCGCGCCGCCTCGGCCAGCAGGCGTCGCCGGAAGTCATCGCTCGATTCGCCGGGCCGCGGCTGGCGCGGCGCGCGCACGATCACATCGTGGCGGCGGCCGCCGCGCCCGACCACCACGCGCGCGGTCGCCACCGGCGCGCCGATCAAGGCCGCCAGACCGAACAGCTCGTCGGCGCCGACGGCGGCCGGCGTCGTCACGACCGGCACGCCGGCGCGCAGGGCCTCGATGGCGTGGCCGACCGCGAGCTGGACCGCGCCGGGCCCCGGCGTGGGCGCGCGGACCCCGAGGCGGACCCCGGTCGGGCCGGCCAGCGGCCCGCGCTCGATCACCGCCGCCGCCGGCACCGCGGCCAGGATCGACAGCAGGTGGCGCGGCTGCGCGACCGAGGCCACGACCAGGCACGGCCCGGTCGGCGCGACCCCGATCACGTCGAGGTCGACGCCGTCGATCACCAGGAGCCGCCCGGCGAGCTCGGCCAGGACCGCGGCGCGATCGCGCACCGGGTGGGCCACCGAGCGGAGCTGCCGCCGCGCCGCCACGAGCGCGCGGAAGGCCTGGGCGCGACGGTACGAGGCGCGGGCGGTGTGGCCGAGGGCGACGACCCGGGCCAGGAGCGGCAGGCCGGGGCGATCGACGGGCGGGGCGGACGCGAGGGCGGTGGTCATGGTCATCCTCCACCGCCACCCTCGCCGATCGTCGTGACTCGACCCGTCCGCCGCGGTGCCGAGGTGGTGACGTTTCGCGCTACCAGCGCGGGACCAGGCCGGTCGAGCGCTCGATGTGCTCGCTCAGGCCGGTGTCCTCGTCGACGATCTCCCGGTGCGCGCGGGCGATCGGCGCCAGCACGGCGTCGCGGCCGCGGGCGAAGCTCTGCTCGCGCACGATCGCCAGGTAGGCCTTGCCCAGGGCCAGGGCGCGCGCCCGGCTGGGCGCCGCCAGCCACGCCAGATCGCGGTCGCCGGCGACCGCGGCGCGCGCGACCGCGGCGCGATCGAGGACGCCGTCGGGGAAGAACCGCGCCAGCATCTCGCGATTGGCGCGAAAGTCGTCACCGCCGCCGACCCGGGCCAGGTAGGTCGCGGCCTCGGGCGTCGAGGCCGCGCCAGCCGGTCGATCGCGCAGCCCGCGCAGATCCTGGGGCCGCCAGCCGTCGGCGCCCGGGACCTTGCGCGCGATCGCGAAGGTGTGGTCGACGGTGGCGCCCAGCCCGCCGTGGCAGCCCAGGCAGTACGCGTGCTCCTCGGCGGTCTGCACCCGCAGGTGGCCGGCGGCGTCCTCGATGAAGCCCTGGAGCTGCCAGCCGTAGCCGTTCAGGTAACCGGCCTCGGGGCTGCCCTGGCGGACCGGCACCACGCCCTCGCTCTTCTCGTCGGCGGCCTCGCCGTAGGCCCGCGACAGGCCCCAGGCGTCGAGGACCTCGAGCTTGCGGGCGTAGCGCAGCTCCTTGAGCCGGCGGGCCGCGAGATCGGGAGCGTCGGGATCGACGTAGCGCACGGTGTGGAGCAGCTCGGTGCCGCGCGGCAAGGCGCCCGCGATCACCGCCTCGGTCGCCGCGGCGCCGGCGTAGCGCGCAGGCAACCGGCGGATCCGCGTCGCGGCGGCGCCGAGCGCGCCGTCGCCGTCGAGGTCGACGCCCACCAGGCGCTCGTCGACCGGCTCGACCGGGCGATCGATCGGCCCGTCGCTGGCGGTGACCGCGGCCTCGACCAGCGCGTAGTTCAGGCGCGCCAGCGCGCGATCGGGCGCGCCGGTGGCGGCGTGGGTGAAGGCGGCGGGCAGCCGGATGAAGGCGTCGCCGTAGGAGCCGTTGGTCGGCCAGCCGTGGCCGGGCACCGGCTGGTACCGGACCGCGCGCCAGCCCGAGCCATCGCGAGCGAAGCCGTCGCGGTCGAAGCCGTCGTCGAGGTCGAGATCGGGGCGGAATCCCGGGTAGTCGGGCCCGGCGGTGGCCAGGGCCGCCATCAGGGGCCGGTAGTTGTCCTCGCGGATCCAGGCCAGCAGGTCGGCGTCGGCGATCGCCGCGACCTCGCCGCGGCGATCGACGAACAGGTTGTGCCACGGGTTGACCCGGGCGCTGTCGGCGAAGGCGTAGCTACCTTGCAGGTCGGCGTCATCGAGGAGGTTGCGACCGCGACCGGCGGTGTGGCACGTCGCGCACGGGTTCGCGCCCCCGGCGGTCGTGGCGTAGCAGTACGGCGGCACCGCGGCGTCGAGGTTCACGACCTCGGTGCGCAAGCGCGCCGCCGCGAGCGGATCGTGGCGGCGGCGCTCGACGGTCAAGACCGAGCCGGCCGGTGCCGACGCGCGCGCCGGAGCCTCGGCGCGGTCGCCGCACCCGACCAGGCCGACCACGAGCCCGACCAGCCCCAGCGCCCGAGCCGACGACAGCGAGACCATCACGTCAGCGCTCCGGCCAGCTCGACTGCTGGTCCTCGCCCGGGTGCTGCACCGAGAAGAACAGCGTGCCCATGCCGGCCGAGAACGCTGGACCGGTGGCCTCGGCGTCCGACGGCGTCGCGACGATCCGGAAGGCCCGGCCGAAGGTCGGGGTCGCGGTGGCGCGGTGGGCCGGATCGAGATCGAGGTAGTACAGCGCGTCGGCCGAACGCTTGCCGCTGGCGCCGAAGTTGCCGTCGGTGCCGAACCACACGCCGCCGTCGCGATCGATCGCCAGGTTGTCGGGCGCGGCGGCGTCCCACAGCCC
This sequence comes from Kofleriaceae bacterium, assembly GCA_018057825.1. GTDB lineage: Bacteria > Myxococcota_A > Polyangia > Haliangiales > Haliangiaceae > UBA2376. Next base: position 83,543 of record JAGPCY010000020.1, on the reverse strand, counting down.
ACCCGCGGTCGAGCCGGCGAAGACCTGCCAGTAGGTGAAGGTCGTCGAGCTGCCCGGGGTCGCCGGCGTGGCCTCCTGGATCGCGAAGATGCCGCCGGCGCGATCGCCGCGGTTGGGCAAGGTCGCGGCGTGGACCGCGGGGTCGAACACCCGGCCGTCACCGTCGAGCGCGACCTGGCGATCGTGGTTGGTGAGCGCGAGGTACAGGCGCGGCGTGCCCGACGGGTCGCGCGGGTTCCACTCGACGTCCTCCGGGCGGTTGAGCTCGCGGGCGCCGATCTTGAGCGACGCCGTGAACAGCGCGCGCCGGACGTCGGCCTCGGTCGCGAACCCACCCAGGCGGTTCCACGACAGGTCGGCCAGGGCGGCGCCGACGGTCTTGGTCGGCTCGCCGAGGGCCGCGGCGTTGGGCGCGATCGCGGTCGAGGTCAGCGACAGCTCGATCCACCGGCCCTGGCCGGGCGCGGCCTCGGTCGGCGTCGCGCCGCCGATCAAGCGCCGACCGTGGGTGTTGTCGAGGTCGGCGAAGTGGGCGACGTACAGCGTGCCGTCGTCGAGGAGCGCCCGGGCCGCGGCCTTGGTCATGCCGGCCTGGTAGGGCTGGCGCGACACGAACTTGTAGAGGTGACCGCCGCGGCGATCGTTGCCCGCGTACAGCGTGAGCGGCTGACCGGGCACCGGCTTCCAGTCGGCGCCGAGCGCGAAGGTCGCGTTCTCCCACGCCGCGCGACCGAGGGCGCCGAGCTTGCGGTGGCCGACGCCAGCGGTGGTCTTGCCGTAGTACTCGCCGGGCGCGGCCCCGGGATCGACCTCGACCAGCCAGCCGTAGCCGTCACGCGGATGACCCGAGTTCGGCTCGGGGCTGACGAACTCGCCGGCCGGCGACGGCGCGGTCGCGAAGCTGATCGGCGCCCCGGCGTCGAAGCCCTGGCCCGGGACGAACCGCTGGCTCGAGGTCCACGCCGTCTCGACGTCGCCGTAGCTGAAGGCGACGTTCTCCTCGGCCGACAGCACCGTGCCCCACGGCGTGACGCCGCCCGAGCAGTTGGCCTGGATGCCGGTCACCACGCCGGCCGGCAGCGGCGCGCCGGTGTCGTCGTGATCGGCGGTGACCGCGGTGGCCGTGACCTTGACCAGGGTCGCGTCGGTGGCGTCGTAGCGAACCGCCGGCCGCGAGCGATCGATCGCCCAGGTGAGCGTCGCCGGGTCCTGGACGACGTGCATCCACGTCCCTCCGACCTGGCGCTTGTACTCATCGGTGTAGGCGATCAGCTCGTCGTTCGACCAGGTGGGCGAGGTCGGCGCGCCGCCGAGGGCGCCCCAGTACGACAGGAACCGCGCCAGCGTCAGGTGCTGACCGGTCGGGGCCGCGGTTGGACGCGGCCGGCCGTTGGACAGGTACTCGTGGTTGACCCACAGCCAGGCCGAGCGATCGTCGCCTTGCCAGTGCGGCGTGCCGCCCGCGTCCCAGCCGTCGCCGAAGTAGGCGACGTAGTCAGCGTTGGCGCCGAACCGCGGCGTCACCGTCGCCGAGGTCATGTTGTCCCAGGTCAGCGGATCGAGCCACTTGGCGACCACGTCGGGCGCGAGCCCACGGATCGCTCGGACGGTGTCGGTCGTGGCGACCGCCAGCGGGAAGCCGAGGTCGGGGTCGAGGGTGCCGGCGCCGAAGCGCTCGACCAGGACCTTGACGTAGTCGGCGATGTTGTCGGCGCCGGTGGCCCCGGCGTCACAGAAGCTGAGCGCCACCAGCCCGGACAGCGGCGCCGCGCCGGGGACGCCCTCGACGGCGGCGGTCGAGGCGCCGCCCAGCGGGCAGGCCGGACCGTTCTGGCCGTTCGTCCCGTTCTGGCCGTTCGTCCCGTTCTGACCGTTCTGGCCGTTCGTCCCGTTCTGGCCGTTCGTCCCGTCCTGGCCGGCCGGCCCCGGTGGACCGGCCGGGCCAACCGGACCGAGGAGTTGATCGTCGCCACAGCCGATCAGGCCGAGCGTGAGGGTACCCAAGAGGATCGTGCGTCGCATCGTGCGCTCCTTGCTGCCGGAGCACGATGCCGAGGCTCGGTGACCGCACGACCTGCGATGCGCGACGGCGGTGCAGCAAGTCTGTGGCGCCGCGGCGGGCTGTCACCGCGGCGCGATCGCGCCGTCACGCCCCGATGGCGGGGCCGTCGATCGACGCGCGAGGTCAGGCGACGCCGTGCTCGGCCGCCGGCGCGAAGGTCGCCTTGGCGACCACCTGGCCGCGCAGGGTCAGGGTCAGGACCGTGCCGTCGCCCTGGAGGTACGGCTTGGGCAAGAGCAGGTAGTAGTTGGTGACGCCGTCGACGCCGTCCTCGGGCGGGGTGCCCTGGTCCTTGGCGCCCGGGCTGCCGGTCAACATCCGCACCCGCTCGCCGGGCTTGAGCACGAAGCCGGGGTCGATGATGCCGAGCTCCCGACGCTTGGCCTGGCCGCGCCGACCGACGCTCATGCCGCAGCCGCGGGTGACGAACGGGAGCGTGCCGTCATTGGCCAGCACGACCCACTCGGTGTTGAGCTCGGCGGGGTCAGCGGCGGGGTGGATTTCGACGAAGCGGATCGCCATCGGGGCGCGGAGAATAGCGATCGCGCGTCGCCCTGTCGAGGCGTTGCAAACCCGCGGCGCGCGACGATAATCGCCGCCATGACCAAGGCGGTGATCCGCGTCGTCGCGGCTGTGATCGAGCACGACGGCCGGTACCTGATCACCCAGCGCAACGCCACCGCGGTCTTGCCGCTCCTGTGGGAGTTCCCGGGCGGCAAGGTCGAGCCCGGCGAGACCGACGACCGCGCCCTCCTGCGCGAGGTCCGTCACCGGATCGGCGTCGAGGTCGTGGTCGGCGCGCCGCTCGGCGAGCACCGCCACGAGTACGCCCACTACGACATCCACATGGTCATGATCGGCTGCAAGCTGGTCGACGGCGCGGTGCCGTACCCGGCGACGGTCGCCGACCTGCGCTGGGTCACCTCGCGCGAGTTCCTCGACTACGAGTTCCCCCCGGCCGACGAGACCACGCTCAGCCGCCTGCTCGGGCTGATGCGGAACTGACGCGGCGGCGGCGGCGACCGAGGAGCGCGGCGACCACGGCGGTCAGCGCCAGGCTGGCGGTGGGCGCGGCGCCAGTCGAGCAGCACCCGCCCGGGGTCCCGGGCAGCGGGTCGCCAGCGTCGGGGCTCGCCCCCGGGCCGGCGTCGACGCCCGCGGGGGCCAGGTGGACCAGGACGCCGTCGGACAAGATGTCGGGTGAGCGGCCGCCGTCCGACAGGGCGCGCACCGCGATCACGTAGCGCTGGCCATCGACCAGGGGGACCCCGGTGCGGGTGAACGAGGTCGCGTCGACGCGCTGCCACGGCGGGTAGACCACGTAGCCGCCCTCGGCGTGGGCGATCGCGACCTCGTAGCCGGTCGCCCCCGGGACCGGATCCCACGACGCCGACAGCGTGTCGCGGCTGTCGATCTCGTCGACGTCGTCGCCGCTGCCGGTCCGCGGGTCGAGATCGCGGACCACGCCCGGGCCGCGGATCGGCGCGTGCTTGAGGCCGTACAGGTAACCGTCGGCCACCGACACCAGGAGCTCGTCCTTGCCGTCGGCGTCGGTGTCGGCGACCGCGGTCGCGCCGACCGGCGCGCCGAAGGGCACCGCGAAGTCGAGGGCGCCAGCGCAGGGATCGATCGCGTACAGCCAGCCGTCGCTCGAGCCGATCACCGCGCTGGGCCGGCCGCGACCGGTGAGGTCGCCGTGGACCAGCGGCGACGCCAGGACGCCGAGCTTGGCGGCGGCGGTCTCGGCGGCGCTGGCGTCGGTGAAGAGCTGACCGCCGGCCAGCACCACCGAGCGCACGACCCGCCCCGCGGCCGGGTCGATGACCTTGACCAGCCCGGGCCGCAGCGAGGTCGCCACCGCATGCCAGCGGCTGTCGCACCGAACCAGCCCGACGTACGGGTAGGGCCGATCGTCGGTGTCGGTGAACAGGTTGGTCACCAGATCGTGATCGACGGCGCGGAGGGGCATGAAGCCGCCCGACAACACCAGCTCGGCGCCCGGATCGCTGTCGAGGTTGACCACCGTCGGCTGCAGATAGGTCGTGACCGCGCCCGGCGGGTTGGCGCTGGCCAGCACCGCGCCATCGACGCCGCTCATCACGTAGGTCCGGTAGTGGTGGTAGATCACGTCGTCGCGGCCGTCGCCGTTCCAGTCGGTGACCGCCACGCCCGACGGAAACTTGGCCGGCCCGGGGTTGAGATCGGTGGTCCACAGGTGGCGGCCGTCGGTGCCAGCCAGCGCGGTCGTGCGGATCACCGCGTCGCTGGCCCGGCCCCACTGCACGATCAGATCGGGCACGCCGTCGCCGTCGAGGTTGCCGGTGACCACGTCGTTCCACGCGTCGCCGCCGATCGGCACCTCCCACCGGATCGCCCCCAGACCATCGAGCCGCGCCAACGACTCGACCGCCGGCACCGCGCCGTCGTCGCGCCGCCGGCACACCAGCCCAGGTGAGCCGCCGAGGTCGGGCACGATGTTGGGCGCGACCGTGCCGCGCAGCTCCCACAGTCGGAGCGGCGGCGCGGCGTTGGTGGCGTTCCGGGCGTCGAAGGCGGCCAGGGTGCGCCGGCTATCGGCCACCACGACCTCGTGGGCGGCGTCGCCGGTGAGCTGCCCAGCCACGGGGGCCTGGGCCTGGTGCTGCCAGGCCCCGGGGTCGTAGTACTGCCCGGCGCGAAACGAGCCGCGCGAGGTCAGCGCGGGCAGCGCCAGCGTCGTGACCCGGCCGTCGCTGGTCGACACCACCAGGGCATCGCCGGCCCGCCACGCCGCCAGCACCTCGGCGTCGGGCGCGGCCCGCCACGACCGCAGGGTCAGGTCGGCCGGCTGCCGGGCGTCGTAGACCAAAAGCTCGTTGGGCCGCTTGGTGTCGACGGTCGCCAGGTCGAGGGCGCCGTCGCCGTTGACGTCGATCAAGATCGGCCGCACCGCCAGCGGCAGGCGCCCGGCCAGGACCGGATCGCGGGTCGGCAGGATCCGCCGGTCCTTGAGACGCCACGCCAGGGTCATGCGCACGGCGCCGTCGCGATCGAAGCGCCAGCCCAGGAGCTGCTGGCTGGCCTGGGTGACCAGGAGCGCGACCTCGGCGGTCGGAGTCAAGATCGCGACCTGCTGCTGCCCGGGCACGGTGGCCAGGACCGCGCCGCTCGCGGCGTCGAGGATCGTGGTCACCGGCTCGCCGTTGGCCGCGGTGCCCGTAGCGATCAGCTCGAGCGCGCCGTCGCCGTCGAGATCGCCGATGCGATCGCTGCCCATGACGAAGTCGCCGTCGCGATCGCCGACGTCGGTGGTCCACACTCGCTCGAGGCGGGCCGGCCCGGTCCGATACCGGAACACCATGACCCGGTGGCCGCTGCCGGGGTTGGTCAGGACCGAGCCCTGCCAGCACGCCAGCTCGAGGCCCGTCCCGGGCAAGAGCTCGGCGGCCTCGCAGTAGGCCGCGGTGGTCCACGGCCCGAGGTCGTCGCTGACCGCGACCTGGACCCCGGTCGCGCCGTCGAGGAGCCGCAGGTCGTTCTGGGTCGCGAGCACGAACTCCGGCGCGCCGTCGCCGGTGAAGTCGGCAACCTGCATCTGCCGCGCGCCGCCACACGCCGACGACGGCAGCGCCCACAGCCGGCGCGGCGCCGCGAACCCGTCGGCGAAGGTGTAGACGAAGCCGGGGGTGCCGCTGCGCAGCGCGCAGCAGAAGCACTCCTGCACGATCAGCTCGGCCCCGGGGCGACCGTCGACGTCGGCCAGCCGGACGTCGGCCAGCGTGCCCATCTCACCGATCGGCTCGGCCCACAGGAGCGCCCCGGTGGCGCGGGCGAACACGAACGCGCGATCGCCCGAGCGCGCGATCACCTCGCGGGTGCCGTCGCCGTCGAGATCGGCGTCGCCGACCAGGCCGGTCAGCTCGAGATTGTCGCTGTGCCAGCGCGGCGTGCCCTCGAGCGACAGCGCGCGCAGCCGTCCCCCGCCGACGTAGGCGACGTCGCCGTCGGTCAGGGGGATGACCTGGCCGGTCCCCAGCGCGCCGCCCAGGTACTGCCGCCAGTAGGGCGCCGGGTTCACCAGGTCGCTCGTGCCCGCGGCCAGGCCGGTCCGCCGCGCGTCGTGGCGCGCCATCGGCCAGTCGGCGGCGGCGGGGGCAGCGGTCGCGGTGACCACCGCGAGGACGACAGTGAGACGCACGGGGGCCATCGGTTCTCCTGGGAGGGCGCGCGGCGCCCCACACCTATCTATGGCCGATGAGTGACCGAAAGCCCGGCCAGCGTTCACCGCGAGCGCGCGCCGAGCATGATCTCGATCACACGATCCTGGTCGGCCGCGGTCAAGCTCGAACCGCTGGGCAGGCACAGCCCGCGCTCGAACCGGTCGGCGGCGACCGCTCCGCCGCGCAACGGCGCCTCGGCGAACACCGGCTGCAGGTGCATCGGCTTCCACACCGGACGGGCCTCGATGTCGGCGGCCTCGAGGGCGCGACGGACGGTCTCGCGGTCGGCCCCGAACTCCCGCGGGTCGAGGGTGACGCAGGTCAACCAGGTGTTGCCGACCACCCCGGGCGCGTCGTCGAGGAAGGTCACGCCCGGGACCCCGGCCAGGGCCGCGCGATAGCGGGCGTTGACCGCGCGCCGGGCCGCGACCCGCTCGGGCAGGACCGCGAGCTGGGCCCGGCCGACCGCGGCCAGGAGGTTCGACAGCCGGTAGTTGAAGCCGATCTCGACGTGCTGGTAGTGCGGCGCGGGCTCGCGGGCCTGGGTCGACAGCTTGCGGGCGTGGCCGAGCCAGTCGGGTCGGTTGCCGATCAGCGCGCCGCCGCCGCTGGTGGTGATGATCTTGTTGCCGTTGAACGAGAACACCCCGAGGTCGCCCTGACCGCCGACCGGCTGGCCGCGGTAGGTCGAGCCCAGGGCCTCGGCGGCGTCCTGGATGAGGATCGCGCCGTGGCGGGCGCACAGCGGCGCGAGGCGATCGTAGGCGCAGCTCTGGCCGTAGAGATCGACCGCGATCACCGCGCGGATCGGCTGGCCGGCGCGCTCGCTGTCGACCAGCTCCTCCTCGAGGAGCTCCGGGTCCATGGTCCAGGTGGCGTCGCAGTCGATGAAGACCGGCGTGGCGCCGACGTAGACCACCGGGTTGGCGCTGGCCGAGAAGGTCAAGGTCGAGACCGCGACCCGATCGCCCGGGCCGACCCCGGCCACCAGGAGCGCCAGGTGCAGCGCCGCGGTGCCGCTCGCCAGCGCGACCGCGCCGCCGACCCGCGCCGCGAGGGCCAGCTCGCCCTCGAAGGCGTCGACGTGAGGCCCGAGCGGCGCGATCCAGTTCGACGCGATGGCCTCGGCGACCAGGGCCTGCTCGCGACCCGACAGGTGCGGCGGTGACAGATAGATGCGCGCCATCAGTTGAGCACGGCGTCGGCGTCGACCGCGCGGCCGGCCGGGTTGGGCTCAGGGGCGGCGGCGGCGCCGCGCGGTTGCCCGCGCACGCGATCGAGCACGGCCCGGGCCACGATCAGCGCGTCGACGGTGAGCGAGCCGTGTTCGACGTACCAGCGATCGAGGGCCTGCTCGTCGTCCCAGGTCGCGGACCGGCCGCGGTGGAGCTGGGCCCAGCCGACCAGCCCCGGCTTGACCGTGAAGCGCTCGCGCGCCATCGCGACGTACTGCGGGTGCAGCGGGCGCGGGCCGACCAGGCTCATCTCGCCGCGGACCACGTTCCACAGCGCCGGGAGCTGATCGATGCCGGTGGCGCGCAGCCACGCGCCGAGCTCGCTGGCGGCGTGGGTGCGGAGCTGCCACATCGCGAACGGCTCACCGCCGCGCCCGGCCCGCAGGTACCGGGTCAAGGCCGGCGCGCCGACCTCGGCCCGCGCCGCGGCGGCGGCCGCCGCCAAGAGCGGCCCGGTCGCGAGCACCGCGACGCCCGCCCCGACCAGATCGAACGCCCGCTTGGTCACGCGTCGGAGGAGCCGCATCAGGAGGACTGTAGCAAACCTCGCCGGCCCCGCTGATCGATCAGCGCCGCGTACTGATCGGCGACCCGGGCCCAGACCTCGGACATGCGGAAGTCGCAGAGGACGCGCGCCTGGGCGGCTGCGCCGTGGGCCGCGGCCCGCGCCGGGTCGGTCAGGTAGCCGGCGATCGCCCGGGCCAGGCCGGCGACGTCGCCGACCTCGACCAGGGCGCCGGTGACGCCGTCGACGATCACGTCGACACAGCCGGGGATGCGCGACGCCACCGCCGGGGTCGCCATGGCCCCGGCCTCGAGCAGCACGTTGGCCAGGCCCTCGCGATGCGACGGCAGCACGACGACGTCGGCGGCGGCGTAGATCGGCCCGACCTCGCGCTGATCGCCGAGCAGGTGGATCGTCGGCGCCGCCAGCGCGGCCCGGGTCGCGCCGTCGATCGGGTCGGTGGGATCGTCAGGCCCGACGATCCAGAGCTGGGCGTCGGCGCGCCCGAGCCGCGCCCAGGCCGCGACCAGCTCGGCCAGGCCCTTGTCGCGCGACACCCGGCCGACGAACGCCACCACCGGACCGGTCGCGCCGTGGGCTGCGCGTAGCGCCGCGCCCGCCGCCGCGTGGCGCACCGGATCGAAGCGCGCCGGATCGACGCCGTTGCCCGAGCCCGGACCGAGCACGACCGCGCGGTCGGCGGCGACCACACCCAGGGCGACCGCGCGCGCGCGCAGGCTCGGCCCGACGCAGATCACCTGATGGGCGAGCTGGCAGGTGACGCGGTGCCCCGCCCACAAGACCGCCCGCCGGGCCCCGCGCGCGGTCAGGTGGCGCAGCCCGCGCAGGGTGTGGACCCGCACCGGCACGCGACTGACCGTCGCCGCCACCATCGCTAGGAGCCCCGCCTTCGGCGTCGAGCCGTCGATCAGGGTCGGCCGCAGCCGGGCCAGGAGCCCGACCAACTGGGCCAACGCCCGCGGGTCCGAGCCGAGCGCGATGTCGCGCTGGATGTCGACCGCGTGGTGGGTCGCGCCCTCGGCGGCGGCCAGCGCGCCAGCCGGCTCGCCGCGTCCCGTCACCAGGTGGACGTCGAAGCCGCGCCGCCCGAGGTAGGCGAGCTGGCCGCGGACCAGGAGCGCGCTGCGCGGGTCGGTGAGCGCCAGCACGATGCGCGTCATCGAAACGTCACGCTACCACCTTCGCCCGTCGGTCCGGGCGTCACTATACTGATCGTCGACGCGCGCGGCGCGTCCCCCATGACCAGCACGGCCAGCACCAGCGGCGCGTTCCGCTTCGTCGACGGCACCCTGACCGAGGTCGAGCGACCGGCCGCCCCCGAGCCGCCGCCGCGCGGCGCCACCCCGCCCCACCCCGGCACCCGCGGCCCGGTCCCGACCGAGCTGACCGCGCCCGAGCTCCTGCTCAACCGCGAGCTGACCTACCTGAACTTCTGCTGGCGGGTGCTGCACGAAGCCGAGGACGAGCGCGTGCCGCTCCTCGAGCGGTTGAAGTTCGTCGCGATCGTCTCGGCCAACATCGACGAGTTCTTCCAGAAGCGCATCGGCGGCCTGAAGCAGCAGGTCGGCGCCGGCCTGACCGCGGTCACGCCCGACGGTCGCTCGCCGACCCAGCAGATCGCCGAGTGCTTGCAGATGATCTCCGACCTCGAGCGCCGCAAGACCGCGCTCCTCGACGAGCTGCGCGCCCGCCTGGCCGACCACGGCGTGGTGATCGCGGCCTGGCGCGACCTCGGCGCCGACGAGCGCGCCCAGGTCCGGGCCTACTACCTCGACAACATCTTCCCGCTGGTCACGCCCCAGGCGATGGACCCGGCCCACCCGTTCCCGTTCGTCTCGAACCTGTCGCTCAACCTGCTGGTCACCCTGCACTACCCCGACGATCCCGAGCCGCTCCTGGCCCGGATCAAGGTGCCGATCGGCGCCGGCATCCCGCGCTTCCTCCAGCTCGGCCCGACCCGCTTCGTGCCCCTCGACGAGGTCATGGTCGGCAACCTCGATCTGTTGTTCCCCGGCATGGAGGTCGATAGCTGCGCCCGGTTCCGGGTCACCCGCAACGCGATCACCGAGCGCGAGGAGGGCGAGGCCGACGACCTGCTCGAGCTGATCGAGATCGAGCTGCGCGAGCGCCGGTTCGCGCCGATCGTCCGGCTCCAGGTCGAGAAGACCATGACCGCGTACCTGCGCGGCAAGCTGGCGGCCGAGCTAGGCCTCGACGAGCGCGACGTCTTCGAGGCCGAGGGCATGCTCGGCCAGCGCGACCTCATGGAGCTGGCCGGCCTCGACGTGCCGGCCCTGCGCGACCCGCCCCACGCCCCCGGTCCGCCGGTCGACCTGCTCGGCGAGCGCTCGATCTTCCACACCATCCGCGACGCCGGCAGCGTCCTGGTCCATCACCCCTACGAGTCGTTCCAGCAATCGGTCGAGCGGTTCCTGCGCGAGGCCGCCAGCGATCCCAAGGTCCGCGCGATCAAGGCCACGCTGTACCGGACCTCGCGTGACTCGCAGGTCATCAAGCACCTGATCAACGCCGCGCTCGGCGGCAAGCAGGTCGCGGTCGTCCTCGAGCTCAAGGCTCGCTTCGACGAGGAGGCCAACATCCGCTGGGCCACCCGCATGGAGCGGGCCGGCATCCACGTCACCTACGGCGTCGTCGGCCTGAAGACCCACTGCAAGCTGGTCCTGGTCGTGCGCCAGGACTACGACGGCCTGCGCCGCTACGCCCACATCGCCACCGGCAACTACCACGCCGGCACCGCCCGGCAGTACGCCGACTTCGGCCTGTTCACCTGCGACAAGGTCCTGGGCAGCGACCTGACCGAGCTGTTCAACTACCTGACCACCGGGTTCCGGCCCAAGCGCAAGTACGGCAAGCTCCTGCCGGCGCCCAAGAACCTGAAGGCCGCGCTCCTCGACAAGATCGAGCGCGAGATCCGCCACGCCGAGAAGGGCCGCGAGGCCCGACTGCAGTGGAAGGTCAACGCCCTCGAGGACGTCGACATCGTCCGCGCCCTGTACCGCGCTTCCCAGGCCGGGGTCGCGATCGATCTCATCGTCCGCGACACCTGCCGGTTGCGGCCCGGCCTGCCCGGCATCTCGGAGCACATCCGGGTGGTGTCGGTGGTCGGCCGCTTCCTCGAGCACGCCCGGGTCCTGTACTTCCACAACCACGGCAAGCCCGAGTACTACCTGGGTTCGGCCGACCTGATGCAGCGCAACCTCGAGCGCCGGGTCGAGGTCCTCGCGCCGATCGACGACCCGCGGCTCCAGGCCGAGGTGCGTCACTTCCTCGACGTCCAGCTCGCCGATCAGCGCGGCGCCTGGGACATGATGCCCGACGGCAGCTACCGCCAGCGCCGCGGCGACGACGGCGCCCGCCACGCCCAGCAGCAGATGATCGAGCACACCGATCGCCGCTTGAAGGACGCCACGCGCCTGCGCCGCCGCAAGGTCGCCGGGATCGCCCGCCGCAAGATCCGCTAGGGCGCTAGTTCAGGGGGACGTCGACGATCACCGGGTCGTGGGCGAGGGTCAGGCCGGCCTCGAGGCTCCCGAAACAGGTCGCGTCCTTCGGATCGCGGGGGCCGAGATCGATCGAGGCATACACGACGCGGTTGTCGATCTGGATCCGCGCATAGGCCCTCGGCGCCTCGAGCTTGTCGACCTGGCGTAGCGTGGTCACCAGGCGCGCGGTGGCTTCGTCCGAGATGCTGGAGATGTGCTGATACAGCCGAGCGAGCTGGTCTGGGATCGTCTGGCAGAGCGCCACGTTCACAGGCGGGCCCTTGCGGTACGCAACCTGGATCGCATCGACGTTGCCCACGACCCGTCGGTAGCGCTCTTCCTTGCCAAGCCTGGCCACATACGAGTGCACATCGTCGACCGCGGTGTAGGTCACGCCGAAGAACGCGACGTGGTCGCGCTCGCGGACCTTGCACCCCCGGCCGGCTGGACCGATATAGGCGTGCTCCTGAGACGGTCGGCTGCTCGGCCCGTCGGGTTCGGGCAGCGTGATCGGGCACCGCGCCACGAAGTCAGCGTGCAGGTTGGCGTACGGCCCCAGGCCGAGCGACGGCGGCGCATCGGGGGGCGGGGGCGGCGGGACGTGGCCGTCGGGCGGCGGCGCCGCGTCGTCCGCAGCCGACGGCGGCGGTCCGGCAGATGGCGCTCCGCGCTCGCGACAGCCCACCGTCAGTAGCGCCAGTCCGAGGCCGAGCAGCCCAAGGCCGGCCAGCCATCGGTCCCTGGTCCGATCGAGCCCGTTGGTCCTCGCGTCGCGCGTCGTCATGTTCGTGCCTCTCTCGCAGGCCCTAGGCCGCGAGTCTAACGAAGAACGAAGCGCGCCCCCCGGTTGTTCCCGGTCGCGACGCCGAATAGCGGGGCGCGGGATGCGGGCACCGACGGTGGCTCGCCCACCGCGCGCGCGCCAGGTCAGGGCCGACCGGTCGCGGCCCGCGGCACGATCAGGTGGAGACAGCGCGGCAGGGCGTCGATGCGGTAGCGTCGGCCGGCCGGGATCTCCTCGCCGTCGAGCTGGGCGGCCGGATACCCGGCCTGGCCGGGCTGGGTCACGGTGAGGACGAAGCGCCGACCGGGGATCGGCTCGGAGTGTTCGATGCCGAGATCGCGCAGGGTGTCGCCGTCGATCGGCAGGTGGCGCAGCGACGCGAACAGCTTGGAGGTCAGGTCGCGCCGCCCGTAGATCGGGATCAGCTCGAACACCCCGTCGTCGGCGCGAGTGTCGGGATCGAGGACCCACTCGCCGCCGAACACCGCGGTGTTCTTGACGATGACGTCGAACAGCGCGTCGAAGCTGTGGGCCTGGCCGTCGATCTCGGCCGCCAGATCGAACTTGATGTCGCTGACGTAGCTCTCGGCGAACTTGCGCATGACCGCGCCGGCGTAGACCAGCATGTCGCGGTAGAACAGCCGGGCCAGAGGGATCTTGCCGACCAGCTCGCGGTCGCGGTTGCGCGCGATCAGGGCGTCGGCGCCGAACCCGATCGACGCCGAGTCGAAGAACAGATCGCGGTGGATCACCCGCTCCTCGCCGGCGATCACCTCGATCCGACCGGCGTCGATCGCCGCGACCCGCCCGGCCGCGATCACCGCGACGTTGTCGTGCAGCGCGCCGGCGCCGGCGCCGAGGCCAAACGACTTGCCCTGATCGTTGGCGGTGCCGGTCGGCAACATCCCCATCGCCACCCGCGCCGCGTGGGCCGACGCCAAGACGCCCTTGGCGACCTCGGCGAAGGTGCCGTCGCCGCCCATCGCGATCACCACCCGCGCGCCGTCGTCGTCGATCGCCCGCCGGACCACCTCGACGGTGCCGCCGGCCGGCGCGGTCGGCACGAAGCGGTGCGGCACCCCAGCCGCGGTCAGGGCCGCGGTCGCGGCGCGGATCGCGTCGGCGGCCTTGCCGCTCTGCGCGGTCGGGTTGGCGAACAGCACCGCGGCGGCGTCGCCGCGCCAGCCGTCGAGGGTCATCCGGTCCGCACCGAGAAGTCGCGCGACGACACGACCGCGCTGGTCCCCAGGTCGATCAGGAAGGACCTCCCGGTGCCGACCCGGCCGTCGAAGGCCAGCAGGTACCAGACGTCGAGGGTCCAGCGCTCGTGCTGGGTCTCGCACGGCGGCGTCCACGACACCGCCTCGAGCTCGCCCAGGTACGATGGCCGGTTCTGGATCGTCGCCAGGAGCGCCTTGTACTCCGGGCTAGCGGCGGCCAGGGCGACCGCGGCCGAGGCGTCACCGGCGGCGATCGTGCGGCGCCAGGCCGAGGTCAGCCGACACCGCCCGATCGTGCCGCTCGGCGCCAGCTCGATCTCGTAGGCCTCGTCGGCGGCCAGGCCGTCGAAGTCGGGGACGTCGAACTCGGGGTAGCGATCGCGCTCGGCGATCACCTCGAGGCGATCGTCGTAGGCCTCGAGGCCGGCCTCGAGGGTGTCCTCGGTGTAGTAGCCGAACACGCGCAGCGCCAGGGTCTGCGACGGCAGCTTGTGATCCCAGTCGACGATCGTGATCGCCCCGGCGTACTCGCGGCGGAAGCACGGCAGGGGCGGCAGGGCCGCGGCCAGCTTGGGCGCCGCCGACTCGTCGTTGAATAGTCCCTGGTAGGCGACCCGCGGATGGACGCGGATCTCCTCGGCGACCAGGGCCCGGAGGTCAGTGGACACGACGGCTACACATACTACACGGCGGGCCCGGCTGCACGGATCCGGCGAGACCACCGAACCGCCTGACCGTCGGCGCGAGCCGCATCCAGGCTCACCGCCGGCGCGCTACCCAGCCGCGACCGCCGCCCCCAGCCGCTCGAGGACCTCGGCCAGGGCCGGCCCGGCCAGCTTGAGCGCCGCCGGGTTGACCACCAGGCGGCTCGACACCTCGGCGACGGTGTCGATGATCGCCAGGCCGTTCTGCCGCAGGGTCTCGCCGGTCTGGGTGATGTCGACGATGCGATCGCACAGCCCGGTCAGCGGCCCGAGCTCGATCGACCCCGACAGCTTGATGACCTCGGCGGTCAGGCCGCGCCGCTGCAGGTAGGCCTTGGTCGTGCGCGGGTACTTGGTGGCGTAGCGGACGTGCATCGCGGCGCGCTCGCGGCGCGCGGCCGGCTCGGCGACGATCATCTGGCACCGGCCGACCCCGAGGTCGAGGGGCTCGTAGAGATCGCGGCCCTCCTCGTCGAGGACGTCGGACCCGGCGACCCCGAGATCGGCGGCGCCGTGGGCGACGTAGGTCGGCACGTCGGCGCCGCGCACCACCAGCACCCGCAGCGGCCCGCAGTCGTGCTGCAGGCGGCGGCTGTCGCCCAGGGCCGGCGACAGGTCGTAGCCGGCGCGGCCGAAGATCGCGGCGACCTCGTCGAGGATGCGGCCCTTGGGCAGGGCCAAGCGCAGCGGCGTCACGCCTTGACCCGCCGGATCTTGGCGCCGACCCCGCGCAGCTTCTTCTCGATCGTCTCGTAGCCGCGGTCGAGGTGGTAGACGCGGAGCACCTCGGTCTTGCCGCTGGCGACCAGGCCGGCCAGGACCAGGGACGCCGAGGCCCGCAGGTCGGTGGCCATGACCGCCGCCCCCGACAGCTTCGAGCCGCCCCGGATCACCGCGGTGCGGACGTCGACGTGGATGTCGGCGCCCATGCGGGCCAGCTCGGGGACGTGCATGTAGCGGTTCTCGAAGATCATCTCCTTGATCACGCTCTGGCCCTTGGCCTGGGTGGCCAGGACCATGAACTGCGCCTGCATGTCGGTCGGGAACCCGGGGTGGGGCTGGGTGGTGATGTCGATCGGCAGGATGTCGCCGCCGCCGCGGACCCGGACCCCACCGGCCTCGACCGTCACCGTGGCTCCGGCGGCGCGCAGCTTGGCGATCATCGCGTCCATGTGCTCGGCGCGCGCGCCAGCCAGGAGGACATCGCCGCGCGTGAGGGCGGCGGCGATCGCGAAGGTCCCGGCCTCGATCCGGTCGGGGATGATCGTGTGCTCGATCGGCGACAGCTCGTCGACGCCCTCGATCGTGATGATCGGCGTGCCGGCGCCGGTGACCTTGGCGCCCATCTTGTTCAGCACCAGGCCCAGGTCCTCGACCTCGGGCTCGCGGGCCGCGTTCTCGATCACCGTGCGGCCCTTGGCCAGGGCCGCCGCCATCATCAGGTTCTCGCACCCGGTGACGGTCGGCATGTCGAGGACGATCGTCGCGCCCTTGAGGCGCTTGCACTCGACGTCGACGTAGCCGTGGTCGAGGTGGATCTTGGCGCCCATCGCCGCCAGGCCCTTCAGGTGCTGGTCGATCGGCCGGGTGCCGATCGCGCAGCCGCCGGGCTGCGACACCCGGGCCCGGCCGTAGCGCGCGACCAGCGGGCCGAGCACCACGATCGACGCCCGCATGGTCTTCACCAGCTCGTAGGGCGCCTCGAGCTTGGCCTTCTTGGCGGTCGGCGGGTTGACCACCATCGTGCGCTTGCCGTCGACCTCGCAGCCGAGCTGCCGCAGGAGCTTGGCCATCGTGCTGACGTCCTGCAGGAGCGGCACGTTCTTGAACGTGCTCGGGCCGCTGGGCAGAAGGGCGGCAGCCAGCACCGGCAGGGCCGCGTTCTTGGCCCCGCCGATCGCGATCTCTCCGACCAGGCGTGAGCCGCCTTCGACGACGATCTTGTCCATGTCGGCTCCCTGCGTAGCACGATTCTGATCGGTCAACGCGCCAGGCCGGGCCGGCATTCTCGGCCTCGGTCTCGGTCTCGGTCTCGGTCTCGGTCTCGGTCTCGGCCTCGGTCTCCGTCTCGGCCTCCGCCTCGGTCTCGGTCTCGGTCTCGGTCTCCGCCTCGGTCTCCGTCTCCGCCTCGGTCTCGGTCTCCGTCTCCACCTCGGCCTCGGTCTCCGTCTCCGCCTCGGTCTCGGTCTCGGTCTCGGTCTCGGCCTCGGTCTCCGCCTCGGTCTCCTCCTCCTCCTCACCGCCCTCCCCCAGCGCCACCGCCGCGCGCCCGCCTCCGCGTCGCCGCGCTTCGCGCCGCCGCGCTACCGCAGCGAGTCCCAGTTGCCGCGCGGCCAGGTCTTCTCGCCCCAGTTGATGAGCGAGGTCAGGACCGAGGACGACACGCCGAGCTCGCGCAGCCGAGGGATGACGCGGAAGGTGTTGCGGCCCTGGAGCGGGCCGGTGTCGTAGGTGGTCCCGGTGCTGAAGTCGGTGCTCTCGCGGGCCTGCACCTTGCTGTTGTTGACCGCCGCCGCCCACTCCGCGGCGGTGGCGCGGTTGGCGTCGGCGACGAAGTCCTCGACCATGGCCTGCGCCAGGTAGCGCCACAGCGTGCGCCCGACCGAGGCCTGGGTGTCCGAGGTGCCGTTCCGGTTGGCCTTGTAGTAGACGTGGGGCTGCGAGGTCCGCAGGTCGTTGCCGGTCTCGGCGCCGTACAGGCCGTTGGTCTGGAGCTGCCGCTGCTTGATCATCGACGCCCAGAACCGGAAGCCCTGATCGACGTCCGACTCAGCCTGCAGGATCTCGATGTGGCTGCACACGTAGGCGAAGTGGTTGGGCATCATGATGCGGTAGCCGGGGTTGAGCAGCATGTTCAGGTGGTACCAAGCGTTGGTCTCGGCCACGCCCGACACGATGTCCTGCCCGAAGAAGTGCCGCGAGTTGTGGCCGGTGAAGTGCGGCGGCCGATCGAACGTGTTGCGCCCGGTGACGAACCAGCCGCGCTCGCGCGCGTCGACGCACTGCGAGCTGCACACCCGCTCGCTGCGCAGGGTCCGGCTGCCGCCCGGGTATGGGACGCTCGCGCTCTGCGCCTCCTTGCCCTCGTCCTCGAGGTTGTTGCTGTGGACGATCTCCCACTGCTTGACCGCGATCCACGCGGCCAGCCCGCGCTTGGCGATCTCATAGGCCTCCTCGTCCGAGCGCCGGCGATCGTCCTTGTCCTCGCACCGGGTGTAGGTCTTCTTGGGCAGCTTGACCGCGCTGAGGACGTTGCCGTTCAGGGCCCGCCACGGATCGCCGGAGGTATCGCCGTTGGTGTCGCAGGTCATCCCGCGCTTGAGCCAGGACTTGATCCGCGAGGTCATGTCGCCGATCTTGCGCGGCGTCGGATCGTCCTCGGCCGCCTCGTAGAGCGCGGTGTAGAACGGCTTGCCGACGCTGTCGCCCGACTCGTCGGCGCGCAACGCCGACGCCGAGGTGCTGAAGGCGTCGTCGGGATGGACGTGCGGCAGCCATTGGTTCCACTCCGGCATCGGCAGCGCGACCGGCAGCTCGCGCAGGTTGAGCTTGCCGTGACGGTTGACGACGGCGCGGACCGCGTCCAAGGACTGCCCGCTGGGGAACAGGTAGCTCGCCATGGCCGCGTCGTCGGCGAGGATCGCGTCGACGCCGGCGCCGGCGGCCCACTGGTAGGCCGGCCGGGCGTCGAGCCCGGGCCCCGGCTGGTAGGTCGGGTTCCACGGCCGCGCCGCCGCCACCACCGGCACGTCGGCCTTGCGGCTGCGGATGTACGACGCGATCCGGGTGCCGTCGGTGCGCGACAGGCCGTGGAAGATCGAGCGCTCGATGATCGAGTGGTTCGAGAAGTTGAAGTACGCCAGGTCGCGACCGTCGCTGGCGTGGCAGTCGGCGCACGACGCGGTGATGTTGCCGGTGACCGCGCCGCCCCCGAGCCGGCCGTCGATCGCGTCGACGCCGGGGTCGTACAGGCTGCTGCGCTTGGTCCACAGCGTCCGCCCAGCGGCGATCTCGGTGGCGCTCGACAGCGGCGGCGTCCAGGTCGCGGGATCGTCCTGGGTGAAGCCGCCGAGCACGCGGTTCGAGAGCGAGCCGCCGCGCAGGAGGTTCAGCTCGAGGATCCGAAAGCCGATGCTGGGCGGCGCCGCGGTCACGTGCTCGAAGGTGATCGTGTTGGTCCCGACCACCAGGCCGGACACCGGGACCTTCAGCTTGACGGTGCGAAACACCCCGCCGAGGCCGCCGTAGTCCTTGGCGTTGTCGAGGATCTCGAGGCGCGAGTTGCCGACGTCGCGCCCGTCGGCGGTGTAGCGCTTGAGCGGGATGGCGGCGCCGCCGTTGATCCGCACCGACGCCTTCACCTTGCCGGCGTCGGCGTCGAGCTCGGTGACGTGATAGCCGCAGGCGTTGCACCGCAGGTACAGGTGCGTGATGTCGCGCAGGTCGTCGACGCGAACCTGGACCGAGACCCGGGTGCCGGACGGGCCGAACACCTCGATCGGCAGCTTGAGTCCGGTCGGCGCGACGGCGGCTGGGGTCACCTCGACGTGGTCGACGTTGGGTCCGGCGGCGCCGGTCGCGGTCAGGCGCATCGCGTTGGCGCCGGCGCGCAGGGTCACCGGGAAGCTGACGGTGGTCCAGGCGTCCCAGGCGCCGGTCGAGGGCACCCGGGCGGTCCCCGCGGCGGCGCCGTTGACCACGAGCGCGATCGGCCGCTCGCTCGCGCCGCCGTTGGCGTAGCGCACCGTGACCGTGGCCGACCCCGCGGCCGCGGCGTTGATGTTGCTCCACTCGATCCACGACCCGGTGCCACCGTAGTCCATGAAGCCCGAGCCGGTGTAGCCGGGGTTGTTCGTGGCGACCACGGCGTCGTTCTGCCGGGTCCGGGCCTCGGCCTCGTAGCGCGTGGTGCCGGCGGCGTAGAGGGATGGGTCGTCGCCGTCGACGAGCCCGCCGTCGGGACCGTCGATCGCCTCGACGTCGCCGCAGGCGGCGGCGCCGAGACTGACCAGCAGGCCGAGGACTGGCGCCCGGGCGCGCCGGCGCGCGCGTGGGAGGACGAACCGGACTGGGATCGGAGGTTGTGGCGTCATGACGCGACCTGGTGCAAGGCCCACGCCGTCAGCAACTCCTCGACACCGCGGTCGCCGCAACCGGCCGTGCCCGCAGCGTCGCTCAAGCGTCGCGCGGATCGTTCAGCGCTTGAACGAACTGCTCAATGACGCGACCTCAGCCCCGGGGACCTGCTACGGGCGCGCGAGGTACGCCAGGAAGGCGTCGGCCTCGCCGCGGTGGTTGAGGCGCGCGGCCGAGGTGCGCTCGAGGTCGGCGGCGGCCGCCGAGTCGGTGATCGTCACGAACCGCGCGCAACGCTCGTCGTCGAACAGCCCGTGGGTGTCGACGTCCTCGAGGGCGGTCATCATCGCCTCGTGGAGCGTGGCGCGGAAGTCGGCGAGGTCGCCAGGGTGGGCCTGGGCGTGGGCCCGGACCTGGGCGCACAGCCGATCGAACTCGGGCGCGGCGACGTCGTCGGACCACTCGCCGACCGACCAGCGCATGGCGCCAGCGAGGTCGGGATCGAGGGCGACCCGGTCCTCGCGCTCGGCCACCGTCGACGCCGCCGGGCGGATCGTGGTGGCGCCGTCGTCGGTGTACAGCGCGACCGCGTCGAGCGGCCCGGGATGCGCGGCGCGGAACCGAGGCAACCAGGCGCGCAGCGCCGCGCTGGCGGCGTCGACGAGCTGGTCGTGGAGCTCGGGCAGCGGCAGGACCACCGCCTCGATCACGACCGCCTCGGCGGTGACCGCCACCGTCCGCACCTGATCGCCCAGCCGCGCGACCGTCGAGCCGTCCTTGCGCGCCAGCCGGGCGCCGTCGTCGACCGCGGTCAGCCAGGCGCCACCCTCGAGCTTGCCTTGCTCGATCAGCGGCACCCGGACGTCGAGGGGCGGCGCGTCGAGGACGACGTGGATCCGCCCGGGCGCGAAGCCGACGATCGTACCGGTGTGGCGCGGTCGCTCGGCCAGAGGCCGCGCCGCCTCGGGCCCGAACACCGCCGCGTGGACCCGCTGGTTGATGTCACGATCGAGCAGGCGCTGCAGATCCTTGGCCCGGTTGCCGGCCTCGATCACCGCCGCGCGGATGGCCTCGTCCTCGGCGCGAGTGCGCGGCGACCGACCGACCATGCGATCGACCGCCTGGGCGTGACAGTGGATGCCGACGATCTCGCGCATCGGCGCGGTGAACCGCGAGTAGATCTGCTCGCCGACGCCGAAGTGAGCGCGCGGCTCGGCGTCGAACCGCGACCGACCGTTGAGCAGCATGGCCTGGCGGTGCAGCGCGCGGGCCAGGCGCGCGCCCGGGCCGTGGGCCGGCAGGTGCTGGAGGTACCCGGCGATGCCTTGATCGGCGGCCTGCCGGTAGAGCCACGGATCGTCGGGCAGGCCGCGAGTGCGCGCGACCTGGGCGACCAGACGCTCGAAGGCCTCGACCCGCTCGGGCTCGGGCGGCTCGTGGACCCGGTAGATCGGCTGCACCAGCTCGGGCGAGCCACCGAGGAGGAAGCGGCCGCCCAGGGCGTTACACAGGATACTGATCTGCTCGTTGGCCAGCTCGATCGGCGTGCGGTCCTCGGCCTCGACCACCACCGAGCCGTCGGGCAGGAGCCGGACCGCGGCCTCGGTCCGCCAGTAGCGCACCATCGCCGCGCGATCCTCGTGCTTGCCGCGCAGCTCGCCCAAGGCGGCGATCGCCAGGAGGCTGGGACCGATCGCGCGCGGGCCCGGGCACTTGCCGCGACCGGCGACGAAGGCGTCGACCGCAGCGAAGGTCAGCTTGGCCCGGCTGCGGATGCGCGCGCGCTCGAACTGGAACTTCACCACCGTGCCGCGGCCGTCGAGCTCGACGTCGAACACCAGCGCGCGGCGATCGCCGTCGGGGCCGAGCGACACCAGGCCCTCGGACAGCGCCCGCGGCAACATCGGCACCGACTGCCCGGGCAGGTAGTAGCTGGCGCCGCGCCGCACCGCCTCGGCGTGGAGCGCGGTGCCGGGGCGGACGTAGTACGAGGCGTCGGCGATGGCGTAGAACAGGCGGAAGCCGCCGGCGCGGGCCTCGACGAAGATCGCCTGATCGAGATCGCGGGTGCCGGGGCCGTCGATGGTCACGAAGGGCAACCCGGTGCGATCGACCAGCTCGGGATCGTCGAGGCCGGGGGCGGCCAGGTAGGCGGCGACCTCGGCCTCGACCGCGGCCGGGAAGGCCGTGGTCAACCCGTGGGCCGCGATCAGCTCGGAGAAGGACATTGCCGCACCTTAGGGCCGGCGCGCGATCAAGTCACCCGATCGCGCGGGGATCCCGGGCGTCACTTGGCCGGCAGGAGCACGCCGACCACCCGCCGCTTGGGGTCGAGGTAGCGCCGGGCCGCGGCCTTGACCGCGGCGGCGTCGACCGCGCCGGCCTCGGCGTCGCTCGACAGCTCGACCTGGGGGTCCTCGTTCCACAGCGCGGTCTCGGCCAGGAGGTCGGCCCAGTAGTCGTTCGTGGTGAGCGCGACCTCGTGGGCCCGGCGCTTGGTCTCGCTGACCTTGGCCACGTACGACGGGTCGACGCCGTCGCGTTGCAGCCGCGCGATCTCCTTCATGACCGCGTCCTCGAGCGTCGCGACGTTCTCGGGCGCGCAGCCGAAGCGGACGATGAACGACCGCTCGCTCGGCGGCACCCGGTCGATCCAGCCGTAGACTCCGACGCCGTAGACTCCGCCCAGGTCCTCGCGCAGGATCTCGCGCAGGCGGATGTCGAGGACCCCCGCGAGGAACTCGAGGTCGCGCCGGGCCGCGCGCGACCACGCGGCGTCGCCGTGGAAGGTGAGCTGCACCACCGCCTTGGGCTCGACGCCGCGCTTGACCACCTTGCGCACGACGCCCTTGGGGCGCCGGACCTTGAGGTCGACCGTGGCCTCGCGGCGGCCGGTGGCCGGGAGGCTGGCCAGGTAGCGCTCGACCAGCGGTCGCAGCGTCGCCGGATCGAGGTTGCCGGTGAACACGAACGTGAAGTCGCCAGCGTCGCCGAAGCGATCGCGCCAGGCGGCCAGCGACTCGTCGAGGTCGAGGGCCAGGATGTCGGCCGCGGTCACCGGCCGATAGCGGCGGTGGCCGCCCGACAGGGTCGCGCCGAGCTCGTCGCCGAAGACGACCTCGGGCATGGCCAGGCGCCGGGCCACCAGCTCAGCGCGCCCGGTCTGCCAGGCGGCGAAGGCCTCGGGGTCGCGGCGCGGCGCGACCATCTTGGCGTGGACGAGCTCGAGCAAGGTCGGCAGGTCGTCGGTCGCGGCCTGGCCACCGAGGCCCTCGGCCTGCTCGCCGAGGTAGGGCCACACCGCCACCGCCTTGTCGGCCAGGTACTGCTCGACCTGATCGGCGGTCAGGGCGCCGACCCCGAGCTCGTCGATCGCCGCGTCGACCAGGCGGGCCTTGGCGAACCGGGCGTCGCTCCACTGCGCGGTGCCGCCGGTGCTGATCGCGCTGAGCACGACCTTCTGGTTGTCGAAGGTGGTCGGCCGGAGCACGACCTTGGCGCCGTTCGACAGCGTCCAGCGGATCACGTCGAGCTGATCGGCCGGGGTCTCGGCGACGATCTTGCCTGGGGTCGGCGCGGTCGCCAGGAGCGAGGTCGGGGTCGGCTCCTCGGGCCACGGCTCGGTCGGCCGGGCCATGACCGCGGCGACCCGGGCCCGGACCTCGGCCGCGGTCGGCACGCCCTTGGCGTCGGCTGGCGCCGCGATCGCGATCGTCTGGGTCGCGCCGGTGGTCCACTCAGCGGCCGCGCGGGAGACCTCGTCGAGGGTGATCGTCGGCAGGGCCTCGGCGGCCAGGGCCTCCTCGGCGACCCGACCGATCACGATCTCCTGCTCGAAGAAGTGACGGGTCAGCTCGCTCGCGTACTCGCTGGCGTCCTCTTGATCCCACTCGGCGGCGCTGACCGCGGCGCGGTTGGCGTAGGCCAGCTTGGCCCGCGCGAGCTCGCCGGCGGTGAAGCCGTGGCGGGCCACGCGCACCTCCTCACCGATCAGGACCTCGAGGGCGGCCATGGTCTGGCCATCCTTGGCGAACACGGTCCGTCCGTAGGACTCGAACTCGCGGGTCGCCGCGCCGGTCGACGAGAACGCCATCACGAACGGCGCGTCGGGCCGACGCGCCAGCTTGGCCAGCCGGGCCCCGAACATCTGATGGTACAGGCCGTCGATCACGAACCGCCGATAGTCGGAGCGGTGGCTCTCGCGGCGACGCGGGAACAGCGCCGACAGCTCGATCGAGGTCCGGCGCAGCTCGGCGTCGGTGTCGATCGCGATCCGGACGTCGCCGCCGGCCAGCGCGCCGCCGCCCGGCCGCGGCCGCGCGGTCGTCGGGTTGGTCAGGTCGCCGAACAGGCGCTCGACCTGTGGGACGATCGCGTCGGGGGTGACGTCGCCGACGACGATCACCGCCATCAGCTCAGGGCGGTACCAGTCGCGGTAGAAGCGCAGCGCGGCGTCGCGCGAGCCCTTGGTGATGATCTCGGGCTTACCGATCGGCAGGCGGTCGGCGTAGCGGGTGCCGCCGAACAAGACCGGGGCCTGCTTGTCGAAGATCCGCTCGTCGGCGCCGCGGCCGAGGCGCCACTCCTCGAGGACCACGCCGCGCTCCTTGTCGACCTCGACCGGCTCGAAGCTGATCGCCCCGGCCCACTGCCGGAGGATGTCGAGACCGGTGGCGACGAAGCTGGGATCGTCGGTCGGGACCTGGAGCATGTAGACGGTCTCGTCGAACGACGTGTACGCGTTGACGTCTGGCCCGAACTCCATGCCGATCTTCTCGAGGTAGTCGATGATCGCCTGCTTGGGGTACTTGGCGGTGCCGTTGAAGGCCATGTGCTCGACGAAGTGAGCCAGGCCCTGCTGATCGTCGTCCTCCTGCAGCGAGCCGGCGTTGACCGCCAGCCACAGCGACACCCGCTTCTCGGGCTGGTGGTGCGGCATCACGTAGTAGGTGAGGCCGTTGGCCAGCTTGCCGGACCGGACGTGGGGCCACAGCGGCGCCGGGCCCTCGGCCGCGGGCGGCGGCGTCGGCGCGACCGCCGCGGGCGTCACCGGGTCAGGGCCGGGCGGGCGCGGCCGCGGGGGGCTGGGAGACGAACACGCGAGCGACAGCGCGAGGGCGGCGAGGACGGAGCGGCGGACCATGGGACCTCGGGGTGGGTGTTGCCCAGACTCTAGAACACGGGCGCGGTTGCACGGACGCCGGTCGACGAACCGCGCTAGAATCGTGCCGTGGTCCGGCCGATCGCGCTCGTCGTCGCTGCGGCGCTCGCCGCTTGCTTCGGCCCCGACAGCCATCGCTGCACGTCGAGCACCGACTGCGGCGACGGCGTCTGCGAGGCCAACGGCTACTGCAGCTTCGCCAGCGACGACTGCCGCCGCTACGGCGCCGGCGCCGGCGACCTGGCCGGGCAGTGCGTGGTCGACGCCGCGGTGCTCGACGGCGCCGCCGACGACGCCGCCGTGATCGACGCCGCCGGGCCCGACGGCAGCGACGTGTTGATCGACGCCCGCGCGGTCGACGCCGCCGTGATCGACGCCCGCCCCGCCGACGCTGCGACCACCGACGCCCGCCCCGCCGACGCCGCGACCGCCGACGCCAGCCCGGTCGACGCCCCACCCAACGATCGCGACGCCGACGGCGTCCTCGACGCCAGCGACAACTGTCCCGATCGCCCAAACCGCGACCAGGCCGACGAGGACGGCGACGCCGACGGCGACGTGTGTGACACCTGTCCGCACCTCAGCAACGCCGACCAACGCAACGGCGACGGCGACGACCTGGGCGACGCCTGCGATCCCACGCCGGCCACCGCCGGCAGCCGCCTCCTATCCTTCGACGCCTTCATCGGCACCTCGCTCGGCGTGCCGCCCGGGTGGACGGTCGGCAGCGGGCCGTGGTCGACCGTGCTCGGCGCGCTGACGGTGCGCGCCACGACCGACGCGGTGACGTGGCGTTCGGTGCCGAGCGCGCCGGGCCGCACGATCTACGTCCAGGCGGCGACCACCTTCATGAACGCCACGACCCCGGCCCACGCTGGCCTGCTGGCGCCGATCGACTACCCGGCCGGCTCCGGCGAGGGCTGCGGCGTCCGGGTCGACGTCGGGCCGGGGACCACGGTCAACCTCGCGCGGCTCACCCTCAGCGGCACCACCATCGCGGCGATGAACCTGTCGGCGCTGCCGTGGCCGCTGACCGCTCTGCGCGAGCTCGGCCTCCAGCGCCGCACGAGCATGTCCTGCGTCGCGGTCGGGTCCAGCACCACCACCAGCCCGGCGATGTCGGCCGCCAGCCACAACGATCGGGTCGGCCTGGTGGCGCGCAACGGCGATCTCCAGGTCGCCTGGCTGGTCGTATTCACCGACTGAGGGCCCAGCGCTGCGCGGGCGCGGGGCACGCGCGATCGGGTCGCGCTACCCCAGCGGCCAGAACCGGTCGCCGACCCGCAGGCCCAGGGCGTCGCCGTCGGCCTCGAGCCGGGCGAACAGCACCTGGTGGGCGGGGCTGGTGAGCCGCGCCTCGAGGCGCCCGCCGCGGACCCGACAGCGCGCGCGTTGATCGGGATCGACCGTCACGGTCGCCAGGTCGAGGGGCTCGACCTGGCCGTCGTCGGTGTGGGCCACGGGCGCGCCGTCGACCCAGCGGATCGCGGTCACCCGCAGCGGCGTGTCGTCGACGTCGACGTAGGCGTAGCGGACGTCGTCGAGCCGCACGATCACCCGGCCGTCGTCGCGGACGTCGAGCCAGCGCAAGATCGCCTGGCGCAGCCCGAGGTGGACGATCGGCGAGCCCTGGTGCCACAGCCCGCCGGCGCCGTCGATCCGCAGCCCGATCGTGCGCAGACGCTCGAGGACCTCGGGCGGCAGCGGCGCCGGCGCCGGCCCGGCGGTCACGCGCGGCGCTCGGCCGCTTGCAGCCGGGCGATCTGATCCTTGGCCCGGAGCTTCTGCTTCTTCAAGAGCGCGTACTCGACCTGCTCGGCGGCGGTCAGCGAGCGCTGGGCCGCCAACGCGCGCAAGCGCTCGTCGAGGCGCCGGTGCTCGGCGACCAGATCATCGAGGGAGAGCGGACCAGCCGGATCCGGTAGGTTCACGTCGTGCTCCGGCCGCACCAGCGGCCTGGATCTACGCTACGGCCAGGCCGCGGTCGGCGCAACCGTCGACGCGACCGCGGCACCGGTCAGCGGCGCAGCGCGCCCGGCACCCCGTCGGGGTACTTGACCTCGGCCTCCGACGGCCGGATGTAGGTCGGGGCGCCGTCGCGCAGGCGATCGCGGCGGTCGCCGGCCAGCGCCGCGCGCGCGACCCCGAGCGCCGACGGGGTGCGTGGACCGTCGCGGTGGACGACCACGGTCGCCGGCAGCGCGGCCAGCGCAGAGGCGTGGACGTCGAGCGCGTCGCCGACGACGTGGGCGTCGACTGCGACCGCGGCGATCGCGTCCGCCAGCGCGGTCGGCGGCAGCACCACCTCGGGCGCGACCGCGACCCGGGTCGCGCCGACCTGGCGGTAGAAGCCGGCGTACACCTCGCCGCGCCGGGCGTCGAGGACCGGCACGATCAGCGCGCCCTCATCGACCGCGAGGTCGTGGGCCAGGGCGGCCAGCGATGACACCAGCCACAGCGGCCGGGCGATCGCGTAGGCCAGGCCTTTGCCGGTGGCCAGGCCGATGCGCAGGCCGGTGAACGAGCCCGGCCCGGCGCCGACCGCGATCGCGTCGAGGTCGCGGGCGGCGAGCCCGGCCTCCGCCAGCGCGGCCTGGCACAGCGTCACGACGCGATCGCTAGGCGCGCTCGGGTCACCGCCGATCGCGGCGAGCGCCCGCCCGTCGCCGTCGACCACGGCGACGCTCCCGGTCAGGGTCGAGGTGTCGAGGGCCAAGATCCGCATCAGGTGACCGACGGCAGGTGACAGGGGCACATCAGTTGACCAGGTCGTTGGTGAGCGCCAGGAGCGTGATCAGGCCGATCAGCGCCAGACCGGCCGACTGGATCCGCTCCCGCGCTCGATCCGACAGCGGGCGGCGGCGCACCGCCTCGATCGCGAACACGACGACGTGGCCACCGTCGAGGACCGGGACCGGCAGCAGGTTGAGGAGGCCGAGGTTGACGCTGATGAGCGCCAGGAGCAGGAGGAAGCTATCCCAGCCCTGCTCGCCGCTCACCGACGCCACGCGATACATCGTCAGCGGCCCGCCCAGGCTCTCGCTCGGCTTGTCGCCCTTCAGCACGCCCGCGAACCCGGCGGCCATGAGCGCGATCGTCTCGCCGGTGCGCTCGACCGCCTTCGACACCGCGTAGCCGAACCGACCGTCGATCGGCACCAGCTTGCCCTGGCCACGCTCGACGTCGTTGCGCGCGCCCAGGACCAGGCGCTCGACGGTGTGCCCGTACTGATCGAGTTCCTTGCGCCACACCTGGGTGAGCTGGGCCGAGCGCTCGACGACCTTGCCGTCCTGGGTCCGCCGCCAGCTGATGGTCCAGGTCCGGCCGGGATCCGACAGGAGCTTCTGATCGAGCAGCGCCCAGTGCTTCACCACCTGGCCATCGACCGCGGTGATGAGATCGCCGCGCCGCAGGCCGGCCAGGTCGGCCGGCGTGCCCGGGTCGACGTGGGCGACGAACATCTCGGCGTTCTCCAGCCCGGTGTAGGCGGTCCGGCCGAGGGTGGCGTCGAGGCGGGTCTCGGGCATCAGGTCGGCGAACCGGGCCTCGAGCAGGCGGACCTGCGGCACGCCTGGGACCTCGGTGCCGCGCAGGTAGACGATGTTGGTGCGGCGCGCGCCACCGCCGAGACCGGCCGCGACGCCGCTCCAGTTCTCGACCGGTCGGCCGTCGATGTTGACGATCAAGTCGCCGGTGATCATGCCGGCCCGCCCGGCCGGCGAACCCGGATCGATGATGCCGACCAGCGGCACGAAGGGCGCGCGGGTGATGCCGATCCGTCCCTGGGCCGAGACCTGGCCGTCGCGCTTGCGCACGACGTCGGCGATCGGCACGACGTACTTCTCGAACACCCGGGCGCCGCGCTGCAGCTTGAGGGTGACCTCGTCGCCGCCGCGGGCCCGGATCGCGCGCTCGAGCTCCTCCCAGTAGCGGACGCTCTTGCCGTCGACCGCCAGCACGGTGTCGCCCGACGCGATCCCGGCCCGGGCCGCCGGCGAGTCCTCGAAGACGTCGCCGACCACCGCCGCCGGCAGCTCGGTGTGGCCGGCAAAGAACACGAAGTAGATCAAGACCGGCAAGATCAGGTTGGCGGCCGGCCCGGCGAAGATGATCACCAGGCGCTGCCACAGCGGCCGGTTGGCGAACGAGCGGCCGCGGTCCCGCGCCTCGGCGTCGGGGGCGTCGTCGACCCCGAGGATGCGGACGTAGCCACCGACGGGGAACACCGCGAGCTGGTATTCGGTCTCGGCGCCCTTGATGCGGAACAGCGGCCGGCCGTAGCCGATCGAGAACCGCAGCACCCGGACGTCGAGCAGCTTGGCCGCGACGAAGTGGCCGAACTCGTGGATGATCACGAGCACGCCGACCAGGAGCAGGAAGTAGACGAAGGACATCGCGACCGCGGCGGCGTTACCACGGATCGTCGGCGGCGGTCGAGGGCGGGTTGGCTCCGGGCACCGCCAGCCCCAGCTCAGCCTCGGTCTCGGTCTCGGTCTCGGTCTCGGTCTCGGTCTCGGTCTCGGTCTCGGTCTCGTCTCGGTCTCGGTCTCGGCCTCCGCCTCGGCCTCGGTCTCGGTCTCCGCCTCGGTCTCGGTCTCGGCCTCGGTCTCGGTCTCGGCCTCCGTCTCCGCCTCCGCCTCGGTCACTAGCCCAGCCGCTCGTCCGCCTCAGCCAAGATCGCGGCCTGGGCAGCCAGGGCCGCGGCGAAGCGCTCAGCGACCGCGGCCAGCGCGGCCGGCGCGGCGGTGACGAACAGGTCCTGCTCCTCGGCAGCGTGGTGGTGCTCGGCCAGGTGATGGAGCGGCGCAGCGGCGTCGAGGACCGCGAGGACGCGGCGGCGCCAGCCGGGGACTCCGGCGGTCAGCCCGACCAGGCGCTCGGCGACCCGGTCGATCGCCGCCAGGAGCTTGCGGTGCTGGCCGAGGTACAGCTCGTCGGGCCACCGCGCCGCCGCCCCGCGCCCGGGCACCAGGTGGGCCTCCTCGGCGGCGGCGTGATCGTCGGTCAGCGCGCGATACGCCCCCAGCACCGCGGCCGCGCCGTCGCCGTCGCCCAGCACGACCAGCTCGCGGAACCGAGCGAAGATCTCATCGAGGGTGCGGTGGGCGGCGACGAGCGCCGCGGCGGGCTCCATCCCTCGACCCTACCGCCGCGGGCCGGTCACGGGCAGCCGGCGGTCGGGTAGTCGACGAAGCCGCCGACGAAGTACTGGCCGGGCGCCGGCCGCAGCTCGACGCCGTTCACGACGATCACGTACTCGAGCTCGGCCCGCCGGTACTGGCCGTCGGGAGTTGGCGTGGTCGGCACCGCCGGGCACTGGTAGGGCCGGAACGGATCGAGCCCGCGCAGCCCGACGGTGTAGCGGGCGTCGTTGCCGACCCGACGATCGAAGTCGGCGTAGACCGAGCGCAGCGGCTCGGTCGTGCCGCGCGGCCGCCAGCGCACGGTGGCGTCGAGCTTGCGCCACAGCTCCGGGTCGTCGCGATCGGTCACGCCCGGCGACCACACCCGGAAGCACAGGTTGGCGATCGCCGCCCGCTGGCGGGCCCAGGTGTCGAAGCTGAAGCCGGCGGCGGCGTCGACGCCGCCGTCGCACGGGTCGCTCGAGTCGCGCGAGATGCGGGTGGTCGCCGCGCCGACCCATGACGGCGGCGTCAGGAGCGCGAAGCGGTAGTTGGCGCCGTAGTTGGAGTCCCAGGCCTGGCAGCCGGGCACCGCGGTGTTCTCGAACCACACCTCGAGGCCGCGGGCGGTGGTCGGGATCGACACCAGGATCGCGCCGTCGCGGATGCTGCTGCTCTGGCCCTCGCCGGTGTCCCAGCGCAGGTGGGCGGTGAGGTCCCACAGCGCGTAGCCGTTGCGCGAGTTGCGGCAGGTCGTCAGGCGCGCCGGGTCGTACTCGAGGCGGACCTGACCGCCCGGGACCAGGGCGCCGTGCTGGGTCACGGTGTGATCGGCCGCGAACACGATCCGGCTCGGGGCGCTCGGTCCGGCTTCCGGACAGATCGCGTCGGAGCGCGTCACCGCGAAGTCGTTGCTGGCGGTCAGGAGGTAGTTGTCGAAGTCGCCGGGGATGCGGTTGTGATCGAACAGCCGACCGCCGCCCGCCAGGCGCGCGAACGGCATGACCTGGACCCGGGCGGTGGCCAGCGAGGTGCCGCTCATGCCCGGCCCGGGCAGGCCGTGATCGAGCCGCAGCCGGTAGCGCGCGAACCCGGCGGTCGGGGCGACCGCGCTGGGGGTCGCGGTCACCTCGTACCAGGTCGGATCCGAGCCGTACTGGTAGACCGCGCCGACCGTCGCGCCCTCGGCCGCAGCCGCGCTCGACAGCTCGACGTCGCCCTCCCAGATCCAGGCGCTGCCCTCGGTCTGGTAGCCGCCGGTGCCGTTGCGCAGGCGGGCCAGGTCGCGCAGGACCACGTGGCAGGAGCGATCGGCCTGATCGCGGGCGCCATCGACGCCGGTCAGGGGCGCCTCGGCGGCCACCGGGGCCTCGGGGACCTCGGCGCAGGCGGCCAGCGACACCAGGATGCAGAGCGACAAGCGAGCCATCGCCGCCGGCCATACGCACGGGCCGTACCACCGAGGAGGTGGGGCAAGTAGGCGAGATCGCGACCCCGCCCCTGTCGCTGGCCAGGCCAGGCGCCACCCGCGCCGCTGCCGAAAGCAACGCCGGCGCGGCGCCCCGGCGGCTCTGGTACGCTCGCGGGGACGTGGCCACCAAGTCGGTCCAGAGCTCGGAGGAGAAGGCCGCCGAGATCGAGGAGGCGCTCGACGCCCTCGACAAGCTGATCGACCGCTTGAAGGTGCTCTACGAGCAGTACTTCATGGGCATCCAGAAGCAGGCGCCGTCGCACCTGCACAACGACGCCGAGCGCCGGCTGCGCGACGTCGCTCAGCTCCAGATCCGCAACACCGCGCTGCGCTACCGGTTCGCGACGCTGCAGCAGAAGTTCGGGGCCTACAACACGTACTGGAAGCGGACGCTGCGCGACATCGAGGCCGGCCGCTACCTGCGCAACCTGTCGAAGCTGCGTCGTCAGGCCCAGCTCACCGGCGAGGCCTTGCCAGAAGAGATCATGGCCGCGATGCCCAAGCGCATGCGCGACGCGATCGAGCGCGATCGCGCCAACGCCCTGGCCGAGGCCCAGCGTCGCAAGCTGGTGACCGAGCCGGTCGACAGCGACAGCCAGCCAGCGGTGATCCGCGCCCCGGCGCCGCCGCCCGAGGCCCGGCCACGCGCCAAGTCGATCACGACCGATCCGTTCACCAACGTCGGCGAGGACGACATCGCTGCGGCGCTGTCGAGCCTGGCCGACGAGGCCCTGGCGGCGATCGACGAGCCGCGCCCACGAACGCCGCGCGCCGGCCACGACACCATCCCCAGCCCGCCGCCGCGCATGCCGCCCGCCGCGGCGCCACCGTCGCCGCCGCCCCGCGTCCCGCCACCGCCGCCACGGACCTCCCCCGCCGCCGCGCCGCCGCGCCCGCCGCCGGGCGCGCGCCCGAGCGGGCCCTCGACCTCGACCTCGAGCGGCATGAGCGACGCCGCGGCGCGCGCGCTGTACGCGAAGTACATGAAGGCCCGCGAGGTGGTCGGCGATCGCAACGACGGCATGACCTTCGAGAAGCTGGTGCGCACGGTCGAGAGCCAGGGGCCGAAGATCCTGCAGCAGCACAAGGCCTCGGCGGTCGAGTGGAACGTCGTCATCCGCGACAACAAGGTCGTCCTCAAGGCCAAGCCCAAGACCTGAGGGCGAGGTCGCCGGGCGCCGCCTGACACCGAGCGCGCGCCGCGGTTGCACGCGATCGACCCGCGCAGACACGCGAGATCGTGCGCAGATTTTCGGAACCGCCGCCGACGGTGCGTGTCTATCGATCCGAACGCAGCGATGCCGACCTCGGCGACGCGGCGTGTGCGCGGCGGATGCCGTCGCGCTCCCAGGACTCGTCCTCGTCGGAGGTCGCCATGGCTACCGCTCTGCCCGCTCCTACCCCGTCCGCCACGCCGGCCCCCGCGGTCGAGGTCGTCACCTCCCTCGCCGGCTCGATCGTCAGCGTCGATACCCTGACCGCCGACGCCGCCGCACCGCGCCGGCCCAACCTGCCGCTGTACGCGGGCGCCGCGCTCCTGGCGATGGCGGCCTCGACGTTCGGCTACGGCCTGTACGCCGCCCACCAGGACGCCCAGGCGCGCGCCGCGTGGGCCGCCGAGCATCGCCCGGCCTGGGCGTTCCGCCCGACCCGCCACGGCGCCACCACCGACGCCGCCGCCGCGCTGGGCTCGATGATCGGGCTGCCGCTCCTCGGCCTGGGCCTGGCCCGACGCCGCCGCGCCGACGCGCGCACGCGGTTCCGGGTCGGCGCCGCCGCCGACGCCGAGCTGCCCCTGGCGGACGCCACCGCGACCTACACCCTGGTCGATCGCGGCGCCGAGGGCTTCGTCGCGGCGATCGACGGCCTCGACGGCGACGTCGGGTTCGCCGGCACCACGACCACCCTCGCGGCGATGCGCGCGGCCGGCCACGTCGCGCTGCCGCTCTACGTCGGCACCGCGGTCCGAACCCAGGTCGGCCGGGCCACGATCTTCGTCCGCGGCATCGACGCCCCGGCGCGCTCGGCGCCGCCCGCGCTCGCGTGGTCGCGCGGACCGCTGGCGTTCTTCGCCGGGTCGGCGGTCGCCCACCTCGGGCTCCTCGGCCTCCTGCAGTACGCCGAGCCGGCCAGCATCGGCGCGCCGACCGATCTGTCGCTCACCGAGGACAGCTCGTCGAAGGGCCACCTGGTGTCGATGGAGGCCATCGCCCCGCCGCCGCCCGAGGACGGCGACGCCGACGGCAGCGGCGCGACCGGCTCGGCCTCGGCGCCAACCGCCACCGCGGTGATCGACGGCACCCTCGGCACGTCGACGGTGAACCCGCACCCGGCCCGACTGCGCGTCGCCGATCGTGGGCTGTCGCCGCGCATGGCCCGCGAGGCCGCGATCGAGCAGGCCGCCACCGCCGGCATCTTGAGCTCGCGGCTCCTGGCTGGCCCGCTGGCGGTCACCGGCGGCGCCGACCTCGCGTCGGGCTTCGACGACATGGACATCACCGGCGGCTTCTACGACGGCGGCGGCACTGGCGCGCCGACCGGGACCTGGGGCAGCGGCGTGCGCGGCACCGGCACCGGCTGCGGCACGATCGCCGGCGTGCCGTGCACCGGCCTGGCCAGCGATCCGTTCGCGACCCTGGGCCGCGACGACGGCAAGAACTACCTCGGCACCCTGGGCGACGACGGCGACGGCCGGCCGCGCAAGCGCACGCCCAACCCGCCGACCGTCAAGTTCAGCACCCCGGTGGCGTGCAGCGCCGACGAGCCCTGCCTCGACAAGGAGATCATCCGCCGCCACATCGCGCGCAACCGCGAGAAGATCGCCTACTGCTACGAGCGCGAGCTCTTGGCCAAGCCCGGCCTCGAGGGCACGGTGACCGTGAACTTCACGCTCAACGGCAACGGCCGGGTGATCCAGTCGACCGCGTCCGGCGTCGACGCCGCGGTGTCGTCGTGCATCGCCGAGGTGATCGCCAACGTGGCCTTCCCCAAGGTCGGCGGCACCGGCATCTACCCCATCAAGTATCCGTTCCAGCTCCGCCCGCGCGGCTAGCGCGCCGAACGGTCTCCGATGCCTGCTGCGACGTGCAGGCTGGTCGCGCCGCCGCTCATCGGCGGCGCGCGGCGTTTCGGCGCGCCATCGAGAGCTCTGCGTCGGGAGCTTACTCGGCCTCTTCGAGGTCAGCGCCGTCGAGCTCGAGGACATCATCCTCGACCCGGTCGCTGGGGCCACCGAGGTGGCGCACCAGGGACAGGTGGACCTGGGATCGGATCAGGCGCAGCACGCTGTCGAGCTCCCGCGGCGTGATGTTGAGCCGGCCGCGCAGGATCGTCAGGGTGGCGTCGACCAGCTTCTCCTTGGCCTTCTCGAGCCAGCGGAACGCGGTGACCCGGTGGACCCGATAGATGGCGCCGATCTCATCGATGTTGAGGCCATCGACGTGGTGGTAGCGCAAGAGCGTCTGCTCGCGCGCGCCCTGGCCAGCCAGGGCCTCGGCGAAGGCGGCCTGGAACTCCCGGGCGTAGGTCCGCTTCATGTACGCCAGCTCGGGATCATCGCCGGGGATGGCGTGCTGGGCGATGAGCTGATCGTCGTCGGTCAGGACCTCGTGCTTGCCCTTGCGCAGGTCGTTCAGACAGGTGCGGACCGCGACCGACCGCACCCAGCGCCGCAGGTCGCCGCGACCGCCGTACTCGACGATCTTGCCGGGCACGCCATCGCCGACGAACAGGCGCTGCCGCACGAGCTGCTTGACGTCGGCCACCCGCGGCGCCGGCATGCGCATCCGGGCCAGGGCGATGTCGACCTCGCGCATGTAGTGGCGATCGAAGGCCGCCAGCGCGGCGCGGTCGCCGTCAGCGCAGCCACACGCGAGGTACAGATCGGCGGCCCGCAGCGCGGCCAGCGCGTCGGCCGGCTCGGCGGCCGGCTCGAGGCGGGCGGCGGCGAAGGCCGCCGCTCGCGCCGGCTCGAGGGCGACCTCGGGCCAGGCCGCGCGGCCGGCGGCGACCAGGGCCCAGACCTGCCGGGCCAGCTCCGGCAGGGCCTCGAGGCCGGCGCGCAGCGAGGCCGGCGCGGCGTCGAGGAACGGGGCGACCAGCGCGGGCTCCACCGAACGATTGCGCCACATCCCGGCAGGGCGCGCAATGGCCCCGCCGACGCCTACTCGGTGCGGACCAGCTTGTAGACGTCGATGCGCCCGCTGCCGATCGTGCTGGTGATCGCCCACAGCTCGCCGTTGGCGCTGACCGCGCGCTGGAAGCCGATCGGCAGGCCGACCGAGGTCCACACCCGGGTCGCCAGGTCGAAGAAGTGGACGCCCTCGTCGGAGGCCACCCACAGCCGGCCCCGGTGGGTGCCCATGCCGCGGGTCTGCTGGGCGTCGGCCGGGAGCTGGGGCAGCTCGGTCCACAGCGACGAGCCCAGGACGTGACTGTAGACCCGCCGCTGGTTGCCGTCGGTGCCGCGGCCGCCGGCGACGAACAACGTGTCGATCTCGGGCACCAGCCACGCCGAGGCGTCGGAGACCCCGACCGGCAAGACCCCGGGCTCGTCGCCGTAGGTGTTGTTCGAGCCGTTGGCCCAGCTCGCGGTGGTCTCGTTGGGCCGCCCGCCGACCAGGTAGACCCGGCCGTTGCGCGGATCGATCGCGCCCGCCGCCTCGCCGCGGCGCGACGCGCTGCTGGCGTAGGCCGGGATGATCGCCCAGCGGTCGAGAGCGGGGTCGTAGGACCAGCCGTCGTTGCCGAACATCCACAGTCGGTTGGGGCCACCGACGAACGCCTGGCCGTAGCCGCAGGCGCAGAACTCGTCGACCGTGGTCACCGGCTTGACGGCGAAGGCGCCGCTGACCGTGTCGTAGCTGTACAAGAGCGTGCTGGCGTTCTGGCCATCGCGCGTGAAGTAGAACGAGGTGCCGACCGCGGCGGCGAAGCCGTCGAAGGGCGCCGCAAACTCGCCGCCCGTATACGAGTCCTGGAGCTCCCACACCGGCAGGCAGCTCAGCCCGTCGCCGACGAAGCCGGGCCGGCAGCGACACTCGCGGGTCCCGGGCCGGTTGAGGCAGTCGGCGTCGACGTGGCACCCGCCGTTGGCGGTCGAGCACTCGTTGACGTCGGTGCAGGTCTGGCCCGGTCCCTCGTAGCCCGGATCGCAGACACAGGCACCGGCGTTGCAGGTCGCGTTGGGATCGCACCCGCTCGAGCAGGTCAGGTCGGCGTCGGGCGCGGCGTCGATCGTGGAGGCCGGGATGTCGCCGCACGCGGCGACGGCGAGGCCAAGCAGCAGCCCGGCGCGGACGAGGGCGTTTGGTCCCATGAGCGGATGGTACGCCAGCCCACCGCCGGTTGCGAAGCCCATGTCGCCGTCGGCTGTGCGCGCCTTCACAGGACCTGGCAGCAGCCGGTTCGGGTTCGGGTTCGGTCTCGGTCTCGGCCTCCGCCTCGGTCTCGGCCTCGGTCTCGGTCTCGGTCTCGGCCTCCGCCTCGGTCTCGGTCTCGGTCTCGGCCTCCGCCTCGGTCTCGGTCTCGGTCTCGGTCTCGGCCTCGGTCTCGGTCTCGGTCTCGGTCTCGGCCTCGGTCTCGGTCTCGGTCTCGGTCTCGGTCTCGGCCTCCGCCTCGGTCTCAGCCTCGGTCTCCGCCTCCGAACTGCGCCTACCGCGCGAGGGCGACCGCGGCGTGCAAGACCGCCAACCGCCAGCCTGCCTCGCCGCCATCGTCTCGATAGATCGCGAACAGCCGGCGCGGCGCCGCCGCGGGTGGCTCGGCGGCGTCGGCCTCGTCGTCATCGCGGCGTCGGCGCCGATCGCGATCGTCGCGATCATCGCGATCGTCGCGGTCGCGGTCGTCCTTGGCCGGCCGCGCGGCGTCGCGGGCGTTGGCCAGGACCCACACCAGGCGCTCGTCGGAGGTCGCCCCGCCGAGGCTGGCGTCGATCTCCCACGCCGGCGCGCGCTTCTTCCACTTCTTGCCCAGGGCCTTGGTCCCCAGGATGACCTCGTCGGGGGACGGCCCGACGTAGGCGGCGTCGGGGTCTTTGCCGTACTGGGTGAGGCGCGCGTCGAGATCGGACGCGGCCAGGGTCAGGGCCTCGACGAGCTGGCGCGGCGCCTTGGCGTGGGCCGGCTCGTCCTCGGTGGTCGACGGCCGCCACGCCGGCAACTCGGCCAGGACCGCGGCGCTGTCGAGCCGCTTGGCCGACACCGCGCGGCTGATCGCGATCGTGGTGATCATCCACATGTCCCCGACCTCGGCGGCGACCACGGTGACGGCGAAGGCGGTGCCGTCGAACTCGAGCTGATCGATGGCGTAGGCCGAGCGACCGTTGGGTCCGGCGAACACCTCGAGGCTATAGGACTTGAGCTTGTGCTTCTGGCGATCGTCGACGTATTCCTGGCCCAGGGCCAGCGCCGCCGAGCGATCGAGCCCGACGTCGGCCGGGCCCGGCCCGACGAAGAACAGGTCAGGCGCCAGGATGGGCTGAAGCCCGACCACGTCGCCTGACCGCAGGCTGCGGTAGGCCTCGTCGATCAGCCCCCGGGCCTCGCGGATCGCCTCCTTGGGATCGCGCTTGGGCTCCTCGGGTTCGACCGGCGTGCCGGCCCCACAGGCCGCGAGCACGATCAGGGCGGCGAGCGAACGCATCATGGGATCATCGTCCGCGCCGCCGGCGAGCGCAACCGCCGCGCGCCCGCCCCCGGTCCGTGCGACCATCGCGCGGTGACCGCGTACTTCGTCGATGGCACCGAGCTGCGCGCCGGCGAGATCCGCCGCGCCGTCCCCGCGCTCCGCTTCGAGCTCGCGGCCCTGCCGGCCGGGTACTCGACCAGCGCCCCCGATCCCGAGCGCAAGGCCCGCGACATGGTGCTGGCGGTCGACGATCACTTCCCGTGCTTCGCCGAGGCGGTCGACCTGTTGACCAAGGAGGGCCAGAGCCTGCGCCTCGAGCTCGACTCCGAGAACGACAACCGGTTCTGCCGGTGGTGGCGCGAGACCCCGGTGCGGCTGGTGATGTGCCTGGCGGTCCGCCGCGATCGCGCCGCCGAGGTCGAGGTGTTCCACGGCGTGTGCGAGGGCCGGATCGCCGACCGCCCGGCCGGCCCGCGCGAGCTCGGCTGGGATCGACTGTTCGTGCCCGAGGGCTTCGACGCGACCTACGCCGAGCTGGTCGCCGATCCCGACGGAGACCCCGGCGCGGTCGGCCTGCGAACCGGGCCGTACCAGGCGCTGGCGGCGGCGCTGGCGCGGTGACGCGCGCGGACCGCGCGCACCGTATATATACGTGAGGTGTCGAACTCGACCCTCGTCGCGGTCGCGGACGCGCCGCTCGCGCCCGCCACCTGGTCCGCCCTCGCGGCCGCGGTCGCGCCGGCGACCCTCGACGCGCCGGCGATCGGCCACGGCGCGCGCGCCGCGGTCGCCGCGGTGGTCGACTCACGCGCCGACGCCGTCGCCCTGCGCCAGCGGGTGGCGATCGCCCTCGGCGACGCCGCGGTCGATCTCGCGGTGCGCGGCCCGACAGCGCGGCCGGCCCGCCTGGTGGTGATGGACATGGACTCGACCGCGATCGCGATCGAGGTGATCGACGAGCTGGCCCGGGTCCACGGCGTCGGCCCGGCGGTCGCCGCGATCACCGAGCAGGCGATGCGCGGCGAGCTCGACTTCGAGGCCAGCCTGCGGGCCCGGGTCGCGCAGCTCGCCGGACTGCCGGTGGCAGAGCTCGACGCGCTGGCGGCGCGCCTGCCGCTGTCGCCGGGGATGTCGACCCTGGTCGAGGGCTGCCGGGCCCGAGGCGTGCGCCTGGCGATCGCGTCGGGCGGCTTCACCTTCGCGGCCGAAGCTCTGGGCGCCCGCCTGGGCCTCGATCACGTCGAGGCCAACCGCTTGGCGCGCGCCGACGGCCGCCTGACCGGCGAGGTCGTCGGCCCGGTCGTGACCGCGGCGCGCAAGGCCGCGATCGTCGACGAGCTGGCCGCGCGGTTCGGGCTCGACCTGGCCGAGGTGGTGGCGATCGGCGACGGCGCCAACGATCGGGCGATGCTGGCGCGGGCCGGGCTGGGCGTCGCCTACCGCGCCAAGCCGGCCCTGCGCGCGGCGGCCGACGCCACGATCGATCACGGTGGCCTCGATCACGCGCTGGCGTTCTTGGCATGAACCCGCGCCGGTTTGGGCGGTCGCGGACTGGCACACCGTCGGCGCGTCGCTACAGTCCGGACGTGCGCTACGCCGTCCTCTCGCTCGCGCTCGTCGGCTGCGCCAGCCACACGTCGTCACGCCCGGTCACCCCGCTGCGCGCCGCCTGCCCGCCCGCGGCCCGCTGGGACGGCGCGTCCTGCGTCCCCCGGACCGCGACCTCCGCGCTCACCGCCGCCGCCGCCGCCGCTCGCGACGCCGACGTCCCAGGAGCGCTCGCCGCGTTGACCACCGCCGCCGCCGAGCCCCTCGCCCTCGCCGATCACATCCGGCTGTGGGAGCTGCGCGGCACCGTCCACTCGTACCTGGCCTTCGACGCCCCCGACGACCCCGCGCCCGCGGCGGCCGCCCACCAGGCCTTCGAGCGCTTGCTCGCGATCGCTCCCGAGCACCACCTGAGCTGCGAGGAGGGCAGCAAGGCCAGCCTCCGGTTCGAGCGGACCCGGCGCGAGCTCGCCGAGCGCGCCGGCCGCGAGCTCGAGATCACCTGGCCGCGCACCACCCGCGTCGGCCAGCCGATCCCGATCGACCTCGAGACCGTCGCCGATCCGGCGCGGGTGCTGCACCGCCTCGAGCTGTTCAGCCGGGTCCGCGGCGAGACCACCTGGCGGGTCGCCGACGTGGCGCTGCCGGCGCCCGGCGCCCGGGCGCGGATCTACCTGCCGGCGGTGGCGACCGACGACGACACCGCGATCGAGCTGTACGGTGTAGCCACCGACCCCGACGGCAACCAGACCCTGGCGTGGGCGGCACCGACCCGCCCGCGCGAGGTGCCGCTGCGCTTCGATCCGCCGACCCCGTGGTACCGCAAGTGGTGGGTCTGGGCGATCGCCGGCGGCGCGGTCGCGGTCGGCGCCGGCGTCACGACCTACGCCCTGACCTGGTCGCCGAGCGGCTCGATCGGCGGCGAGGTCCAGCCGTAGCGCGCCGCTACAGCGTCGCGCGATCGTCGACCGTGTGGTACCGGCCGCGGTCGTCGCGCGCGATCCGACCGATCGCGATCGACG
Source organism: Kofleriaceae bacterium (assembly GCA_018057825.1). GTDB lineage: Bacteria > Myxococcota_A > Polyangia > Haliangiales > Haliangiaceae > UBA2376. Next base: position 43,282 of record JAGPCY010000020.1, on the reverse strand, counting down.
GGTCGTGGGTGAAGAACAGGTGACCACCGCGGCCGTGGAGGTCGGCCAGGAGCGCCTGCTTCTCCTCGATCAGCCGCTCGGGGAAGCGGTCGTAGCCCATCGTGATCGGGACGTGGACCCACGGCCGCCCCGGGATCAGATCGGCGGCGAAGACCACCGGCCCGTCGGGACCGGCCAGCTCGGCCAGCACGAGCCCGGGGGTGTGGCCGTCGCTGGTGTGGAACCGCACCAGGTCGCCCAGCACCGCGCTACGCGGCCCGACGACCCGCTCGAGGCGCCCGGTGGCCTCGAGGAGCCCGGGCAGCGGCGGGATGAACGACGCCCGATCGCGCGCGTGCGGCGCGATCGCGCGGTCCCAGGCCGCGGCCCCGACCACCCAGTGGGCGCGCGGGAAGACCAGGGCCGGCGCGGCCTCGGGCTGCCACGCGGTCAGCGCGCCGCCGGCGTGATCGAAGTGCAGGTGAGACAGCACGACGACGTCGACATCGTCGGGCGCGACCCCGAGAGCCGCCAGGTTATCGAGCAGCACGTGGCGCTCCTCGACCACGCCGTAGCGGTCGCGCAGCTCGGGCGCGAAGAACGTGCCGATGCCGGTCTCGAACAGGATCGTGCGCGTGCCGGTGCGGACCAGCAAGCAGCGACAGGCCAGCGGGATGCGGTGGTGATCGTCGGGCGCGATCCACCGCTCCCACATCGGCCGCGGCGCGTTGCCGAACATCGCGCCACCGTCGAGACGCTGGCTGTTGCCGAGGACGGAGGTCAAGATCATCGACGCCAGTGTAGCCGCAAGCCCTCGGCCGCGCGGTAGACTTGGCGGGCGTGTCCGCGTCCGCCTTCGCCGCGCCTCCGGCCCGCCTGGTCGACGACGGCCGCCCCCATCTCGGGCGGTTTGCCGGACCGATCGGCCACACCAACCTCCTCGACGCGCGCTACCGCGGCTGGCCACGGCCGCTGCGCTGGTGGCGCCTGAAGGAGTGGCAAGCGCTCCAGGTCGTGACCCCGCGGCTGTTCCTGAACGTCGCGCTGTTCGACGCCAAGCTGATCACGCTGGTGCAGCTCAAGCTCTACGATCGCGCGCGCGGCGAGAAGCACCTGATCGAGCGGACCCTGCGGCCGCGGGCCTTCCGCCTGACCGATCAGCTCCGCGCCAGCGTGACCGCCTATCGCGATCGCGCGACCACCTTGGCCTTCACCAACCGCCTGGCCGACGGCTTCCTCGAGGTCGAGCTGGCGTCGACGACGCCGGCGGTGACGGGCCAGCTCCGGGTCGACACCGCGGCCGGCGCGTCGCAGGTGGTCAGCCTGCCGCTGCCGCGCGGCAGCATGTACTCGCACAAGGGGATGTTCCCGGTCACCGGCGCGATCACCCTCGGCGCCGACCGCTTCGATCTGGATGGCGGCCTGGCGCTCCTCGACGATCACAAGGGGTACTACCCGTACGTGATGGAGTGGGACTGGGTGACCAGCGCGGCCCGCGGCGACGACGGCGTGGCCCGCGGGTTCAACCTGACCCGCAACCAGTGCGTCGAGCCCGAGCGCTACAACGAGAACTGCGCCTGGGTCGGCGCCGCGGTCGGCGCGCTGCCCGCGGTGACCTTCACCCGCACCGACGTCGGCACCGCGGCCGAGCGCTGGCAGGTCCGCGATCGCGACGGCCGGGTCGACCTGACCTTCACCCCGACCGTCCCCGGCGACGTCCGGCTGAACCTCGGCGTGATCGAGAGCCGCTACCGCGGGCCGTTCGGGACCTGCGCCGGACGCTTGGCGCCCGCCGGCCTGCCCGAGGTCGCGGTCGACGACTGGTTCGGGATGGGCGAGCGGTTCTGGCTGCGATGCTAGTTCGGCCGCGGTGGGCGCTGCTGGTGCTCGCGGCGATCGCAGCCTGTCGGACCGGCGGGCGACCGGTCGCGGCGGTCGCGCCGACGCCGCCCGCCGCCATCGCGCTCGCAGACGGCGACCTCGCGGTGGTCGCGGCCGATCGCCAAGCCGCGTACTGGTACGTCGAGGGCGCGCTGTGGCGCCGGCCGTGGCGCGGCGGCGCGGTCGTGCTGGCGCGCCCACCGAGCCCGATCCTCGCCCTGGCCAGCGACGGCGAGCGCGTGTACGCGGCCGCGGCCGATCGCCTGTTCACCGTCGCGACCAGCGGCGGCGCGCTGCGCGCGGTCGCGGCCTTGCCGGCCTGGCACGCGCTGGTCGCCGATCGCGAGGGCGCCTGGCTCGGCGTCGACGACGGCGTGCTCGGCGTCGATGCCTCCGGCCGGGCCCGGACGCTGACGCGGCTGCGCGGCCCGGTGGTCGCGCTCACCACCGACGCGACCCGGGTGTTCGCGGCCACCGCCAGCGGCGCGATCGTCGCGCTCGCCAAGGCCACCGGCGCGCCGACCGTCGTGGCCAGCGCCGGCCCCGACCCGCGGGCCGTGGCCGTGATCGCGCCACGCCTGTACTGGATCAGCCCGACCGACGGCCTGGCCAGCGTCGACCTGCGCACCGGCGCGCGCCGACGCGAGGCCCGCGGCCGGCTGGGCGCCCTCGGCGTGGACGGCGATCGCCTGCTGCTCGTGCTCGGCGGCGCCCTCGCCGAGTGGCGGGGCGGCCGCGGCCTGGTCGCGCCGGCCGTCGACGGCGGGCTGATCGCCGACGCCAGCCCGCTGGTCGTCGCCGACGCCGGCGTGGTGGTGACGCTGCGCGATCGCGACGGCCGCGCCGGGCTGTGGTGGATCGCTCGGCCGAGCGCCTGGTCGCGCCCGGCGGTGGTGCTGGCGACGGTGGCGACGGCGCCGCGGGCCCTCGCGGTCGAGCGCGACCGCGTCGTCTACGCCAGCGGCGACCGCGCCGGGCGCCCCGATGCGATCGTCGCGGTCGAACGCGCGACCGGCGCGGCGCGCCCGCTGGCCACCGCCGGCGCGGTCGAGGCCTTGGCCGCGGGTCGGGGGCGGGTCGCCTTCGCCGACGCCGCCACCGCGTCGGTGCGAGCGATCGAGCGCGACGGCGCCGTGCGAACCCTGGCCACGGAGGTCGGCCGGGTCGACGGCCTGACGATCGGCGCGACCGACGTGTGGTGGGCCGACGGCTGGCGGCTGTGGCGCGCCACCGGCGCCGGCGGGGCCGCGGTGTTCCACGCGCCGACCCCGACCGCGGTCGACGGCGACGGCTTCACGCCGGCCGCGGTGCTGCCGCTCGGCGCCCACGTCTACTACACCTCCCTCGGTCGCCCCGGTGACGGCGTGTACCGCGCCGCCCGTGGGTCGGGCCGGGTGGCGCTGTTCGAACGCGGCCCCGCCGAGTCGCTGGGCGCGGGCCTGGTCCGAGTCGGCGACGAGCTGATCACCGCGAGCGGCGCGGCCGCGCTGGTGATCGCGCCCCTCGATCGTCGCCCGCCGCGCCGCGTGCCCGGCCCCGCCGACGCCACGATCGTCGCGCTCTTCGGCGGCCCGCGCCTGACCGCGCTGTCGATCACCGCGACCGGCGCCGCGCTCGAGACGATCGATCGGGTCAGCGGCGCCCGGCGCGCGCGCTGGGCCATCCCCGGCGAGCTGACCGGTCCACCGCCCGTCGCCGACGACGCCGCGGTCTACGGCTTCCTCGACGACACCGGCTGGCTCCTGGCCATCCCGCGCTGAGCCCGGGCCCGGGCCTCGGCTCGCTCACCGGACCGTGACCGTCTCGCCGGCGACGATCGTCACGGTCGCGCGGTGGACGATCGCGCCGTCGAGCGGACTGCGCAGCACGACCTCGTAGGTCCCGACCGGCAGCTTGCGCGGCAGGATCGGGGTCTCGCCCCAGTCGCGCCCGTCGACGGTGACCAGGGCCGCCGGGCTCCACGCCCGCACCGCCAGCCGTCCGGTCGCCACCGCGGCGTCGATCGGCGGGGCGGCCGCGGGACCGGCGTCGATCGGGCGCGCCACCGCGACCGCGGCGTCGACCGGCGAGCGCGGCGGACGACCGTCGGGGCGCCGCGGCTCGGGCGCGTCCGGCGGCCCGGCGTCCTCGATCGCGGTCGCGTCGACCGCGGCCGCGTCGCCCGCGACGACCTCGGCCGCGTCGACCGGCAGCGCGTCGATCGCGCCCGCGTCGGGCATCGCCACCGTCGCCGCGCCGCCGCCGCGCCCCAGGCTCCAGACCACCGCCGCGATCGCGCCGACGCCGCCCAGCCCGCCGAGCGCGAGGGGCCAGCGCCGACGGGGCGGCCGCGCTCCACCGTCGGCCGAGGCCGCCTCGACCAGCGTCGGCCCCGCCTCCGCCGCCGACGCCTCGCGCCGCTCGGCGACCTCGTGGGTCGGCGCGACGACGTCCTCGATCGTCGGCTCGGCGACGTCGACCACGGTCACCCGGGTCGCCTCGCGGACCCCGGTCGCGTCGATCGCGGTCGCGACCCCGCTCGGCCGCCCCGGCCCACCCGCCGCGCGGCCACCCGCGATCACCTGGGCCAGCCACCGCCGATGGTGCTCGCGCTCCTCGGCCAGGGCGCGCTCGGTCCAGGCCTCGAGCGACGATCCGCCGGCGCGCGCCGCGATCCGCTCGAGGACCTCGGCCATCGCCGCCGCGCTGGCCAGCCGCTGCGACGGCTCGCGCGCCAGCCCGGCCAGCACCACGTCGTCGAGATCGGCGGGCAAGCCGGCGGTCCGACTCGACGGCGGGGCGATCACCTGCTCCTCGACCGCGCGCGCCACCGCGTAGATCGAGTCGCCACGGAATAGCGGCTCGCGCGCCAGCAGCTCCCACAGCACGACCGCGATCGAGAACACGTCCGACCGCCGATCGAGCGCGTGGTTCTTGAGCTGCTCGGGCGACATGTACGGCGGCTTGCCCTTGAGCGTGCCCAGCTCGGTCACCGGGGCCTGCCGTCCGCGGACCAGCGCGATGCCAAAGTCGAGGACCTTGACCCGAGCGTCGTACCCGAGCATCAGGTTGTCGGGGCTGATGTCGCGATGGACCACGCCCAGCAGGTGGCCGTCGATCAGATCGCGCAGCTCGTGGGCGGCGTGGAGCCCGCGGCACGCCTGCGCCACCGCCTGACACACCACCGCTGGCGGCGCCGCCTTGTCGCTCAGCCCGCGGAAGCTCATCCCCGGCACGTACTCCATCACCATGAAGGCCACGCCGCTGGCCTCGCCGAAGTCGATGATCTGGGCGATGCCGGGATGCGATAGCCGCGCCAGCAGGCGCGCCTCGTCGAGGAACATCGCGCGCGCCACCGGGGTCGCCGCCAGCTCGGCGCGCACGGTCTTGACGGCGCAGAGCTGCTCGAACCCGGCCGGCCCGTGGCGCCGCGCCAGGAGCACGTCTCCCATCCCGCCCGACTTGAGCGCCGACAGGATCTCGTAGTCGCCGATGCGTTGGCCGATCATCGCGCGGTCGATCGGTCGCTACTCGTCGTCGCCGCCGGCCGGGCGGTCGAGCAGGCCGTGCTTGTACAGGAGCTCGCGGAAGTGTCGGCGGTTGATGCCGGCGTGCTCGGCGGCGCGGGTGATGTTGCCGCCGTGAGCGCCGTGGACCGCGGCCAGGTAGCGCCGCTCGAACACGTCGTTCCACCGCTCCTTGGCTTCCTTGAACGGCAACGAGGTGTCGATGGCCTCACCGCCGGCCGGCGGCGCCGCGGTCTCGACCCACAGCCGCAGGTCGCGGAACCCGACCGCGCCGCCCGACATCGCGAAGGCCCGCTCGAGGACGTTGCGCAGCTCGCGGACGTTGCCCGGCCAGGCGTGGCGGCGCAGGCGCTCGAGGTTGTCGCCGTCGATCGGCCCGGGCTCGGCGCCGCGGGCGGCGTAGAAGGTGGCGATGAGCGGCGCCAGATCATCGAGGCGCTCGCGCAGCGCCGGCAGCGCGACGTGGACCACCGCCAGCCGGTAGAACAGATCGAAGCGGAACTCCTTGGCCTCGACCATGCGCGCCAGATCGCGGTGGGTCGCCGCCACCACCCGGGTGTCGACCGCGACCGGCCGATCGGCGCCGACCGGCTGCACGGTCTGGGCCTCGAGCGCGCGCAAGAGCTTGGCCTGGATCGCGAGCGGCAGCTCGCCCAGCTCGTCGAGGAACAAGGTCCCGCCCGAGGCCTCGACGAAGGCGCCCTTGCGATCGCGCTCGGCGCCGGTGAACGCGCCGCGGACGTGGCCGAACAAGTGCGAGTCGATCAGGTGCTCGGCGATCGCCGAGCAGTCGACCACCACCAGCGGCCCGGAGGCCCGCCCCGAGTGCTCGTGGATCGCGCGCGCCACCAGCTCCTTGCCGGTGCCCGACTCGCCCTCGATCAAGACGGTGGCATCCGACGGCGCCGCCAGCTCGAGGACCGCGAACAGCTCGCGCATCGCGACCGAGCGCCCGACCATCGCGCCGAACCGGTCGCGAGTGCTGGGCGGCAAGGTCAGGGCCTCGGCCGCGATCAGCCGGATCGTCACGCCGCCGATCTCGATCGTCGCGCCGCCCGGCACGATGACCTCGGTCACCCGTGAGCCCTGCCACCAGGTGCCGTTGGTCGAGCCGAGATCTTTGACCCGCACGCCGCCGGCCACCGCCGTCAGCTCGGTGTGGCGGCGCGACACCTTGGCGTCGTCGAGAACCAAGTCGCAGGTGGCGTGGGCGCCGACCACCACCGGCCGCGCGCCCAGCGCGGCCTGACCGCCGGTCGAGGCCCGCGCCAGCCAGCTCCGCGGCGCGGTCCGGGCCCGGGTCGCGGTGGTGGCCAGGCCCGAGGCCATCATCGTGGTGCGATCGATCACCCGCGCAGGATACCCGATCGGCCGCGCCCTCGCGCGCGGTGGTATCGTCGCAGAATGCGCCCGGTGACCCAGGCCGCCGTGACCGCCGCCATCGCCGCCGCCATCGCCGCGTCCGGGTGCACCGACCCGACGCTCGCCGTCGTCTTCGACTACGGCGAGCGGACCGATCTGGCGGCCGAGGTCACCCGCGTCGAGGTCGCGGTCTACACCCTCGGCGACGTCAACCAAGAGACGGTCTGCCGCGACATCGCCCTGGGGCGCTACCGGACCGAGGCTCTCGACGCCGCCCTCGAGACCGTGACCCGAGGCTCGCGTCCGCGCGGCGGCGCGTTCCCACCGCTGCGGCTCGATGACGTCCCGCGCCTGGCCGACAAGCAGATCGTCGTCACCGGCTACGACGCTCGCAACCAGATCATCGCCGGCGGTTGCGCTGCGGTCGGCGCGATCGAGGACGACGTCGAGATCGCGATCCCGATCGCGCCGGCGATCATCACGCAGGTGCTGCCGAGCCCGGCGCTCCTGCCCAGCCTGCGGCTCGGCCCCAATGCGCCAGCTCCCGTCCAGCCCCTCAAGATCTTCGCCCGCGAGCGTGTGTCTCCGGACAACCTCATGGTCGAGGTTCCGGGCCTCGACGCCTACCTCCGCGTCGCCCCGGGCCAAGGGGCCGACGAGGAATGCGAGTATCTGCTCGGCCCTCGGGTCACCCCGCCGGGCGCCGATCCGGGCGACGGCCTGGCGCCCGACGCGACCTTGTTCACGCTGGTGCCGCCCGCGCCGGCGCCACGACCCCCGGCGGAACTCGCCGGCTCCTGCTTGGATCCGGCGGGTCCGGTCGAGGTCTTGATCCGCGCGCCGTGGTCCGAGCAGGTCCACCGCATCCCGGCCTTCGTCCCGACCGTCAGCGTCAACGCGGCCTTCTCGGAGCCGAGCGTTCGCGATCCCGACTGGGTGGTCGTCCCGACCAGCAACGGCTTCCGCGCCGTCGGGCTGGTTCGCCCGATCGTCGGGCCGGCCCGGGTCGAGGCCTTCGTCGGCTCGCGCGGCGATCCCCCGAGCGTGCGGCGCACCGACCAGGTCGCTGCCGACGGAATCGAGGCCCTCGGCCAGCTCGCGGGGAGGGTCATCACCCGCGACGCCACCGGTTGGTTGGTCCTCGACCTCGATAGCAGCCCGCCGCGGTGGCGACGGGGCACGCCGGCGCCGGGGCGACCGGCGACGACGATCGTGAACGCGCGGAGATGTGGCGAATACCCCGGCGGCCTCCTGGTCGACGACGGCTCGGGAACGGTCGCCGGGTTCACGTTGTCGGATGACGGGACCGAGATCGCCGCCGCGGACCCCAACTCGTCGTCGGTCGGTCGCCTGGCCCGCCTGATCAACGAGCGGCCGGGCCTGGAGCCAAAGCTCCTGGCGACGGCCTGCCTATCGGTCGACGACAACGACAACAACAACGACGACGACAACGACGACGACCTCGTGCTCGCCTTCGAACAGGTCACCCCCGACGGCCGCCGCGTCCTGTACCTGGCGCTCGCCGGCCCGAGAGATACCGCCCTGATGCAGCCCGTGGCCACGCCGTTCGTCGGTCCGATCAGCCCGCTGCCGTTGGCGGGCGCGTCCCCCGAGTCGACCGACAGGGCGCTGGTCGGTGCGGTCTCCACCCCGAGCGGCTACCGCGCGCTGTCGTACCGCCTGCGCCGCGATCCCGAGCTGCGCCTGGTGCCCGACGGCGCCGTCGATCACCCGCTGCCTGGGCGACCGTCGGCGCTGGTCGCGCTCTACATGAACGACGACGACCACGCTGACACCATCGCGATCGCGACCTTCGACGGGCAGGTCACGCTGTCGGCCACTATCGGCAGCGACGACCCCGATCGACTCCTGTCCGCGATGACCGCCCTCCTGGGCGAGGCCGTCGCGCCGCGACTGGCCTCGGTCCGGTTGTTCATAGACAACAACCGCGACAACCGCGACGACCCGATCATGCTGACCCGCTTCGGCGTGGCGGTCAGCTCCCAGCAGGCCGATCTTCCCATGCCGCCCATGCCATGACGCGATCCAACCTCAGCTCTCTCGCGCTGATCGCGACCAGCCTGACGGCCCTCGCCTGCGGCGGCGGCGGACGCCCTGCCCCGACCACGCCCGCCGAGCCCGCGCCCGCGCCGACCATCGACGCCGACTACGCCGACGCCCTGGCCGACGCGCTGGTCGAGGTCCTCGCGACGATGGCTCAGATCACGACCGCCTCGGACTGCCAGGTCATGGGCAGCCAGCTCGGCGCGCTGTTCGATCGCAGCGCGTCGCTGTTCGAGCAGACCCGCGCGGTCGAAGACGACCCCGAAGGCGCACGCCTGGTGAAGGCCGCGATGGACCTGCGGGCCAAGCGGGTCGAGCCCCTGGTCCTGGCGATGGGGCCGGGGCTGGTGCGCTGCCGCGATGACGCGAGCGTGGTGGCGGCGATGGCGCGGATGCCGACCTTGTGATCGCCCGCGCTCGGTCCGGCCGTCGCACCGCGGCGAATGTAACTGCCCGACGACATTGTTCTACTTGCTGCCCGTGGTCCGCTATGGGATAGACCGCGCACCGCGCACCGCGCGCCAAAGGAAGCACGATCCCATGAAGCGTCTCTCTGCCATCGCCCTGCTCGCCGCCTCGTTCACCTTCGCCGCCTGCAAGAAGGAGGAGAAGAAGAACGCTCCGGCCCCGACCGAGACCAAGCCCGCCGCTGGCACCGCCGCCCCCGCCGCTGGCACCGAGGCCCCCGCCGCCGGTACCGCCGCCCCCGCCGCTGGCACCGCCGCCCCCGCCGCTGGCACCGAGGCCCCCGCCGCTGGCACCGCCGACCCGGCCGCTGGCTCGGCCGCCGCCGGTGGCACCGCCCCGGCTGGCACCGCCCCGGCCGACCCCGAGATGGAGGCGACCATGAAGCAGCTCGTCGGGATGCTCGGCCAGATGGCCTCGGCGGTCGACGCCGCGGGTGGCGACTGCGGCAAGCTGGCCGGGAGCGTGGAGAAGGTCCTGGCCGACAACTCGGCCCTGATCGAGAAGATGAAGGTCTACAAGGACAACCCGGAGATGCAGAAGAAGTCCGGGGAGTGGATGCAGAACCACATGGGTGAGCTGATGGGCCCGGGCATGAAGGTCGCCGAGGCCACCCAGAAGTGCGCGACCGACCCCAAGTTCGCCGAGGCGATGAAGAAGATGGCGGCCCTGCAGTAGGCCGCACCCGGCGACGGCCGACGCCGTCGCTCCGCCAGCGCCCAGCTCCGACTCCGGTCGCGGCTGGGCGTCGGCGTTTTCGGGCCGCGCGGCGCGGCGACCTCGCCGGATCGCGCGCGGCGTGGCGCCGCCCGATCGGCCGTGCGAACCTACGACCATGCGCGCGCTCTTCGCCCTCGTGCTCGTCGCCGCCGCCTGCGGTGGCTCGTCGTCGCCGGCGCCCGTCGCGCCGTCCAACACGCCGGCCAACGCGCCGCCTACCGCACCGCCCCCCACGTCGCCGGCCGCGACCGCGCCGCCCGCCGCCGAGGGCTCCTCGGGAAGCGCCGCCATGCCGCCGCTCACCGACGCCGAGTTCGACGCGCGGATGAACCGCCTGATCGACATCCTCAGCGAGGCCAGCGACGCCATCACCGCGGCCGGCACCGACTGCCGCGCCGCCGCCGACGGCCTCGCGGCGGTCACCGCGCGCCACGATGGGTTCCTCGCCGAGATGAAGGCGCGCGAGGCCGACGACGATCTCGAGGTGCGGATCAACACCTGGATGAACACGCACATGGATCGGCTCATGAAGGTCGCGATGCCGCTGGCCGAGGCCTCGCAGCGATGCGACGGCGAGCCGCGCTTCCGCGAGGCGATGGCGCGCCTGAGCGGGGACACCTGAGGCGCGGGAGAGACACCCGACCGCGTCTGGCCGGGACGCGCCCGCCGTGCGACGCTCACGGCATGCGCATGCTCGCCGTCCTCGTCTTCCTCGCCGCCTGTGGTGGCTCCAAGCCCGCTCCGCAAGCGCCGGCGCCGCTGCCGCCGACCACCGTGGCCCCGCCCGCCGACCCGCCGCCGTCGGCGCGCCCGACCGAGGCCCAGCAGGACGCGATGTTCGAGGGCATGCTCGCGATGTTCGAGCAGATCGCCAAGGCCACGCAGACGCACAAGGGCGACTGTCCGGCGATGGCCAAGGCGATCAACACGGTGATCGACGGCCACGCCGCGACCCTGGCCGAGGCCGGCAAGTGGAAGGACGACGCCGAGATCGACGCCCGCGGCAAGGCCTACATCGAGGCCAACGAAGACCGCGCCAAGACCGCGGCCGAGTCGTTCTTCGAGGGCGCGATGACCTGCGAGCAGGACGCTGCGGTCACCGCGGCCCTGGCCCGCCTCGAGGACTGAGCGCGGTCCTCGCCGGGTGCCGCCGTGACCACGTCGAGGCGGTCGGCGCGACACCTGCGCCACCTCCCGTGACAGGATCAGGTATGGCCCGCACCTTCGCGTCTGTCCCTTCCCTGGCCGCGGTCTCGGCCATCGCCGTCGCGCTCGTGGGCGCCGGCTGCAAGCGCACCGCGCCGGCGCCGACGCCGACCGCCGCGCTCGGCACCGAGCGTGGACCGTGCCGCAGCGATCGCACCTGCGACGTCGGCCTCCTGTGCCTGTCGGAGCTGTGCGTGCGCCCGCCGCCGGCCGACTGCGCCAAGGTGGCCGAGACCCTGGGCGGGATCTTCCTCGACAACTACGCCCCGCGCGAGGTCCGCGCCCAGTTCGCGGCCGACGTCAGCCGCGAGTGCGGCGCCGCCGGGCTGACCAAGGACGACGGCGAGTGCCTGATCCGCGCCAAGAGCCGCAGCGATCTGGCCGCGTGCCCGCGCCCGCTCGGCCTCGGCGACTGCAAGAAGATCGCGGCCCACGCCGAGAAGCTGCGCGCCACCAACGCGGTCGACGCGTACCTCGTGACGCCGAGCGACCGCCTGGTCGAGCGCTGCAAGACCGAGGTGCCGAGCCGCGCCTTCGAGACCTGCGTGCTCGCGGCGACGTCGATGGAGGCCCTCGAGCGCTGTCCGTGGTGACTCGACTCGGTTAGAGTGTCGCGGTGCGTCGGACGCGCCGCCCCCTCGGTGCCATCACCGCGCTCGTCGTGATCGCGCTGGCGATCGTCCTCGGGCTCCGCGGACCGATCTCGGCGCGCGCCGATGACGCCGGCTCGTCGGTCGACGTCGCGACCCCGAGCGACGCCGCTGCGCCGAGCGACGCCGCCGTTCCGAGCGCCGTTGCCGCGCCGAGCGACGCCGCCGTTCCGAGCGACGCCCCCGCGCCGAGCGACGCCGCCGTTCCGATCGCCGTTGCCGCGCCGAGCGACGCCGCCGTTCCGAGCGCCGTTGCCGCGCCGAGCGACGCCGCCGTTCCGAGCGCCGCCACCGCCGCCGGACCATCGACCACCGGTCCCCCGGCCGCCGCTCCGCCAACCCCGACCAAGCCGACCGGCAACCCCACCGGCGTGGTCCTGCGGCTGGTCCTCGGCCTGACCGCGATCTTCGCCCTCGCCTACCTCGGCGGCCATCGCAAGGTCGTCGCCCTCGAGCAGCGCCTCGGCATCAGCGGCGTCATCGCCGCCGGCTTTCCGTTCGTCGCCCTCGGGGTGATCATCCGGCAGCCCGACATCGGCATCCTCACCACCGACGTCCTCGAGCGCATGCAGCCGATCTTGCACTTCGGGCTCGGCTGGCTCGGCTTCATCATCGGCGCCCAGCTCGACGTCCGTGTCCTCGATCGAGTCCCCCGCGGCACCGGCTACCTGGTCGTGGTCGAGGCCCTCGGCCCGTTCCTCGCGGTCGCCGGCGCCACCGCGGCCCTGGCCGCGGCGCTCGGCCTCGCCGACTGGCGCGCCCCCGAGTTCTGGCGCGACGCCATCGTGATCGGCGCCGCCGGGGCGATGACCGCGCCGCGCCGCTTCCGCGGCTTCGCGGCGGCGCGCTGGCGCGAAGGCCGGGGCGTCGACCACCTGCTGTCGCAGCTCGACGAGATCGTCGGCGTCGTCGGCCTCTTGTTCGTCGCCGCCTACTTCCGCCCGAGCGGCGCCGCCGGCTGGGCCCTGCCGGGCACCGGCTGGCTGTTCATCACGATCGGCCTGGGGGTCGCGGTCGGCATCTTGATCTTCACGATGGTCCGGGTGCCGCAGAGCGAGGGCGAGTTCCTCGCCGTCGTCCTCGGCTCGGTCGCCCTCGGCGCCGGCCTGGCCGGTTACCTGTACCTGTCGCCGATCGTCGTGTGCTTCATCGCCGGCGCGCTCGTGGTCAACTTCCCGTGCGATCAGCGCGAGGCGATCTTCAAGATCCTCAACCACCTCGAGCGTCCGATCCACCTCTTGTTCCTGATCGTCGCCGGCGCCGCCTGGGACGTCGGCCTGGCCAAGGCCTGGGTGATCGTGCCGGCCTTCGTCGCCGCCCGGGTGGTCGGCAAGTGGACCGGCATGGCGGCCGCCCGCTCGACGGTCGGCGCGCTCTTGCCCCGCGGCTACGCCGACCAGCGGGTCCTGGTCTCGCCGCTGTCGCCGCTGGCGATCGCCCTGGTGGTGTCGCTGCAGGGCTCGGCCGGCGGCTCGCCGAGCGCGTGGCTGGTCACCGTCGTGATCGGCGGCGCGATCCTCACCGAGGTCGCGGTCCAGCTCACCGCGCCGCCGACTCCGCGCGCGGCCACCGCCAGCGCCGCCGAGACCCCCGCCGTCGCGCCGACCGTCGACGAACTCGACGACGATGACGCCCCCGCCGCCGGCCCGGTCTACCACGACGACCTCGACGAGGACGACCGGCGATGATCCCGCTCCTCGTCCTCGCCGCCCTGGGCGGCCTGATGCAGGCGGCGCGCAGCTTCGCGCCCGGCACCTTCCAGGCCGGCGGCACCGAGCTGGCGTTCGGCTTCTTGCTGCTCACCGCGTACTTCACCGGCAAGCTGGTCAGCCGCGTCGGGCTGCCCAAGCTCACCGGCTACATCGGCTCGGGCATCATCGTCGGCCCCTACGTCCTCGAGCTGGTCGACAAGAACATGACCGGCCAGCTCAAGCTGGTGAGCGGCATCACCACTGCGATCCTGGCGCTGACCGCCGGCGCCGAGCTCAACCTGAAGAAGATCCGCCCGATGATGGCGGTGATCCGCCGGGTCACGGCCTTCGCGGTGTTCGGGACGATGGCCGCGCTCACCCTGACCCTGCTCGCGATCCGCCCGCTGGTGCCGTTCCTCGACACGCTGCCCCTGGCCCACGCCGCGGTCGTCGCCATGACCCTGGCGGTCGCGCTGTCGGCGCAGTCGCCGGCGGTGGTCATGGCCATGATCGGCGAGACTCGCTCCGACGGCGTGCTCACCAAGATCATGCTCGCGCTGGTGATCGTCGCCGACCTGGCGGTCATCATCATGTACGGCGTGGCCTCCTCGATCGCGACCGCGGTGATCGGCGGCGACGTCAACGTCGGCGCCGCGATCGGCCGGATCGCCTGGGAGATCTTCGGCTCGCTCGGGGTCGGGATCTTCGTCGGCGCCATCCTCGGCCTGTTCATCCAGCACGTCGGTCGCGGCGTCGGCCTGTTCGCGGTGATGTTGTGCTTCGTCCTGGCCGAGGTCGGCATCGCCGTCCACCTCGATCCGCTGGTGATCGCCCTGGCCGCCGGCATCTGGCTCGAGAACGTCTCGAAGGCCGACGCCCACAAGCTCCTGGACGGCTTCGAGGCCGCGTCGCTGCCGGTGTACCTGGTGTTCTTCGCCCTGGCCGGCGCCAAGCTCGACCTGGCCGCGCTCGCCGCGGTCGCCGCCCCGGTCGCGATCATCGTCGTCGTCCGCGCCTCGAGCTTCTACGCCGGCAGCCGGGTCGGCACCCGCGGCCCCGGCGTCGATCCGACCGTGCGTCGCCTAGCCTGGATCGGCCTGGTGCCCCAGGCCGGCCTCGCCCTCGCCCTGGCCGAGCTGGTCCGCCGCGCCTTCCCCGCCTTCGGCGATCAGGCCTTCGCCCTGGTCCTCGGCGTGGTCGCGATCAACGAGCTCACCGCGCCCATCGCCCTGCGCATCGCGCTCCTGCGCAGCGGCGAGGCCGGCAAGCGCCCCGGCCCGGCCACCGGCGGGCATTGAGGCTTCTTTCCAGAGGCTTTGGACCTACTCCGCGGCCAGCTTGGCGCGGACCTCGAGCATCTCGGCGCGATCTTCGGCGCTGAGCTCGGGCCAGCGCATGGGCAGGCGCTCGAGGGTGTCGACCAGGATCTCGGCGACGGCGCGGCGCATGAACGACTTGGAGTCGGCCGGGATCGCGTACCACGGCGCGTGGGGCCGCGAGGTCGCGGTGAGCGCGTCTCCGTACGCGGCCATGTACTGATCCCACTTGCCGCGCTCGACCAGATCGCCGGCGTTGAACTTCCAGTGGGCCTCGGGATCGTCGATGCGCTCGAGGATGCGGTCGCGCTGCTCGTCCTTGGAGACGTTCAACCAGAACTTGACGATCACCGTGCCGTTGCGCGCGGCGTGCTGCTCGAAGTCGCGGATCGACTGGTAACGCTCCTGCCACAACGCCGGGAGATCGTCGGTGCCGTAGGGCAAGCGCTGGCCGCCGAGGAACTTGGGGTTGACCCGCACCACCAGCACCTCCTCGTAGTGGCTGCGGTTCCACACGCCGATGCGACCGCGCTCGGGGAGCGCGCGCTGGCAGCGCCACAGGAAGTCGTGGTCGAGCTCCTCGGAGGTCGGGGCCTTGAACGAGAACACCTGGCAGCCAGCCGGGTTGATGCCCGACATCACCGCGCGCAGGGTCCCGTCCTTGCCCGCGGCGTCCATCGCCTGGAGCACGATCAGGAGCGCGAAGCGGTCGTCGGCGTACAGGAGCTGTTGCAGCTTGGCCAGCCGCTCGACCGCGCGCTCGAGGGCGGCGACGTTGTCCTTCTTGTCGGGCCCGCCCTTGGGCGGCTTGGTCGGGGCGTCCGCGGCGTCGAACCGCCGGTCGAACGGCACGAGGTACGGGCTGGGCGCAGGATCGAACCGGTCGCGTGACATCACGGTGACGATACCCCGACCGTCCCCGCGCGGCGCGCCGGCTTGCTATCGTCGCGCCATGTCCAGTCCCGAGTCGTATCCCGAGCCTGACCAGCTCGGCCACCTGCCGTCGGCCGACTCGCTGCGGGCCCGGATCGTGCGCGCCGCCGCCGCCGCCCTGACCGACGCCCGCACCGCGGCCGCCACCGCCGCCGAGGATCCCGACGCTGCGGTCCACGCCGTCCGCAAGTCCCTGCGCCAGCTCCGCGCGCTGGTCGATCTGGTCGCCCGCACGCTGCCCAAGCGCGATCGGGTCGATCTCCAGCGCGGCCTGGCCGAGGCCCGCCGATCCCTCGGCCCGGCCCGCGATCAGCGGGTCGCCCGCGAGCTCCTGGCCACCCTCGGGCCGCTCCACGAGCTGACCCCGGCGGTCGAGTCGATCGACGCCACCGCCGCCGCCGATCGCATCCCGCCCGAGACCATCGTCGACGACGTCCAGCGCGCGGTCGCGGTCGCGGCCGGCCACGTCGACGCCCTCACGGCCGCGCTCCCCGACGAGCTGCGCCCGCGCCGGCTGGCCCGCGGCTTCGCCAAGACCTACGGCCGCGCGCGCGCGGCGCGCAAGCGCTCGAAGCGCTCGGACCGCGCAGTCCATCGCTTCCGTCGACGCGCAAAGGAGCTGTCCTATCAGCTCGCGATCATCGACGTCCTCCCCGACACCGCCGACTGGCGCGACGGTCTGCGCGCCCTCGACGACCAGCTCGGCCCGGTCGTCGATCACCTCATGGCCAAGGACTACGTCCGCGCCTACGGCGGCGGCAGCGAGGGCACCACCGCGGTCCTGGCCGCGGTCCACGACGGCTTGCTCGCCGGCAAGGACGCCGCCCGCCGCGGCAGCAAGGCTATGTTCAAGCCGCGGCCCAAGACCCTGCGCGAGCGCATGACCTCGGCGCTCGCGGCCAGCGTCGCCCAGACCGACGTCGCTGAGCACGACCCCGGCGACACCGACTGAGCTGACCCCGACCAACGTTCGCGCGATCTGAGCCCGACCGTGGGGTCGCCCTCACGCGGTCATGCCCCGGATGTGCGCTCGATCGCAACGCATAGGGGACGCGTGGCGGTACCATCGTGCCGGGTATGCGAGCCGGATCGTGCGCGCTCGTCGTCGTGGCCTGCCTCGGGTCGAGCGGGCTTTTCGGCTCCGCGCGCGCCGACGCCGTGTGCGTCCACCTCGACCGCACCCGGGACAACCTGACGCCCGAGGAGCAGCGCGGGGTCGAGCTGCTCGTCGCCGGCGCCCTCGCGCGCGAGGGCCACGCGGTCGCCCCACCCGCGAGCTGTCTTTCGACCGCCGGCGTCACGGTCTGGGCGGTCCGCCTGGGCGACGCGGTCACGCTGACCCTTACCGCCGGCGACCGTCAGGTCAACGGCCGGGCCGCCCACCTCGGTGAGCTCGACCTCCTGGTCTCACAGCTCGTGCGGTCGCTGGTCACCGGCCGGTCCCTGGCTACCGGAGCCGGCGTCACCGATCGCGGCAACGTGCTGCGCGATCAGGCCGCGCCGCGCCGCGCCGACGCGTGGGATCGGCGCTGGGATCGCGTGCTGGCGATCGGCGGCGGGATGTTGCAGCTCCCGGCCGTCGACGAGCTCCCGCGCCAGCGCCAGCACGACGTCATCGTCCTCGAGGCGCGCTGGTGGGGCATGTCGGGGGCGCGCACCGCGCTCGAGCTGTCGAGCCGGATCGTCCTCCACGACTACGCCGTCCTCGGCGACGCCTCAGACCGCTTCGACCGCGCCCAGGCCGAAGGCGATTCGACGGCCGAGCTCGGCCGCTTCCTGGCGCTGGCGTTCTCGCCGCTGGCGGTCGCGAACTACGAGGTCGGCGCCGGCCTGGTGCGGTTCGCCGGCGCGCGACCACCGCGACCGTACCTGCGCTTCGGCGCCACGCTGGCGCTCCTGAACCGGTTCTCCGATCCCGAGCACTACGCCGACCTCGGCCTCGGACTCTACGCCGGCGTCGGGGTCCAGCTCGGTGAGCACCTCGGCCTGTCGGTCGCAGCCCACGTCGCCAACCCGGTCGTCCACAACTGGCGGCACGACGGCTATCCGTACTTCCTGACTACCACCGCCTCGCTCGAGTTCCGCACCGAGGGTCGGCCGCCCCGCCCGCGCTTCCTCGCACCGTCCCCGCCGGTCATCCGGCGTGTCGACGACTGACCACCACCGATCTACGACCGCGATCACCCCGCCCACCTGGAGGAGCCCATGTCCATCCCCTGTCGTCTCCTCGCGCTGTCCGGCCTCGCGCTCCTGACCATGGCCGCCCTCGCCGCACCGACGGTCGCGCAGCCCGCGCCGTCGCCGGCCCCCCTCGCCCCGGCGGGGATCTGCGTCGCGATCGACGCCAGCAAGGACAACCTCGCCGAGGGCGAGCGGAACGCGGTGCGCAGCCTCGCGCTCCTGGCCTTCCAGGCCGAGGGCCTGGCGACCGACGAGTCGGGCACCGCCTGCGCCGAGACCTATCTCGTCACCAACATCCGCCTCGGCAACACCATCAACGTGTCGATCGCTGGTCCGCGCGGCCAGCGCACCGGCCGGGCCACGACCCTCGACGATCTGGCCAACGTCTACGCCCAGCTCGTGAAGGCGCTGGTCTCCGGCACGACCACCGAGACCGGTGGCGGCGCCGTCGATCGCGGCAACGTCACGCGCGATCAGGCCGCGCCGCGCCGGGTCGCCGCCGATCGCTTGAAGTACGTCACGCTCGGATACGGCGGGGTCCTCGCCGGCGAGCTGGCCCGTGGCCCGGCCTTCGGCTTCGGCTACCGCTTCGAGCTCGATCGCATCGGCATCGACGCATCCCTCGGGTTCATCCTCGCCAACGACGGCGACGGCTTCGGCGTGACCGGCTACTACCCGCGCCTGGCCGGCATCTGGTACCAGGAGCCCCTCGCCGACGCCTCGGCCTACTACGGCGTCGGCCTGAGCTACGGCGGCACCGCGGTCGAGGACGCCGACGGCCGCGGGCTCACCGGCGCCGGCCTCCAGGGCCACCTCACCGCCGGCTACGAGATGTTGCGCTCGTCGACCATCCGGTTCTTCGGCCAGCTCGACCTGACCTTGCCGGTCTACACCAGCACCGGCAGCGGCGCCGAGCGCTACACGCCCTCGCTGTCGCTGCAGATCGGGCTGGGCTGGGGCAAGGGCAACACGATCCGCGTCGTCAACGACTGACCCACGACGGCCCGCGCGAGCGCGAGGCGGTTCATCGACCTGGGATGCTGCCGCAGTAACGGATCGAGATCAGGTCGCCGTACTCGCCCAGCTCGTCCTCGTAGTCGCCCTTGCCCTTGTCGGGGCGGAACGGAGTGCGGGTCACCTCGTAGAGGCCGGGGCCCGAGGTCATGCCGACCAGCGCGCGGTCGTGATCGCGCGGCTCGACCACCGCGACGCCCTTCTTGGCTTGCTTGCGCATCGCCGCCGGGAAGGCCCCGTCCCGGAACGGCAAGAGCAGGGCGAGGACACCGCTCGGACACGCGACCTTGCCGATCACCTTGGGCTTGGTCACCCCGCGCCACTGGCCTACGCGCAGCGCGATCGCGCGGTCCCGGGCCGCGCGATCGCTGGCGCTGAGCGCGGCGTCGACCAGGTGCAGCCCGGGCTCGTCGCCACGCTCGAACAGGTGCGACCAGCCGCTGCGATGCCCGATCTGCAGGCATAGGCCGTGGCCGGCGCCGATCGCGATCCGCCGGTCGTCGATCTCGAGCGCGCGCTGGAAGTCGTCCTTGGGATCGTCCTCGTCGACGCTGCCGCGCCACTGGGTCGCCAGGTCGGCGTCGGCGACAACCATCCACAGGCCGGCGTTGGGCGCGTACATCGTGCCCAGGATCTTGGCCGCCGGCCCGTCGGTCATCACCGTCGCCTGGGCCGGGCGCGTCGCCGGCCCGGTCGCGCGCGCGTCGAGGGTCGCGTACTCGATCCGCGTGGTCTTGTCGGTCTTCGCGCCTTTGAAATGATCGGTCGCCCAGGCCAAGCGCGCGGTCTTCTTCTTCTTCAGCTCGGCGCGCCGGCCCTCGGACACGTCGAGGTGGAGCTGGGCGCCGCGCAGGTCGGCGCCCTTGGCCGAGAACTGATGCTCCTTCTCGCTCGCGAACGAGCACCACAGCGTCAACCCGCGGGCGTCGGCGCGGGTCAGGTCGAGGTGGACGTCGGACTCCAGGTCCAGGAGCTTGGCGTCGCGCAGGTCGGCGCGCTGGAGGTACAGGTCCCCGCCGCAGCCGATGAAGGTCACGCCCTGCGCCTTGGCCTTCTCGAACAGCCCCTCGGTCATCGAGCTCTGGAAGTAGCAATCCTCGAAGGTCGCGCCGGACAGGTCGGCGCCCGACGCCTGGCACCACTCGAAGTCGCACGACCGCCACACCGTGTTGGCCAGGTTGGCGCCGCGGAGGTCGTGCGTCACGTAGACGTGCTCGAAGGTCGCCCCCGACAGATCGACGCCCCGCAGATCCGAGCCATCGGCCAGCGTGTCGGCGTTCATCGCCGCCACGATCGCCTTGCGATCGCGCGGCGGCTTGGGCGGCACGCGCTTGAAGTCGAGCCCCGGCATGAAGCTGGTCACGGTCGCGCCGAGCTGCTTGGCCGCCGCCGCCAGCTCCTCGTCGGACAGCGCGCTATCCCCACAGGTCACGGTCTCGAGGGCGCGCAGCTTGTCGAGCCCCCTCAGGTCGGCCAGCTCGTCCGAGCCATCGAGGTGGAGGAAGCGCAGATGCGGCAGCGTGAAGAGCGACGCCGGCAGCTTCTTGCCGACCGTCCCGATCAACGTGCGCAGGCTCGTGAGGTCGCCGACCCACGACGGCACCGGGTCGCTCAGCTCGAGCTTGCGCAGGCGCGGGAACTTGCGCAGCTTCTTGTCGGCGTCGGCGTACTGCACGAAGTGCGCGCGCTCCGGGTACTTCAGCGCCTCGTCGAGCTCGGGGCCCATCTGCCCCAGCCCCGACAGCTCCATCAGGCTCACCGTGCGCCGCGGACGCAGCCGCGGGGGCTCGGCGCTCGGCGGTGGAGGCGTCGTCGCGACCGGGGTCTTGGCCTTGGTCTTCGGCTTGGCCTCGGTCTTGGTCTTGGTCTTGGTCTTGGTCGGGGCGGACTTCGCACCCGACGTCGCCGCGCGCTGGCCCACCTCGGCGTAGCCCTTCTGCCGCTTCGACGCGACCTGCTTCTCGAGCTCCTTCCGCGCCGCCTCGGGCGTCGCGTAGGTCTTGGCTTGCCCCTGCCCCGCCGTGCCGATCCGCCCCCAGGTCGAGTGGAGCGTCTTACCGCTCTGCTCGATCTGCCAGAACTTGTGGCTGGTGCCGTCGGAGAACTCGAGGCGGGTGGGCGTCGTCGCTGGAGGTTTGGCCATCGCTTCGAGCGCTACCACCCCGGTCGGCACCGGCACAACTCCCCACCGCCTACCTCCAAGTTACCGCGACCGTTGTGGATTCCAGCCACTCGCTCGACCGACTCCGCACGCGGTGGGTCGGCCGACACCTCACCGAACTAGGGTGATGGTCAGGCGCGACCCGGACGATACGCTGCGGCCATGGAACGGGATCCCTCGACGGCGACGACGGCGACGACGACGGCGGAGGGCAGTGCGGGGACCGGCACTATCGCGCCCGGACGGCGCTCGCGGCTGGCGGCGCGCTACCCGGCGTTGGCCCAAGCCATGGGCGATCGCGCCGACGCGTCGATCCACGACGCCGCGACCGCGGCTGTCGACCACAAGGGCAGCGGCGGAACAGTCGACGGCGCGGTCGCCGCGCGGGTCGGCGGGCACCTCGGCGTCGACCTCACCGGCGTGCGCGTCCACGACGATCCCCTGTCGCGGCAGGCGACCCAGGCCATGGGCGCCCGCGCCTTCGCCTACGGAGGCGACGTCTTCCTCGGGCCCGGCGAGCGCGGCGACGATCTCGGGCTCATGGCTCATGAGCTGACCCACGTCGCCCAACAAGGCGCGGCCGGCCAGCGCGCCGTCGCGCGCGCGGTCACGGTCGGCGCCTCCGACAGCCCAGCCGAGCACGAGGCGGATCAGGTCGCGGCCGAGGTGACCAGCGGCGGACCGCCGCGCAGCCTCCTGGTCGACGTTGGGCCGCCGCAGCCGGGGCAGATGATCAAGGACGTCTTCCTCGCGACGCTGCGCGCCCAGGTCACGGAGGCCGCCGACGCCGAGCTGGGGCCGATCTACAGCGCGATCGGCTGTCCGTACATCGAGCAGTACTTCGGCCGCTACGCCACCCGCTCCGCCGCGGACGGCGAGGCGCTGCTTCGCCGGTTTGCGCCGAGCGTGCGCACCGCGACCTCTGCCGCGGCGATCATCCCGATCGTGGTAGAGCGGGTCCGCGCCGGCGTCCGGCACTGGCGCGACACCGGCGACCCACCGCCTGAGCTCGCCAGCCTCGACGGCGGCGCCCCCACCGCGGCTGCGCCCGAGGCCAACGCCCTGCGCGGCCCCGACGGCGGCGCGTCCCTGGCGTCGCTCGAACGCGAGCTCGGCCCAGGCCATGCCGTCGACGGCGCCACGGCGAGCCGGCTGCGCGACGCGCTCGGCAGCGCCGTCCCCGACGCCCGGATCCACACCGGTCCCGTCGCAGCGCGCCTGGCCGACGCCGCCGACGCCGTGGCGTTCACCGTCGGCACCAACATCGTCATGGGCGCCGCCGCGCCCGCGGCCGGTTCTCTCGAGGGCGACGCGCTCGTCGCCCACGAGCTGGCTCACGTCGCGCAGCAGGCCGACGCGGCCGCCGACCCGGTGGCCCGCCGACGGCCGATCGGGCCCGAGGACGCGACCGCCGAGGACCACGCCGACCGCGCGGTCGCGACCACGGCCGCCCGCGCTCCCGCGAGCGATCCGTGGCGCACCGGTCTCCAGCTCCAGCGCTGCTCACGAAACCGCGCGCCTCAGGGCCCGACGCTCCAGACCTACGCCGACGCCACCAACGCCGCCAATGATCCGGGCCGCCTCACCGATGATCAGGTCCGCGCCCTCGCCGAGTTCCAGCCGCTGCGCAACGCCTACGGTGCACCGACCTACACCGAGGCCCACGCGCTCCTCGCGTTGCGCCTCGCGCTCCGCGATCTCCAGCAAGGGCAGGCAGTCGACATGACCGCCCAGGGCGCGACCTACATGCAGCGGGCGCTAGCGCAGTCGGGCGCGGCGGGTGGCGCCGAAGGGCTGGTCGGCGGCCTCAACTGGGCGCAGTACAACAGCGGGCTGGTCGCCCAAGACCCGATGCTGCTCGCCGACGACTTCAGTCAGTGGCTCCTCGCCGCCCAGGCCCAGCCCGATCCGCACAACGGGCGAATGAACTGCTGGGAGCTGGTGATGTTCGGCGCGTTCCAAGCCGGCGTCGTCAGCGAGCAACGCCTGCGCCAGATCTACCAACTCGCGGTTCAGCGGGTTCGGGACGGCACGCACTTCTCGGTCGGCCTGACGTTCGAGGACCAGTGCCGTGGCAGCAACCCGGTGACCTACCGACTAGGCGACCCCAACTCGCCACGACCGCTGCGGGGCGATATCGTCGTGTTCGAGAACGCGCCCAACCACGCCTGCATCGCGACCGGCAATACCGTCGTCGATCAGCTCACCGGTGACACGCACGCCGAGGTCATCAGCCTGTGGACCCCCAACAACCGCCACGTCGAGCGGACCACCATCGAGGCCCTGGCGCAGGTCTCGGACGGTCGGCCGATCTTGTTCTGGTCGGCGCGCTGGTCCTAGTCGTGCGCTCCGCTACGCTCGCGCTCGCCGTCATCACCGGGCTCGCCGCCGGCTGCGGCGCTACCTCGGGAAAGGCCGATCGAATGGAACGCCCCTCGCTGGAGATCGTCGCTCGTGTCCCCTGGGGCGGCGAGCTGCCGCGCACCCTCGTGACGCAGCCGGCCGTAGGCGACGTCGCTGGGATGACGACCTGGCAGAGCCCGGCGCCACCCCTGGTCCGGCTCGCGGCCGACGGCACGATCGGCGTGCTCGCGTACGTCGACGGGCGCTTCGCCGCCACCGACGATCTCACCTGGGCAACGGTGCGCCAGGGCGACGTCACCTGGCACCGCGCCCGCGACCCGTTCGTCGCCGATCGACCGGCCCTGACCGCCGTCGACATCGCGATCGACGCCGACGGTCGCCTGGTCGTCCTCGAGACCGTCTCCAGCACGCGGGCGCAGCTGATCGTCGCCACCCGCGATGGCGTCGCCCGTGGCCTCCCGCTCGCGGGGCCTGACGGAAGTCGCTACGTGCGGCTGGTCCCAGACGTCCGCGGTCGGCTGTACCTGGTGCGCCAGGGCAGCGGTAACGCGCTCGTTCCACTCGATGCCAGCACGGGCCAGGTCGGCGAGGCGATCGCGATCGCGCCGGGCTCGCGCCTGGCGCTAGCGGCCAATCGCGGCGCGGCGATCCCGCTCGACCTGCTCACCGCCGCCACCGACGGCAAGGTCAGCGCGCCGGCCGGCCTGCCCCAGGCCCTGGTCTATCTGTTCGGCGTCGACGCGCGCGGCGACTACTACACGCGGCTCGACGACCACATCCTCCGCGTCGGGTTCGCAGGCGAACTCAAGAGCCGGATGTCCCTCGCCGACCTCCCCGAACTCGCGCCGGCCGCGACCGGCGCGCTCCGTGGTCAGCTCGCCAGCTTGCCCGCGTGGCAGGTGGACGGCGATGGTCACGTCTACATCCCGCGCACCACGCCCGAGGCCTTCGAGCTGGTCCGCATCGCGCCGCGTCGCTGAGTCGACCACGGCTGCAGATCGGCCTGGGCTGGCGCGAGAGCAACACCGTCCGCGGCGTCAACGTCCGAGCCCCCCGAGGGCAATCAACACTGCGGCGACCAGCCCCACCGCGAGCACAAACCCGACCAGGTGGGCGCGATGGGCGTGGCGCAGCTCCATGAACACCACGCCGACGACCAGCGCCTTGGCCGCGCCTAGGGCCATCGCCAGCGCGAACGAGCCGACCGCTACCGATGCCAGCGCAAGCCCGAGGAGGAGGACGAAGGCTAGCGCGCGCACGTCACGCTCCCGTGTAGAGGACAGCGAACAGGATGAACCAGGCCAGGTCGCACATGTGCCAGAACAGCACCAACGCCGCCACCGCCTCGACGTCCGCCGGTCCGAGGCGATCGAGCCGACGATGGACCCGCACCGCGGCCACCACCAGCAGCACCACGCCCACCGCGACGTGGGCCAGGTGAAAGCCCGTGGCGAAGAAGTAGCCCGACCAGAAGTCGTCGCTGCCCAGGCCGTGACCCGCGGCCATGAGGCCCGCGCCGTCATGGAGCTTGAGCGCGATGAAGACGAGCCCAAAGCCGATCGCGGCGACCAGCGCGCCCCGGGCGCGGACGGCGCGACCGCGGCCCAGGGCCGCCACCGCCTCGGCCGCGAGCCAGCCGCTCGCTACCAGGACCAGCGTGTAGCCCAGCCCGACCTTGGACGACAGCGCCGCCTGGCCGGCGCGAAAAACCGCCGCCTGGTCACCGCGCAGGTACGCCAAGACCGCGCCGATGATCGCGAACGTCCCCAGCTCGACCACCACGATCAGCCACATCAGCAGCCCACCCGGCGGATCGAACAACCGTCGCGTCCCCGTCACCGCGGCGCTCGGCGCATCGCTCGTCACCCACTCCTCGTACCACGCCCTCGCTCCTCCACCCGTCGCCGCCCCCGCGGTTCACCGTCGCACCTCGCCGCGCTCTAGTCAGTCGTTCCGCACGTGCTCCACCCGAAGCGAGCCCTGTCAGTCGCAGAAGTTCTGACCGATGAGCCCGCACAGCGCCCGCTCGGCCGGATCGAAGGTCCCGGTGACGCAGCAGTCGTAGGGCGACAAGTTGAAGCAGCTATTCTCACCGCGCAGGTAAACCTCGCTCCGGGGCGCTCCACCGCAGGCGCTGACGTCGACCAGCTCGCGGCGATGGTAGAACTCGATCGTGCCCCAGAGCGGGAAGCCGTCCTCGTCGTTGTAGCAGGCCACGTCGTTGACCACCTGGTAGTTGCCGCTGTTGGCGTCACACACGTCGCCGCGCCCGTCGCCGTCGCAGTCGGCCTGGTCGGGGTTGTAGTCGAGCGGGCAGTTGTCCTGCTCCGACGTCAGCCCGTCGCCGTCGCCGTCGAACCCACCGCAGACGCCCCAGACCTCGCAGGTCATCGGGATCCCCTCGAAGTCGACGCACGCGAGACCACAACTCGTCGTCGGGCTGCACGCCAGATGACAGCGCGGCGTCCCTGCCCGCAGGTCACCCTCGGCCACACCGAGGGCGGCCGAGTCGACCTCCTCGACCGCGCAGGCAGCCAGGGCCGAGAGAGAGAGTGTGAGGGCGAACGCTGAACGAATGGTCGTGGACATGGATCCTCCGACCGAACGCCTTCGCAACATCCGGGCCCAGACGCACGCTCCACCCCGTGGCCGCCCAGGGGCCACCCCGCTTGGCCGGTTGCGCGAAGCGGGGTCACGATGCGCATCGCGCGCACGCGAACTGCGCATCGCCGGCCACCGCGCCCCTACGACCGCGGCAGACCGCAGTCCGCTGTACACGCCGAGTCGCAGCGCCCTCGCCGCCCGTCGCCGCCGCGCCGCTACCGTCGCCGCTGCCCGCCGGGCCCCCGCCGGGCGCCGTCGAGCGCGGCCCACCAATCGGCAGACGCGCGGTCGAAGGATGTCACACCCGGCGCGGTCGCCCGGTCTCGTCGGTATGAACGCCAAGACCACCCTCCTCCGCATCGACGCGAGCATGCGCACCCAGAACTCAGCCTCCCGGGCCGTCGCCGACCAGGTCGAAACGCAGTGGCGACACCGGCACCCCGAGGGCCAGGTGCGCGTGCGCGACCTCGCCCTGGCGCCACCGGCCCACCTGGACCAACCCACCTACGAGTCCTTCGGCGAGCCCGGCGCGACCAGCGTCCGCTACTCGGATCAGGCCATCGATGAGCTGCGCGCCGCGACGGACCTCCTCATCAGCACGCCGCTCTACAACTTCGGCCCCCCTTCGACCCTGAAGGCGTGGTTCGATCACATCATCCGCGCTGGGCAGACCTTCCATTCGATCGCCGGCGAGTTCCGTCCCCTGCTGTCCGGCCGTCGGGCGGTCTTGGTGCTCGCGCGCGGCGGGGCCCAACCCGACGATCCCGCCGCGGCCGACCTGGTGCGCTTCGTCAGGACCGCGCTCGCCTTCGTCGGCTGGCCACGCGTGACCGCGCTCGCGATCGCAGGCACCCAGGAGCCCGGCGACCGGGTGGCGGCTGCGCAGCGCGCGGCTGAGACGCTGTGGGATGCCGACGATCCCGGGGACGACGACGCCGCCGCCGGCGACGCGGTCGACCGGGCCGCGATCGCGTCGCTCCGGGTCGCGCAGGGCCGAGCGATCATCGCCGGCGACGCGGTCGCCTACGCGGCGCTGTGTACTGAGGACATCGAGCTGCTCGTGCCGGGCGTTCCGCGGGTCCATGGCCACACCGCGTTCGTCGCTTGCGAGCGCGAGATCTTCGCGCGCGGCACCATCCGGCGCTTCGACAAGACCCCGCTGGCGACCGTCATCCACGGCGACTTCGCCTACGAGATCGGGCTCCAGCACGTCGAGAGTTCGACCGCGACCGCCACCGGGGTCTTCGCCGCCGTGCAGAAGTACACGCACGTCTTCCGGCGCACCCGCGCCGGGTGGCGGTTCGCCGTGCTCATGTCCAACCCGAGCGCCTGACATGCTGGACCCGGTCTTCGAGGAACACCGCCGAACCCTGGAGCGCATCGCGTACCGCATGCTCGGCTCCCTGGCCGAGGCGCAAGACGTGGTGCAGGAGACCCACCTGCGCTGGACCCGCGTCGACGCGTCGCAGATCGCGTCGCCCCGCGCGTGGCTCACCACGGTGTGTACCCGCCTGGCGATCAACCAGCTCAACCTGGCGCGGGCGCGCCGCGAGTCCTACGTCGGCCCATGGCTACCCGAGCCCATCGTCGAGGCCTTCGACGGCGCCGGCCCGGGCGAGCGGCAAGAGGCGATCTCGCTCGCGCTCCTGGTCGCGCTGGAGCGGCTGTCCCCCCTCGAGCGCGCCGCGCTCCTGCTGCACGACGTGTTCGACTACGACTTCGAGGCCATAGCCGTCATCCTCGAGCGCTCACCCGAGGCCTGCCGCAAGCTGGCATCCCGCGCCCGGGTGGCGGCGCGCGACGGGCGCCCGAGGTTCAAGGCCGACCCGACCGCGCACCAGGCGGTCGTGCAGGCGTTCGCCGAGGCCCTGGAGACCGGTGACCTGGAGCGGCTGAAGGCGGTGCTGACCCACGACGCGATCCTGGTCGCTGACGGCGGCGGCCGCGTCAAGACCAGCGCGCCCCTGGCCGGCGGTGACGTGATCGCGGCCTTCCTCGCCGCCGTGATCGCCGACCTGCGACGCTCGCAGGGCGCCGTCGCGGCCCAGGTCTGCTGGGTCAACGGCGAGCCGGGCGTCGCGCTCCACGAGGGCGACCGGCTCACGACCGTCTACGGCCTGGAGGTCGATGGCGAGCGGATCCACGCGCTGTGGATCCAGCGCAACCCGGCCAAGCTCGCCGCGATGGCCTGACGAGGTCGCGGGGCCACGACGCCCGCATCACCGACCACTGCCGCGGCGAGCGTCACAGGGCCGGGCTACGGTGCCGCGATGAACCCGACGAGCGACGACGAGATCACCGAGCCGACCCGCTGGCGCAAGGCCGGCTGGATCGCGCAGGTGCAGAAGAACGAGGATGACGACGGCTGGGCCGTGGCCATGACCCGCATCGGCGATAGTGAGCCGGCCCTGGTCGGCCCATGGACCATGGGCCGCGACAAGCGCAACCCCAAGCCCCTCGACGCCAGCGCCTTCGCCACCCTGGTCAAGACCGCCAGCGAGGTGCTGCTCCGCCACGAGCAGGCCGCGCGCGCCGCGCTCCATCGCACGCTGACCTTCACCACCGACGCTGGCGCCCGGGTCCGCGCCGACCTCGACGTAGCCCTCGACGACGACGACCCCCACGCGATCCTCGCGGTGATCGACCTCGCCAGCGACGAGGCGCTGCGGCGCGGCCGGGTCAGCCAGGGCTTCAAGCTGACCGCGTCCACGATCCAGCGTTTCCTCCGCACCGGCGAGGGCTGAACGCCCGCCGCCCTGACCGGCCGCTCTTGGCTCGCCGCGAGGCCGCGCCGCCAGCCGCGATGGATCGGCCGCGAGCTCGGCGTCGTGGTTCGCCGGCCCTCACCCCGCCGACTCGTCCGGCGGCGGCAAGACCCGCCAGCCCGGCAGCCAGCGCGCGCGATCGCGCAGCTCGCGCCAGGCCAGGGTGTGGCTCGCGATCGGCGCCAGCACCGACCGAAGCTCAGCCTGGTCGCCGCGCACCGCCGCCACCACCCAGTGCCGCCGTCCCGCGATCGGCCCTGCGCTCGTCCACCCGGTTCCCACCAGCCGCCGCACGTCCGCCGGCGCCGCCGTCATTGCGCCCGCACCACCTGGAGCCGCAGCTTCCCGCCGCCGCGCTCGACCATCACCGACCACGGCCGACAGCACACCGCGCAGTCCTCGACCCACACCCCGGTCGAGTCCGGATCGACGTACAGATCGACCCACTCACGACAGTACGGGCAGCGCACGCGCGCGGTGTCCTCCATGTCCATCACCGTAGCGCGTCGCCGCGCCGACGCTGCCCGCCGCGCGTCTCGGCCTCGGTCTCGGTCTCGGCCTCGGTCTCGTCTCCGCCTCGGTCTCGGTCTCGGTCTCCGCCTCGGCCTCGGCCTCGGTCTCGGTCTCGGTCTCGGTCTCCGCCTCGGTCTCGGTCTCCGCCTCGGTCTCCGCCTCGGTCTCGGTCTCGGCCTCGGTCTCCGCCTCGGTCTCGGTCTCCGCCTCGGTCTCCGGTGACTCACCGCTTCCCGAAACGCTCGCGCGCGAACTGGACGAGCCTCTGCCGCTCGCTCTCCGTGAGGTCCGCCGGCGCCAGCGCGGCGAGGTCCACGTGGACGCGGGCCAGGCGCTCCAGCAGGCCGACCTCCGGCGCGCCGGCGGAGCGCGCGAAGGCCAGGGCGCGGGCCGGCGACTCGTCGTGATCGCGGGCGACGCGCAGGGCCTCGAGGGGCAGCCCGGCCTCGTCGTAGAGTGAGATCGCCTCGTCCCAGGCCTCGCGACGCTCCGCGAGCTGCGCGCGCAGGATCGCCGACGGTGCCTCGATCATCGCCAGGGCCGCGACCGCCATGGTCGTCGTCGCCTTCCCCGGCCCCTGCGCGACGGCCCAGGTGACGGCGCGCTGCCCGAGCTGCGACCGCTGACTCGCCGCGTTGCGCGTAGCTTCGCCAGCGCCGCCGAGCAGCTCCAGCGCCTTCACCACGCGGTCCCAGTCGCGCAGCTCGAACGCGTCGGCGCGCTGCGCGACCTCGGCGAGGACGAGCTCGAGGAGCGCCCACCCGAGCCGCGCGTGCTCGGGCTGGCCCCGCACGAGCTCGGTGGCGCGCGCGACCGCCGGCTTGAGCGTGTCGGTGCTCGCGATCGCGTCGCGCACCTCGAGGGCCAGGCGCGACAGCTCGTGCTCCTTGCCGAGCGACAGCTCGCGGTTGGCCTGGGTGAGCCGGGCCTCGCGGTCCTCGGCGAAGCTCACCGCCGCCTGCAGGAGCGCGAGGCCGTGGGCCCGGTAGACCTTGCGCCGCAGCTCGCCTTGCACCGCGCCGGCCCGCGAGGTCTCGCCCAGCCAGCCGCGGGCCCGCGCCATCACCCGGAGCGCGCGCCGCGGATCGTCGCCGGCCACCGCGTCGAACTCCTCGAGGGCCGCCGACGCGATCTCGACCCGATCGTGGGTGTCGACGTCGAGGCGCGACGCCAGCTCACCGCGCTCCACGGTCACGACGCCGTCGAGCAAGCGGCCGTCGGTGCCCTGGCACAACTGCCGGAGCTGCGCCTCGGCCTGCCCCGCCAGCGGGCGCTCGACCAGGACCAGCGTCTCGGTCGCGCGCGACAGCGCGACCCGGATCGCGTCGACCGCCAGCCGGGTCTCGATCGCCGCCACGCCGTCGCGCGCCGCGCCGCGTCGGGTCGCCAGGTCGTGGGCCCGTCGGCCGACGTCGAGCACGAAGGCCACGCGGAAGTCGAGGCCCTTGGCGTCGGGCGCCGCCTGCACGGTCGCCTTGGTCGCTCGCGCCAGCGCCTGCAGCTCGTCGGGCACGAACACGTCCGGATACAGGATCGTCGCGCCGTGGCCGGCGGCCGCCGCGAACACCTCGCGCAACCCGCCGTCGGGCCCGCCCTCTGGCCCATCGGTTGCGTCATCCTCCGACCCACCCGCGTCGACCCACAAGACCGTGCCGATCGCCGCCTCGGTGACCTCGGCCGTGCTGGCGCCCCGCGGCCGATCGCCCTTGTCGAGCACCTGGTACAGCGCCCACGAGTTGTTGATGATCTGCGTGATCACCCGCGGCGAGCGCAGGTTCCCCGGAAGCTCGACCTCGGTCGGGGTCCCGAGCGCGTCGTGGATGAGGTCCTTCAGCTCACCCCAGGCGAAGTCGGTCGCGCGCACGGTCTGGCCTTCGTCGCCAGCGACGTGGAAGGCCGGCCGACAGCCGGTCGACGCGGCCGGGCGACGGGCCACCAGCACATTGACCAGGGCCTCGACCAGGGTCAGGTCCTGGACCTCGTCGATGAAGATCGCCTCGAGGTCGCGGAGCTCCGCTGGGAGATCGGCCCCGCCGAGGAGCGCCTCCGCCACCGCCCGGGCGCCCTCGAGGTCGCCGAACAGGTGCGCGCGGTCCTCCGCCGACAGCGCGCGCGCCGCCACGACCACCGCGTCGATCCCATCGGCCGGCAGGGCCCCGTCCCGTCGCCGCCGGTAGCCGCGCTCGAGGTCGTCGTCGGTCGCGGCCGCGCCGATCGCGTCGACCCCGCGGAAGTCGACCGGCAGCGCCCGCCCCCAGTACCAGGCCCGCAGCTCGGCGTGGAGCGCGGTCCACCGGTCGCGCCACGGGCCGAGCCGAGGCTCGTGGGCGAGCGCGCGGCGCAGGTACCGCACCGCCTGCTCGAGGGGCGGCGCCACCGGAAGGCCCGGGGCCAGCGCGGCCAGGACCTCGCCGTGGGTGAGGGCCCGCGCCACCTGCCCGCGCGGCGCGTAGGTCTCGAGCCAGCGCCGCCCCTGCGCGCACTGCGCGGCGCCGAAGGTCTGAAACAGGATCCGCCCGGCGTGGCGGCGCGTGCGCTCGAGCTGGAGCGTGGTCTTGCCCGCCCCGGGATGGCCCTTGGTGATCGTCACCGAGCTGCCGGCGTCGAAGGCCTGACGCTGCGGGTCGGACAGCGAGTCGGCGGCCTTGGTGCCCGCCTCGACCTGGCTCACGTAGTCGCTGGCGTCGAGGACGACGTAGTCCTCGCGCGCGCCCACCGAGATCGCCACCTTGGTGTCGTCGTGGTGGCGGATCGCCCGCACCACGACCTCATCCCTGCCCAGCGCGAGCGCGGCCACACACGGCGTGCCCGCCAGCGCGTGCCACAGGTAGTAGTGCGAGCCGCCGTTGTCGCCGATCGGCGCGCGGAGCCAGCCCCGGTTGACGCCCACCGTGCCCTTCACGCTGCGCTGCGCGCGCCCCTCGACCAGCATCCCGCGCAGGAGGCGCTGCACCGCCGCTTGCCGCGGCCGGTCCTCGCCGCGCCCACGCTCGAGGAAGTCGATCACGTCGCCGTGGAGCAGCAGGCGCACCCGGCCCCCGGCCTGCGGCATCGCCGGGCTCGCCGTCGACGCCGAGATCGGCACCCCGTCGCAGCCCAAGAGCGGCACCGCGATCCGCTCGACCGCGACGTCCCGCGGCGCCGCGCGGCGGGCGGCGAGCTGCGCCGGGAGTCCCTCCATCACCGCGGCGACCTCCGCCGGCGACAGCGAGTAGTCGGGCGACTTGAACTCGTTGCCGGCGAAGGCCTTGCGCAGCACCTGCTTCACGTCGGTGACCTTGACACCGCGCTGGTCGGCGAGCTGCTTGATCGTGGTCACGGAGGGGCCCCTGACGAATAGACGTGATGGGACAGCAAGGGCGAACGCGCCGCGGTCGGGCCTTCCGCCGGGCCAGGGCGCTGCTATTTCACATCGTCCTCCTGTCCGAGGCCAGCGCCGTGAGCTCCTCGACCGTCGCACGGACCTCCAGCATCTGTTCGCCACGCAGCGTCTGCAGCGCTTCGAACGTCGAGGTCGCCCCCGACGGCACCCAGCTCGCGCAACCTGCGCCGCCGACCGGGCCCCTCACGATACCCTAGGGTCGCGGCGGTCCGCAGTCCTTCATGCACACCGAGTCGCAGCCCTCGATGCCGCACGGGTAGCAGCACTCGAGCCCCTCGGCGCAGGCCACCGCCTGAGCGTTCGGATCCTGGTTCTGGGCGCCCACCGCACAGATCGCGCCCTCGCCCCCCGTCGTCGCCGAACCGCTGCCATCCCCACCCCCCGCCGTGCCCCCACCCGGCGCCGTCGAGCGCGGCCCACCACACGCGGCGAAAAGCACGACGACCAACAGTGTTTGCCTCATGGCCGCGAGGATACCGCGGTCTGTCAGCCGTACGCTGCTCCCGCGCGCCACCCACGCCGACAGCGCCCATCGCACCGCCATGAGCTACGTGCCGCGATGAACCTGCCGAGCGACAACGAGACTCCGCCGATCGATCACGGCGTCACCGCGCCGCGCTCGAGGGCGTGGCCGCTGCGACGTTGGCGGCCGTGTTTCCGGCTGTAGACGTAGGCATCTCAGAGGCTCCCTTGCCGCACCCTACGATCATCGCGATGAGCACGACGATTCGGGTCATGGCTTGACGATGTTGCTGATGGTCCCCGCCCCGTCGACGTCGGCGTGACCTCTCCAGCGCCGTCGCACGCGCATCGCTCCTCACGCCGCCGCCAGCGTCCGCGCGAGCGCCGGGATCACCGCCGGCCAGGTCGCCGGTCGCGCCAGATCGAGCCCGCAGGTGTGGACCCGCACGCCGCCCGCGGTGACCGTGCGATGAGGGACCGCGCGCGGGTACCAGAGCCAGGCGTCGGTGCAGCCGAGCACGGTGGCGTAGAACACGACCTGCTGCACATCGGCCGGCGCCGGGCGCACGGCGTCCTTGTACTTGGTGTCGAGGACCGCGACGGCGCGACGGGTGTTTGGGTCGCGCACCACGACATCGATGGAGTACGAGAGATCGGCATCGAGGGAGAACGGATGCTGGGCCTCGACGCGCCACGGCGCCAGCTCGGCGGCCAGCCAGCGCGCCGCGAAGCGCTCGAACAGCCGCGGCATGTCGACGGTGAACGGCACCGCGTCGGCCGGGCCACCGGCGGCCGCCTCGCCGCAGGCATCGAGCACCGCCCGACACAGCGCGTGGATGGGCCGGTAGTCGGCGTTCAGGCGGTGGTACGCGCGGCCCTCGCACGCCGCGCCCGCGAAGGACGTCAGGGTCACCGCCCCGGACAGCGACCGATGGTGCGCGCGGACCGCGGCGCGGGTGGACGGTCGCCCGAGGCCGACCCGCCGCGCGCGCTCGAGGGTCCACAGGATCAGGCGGTTGTCGTCGAGATCCTCGGTCAGCTCCTCGAAGTCGCACACCAGCCGGACGCTGCCGCGCGCCGCTCGACCGAGCGTCTCGGGGACCGCGAGCCTTCCGCGCAGCATCACCAGCTCGTCCTGGGTCTCGACGTAGGCGCGATACAGCCCACGGCGAAGCCGCGCCCCGACCAGCTCACACAACCGTCCGAGCAGCACGTCGTACAGGCCCTCGATCGTGGCCGCGGCCGTGACGCCCGGTTGCCACCGCAGGCTGCCGAGATCGTAGGCCCGCTCGAGCAGCATCACCAGGCTGGCGATCGGAACCTTCGGCGCGATCCGAAGCGCCGGCAGCCCCGCGCCGAGGGGCAGGTAGCCCACCAGGCCAGTCGACCGCAGTCGCCACGGCTCGCCGGCCAACGGGTCCGGCGGTGCGACCTCGAGGCCCCGCACCTGACTCGCGCGGACCGCCGCAGCGATCGCCGCGCCGTCGTCGCCGAGCGGCGCCCAGCTCCACTCGGTCAGGTCGAGGACCGTCACGCCTCGTCGACCCAGCCCGCCAGCGCTCCGCCCGCCAGCTTGTCCCAGGTGTACTTGGCCGCCGTCGCGCGGTCGTCGAAGAACAGCTCCTCGAGGTACGGCTCGATCTCGCAGCGCCAGATGTCCTCGAGGCGGTCGGCCAGATCCTCCTTCATGAAGTAGGAGATGCCGAGGTGGCCGTCGGGGTTGTCGATGTCGCGGTTGATCGCCTCGAGCACCCCGATCAGCGCGTCCACCGGCTCCGACCAGTGCGTCGCGGCGAACCGGCGCAGGACCTCGAAGTCCGGCGGCAGTCGGAGGAACGCAAAGCGGCGGCGCAAGGCGTGATCGAGCCGCGCGATCGATCGGTCCGCGGTGTTCATCGTCCCGATCAGATGGAGATTGAGCGGGAGGCCCAGCTCGCCACCGCCGGCGAGCCGCACGGTCCGATCGCGATACTCGAGGAGGTACATCAGCTCACCGAACACCCGCGGCAGGTTGGCGCGGTTGATCTCGTCGATGATGAGGACCACCGGCCCCTGTCGCGGCATCACCTGACAGAGCTGCATGAGGTAGCCCGGAACGCGCTCGTAGCTGAGCGCCGCGCCGCGCGACACCGGCCGGATGCCCTCGATGAAGTCCTCGTAGCTGTACGCCGGGTGGAACTGCACCAGGTGGATGCGGGCCTCGTCGCCGCCGACCAACCAGCGCGCCAGGCGCTCGGCGACCCAGGTCTTGCCGGTTCCGGGCGGCCCCTGGATGACGAGCTGCTTGCGCTCTTGCAGGATGCGGAACCATCGGTCGGCCGTGGCCTCGGTGAAGCCGGTCTGCGCCAAGAAGTGTCCGCGATCGAAGCGCGGCACCGGGAGCGGCTCAGGCCCAGGGCCCATCGCGGGCTCGAGGGGCGGCAAGGCCGCGATGTCGTCGTACGTCGTCTTGTCGAGCTGCACCAGGGTCCGCGCCCAGCCCGGGCGCTCGACCGCGCGCGGGGTCGTGTCGAACCACTCGACCGGCACCTCGTGGCAGTACTCGACCCCTTCGACGAAGCGATACGGCCCGGTGACCCGGCCCAGCCCCAGCACCTCATTCTTGCCGCGGTTGGCGATCAGCAGCGTCCCAATCGCCATCCGCGCCAGATGCAGCGACTGCCGGGCCCCGTTCATCTTGTAGCTCGGGTCCTGGGCCGCGGCGTCCGCCACCCGCGCCGCGAACTCGTCATCGTCGACCAGCGTCAGGTCGCCGAGCAGCTCGCCGCCGATCGCCGCGACGCCCCGGGTCCGCCAGTCGTCCCAGCGCTCGGCGCCCGGCCCCGGCGAGATCTTCCAGTAGCCGACGCCGGCCACCACACCGCCGACGAACCCGAAGCGCTTGACCGCCACCAGCCAGTGGCAGAAGTGATCGAAGGCGTCCCCCGGGCTGACCCCGAGGCGCGGATCGCCCAGCCCAGCCTGCGCGTCGACCAGCGTCCGCCACAGCCGCACCGCGGTCGGGTACCCGGCGAAGCTCGCCTCGACCTCGACCCCGCTGAAGTAGCCGACCACCCGCGCGACCTTGGCGTTCACCAGCGGGAAGTCCTCGGGCGCCAGCGCGTTCAAGATCGGCGTCAGCATGCCGACCCCGAGGCCCTTGGACCACGGGCTCGCGGTGAACCGCGCGATCGCGTCGCGCACATCGTGGGGCTTGGCCAGGCACGCGCGCACGAACGCCAGCAGCTCGGCCGCGACCTGGGGCCAAGTCTCGGGCGTCACCCACTTCGCGTTCTCGAACCACAGCTTCAGGTCGCCCTGGATCGCCGGGGCGTGGGATACCCACGCGCCGACCTGACGATGCTTGGCCGAGTCGGTGTGCGGCAGGAGGCCCAGGAGGATCGCGTCAGTCGCGTCCTGTCCTCGCGACTGCAGCTCATCGATGCGCGCGAGGTTGGCGCGGGCCGCGGCGCGCTCGGCCGCGTAGGTCGCCAGGTAGGCCTGGGTCGTCGGCAAGGTCGCGAAGGTCTCGATGTACTCGGTCACCAGCTCCGCCAGCGACGGCGCGTCGCCGTCCGGGTCGTCCTCCGGCGCCTCGTCCTCGGTGTGCCCGCCGTAGGCTGGCGTCGGCAGCGCGCGCCCGACCACCTGGGACAGAAACGTGAGCGCTCCCGGCGAGTGGAACTTCGCGCCATGGACATCGGCCGTCCCCACCGCCGCCTCGGTGATGATCGGCGCGATCGCGCGGCGGATCGCCTCTGCGGCCTCACTCACCAGCTCGGGCGCGATCGTGAAGAACTCGACCGGCGCGATCGAGCGAAACGGACCGGTCTCGGTGTCCTGGACGCCGAGGCCCTCGATGAGCGCGCGATCCTCGGCCATCAAGGACGCCAGCCGGACCGGGAACCACACCCGCCGCTCGATCCACAAGACCAGACAACGCCCCACCGTCACGCGCAGGGACCGCGGTCCCAGCGTCAGCTTCCAGCGGTGGGCCCCGGCGGCGTGGGCGTCCTCGATCGCGACGGCCAGGAGCTCCGCCACCACCCGCCGTGGACCATCCGCCGGGATCAGCCACCCCAGCGTGCGCTCCGCCACCGTCGGGTCTGCGCGCATCCCCTCGCGGTCCGCCGCAAAGTCGCGCACCCGGACGCGCTTCGCCGCCACGCTCGCGTCCTCCGCCATCGCCTGCTGCTGCGCCGGCGCCAGCTCCGCCCACAACCCGTACGCGCCGTCGCCCCGCCGATAGAAGCGCGGCGTCCCCTTCCCCGCCGCCAGCGACGACCCCGCCGCCTGCCGCAACAGCATCACCCGCAGCGTCTGCTCCGGCGTCGCCCCCGCCGTCTCCACCAGCCCCCGCGCCTCGATCCGCCGCCACAGCTCCGCCACCATCAGCGCCTCCCCCGCCTCCCGCAACACCAGCTCCGCTGCGTCCGCGAAGGTCATGTTCATCGGCGGAAACGCTACCACGGGTGCCGCGGTCGCCGCCCCCGGTGGCCGCCCCTCGTCAGCCGGGCGAGATCACTCGACGACGACGTCTTCCGCGACGTCGATGCCGTCGTTCCGGACGCGCGCTCTGGCCGCGCCCGAGGACCGGTCGCCTTCGCCGGACGCACACTGGTCGCGGCCGGGGCCGCGACGGTCGGCTGGGCGGTCGCGACAGACGACGCGGCGGCGCTGGGGGCCTCGGCTGGCAGGCTCGCGAGCACCTGCTTGCCCAGGCGCGTCAGCGCATGGACGTTCTCGCGCCGGCTCGCGTTCGGCACGAGCTCGATCAGCTCACGCTGTCGAAGATCCTCGCAGACGACCGACACGGTCGACTTTGCGCGACCAACTCGCTGGCACAACAGGTCCTGGTTTGCCGGCTCGCTCGCGAGACACTGCATCACGGCTCGCCAGATCGGCTCGGCCTCCACCTCGCGCTGCATGCGCTCGACGCGGCGGACGCTCTCGGCCGAGGCGAAGTATCCTTCGAGCAGGTTGGTCAGCACATCGAAGCTCGCGCGCGACGCCGAATCAGCCGGCGCGGCGCCGCGCAGCTCCCGCAAGCGATCGTAGCTCGCGCTCAAGGCAGACTCGTCGCGCGCGACCAGCCACTCCCCAAGCGCATACGCGACGGTGCGCAGCTCGTCGCGAGTCGAGGTCAGCGAAAGACGCTTCAAGACAAAGTCGATGGCAGGCATTGGAGACCCTCCGCCTAGAGTGATCGAGCGCCGAGATGTCAGCGAATGCAGAGATCGAGTTGCACGGAAACGACCGGGCCATGTCTGCGTCGTGCGGGATGAGGTTGCTCCCTGCGCTGGACATGGGGGGCTTCGGCCTCGGGCTCGGCCGCGTCGCCGCTCCCGTGAAGCGTTGGGCTCTGCGCTCGCGCAGCCTTTGCTAGCTCCACGCCCGTCATCAGCCACGTCAACACCTCGCGCGCACATCGCTCCGCGTCGTTGCCGGGTTTGGCGTCGGCGAGACAAGCGAGCTTGCCGGCCAGCCCCTGGTCAGCTTCTCCCGCCACTTCGCCAACCTGACGGGTCAGCACGGCGTTGGCTGGAGACTTCATATGACTGTTCTACGATCGCCGAACAGTTCTGTCAATCGAGAACGCTTCAGGCTGGCGGACGTCAACCTGGAACCGCGGCGCGTAGAGACCCGAAATAACGAGGGTCTCTGGCTGAGCGCTGCGCCCCTCTTGCATGGGACGCGCGGGCCGAACCACCAGGCCATACTCCAACAATGGCGCCGGGTTGGGTGGCAAGTTGGCGACGATGACGGTGGCTCCTCCAAGCTCCGCCAGCGAGACCGCTCGTCCCTTATATGGACCCACGTCGGGGTTGCACGACGGAATTAGCACGAGCCTCAGTCGCAAATCCTGTAGCAATTCGGGCACATGAGGCTCGAGGGAGTCGCGGCAGATAAGCACGGTGTAGGAGGTCCGCGGTCCCGCCAGGATCGTGATGCGGGGGAAGCCACGCTGGATGTTCTCCTGCCCCTCCTTGGAGCTGAACCACGAGTACTTGTCGTGGTGGTGGGCGCCCCGGCCGCGGGGCCAGGTCGTCGCCCGGTTTCTTCCAAGGGTCGCCCCGCCCTCCGGGGCCCGCCACGCCGAGCCGCCCACCAGCACCTCGATCTTCCCGATCCCAGTCTTGTTGTGCATGAGGTCGAGTTCGTCGTCGACCTCCGGCGCGGTCGCGAACTCCGGCACCATCACCAAGGCCGACGTGGAGGCGCTCTGCTTGACAGCATCGACGATCGTTCGCTGGAGTGCGGCGAGGTCCTTCGCTCGAATTGGCCCGAACCCAGGGACGCCGTTCTCGTCGCTCACGCTCGTGACGTCGAACCCGCTGCGCAGATCCGTCGTCGGGATGATGAACGTGATCTTGCCGGCCGCGTCGGTCGACGCTGCGAGCGGGCAGACCGACTCGGCCAGCGACGGGTCGAGGTAAACCTCCACCGGACAACCCAGCGGCCGGTCGAGTAACCGCAGCGCGGGAAGGCCGCGGGAGCTATCCCGGCGATCGCTCCCCGGTGGGCGCGATGGACATGGGCGGGAACGAGTACGAGTGGGTGCTCGATGGCTTCACGCGCGCCCCGGCCTGCAGCAGCGGCGTCTGCGTCGATCCCGAGGTCCCGCTCGCCGACGGCCAACGCTGCGACGGCCGGCGGTGCGGCGTGCGGCGCGGCGGATGGCTCGATGCCAAGACCATCAGCAACCGCGATCATGTGTTCCTCGACATGCCGGGCGGATTTCGCTGTGTGTTGCCCCAGCCTGCCGGAGCGAGCCGAGG
This sequence comes from Kofleriaceae bacterium, assembly GCA_018057825.1. Taxonomy (GTDB): domain Bacteria; phylum Myxococcota_A; class Polyangia; order Haliangiales; family Haliangiaceae; genus UBA2376. The sequence continues at coordinate 3,305 of JAGPCY010000020.1, read as the reverse complement.
AGCACGGAGCCGCGTGGGACCGCACTGTTGTCGCAGTATCGTGTAACCACCTAACAACCGGCCAACTCGTCAGGGCTCCTTCAACTTGGGAGCCGAAGAGACACTTGCTCGAGGCGTGGCCAGCTCCGCGCTGCGGTCGCGAAGCCACGTCGCCACGGACGAGGCGTCGCGGCACACCAAGGACCAGGAGCCAGCGCGTAGTTCGTCGCGGGCATCGCGTGCGTCTGCAGCCCAGTCGTCGGAGTGAGACGCAACCAAGTCCCGGATGGCGAAGCTTTGTCGCTGCACGGGGATGACGAACCAGAAGGTCCAAGCCTGGCCCGTGACGGGATCTTCTCGCGAGACGCTAAGGCGTCGGGTGACGAGGCACGCTGCAGCAGCCGGCAGCATCCACCAGCCAAGGTGCTGTTGGCCTCGGAGCAGCACAAAGACGACGATGGCTAGCACCAGAAGCATGAACGATGCGAACCAGTCCCAGATCCACACCGTGGCAGAGTCGCGGGTCCGGCGGGCGAGAACGCGGAGGTTCACCAGCCGACCTCTGAGTCGCAATCGTTGTCGGAGTTGTCGCACGCCTGCGACGCCGCGGGCGCGGGTGGCGGTGCGGCACAGTCGTCCGGGCCCTCGAACGCTCCGAGCCGGAGGGCCGTCAGCAAGTCCTCCAACTGCTGTCGACGGGCTAGGACCTCCAGCCGCTTTCGCTGCAGAGCCACGAGTTCACGACGGCTGCTGGCGGCAGGGATCGTCGCAGCGAGCTTGGCAAGGTCCCCATCGGCCTTGAAGATGACGTCCTTGATCTGGTTCGCAATGGTGCGCGCTCGATCCTTGTCGTGTGCACCTGCCAAGCCCCCGGCGGATACCAGAGGGGTCACCAGCCCGGGCGCAAGTCCACTGGCGATGAGGTCCGTCGCACGCTCACCACCCGAAGCGCCTAGGTGGCCGCCAATAGCGCCACCGATGATGGAGGCCACGATCACGACGCCGGCACTCCCTGGCACGATGGCGGACGCAATCCACACAGCACCCATCGCCCCTAGCTCACCGCCGACAACGCCGCCCGCGAATCCGGCCAGCTCGCGGGCGGCGGCGTGCCAGTTATCAGCTTCGATCTGGTCCCGGATGTCCTGGACCATGTCCGCGGCGCCGAGAGATCCGATCGCGAGACCGACCGGGCCGCCCCATCGCGCGATACGCGTGAAGGCCTTGTTCGTCTTGCCCGCACTCTGAACGATGGAGCGCGAGACAGCGGGGCTCTGGCCAAGGTCGCGAAGCGCGTCCTTGAGGACGTCCTCGCCGTTGCTCATGGCCTCGGCGTATCTGCCCCAAAGCTCTGAGTCGGCGTCGAGGACGGCCCGCGTCGCCTCAGAAGCGCGATAGTCCTCGAGATTGTCGATGACCTTCTTTCTGGTCATCTCAGACTCAGACTTTCCGCGATCCTCCTTTAGGGCCTTCGACGCATAGCTGGCGGCTGGCGACTGTCGGCGCCTGGTATCGAGCAGGAGCGCGTTGCGCCCCTCCACCGCTTGTCTTCTTGCTTCGAGATGGTCGACTCTTCCAGCGGCGACATCGGCGGCGAGCTGCTCCGCGAGCTCCTGTGCAGGCCGCACGTAGTTTGCGAGTCGAATTCGCGAATTCCGAGCGAAGTTGAGGAGACCACCGCCGCTGGTGTGGTCGCCGACAGCATCTGACGCCCCGGCGAGCCCGTCGGCGGCGACCTGCCATGGAGCCCGACCGAGGGCCTCTTGCTTGACCACGGAGTCCGGGTCGTTGACCTGGTCGGCACCATCGGCCTGGCTGCCCGGTACCCTGGCGCTCCCCGGGAGCAACTGCGCGGCCGAGCCCGCGTACAGCTCGACGGTCGACGCGAACAGCGCCGCGCTGGCGGGACCGATCACCCACTCGTTTTGCTGTCGCTCCACGTGGTGAGCAACATAGTAGACGATAAGGTCGTCCTTCGTGTGCGCAAAGAGTTTGTATGGGCCGGCGATGCCAGGTCCCATCTCCGAGTAGTTGAGGGTGCGCGTTGCGAGGCCGTTCAGTCGGTCCTCGACCGTAAGGTACAGCTGGATGCCTTCGATCGCGTTGGGGGCGTGCGCCCCATCGACAGCGCAGGCGTTGTTGCGATTCCCCGGGTCGTCGTGTCCGCGGCTGGGGACCTCAGGCTCTGGCTTGCGCTGGACCGCATCGGTGGCGCCGCCGCTGCGTCCGCCCGTGAGCAGCTCGGCGGCCGAGCGGCCGGCGACGACGGCGTCGGCGACGGCGTCGGCGTGTTGTTCGTAGGGATCGCCGGCCTGGCCGACGCCGCCGGCGAGCTGGACGCCGCCGCGCTGCTGCACGATGTGGGCGGCCTCGTGGGCGGCGGTGTGGAGGTCGGGGGCGCTGGCGAAGGCGACGCGGTTGCCGGTGGCGTAGGCCCGGGCGCCGATGGCGGTCGCGGCGGTGGCGGCGGCGCCGCCGACGTGGGCCTGGATGCCGGAGACGTCGTGGTCGGGTCCGAACGAGCGCTGGATGGCGTCGGCGTGAGGCAGGGTGGTGGCGGGGCCGGAGGTGCCGCGGGCCGCCGCGGCGTGAACGGCGGCCGGATCCGTGAGGCCGAGGGCGGTGGCCTCGGCGACCCGCTGCACCGGGTCGAGGTGGAGCGCGAAGGTGTCGAAGACGTTCTCAGGCATCACCGGACCGGGGACGAGGGACAGGTGCCCATAGGTCGGGGACGGGGCCCGGGCTCGCTGGACCCCGCCGTAGCGCGACTCGACGCGCGTCTTGACGCCGGGTTTGCCGCCGCTTGCCGCTTCGGGGTTGTGCCCCTGCTTCCTCGGATCGTCGAAGTCGCGCATGTCGCCTCCTGGTACGCCTGCCGCGAATGTGTCTCGGGTTCGTCGCTCTCGTGGGTGCTTCGCTACGGGCGCGAGCCGCGCCTGGGCGTGCCCCACGCCGGTCGCGACCGTCGACGGGTCGCCGCAGATGCAGCGCCACACGGCGCTGCTGGCGTTCCCTTCGCGGGGCTCACCGGGACCACGGGCAGCGTCGAGCGGACGACCATGACAACGACCTCCTGAGCGCAGTGACAGTGACCGGTCTGCGAATCCGTCGGATTCCGACCTATCCTAGCTTCGCCACAGCGCCACCGGTCTTGCAATCACCCCGCTCGGGTGAACATCGCGACATGTCTCGCAGGTCTCTGAGCCTGCCCCGATTTTCTGGACACCCGCCATCCGACCACCGTCAAGATGAGCGAGGCATCCATGAGCACTTCGTCTCCTTCCAAGCTGCCGCGTCGGCGGCGAACCTTCAAGCCAGAGTTCAAG
>JAGPCY010000051.1 GCA_018057825.1 Kofleriaceae bacterium | reverse complement strand
CATCTACGCCTCGCACCCGGCCGCCATCTACGCCTCGCACCCGGCCGCCATCTACGCCTCGCACCCGGCCGCCATCTACGCCTCGCACCCGGCCGCCATCTACGCCTCGCACCCGGCCGCCATCTACTGCACGCATCCGGCCGCGATCTACGCCGCTTCCCCGACGACACCGGCGATCTACGCCTCGCGGCCCGCTGCCATCTATGCCGCGGGTGGCCGCGAGAGCCAGGCGACCGCCGCGATCTACGCCGCCGGAGCCGAGGCCTCGACCACGACCCCGGCGATCTACGCCTCGCAGCCCGCTGCCATCTACGCCTCTGGCACGGAGTCGTCGACGGCCGCCCCGGCGATCTACGCCTCGCAGCCCGCCGCCATCTACGCCTCTGGCACCGAGTCGTCGACGGCCGCCCCCGCCATCTACGCGTCCCAGCCGGCCGCGATCTACGCCTCCCGCACCGCCGCCATCTACGCCGCCGGCAATGAGGCCCACAGCGCCGCCGCGATCTACGCCTCGCAGCCCGCCGCCATCTACGCCTCGCAGCCCGCCGCCATCTACGCCTCCCAGCCGGCCGCCATCTACGCCTCGCGCACCGCCGCCATCTACGCCGCCGGCAATGAGGCCCACAGCGTCGCCGCGATCTACGCCTCGCAGCCCGCCGCGATCTACGCCTCGCAGCCCGCCGCGATCTACGCCTCGCAGCCCGCCGCGATCTACGCCTCGCAGCCCGCCGCCATCTACGCCTCGCGCACCGCCGCCATCTACGCCGCCGGCAACGAGGCTCACAGCGCGGCCGCCATCTACGCCGCCCAGCCGGCCGCGATCTACGCCGCCCAGCCCGCCGCCATCTACGCCACCCAACCCACGGCTGGCGCCGAGTCTGCGACCACCGCGGCCATCTACGCTGCGCAGCCAGCGGCGCCCACCCCGACCGGCGACAAGCCGACCGACGACCACAAGTGAGCGGCCTCCTCGTCGTCGTCGGAACCGGCATCAAGGCGATCGGGCACCTGACCCACGACGCGCGCGCCTGGATCGCGCGCGCCGACGTCGTGCACTACGTGACCGCCGATGCCATCACCACCCAGGAGATCCATACGCTCAACCCGCGCGCCGAGTCCCTGGCGCGGTTCTATGCGATCGGACGACCTCGGCACGACACCTACGAGGCGATGACCCAGGCCATCTTGGCCGGCGTTCGCGCCGGCCAGACGGTCTGCGCCGCGTTCTATGGCCACCCCGGGGTGTTCGTCTACCCGTCGCACGACGCGATCCGCCGAGCTCGCGCCGAAGGGCTCCGCGCCATCATGGAGCCCGGGGTCTCGGCCGAGGACTGCCTGTTCGCCGACCTCGGCCTCGATCCCGCGGTCGTAGGCTGCGCCCAGTTCGAGGTCACGGACTTCCTGGTGTACCGCCGACGCTTCGATCCCTCCTCGGCGCTCATCCTGTGGCAGGTCGGCATGGTCGGCGACCTGACCTGGAACCCGGGCCGCACCAACGCCGACAACCTCCAGGTCCTGGTCGACGAGCTGCGCCCGCACTACGGCGACCAGCACCTGGTCGTGATCTACGAAGCGCCCCAGCTCCCGACCGGCCGCCCCCGGATCGAGCACCTGCCCCTGGCCGCGCTGCCGCGCGCGGCGCTGACGACGGCGTCGACGCTGTTCGTCCCTCCGCGCGAGCGACGGGCGGCCGACCCCACAATGGTGCGCCGGCTCGGCCTCGACCCGCGGCCGTTCGTACTCGGAGAACCCCGATGAGCCTCGACCGCCTCGCGGCGATCCACGCGCCGCCACCGATCGCTCCCATCAAGACGCGCGAGGATCTGATCGACGCCCTCGGTCTGGCCGCGGAGATCGAGCACGCGATCATGTGCCAGTACCTCTATGCGGCCTTCTCGCTGGACTTCATGGCCCCGACGCTATCGCCAGCCGACAGCGAGACCATCCGGGGCTTCGCGATCGATCTCCTGCTCATCGCCCGGCAGGAGATGGAGCACCTCGGGCTGGTCTCGAACATGTTGGTCGCGATCGGCGCGCCGCCGAACTTCGACCGACCGAGCCTGCCCTTGCCACCGTTCTACTATCAGCTCGAGCTGCCCCTGGCGCTCCTGCCGTTTGGCGAGCCGTTCCTCGCCTTGGCCGAGCACCTCGAGCAACCGTGCGATGAACCGCCCGGCCATGCACCGGCCGCGTACTACTCGTCGGTCGCCGAGATCTACGAGCGCTTGCGCGCCGGGTTCGTCACCCTCGGCAGCCCCGGGGCCCTGACCGCCGCCAACCTGTTCCTCAACCCCGCGTCGCAGCAACTCGACAACAGCTCCTTCGGCGCGTCACCCGGGCAGATCTGGTACGACATCACGCTCCTGCGGGTGAAGGACCTGGAGACGGCGCTCGCGGCCATCGACCTCATCCGGGTCCAAGGCGAGGGCGCGACCCACCCCATGATGGCGGCCAATCCCGCCGGGCGCGCGATGTTCGCGGGCGTCGCCGCCGACGCGACCTCGCACTACGCCCGGGTCAAGGCGATGCGGGAGACCTGGGCCACCTTGTCGCCCGAGGTCCGCGCCGCGGCGCTGCGCCCGGTGCCGGCCAACCCGGTGAGCTGCAACCACGGCGACATCAACCCAGCCGTGGCGGTGTGCCAGTTCCGCGATCCACGCGCCGTCGCCCTCGCGACGCTGGGCGCCCGCGCCTACGAGCTGCTCCTGCTCTTGCTGTCACGCCTGTACGGCGCCACCGACGCCACGGCCGCCGATCTGGCGATGTACCAGTCGGTGGCGTTCTTCCCGCTCATGACCACGGTGGTGCGCCCGCTGGGCGAGATCTTGGTCCAGCTCCCCGCGGGCGACGGGGTCCACAGCGCGGCGTTCACGTTCGAGCTCGACGGTCCGATCCGCACCTACCGCGACCGCAAGAGCTTTCACGTCCAGCTCGTCGAGCGGTTCGCCCACCTCGCCGAAGGCTTCGCCGATCTGGCGAAGCAGGACGACGTGCCGCCGCGGGTCGCGTTCATCGCCAAGAACACCGCCTACCTCACCGAGCGCATGCGCGCCTACGCGGCGGCCAACCCATGAGCCTCATCGTCTGTTCCTTCGCCGGTTGGGTCCAGGTTCGACTCGCGACCAACGCCGATCCACCCGATGAGACCCGCGGCCTGTCCGGCTACACCTTCGCCCTGCCCGGCGAGCCCGACCTCGACCGGGTCTTGCGGACCTCCGCCCCCGTCGCCCCGCGGACCCACGGCCCTGCGATCGGGCTGGCGGTCCATGCGGTCTCGATCGACGGCGTCGCCGTCCCGTCCCATCCCCTGATCGGCGCCCGCGTGGACTTCCTGAGCGCCCCGCTGTTCGAGTCGGTCAACGACGTGGTCATGGACCAAGGCATCGAGGCCCTCGAGCCCTTCGATCTCGCCTTGACGCAGGGCGAGTTTCGCTTTCGCCGCCGAGACTACCTGGACCCTGGCCACCCCGAGGCCACCGTGTACACCGTGCCACCGGCGCTCCTGGCCAAACGCCGGACCGCCGGGTTCTCCTACGGCACCCAGCTCATGCAAGAGGCGCTCGGGATGACCGACGCCACCGCATTCCGCGCCGCGCGCCTGGCCACCCTGCGCTCCGACCTGGAGATCACCAAGGATCCAGTGGCGCGCGCCGGCTTGACCCGGCGCATCAGCGAGCTCGAGCTCGACGATCCGCAGGACCACCGGACCACCTCGATGTACTTCATCGAGACGCGAACCTACCAGCTCAACGGACCGATCGAGCTGGTAGATCCCGCGCGCTGGCTGGCCGGCCTCGACACCTACCTCGACAACCAGATCTCGCTGGTGATGGGCGCCTGGGACGCCGACGCGATGTCAGCCTACGCGGCCGGCACCGTGGCGTTCTCGACCCACTGAGCGCGCCGGGCGTTCGTCCGTCGCACGACCTCGGGCCCGATCCACCGACCGAGGTATCCTCGGGCATGACGCTTGGACGCGACGAGGCCTGGGCCCTGCTCTGCGAATGGACCACCGGCGACTCGCTGCGTCGCCACGCCCGTGCGGTCGAGCTCGTCATGCGCGCCGCGGCGCCCCGCTACGGTGGCCACGACGCCGACGTCGAGGCCTGGGGCATCGCCGGCATGCTGCACGACGCGGACTACGAGCGGTGGCCTGACGACCACCCGCACCGCATCGTCGCCTGGCTACGCACCCGCGGCCGCGATGACCTCGCTCACGCCGTGTCGGCCCACTACACGCGGTGGGGCGTCGCGTACGACAGCCCCCTCGATCGCGCGCTGGTCGCCTGCGATGAGCCGACCGGCTTTGTGATGGCGTGTTGCCTGGTCCGCCCCGACGGCATCGCCAGCCTTGAGGTCGCCTCGGTGAAGAAGCGCCTCAAGGACCGGCGATTCGCCGCCACGGTCGATCGCGATGAGGTGGCGGCCGGGGCCGCCCTCCTGGGTGTCCCCCTCGACGAGCACCTCGCCTTCGTCATCGAGGCGCTGCGCCCCCACGCGACCGAGCTCGGCCTGGCCGGGCGAACGGCCTGACCGGCCGCCACCTTCACGCTTCAATTGTCAGAGAACCGACGCGCGCCTTCGGCCACGCGCCCGCGCACCGCCCCGAGCCCAGAAACTCACTCGACCACCTGCCCCACGCCACGACCACCGCGACACCCGCGCCCCGCCAACTCTCCTCCCCTTGTCCCCCCCCCTCCGCTCCTCCCCCCTCCGCTCCTCCGTTCCTCCTCCGTCCCACCGTCCCACCGTCCCGTCCGTCCGACGGCCACCCGTCCGACCTCACGAGGTAAAGCAGGCGGCGTGCCAGCCGCAAGCCCGCGTTACCTCACTCGGCCGTGGCCGGATTTCGGACACCGCGTCCGGTTTCGTCCGAAGTTCGGACAAACCCGGACAGCCACCCCGCCGCCCCATGTCCGGCCGGCCGGACACGATGGCGCTCGCCGACCTCGAGAGAACCGCCGAACGCGCGGCGCGCTCCACCCAGCCCGAGCGCAGCGGCGGCCGCTACAGCGCGCCGCCGACGGCGAGGCCGCCGCCGCCGTGGACCACCATCGGCATCACCGTGACGCCGCCTCCAGCGCGCCGAGCGTTGTAGCGACGAACGGCAGCCGGCGTCATCGCGATATCGATGGCCGACCCGAGACCGTAGAGCGCGCCGGTGATGCCGTACCACGTCCCAGCCTCGCTGGAGTTCCCGAGCCCATCGAGGAGGGCGCCGAGGACCAGCGCGCCCAGCGCGGCGACCCGCGGGTACTGGCCGAGCGAGCGCTTCTGCCCGGCGTAGATGAGGCCGAGCGAGGGCAACACCAGGCCACTGACCGTCGAGACGATCACCACTCGCGACGAGACGTCGTCGTCGTCGATGCCCAGGCCGATCCCGAAGCCGACCACCGGCACGATGGTCCCGGCGATCGCCAGCCCGAGCCCGACCGATGGCGACCGCCCGCCCGGTGCCGGCGGAGGGGCTGGCGCCGGCGCCACCACCATGGCCGCAGGAGGCGGCGGCTGAACCGGAGTCGGTTCGGGCCCCGGCGCGGTCCCGGGCTGTGCATAGACAGGCGTCGAGGCGAGAACCGCGAGGGCAAAGACCGTATTGCGGAACACGCCTCACTGTATCAGAGATCGACTGACCCCCGCCTGCCATCTCATGCCGCGCGCCTCATGTCCCGTAGGGCCGGCCGTCCTTGTGAAGGAAGGCGGCGCCACCACCTGGGACGCGGCGAAAGGCCATGTCGATGTCTGGGTACTCACCCCAGTCGTCCTCGGTGCGGGTGCCGATGACCAGGAACTGCGCGTCCGCCGCTGAGCGATTCTGGAGATGATGGCCGTCGCGCCCCCCGGCCGGGAAGCCCGCCGCGTCGCCCGCTCGTAGCACCTGCTCGCCGCCGTCGGTCACGAGTACCAGCTCGCCGGCCACGACGAAGACGAGCTCATCCTCGCTGGCGTGCCAGTGGCGCTGACTCGACCAGGCCCCCGGCGGCAGCGTCACCAGGTTGGCGCCAAACTGGGTCAGGCCCACCGCGTCACCCAGCCGGACCCAGGTGCGGTCGCGACACGGTCCAGCGTGGGGTTCGGGATAGCGCGTCCCCTGACCGTGGGGCGCGGTGGCGAGGTCGATCTTCGGCATGTCGACACGATGCCGCGCGTCCTTCCGTCGTCGCAACGTCACCAACCCCTTCCATCGTGGCGATCGCCCAGCGCCCCCACCCAACCACCCGCGCTGACGCACGTCGTCTCGCGACGGCATGCAAGCCGTTCGCTGCTCTCGCGAATGCTGGGGGAGGGTCTTGTCGGAGGACACCAACCACCCGCGCTGAAGCAGACAGCGGCTGAACGCCGACCCCCACGCCCCACCACCACCGGTCACACCGATCGCCGGTGTCCGAGACCAGGTCGGATCGTTTTGGGAGGGGGCCCTAGAGCAACGAACAGCTTGCATGCCTGCTGCGACGCGGCCGTGTGGGCACCTCCGGCCGTACGTCCGATGCTCGCTCGTCGTGTAGTTGACTACACTCCTCACTGCGCTCCGGGCGTGCGCCCGGATCTGCCTCACACGTCCGCGCCTCGCGACGGCATGCAAGCCGTTCGCTGCTCTCGCGAATGCTGGGGGAGGGTCTGTCCGAGGTCACCAACCACCCGCGCTGAAGCAGACAGCGGCTGAACGTCGACCCTCACGCCCCACCACCACCGGTCACACCGACGGCGGCGATCCCGCGATCCGGACGTTTTGGGAGGGGGGCCTAGAGCAACGAACGGCTTGCATGCCTGCTGCGACGCGGCCGTGTGGGCACCTCCGGCCGTACGTCCGATGCTCGCTCGTCGTGTAGTTGACTACACTCCTCACTGCGCTTCGGGCGTGCGCCCGGATCTGCCTCACACGTCCGCGCCTCGCGACGGCATGCAAGCCGTTCGCTGCTCTCGCGAATGCTGGGGGAGGGTCTGTCCGAGGACACCAACCACCCGCGCTGAAGCAGACAGCGGCTGAACGTCGACCCTCACGCCCCACCACCGCGGCTCACACCGATCGCTGGTGCCCGAGACCAGGTCGGATCGTTTTGGGAGGGGGCCCCAGCGAATGCTGGGGGAGGGTTTTTTCGAAAAACCCTCCAAGCAACTCAGCTCGCGTCCTTCGCGTACGTGATGAGCGGCGTCGCGTGCTTCTCGATCACGTCCTCGTTGACGATGACCTCGGAGGCCGGCTGCCCCGGGATGTCGTACATGATGTCGAGGAGCGCGCTCTCGAGGATGGCCCGCAGGCCGCGCGCCCCGCTCTTCTGCGTCGAGGCCATCTGCGCGACCTTCGACAGCGCACCGCGGCCGAACTTCAGCTTGACGCCGTCCATCTCGAAGAGCTTCTGGTACTGCTTGACCAGCGCGTTCTTGGGCTGGGTCAAGATCTGCACCAGGGCCTCCTCCGACAGCTCGTGCAGCGGCGCGATCACCGGCAAGCGGCCGATGAACTCCGGGATCATCCCGTACTTCAGCAGGTCCTCGGGCTGCACCTGCTGCAGGAGCTCCCACTGCGACAGCTTGGGCGGGCCGCCCTTCATCGCCGCGCCGAACCCGATCATCTTCTGGCCGATGCGGTTCTCGATGATGTCCTCGAGCCCGACGAAGGCGCCGCCGCAGATGAAGAGGATGTTGGTCGTGTCGACCTGCAAGAACTCCTGCTGCGGGTGCTTGCGGCCGCCCTTGGGCGGCACCGAGGCCAGCGTGCCCTCGATGATCTTGAGCAGCGCCTGTTGCACGCCCTCGCCCGAGACGTCGCGCGTGATCGACGGGTTGTCGCTCTTGCGAGCGATCTTGTCGATCTCGTCGATGTAGACGATGCCCCGCTGCGCCCGCTCGATGTCGTGATCGGCGTTGTGCAGGAGCGAGACGATGATGTTCTCGACGTCCTCGCCGACGTAGCCGGCCTCGGTGAGGTTGGTGGCGTCGGCGATCGCAAACGGGACGTTGAGGATGCGGGCCAGGGTCTGGGCCAGGAGGGTCTTGCCCGACCCGGTGGGGCCGAGGAGCAAGATGTTCGACTTCTGCAGCTCGACGTCGTCGTCGTGCTTGTCGCCCTTCTGGTCGATGCGCTTGTAGTGGTTATGGACCGCGACCGACAGGATCTTCTTGGCCCGGTCCTGGCCGATCACGTACTCGTCGAGGACCTTCTTGATCTGGGCCGGCTTGGGGATGACCCCGGTGCCGTAGCCGGGATCGTCCTTCTCGATCTCCTCGGCGATGATGTCGTTGCACAGGCCGATGCACTCGTCGCAGATGTACACCGTCGGCCCGGCGATGAGCTTCTTCACCTCTTTCTGCGACTTGCCGCAGAACGAGCAGGTGAGCGAGGAGTCGCGCTTGTCGACCGGCATGCCGCCCTACTTGCTGTCCTTGCCCTCGGGCTTGCGGACGAAGACCTCGTCGATCAAGCCGTACTCCTTGGCCGCCTCGGAGCTCATGAAGTAGTCGCGCTCCGTGTCGGCCTGGATCTTCTCGATCGGCTGGCCGGTGTTCTTGGCCAGCAGGCGGTTCAAGGTCTCGCGGGTCTTCAGGAGCTCGCGGGCGTGGATCTCGATCTCGGTGACCTGCCCCTGAAAGCCGGCCAGCGGCTGGTGGATCATCACCCGGGCGTGCGGCAGGGCGTAGCGCTTGCCCTTGGCGCCGGCGGCCAGGAGGAACGCGCCCATCGACGCGGCCTGGCCCATGCAGACGGTGGCGACGTCACACCGGACCCACTGCATGGTGTCGTAGATCGCCATGCCCGCCGTGACGTGACCGCCCGGCGAGTTGATGTAGATCATGATGTCCTTGTCGGGGTCCTCGGACTCCAAGAACAGGAGCTGGGCGATGACGACGTTGGCGACGTCGTCGTTGATCGCCGAGCCCAAGAAGATGATCCGCTCCTTGAGCAGCCGCGAGAAGATGTCCCAGCCGCGCTCGCCGCGGTGGGTCTGCTCGATGACCGTCGGGATCAGGTAGTTCTTGATGTCCATGTGCCCCGACTGTACGGGGCGACCGGCCGGGGCGCAACGCACGGCTGGCCTGGCCTTTCGGGTGGGTCGCGGACCGATGACGTAGGCTCGGCCCCCTACCCCGGTCCGGAGGTCTTCGTGCGTCTCACCCTGCGTCCTGTGTTCTGGGTCTTGCTCCTGTTCGTCGGTCTCGTCGCGCCGTCGCGCGCCGAGGCCCAGGCCATCAACTACTTCGGCTTCCTCGACGACGCCGACTGCACCCGCGCCACTGGCTGGGTCTACTCGCCGGAGCAGACCGCGACCGCGCAGCAGGTGCAGATCTACGTCGACGGCGCCCTGGCGACGACGGTGGTCGCCAACCAGTTCCGCCCCGACGTCGCCGCCGCCGGCTTCGGCACCGGCTACTACGGCTTCACCTGGACGTACCCGGCGCCGTACTACGGCACGCACAGCGTGCGCGCCCGCGCGGTCGGCGCCGGCACGGATCTGTTCTGGTCGCCGAAGACGATCTCGTGCGCCGCGCCGGCCATCAACTACTTCGGCTTCCTCGACGACGCCAACTGCACCCGCGCCACCGGCTGGGTCTACTCGCCGGAGCAACCGAACAGCTCACAACAGGTGCAGCTCTTCGTCGACGGCGCGCTGGCGGCCACGGTGCTGGCCAACCAGTTCCGCCCTGACGTCGCCGCCGCGGGGTTCGGCGGCGGCTACGCCGGCTTCACCTGGACCTACGCGTCGACGATGATCGGCAGCCACGCCGTGCGGGCCCGCGCGGTCGGCGCTGGCACCGATCTGTTCTGGTCGCCGCGCACGGTGAGCTGCGCCAGCGGCGGCTTCGACGGCGCCACCGGCACGACCGACCTACGCCGGACGCTGGTCCTGGGCGAATCGGCCGAGACGGTGGTGCGGATGACCAACACCGGCACGACCACCTGGCGCGCCGGTCGCTACACCTTGCGCGGCGACGATGGCTCGACGAAGACGATGCTCTACGACGTCGGTCCGGGCGGCACCTACCCGTTCACCATGACGGTGACGGCGAACGCGGTCGGGGCCCACACCAAGAGCTGGCGGATGGCGGTCGACGGGGTCGAGTTCGGCACGCCCGCGACCTCGTCCCTGGTGGTCGCGAGCCTGGGAGGGGTGTACCAGGTCCAAGCGTCGACCGGGCAGGTGTGCAGCGGCACCCTGATCGGCGCCCGCACGCTCCTGACCGCCGCGCACTGCGGCACCAGCGCAGCGATCGCCTACGTCGGGCGACCGGGCCAGCTCCTGGTCACCGGCCGCTACGTCCTCTACCCCGGCTACTCGCTCGCCCAGTACGCCGGGCCGGTGTCGTGGTGGGCCCCCGATCTAGCGGTGGTGCGTCTCGACGCGCCGCTCGACGGTCCGCGGGCGGCGGTGCGCGACAGCCAGGCGCCGGTCGGCGGCCTCACCACCGCGGGGTGGGGACGCTCCTTCGCCCACCCCGGCGGCAACCACCTGCACTTCGGGCAACACACCGTGAGCGAGGTCGTCGGCTGGCACTTCAGCCAGCGCGGCGTGCCGGTGATCGACGGCCGCGACGATCTGACCGCGATCGTGTGCCAGGGCGACTCGGGTGGGCCGGTGTTCGTCGGCCAGACCCCGTGGACCGGCCTGTGTGTGGCCGGCGTCAATTCCTACAACATCCCGGCCCCGGGGACCTCGCCTCCTCCCGACGCCGACCTGACGCCGCCGCAGTGCGTGACCGGCACGTGGCACGCCAAGATCGATCGGGCCTGGGTCCTGGCGGTGGCCCAGGATCCGACGATCCTCGGCTGCTGAGCGCCGTCGGCCCCGGCGCGCCGCCGACCGGTGTACACTGCGCCGACGATGATCGAGCGCATCGGCAACTGCCGGATCGTCGAGGAGGTCGCCGCGGGCGGCATGGCGGTGGTCTATCGCGCGATCCACGACACCCTGGGGCGGACGGTCGCGATCAAGGCGCTCAAGTCGAGCGCCGCCCTCGAGGAGCACATCGCGACGCGGTTCGAGCGCGAGGCCAAGAGCCTGGCCGCGCTCCAGCACGAGAACATCATCAGCGTCTACGACTTCCATCGCGAGCACGGGTCGCTGTTCATCGTGATGGAGTACGTCTCGGGGATCGACCTGTACGATCTGCTCGATCGCTCGGGCCGGCTGCCCTTCGACGTCGCCGCGATCCTGGCGCTGCAGGTGGCGCGCGCCCTCGACTACATCCACTACCGCGGCATCGTCCACCGCGACATCAAGCCGGCCAACATCATGCTGGCCCGTCAGGGCGGCGTGAAGCTCATGGACTTCGGCATCGCGCGCGACAAGTCGTTCACCGATCTCACCGAGGCCGGGATCGGCATCGGCACGCCGGCCTACATGTCGCCCGAGCAGATCCTCGGCGACAAGCTCGACGCCCGCTCGGACCTGTTCTCGCTGGGCATCGTCCTGTACCAGATGCTCACCGGGTCGAAGCCCTTCATCGAGGACGAGCAGCGCTCGGTGATGCACAAGATCCGCCTCGAGCGGCACCCGCGGGTGCGCAAGCTCAACCCCGAGATCCCGCGCGAGCTCGAGCGGATCGTCGACAAGTGCCTCGAGAAGCAGCCGCGCGATCGCTGGCAGTCGGCGCAGCAGGTGGTGATGGCGCTCGAGCGGTTCCTGGCGCGCTACGTCGAGATCAACTACCACGCCCGCCTGGTCATGTTCCTGAAGGCCCAGGGCATCATCACCCAGCTCGAGGCCGACGAGTACGTGAGCCCGCTGGTCGGGGTCCCGGGGGGCAGCGCCGCCGGCCAGCCCAACCTGGCGGCGCGCCTGACCGTTCGTCGCGGGCTGACCGTGCAGGGCGTGATCACCGGCGTCTTGCTCTTGATGCTCGGCCTCATCCACGTCGCGCCGCTGGGCGCGGCCGCGCCGGCGCCGCCGGCACCGGTGATCGAGCGCGGCCACCTGCGGGTGGTGGCGTTCCCGTGGGCCGAGGTCGCGGTCGATGGGATCGCGATCGGCGTGACGCCGCTGGCCGCGCCGATCGAACTCGAGGTCGGTCGCCACGTCGTCCTCGCGACCCATCCTTGGTACGCACCCCTCGAGCGCGCGATCGAGGTCGGCCCTGGGGCGGCGACCGCGCCGGTCGAGGTGGTGATCGACTTCGAGCGCGACGGCCAGCTCTTGCCCGGCAAGGCCGTGCCCAAGGAGGGCCTATGACCCTGCCGATGACCGCCCTACGCGCTCTGTTCCTGGTGGCGGTGCTAGCCGGCGCGGCCCAGGCCGACCGCGACTACGTCACGTACAAGGTCCGGCCCGGCGACACCTTCGCGCTCTTGGCCGCCGAGTACTACGGCGATCGCAACCACGCGGTCTTCATCCTGGTCGCCAACAAGCTCGATCACCCGCGGCCCCTCAAGCCGGGCGAGAAGATCCGCATCCCGGTGTCGCGCACCGTGACCGCGGCGGTCGGCGACACCCTCGACGGGCTGGCCCAGACGTACCTGGGCGACCGCCGCCGCGCCCGCTACCTGGCGACCTTCAACGGCCTGGCGGTCGACGACAGCCTGGCGGCCGGGGCGCCGCTCACGATCCCGTTCCACGTCGTCCACACCGCGGCCGGGCCGGAGTCCCTGGCCGACATCGCTGCGGCGTATTTCGGCGCGAGCGACAACGCCAAGCTCCTGCGCGGCTACAACTTCCTCGACCGCGACGCCCTGGCCGCCGGCGAGTCGATCGTCGTGCCGATCAACCACGTCAAGGTCCGGGCCTCGGCGATGCCGCCGATCGACGCTGAGTCCAAGGCCCGCACCCACAAGCGCGAGGAGATGACCGAGCTGGCGACCCGGGTCCTGCCGCGCGCCCGCGCCGCCTGGCGCGCCGGGGCCTACGCCGAGGTCAAGCGCGAGCTGATCGCGGTCGAGCTCGACTTCATCGACGGCGCGCGCGCCGCCGAGCTGGGTCAGCTCCTGGGCGCGGCCTACGTCGCGCTCGACGACGACGACTCGGCGCGCGCGGCCTTCACCCGGGTCCTCGAGCGGCGCCCCAAGACCACGATGTCGGCCTACCGGTTCTCGCCGCGGGTGACCGCGGTGTGGCAGCGCTCGGGCGGCCAGGTCAGTGACGCCGCGCCGTGACCTCGCGCGGTGCGTCGAGGTGCGGGGCGCCAGCGGTCGCCCTGGCCGGGTTGATGGTGGCCTGTGGACGCGGCGCGCCGACCAGCGACCACGCCGGGGCGACCGCTGCCGCGGCCCTGGTCGGTGCCCTGACCGAGGCTGAGGCGATCCGCGCGCCGTGGCGCTGCGCGGCGCTGCCGGCGCCGGCGTCGGCGGAGGTGACGGTCGGCGACCGGCGCTGGACCCCGACGCCCCTCGGCCTGACCAGCGCGGGCGGCGAGCTACGCTTGGCGGCGGTCGCCGAGGCCCGCGGGGTCGCCGAGCCGCGGCTGCGCGCGGCCCTGGCGGCGGCCCAGATCGAGGTGGTCGTGACCGTCGGCGGCATGGGCACCTCCGAGGCCGAGCTGACCGCGGCCCTGGGCGCGGTGGTCGATCCGCGCTGGCTCACGGTCGCGGTGCCGGGCGAAGCCGAGGCCTTTCCGGCTCACCGCGCGGCGGTCGCCGGGCTGGCGGCGGGGGGCGCCGCGATCGTCGACGGCGCGGCCGTGCGGGTGCTCGACGCCGGTCCGGCGGTGATCGCGACCCTCCCGGGCGCCGGCCACCGAGCCCGGCTGGCCGCCGGCGACGAGGGCTGCGCCCACGAGCTGGCCGACGCGACCGCGGTGATCGCGGCGGCCACCGCGCGCGCCGCCGAGCGCCCGGTGATCCTGGTGAGCCCGCGGGCGCCCCAGGGCGGGGCCGGCGATCGGATGGCCGGCGGCGTCCACGCCGGCGATCCGGCCCTGACCCCGGCGGTCGCGCCGGTGGCGCTGGTGATCCACGCGCCGCTCGACGGCGCGCCGGTGGTGGCCGACCTCGACCGCGGCCCGAGCGTCGACAGCATCGCCGCTGGCACCCTCGATCCGGTGGTGCGCTACCGGGCCGACGGCGTCCACCTGCCCGCCAGCGCCACCGCGATCGTCGCCGACGGCCGCGAGCTGCGATGGCAGCCGCTGGTCCTGCCGGCGCGGTGATCAGCCGCCGGGGACCACCGTCGTGGTCCAGGTCAGCTCGCCGACGTCGCTCTCGCCCTTGCGCGCGTCGCGATCGCGGCGCCGCAGGGTGATGACGTCACCCGTCGACAGCCGGAGCGTGGCGCGGCCGGGCGGACGATCGACGCCGTCGGGGCCTCGCCAGTGCAGCGGCAGCGCGGCCGGCGCAGCCACCTCGACGGTGGCCATGCCCGTCGGGCCGGTCCAGCGCAGGCTATCGACGTCCGTGCGGGCCTCGAGCCGGCCGCGCAAGGTCGTGCCCGGGGCCAGCGGCAGCGCGTCGGACGGGTCGCCGTTGGGCTCGCGCTCCCAGCCGTCCTCGGCGGGCTCCTCGACCAGCTCCAGGCGGTAGCGATCCGAGACGTTCTCGACTGGCAGCACCCCGGTCATGAGCTGGCCGACCTCGATCGCGATCGGCCCGCTCAGGCGGCGCGCGAAGATCCGCTCGTCGCCGCCCGGGCCCAGTTCGTCGACGCTGACCACCACGCCGGCTTCGTCGCGCACGACCAGCACGGCGTCGACGTTGGGCACCGCCCGCAGCCGGATGGTGATCACGCCGGGGCCGCGGCGATCCCAGCGGAAGTGATCGACGTCGGGCTCGGTCGGCGACCGCCGACGACCGAAGTAGCCGGTGACGGTGGTCCCGCCGGCGACCCGGTTGGCCTGCCCGGAGGCGTCGTTGGCCTCGCGCTCGTGCGTCACCGGCGGCGGCGTGCGCAGCATCGTCCACCACAGCGCCGCGCCCGCCAGCCCGACCGCGACCAGCGCCGCAGCGCCCAGCACCAGCCACCGGCTCCGGCGCAGCGAGCGCTCGTAGCCGTCGAGGTCGGCGCGCCGAAGCCGCAGCTCGGACAGCGGCTCGTCGTCCTCGGTGACCGCGCGGTTGCGTGGCCCGCTGGCCCCGGGCTGCGCCCGCTGCGCCGCCAGGGTCGAGCGGTCGCCGACGAGCTGCCCGTAGACCTCCTCGATGGCCTCGGCCAGGGCCGCGGCGCTCGACCAGCGCTGGGCCGGGTCCTTGGCCAGGGCGCGCGCGACCAGGGCGTCGATCTCCGGCGCCAGGCCGGGCTGGATCCGCGACGGCGGCTCGGCCTCGGCGGTCAGGTGCTTGGTCAAGACCCCGACCGCGGTGGCGGCGGTGAAGACGTAGCGTCCGGTCAGGACCCGGTACATGAGCGCGCCCATGGCGTAGAGATCCGCGCGAGCGTCGACGGCGTCACCGCGGATCTGCTCGGGCGCCATGAAGTACGGCGTGCCGACGATCTGCCCCTGATCGCTGTCGCCGGGATCGTGGCCGCGGGCCATCTTGGCCAGGCCGAAGTCGAGGACCTTGGCGAAGTCGCGCCCGCCGGTGGTCCGGGTCACCAGGACGTTGTCGGGCTTGAGATCGCGGTGGACGATGCCGAGCTCATGGGCTTCGGTGAGCGCGCCCAGGATCTGCACCAGGAGCGGCGCCGCGCGGGCGAACGGCAGCGGGCCATCGCGCTCGACGATCGCGCCGAGATCCTGGCCGCGCACGTACTCCATGATCAGGTACAGGGCGTCGCCGACCGCGCCGAAGTCGAAGACCTGGACCGCGTTGGGGTGGTGCAGGCGCGACACCGCCGCGGCCTCGCGCTCGAACCGCTGCGACGCCTCGGCGTCGTCGACCAGGTCGCGGTGCAGCACCTTCATCGCCGCGATCTTGCCCATGCGGACGTGCTCGACCTTGTAGACCACGCCCATCCCGCCGCGGCCGATGACCTCGAGCACGCGGTAGCGACCGTCGACGGTGGTGCCCAGCCAGGCCTGGTTGGACGCCGTCATCCGCCGATCGGCGCGCACCAGGGGGCCGACGGTCGGCCGGCCAGTCTCGCCGAGGGCGGCGTCGCGCGCGGCGGCCAGATCGAGGGCCGAGGCCCGCAGCATGTCGGCGCCACACTCCGAGCAGAACGCCTGCGGCGCCGGGTAGCTGGCGCGACAGCGCGGACAGAAGTGGCGAGGCGCCGGGGTCGTCAACGCCGACACCGTAGCACCGCGGCGCCCAGCCTCGCACCCCGGCGGCGCGCGGGCCGACGGTCGCTGGTTGCGCCGTGGTCGGGCGCCCTCGCCGCGGTCACCCGCCGACGCCGAGATCGGCGGTCAGGGCGTCGAGCAGGGCGTCGAGCCCGGCGTCGCGATCGACGAAGCGGTGGACCAGGGGGGTGGCGGGCGCGGGGCCGGCCAGGGCGCCGCGCACGATGCGGCGCGACCCCGGCTGCATCCGCCGGGCCTCGGTCAGGACCGGTTGCCACCGGCCGTCGGCGACGTCGTGCTCGGCGATGACGGCGTCGAGATGGACGCTGCGCAGGGCCTCGACGGTGCCGTCGAGATCGGTGGCGAACTGGACGTCCCAGCCGCTGGTGACGTAGAGCGCCAGGGCGCCGCGCTGGCGCCGCTCGTCGCCGACCACCAGCACGCGGAGCCGGCGGGCCGGCTTGTCGTTGGCCGGCGCGGCGTGGGCCAGGACCGCGACCATGACTTTCCACTCGTCGGGCGGGTCGTACAGGCGGACGCCCAGGCCGGGGTGGGGGCCGGTCAGGGCCCGGGTGACCTCGCCGTCGATCTCGACCGGCGCGCCCCGCGTCCGATCGAAGATCGTGATCTGGACCTGGGTGCCAGGCTCGAGCGGCAACGCGGTGTCGAGGAAGCAGCCGACGTTGGACACGTCGCGGGTCTGGCACACGAACAGATCGGCGCCGACCGGCCTGACGGTGGCCGCCAGAGCGGCGCGGATGCGAGCGGCGCGACGGGACACGGACATCCCAAGGTACCATGGCGCCGTCGCCGCCGGGGTCGGCGGGTCGGCGTTTCGCTGGGCGCAGGCGCGGAGTAGGCTCCCCCGTGGGTGGTCGAACTCGGCTTCCAGCTCGTCGCGGTCCCGTTCGCGGTGCTCGCCTTGGCCCTGGCGGTCCTGGCGATCGTGCCGGCGCTGTCGCGCGGTGACGCCGCGGTCCGCCTCGGCTTCATCGTGATCGGGGCGTGCGCGCTGCCGTGGGCGCTGACGACCGCGCTCAACGCCAGCGTCGTCGATGGCGCGCCCAGCGTGGCCCTGGCGCGGGCCGGCTTCATGCCGCTGGCCGCGGTCGGCTCGGGGCTGCTCCTGGTGCTGCTCGGCGTGGCCGGGCGGATCGACGAGCATCGCCGCGTGCTGATCGGCTCGTTCGTGGTCAACGGCGGCCTGATGGCGATGTGCGGCGCGACCGATTGGGTCGTCGCCGACCTGGCGCCGACGCCGTGGGGCCTGCCCTACCCGCGGGCCGGCGTGCTCTACGGGCTGTTCGTCGCCGCGATCCCGGTGTGCGTGGGCTACGGCCTGTGGGCCGGGCGCGGCGATCCGGTGGCGCGGCTGGTCGGCGCCGGCTCGCGGCGCGCGGTCGGCGCGGTGGGCGTCCTCGCGGTGCTCGCGGTGAGCGACGTCTTCCTGACCTACGGCTGGTTCGGGGTCTATCCGTTCTCCTGGGTGCCGAGCCTGGCCGCCGCCGGGCTGTCGCTGTACGCGATGAGCCGCGGCGACGTCCTGCGGCGTCGTGGCCTCGACCGCGGCGCCCTCCTCGAGGCGGCGATCCTGGCCGCCGCGTACCTCGCGCTCGTCGCGCTGGTCGCGACCACCGATCGCCCGCTCATCCTGGCGCTGGCCGGCGGCGCGATCGCGGCCGCGACGATCGCGCTCGGTCGCACCGTCGAGCTGGCCGAGGCCCCAGGGCCGCGCACCGATCAGGCGCGCGCGCTCGATCGCCTCCACGCCGAGCTCGACCTGGCCGAGGACGAGCGTCAGATCACCGCGGCCGCGCTCGGCTTCCTGTCGGCGACCGCGGTCCTCGACCACCCGCGCGTGGTGCGCGCCACCACCGACACGCCGCCGCCCGTGGTGCGCGACTTCCTGGTGCGGATGGCCCGGCCCTTCGCCCTCGCCGATCTCGCCAGCGAGCGCCTGGGCCGGGAGCGCGGCGCGATCCTGGCCTGGCTGGCCGACCAAGGCTGCGACGTGGTGGTGCCGCTGTGTGAGCGCGATCAGCTCGTCGGGCTGGTGGTCGGCGACGTCGCCGAGGGCCGGACCCTGCGCGACGGCGCGCGCGCCCTCCTCGAGCCCTTCGGCCCGGCGGTGGCGCGGGCCTACAGCGTGGTCGAGCTGCACCAGGCCATCGACGCCCAGGCCGCGCTCACCCGCGAGGTCGAGCTAGCCGACGCCGTGCGCCAGGCCCGGGCCTCCAGCGGCCGCCTGGCGATCGGTGGGGTCGAGATCGCGATCAGCTACCAGCCAGCGACCCGGGTCGCCGGCGATCTCTGGTTCACCGGCGCCCTGCCCGACGGTCGCCCGGTCGTCCTGGTCGGCGACGTCGCGGGCCGGGGCACCTCGGCCGCCCTGGTGTCGGCGGCGGTGGTCGGCGCGTGCGCGGCGGCGGTCGGGCTGGCGGGCCCGAGCGCGACCGCCACCGAGCTGCTCACGCGGCTCCACCACGTGGTGCGCGGCATCGACGGCGGCCGCCACCGCGTCACCGCGGCGCTGGCGGTGGTCGAACCCGACGGCGCCGGCCGGCGGGTGGTCTTCGCGGTCTCCGGGCATCGCGGCGGCTACCTGGTGCGCGCCGGCGACGGCGCCACCGAGCTGGTGGCCCTGGTCGGACGCGGTGCGCCGCTGGGAGATCCCGACTGGCGGGCCGCGGAGACCAGCTACCCGCTCTTGCCCAGCGACCTGGTGGTCGTGCCGAGCGATGGCGTGGCCGGAGCCCGCGACGCCAGCGGCGCAGCCTGGGGCGAGCGGCGGCTGCAGCGGACCCTGCGCGAGCTGGCCACCAGCGGACGCGGCGAGCTCGGCGCGGCCGCGCTGGCCGCGGTCCGCGCCCACGTCGGCGCCGCGCCCCTCGACGACGATCTGCTGATCGTCACCGTCACGCCGTGAGCGCGCCGCCGGCCGGCGTCAGGTCGGCGCGCCGTCGCCGTCGCGGTCGAGGTCACCGCCGTCGTCGCGGTCGCGCAGGCGCAGGCCCGACGGCAGGGTGTCGCCGAGCGCGACCCGCTCCTCGCGGGCCTCGAGGGCGATGACCTGCTCGACCAGGAGCGCGGCCCGCTCGCCGCCGGGCAGGCCGCGGACGACGTCGGCCACCCGCTCGCGCAGCGCGTCGTCGAGATCGCGGGCGCGATCGCCGGTCCGGCGCGCGAGCTGGGCCAAGGCGAAGGCGGCCTTGTCGGGCTCGGGCCAGTCCCAGGTCAAGAGCACGCCGAGCCAGGCCGCGACCTTCGACGCCGGCACGACCGCGTTGTGCGGGCCGTAGAGCGGCACCCGGGCGCCGATGCGCCCGAGCGACCAGATGAGCACCGCGTCCTCGCGGGCCTTGCGGGTGTCCATGCGGCGCATCAGCTCATCGCCCAGCTTGAGCTTGTGGGCGATCGCCAGCCGCTCGAGGCTGGCCACCGCGCGCCACATCTCGCCGAGCTCCTGGCGCGACGCCTTCACCTCGGCCAGCTTCTTCTGCTGCTTGGCCCCCGGCAGGAGCAGCCCACCGAGCCGATCGTAGATCTGCTCTTGCTGCCCCGCCGACAGGCCGCCGGCGATCCGCCGCCACACGATCCACCAGGCCAGGCGCGAGGCCTCGGCCTTGCCGAAGCTCAGGCCCTCGTTGAAGACGCCCCAGAGCTGGCGGACGCGCCAGGCGTCGAGGGGCGCGCCGGTGCCGGGGCGCAGGCACAGGCCGGCCAGCCCGAGCCAGCGCTGCTCGTGGTCAGCCGACCGCTTGCGCGAGTCGACGACCTCGATCGCTGCGTCGAACAACCCGCGGGCGGTGGTGGCCGGCCACTCGTCGCGCCGCGCCTCGAAGAGCTCCTCGAGCTCGCGGGCCAGCGGTGCCAGGAGCGCCGGGTCACCGCGAAACGCGGCGACGACCCGGGCCTTGCCGTCGTCGAGGCGAGGGTGCGGTGGGGCCGGCCCGCCGTCGTCGTCGTCGCGCGGCGCGGCGCCGCCGGCTCGCATGTCGAACGACAGCCGCCAGCGCCCGGCCGCGGCCGCGCCGCCCGGCTCGACGCACCAGATCTCGACCGCGCCCAGCTCCGTGACCTGAACCGCCAGGTGGACCACGGCCGAGCTGCGCCCGGGGGCGCGCAACACGGTGACGATCGGCGGCAGCTCGAGCAGATCGCTGCCGTCGTCGACGGTGTCGGGCCGGCCGTCGCCGATCGGGGTGAGAGTCCCAGGCGCGTCCTCGCGCGAGCTCGACGAGTACAGCCGGAACCGCACCGGACGGTTGGTGAGGAGCGTGAAGTCCCGGGCCAGCTCGACGGTCTTGCCCTCCTCGAGGCCCTTGCCGGCCAAGCACACCGCCATCGGCGCGGCGCCGCCGTCGACGCCCAGGTAGAAGGCCCGGGGCGTGCCGCCGCGGATGCGCGCGGCCAGGCCGCGCCGGACCAGGCCGTAGTGAGCCGCGCCGACCGCGACCGCCAGCTCGGGCGCGTGGGCCACCAGCTCGCGCGGTCGAGCGTGGCCGGGCTGCCAGGCCGCGAGCTGATCGAGCACCCGGGCGCGCAGGCTGGGCGGGGTCATGGCCCCGCCGTTGAACAGCACGCCATCGATCGGACTGCCGCCGTGGCGGGCCAGAAACGCGGCCAGATGACGAGTGATCGCCGGGTCGCTGGCGTAGGGCAGCCCGAGCTCCTGGAGCCCGCCCCGGCCGCGCGTCGGGTTCGCCCCGGCGGCGACCACGGGGAAGAAGCCGTCGAACAGCACCGCCTCGAGCTCGGCGCGGGTGACCCGATCGCGCAGCGTGCCGGCGATGAGCTTGGCGCCGCGCGCCGCGACCGTGATCGGCATCTCGTCGGGAGGCGCGTCACCCAGGAGGGTCTCCTTGGCCAGCCGACAGGCATGGACCAGGCCATGCCACTGCAGCGCGTCGAGACGCTTGCCACCGCCGGCGGTCAGGCGCTGCTCGACCAGCTTGGCCAGGGTCAGGTCGACGTTGTCGCCGCCCAGGAGCAGGTGATCGCCGACCGCGACCCGGGCAAAGCCACCGTCGGCGTCGACGGTGATCAGCGTGAAGTCGGTGGTGCCGCCGCCGACATCGAACACCAGGACCCGCTCGCCCGGCGCCAGGGTGCGGGCGGCGCCGCGGTTGCGGTCGATCCAGGCGTAGAACGCGGCCTGGGGCTCCTCGAGGAGCACGACCTGGGCGAGGCCGGCCTTGGCGGCGGCCAGGGCGGTGAGCTCCCGGGCCGCCTCGTCGAACGACGCCGGGCAGGTCACGACGATGTCCTGGGCGGCGAACCGGGCGTCGGGGAAGGCGTGATCCCAGGCCGCCCGGACGTGGGCCAGGACCTGGGCCTGGGCCGCCACCGGCGACAGTCGCGGCCCGTCGTCGCTACCCCACGGCAGGATGGCGGCGTGGCGATCGACGCCGGCGTGGCACAGCCAGGACTTGGCCGAGGCGATCATCCGCTGCGGGTTGCGGGCGCCCTGGCTGCGGGCCAGCTCGCCGACCACCTCGCGACCACCGGCCTCCTGGGGCCGCCACGGCAAGACGGTGGCCGCCGGCGCCAGGTCGTGCTCGCCCGGCAGGTACACGAAGGACGGGAGCTGGCGGCGGGGCCCGACCTCACCCGGGGCCACGAGCTGCGGCACCTCGAACACCCGGACCCGGGGGTCGGCGGCGGCGGTGTCGACGTACGCGACCGCGGTGTTGGTCGTGCCGAGATCGATCCCGATCAGGTGACGGGCAGCCACGGCAGCGGATGTAGCCGACGCCCGCGGCCGGCGCCAGCGACGGCGCGAGGGAAGTTGCCGGGTTGCGCCGCGTGGGCACGCTGAACCTCCAGCGGACCGGCCGGTCGCAGCTCGGTGCCAAACGTCTCCAAGATGCCGTCCGTCCGAGGTCGCCACCCACCCCCGCTGCACCTCCAGCCGACCGGAGGAGCCTCTCCGAGACGCCCTCGCCGGGGACCTGGCCCCGGCGAGGAGAGGCCTCGAGGTCTCCCAACGCTCACGCTGCAGCACCGCGCCCCGGAGGGGCGCGGCGGACCGGAGGGACGCGTCTCGGAGAGGGGACCCGTCGGGGACCTGGCCCCGACGGGGAGAGGTTTGGTGACAAACCTCTCCAGAAAGCACAGGGACGCGTCTCGGAGAGGGGACCCGTCGGGGACCTGGCCCCGGCGAGGAGAGGCCTCGAGGTCTCCCAACGCTCACGCTGCAGCACCGCGCCCCGGAGGGGCGCGGCGGACCGGAGGGACGCGTCTCGGAGAGGAGGCTCGCCGGGGACCTGGCCCCGGCGAGGAGAGGTTTGGTGACAAACCTCTCCAAGAGCTCGGAGAGGGGACCCGTCGGGGACCTGGCCCCGACGGGGAGAGGTTTGGTGACAAACCTCTCCAGAGAAAACGCCAAGCGACAAGCCAACATCGAAGTTTCTCAAAAATGGTGTTTGACTTTCTCGCGCCCGACCATTAGGAAGGTAGTCACTTGTCGCGCGAGCCCACGGGTGACCGCGGCCGAACGAAAACGGGATCGGGGTCGAAAGTTTTTTGGAACGGAAGCGTTCCTCGGACGTCAGAGCCCGCAACCGATTCCTCACTGCTTCATCACTGCACCGAACGCGCACGTAAACACCAACACCAGCTCCTCGCCATGTCGATCCATGCCCTTCAAACGCACGCGCCAGCCTTCGGCTGGTGTGGCTATCACGCCCACGGCGCCAGCAGCGCCCGCGTGATGGCGCCGTGCACCGTCGAGGCCAAGGCCGACGGCGAAGGGTCCTTCGCCCGCCAGCCCAAGCTCGATCGGAACGGTACCAGGCCCGGAGTCCTCACGTAGCTCGTCTCACCACGAGCACCACGAGGGCCACCCGGGCAGCACCCAGGTGGCCCTTTCTGCGTTTCCTCCTGCGTTTCCCTCTACGTCTCCTTCTGCGTTTCCTCCACGTCACGCCGGGGCGGTAGCTCGCTATGGCAGGCGAGGTGGTCCGTAAAACCGCCGCGTTCATCGCCCGCCAGGTTCGATTCCTGGACGCCCCACGTCTATCCACGGCAGTCCCGACTGCCGTGCTTGTCCTCACATTGCCATCGACACGCACCGGACTCGTCTAATCGGCAAGACGCGCGGCTCTGACCCGCGAGACTCCAGGTTCGACCCCTGGGTCCGGTACCGCTCGCGCCGTCGCGCGACCGCGGCCACGCCCCTGGTGTGTCCGCGCTCCGTCGACGACGCGGCCTGCTCCCTGACAATCGAAGAGATGAACGACGTGGGCGTCCTGCCAAGGGGCGCCCAGAGCAGGCACCCCCTCGGGTGCCGCGCGCCGCCCCCGCGGCGCGTCAACTCTCTCACTCTCGCGTAGGTGGTCTGCGCGCCTGGCTGAAGCCCAGGAGGTTCTGGTTCGATTCCAGAGGGTGAGACCGACGGGTTGGTAGCAAACGCTGGCTTTGCAGCGGTCTCTTAAACCGCCTCGACGTGGGTTCGATTCCCACCCGACCCACGAACACGAGCGTCGACGCGCGACGTGCGCCGAACGCGTCGACGACTCGCCGGTGGCCTAGCGACCCTAGCGCCACCACCGCAGGTGAAGTGTTGTGGTGACACACCGGTACGCCATGCCGGGATCGCGGGTTCGATTCCCGCCACCTGCTCCAAGGGCCCACGCCGGGGCCCAACGCGGCTCTAGTGTAACAGCAGCAGCCCAGGCCTCCAACCTGGTCGTGCGGGTGCAAGTCCCGCGAGCCGCTCCAGCGGGCCGAAGGCCGAGGGTTATCACTCCGACGCCCCCTCGGCCGCGCCTTGTCCGCGTCCTGCCAGTCGCTCCTCGCTGGGGCGAGGCGCCGCCCCGTAAGCGGACGCTCGAAGTTCGATCCTTCCGACTGGCTCCCCGTCGGCGCGACTCCCGCGCCCGCCGTCACAGCGCCCGCGCCGCGGGCCGGAGAATCGCCATGTTCAAGTTCACCAAGCACGTCTCGACCAAGGCCACGCCGCAGGATCAGCCCATCCTCGGCACCGCCCAGGTGGCCAACGCCGCCGGCGGGTACGTCTGGGCGCTCGACGACTGGGCCCGGCTCGACCGGTTCCTGGTCCTCGGCAGCGAGGGCGGCACCTTCTACATCACCGAGAAGGCGCTGACGATCGACAACGCGGCGGCGGTCCGCCGCTGCCTGACCGCGGACGGTCCCCGCGTGGTCCAGCAGGTGGTCGCGATCGCGACCGCCGGCCGGGCGCCCAAGGCCGACCCCGCGATCTTCGTGCTGGCGATGTGCGCCAAGCTCGGCGACGAGGCGACCCGCAAGGCCGCCTACGCCGCGCTGCCGGCCGTGTGCCGGACCGGCACGCACCTCCTGCACTTCGCGGCCTACGCCCAGGGCTTCGGCGGCTGGGGTCGCGGCATGCGCAAGGCGGTCGCGGCCTGGTTCAACGATCGCCCGGCCCGCGACCTGGCCTACCAGCTCGTGAAGTACGGCAACCGCGACGGCTGGTCGACCCGCGACCTGTTGCGGCTGGCCCACCCGCGCGCAGCCTCGCCGTCCCACGACCGGCTGTTCGCCTGGGTCACCTCGGGCGCGCTGACCGACGCCGCTCGCGCCGACGAGGCGCTGGCGCTGGTGGCGGCGACCGAGGAGCTCAAGCGCGCCACCGACGTGGCGACCGCCGCGGCGCTGGTGCGGACCCACCGCCTCCCGCGCGAGGCGGTGCCGACCACCTGGTTGACCTTCGCCGAGATCTGGGAGGCGCTCCTGGCCGACATGCCGATGACGGCCATGATCCGCAACCTCGCGACCATGACCCGGGTCGGGCTGCTCAAGTCCGGCAGCGCGGCCGCGCGGACCGTGATCGATCGCCTCGGCGATCGCGACCGGCTGCGCAAGGCCAAGGTCCACCCGATCGCCGTGCTGGCCGCGCTCACGACCTACCGGTCGGGGCACGGCGCCCGCGGCGCCGGTACCTGGGCGCCGGTGGCGGCGGTGGTCGACGCCCTCGACGCCGCCTTCTACCACGCGTTCGCCGCGGTGGTGCCGTCGGGCAAGCGCACGCTCCTGGCGCTCGACGTGTCGGGCTCGATGGCCGGCGGCGCGATCGCCGGCGTGCCGGGCCTGACCCCGCGGGTCGGCTCGGCCGCGATGGCCCTGGTCACCGCGGCGACCGAGCGCCACCACCAGTTCGTCGCCTTCACCGCCGCCCCCGGCGGCTACGGCGGCAAGTGGGGTGGTGGTGACAGTGGCCTGAAGGAGCTGGCGATCTCGCCGCGCCAGCGCCTCGACGACGTCTGCCGCCAGGTGGACAAGCTGCCGTTCGGCGGCACCGACTGCGCGCTGCCCATGATCTGGGCCGAGCGCAACCGGGTCGAGGTCGACACGTTCGTGATCTACACCGACAACGAGACGTGGGCCGGGAGCGTGCACCCGGCCCAGGCGATCCGCGCGTACCGCAACGCGCGCGGCATCGCGGCGAAGGTGGTGGTGGTGGGGATGACCTCGACTGGGTTCTCGATCGCCGATCCCAACGACGCCGGCATGCTGGACGTCGTCGGGTTCGACGCCGCGACCCCCGCGGTCATCGGCGACTTCGCGCGCGCCTGATCGGCGACGATCGGGCCCGCGCGGGCCGCCTCAACACGCACGTCGACGGTGTCCCAGCCCCGTCGACGATCTGGGTCTGAAGCTCAACTGGCTGAGCGGCCGGCTGTTAACCGGCGAGGTGCGGGTTCGAGTCCCGCCGGACCCTCGATGCGCCTGTCGGACAACGGCCAGTCCTCCGGTCCCTCAAACCGGCAATGGCGGGTTCGATTCCCCCCAGGCGCGCGACGCCGGCCACCCGGCCGGCCTGGGCCGAACGACGTTGGTTCTCGTACTCTAACGGGCCTAAGGTAGCGACACTCGGGCGACCGAGCTAGCGAGCGCCGGGCGCACCTCCCCGAAGGTGGCCGGCGCGTGTCAACGGCCGACGGGCCTGACCCCGTCGGTGCGGACGCTCCGACGTCACGCGCGTCGCCACTCGGCGGCGCTTCGCCCACGCGTGCACCGGCCGTCAGGAGGCCGGCGTGCGACCTGCCACCGTTCCGAGGATGGGACACGACGCTACGAACGTCGCTGGCGAAGGTTCGAGTCCTTCCGGTGGTACCCGCGCGCATCCGGCGACGGAGCGCGACCTACACTGCTCCGGCTGGGCCGGGCTGGGCTTCCAACCCCCAAGCGCGAGGTTCGATCCCTCGGCGGTGTGCGATGGACATGCAGCGACCTCCGGTGAGGCCGCGCGGCTCATAACCGCGACGGCGAGGGTTCGACTCCCTCCGCTGCCACGAACGCGGGGTGACCGTTCACCCCGACCGCGCCGGCCACGAGCTGGCGACACGCAGACGTCGTCTAACGGCAGGACACGAATACCCTCGCCAATTCTCGCCCGTCACCGGGCCGGCGCGTGAGGGTTACAGGTTAGGGACCTCGAGATGCCGGTTCGAATCCGGCCGTCTGCACGCAGGAGATCAGCAGGTGTAGCTCAGCGGTAGAGCGACTCCGTCCAGCAAGACCCTCGTCCGCGCGAGCGGGCCGGCCGCAGGATGGTTATTGGATACCCACCAGTCGGCCGCCGGTTCGAATCCGGCCACCTGCTCCGTCACAAGGGTGTAGTTCAGTAGTTAGAACGCACGGTCGGGGACCGTGAGGCCGTCGGTGCGATTCCGGCCACCCTTACCAGCGCGCGGCGCCCACGGCCGCGCGGCCACTTCTCAAGGATGTAGTTCAAGCAGCAGAACGCGTGGTCCGGGACCACGAGGTCGCCGGTGCAAGTCCGGCCATCCTTACCACACGGGCTCGGCGCGCCGCCGCGCCTGCCCACCCGTAGCTCAACAGCAGAGCACTCGGCCGATAACCGAGCGACGGAGGTGCGATCCCTCCCGGGTGGACCGTGATCGAGGCCGAAGTCGTCGAGGCGCGAGGCCGTGACCCTCGTCCTAGTGGGTGCGAGTCCCACCGATCACTCCCAGGGTGTATTTCAATAGAAGATTGCTCGGTTCGGGACCGAGTGGCTGCAGGTGCAAGTCCTGCCACCCTGACTCTCCTGGCCCCACGAACCGGATCGGCGCCTCGTCCGACCTTCGCCCCACCCCCGCCCCAACCGCGGGTGGGCCGCTGGAGGAGGCTCATCGAGCGCGCGGTTCGGGATCGCGAATGCAGTGGCGATCCGGTTCGTGGTGCCGCCAGGCCCTTTTCGTCCTCGTAGACCAACGGCAGGAGTCACCGGGCTCAGAATCCGGGCAGTGTGAGTTCGAATCTCACCGAGGACACGACGCCTTCGTAGACCAATCGGCAGAGTCAGCGAGCTCAAACCTCGCGCGCTGCGGGTTCGACTCCCGCCGAAGGCACGTCCCGTCGCCGTAGACCAACTGGCAGAGTCGGTGGCTCGAGAAGTCATCCAGTGGAGGTTCGAATCCTCTCGGCGACACGAAGCTTGCCCGCACGATGCGGGCCGATGGCGCGCGCCGGCCGGACCGCGCGCTGTCTCAAGAACCGGTGAAAGGAAGCATCACGGCCGATGAGCCAGGCGACGCGGACCCTCCTCCTGACGCAAGGGTTCGAACCCATCAAGGTCATCTCGTGGCAGCGCGCGATCACGCTGCTCACCCTCGGCAAGGTCGAGGTCATCGAGGAGTACGACGCCGAGATCAAGGCGGTCTCGGTGGTCGTCAAGATCCCGGCGGTCGTGCGGCTCCTGCGCGCGTTCCGTCGGCACGCCAAGCCGGTGAAGTTCTCGCGGGTGAACATCTACGCCCGCGACGGCTACCGCTGCCAGTACTGCGGCGTTCGCTGCACGCTGGCCGAGCTCACCTACGACCACGTGATCCCGCGCGCCCGCGGCGGCCGCACCACGTGGGAGAACATCGTCACCTGCTGCTACCCGTGCAACGGCGCTAAGGGCAACCGGACGCCGACCGAGGCCGGGCTGCGGCTGCGCACCGCGCCGGTCCGCCCGACCTGGGTGCCGGCGGTGACGATCCGGGTCAGCACGCGCTCGGTGCCCGAGGCCTGGCGCGACTACCTGTACTGGACCGGCGAGATCGACGCCGATCCGGAGGTGGCGTGACCGTGACGACGCCGGCGGTGGGCGCACCTGCCCCGGCGTGGTGGCGACCGCGGCCGCGGCGGCTGATGCACCGCCGTCCGCGACCGCCCGCGTGGGGGCCCGCCCCACGCCCCGGAGGGGCAAGCCGATGTGGCGACGGCGCCGGTCTCGAAAACCGCGCGAGCACCGCGAGGTGCCTTGGGGGTTCAACTCCCTCCCCCTTCGCTTCTGGAACGTCAGGGCCCGCGAAATGAACACGTCGGTCGACGACCGCGAGTTCGGCCGAGCTGGGTTTTCGCGGGCCCAAACTGGAAGGAGTCCGACCGGACGAGGAGCGCGAGTGCTAATCGCGTGCGTCATCGCTGACGTTGGGGGTTCGAGTCCCCCTCCTTCCGCCGCCTCACCGTCCGTGACGGGGCCGTAGCTCAAGAGCAGAGCGCCGGTGCGACATGCCGGCGATGGAGGTGCAAGTCCTCCCGGCCTCACGACGTCCGCGCGCCCGGCACTCGGTCGCGCGCGCTCACCTGCTCGGGACCGTAGTTCAGGAGGAGAATGCCGGCCTGGCGTGTCGGCGACGAGGGTGCGACTCCCTCCGGTTCCACCACGCGCTCCGTCGTCTGGAGCGCGCCGATGACGTGCGTCGTTCATCTCCCGGCGCGGCCATGGCCGCGCCACGTCCACGACCGCGCGCGCGATCCTGCGCGCGCGACCACCGCGGACGCCTGGCCCCGGATACGTCTGGCGACGTTGGCTCACTGTCTATGAGCACGAGGAGGGTTCGATTCCCTTCGGGGCCGCTACACCGAGACTTCGCTCGGGCTCGTCTTTCCAAAGGCAGGATGCTGTCCTCGCACGGCAGCGATGGGGGTTCGAGTCCCCCCGAGTCCACTCCGCGTCCGTGGCCGAGCAGCGAGGCCTGCGGCTGCAACCCGCATCACCCCGGTGCAACTCCGGGCGGACGCTCCAGACGGGATCAGTCACCTGGAGGTGAGGTCGCCCCCACACGGCGATCGTGGAGAGTTCGATCCTCTCGGTCCCGACGTACTCGCCCGTCCAGTGCTCCCGGCTGGACACGCTCCCCTGGTACGGGAGAGAGGAGGGTTCGACTCCCTCGACGGGCTCCACGCCACCGTGCACGGATGCGACCCGGGTCTCCGAAGCCCGGTGCGGCGGTTCGATTCCGCCCGGCGGCACCATCGAGGCCGAGGCCGAGGCCGAGACCGAGGCCGAGGCCGAGACCGAAGCCGAGACCGAGACCGAGACCGAGGCCGAGACCGAGGCCGAGACCGAGACCGAGGCCGAGACGGAGACCGAGGCCGAGGCCGAGACCGAGGCCGAGGTTGAGGTTGAGACCGAGGCCGAGACCGAGACCGAGACCGAGGCCGAGACCGAGGCCGGTGGCACTACGCCCACGTCGTCTAGCGGCCAGGACGTCGGCTTTTCAACCCGACGGTGCGGGTTCGACTCCCGCCGTGGGCACTCACTGACAGTCGATCGGATCGCCGGCGGCCCACACGGCGGCCGTCGGCCCACCCGCGCCCAGGAACGCCGCGATCACCTGCCCGAAGGTCCGCGGCGCGCCGGCGGCGACCACGGTGACACCGAAGGTGGCCTCGTCGCTCGACAGGGTCTCGTGCTTGTCGCACCGCGGGCCGTAGACCGCCGGCGGGCGGGCGAAGGGCTCCTCGGGACTCGAGCCGGGCAACGCCAACAGCTCGCTGGCCACCAGCTCGGCGAAGAGCGGCACCGTCAGCGGTCCCCGACCGGGCACCGCGAACCCGGCGTCGATCAGGTTCGACGAGATCAGCTCGTCGGTCAGGCCCATCCGCACGACGAACGGCGAGGTCAGGTGCGACCGCACCAGGTGGCCGTCGTCGTTGCATTGCCAGGCGGTGGCCGGGGCGTTGGCGGCGTGCCAGGCGAGGCAGCTCGCCTCGGGTAGGCGACCGTGGAGGGCGCCGTCGTCGGCGACCATGGCGGCCTGATACGAGCACAACCCGCCCTCGGTGCATGGCCGGGCGTTCGTCCAGTCGAGGTCGGCGAGGTCGGGCTTCAGGATCGAGTCGATGATCGCCAGGTAGGCGAGCGGACAGGCCGCGCCGCCGCAGCCGCGGTTGTGGGCGCGCAGGTAGTCGCGCACGCGATCGGCGTTCCGGATCGTGCCGGCGCCGCCGGCCGAGGCGCCGGCCAGGACCACCGCCGTGGCGTCATCGAGGTCGGGCAGCTCGATCGCAGCACCGCCCAGGGTGTACGGCGGCGGGGCCGCGCCGTCGCGACGCAAGGTGGCGAGCACGGCGTCGAGGATCGTGGCGCCGGCGAACGCGATCCGGAAGCGCACGGGGGCGCCCGACACCGGGTGGTGGCCGTCGACCTCGACCGGGCCGGCGGTCCCGGCCCAGACGTCGCTCGAGCAGTACCGGATGAAGACCTGGTTGCCGTCGCCGAGGGCGTTGGGCTCCCCGAGCGCACCGCCGCGGGCCAGGAGGCCTTGGCCGTTGATGCCGCGGGCCGGCGACAGCGTGTTGGTCATCTGGGTCATGCCGAAGTTGGTGTCGACCGAGCACCAGCGGGCCGCGCAGCTATCGGCGCTGCCGCAGCCACCGCCGCCCTGGAGCTGGATCACCCAGCGGTCGCGGGCCGCCGCGGTCGCGGCCGGGCGGACGTAGAAGAACCCGCGGGTGCCGTCGTTGCACACCGCCCCGGGAAAGGCGATCGGGTCCAGGTCGACCCGCTGCAGCTCGCTGCCGGGGGCCAGCCCACCGGCGGCGGCCGGGGTCCCGCAGTCCAGGACATCGCCGATCCACGGCGCCGGCGCGGCGTCGGGGGCGACCGCGGCGTCGGGCGGCGGCGCGGCATCGGCGGCCGAACCGCCGTCGGGGTCGCCGCCCGCGTCGAGCGCACTCGGCGTCGCGACGTTGCCGCAGGCAGCGACGAACCAGCAGGCGAAGATGGCGTGGCGCATGGCGGGGGATTTTGCAGGTGCCGTGCCGGCCCGAGGCCAACCCTGGACGCGGCGCGGGGCGGTCACCGGGACCGCGAGGTCCCGGCGGCGCCGGCGTGGCGGGACGTGCGCGCCCCCCCTTGCCGACCGCGACCGGCGTGCACATGGTCGCGGCTACGGCGCCGCAGGCCCGGTGAGTTGCCAAAGCCGCGCGGCGCCGACCCACCCGAGAAGAAAGGAGAGAGCCATGCGTCGTTCCACCCTCGCCCTCGCCCTCGCCTCGATCCTCACGCTGGGGACCACGGCCGCTGTCCCCGCCCATGCGGAGCGGGCCGGCCGCGCCTTCACCGTCCTCGGCAAGACCTGGTGCCTCGGCGCTCCCGAAGGCGTCCGCTGCGACCTCCGCGTGCCGATGACCCCGGCGGTCGGCGCGGCGTCGACGCCGACCGCGACGTCGGCCGTCACACCGACGGCCAAGCCCACCGCGCCCACCATGCCGGCCGCGCCGAACGCGTTGACCGCGGCACCCACCGCTGCCGCGAGCCCGGCCGTGCCGTCGATCGAGGCCCGGCCGGATTCGATCGTCGGACGCTGGCTGGCGCTGGCGCGGGAGCGCGCGGCCGCCTCCCGGTGACCCGCAGGCGACCTACCCGCCGGCGACCACGGCCCGC
This sequence comes from Kofleriaceae bacterium, assembly GCA_018057825.1. Lineage (GTDB taxonomy): Bacteria > Myxococcota_A > Polyangia > Haliangiales > Haliangiaceae > UBA2376. Next base: position 27,744 of record JAGPCY010000051.1, on the reverse strand, counting down.
ACCGCGTCGACCGCCTCACCGTCGGTCGGGAAGCCACCGCGCGTGGCCTTGTCGAACACGATCCGATCGTCGACGCGGATCGTGAACTCGCCGCGCCCGCCGTGGTGGAGACTGGGCTTGGTGCCGAAGGCCTTCTCGATCTGGGCAGCCGCACGGGCCGCCTTGGCGCGATAGCCTCACATCGAGCAGAAGTAGATCTCGATCTTCATGACTCCAGGCTACCGCCGCCGGCGCGCGCCGTCGACTGCAGATCGGAGTAGGGTCGAGCCATGGCCCGCAAAGAAGATGCGCTCGAGTATCACCGCCGCGGCCGCCGCGGAAAGATCGAGGTCGTGCCGTCGAAGCCCCTGGTCAGCCAGGGTGACCTGTCGCTGGCCTACACGCCGGGCGTGGCCGAGCCGTGCCTCGAGATCGCCCGCGACCCCGACGCGTCGTGGGAGTACACCGCGCGCGGCAATCTGGTCGCGGTGATCTCGAACGGCACCGCCGTGCTCGGCCTGGGCGACATCGGCCCGGCCGCCGGCAAGCCGGTGATGGAGGGCAAGGCCTGCCTGTTCAAGAAGTTCGCCGACATCGACGTGTTCGATCTCGAGGTCGCCGAGAAGGACGTCGATCGCCTGGTCGACATCATCGCCGCCCTCGAGCCGACCTTCGGCGGCATCAACCTCGAGGACATCAGCGCGCCGGCCTGCTTCGACGTCGAGGAGAAGCTGCGGGCCCGGCTGTCGATCCCGGTGTTCCACGACGACCAACACGGCACCGCGATCATCTCCGGCGCCGGCTTGCTCAACGCCGCCGAACTCGCCGGCAAGGCGCTGTCCGACCTCCGGCTGGTGGTGTCCGGCGCCGGCGCCGCGGCGATCGCCTGCGTCGACTTCTTCGTCTCGCTCGGCGTCGACCCTCGCCACGTCACGCTGTGCGACTCCAAGGGCGTGCTGCACGCCGGGCGCACCGATCTCAATCGCCACAAGGCGCGGTTCGCGCGCGCCGACGACGGCCGCCGGACCCTGGCCGACGCGCTGGTCGGCGCCGACATGTTCATGGGCCTGTCGGTGGCCGGCCTGGTCACGCCGGCGATGCTCGCCACCATGGGCCCGCGGCCGATCATCTTCGCGATGGCCAACCCCGACCCCGAGATCAGCCACCCCGACGCGGTCGCGGCCCGCCCCGACGCGCTGGTGGCGACCGGACGCTCCGACTATCCCAACCAGGTCAACAACGTCCTCGGCTTCCCGTACATCTTCCGCGGCGCCCTCGACGTGCGGGCCAGGAGCGTCACCGAGCCGATGAAGGTCGCGGCCGCGCGGGCGCTGGCGGCCCTGGCCAAGGAGCCGGTGCCGGAGTCGGTGGTCGCGGCCTACGGCGGCAAGCCGATCAAGTTCGGCCCCGACTACTTCATCCCCAAGCCGTTCGATCCCCGCGTCTTGTGGTGGGTGGCGCCGGCGGTCGCCGAGGCGGCGATGGCCTCGGGCGTCGCCCGGGTCCCGGTGGTGGTCGACGACTACCGCGACAAGCTCATGCGGCGGTCGTCCAACGCCGCGTTCCAGATCATGCGGTCGATGCACAAGACCGCCAGCCGCGACCCGCGGCGGATCGTCTTTCCCGAGGCCGGCAACCTGCGGGTGCTGCGCGCGGTCCAGCAGATCCTCGACGAGGACATCGCTCGCCCGGTGCTACTCGGCCGGCGCGGCGAGATCGAGGCGCTGTGCCGCGAGGCCTCGCTCGACATCCTCGACCGCGCCACCGTGATCGATCCCAACGAGCCGGCCAGCGCCGCCGCCGCCGAGCGCTACGCCTTGCGCCTGACCGAGCTGCGCGGCCGCAAGGGCGTGACCCTGGCCCAGGCCCGGAGCCTCTTGCGGCAGAGCAACTACTACGGCGTGATGATGCTCGAGGGCGGCGACGTCGACGGCCTGGTCGGCGGCTTCAAGCGCAGCTACCCCGACAGTGTCCGGCCTTCGCTCCAGGTCCTGGGCCTGGCGCCCGGGGCCCAGGTGGCGGTCGGCATGTACATGATGATCTTGCAGAACTCGGTGAAGTTCTTCGGCGACACCGTCTTCACCGTCGAGCCGACCGCCGAGCAGCTCGCCGACATCGCCGTGCAGATGGCCGACGCGGTCGCCGGCCTGGGCATCACGCCGCGGGTCGCGATGATCTCGTACTCGAACTTCGGCTCGATCCGTCACCCCGACGTCGCCCGGGTCCAGCAGGCGCTGGCGCTGGTGCGGCGGCGCCGCCCCGACCTCGAGATCGACGGCGAGATGCAGCCCGAGATGGCCCTCGACGAGGCCCGCCGCAGCGAGACCTACCCGTTCTCGACCTTGACCCGCAACGCCAACACACTGGTGTTCGATCGCCTGTCGTCGGGCAACGCCGCCTATCAGGTGCTCGAGTGCCTGGGCGGCGCCGACGCGGTCGGCCCGATCCTCCTCGGCGTATCGCGACCGGTGTCGCTCTTGCAGAACGAGAGCACGGTCGACGACATCGTCAACATGACCGCGTACACGGTGATGAAGGCCCAGCTCGCCGCGCGCGATCGCCCCGCCACCGCGGTGTAGAGTCGGGGCATGCGCGCCCCGCTGCTCGTCGCCGCCGCCCTCACTTCGCTGTCGGCCTGCGGAGGCGACGACGGCGGCTCGACCGCGACCGACGCCGGCGTCGACGGCGACCTGGGGACGATCGTCGAGCCCGGCGATCCCGGCGCCGCCGACCTCCGGGTCGACGTCCGCGTCGATCGCGCGCGAGTCGCGATCTCGCCGCTCATCTACGGCGTGAACGGCGGCGCCGACGTCGCGCGCGATCGGCCGACCGTGGTGCGCGCGGGCGGCAACCGCCTGACCGCGTACAACTGGGAGAACAACGCCTCCAACGCCGGCAGCGACTACTGCCACCAGAACGATCGAACCTTCGGCGGCCCGGGCTCGCCGCCGGCCGCGGCCTACCGCGAGCTCCTCGACGACGCCCGCGCCCGCGGCACCGCCGCGCTGGTGACCGTGCCGATCGTCGATCACGTCGCCGCCGATCACGACGACCGCGGCGACGGCGGCCAGGGCCCGCCGGCCTGCGTCGGCGATGTCCGCAACTCGGGCGCCGACTACCTGACCACGCGCTTCGTCGCCAACCACGCCCGCAAGGGCCGACCGTTCGCGGCCAGCCCCGACCTCACCGACCGCGACGTCTACCAGGACGAGGCCATCGACTACCTGCGGCGGACCTGGGGCGACGTCCGGGTCCTGGTCGATCTCGATAACGAACCCGACCTGTGGTCGTCGACCCACGCCCGCATCCACCCGCAGCCGGTGACCTACGCCGAGCTGACCGAGCGCACGCTGGCCTACGCCGCGGCGGTCAAGGACGCCTGGCCGGCCGCCGAGGTCCTGGGCTTCGTCAGCTACGGCTACGCCGGCTACCTGAACCTGCAGAGCGCGCCCGACGGCGCCGGGCGGCCGTTCATCCCGACCTTCCTGGCGGCGATCCGCGCCGCCGAGGCCAGCGCTGGACGCCGCCTGATCGACTACCTCGATCTGCACTGGTATCCCGAGGCCCGCGGCGACGGCGTGCGCATCAGCGACGCCAGCGGCGCGGCCGGCGCGGCGGCCCGGGTCCAGGCGCCGCGGTCGCTGTGGGATCCGACCTACGCCGAGGATAGCTGGATCGTCCGCGACGTGGTCGGCGGGCCGATCGCGCTCTTGCCGTGGCTGCGCGAGCAGCTCGGCGGCGACGGCACCGCGCCAGCGCTGGCGTTCTCGGAGTGGAACTACGGCGGCGGCGATCACGTGAGCGGGGCCCTGGCCACCGCCGACGTGCTCGGGGTGTTCGGCCGCGAGCGGGTCGGCCTGGCGACCCTGTGGCTCTTGCGCTCGCCGGCCCAGGAGCGGTTCCTGCTCGCCGGGCTGCGGGTGTTCACCAACTACGACGGCGCCGGGGCGCGCTTCGGTGGCACCAGCGTCGCGGCCGCCACCTCCGACGTCGCCCGGGTCACGGCCTACGCGTCCGACGACGACTTCGGCGGTCGCCAGGTGATCGTGCTCATCAACAAGGACCCGGGACCGGTCACGGTGGGCCTGACGGTGGCCGCGCCTCGCACGCTCGATCGCCTCGACCGCTGGGACCTGACCGCGGCCGGCGCGACGATCACCGCCGGCGCCGCGCTGACGCCGGTGGCGACCAACGCGTTCCGAGTCGAGCTGCCCGGCTCGTCGATCGCGATCCTGGCGCGGTGATCGCGCGGCGCGGCGGGCGCGGCGGGCGCGGCGATCAGCGCTCGCGCACGGCGTACTCGAGCTTCCACCGTCCGGCGCCGTCGCGCGCCTTGCACCATAGCTCGAGGGTGCCGACCTCGGTGACGGTCGCGGTCAGCGCCACCGGCACCAGGTCGCCGGCGCGGCGCTCGCCGCCGACCGGGATCTCCTGCTCGACCGGATCGAGCTCGGCCAGCTCGGCGTCGGCGGGATCGACCAGGGCGCCGACCGGATCGTCCTTGCGGCTCGACGACGCGAAGAACCGGAAGGTCGACGGCTCGCCGACCACCAGGCCGAGGTCGTCGTCGGGCAGATCGGCGCTGGTGCCCTCCTCCATCCCGAACGGCGCGACGCACAGCGCCTTGATCGGCGGCGCGAAGCCGGGGATCGCCGGGGCCGCGCCCTCGATGCCGATGTAGTACGCGCGGGCGGTGCCGCCGCGGATGCGGACCCCGCCGCCGCGGCGCACGGCGCCGTAGTGGGCGGCGCCCAGCGCGACCGCGAGATCGAGGTCCGCGCCGTCGAGCTCGCGGGGCTCGCGGCCGTACCAGCCGCCGATGACCTCGCGGACCCGGGCGCGGATCGCCGCCGCCTTCATCACGCCGCCGTTCCACAGGACCGCGGTCGGCGCGCTGTCGTGGCGATCGAGAAACTCGGCGAGGTGCTTGGTGACCGCGGGATCGGCCGCGTAGGCCAGGCCGAGCTCGCGCAGACCGCCGGCCCGGCGACGGGTCGGCCGCGCCTCGACCGGCACGCGGGGAAAGAACCCGTCGATGAGCAGCGCCGCGGCGTCGGCGTGGGCTAGCTCGACCCGCACCGTCCCGCCGATGAGCTTGCTGCCGCGACCGAGGAGCGACACCGGCACCGAGGCCGGCGGCGCGTCGCCCAGGAGCTGCTCCTTGGCCCGGCGGCAGGCGTGGACCAGGCCGCGGCGCTGCAGCCCGTCGAGCTGCTTGCCCTGCTCGGTCAACGTCCGTTCGGCGGTGGCGGCCAGCGCCAGATCCATGTTGTCGCCGCCGAGCAAGATGTGATCGCCGACCGCGACCCGCTCGAGGACCAAGGCGCCGCCGTCGTCGGTGATCTCGATCAGCGTGAAGTCGGTGGTGCCGCCGCCGACGTCGCACACCAGGACCACGTCGCCGGGCACGAGCTTGTGCCGCCAGGCATCGCCCGCGGCCGCCAGCCAGGCGTAGAACGCGGCCTGGGGCTCCTCGAGCAGCGTGATCTTGCCCAGGCCGGCCGCGCGCGCGGCGGCGACGGTCAGCTCCCGCGCGACCGCGTCGAAGGACGCCGGGACCGTGACCAGGACGTCCTGCTCGGCGAGGGGCGCGTCGGGATGGGCGGCGTCCCAGATCGCGCGCAGGTGCGCGAGGTAGCGAGCCGAGGCGGCCACCGGCGACACCCGCTCACCGCCCTCGGGCAGATCGCGATCGGCGCCGCGCCACGGCAGGATCGCGGCCGAGCGATCGACGTTGCCCGACGACAGCCACGACTTCGCGCTCGACACCAACCGGTGCGGCAGCTCGGCGCCGCGGCTCTGGGCGAAGGCCCCGACGGCGTCGGCGGCGGCCGGGGCCCACGGCAGGTGCAGGGCCTCGGGGGCGACCTCGAGGGCGGTCGGCAGGAGCAGGAACGACGGCAGGGTCGGCCGCGCCGCGACCTCGCCCGGCCCGACGAGCTGCGGGATCGCCATGGCCTGGGCCGGGCCGCCTTCGGCGGTGTCGACGAAGGCCAGGGCGCAGTTGGTGGTGCCGAGATCGATGCCGACGACGAAGCGGCTCACGACAGCTCGACCTCGGCCGGCGCGACGATCGTGCGATCGACGCCGTCGGTCAACGTCGGCAGCTGGGCCTTGGTCGCGCGCCAGCCGTGGTGGCGCAGGGCGCCGCGGAACGGCGGCTCGCCCTTGGCCTCGCCGATCAGGCGGACCTCGGCGGGGTCGAAGCCCTTGGGCACCGTCACCGGCGCGTCGTCGGCGCCGGCCATGACCGGCTCGAGGGTCACGTATTGATCGAGGACCTTCTTGCAGCCGCGGTGGACGTCGCGCGCGGCGGCGCCGATGTCGGCGTCGGAGAAGCCGTCGAGCGGCTCGCGCAGGAAGTCGATCAGGCGGCCGTCGCGCTGGAGCAGCGCGAGCAGGGCCAACGCGCCGTCGCGGTGGGCGTTGCCGTCGGCCTTGCGCGGCGCCGGGGCCGGCTCGGGCCGGGCCCCTGGCTCGGGCTTGGCGGCCTTGGGACCAGGGTCGGCCGGCTCGGGCTTGGCGGCCTTGGGCCCCGGGTCGGCGGGCTCGGGCTTGGCGGCCTTGGGCCCAGGGTCGGCCGGCGGCGGCAAGCGCGCCGGCTCGGGCAGGAACGCCGCGACCTCGGGCCGCAGGGGCTTGCCGAAGAGCAGGCGGAAGAAGGACGAAAACGCCAGGCCGATACGGGACATGGATGCGATCTCCGGGCGTGGGTAAACCGCGATCACCCTCAAGTCAAGCCTCGGAAATCTGTCATCGCCCGAGGCCCGATCCGTGACGGATGGCGCACCCGCGCCCACCCGGCGCTGACAGATCAACTCGTTACCAACCCCGACGACGGTGGCCTGAGGCTTGCTCGTGGTTCGGCTCCGATCACCGTGCGTTTTCGCCTATCATCCTCTACCTCCCCGCAGGAGACCGCCATGACCCGCTGGCTCTGTCGAACCCTGGTGGCCGCCGCCGTCGCGACCACCGCCTCCGGCTGTACCCTCTACTTCGGTGGCGACGACGACGACTGCCTGTGGGAGGGGGCGGCGGAGGCCGCCGGACTCCGCAACCCGCAGACCAACCAGTGCGAGTTCATCGGCGGTGGACCGAACTGCGGCGACGCCGTCCCGGCCGGAGCGGCCGAAGACAGCTTCGGGGCGCCGGCGCCGGTCGACTGGGCCCAGTGCTTCACCGCGTGCGAGGGGCTCGACGAGCTGTCGTGCTTCGCCGCGCCCGAGTGTCGCGCGACGTACCTCCAGACCGACCCGAGCGCGCCGGGCTTCCGCACCTTCTCGGGCTGCGTCGGCATCGCGCCGTCGGGTCCGGCGGCGCCCGGCGAGGCCTGCCAGGGCCTCGACGGCTACGGCTGCTCGCGCCACAACGACTGCGTCGCGATCTACTCCGGGGAGGATCGCCCCGACGACGGCTACAGCGGCACCGGCGTGTTCGTCGCGTGCGAGCCGGAGCCCATCACCCAGGGCTGCTACGCCAACGAGGACTGCCCGACCGGCTTCGAGTGCACGGTGAGCCAGGGCGACTGCCAGCCGCCGCCCGGCTGTGGCGGCGGTGGCGCCGATTGCCCCGCGGTGTGCTTCGGCCAGTGCGTGCCGTCGGGCGGTTCGTGCGCCGCGATCGACTGCGGCCCCGGCTTCCACTGCGAAGAGGTGTGCAGCGACACCGGCACTGGCTCGGACGGCTCGGGCGCCGAGGACGCGCCGGTCGGTCCTGGCACCTGCACCGCGACCTGCGTCCCCGACGAGACCTTCTGCCCGCTCGAGTGCCCGCCCAACAGCGTGTGCGTCGAGGTCTGCCCGCCGTGCGGCTACCCCGGCGACCCGGCGTGCGGCCAGCCGTGCCACTTCGAGTGCCAGCTCGTCCAACCCGGCGTGTGCGAGGGCTTCGAGTGTGGCCCGGACGCGCACTGCGAGGAGCGCTGCCACCCGTGCGATCCGCTCCCCGACGGCTCGGGCTGCGAGAGCGCGTGCGAGCCGTTCTGCGTGCCGAACCCGCCGACCACCTGCGAGGACACCTTCTGCGCCCCGGGCTCGCACTGCGAGCTGCAGTGCGCCGCCGACCCGAGCCTGCCGCCGGGCATGATGGACGAGTGCACCGCGACCTGCGTTCCCGACGCCGGCGCCGGCTGCGCCGCGATCGACTGCGGCCCGGGCACCCACTGCGTCGAGAGCTGCCTGCCGATGCCGTGCGACGACCCGGCCGGCTGCCCGGAGCTGTGCCGTGGCGAGTGCGTGCCCGACGATCCCGGCACCTGCGCCGAGGCCGACTGCGCGATGCCGCCGCCGGTGTGCCCGCCCGGCACCCAGCCCGGCGTGTCCGGGGGCTGCTACACCGGCTACTGCATCCCAGCCGATCACTGCGGCGGCACGCCGACCCGGTGTGAGGAGCTCGACTCGGAGTTCGCGTGCGTCAGCCAGCCGAGCTGTGCGCCGATCTACACCGGCACCTGCACCCCGAACCCCGACGGCACCTGGACCTGCATCGACACGGTGTTCGCGCGCTGCGAGACGCGGGCCGTGCCCTTCTGAACTTTTTGGGGAGGTTTGTCGCCAAACCTCCCCTCGCTGGGGCGAAGCCCCAGCGAGCCTCCCCTCCGAGACGCGCGCCTGTATTTTTTGGAGAGGTTTGTCGCCAAACCTCTCCTCGTCGGGGCCAGGTCCCCGACGAGCCTCCACTCCGAGACGCGCGCCTCTGGCGCGTTGGAGGTTCAGCGCGGGGAGGTGGTGACCTCGGGCAAACATTTTTTGGGGAGGTTTGTCGCCAAACCTCTCCTCGTCGGGGCCAGGTCCCCGACGAGCCTCCACTCCGAGACGCGCGCCTCTGGCGCGTTGGAGGTTCAGCGCGGGGAGGTGGTGACCTCGGGCGGCGGCAGAACGCTAGCCGCAGGGCCGAAACGCGTCGCTGTAGGTCGGAGAGGTGGGCGCTAGAGGTGACCGAGGCTGCAATAGTGGGTGGGTTTCGGGCGTAGTATGGCGCGATGAAGCTCCAGCACGGCTTTGCGGGTCTCGTGTTCGCGTCGGTGGTGATGGGAGCGGGGGTGGCAGCGGCAGGCGAGCCGGTCGAGCGACGGCTCTACTCCGACGCGATCGACGCGAGTTCGTTCTTGTGGGGCGACTGGAATCGGTTCGTCGAGAACTACCACCCGAACTACGTCGGCGATGACGATCCGAAGACGGCGTGGGTCGAGGGCGTGCCGGGCAGCGGCGCCGGCCAGTGGGTGCGCCTGCAGGTCACGCCCCTCGACGGGACGACCCGGGTCCGCCTGAAGATCCGCAACGGGTACCAGAAGTCGAAGGAGCTGTTCGCAGCCAACGCCCGTGCCAAGGACGTGGTCGTGCGCCTCCTGCCGTCGCGGGCCGAGGTCAAGGCGACGTTGACCGACAGCGACGGCTGGCAAGAGGTGATCGTCAGCCAGCCGGTCGGCGCGCTGCGCGCGATCGAGCTGCGGGTCGGCTCGGTCTACGAGGGCACGAAGTACCAGGACCTGTGCATCAGCGACGTCGCGGTGTACGCCTCGTCGACGACGGCCGACAACCCGACCTTCGAGAAGAGCAAGAAGAAGTCGCTCTTGGCGTGGCGGGCCGGTCGGATCGCGGCGGCCAAGGCGTGGAGCAGCGCCGGCGTCGCGCTCCCGCTGCACGCGAGCTACCAGGTGACCTCGACCGAGGGCCAGGTCGACTGCGACAACTGCGATCTGGCCGGGATGCTCGCGGCGGCGGCCGCCGATCCGGCGTGGAAGCCCTGGCAGGAGGCGATCGCGGTCGGGCAACAGACGGTGGCCGAGCTCGACCGTCTGCCGACGGTGCAGGTGGCGCCGCGGGCCAAGACGGCGCTGCCGGTGGCCGACGGCTTCGAGCGCCCGGACCTCGGCCAGGTGGCGGGCTTCGAGGGCCCGTGGTTCAGCGACCGCGCGCTGCGCCTGCCCCAGGACGGCCGCGCCGCCTTCCTCGACACCGCCAACCTGCGCGCCCTCGACGTCAAGGGCGGCAAGACCCCGACCCAGTTCGTCGACACCGTCGACAAGCGCTGCAAGAAGTCGGTGACCTGGGCCAAGCGGTTGCCGGCCTCGGGCGGCCCGGCCACGCTGCGCGCCCTGGTGATCGGGCGGTGCGGTCGCGTCGAGGGGCGCGAGGGGACCTATCCCAGCGCCGCCCTCGAGCTCCTGGTGTTCGGCGCCGACGGGCGCTTGGCCCTGGTGGTCAATCCCGGTGCGATCGACGGCTATCGCTGGGCCGGCGGCGAACGCCCGCTGGTGGCCGGCGGGCGCGCGATCCTCGCCCAGGGCGTGCGCCTCGAGGCCAGCCCGGCGGCGGCGCCGTGAACGGCTGACCATGACCCGCGTCGTCCTGGGCGTCGCGATCGCGGTGGCATCGGCCGCGGCGGCGGGCTGCGCGCGTGGCGCCCCGGAGCCGCCGCCGCCGGCCTGGCAGGTCCGCGGCCCCGGCGGTCAGCAGGCGATCGCCGTCGGGACGACCGCGCCCGAGCTCACCGACGCGACCACCTGCGTCGCCTGCCACGCCGCGATCGTCGACGAGTGGCGCCGCAGCCGCCACGGTCAGGCCTGGACCAACGGCATCTTCCAGCGCGAGTACCAGCAGGCGCCCAAGCCGTGGTGCGTGAACTGCCACGCGCCGACCGACGCCCAGCAGCGCGACCTGGCCGCCGGCGACCCCCGGCTGGCCGATCAGGGCGTCGGCTGCGCGGCGTGCCACGTCCGCGGCGGCCGGCTGGTGGCGGCGCGGCGGGCCGCGGCCTCGCCGCACGATACTGTCGAAGATCCGACCTTCGGCACACCTTCGTTTTGCGCCGATTGCCACGAGTTCCCCTTCCCGCGCCTCGACGGCGCCGGCCACGCGGTGGCGCTGACCGACCACCCGATGCAGACCACGGTCAGCTCGTTCGCGGCCGGGCCCTACGCCGACGCCCCGGCCGGCTGCCTGACCTGCCACGCGACCCGCCACGGCCACGGCTTCCCCGGCGCCCACGACCCCGGCATGCTGGGCGCGGCGCTGGCGGTGCGGTGGTGCGGCAGCGGCGACCAGCTCACCGTCGAGGTCGAGAACGCCGAGGCCGGCCATCGGGTCCCGACCGGCGACGTCCACCGGCACCTGCTCCTGCGGGTGTGGCGGTCGTCGACCCCGGCCGGGCTGTGGGAGGGCTTCTTCGGCCGACGCTACGAGCCAGCCGACGACGGCGGCAAGCGCACGGTGTGGGACTCGACCATCCCGCCCAAGGTGGTGCGGCGGTTCACGCTCGAGCTAGCGGCGCTGGCCGACGGCGAGCTGCCGCTCGATCGCACCGAGCCGATCAACCTCGCGCTGACCTACGTCTTCACCGCCGACGAGTTCCCGCGGCCGGGTCGCGCGCCGAGCGAGGCGACCGCGACCCAGCTCTTGGCGTGGCGGACCGCCGTCGACGACCTGCCGACGTGCCCACCGCTCATGCCGCCGGCGCCAGGGCGAGCTGACGCAGCAGCTCCAGGCCCGCCGGCCACTCGCCGTGCCCCGACGCCACGTTGAGGTGGCCGGCGCCCGGCACCACGGTCAGGCCGGCGCCCCAGGCCTCGGCGAAGGCCCGGGCCCGCGCCAGCTCGACATACGGATCGTCGTCGGACACCACGACCTGCGCCGGAAAGCCGAGGCGCGCCCGCGGCACCGGTCCGAACTCGCGCAAGACCGCCGCCGCATCGGCCCGCTCGACGTCCGACGGCGCCACCAGGAGCGCCCCGGCTAGCCCTGGCACGCGCTGTTCGGCGGCCCAGGCTGCCACCGCGATGCAGCCCAGCGAATGCGCGATCGCGATCGGCCGCTGGCCGGTGTCGCGGATGATCGCCGCGACCGCGCGGTCGAGGGCCGCCAGCCACGGGCCGCGCGCAGGGGCGAACCAGTCGGGCATCTCGACCCGGCGGGCGCCACGCATCTGCGCCTGCCAGCGGGTCTGCCAGTGCTCGGGACCGGAGCCTCCCCAGCCGGGGACGAACAAGCGTGGACGCATGCCATCTGATATAGCGGACACGCCTCCGCCGTCAAGCCGGGGCGGTCAGCCGGCGATCAGCGCGACCAGGAACCCGACGTAGCCGGTCAGGAGGGCGACCGCCGGGGCCCGGCCGAAACGCGACTGGGTCGCGAGGACCGCGGCCGCGAGCGCGGTCAGCCCCCCGAGGGCGATCAGGTCGACGGCGAGCGTATCGATCGGCGCCCCCAGACCGCCGATCAGCCCGGAGCCGCCGCCGATCAAGAGCACGTTGAAGATGTTCGAGCCGATGACGTTGCCGATCGCGATGTCGGAGTGTCCGCGGACCGCGGCGATCACCGAGGTCGCGAGCTCGGGCAAGGACGTCCCGACCGCGACGATCGTGAGGCCGATGAGCCGATCGCTAAGCCCGGCCTCGCGGGCCAGACCGGTCGCGCCGCGCACGAGCAGATCGCCGCCGACGATCAAGAGGCCGAGGCCGACCGCGGCGCGCGCCGCCATCCGCCAGCGCTCGGTCGGCGCGCTCAACCCGACCGCCGCCTCGGCGGCGGCCTCGACCTCGCCGGCGTCGGCCACCGACCCTCGCCGGGCCGTCCCGATCATCACCGCCGAGTACAGGATCGCCAGGGCGATCAGCCCGCCGGCCTCCCAGCGCGCGATCGTCCCGTCGAGCAAGGTCAGCGGCACCAGAGCGGTGGCGATCACGAGCACCGGCACCTCGCGCCGGGCCAGGCTGCGGTCGATCGCCGCCGGCAAGATCACCATCGTCAGGCCGAGGATCAGGCCGAGGTTGGCGATGTTCGAGCCGATCACGTTGCCGAGCGCGATCGCGCCCTGATCGGTGGCCGCGGCGCGGATCCCGACCACCAGCTCGGGGGCCGACGTGCCGTAGGCGACCACGGTCAGGCCGACCAGGAGCGCCGAGATCCCGTACGAGCGCGCGAGCGCGGCCGCACCGGCGACCAACCATTCGGCACCGAAATACAGGAGGACCAGTCCAGCGAGGAGAAACCCGGCGTCGAGCATGACGCGCTACAAGTAACCACAGGCGCCGGCGGTGCACGCGGATTCGGCGCACGATCGTCAGTTGCCACGCGATCAGCCCGACGCCAGCCGGGCGATGGTCTCGATCGCGATCGCGGCCAGGGCGGCGCCGAAGTCGAGATCGATGTTGGCCAGGGTGTCCAGGGTGTCGTGGTAGCCGCGGCGATCGATGTCGTAGTGCTCCATCATCAGCACCACCGGCAGGCCGAGATCGCTCAGGCACTGGGCGTCGGTATTGAAGACCGTCGACGACCAGTGCCAGTGCGGCCGCAGCTCGCCGACCACGATCGGGTGCGGCGCCACCGCCGGCGGGGCCACGCCGCGCGCGCGTCGACGATAGGGCCGGGCCGCGGCCCGGGCCGGCGCGCGGTTCCAGCGCGCGGCGCCGCGGTTCCAGGCCAAGGTCGAGGCGTGGAGCGCGGCGGCCAGGTGCATCGCCGCGGCGCCATCGCCGGGCGAGATCTGAAAGCGCTCGCCGGCGCGGTCGTCCTTGTGGGCGATCATGTCCATGATCAGGGCGCCGGCCAACTCGACGCCGCGCAGGTCGATCCGCCGGTCGCTGCCGTGCTCGTGCAGCTCGAGGGTGCGGGCGGCCAGCGCCCGGGCCAGGTGGCGCGCGCCCAGGCTGTCGCCCGGGAACTCTTCGCCGGTCAGGTGCACGAGCCAGACGTCGTGGGTCAGGCGGCCGGCGGCCGCCAGGGGCAGGAGCACGTCGGCGGCCAGGAGCAGCGCCGCGGTCGCGCTGTGGTTGTCGTCGGCGCCGGCGGCGGCGTGGCGGGTGCCGGGCGCCAGCCCGCGCAGCTTGCCGTCGTAGACGTCCTCCATGTACGCGGTGTCGTAGTGATCGGCGAGGACCCAGGCCCGACCGCGCTCGCGGCCGGGGATCACGCACACCACGTTGCGCTCGCGGGGACCGTGGAGCTGGTTGTGCACCCAGCCCTGGGACCACGGCAGGTCGAAGTCGGTGGTCCAGCGGAACCACTGGTGGCCGACCACCGCGCGCCCGATCAGGCCGTGGCGCGCGATCGCGGCCTGGTGACGGCGCGCCAGCTCGTCGGCGAGCGGATCGAGATCGCGGCCCGGCCCCGCCGGCGCGACCCCGTCGGCGTTGTTCTTGGCCCGCCAGGTGGCGTGGGCCAGGCCGGCGATGGTCCGCCAGTAGCGCAGCTCGAAGTCGCGGGTCGCGGTCGCCGCGAAGGTCGCCGCCGCGACCGCCGGCGGTTCGCGCTCGGCCACCGCGCGATCGATCGCCCGCAGCGCGGGCGCCGCGGCCCGCGGAGCGCTGGCGTGCCCGGGCAGCCGACGACGCCAGGTCGACCAACGGGCGTCGCGATCGGCCGACACCAGCCGGGTCGCCAGGCTGGGCGCGAGCGGCGCGCCCAGGCGGGCCCGCGCGTCGAGGAGCTTGCGGACGTCGTAGCGCGCCTCGTGGTGGTCGGCGAAGCCGCGCTCGATCGCGCGCCAGGCCGGGCGCTCGTCGGCCCGCGGCCACAGCTCGATCGGCGGCCGACCGGGGGCGGTCGCGACCAGCGAGCCGTCGCCGAGCTCGCGCGGCGCCGCGCCGTCGGTCAGCGCGAAGACCAAGGGCCGATGCCACACCACCGATCGCGCGCCGACCATCATCGCCGGCCAGGCCAGGCGATAGCCGAAGTGGCCGCCGCCAGAGACGGTGCGCGCCGCGGCGGCGATCGCTGCGCGATCGGCGGTCGGCCCGTCGAGGACCAGGCGGTAGTCGCTGGTCCAGACCTGGGCGTTGCGCGCGATCGGCTTGTCGTAGAGCCCGAGCCGCACCGGGTCGGTGGAGAACAGCGCGTCGGCGACCGCGTCGTCGTAGTCGAGCGCGGCGTGATCGTCGGCGTCGCGGCGAACCCGCTGCCAGCGGTGCGGGCGGCGCAGGCGGGTCGGCCCCCCGCCGTGGCTGACCGGCCCGGCGTGGCCGCCCTGATCGATCCATCCCGACGGCGGCACCCGCAGGCCGGCCAGCCCCTCGGGCAAGGCGCGCAGGAGCGGGAGCTGCATGGCCGCGTCGAGCTCGACGGCCAGGCGGCGATAGCCGCGGTGCCCGGCGAAGACCAAGGACGCCGGGGCCGGGGCCAGCCGGACCGCGCCGGTCGCGGCCGCGGCCTGGACCGCCGGCGGCAAGGCCGCCCACGGACGAAAGGTGACGATCACGCGGGCCCGGGCCGCGCCCGCACCGTCGACGATCAGGGGCGCCAGGGAGGGCGGGATCAGCGCGGCGTCATCGCCGAACCACGGCGCGCCATCGCCGCTCGGCCGATCACCGATCGGCAGGATGCGCACGCCGGCGCGCGCCAGACCGGCGACCGTGGTCGCGGCGACCCCGGCCAGGGCCGCGAGGCGGGTCGCTGCGCTCGTCGCCGCGACGGCGCGTCCGGGCGCGGTGAACAGACCGGCCCACCACGCCGCAGCCGGGCCGCGCTCGCTGCCGCCCAGGAGGGTCCAGCGCACGCGCCCCTTGTCGTCCTGGGTGCGGGTCAGGGCCAGGCCGACCACGGCCAGCGCCGGCGGGCCCGGCAGCGGCGCCGGCGGCAGGTACGGGTTGCCGTCGAGCAGATCGCGCGACAGCCCGGGAACCCGATCGACGCCAGCCGCCAAGGCGATCAGGCGCGGGGCCAGCGCCGCCGCCACCGCGGCCAGGCCGGGGGTCAGCTCGCGCATCGCCTCGCGGGCCGGGATCCGCCAGCCGTGCTCGTCGCCCTCGATCCTCACTTCGTCGGTCCACGCCCCGGTCGGCTTACGCGCGACGAGCGGCGCCGGCAGGAACTCCGAGTACGCCGGCACGGGCGGCGGCGCGCCGTCGTCCCACGCGGTCGGCTCGCGCGCCAGGACCGACCAGCCGCCCGCCTCAGCCATGCAGGAGCCTGGTCAGCCGCGCGATCTGCAGCGGCGTCAGCTCGGCGCGCAGCGCGCGGATCGCCTTGCGGCCGCCCGACTCCCACGCGTGATCGGCCTCGACGTGACGCAGCACCCGCGCCAGCGGCAGCCGCGACGGGAAGCCGTAGCGACGGACGAAGGCGCGAAAGTACGCGGCGTGCTCGCCGTAGTTGGCGTTGACCAGGGCGTGGGCCACCAGCATGAGCCCCATGAGCGCGGCGTCGATCGGATCGAGCGGCGTCTCGAGCTGCGCGGCGAAGAACTGCCAGGCCTCGTAGACCACGATCGCGGTCAACGCCGGCTGCGCGGCGCGGGCGTAGCGGATGCTGCACGACAGCCGGACGATCGGCCGACCGTCGCGCCGCGCCCGCGTGATGCGGGTGCAGCGGAAGTCGCCAGGGGCCGGGACGTGCCAGCCGGCCGCCACCACCCGTTGATCCTGGTTGACCTGATCGAGGAACTGGTTGTCGTACGACAGCGAGTTCACCATCAGCGCCGCCTCGAGGACCTTGGCGCCGTCGAGCTCGCGGGGCGCCAGGTCGACGCCGCGCGGGTGGAGATGAGGCGGATCGGGGACGAAGGCCGCCTCGCCGGTGGCCGGGGCCAGATCGCGATAGCCGGCGACGTTGCAGAAGCGATCGTGGCGATCGATGCGACCGTCGCGATCCTCGTCCTGGATCCCGGCGACGTAGCCGGCGTCGCCGGGGAAGATGAAGTTGTCGGCGGTCCGGCGATCGCGGACGCTGGCGCGGCGGATCTCGGCCCAGCTCTGCCCGGCGGCCAGGCCGGCCAGGAGGTGAGCGAACATCGCCTCGTCCTCGGGATCCTCGGTCGGATCCTTGGTGGTGATCAGGTGGGCGCGCGGGAACCGCTCGCGCAGCGCATTGAAGAAATGCTTGCCGAAGCACAGCACCAGCACCAGCAGCTTGTCGCGGCCGTCGCCGGTGCCGCGATCGCGCGCCAGGTTGCGCGGCACCCGGGCCCACCAGTCGGAGTGCCCGAGGAAGATCACGCCGTCGACCGCGGGATCGTCCATCGCCGCGAAGATGCCCTCGGCCTTGATCCGGTAGTCGAGGTGGAAGGTCGTGGTCACGCCGTCGACGACGTCGGTGCGCACGTAGTGCAGGCGGTGGGCGCCGCGTCGGCGCCGGAGCTGGAACCCCAGGCGCTCGGCCACGCCCTGCCACGACACGAAGAACTCGTCTTGCACCTGGCACACCAGGTGGACCTCGCGTCGTCCGTCGGCGAACCAGGCCCGATACGGCGGGCTCGTCGGGGTCACGCGCTGCCGCCCGCTGGCCAGGAGCACCCGGCCGGCGTCGTCGAGGAGGCGCCGGACCCGCTCGAGGTTGGCCACCATCGAGGCCCGCAGGCGGTGCGAGGTCGTGCGGTGCAAGAGGTCGCCGTAGAGGGTGAGGACGTCGGTCGCCAGCGCGCGATCCCGGCGGGCCGTGGCCTCGAACACGTCGAGGAGCACGGTGGCGGCCGCGGCCTCGAAGCGCAGCCGGCGCTGGCCGCGGTGACGGACCCGCTCGCCGGCGATGCGCGCCACCAGCCGGGCCAACCACGGCCGCGGCACCCGGGCCCGCGCGGCCAGGGCCTGGCCGACGGTGTCGGCGGCGATCGCCCAGTGCTCGAGCCCCGAGGTGAACTCGTCGCCGAACCAGGTCAGGGCGCCGCGGGTCGAGGTCAGCCGGCCGCGGCCGTCGATCGCGACCTCGGGGTAGACCCCGCGCGGGGTCACGACGACGCGCGTCACCAGGCCCCCGAGGTCGACGGCCCGAGGACGGTGCGCAGGGTCGCCAGCAAGGTGTCGATCAACAGGTCGCGCAAGGCCCGGCGATCGGGGCGACCGAGCTGGAGCCACTCGAGGCTGGCGGCCTCGACGAAGCCGAGCCAGCCGCGGACGCCGATGCGGACCAGGGGCACCTCGGAGGCCGCGGCCACCGCCAGCGGCGTGCTCTCGGTATCGGTGAGCAGGCGCTCGACGTACGCGGTCCGGGTCGACTCGATCACGCCGACCACCTCGGGATCAGAGCCGATGCCGCCGCGGAGCAGCGCCGAGAACGGCCGGGCGTGGGCGATCACGAAGTCGAGGTAGGCGTCGAGGCCGGCGCGGATCCGCTCGAGGGGCGGCAGGTGCGGCGCGGCCGCGGCCACGGTCTTGGTCAGGAGCTCGTCGGCGGTGGCGCGCAGCCCGGCGACGTACAGATCGCGCTTGGTCGGGAAGTAGTGGTAGAGGAGCCCCTTCGAGATCCCGGCCGATCGCGCCAGGTCGTCGATCGAGACCTCGTCGTAGGTGCGCTCGGCGAAGGTCTTGCGACCGACCTCGAGGAGCTGGGCGCGGCGAGCGTCGTTGTCGAGGCGGACCCGCCGCCGTGGCCGCGGCTTGGTCAACGCTCGCGCCACCGCGCGGGCGACGCGCCGTCCCGGGGTGCGAGGGAGACCCACGCCTCATGGGTACCGCGGGGCCGGGCGCGACCGCAACCGGGCGCCGCCCCCCGCGCACGGGCCGATGACGATCACCTATTGACCGCCGGTCAATAGAGCACCATACTGGGTCTGCGAGCGGGCCGGACTGCCCGTCGAGTGCACCGATGATCACCACCCACCCGTCGTCGACCACCCCCGCCGCGGCCCCGGCCGCATCGTCCGCCGCCCGCCCGCCGATCGCCCCGCGCTCGGGCCCGCGCGAGTTCGCCGACGTGCCCAAGCACTGGTTCGCCGGCCTGGCGGTCCCGACCCAGATCTCCAACGGCGTCAACCTCCTGTTCCCGGCCGGCGAGCGGTTCTTCGTGCGCTCGGTCTATCACTACCTCGAGCGGATCGAGGACCCGGCGCTGCGCGCCGCGATCAAGGGCTTCGGCGGCCAGGAGGGGCGCCACGCCCGCTCCCACGAGGACTTCTTCGCGACCATGCGGGCCCAGGGCTACGAGATCGATCGCTTCCTCAAGGTCTACGAGTGGCTGAGCTACACGCTCCTCGAGCGCGTGGCGCCGCCGGCCCTGCGCCTGGCCGCGACCGCCGCCGCCGAGCACTACACCGCGATCATGGCGGCCGGCGCCGCCGCCGACATGCCCCTCGAGCACGCCCACCCGGCGATGCGCCAGCTCCTGTACTGGCACGCCGCCGAAGAGCTCGAGCACAAGTCGGTGGCCTTCGACGTGCTCCAGCAGGTCAACTCGTCGTACGCGCTGCGCATCGCCGGCCTGGCGATGTCGACCGCGATGCTGGCGTCGATGTGGCTGACCGCGACCGCGTACCTCTTGTGGCAAGACGGGGTGTCGCCGCGGGCGGCCCGCCGCGAGCTGCGCTCGATCCGCGAGGCCCGCCCCACCGAGCCGATCTTCCGCCGGGTCTTCCTGCGCGGCATCCGCGCCTACCTGCGCCGCGACTTCCACCCCGATCACGACGACAACTACCACCTGGCCGGCCAGCTCCTGGCCAAGGCCGACGCCGCTGGCGCCGAGCTGGCGACCGCCCGGGGGCTGGCGTGAAGCTCGACGGCGCGCTCGCGGTCGTGACCGGCGCCGGCAGCGGCATCGGTCGCGCCACCGCCCTCGCCCTGGCCGCCAAGGGCGCGCGGGTGGTGATCACCGACGTCGATCGCGCGCGCCTCGACGCGGTGGCGACCGAGCTCGGGGCCGCGGTCGCGCTGGCCGAGGTGGTCGACGTCGGCGATCGCGCGGCGATGGCGGCCCTGGCCGAGGCCTGTCACCGGCTCCAGCCCGGCGTCGACGTCCTGGTCAACAACGCCGGCATCGGCCAGTCGGGCGGCATCCTCGACACCCCGCTGGCCGACTGGGATCAAACGCTGCGCGTCAACCTGATGGGCGTGGTCTATGGCTGCCACTACTTCGTGCCGGCGATGGTCGCGCGCGGGCGCGGCCACGTCGTCAACCTGTCCTCGATGCTGGGCTTCTTCCCGACCGCGCGGGTGGTCGCGTACCAGGCGTCGAAGTACGCGGTCCTGGGCATGACCTTGTCGATGCGGGCCGAGCTGGCCACAACCGGCGTGCGCGCGACCGCGATCTGCCCGGGGATGATCAACACCGCGATCATCGACGGCGGACTGTTCGCGCAGGGCGAGGGCCTGCGCGCGGCGGCGCGGCGGCAGTTCCAGAAGGGCTGGCCGCCGACCCGGGTGGCCGACGCGATCGTCGGTGTGCTCGGCACCGACGCCGCGATCCGACCGGTCGGGCCCGAGGCCTGGGCGGCCTGGGGCCTCGAGCGCCTGGCGCCGCGCGCGCTCGGCGATCGGGTCAAGCGGCGGATGCAGGCCCAGGTCGACAAGCTGGTCGGCCGGCGCGCCCAGGGCTGAGCGCGCTCACGCCTCGATGGGCGTGGCCCCAACCGGGGCGGCCGGGGCGGTCGGTCGCGGCCGCGGCCGCGCGGTCACCAGCACCACCGCCGCGATCACCAGCGGGGCCGCGATCGCGGTCGCCGCGGTCAACGGCTCGCCGGCCAGGACGACGCCGAGGAGCACCGCCAAGACCGGGTTGACGAAGGCGTAGCTCGTGGCCACCGCCGGGCGCGCGTGCTTGAGGAGCCAAGCGTAGGCCGAGAACGCCACCAGCGAGCCGAGGACGAGCAGGTAGACCCAGGCCGCGAGCGAGCGCGCGCTGGGCGCGGCCGGCCAGGTCTCGCCGCGGGCCAGCGCCGCGATCAGCAGGCACACCCCACCGGTCAACATCGGCGCGGCGGCGGCGTGCAGCCCGGTCCCGGCCGACCAGCGCCGAGCGAGGAGCGAGCCCAGCGCCCAGGCCAGCGGCGAGCCGCACAGGATCGCGGTCGCGGTCGGCGTGGCCGACAGCTCGGCGCCGCCGACCAGGAGCCCGACCCCGGCGAGGCCCAGCGCGATGCCCAGCCACTCGCGGGCCTGCGGCCGCTCGCCGGCCAGCGCCGCGAAGGCCGCCATCCACAGCGGCATGGTCGCGCACACCAGGGCGGCCAGCCCCGACGACACCTCGGTCTCGGCCAGCGCGACCAGGCCGTTGCCACCGACGAACAGGAGCGCGCCGATCGGCACCGCGGCCAGCCACTGCCGCGGCCGCGGCCACGGCGTGCCGGTGACCCGGGCCAGCCCACCGAGGAGCGCGCCGGCCAGCACGAACCGGCCGGCCCCCATCAGCATGGGCGGGAGGGTCTCGACCGCGATCCGCATGGCCAGGTAGGTCGAGCCCCAGATCACGTAGACCGCGGCCAGCGCGAGGTACAGGTGGGTGCGCGTCCTGGTCGCCGCGGTGGACATCGCGCCCAGGTTGCCACGGCCGGCGCCAGCGACCAGGCACAGCGCCCCGGCGGCCGACCAGCACAGTTCGCGACGGACCGAGCTCGTGCCCGTACAGATGCCGCGGCCGGGGCTGTGCCACCCGACGGCGGGTCGAACTGTGCTGGTCGCGCGCGATCGCGCCCGATACACTGCGCCCATGCCCGCCGACTTCCTCTACGAGCAGCTCGCCGCCGAGCTGGGCGACGCGATCGAGCGCGGCGCGCTGCGCGCCGGGGCCCGGCTGCCGTCGGTGCGTCGGCTGGCCGAGGATCGCGCGCTGTCGGTCGCGACGGTGGTCGCGGCCTACGACCGCCTCGAGGGCGCCGGCCTGGTCGAGGCCCGCCCCAAGTCGGGCTACTTCGTGCGCCGCCACGCCGACGGCGGCGACGCGCCGCGGCCGCCGCGCAAGTCGGTGACCGCGACCCGCCCGGCGGTGTCCGACGGCATCACCCGCCTGCTGACCGCGCTGCGCGACCCCGGCGTGGTGCCGCTGGCCGCCGCCTACCTCGATCCGGCGACACTCAAGGTCGCGGCGCTCAACCGCATCGCCGCCGCGCTGGCCCGCGAGGTCACGACCCTGGGCGCCAAGGACGACACCCCGCCCGGCCTGATCACGCTGCGCCGGGCGCTGGCCCGCCGCTCGGTGTCGTGGGGCGCGCCGCTGACCGAGCACGACTTCGTCGCGACGATCGGCGCGACCGAGGCGATCACGCTGGCGCTGCGCGCGGTGACCCGGCCGGGCGACGCGGTGGTCGTCGAGTCGCCGACCTTCTTCGGCATCCTCCAGACCATCGAGGCCCTGGGCCTGCGGGTGGTCGAGGTCCCGGCCCACCCGCGCGACGGCATCGATCTGGCGGCGCTCCACGCCGCGCTGCGCGCCACCGCGATCCGCGCGATCGTGACGATGCCGACCGCGGCCAACCCGCTGGGCTCGGTCATGCCCGACGACGCCCGCGCCGGGCTGTACCAGCTCGCGGTCCGCCACGACGTGCCGATCATCGAGGACGACGTCTACGGTGAGCTGTGCTTCGACGGCACGCGGCCGCGCCCGGTCAAGGCCTTCGATCGCGACGGCCGCGTGCTCCTGTGCGGCTCGGTGTCGAAGACCCTGGCGCCCGGCTATCGGGTCGGGTGGATCGCCCCCGGCCGCTATCAAGACCTGGTCGAACGCCTGAAGTTCTCGCAGTCGCTGGCCAACCCGACCCTGCCCGGCATGGCGGTCGCGGAGATGCTGGCGTCGGGTGGCTACGATCGCCACTTGCGCCGGCTGCGCCACGTCGTCGCCGGTCAGGTCGCGCGCTACCGCGACGAGGTCATCGCCCGTCTGCCCGAGGGCACGCGGGTGTCGGCGCCGCGCGGCGGCTTCGTCCTGTGGGTCGAGCTGCCCGGCGCGGTCGACGCGCTGATCTTGCAGGAGCGCGCGCTGGCCCGCGGCGTCGCGATCGCGCCCGGCCCGGTGTTCTCGGCTCGCCAGCAGCGCTTCACCTCGTGCGTGCGGCTGTCGTGCGGCCAGCCGTTCACGCCGCGGATCGCCAGCGCCCTCGATCTGCTCGGCCACCTCGCCCACGACCTCGCCACCCGCGGGCCGCGCCCGCGCGCCTCGGCGTGACGACCGGGCGATCGTCGACCACGCCCGGCCCGCGGCGACCAGCGCCGTGGCAGGATGCCGGCCGATGACCGCGCCCGAGCCGGCGAGCTGGGACGACGACCTCGAGCTCGAGCTCGACCTGCCCCTCGACGCGCCCAGCCTCGAGGCCGACGCCCCCGAGGTCCGGGCCGCGGTGGCCGACAAGCTGTCGGTCGAGCCGGCGCAGCTCCCGCTCCTCGAGGTCCGCCGCCGCGCCATCGACGCGCGCCACCACCGGGTGCGGTTCCACCTGACGGTCGGCGCCCGGCCCGACGCGCCGCCGGCCCTGGGCGCGCCCCACCCGATCGCGGTCGCCGGCGACCCGGTGATCGTCGTCGGCGCCGGTCCGGCGGGTCTGTACTGCGCGTACCAGCTCGCGCGCGCCGGGATCGCCGCGATCGTCGTCGATCGCGGCAAGCTAGTGCAGGCGCGGCGCCGGGACCTGAAGGGCCTGACCCAGCACGGCCGCGTCGATCCCGACAGCAACTACTGCTTCGGCGAGGGCGGCGCCGGCACCTACTCCGACGGCAAGCTCTACACCCGGGCCCACAAGCGCGGCGACGTCCGCGACGTGATCGAGGTCCTCGCGCTGCACGGCGCGCCGGCCGACATCCTGGTCGACGCCCGCCCGCACATCGGCTCGAATCGGTTGCCCAAGGTCCTGACCGCGATGCGCGAACGCCTCGAGGCGGTCGGGGTCCGCTTCGAGCTGCCGGCCAAGGTCACCGCGATCCTCGTCGAGGACCACGGCGGTCGCCGCCGCGCCGCCGGAGTCCAGCTCGCCGACGGCCGCCAGCTCACCGGGCGCGCGGTCGTGATCGCCACCGGGCACTCGGCCCGCGACGTCTGGCCGATGCTGGCCGCGGTCGGGGTCGACCTCGAGGCCAAGCCGTTCGCGGTCGGGGTCCGGATCGAACACCCGCAGGCGCTGATCGATCGCACGCAGTACGGCGGCGCCGCCGGCCACCCGCGGCTGCGCGCCGCCGCCTATCGGATCGCCCACACCACCGACGGCGCGAACGGGCCGCGCGGGGTGTTCTCGTTCTGCATGTGCCCGGGTGGATGGATCGTCCCGGCCGCCACCGAGCCCGACGGCGTGGTGGTGAACGGCATGAGCTTGTCGCGGCGCGACTCGCCCTACGCCAACAGCGGGCTGGTGGTCGCGGTCGAGCTGGCCGACCTGGCGGCCCTCGGCCTGCGCGGGCCGCTGGCCGGCATCGAGCTGCAGCGCCGGATCGAGGTGGCGGCGGCGACCGCCGGCGGCGGCGCGCTGCGGGCCCCGGCGACCCGGGTCACCGACTTCGTAGCCCGGCGCGGCTCGACCACCACGCCGGCCGCGAGCTATGTGCCGGGCGTCACCGCCACCGACGTCGGCGAGGTGCTGGCCGCCTCGGGCCTCGACCTCGCGGCCCGCCTGCGCGCCGCGCTCCCGCAGTTCGAGCGCCAGCTCCGCGGCTACGTCACCGCCGACGCGATCGTGGTCGGCGTCGAGTCGCGGACCTCGTCGCCGGTGCGGGTGCCGCGCGATCCGTCGACGCTCACCAGCCCGGGCCTGGCCGACCTCTATCCGTGCGGCGAAGGCGCCGGCTACGCCGGCGGCATCGTCTCGGCCGCGCTCGACGGCGTCCGGGTCGCGCGGGCGATCGCGGGCGGCGGGTGATCGCGCTCGCCGCGGCCCGGCGGTCCGTGCTACCCGAAGGCATGGCCGTCACTGCCCGCGCCGCCGTGATCCTCGCCACGCTCCTGGCGGCGGGCTGCGATCTGCGAGATGGCGCGACCGCCGACGCCGGCCCCGACGACGGCGCGATCGACGGCTACCGACCGCCGCTGTCGGGTCTGGTGCCCGCGATCGGCTCGGCCGCCACCCTCGATCTGGCGTGCTGGAACATTGAGAACTTCCCGGCCACCGCCGACACGCCCGCGATCGTCGCCGATCTGATCACCAGCCTCGACCTCGATCTGGTCGTCGTCGAAGAGATCGCCAGCGACGCCGCGTGGAACGAGCTGCTGGCCCGGTTGCCCGAGCACGACGGGGTCCTGTCGACCCACCGCTACACGCCGACCTCGTACCAGAAGATCGGCCTCATCTACCGGCCCGCGATCGCCACCGTCGGCACGCCCGAGCTCCTGTTCGTCACCGACAGCTACGGCTTCCCGCGCCCGCCGTTCCGGGTCCCGGTGACGGTCGGCGCGCTCACCGTCGACGTGATCGGCGTCCACCTGAAGGCCGGCACCACCGACGAGGACGCCGCTCGGCGCGCGGCCGCGGCCCGCAGCCTCGACGCCTACCTGCGCGCGCAGGTCGACGGCGGCGGCGAGGACGAGGTGATCGTGCTGGGCGACTACAACGAGCGGATCACCACCGCAGCCGGCCAGGCCGTGCTGGCGCCGCTCCTGGCCGCGGACCGCTACGTCTTGCGCTCGGCGGCGGCCGCCAACGCCGGCGCCGCGACCTTCCTCCCCAGCGGCAGCGCGATCGATCACATCCTCACCACCGCCGGCCTGGCCGACGAGGTCGGCGCGCGCGACGCGGTAGTGGTGCCGCTCGGCCAGCAGTACCCCGGCTACCAGCGCCAGGTGAGCGATCACGTCCCGGTCGCGCTGTCGTTCCCGATGCCGTAGGCGCGCGGCGGCCGACCGCGCTATCGTCGCGGCGTGATCGGGATGACCTTGGGCACCTACACCGTCGAGCGCGAGCTCGGCCGCGGCGGCATGGGCGCGGTCTACACCGCGGTCCACTCGCTGCTCGGACGCCGCGCCGCGGTCAAGGTCCTCCTCGGCGAGCTGTCGCGCGATCAGGCCGCGGTGCAGCGCTTCTTCAACGAGGCCCGCGCCGCCACCGCGATCAAGCACCCGAGCATCGTCGAGATCTACGACTTCGGCTGGTCGCCCGACGGCGCGGCCTACATCGTGATGGAGCTGCTCGAGGGCGAGTCGCTGGCGACCCGGCTGGCCCGGGTCGGACGCCTGCCCCTGGACGCGGCGCTGGTGGTGGCGCGGCAGATCGCGACCGCGCTGGGCGCCGCCCATCGCGCCGGCATCGTCCACCGCGACCTCAAGCCCGACAACGTCTTCCTGGTCCCGGATCCCGAGGTGGTCACCGGCGAGCGGGTGAAGCTCCTCGACTTCGGCATCGCCAAGCTCCTGACCGACACCGGCGGCCTGGCCAAGACCACGACCGGCGCGATCGTCGGGACGCCGTACTACATGTCGCCCGAGCAGTGCGAGGGCTCGCGCTCGGTCGACGCCAAGAGCGACCTCTACGCGCTCGGCATCATCCTGTTCCAGATGATCAGCGGACGGCTGCCGTTCGAGGGCGGCGGCCTGGGCGGCATCCTCGGCGCCCACCAGTTCGTCCCCGCCCCCGGGCTGCGCACGGTCGCCCCCGACGCGCCGGCCGAGGTCGAGGCCTTCGTGGCGCGGCTCTTGTCCAAGGCGCCGGCCGAGCGCCCGGGCTCGGCCGACGAGGTCGCCGCGATCCTCGCGCGCCTGGGCGCGCCGACCGGCCCCAACCTCGGGATCGCGCCGAGCACGCCGCTGCCGGGCCCCATGCCCGGACCGCTGCCGACGCCGGCGCCGGCGCCGGCACCCATGCCGACGCCGATGCCGACCCGCGCGGGAGATCTCGGCAGCGCCTCGACCCTGGCCGGCACGCCCCCGCCCCCGACGTCGACCACCGTGCGACCGAGCACGCTGCCACCGACCGCGACCAGCGCGCCGGCGCGCGGCCGCGGGCTGTGGCTGGCCCTGGGCGCCGTCGCGCTGGCGGGCGCCGCGGTCGCCGCGGTCGTGCTGTCCGGCGGTAGCTCGCCCGGGGCGGCGGCCGCCGTCGACGCCGCCGTCGCGCGCCCCGCCGCCGACGCCGCCCAGCTCGCCGAGGTCCTCGATGGTGGCGCCCTCGACGCGGGCGGCGACGCCCTCCACGCCCAGGCCCAGCAGGCCCTCGACGACCGCCGCTGGGACACCGCGCTGGCCCTCGGCAACGACCTCTTGACCGCCGGCCACCCGGCGGCGCGCGCGATCGTGTCCCAGGCCAAGCAGGGCAAGCTCGCGGCCGACGCGCTGGCGGCGATGCGCGCCGCCGAGGACAAGCGCGACTACCGCACGGTGCGGGCCAAGCTCGACGAGGTCTACACCGCGACCCTCGACGGCGATCCCGATCGGGCCGGCGCCGACGAGGTCATCGCCCGGGTCCGGCCGCTGGCGATCGCCAAGGCCGAGGCCGACGTCGCGCGCCTGGTCAAGGCCGGCCGCTGCATGGACGCGCGGAAGGTCGCGGCCGAGGCCTCGGTCGACTGGGGCACCGAGCACCTGGCCGCGTCGACCAAGGCCGCGGCGCGCTGCAAGGAGAGCACCGCCGTCGCCGGAGGCGTCGACACGCCACCACCACCTCCTCCGCCGCCGGCCGGCGATCCGACCGCCGCCGCCGCCGAGGCGATCACCACCGCCGCCGCCGCCAACGACTGGGCCGAGGTCGTGCAACTGTGTCGGAAGCTCGGCGTGAGCCGGCTCTCGGGCCGCCGCCCGGCGCTGATCGCGTGCGCGATCGGCGCGTGCAAGACCGGCCGCGCCACCGACGCCGCGAGCGCGCTCCGGCTCCTGCCGGTCCCGGCGCGCCGACGCCCGGTCGCCGCGTGCATCGAGAGCGAGGTGCTCTTGCCGCTCGATCTGGTGCAGGGCGCCGGCGCCCCTCCGCCGACCAAGTACTAGCCCCTCCGCCTCGGCCTCGCCCTCCCTCTCGGTCTCGGCCTCCTCTCGGTCTCGGCCTCGGTCTCGGTCTCCGCCTCCGCCTCGGCCTCCGCCTCGGTCTCGGTCTCCGCCTCGGTCTCGGTCTCCAATGCCGGTCAGTTAACGCCTTTCGCCCGGTGAGCCGTGGACTTACGCGCGTAGGGACTGTCCTTGCGTTTGACGACGCGGTCGTAGCGACGATGCGAGCGACGTGGCGGCAGGA
>JAGPCY010000019.1 GCA_018057825.1 Kofleriaceae bacterium | reverse complement strand
CGGTGCCGGACTTGACGACGCGGGCGACCTGGTTGGTGGCGAGGGTGGGATCGGCGACGACGGTGGCGTCCTCGGCGCCGCCGAAGCCGGTGAGCGTGTAGGTCGTGCCCGCGTCGCTGAAGGTGATGGTCGGGAAGGCCGGCGGTGGCGGCGCCTCACCGCCGAAGGCGAGGTCGTCGAAGAAGTAGATGCGCTCGCCGGCCATGGCGCCGGTGGTGCCGAAGTTGAAGAAGATGGAGGCGCGGTTGTAGGTGTAGGCGAGGTTCAGAGCGGCGGTGCCGGCGGCCTGGTTGGCGAAGTCGATCGTGAGGGTCTGCCAGCCCGAGGCGACGGTGACGGTGGCCTCGGCCTCGACGGAGTGGGTGGGGTCGCCGGCGTCCTCGAGCTTCAGGCGGACCGGGATGCCGGCATGAGGCGACCAGACGCGGACGGTCATGCGGGTGGCGGTGGCGGTGAAGGGGACGCGAGGGATCGTGTTGTTGGCGCCGGTCGAGACCGTAGTGCCGGCCCACAGCTCGGCGGTGCCGGACTTGACGACGCGGGCGACCTGGTTGGTGGCGAGGGTGGGATCGGCGACGACGGTGGCGTCCTCGGCGCCGCCGAAGCCGGTGAGCGTGTAGGTCGTGCCCGCGTCGCTGAAGGTGATGGTCGGGAAGGCCGGCGGTGGCGGCGCCTCACCGCCGAAGGCGAGGTCGTCGAAGAAGTAGATGCGCTCGCCGGCCATGGCGCCGGTGGTGCCGAAGTTGAAGAAGATGGAGGCGCGGTTGTAGGTGTAGGCGAGGTTCAGAGCGGCGGTGCCGGCGGCCTGGTTGGCGAAGTCGATCGTGAGGGTCTGCCAGCCCGAGGCGACGGTGACGGTGGCCTCGGCCTCGACGGAGTGGGTGGGGTCGCCGGCGTCCTCGAGCTTCAGGCGGACCGGGATGCCGGCATGAGGCGACCAGACGCGGACGGTCATGCGGGTGGCGGTGGCGGTGAAGGGGACGCGAGGGATCGTGTTGTTGGCGCCGGTCGAGACCGTAGTGCCGGCCCACAGCTCGGCGGTGCCGGACTTGACGACGCGGGCGACCTGGTTGGTGGCGAGGGTGGGATCGGCGACGACGGTGGCGTCCTCGGCGCCGCCGAAGCCGGTGAGCGTGTAGGTCGTGCCCGCGTCGCTGAAGGTGATCGTCGGGAAGGCCGGCGGTGGCGTGCCGCCGCCGAACGCGACGTCGTCGAAGAAGTAGGTGCGCTCGCCGGTGGCGGCGCCGGTGGTGCCGAAGTTGAAGAAGATGCTGGCCTTGTCGTAGCGGTAGGACAGGTCGAGGGCGGCGGTGCCAGCGGCGTGGTTGGCGAAGTTGAAGGTCAAGGTCTCCCAGGCGTTGGCGACGGTGGTCGTGGCCTCGGTCTCGACGGAGTGGGTGGCGTCGGCGTGGTCCTCGACCTTCAAGCGGACCGGGACGCCGGCGGCCGGCGAGTAGACGCGCACGGTCATGCGAGTGGCGGTGGCGGTGAAGGGGATGGCCGAGGCGAAGCCGAGGGTGCCGTCGGCGGTGAGGGTGGTGCCGGCCCACAGCTCGGCGGTGCCGGACTTGACGACGCGGCCGACCTGGTTGGTGCCGCCGGCGGGATCGGCGGCGATCGTCGAGGCCTCGGCGCCGCCGAAGCCGAGGAGGCCGTAGCGGACGTCGGTGGCGTCGAAGGTGACCGGCAGGTCCATCTGCCGGAGCGCGCTGCCGCCGCCGAAGGCGACGTCGTCGAAGAAGTAGGTGCGCTCGCCGGTGGCGGCGCCGGTGGTGCCGAAGTTGAAGAAGATGCTGGCCTTGTCGTAGCGATAGGACAGGTCGAGGGCGGCGGTGCCAGCGGCGTGGTTGGCGAAGTTGAAGGTCAAGGTCTCCCAGGCGTTGGCGACGGTGGTCGTGGCCTCGGTCTCGACGGAGTGGGTGGCGTCGGCGTGGTCCTCGACCTTCAAGCGGACCGGGACGCCGGCGGCCGGCGAGTAGACGCGCACGGTCATGCGAGTGGCGGTGGCGGTGAAGGGGATGGCCGAGGCGAAGCCGAGGGTGCCGTCGGCGGTGAGGGTGGTGCCGGCCCACAGCTCGGCGGTGCCGGACTTGACGACGCGGCCGACCTGGTTGGTGCCGCCGGCGGGATCGGCGGCGATCGTCGAGGCCTCGGCGCCGCCGAAGCCGAGGAGGCCGTAGCGGACGTCGGTGGCGTCGAAGGTGACCGGCAGGTCCATCTGCCGAAGCGTGCCGCCGCCGCCGAAGGCGACGTCGTCGAAGAAGTAGGTGCGCTCGCCGACCGCGGCGCCGCCGGCCCCGAAGTCGAAGAACAAGGTGGCCTTGTCGTAGCGGTTCGCCAGGTTGAGGGGCTGCGTGCCGGCGACGTGGTTGGCGAAGTTGAAGGTCAGGGTCTCCCAGGCGTTGGCCATGGTGGTGCGCGTCTCGGTCTCGACCGAGACGCCGGCGTTCGTGTGGTCCTCGACCTTGAGGCGAACCGGGAGGTTCGCGGCGGGCGTGTAGACCCGCACCGTCATCGTGGTCGCGGTCGCGGTGAACGGCACCGGCGTCGCGAAGCCCAGGAGCTCGGGAGCGGTGAGCGTCGTGCCCGCGAACACCTCGGCGGTCGCCGAGCGTACGACCCGCGCGACGCGGTTGGGGCCGCCCTGGGGATCGACGACGATCGTCGAGTTCTCGGCGCCGCCGAAGCCGACCAGGCCGTAGTCGACGGTCGGCGAGTCAAACGTGACCGGCAGCGCCATCTGGGTGAGCTCGGGCGCCGGGACCGTCACGGTGATCGTCTCGGGCACCGCGACGCCGGCCAGGGTCGCCGAGATCACCGCGGTGCCGTTGCCGGTCGCGGTGATGACGCCGCTGGCGTTGACCGTGGCCACCGCCGGGTTCGAGCTGGTGTAGTCGAAGGTCGCCGGCATCACGCCGACCGTCAGCTCGCGGCCGTCGATCGTGTAGGTCGCCGCGGTGCCCGCGATCTGCGCGCTGGCGCCGATGTCGAGGCCGGGGTTGGTCGGGGTCAGGGTCGGCCGCGGATTCCACACCGCCGGGTCGAGGCGCTCGAACTGCACGTCGTCGAACCACACGTCGTAGCCGGTCGGCGGCGTGCCGGCCGCGCCGGCGGCCAGCCAGAACAGCCCGCGCTCGGCGGTGAGCTTCTGCGGCGCCGGGATCGGCAAGACGTAGCGGGCCCACTCGGTGGTGAGCGCCAGGTTGGTGGTCTCGGTCTGGTACTGCGAGGTCCCGGTGTTGTCGTTGCCCAGGCCCATGCTGCCGATCGCGACCGCACGGCTGGCCTTGGCCCAGAAGGTCAGCGCGGTGTAGCGCGACAGGTCGCGGGGGCGATCCGAGGTGAACGCGCCACCCGAGAAGTTGAACTCGCCCGCGCCGGGCTCGCCCGGGGTCGGCACGCGGAAGCCGAGGGACGCGATGCCCGCGTAGTGCTCGTCGGGATCGCGGCGGGCGGCGTCGAGCTTCGAGCGCGCGAAGGCCTGGTAGCCGACGCCGGCGGCGTAGTCGTCGCCGAACACCAGGTTCGAGGTGTCGGGAGGCTCGTCGAAGCACCCCACGAGGACGGTCAAGGCGACCATCGCGAGCTTCGGGGACCGGGTACGAGGGCGGTTCATCGGGGCCTCCAGGAACAAACCGCGCCAGCGAGCAGGCTGAGGCGGTGAACGCTTGACTTTGTTCTGTGTCCGAACAAACTAAGTACGGCTCATCCGCAGACCGAAGTCAAGCGCCTTGAGGCCCCGCCGTGACGCCCGTGTGACCGCGCCGCGTGCGAGCCTGGCCGGGAGTAGCTCATCGATGGATCCCCAATCGCTGGTGTACGGACGCTCGCCGGTGCCGGTCGCCGCTCCCGCCGCCACCGGGCGCCTCGTCCTTGCCTTCGGCGAGCCGTGCTACGTGATCGACGACGTCGATCGCCTGCCGCCCTTCCTGGTGAGCGTGGTCAGCGACGCCGACCACTGGCTGTTCGTCGCCAGCTCGGGGGCGTTGACCGCCGGGCGCGGCGGGCCGGCGACGGCGCTGTTCCCCTACGTCACCGAGGACAAGATCTACGACGCGGTCGGGGTCACCGGGCCGGTCACCGCGCTGGTCGTCACGCGCGCGGGACAGCCGGCGCTCTGGCGGCCGCTGCGCGACGACGATCGCCTCGCCTATCGGATCACGCGGAGGCTGTACAAGAACCTCCTGGGCAACCGCCTGGTCTTCGAGGAGGACAACCACGACCTGGCGCTCCGCTTCCGCGCCGAGTGGCAGACCAGCGCCCGCTTCGGGTTCGTCCGCACGACCACGATCGAGAATCGCGGCGACGGGCCGATCGACGTGCGGGTGCTCGACGGCCTGCACAACCTCCTGCCCGGCGACGTCAGCGAGCCCTTGCAGCAGTCGGCGAGCTGCTTGATCGACGCCTTCAAAGTGGCCGAGCGGATCCCCGGCACCACGCTGGCGCTGTACACGCTGGCGGCCCAGGTCATCGACCGGGCCGAGCCCCTCGAGGCCCTGCACGCGACGACGGTGTGGAGCCACGGCTTGCCGACGCCCGAGGTGATCCTGGTCGCCGACGAGGGGCGGGCCTTCGAGCGCGGGCATGCCCTGACCGGCGCCGAGCTGGTGCGCGGTCGGCGCGGCGCGTACCTCGCGCAGGCCGAGCTGACGCTGGGCGCCGGCGCGTCCCACGGCTGGATGATCGTCGCCGACGTCGCCCAGACCCAGCCCCAGGTCGCGGCCCTGGTGGCGCGGCTGCGCGACCCCGCGGTGCTGGCCGCCGAGGTCCGGGCCGACGTCGCCGCCGGCGCCGCGCGCTTGACCGAGATCGTCGCGGCCACCGACGGGCTCCAGTGCACCGCCGATCGGTTGGCCTCGGCCCACCATCTCGCCAACGTGCTGTTCAACGACATGCGCGGCGGCGTGTTCGCCTTCGGCGTCGACATCCCGGGGCCCGACTTCGCGGCCTTCGTCCGCGACGCCAACCGTGAGGTGTGGCGCCGTCACCGCGCGCTCCTCGACGAGCTGCCGGCGCGTGCGCCGCGCGCCGAGCATCAAGCGCGCGTCGACGCCGCGGGCGATCCCGAGCTCACGCGCCTGGCCGCCGAGTATCTGCCCCTGACCTTCAGTCGCCGCCACGGCGATCCCAGCCGGCCGTGGAACCGGTTCGCGATCCGGGTCCGCGACGATCGCGGCGAGCTGGTCCTCGACTACCAGGGCAACTGGCGCGACATCTTCCAGAACTGGGAGGCCCTGGGCTGCACCCAGCCCGAGTTCCTCGAGCAGATGGTCGCGAAGTTCGTCAACGCCTCGACCGTCGACGGCCACAACCCGTACCGGATCGGGCGCGCCGGCATCGACTGGGAGGTGCCCGAGCCCGACCACCCGTGGGCGACGATCGGCTACTGGGGCGATCACCAGATCGTGTACCTGACCCGGCTCCTCGAGCTGGCCCGCGCCCACCACCCGACGCGCTTGTCGGCGCTCCTGATCGACGCGCAGTTCGCCTACGCCGAGGTCCCGTACCGGCTGCGACCGTTCACCGAGATCGTCGCCGATCCGCGCTCGACGATCGAGTTCGATCACGAGCGCCACGGGGCGGTGAGCGCGCGCGCCGCGGACGTCGGCTCCGACGGCCGGCTCCTCCATGACGCCGCCGGGGTCTACCGGGTCAACCTGATCGAGAAGCTCCTGGTCTCGGCGCTGGCCAAGCTGGCCAACTTCGTCCCCGGTGGTGGCATCTGGATGAACACCCAGCGGCCGGAGTGGAACGACGCCAACAACGCCCTGGTCGGCTACGGCGTCTCGACGGTGACCGCGTGTTACCTCGAGCGTTACCTCGCGCTCCTGCCGGCCTTGCTGGCGCCGGTCGCCGAGCGGTCGGTCGTGCTGTCGCGCGAGGTCGCGGCCTGGCTGGCGGCGACCGCAGCGGTGCTGGCGCGGCATCGCGGGCTGGCGTCCGCGCCCGTCATCGACGATACGGTCCGTGGTCAGGTCCTGACCGCGCTCGGCACTGCGGCCAGCGACTACCGCGCCGCGGTCTACGCCCACGGCTTCACCGGTCGGGTCGAGGTCGCGGTCGCCGACGTCTTGGCCCTGGCGGCCGACGCCGGCGCCCTGGTCCGGCACACGCTCGGCCTGGCCCGCCGCCCCGATGGCCTGGTCCACGCCTACGCGGTGCTCGAGCCCCACGGCGATGGCCGCTACGGCGTGGCGCCGCTGGCCGAGATGCTCGAGGGCCAGGTCGCGGCGCTGTCGACCACGGCCTTCGACGATCGCGCGGCGTTAGCGATCCTCGACGCGCTGCCGGCGAGTCGCCTGTACCGCGCCGATCAGGACAGCTACCTCCTGTATCCCGATCGCGAGCTGCCGCGCTTCCTGGCCAAGAACCGCATCGCGCCGGCCGCGGCGGCGCGGGTGCCATGGCTGGGCGAGCTCGCGGCGCGGCCCGAGCTGCGCGTCGTGGTCGCCGACGTCGACGGTCACCTGCGGTTCCACGCCGATCTGGGCAACGCCGCGGCGTGCGCGGCGCGGCTGGCCGAGCTGCGCGCCGCCGACCTGCTGCCGCCGGGCGCCGACCTCGACGCCGCGATCGCTTCCGTGCTCGAGGTCTACGAGGAGGTGTTCGCCCACCGCGGGTTCACCGGGCGCAGCGGGACGATGTTCGCCTACGAGGGGCTGGGCAGCGTGTACTGGCACATGGTCGGCAAGCTGGTGCTGGCGATCCAGGAGCGCTACCTCGCCGCCCGCGACGCCGGCGCCGACCCCGCGGTGCTGGCCGCCTTGGCGCGCCACTACCGGGCGATCCGCGTCGGCATGTCGGGTACCGACAAGGCGCCGACGGCGTGGGGCGCGTTCCCGCTCGACCCGTACTCGCACTCGCCGGCCCATGGCGGCGCGCGCCAGCCCGGCATGACCGGCCAGGTCAAAGAGGAGATCCTGATCCGGCTCGGCGAGCTCGGCGTCCGGGTCCGCGACGGTCGCGTCACCTTCGCGCCGTGGCTCCTGCGCGACGCCGAGTTCCTGGCCGAGCCCGAGCGGTTCGTGGTGATCGGCGTCGATGGGGTCGCGCGTGAGCTCGCGCTCGCGGCTGGCACCCTGGCCTTCACCTACTGTCAGGTGCCGATCATCTATCGTCG
Organism: Kofleriaceae bacterium; assembly: GCA_018057825.1. Lineage (GTDB taxonomy): Bacteria > Myxococcota_A > Polyangia > Haliangiales > Haliangiaceae > UBA2376. The sequence goes on along the minus strand of JAGPCY010000019.1, from coordinate 166,947 downwards.
GAGCGAGCGTCGAGGCCTGCGGGTCACCGCCGCCGACGGTACGTGCCACGAGCTGGCCGGCGACACCCTCGACGCCGAGCGCTCGGCGGCGCTGTTCGCGCGCACCGGGGCGATCGTGCAGATCGAGGTCGACACCGCGGCTGGTCAGCCGTGAGGGCGGTCGCGGTCGACTGTCACGGGGGGCCGAGGCGCTCGGCGGCCGACGCCAGCGCGGCCTGCCACGCCGGGTCGTAGGTCGGCGAGCCCGGGGTCGCGCGCACCACGTCGATCGCGTAGGTGTTGAGGAAGTCGGCGCCGACGCGGACCGCGGCGTCGACCACCTCGGCCATGGTGCCGACCTCGGCGCCGGTGGCCGCGCTCATCTCGAAGGCCAGCGGCACCTGGTCGCCCCAGCGGCGCCAGCGCTCGACGCTCGCGGCGGTGGTGTACGAGTCGCCGCGCAGCCCGTTCTGCCCGACCCCGAGCCCGAGGGCGACCGCGCGATCGCCGACCGCGGCCAGGCGCGACGGCTCGCCGGGGAACCCCGCGGCGTTGAGGGTGGTGGCCAGGGGCGGCGCCGGGGTCATCGCGGCGGCGTAGGTCAGGAAGTCGTCGAGGGTCGCGGCCCAGCGCGCGCCGTCGTAGGTGGTGCCGTCGCTGGCCGCGGCCGCGGTGAAGACCGCGCGAAAATCGGGATCGAGGGCGTCGATCGTGCCCATGCGGTAGGGGTTGGTCTCGGCGCCCGGCGTGACCTCGAGGTAGAGCACCGCGGGATCGTCGGCGAGGTGCGCGGCCAGCGCGGCGACGAAGCGGCGCGCGTAGCGCTGGTAGATCGGATCCCAGAACAGCGGGATCTCGGTCCCCGAGGGCTCGTGGACGACGTGGCGGGCGCCGGCCGCGAACACCCAGGCCGGCGTCGGATGGGCGGCCTGGGGATCGGGCCAGTAGCCGCTGCTCGACCACAGGATCCTGACCGCGACGTGTTTGCCGGCGGCGCGCCACGAGGCCAGGCGCGCGTCGAGGGCGGCGAAGTCGTGCTGGCCGTCAGCCGGCTCGGCCTGGCTCCAGTACACCTGGACGAGCGCGCCGGTCAGCCACGGGTTGGCGATCACCAGGTCGTCATCGTGGTGGCCGTAGCTGCCGTAGTAGAGGACGCCGCGCGTCGGGCGCGCGCCGGTGGTGGCCCCGTCGGTGGCGCCGTCGATGGTGGCCCCGTCGGGCGAGATCTCGGGCGGCGGCTCGGCCGGTGTCGTGCAGGCCCAGGCGGCGGTGGCCAACCCGACCACGCGAGCGGCGACCCCGGCGATCACGGCAAGACCCCGTGGGCCTGGTACCAGGCGCGGACGCGCGCGAGCATCGTCGGGTCGAGGGCGATCGCGCGGTGGTCGACGCCGGCATACTCGCGCAGCTCGTGGGTGACCCCCGCGGTCGCGAGGATCGCGGCCAGGGCGCGATCGAGCTCGATCGGCACCACGGTGTCGTTGGTGCCGTGGTGGAGCTGATAGGGCGTGCGGATGCCGTCGACCATCGCCCGGGTCGGGGTCGCGGCCTCGGCGGCGCTGGCGTCGAAGCCGCCGGCGGTGTGGGACCCGGCCGCGATCCCGGCGGTGGTGCCGAGGACGCCGCTGGTCACCATCGCGCCCATGCTGTGGCCGTGGGCGGCCAGCCGGGTGCGATCGACCGACGGCAGGCACGCCAGGAGCTCGAGGGCCTTGCGGCCGCGCGCCAGGTTGCCGGGCGAGGCCCCGAAGGCGTCGGTCGGGAGATCGGTGTCGGGCTCGCGCTGGTGGGTGTAGTCGACGGCGATGACCACCATGCCCCAACCGCGCAGCTCGCGCCCGATCTCGGCGGCGTAGCTGGTCGACGAGCCGCCCCGCCCGTGGCTGACCAGCGCCGCCGGGAACGGACCGGCCCCGGTCGGCGCCAGCACCACGCCGTGCAAGCGGTAGGCGACGCCGTCGTCGGTCGACTGGTAGCTCCAGGTCGCGCCGCTCGCGGCGGTCGGCGCGCCGTTGATGATCAGCGCGGCGCAGTCGACGGAGGCCGCCGCTGCGTCGCCCGGGGCGACGGGCCCGTCGAGCGAGCCGCTGTCGGACGGGCTGGCGTCGACGGCGCTAGCGTCGACCGCGCTGGCGTCGGCGCCGGCCGGGGCGCCGGCGTCCGCGGTGCAGCCGAGGGCCGCCGCGGTGGTCGCGGCTAGCGCGAGGGTTCGGCGTCGGCGGCGGGCCAGGGCCGCGACCGCGCACGCCACGAGCAACCCGACGCCGGGGCGGCCGCTGGTCTGGCAGCCGCCTCCGTCGCCCGCCGCGCTCGCGCCGGCGTCGGCGGTGATGGTCCCGGCGTCGCCGACCGGGGCGACGCCGCCGTCGGTCGTGGTCGCGGCGCAGGCCGCGAAGGCCGCCTCGTGGGTCGCGACCCCACGGTCGCCCGCGGTCTGCCACAGGCACCCGTGGTTGTGGCTGCAGCCCGGCACCGACTCGAAGGCGTGATCGATCGCCAGCGAGGTCAGGAACTGATCGAACGCGACGTCCGAGCTGTGCAGCGGGTCGGCGTCACCGACCGCGATCCGGATCGGTAGCCCGCCGGCGATCGCGTCGCGGTTGCTGCGCGCCCAGGTCTCGGGCCGGAACCGCTCGTAGTAGGCGGCGTCGTCGCCGAACATGCAGGTCTTGATCGTCGGCCGCAGGCTCGCGAAGTCGTGGATCGCGGGCGCGTAGGCGACCACCGACGAGAACAGCTCTGGTCGCGCCAGCGCGTACAGGAGCGCGCCGTTGCCGCCCATCGAGAAGCCCGAGATCGCGCGTTGCCCTCGGCACGCAGCGGTTCGCCAGGTCGCGTCGACGTGGGCGATCAGCTCATCGAGGATCAGGGTCCAGATCCGGCGGCTGCCGTCCTTGGCGTCGGCGTAGCCGCTGTCGACCGCGCCGTTGGGGAACACCAGGATGGCGGGACGGATAAGCCCCGCCGCGACCCGCTGCTCCATCCAGGTGACGACGTTGGCGACCATGGTGCCTTCGTCGCCGCCGATGCCGTGTAGGAAGTAGATGACCGGATAGCGCGCGTCGGAGGCCGCATAGTCGGGTGGCAGGTAGAGGTTGAACCCGACGTCGACGCCCATCGCGCGGCTGGCCCAGGTGTGGTGGCTGACGCCGCGGGGATACGACGGCGATGGGTTGTCCCAGCGGAACCCGTCGCACTGGGCCACCGCGGCGGGCGGCGACGCGGCGAGGAAGGTGAGGGCGAACAGCGCGATCGCGATGATCCGGTGCATGGCCGCGGGCAGTGCACGGACCGGGCCGGCCACCAGCCGCCGTCGCGGCGCCGCGGCGCGCCCAGGTGCGGACTCGACTCGGCACAGGCCCCGACTCCACTCCGCAGTGGCGCTCATCGGACCTGGATCGCGACGCTGACCGGCGCCGAGGTCAGGGTCCCATCGCTGACGGTGAAGACCAGGACGTCGTTGCCGGTCGCGGTCGGCGTGAAGGTCAGGTGCGGAGCGGTCCCGCTCAGCGTGCCCCGGGTCGGCGCTCGCGTCACCGCGAACGACAGGCCGGGGCCATCGACGTCGCTGGCCGCCAGGGTGATCGCCACCGGTCGCCCGACGGAGGAGGTGATGGTCGACGGTGGGATCCCGATCGGTGGGTCGTTGACCGCGGTGACGGTCAGCGTGACCGTGGTCGGCGCGGACGTGAAGGTGCCGTCGGTCGCGGTGAACGTGAAGCCATCGACCCCGGCGAAGTCGACCACGGGCTGGTAGGTCCAGGTCGACCCGGTCAGCGTCACCGCGCCGTGGCTGGGCGCCGTCACCAGGGTGAAGGTCAGCGGGTCTCCGTCGGGATCGACCACGGGCAGTGCCCCGACGAGGGTCGTGTCTTCGGGACCTGACGTCGACAGCGGTGTGCCGACCGGCGGGTCTTCATCGACGGCGTCGGCGTAGGCCGCCAGAAAGGCGCGCCACCGGGTCAGCTCGTCAGCGTACGGCGCGAAGTCGACGTCGGCCCGGTACAGCTCAAGGTACTGCGAGCCGAACTGGGTCAGCCCGTAGGCCAGCCCATCCTCGGGGCTGCCGTTCAGGTTGTTGTCGACGTGGTCGGGGTTGAACGGCTGCGACCACGAGCCGAGGGCCTGGAAGCCGACGTACGACGTGGCCTGGCCGACATCGAGCGGCGCGGCGTAGCCCGGATCCGGAAGGCCGACGATCGGCAGCGCGTCGGCCGAAGGACGGCTGGCGGCCGCGTTCTCCATCCACAGGCCGACGTGAGGTCGGGAGATGCCGTCGAACTCGTCGGCGATGAGCGCCACCAGGTCGCGCCACGGCTCGGCGTCCTGGTCGGTCGGATCACCGTCATCGTCGCCGAGGTCGTCATAGGTCCACAGGCCGAGGTGGACCGGGGTCGCAGGAAAGCGGTCGGTCAAGGTCGCCAGGTGGGTGACCACCGCGCCCTCCAGCCGGCTGCGCGAGTAGTCGGGCAAGGCGTCGATGGCCAGCTCGTCGAGGGCGCGTACGCCGCCCTTGAGGCCAGGCAGGCCACCGTTGATCGCGGCCAGGCGTGGGTCGTCGCGCAGGGCCACGCCGGCCGAGGTCGGGACCGTCGCGAGCCAGGTCGCCAGCTCGGCGAACTCGGCCTGGGTCACCGGGTCCCACGGCACCGGGCCGGTGGCGCCCTCGGCGCTCCACGACAGCGCTGGGGTCAGCCATGTCGGCACACCGCCGATCCCGAGTGACAACCGCTGTCCGACCGGCAGCCGGGCCAGGACGTTGGTGACGATGGTCGGGTCGAACTGATCGTCCTCGGGCTCGAGGGTCGACCAATCCACCCGCAGCACGTAGCCATCGACGAACGCAGCGCTCGACAGGTTGTCGTCGCGCAGCCCGTCGCGATCCTGGCCGTCGAGGACGAACAGCCCAGTCGGGCGGCGCAGCTCGCCGCCGGGGGCGCCGGGGTCGATCACCGCGACGATCACCTCGTCGGTCGTGGTCGCGAGGTCGCCGTCCGTCGCGGTCAAGCGGATGACCGCGATCCCCGAGGCGCCGGGGGTTGGGGTGATGGTCACGACGCGGGTGGCGTCGGCGCCGGTGATGACGACGCCGGCGTCCGGCACCAACGCGGGCTCCGAGGACGTCGCGGACAGTGTGACCGCGGCCGCCCCGGACTCGGCATCGCCGACGGTGACCGGCCAGCCGAGCGGCGCGCCGCCGAGGTACGTGATGGCGTGGCCGGGCGTCGCGGTCAACGTCGGTGGCGTGTTGCCGCTGCGGTACACACCAACGGTGAAGCTGGTCGACGTGATCTGGCCGAGCCCGTCGATCGCGGTGAGGGTCACGATGTTGCCGACGCTCAAGCGGTTGCCGGTGACGGTGAAGCTGCGCCGGCCGTTGGTGCTGATCGTCGGTTGGGTGATCGTCAGGTTGGTGGGGCCGGTGGTCACGGCGGCGCTCACCGTGAGGTCGGCGAAGCTGGTGACATCGTCGCCCGCGACGAACGTCACCGTCGTGGTCGCGCCCTTGGCCAGCTGAAGGTCGGGTGGGTCGGCGACCAGGGGTGGCTCGTCCGTGGTCATGGCCGCTGGGCGGCCGCGGGGCGGTGGTTCGACGCAGGACGCGGCGATGAGACCGGCCAGGCCGGCGAGGGCGATCGTGGATGACGAGGTCATGGCAGCTCCGGGTGGTCAGCGGGGTTCGCAGGTCGCGGTCATGCGCTCGAACAGGACGTCGATCGCGCTAGCCCTCGACGCGGTGTCATGGGGGACGCCGACCAGGCGGGCGTCGTAGGTCGGCCCCGGGGCGAGGCCCGGGTAGCGCGCCGCCTCCCAGTCGGTGCAGGCGCGCGCGTCGCCGCCGCCGTAGCTGCCCGAGCTGGTCGCGCAGTAGCCCTGGCGCAGCGCGATCGATCGGGCGCGTAGGCCCGGGATCGTCTGATATCCGGCGAGCCACAGTCGGGCGTGGGTCGGCGCCGGCGACAGGTCGGCCCCACCGAGCACCACGTGCAGATCCAGATCGAGGTCGCGGTCGCTGGCGCGCAGGAAATTGGCGTCGGCCAGGTAACTGGCGTCATCGTAGCCGCCGGTCGTGCAGGTCGTGTAGGTGCACGCGTCCTGGTTCGACCCCGGCGTGCGGGCGCAGTCGTAGAACGCGCGGAAGTACGGCGCCGACGACAGGTCGTACTCGTCGGGGATCGGGCCGAGCGGCCCGAGGGCTGAGCCGCAGTACCACGGCGTGTAGGCCCACACCGGTCCACCGTCGAGGACCACGGTGTCAAAGCGAGCGTCGCGACCGAACCGAGTCAAGGTCGCGATCAACCGCCCCGAGCCGCTCGAGTGGCCGTGCGCGCAAAGTCGAGCGCCGCCGCTGTTGGTCCAGGCCCAGTCGTAGATCGCGCGCGCTCGCGACGCCGCGCCGATGTAGCCGGTACCGCCGGTGTCGTGGGCCCAGCCGTTGCCGCCTGGGTGCCGTGGGCTCCAACCGGCGACCGCGGTGCTGTTGCAGTTGTCGCACAGGTAGCCGACGTCGACGGTGAGGTAGCCGGCGTCGTTGTAGCGGCGGATCAGATCGTCTCCTGTCCCGCCCCCGGACACGTATTCGCCGGGGCGCACGCCGCCGAAGGTGCGGGCGTAACCGCGGCCTTCACCGCCGGCGTCAAGCACGATCCAGCGGGCGCTGCACGGGGTAGCGGCGGAGGGCGCGCGTACCGCCAGGACGATCGGGTGGGTGCCGAGGGCGTCGTCGAGGGACGGGTCGTCGACGGGGCCTGCGCTGGCCGGCGGCGACCGAAGGCGTGCCTTCCACAGGCCGCAGGCGATGCCGGGCTCGGTGCCCGGGCAAGGCAGGGGACCCTCGACCAGCTCGACCTCGTCGGTGCTGATCAGGGACGCGAGGTCGAGCGGGCACGACGGTGGCGTGGCGTCGACGCTCGCGTCCGCGGTCGACCCGTGGCTGTCCGGACGCGTCGACGCGTCGTCGCTGAGGCCGGCGTCACGGGCCAGGTCGGGGGACGGCGCGGCGCAGGCGGCGAGCGCGAGCGACAGCGACAGCGACGGAAGCGCGCGACGGTACTTGTAGGTCACACCGGCGACGGATTCACGGTATGTGCCAGTGCTGGCCGGCCCGCGGCGCGCGCCGCGAGGCCTGTGCGAACGTCAGCGCCGAGTCGAGTCGGCAGTGCGCCGAGTCGGCTCCGCGGTCACGGCAGGCGATAGGCGGCGACGAACCAGTCGGCGCCGGCCGCGGTCCGGCGTGCGCCGCCGAAGTCGACCTCGCCGGCCAACCAGCCGGCGACGATCGCCTGGGTCGTTCCGTCGGGGCCGCGGCGAAGCGCGGTGGTCAGGACGTGGACGTCGCCGCGCAGGCGCCACGCGGTGTCGGTGTCGCGCCAGCCGGCGCCGTCGCGGACCAGGCGACGCACCTCGGCGCCGTCGGCGACCGGCCCGGCGACCACCGCGTCGTCGTCGGCGATGCTGGCGGCGTCGACCGCGGCCAGCTCACACGACGACCATAGGGCCTCGGCGCCCGCCGGTCCGGCCAGCGCGGCGCCGGTCGTCGCGCAGGTCGGGAAGCCGCCGACCGCGCCGCGGAGCTGCCCGTAGGCCACCGGGTCGGCGCCGTCCTCGGTCAGCCCGGCGATCGCGAACACCCCGGCGCCGGCGGCGTAGGCCCGGCCGCCGCTCGCGGTCAGGCTGGCGTCGAGGGTGAGGGTGAACCCGTCGGCGCCGCCGCCGCCCGTCGGTGCGACGATCGCGGTGGCGGTCCCGTCGACGGTCAGCGTGCCCTTGAGCGCGCCGGCCAGGGCGGCGCCGCCGGGCATGTCGAGGAGCGCGTCGATCGCGACCGGCGTCGCGGTGGTGTCGAGGGCACGGGCCGGGCCCCAGGTCGCGCCGTCGTGGCGCGCCACCCAGGCCACCGCGCGATCGGCCGGGGCGGTGATCGTGCGAGCGCCCAACGCGACCCCGCCGTCGACGATCGTCCCGGCCACCAGCCCGACGTCGAAGCGCAGCGCCTGGCTGGCCAGGTCTCCATCGGCGTCGATCGGCAACGCGGCGCGCGCCACCAGCTCGCGATCGAAGGTCCAGATCGACGGCCCGGCCGAGGAGACCGTGACGCTGTCGAGGGTGAGGGCGCCGACCGTCCGCACGAGCGCGCGCGCCCCGCCGTCGGGAAGCGCCGCCAGACCGTGGACGCCGTAGCCGCTGTTGCCGAAGGTGCGATGAGCGCGGTAGGCGCCGGTGGCGGCGTCGAGGGTGATGAGGAAGGCGCCCGGCTCGGCGTATCCCTCGATCGGCGCCGCGCTGACCCCGAGCACCAGCACGCGATCGCTGGTCGGCGCGTAGGCGACGTGGACGCGATCGCCGCCCTCGTCGCCCGCCGAGCCGAGCACGGCCAGCCACGTGGGCAGCTCGCGGGCCACGCACACGCCCGCGACCTCACCGGCGTAGTCGGCGTCGTAGCGTCGACCGGTCGGGCAGCTCGGGTCGGCGAAGCTACACCGCTGGTCGGCCTCGCAGCGCCCCAGGCGATCGCCGCGCGCACACGCGTCGTCATCGCTGCACGGCACCAGCGACGGGGCGCCGGTACACGCGGCCACCAGGCCCACGACCATCGCGGCGAGGCGGGCCACTAGAACCGCCCTCCCAGCGCCGCGACCGCGCCGCCGCGGTCGACCTCGACCGTGATCTCATCGACCAGGCGCGGGCGGAGCCGGTGGAAGGTGTAGCCAGCGACGACCGTGGCCAGGCCGAGGCCGAGCGCGACGCCGCCGCCGATGCGGCGCACCCGCGCGGCGTCGAGGTGGCGGTCGACGTCGTCGAGGCGCGTGGCGCGGTGAGCGGCCTGGGCCTCGCGCTCGCCGAGGTACAGCAACCCGCCGCCGCCGGCCGCGACCCCGACGCCGACCGCGAGGATCGCGATCACGCCCGGGCGCTCATGCCAGCGCCGGGCGCGCGCGCGGGTGGGTAGCGCCATGGCCTCGCGGCAGCTCGGCTCGAGGGTCGCGATGTTCTCGCGCGCCCACGGGATGCCCTCCTCGACCGCGATCCGATCAGGATCCTCGGGGCGCAGGGCCTCTACGGCGATCAGGAAGCGCTGGAAGGCCTGGACCGCGCGGCAGTCCTTGAGCTGCCAGCGCACCTGGGCGATGTCGAACAAGAACACCGGCAGCGGGAGGAGCTCGTAGCCGGCGGTGAACTCGGCGAGCGCCTCCTCGTAGCGCTGGGTCATGTAGAGGGCCTCGCCGCGGGCGCGGTGGGCCTCGGCCCGGGCCGCCAGCTCGGGTGGCGGCGCGGCGTCGGCGCTGGTGGTCAAGAGCGCGACGGTCGCGAGGAGGAGGACGAGGCGGGCGATCATCGTCGGGCTAGAGGATGCAGCGCGGGTCGGCGCACTTCTTGGGCCGCGGGGTCGGGCCGACGGGCGCCGCGGCGGGCGCCGGCGTCGGCGTGGCGGAGGTCGGTGGTGGCGTCGACGATGGCGCGGCGGCGGGCGGAGGCGCGGAGGTCGGCGGCGGCGACGCGACCGAGGCTGAGGCTGGTGTCGACGACGGCGCGGCGGTGGTCGCCGTCGCGGAGGTCGGCGGCGATGGCGGGGTGGCGGTCGTCTTGGCGGTCGTCTTGGCGATCGTCGCGGCCGGCGCGGGGCGTCGCGTCCGTCGGCGAGCCGGCGTCGCGGGGGCCGGTGGAGCGGTCGTCGTCGTCGGAGCGGTGCTCGTCGTCGGTGCGGTGCTCGTCGGTGCGATCGCGGTCGCAGTCGGCGCAGGCGCAGGCGCAGTCGCGGTCGACGCGGTGATCGCGGTCGTTGGCGTGGGCGCGGCCGCTGGCATGGACTCCAGGCGCGTCGGTGGGGTCGGTCGCGGCCAGGCGACGATCGCGATCACCGCGGCGGTCGCCGCGACCGCGGTGGCGACCAGCGCGTGGCGTCCGTGACGGCGGGGCGGCCGCGCTGGCGTGTCGGGCGTCGTCGCGGCCGGCGGCCTCGGCTCCTCGGCCACCGCGGTCGCGGTCACCGTTACGGTCGCCCGCCGTCGCGGCGTCGGGCCCGGGCGCTTCTCGGCCATCGCGGTCGGCTCGCGCTCGCGGGCGTCGCTCGGATCGGTCGGACGGAGCGCGGCGAGCTGCGCCGCGGCGTCGCCCCGGGCCGCCTCCCACGCCGCGACCTCCGGGGCGAACAGCTCGCGCAGGTAGGTGGCCAGCTCGGCGGCGCCGTCGGTCATGCCGTGGGCGCGCCGGAACTCGTCGATCGCCTCGCCGAGGGCCAGGGCGGTCGGGTAGCGATCGGCCGGCGCCGGCGCCAGGGCCCGCATCACGATCTCCTCGAGGGCCGCGGGATAGTCGTCGACCACTGCGCCGGGGCGAGTCGCCGGACGCTCGACCACCGCGCGCAGGAGCTCGTAGTCGTCGCTGCCGCGAAACAGCTTGCGCGAGGTCGTCAGCTCGAACAGCACGATCCCGGCGCAGAACACGTCGCACCGCCGATCGAGCGCCAGGCCCCGGCACTGTTCGGGAGCCATGTAGCCGAGCTTGCCCTTGATGGTCCCCGTCCGCGTCCCGCCCAGGCGGTTCTCGGCCTTGGCGATCCCGAAGTCGATCACCTTCACGGCGCCGTCGAAGGTCGCGAACACGTTGTGGGGCGACACGTCGCGGTGGATCAGGCCGAGGGGCCGGCCGGCGTCGTCGGTCAGCTCGTGGGCGTGGTGGAGGCCAGCGCAGATCGCGCGCGCGATGAACAGCGCGAGCGACAGCGGCAGGCGAGCGCCTCGGGTGGCCACCCGACGCAGCACGGTGATCAGATCGCGGCCGTGCAGGAACTCCATCACCATGAACACGCCGTCTGGCCCGCGATCGACGTCGAGGACCTGGACGATGTTGGGGTGCTGGAGCGCGGCCGAGAGCCGGGCCTCGTCGAGGAACATCCGCACCACCGGCTCCTGGCCGGCGAGGTCGCGGTGCAGGCGCTTGATCACCACCCGCTTGGCGAAGCCGCCCAGGCCGGTGGCCCGGGCCAGGAACACCTCGGCCATGCCGCCGCTCGCCATCGGCCCGAGGAGCTGGTAGCGCCCGAGCTGCGTCGGCGCGGCGGCCACCGCGCCATCGGTCGGCAGGAGGTCGGCGTTGTGCGCGACGACCGGGTCCATCCGATCACCCTACCACGTGGGGGGCGACCGCCTCGACGACGATCGCGCCGCGGTCAGTCACGGACCCGGACCCCATGGCGGCGCGCCAGCGCGACGATCCAGCTTCGGTCGATGCCGGCCTCGCGCGCGGCGGCGCTGACGTTGCCGTGGTTGCGCGTCAGCAAGGCCTCGAGGTAGTCGCGGGTGAAGCGCGCGACCATCAGCTCCTTGGCCTCCTTGTACGGCAAGCTGAGGACCGTGTCGTCGTCGCCGCTGCCGCCGCCGACCTCGGCCAGCTCGGCGTCGGAGATCCGCAAGGTCGGCGCGGCGGTCAAGGCCGCGGTCCGCGCCAGGAGGTTGCGGAGCTGTCGGACGTTGCCCGGCCAGGTCGCCCCGGCCAGGCGCGCCATCGACTCGGCGTCGACGGGCGGCCAGCCGGCCACCGCGCACAGCTCGCCGACCAACATCGGCAGATCGCCAAGCCGCGCCCGCAGCGGCGGCACGTTGAGCTGCACCACCGCCAGCCGGTAGTAGAGATCGTGGCGAAAGAGTTGCTCCTCGGCGGCCAGCCGCAGGTTGCGATGGGAGGCGGCGATCACCCGGACGTCGACCTGGCGCGTCCGCTCGCGCCCGACCCCGCGGATCTGGCCGGTCTCGAGGACGCGCAAGAGCTTGGGCTGGAGCTCGAGCGGCAGCTCGCCGATCTCGTCGAGGAGCACGGTGCCGCCGTCGGCGCGCTCGAAGGCCCCGGCGAACTCGCTGACCGCGCCGGTGAACGCGCCGCGGGCGTGGCCGAACAGCTCGCTCTCGATCAGATCGTGCGGGATCGCGCCGCAGTCGACCACCACCAGGGGCCGGTCGCGGCGCGGCCCGAGGCCGTGGATGGCCTCGGCGACCAGCTCCTTGCCGGTGCCGGTCTCGCCGTGGATCAGCACCGTCGACGAGGTCGCCGCGACCCGGGCGATCTGCGCGAACAACAGGCGCATCGACTCGCTCTGGCCGACCAGGCGACCGCACCGCGTCGAGGCCGCGGGCGCCAGCGGCAGGGTGTCGTCGAGGGGGAAGAAGCCCAGCTCGCTGCCGCCGATCCGCACCACGCCGCCGGTGCACGGGAGCTGGGCGGCGTCGACCCGCGCGCCGCCGAACCAGGTGCCGTTCTTCGAGCCGAGGTCGCGGATCCGGGCGGTGCCCGGCTCGATGTCGGCGATCAGGTGCTCGCGCGACACCAGCGGGTCCGCCACCACCAGATCGGCGCCGTCGTCGCTGCCGATCCGCACCGCACCTTCGGTCACCACGAACGAGCGGCCGCGCGACGGCCCGCTCACCACCTCGATCCGCCAGCGCCGCACCGTCCAGACGTGGAGGGTCGCGGTCTTGGTGATGCCTGCCATCAGGTACACGTTCGCATGCCTTGCACGCGCTCGGCCAAGCCGTCCGCGGGCCGCCGACTCCCGTCAACAGCGCGACCGCGCGGTGGCCGATCGGCCCGACCAGACGACCGGTGACCGGCGGCGGTGCCGAGTCGACTCCACACCCTGCCGAGTCGACTCCCCACGCCATCCCGACCGGGCCGGCACGCGCCGCGGTACCCTGCCGCCGTGAGCCGCTACTTCGATCCGTCCTACGTGTCGGACCGGTTTGCGCTGCCCCTGGCCGACCGCTATCGGCGGTTCCTCACCGACGAGCGAGCCGGGCTTGGTCGGCGGTTCGCGATCCTGCCGAGCTACCGCGGGGCGATGCCGGTGTGCTTCGAGGGCCGCGCGCTCGAGAGCTTCTTTCACGACGGAGGGGCCGGGCCGGGTCATCCCTCGGCCGCCGAGGTCGAGCTGGGCGGCGCCGGCGGCTGGGTGCCGCTGGCCACGATCGGCGACGACGAGCCGCAGTTCCTGGCGGTGCGTGCCGGCGAGCCGGCGTGTCCGGTCGCGATGTGGGAGCACGAGACCGGCGAGTTCGTCCGGTGCGCTGCCACCCTCGACGCCTTCCTGGCCGGGCTGGCGACGACCGCGCGCGCCGCCCGGCCGCCGAGGTCTCCGGTCAAGCTGAGCAAGGTTCGCGCGGTCACCGACGAGCTCCAAGGGCTCTCCAAGGCCGCGCCCAGTCCGGCGCGCACGGCGGGGCTCGAGGCGGGGCTGGCGGCCCTCGAGCCCATGCTGGCGGCGATGCCGCCGACCTGGACCATGACCCCCGACGACGCGACCGTGCCCGGCCTGGCGCACTACGCCCGCGGGGTCGCGCTGCGCGCCCTGGGACGCCCCGAGGAGGCCCTGGCTGCCCTCGAGCGCGCGCCGATCGACGGCGTCGCCAAGAACGTCGCGCCGCAGGTGGTGGTGGAGCTCCTGCTCATCGAGCTCGATCGACCGGCCCGGGTCATCGAGCAGTGCGAGGCCCATCCCGATCCGCTGCCGCTCATGCGGCGGAGCTGGGCGCTCGCGCTGCTTCGCCTCGGGCGTCTCGACGAGGCCGCCGCGCAGCTCGCCGTGGTCATCGAGCGCCAGGTCGCGGCCACCCTGCGCCTGAAACCGACCGCCGATGCAGCCGCCGAGCGCGCGCGCCGCGCGGCCGACCTGGCCCAGGCGGTGTCGGCCTACGCCGAGCGCCATCAGCTCGACGCCCGCGCGTGGCTGGCCTGCCTGCCGTGACGGCGGCGGGCCGGGTGTGTACATTCCGCCCGTGGGACGCGCCTTCGAGAAACGCAAGTCGACCATCTTCGCGCGCATGGATCGCGTGGGGAAGCAGTTCGCCAAGATCGGCAAGGACATCGCGATCGCGGTCAAGGCCGGTGGCACCAGCCCCGACGGCAACCCGGCGCTGCGCCGCGCGCTCCAGAACGCGCGCGCGGCCAACATGCCCAAGGACAAGGTCGAGAACGCGATCAAGAAGGCCGCCGGTCAGGGCGCGGCCGCCTACGAGATCGTGATCTACGAGGGCTACGCCGCCCACGGCATCGCGCTCCTGGTCGAGGCCGCGACCGACAACGTCACCCGCACCGTCGCCAACGTCCGCCACGCCTTCAAGGCCCACGGCGGCAACATGGGCTCGACGGGCAGCGTCGCGTTCATGTTCCAGCACCAGGGCCTGTTTCGCCTCGACCCCGAGGGGCTCGATCGCGACGCCCTCGAGCTCGATCTGATCGACCACGGCCTGGTGTCCCTAGACGACGGCGAGGGCGACAAGGGCGAGAAGCTGTTGATCGTCCGGTGCGCCTTCGCGGACTTCGGCAACATGGCGACCGCGCTTGACAGCCGCAAGCTGGCGGTGGTGTCGACCGCGTTCGAGTACGTGGCGCAGACCTTGACCGAGCTGCCTGACGACAAGACCGACGAGGTCCTGAAGCTGGTCGCGGCCCTCGAGAGCGACGACGACGTCCAGAACGTCTACAGCAACCTGGCGTGACCCGGCGGCGGCGGGGCCTCGGATCGCGCCGACCGCTGCGCCGGTCAGGCCAGGGCGGCGAGCACCGCCGAGCCCCAGGCGTCGACCCGCCAGCGCCGCACGTCCTCGACCGCGGCCAGGTCATCGATGGTCGCGGGCGCGGCCACCGCGACGCGCTCGATCAGCTTCTGCGACATCACGACCGCCGGGTCGAGGCCGCTGCGCTCGGCCTCGGCGTCGCGCCAGGCCCGGAGCGCCGCGCACCGCGCCTGGGCCGCGGTCGACAGCCGCGGGTGCTGGCCGCGCGGGCGGCTCGGCAGCTCGGCCTCGGGCAGGTTCAGGCCGCGCTCGATCGCCGCGTGGACGGCGGCGACCTCTCCGGCCAGGCGCGGGTAGCGGGTCAACGCCTGCGCGACCTCGGTCGTGGATCGCGGCGCCGTCTCGGCCAGGCCGATCAGGACCTCGGCGTCGACGATCTTGAACGGCGGGCGATCGGCGGCGGCGGCGCGGGCCTCGCGCCACACGTGCAGCTCGCGCAAGATCGCCTGCTGGCGTCGGGTCAGCCCGGTCGCGCCCTTGATCCGGCGGAACCCGTCGGGGTCGCGGCGCGTCGACGGACCGGCCGGCGCCAGGTTGGCCAGCACCTGGAACTCTTCGCGGGCCCAGGCCACGCGACCGGCGGCGTGGAGCCGCGCGGTCAAGCCGGTCGCCAGCTCGATCAGGTGCGCGACGTCGGCCAGGGCGTAGGCCTCCTGCCGCGCGGTCAGCGGCCGCTTCGACCAGTCGTCGCGCTGGCTGCCCTTGTCGAGCTCGACGCCGAGGAGGTTGCGCAGGAGCGCCTGTAGGCCGAGCTCGGCCTCACCGAGGAGCCGGGCCGCGATCGCGGTGTCGAACACGGTGCGGAACTCGAAGCCGAAGGTGCGGCGCAGCGAGGTGATGTCGTTGTCGCCGCCGTGCAGCACCTTGATCACCGACCCGTCGGCCAGGATCGGCGCCAGCGCGGTCAGGTCGGGCAGGGCCAGCGGATCGATCAGCCACGCGCCGCCGTGATCGGCCGCGAGCTGGAGCAGGCACACCTTCTCGACGTAGTGGTGCAGGCTGTCGGCCTCGGTGTCGAGGGCGATCGCGCGGCAGCCCGCGAGCGCCTCGACCAGGGCGGCGAGGTCGTCAGCGGTCCGGATCCAGCGTGCCGGGGTAGGGGACAAGCTCGCACCATACCCGGTCCCCGGCCGCCGCGGGGGCATCGTCGCCGCGGGGGCATCGTCGCCGCGCGCGACGTCACGCGAACAGCGCGACCAGGTCGCGGTGGCGCGCGCGGGCGTCGGCCTGGCCCAGCTCGATCAGCGCGCCCGCGAACGCGCCATCGAACAGGAGGTACGACAGCAGATCGCCGGCCCGGTAGGGCTCGCCGTCGGCCAGCCAGCGCAGGACCAGGCCGGCGGCGCCGCGGCCGTGGGCGAAGCCGGCCGCGGAGACGTGGGCGGCGGCCATCGCGCCGACGTCGTGAGACGGCTCGAGGTGGACCACGTCGATCGGCGCCAGCCGGGGCGCGCCGACCGCCGCCAGCTCGTCGCCGATGGCGTCGACGAAGCCCGGGCCGTAGCGGCGGACGCCGGCCGCGAGGAGCTGATTGACCTTGGTCAGGCGATCGAGGTCGCCATCGAGACCGTCGACGAACATCGCGTTTAAGGCCTTGCCCGCCAGGTACAGCGGCGACGACGCCGCCGCGCGGCGGGCCGCGGCCTCGGCCGGCCCCGGGCGCTCGCCGCCTCCCGGGTTCACCATCAACACGCGGCGCGCGCCCAGGTTGATCGCCGGCGACAGCGGCACCATCTGGCGCAGGCCGCCGTCGCAGTACAGATCGCCGGCCAGGGCGACCGCCGGGAACAGGAGCGGGATCGCGGCCGAGGCCAGCGCGTGCTGCACGGTGAGCACGGCCGGCGTCATCGCGCTGGCGTCGCCGCCGGACCGAACCGCGGCGTGGCTCTGGTGGAACACCACCGCGCGACCGGTGGCGACGTGGGTGGTCGACATCGCCAGGGCGCGCAGGTGCCCGTGGGCCAGGTGGTCGGCGATCGCGCCCGGCGTCGCCACCGACTCGAGGATGCGCGCGAACGGCCGGGCGTCGAGCAGGCCGCCGCGCACGCCGTGGGCGCGCAGCGCGCGCTTGAGCCGCCCCGGCACCCCGGCGAGATCGGCGGTCATGGCCAGCACCTCGATCGCCGATGGCCGCAGCACCGCGCGCAGCTCGAGCGACGTCCACGCCGCGCACACCGCGTCGACCGCCGCCACCGGATCGTCGGCCGCCGACGCCAGCGCCAGGGCGTTGATGCTGCCGGCCGAGGTCCCCGACAGGATGTCGAACCCGAACCCGCGCGGCAGGTCGCGCGCGACCTCGTGCACCAGGTAGCGCAGGACCCCGGCCTGGTAGGCCCCGAGGGCCGAGGCCCCGGCCAAGACGATCGCCGAAGGACGCTCGGGCGCGGACGACATGCGGCATCGTGGCACGACCGGCGCCGCGCCGGTGACGACCGACCTGCGGCGTTACGGCGCGCGGAACCGCAGCGCGGTGATCGACACCGGCGGGAAGGTCAGCTCGACCACCCCGGCGGCGGTCGACGGCAGCGGCAGGTCGACCGGCGCGACCAGGCGCGGCGACGCCACCGTGTTCTGGGTGGTCGGGGTCGGCCCGGCGAGCTGCCGGACCGCCACCAGATCGGCGACGGTGACCGCGCCCGGGGCGACGCCGACGGTGCGGGTCAGCGTCTGATCGGGCGTCGTGTTGATCACGACCACCTCGAGCTGGCGGCGATCGACGCTGGTGGTGGCCAGCACGATCAGGTGCGGCACCGCGATCTCGCTCGGCGTGTTCGCGCTGTCGCTCTGATAGAAGCCGAGGGTGGTCGCGCCGACGTCGGTGGTCGTGACCGCGACGCGGCGCGCGCCGGTGAACTCGCGCATCAGGTGGTGAGCCCAGCCCTCGGCGCGGACCAGGCCGGTGGCGCGATCGATCGGCGCCTGGCGGGGGTTGCCGGTCGACACCAGGTAGTTTGCGCCGATCACCGCGACCCGGTCACCGAGCTCGGCCGCCATCGCGTAGGTCGCGGCCAACCCGACCGCGCCGATCGCGGTGTTGCGGTAGTTGACGCTGTCGGTGTAGCCGTCTTGCCACGGGTGGATCTCGGTGCCGTACATCCGCAGGCCGAGGTCGGCGGTGTTGGCGATCGGCCGCGCCAGGGCGTCGCGCACGCCGCCCCAGGCGTGAGACAGCATGTTGCGCAGCGGATCGTCGGGGTAGAAGTCGGGCTCGCCCGACACCGCGTGGACCTGCAGGCCGTCGAGGCGCAGCGCCGGATCGTTGCGCTGGTAGGTCGAGGAGAACACGAACGACGACGACACCTGGAGGTTGGGGTCGACCGCGCGCATCGCGGCCTCGATCTGCTTCAGGCCATCGCCCTGGAACGTGAAGTCGGTGTACGCGTAGCTGCCGGCCGGCGGGATCGCGCCGTGGACGCCGTCGCCGAACCGCAGCTCGCCGGTGCGCTCGTCGAGCTCATAGTGGCGCGCGGTCGGCGATGAGGCCGCCAGGTCGTCGACCATCGTCCACGGGGTCGCGGTCGCGGCGGTGGTGCCGATCCGGACCGCGACGCTGGTCCGCGCGACCGGCGCCAGCTTGGTGAACCGGCGCTGCCCGGGCGCCGCCGTGAACCGCAGGTCGGGGTGATTCATCGCCCACGCCGAGCGCGTCACCGCCTGGTAGCCGCGGAACGCCTTGGTGCCGCCGAGCACGGTGTAGTCGCGCGCGGCCTGGGTCAGCGGGATCTGCGGCACCAGCCCACCGTCGGCCGCCGGCGTCGCCGGATCGACATCCGGATCCCAGCGCTGCCAGATGCGGCCGTTACCGCCCTCGTTGGACAGCTCCCAGTGGACGATCCCGTAGGGCGCAGGGTGGCCGTTGGCGGCGCGGACGTCGGCCCAGGCGACGCCGCCGTTCGGGTTGGTGCCGACCGGCGCGTTCACGTACTCGACCCAGTCGGCGGCGACCGCGGCGCCCAGGTTGATGTTGATGACGCCGACCAAGTTGCCACCCATCTCCTGCGCGAACTGCGCCGCTTCGTCGAGACCGAACACGTAGTGTTCGGGGCCGCCGGTGAAGGTGTTGAGGCCGATGCGCTCGGCGACCGGGCCGATCGAGGTGCGCCAGTCGAATTGGTTGGCGAAGGTGCCGCCGGGGAAGCGCAGCCAGTCGGCGCCGATCGCCAGCGCGCCGGCGCGCACCGGCGCGTTCCAGGTGCCGTCGGGCAACATGAGTCCTTGCCCGCCGTCGAAGGCGGTCAGGTTGTAGCCGAACAGCGGGACCGGGCCGCGGTCGACCGCGGGATCGATCTGGATCGCGCCGGTGGCCACCGGGCCGGGACCGTCGAGGGCGGTGGCGTCGACCTCGAGCGCGGCGTCACGGCCGCGGGCGTCGACGTCGACGGGCGTCTCTCCAGCGCCGCCACACGCGACGAGTACAGACCAGGCAAGTGCGACTCCGAAGATCCTCATCCCGGTCGCGTCGAGCACTCGGCGTGCCAGGTCGCGGCCCCCGCGGTCGCGCGCCGGCGCCGGCGCCGAGGTCTCGGGTGTCCGGTCGAGCCGACACCCTGTCCGGGTCGGCGGACGTCAGTCCGCGGTGTGGCGCCACGGCGGGAAGCGGCGGAGCTCGCCGGCCTGGTACAGGCACAGCCGGTTGCCGGCCGGGTCGCGCAGCCGGGCCTCGCGCCATCGCCACGGCTGGTCGATCGGCGGGTGGTCGAAGGCCAGGCCGGTCGCGGTCAGCGCCGCGACCCAGGCGTCGAGGTCGTCGCTCTCGAGGTAGACGGTGATCCCCGGGCCCGCAGTCGCGTCGGTCGCGTCGGTCGCGACCTCGATCGACAAGGTCGTGCCGCCCGCGGTCTCGAAGCGGGCGTAGCGCGGCGGTGAGGCGACCAGCAGGCGCAGGCCGAGGCGGCGATAGAACGCGACCGAGGCCTCGTAGTCCTGGCACGGCACCGTGACCTGATTGAGCCGCGGCCCGGGCCCGACGTCTTGGCGCACGTCGGCGTGGCCGAGGGGCCCGTGGCCATGGCCGAGGCCGGGCGCGGCGTGGAGCGCGATCCGCACGAAGGTCCGCGCCTGAGCCACCGCGTCGGCGAGCGCGCGGCCCTGACCGAGGCCGGTGGCGATCGCGCTGGCCAGCGTGCAGCCGGTGCCGTGGGTGTGGCGGGTGACGATCGGCGGCGCGCTCCACCGCCCGAGCTCGCCGGCGCGATCGACCAGGCGATCGACGATGGGATCGCCGTCGCTGCCGCCCTTGGCGAGGAGCGCCGCGCCGTCGGCCAGGGTCGCGAGCACCGCGGCCTCGCCGCCGAGCAGCGCTAGCTCGTCGCGGTTGGGCGTGACGACCCGCGCCAGGGCCAGGAGCCGCGGCAAGGCGTCGATCGTGGCGTCGTCGATCAACCGCGCCCCGCTGGCCGCGACCATGACCGGATCGATCACCAGCGGCACGCCGCGCGCGGCCAGCGGCGCCAGCACCTCGACGAGCAGGTCGACCATCGCCGGCGACGCCACCATGCCGACCTTGATCGCGTCGACGCCGAAGTCGGAGATCACCGCGTCGAGCTGGGCCCGCACCACGGGCAGCGGCACCGGGTGGACCGCGGTCACGCCCTGGCTGTGCTGCGCGGTGATCGCGGTGATCACGGTCAGGCCGTGGCCGCCGAGCATGGTCGCGGTCTTGAGGTCGGCCTGGATCCCGGCGCCGCCGCCGGAGTCCGAGCCCGCGATGAGCAGGACGCGCGCGATCATCGGGGAAGCCTAGCCGCAATAGCGATGGTTGGTTCGGAGACGGGCCGAGACGGAGACCGAGACCGAGACCGAGGCCGAGACGGAGACCGAGACCGAGACCGAGGCCGAGACGGAGACCGAGGCCGAGACGGAGACCGAGGCCGAGACGGAGACCGAGGCCGAGACGGAGACCGAGGCCGAGACCGAGGCCGAGACGGGGGCCGAGACGGAGGCCGAGACGGAGACCGAGACCGAGGCCGAGACGGAGACCGAGACCGAGGTGGAGGTGGAGGTGGAGGCCTGACCGGTTACTGGATGCCGAGGACCGTGCCGCAGTAGCCGCCGAACGGCGAGGTCGTGCCGGGCCGGCAGCTCACGTAGCCTCGCTGCGACGGGTCCTCCCACCGCATGCTCAGGTAGTAGGTCGTGTTCGGGCGGAGCGTGCACTTGCCGGTGGTCGAGGTGCCGGTCGGCAGGATCTCGGCGCTCAGCGCATCGAACGCACCCAGGGCCCGGTAGCAAGGGTCGACGCCGAGGCGCGCGTAGTTGAAGTCGCACGGGCTGGTGGTCAGGACCGCGAAGCGCGGCGCTGGCGGGCCCTGGCTGGTGTGCTCGGCGAACGCGAACTGCAGCGCCCCGATCGCGCCCGGCGTCGCCCCGGGCGGCACGGTGTATTCGCCGGCGCCGCCCGTGCGGAACTTGATGATGAAGGCGTCGTTGGCGTGGTGCGAGTAGGTGAGGGTGTTGCCGAGGAAGTGGGTGCTGCCGAGCTTGAGATCTTCCTCGACGAACATCTTGACCCCGAGGACCGCGTTGGTGACCCGACCGATCGTGCCGCCGTAGTTGGTCACGTCGTTGCGCATGCCATCGTTGCAGCGGCCGTAGTGAGGATGGGTGAGCTGGGCGCCTAGCGGGATGGTGTACGAACCGCACGGTGGCGCGCCGCCGGCCCCCGGGCTCGGGGTGCCGAGGCCGCCCGGTCCCCAGCTCTCGCAGTGTTCGGCACCGGCGTAGGCGCCGAGCGGCACGAGCTCCGGGATGTCGACACCGGCGTAGGCCTTGTCGCCGGCGCCGACGAAGGTCGTGGTGTGGCGCGCGGTCGGCGTCGGCAGCGCGGCCGCGCCCGTGACCGCGGTGACCTCGAGGACGAGCTGGCGCGTGCTGCCGCGCGGCTCCCGGTTGTAGCGGGTGTAGATCGTGAGCGTGATCGGCTGGGCGGTGACCCCGGGGGCGGCGGCCGGGAAGGACAGGACGTGAGCGCCGGTGGTCGTCAGCGGGCTGCCAGCCTCGGCGGTGAAGTGGACCTGGCCGATCGCGGTGGAGGCGGGGTGGACCGTGAGCGTCGCGCTCGCGGGGGCAGTCAGATCGGCGCCGGTGCGGACGAGGGTGATCGCGACCGGCGTCGGCTGGAGCGCCAGGGTCGTCGGGGCCAGCGCGAACTCGCCGACCGTGGCGGAGGTGGCGGCGAAGGTTAGCGAGGGCAGCGCCGGCGTCGCGGCATCGGTCGCCGCGTCGGGGCTAGGCGTCGCGGCGTCGGTCGCGGCGTCGGGGCTAGGCGTCGCGGCATCGGTCGCGGCGGCATCGGTCGCGGCGTCAGCGATCGCGGCGGCGTCGCCGCTCGCGTCGTCGATCGCGGCATCAGCGATCGCGGCGTCAGCGATCGCGGCATCAGCGATCGCGGCGTCGGTGACCGGCTTCTCGCTGCCGCAGGCGGCCAGGGTGGCGAGCGCGACGCAAAGCGCGAGCCGCGAGGGCAGACCGGAGCGCGGACGGGCGTGTCCCATCCCGCGATTATATCGGCTCGCGCCGGGGCGAGGTCGATCAGCCGAAGCGGCCGGCGATGTAGTCGGCGGTGCGCGGGTCGCCCGGGCGCGCGAACAGGGTCGCGGTCTCGGCTAGCTCGACCAGCTCGCCCTGGAGGAAGAACGCGGTGCGCTCGGCCACCCGCTGGGCCTGGCCCATGTTGTGGGTGACGATCACCATCGTGTAGTCGCGGCGCAGCTCGAGCAGGAGCTCCTCGATGCGCGCGGTGGCGATGGGATCGAGGGCCGAGCACGGCTCGTCGAGCAAGATGACGTCGGGGTTGACCGCCAGGGCCCGGGCGATACACAGGCGCTGCTGCTGGCCCCCCGACAGGCTGGTGCCGGGCTGGTTGAGCTTGTCCTTGACCTCGTCCCACAGCGCGGCCTGGCGCAGCGAGCGCTCGATGACCTCGGGCGCGTCCTTCTTGTCGAAGCGGTGGGTCAAGCGCAGCCCGGCGACCACGTTGTCCTTGATCGACATCGACGGGAACGGGTTGGGCTTCTGGAACACCATCCCGACCCAGCGCCGGACCAGCACCGGGTCGACGTCGGGCGAGTAGATGTCGGTGGCGTCGAGCAGGACCTGGCCCGACACCGTCGCCCCGGGCACCAGCTCGTGCATGCGGTTGAGGCAGCGGAGGAAGGTCGACTTGCCGCAGCCCGACGGGCCGATGATGGCGGTGATCTGGCGGCTGGTGACCGTCAGGTCGATGCCCTTCACCACCTCGTTGCCCGAGAACGCAGCGCGCAGGCCGGTGACGGTGATCTTCATGTGCGGCGAGCCTGGGTCCGGTTGCGCAGCCAGATCGCGAAGCCATTGACGACGACCAGGGTCGCCATCAAGACCAGGATCCCGGCCGCGGCGTTGTCGAGGAAGGCCCGCTTGGGGCTCGAGGTCCACTGGAAGATCTGCATCGGCAGGGCGGTGTACTTGGCGTCGACGCCGTCGGGACCATACATGATGAAGGCCACGGCGCCGACCACCACCAGCGGCGCGGTCTCGCCGATCGCCCGGGCGATCGCCAGGATCGCCCCGGTCAGGATGCCGGGCAGGGCCATCGGCAGGACCACCTGGCGGACGGTCTGCCACCGGGTCGCGCCCAGCCCGAGCGCCGCCTCGCGCAGGGCGTCCTTGACGGTGCGCAGGGCCTCGCGGGCGGCGGTGATCACGATCGGCAGGATCAGGAGCGCCAGGGTCAGCGCCCCGGCCAGCACGGTCTCGCCGAGCTGCATGGTGTGGACGAACAGGCCGAGGCCGAGCATGCCGTAGACGATCGACGGCACGCCGGCCAGGTTCGAGATCGCCAGCTCGATCGTGCCGCTCAGCCGCGACTTGCGATCGTACTCCTCGAGGTAGATCGCGGCGCCGACGCCGATCGGCAGCGCGAACAGCGCGGTCAAGACCACCAGCCACAACGTGCCGGCCAGGGCCGGGGCGATGCCGGCGGCGGCGGCGTCGAGCTGCGACGGCGGCTCGGTCACGAAGCTCCACGACAGTCGACCGGCGCCGTCGATCGCGACCCGCAGGAGCAGCCAGGCCAGCATCGCCAGCGGGATCGCGGCACCCAGCCGGCACACCCAGACGAAGGCGCGCTCGGCGACGGCGCCGGTGCGCGGGGCGGTGAGGTCGATGGGATGGCGCATGGGGACCTCGAGCGATCAGGCGCGGGCGCTGGCGCGCAGGCGGCGCGACAGCCGGTGGCTGATGACGTTCATGATGAGCGTCATCACGAACAACATCGCGGCGACCGCGAAGATGGTCTGGTAGGCGACCGACCCGTGGGGCGTCTCGCCCTTGGAGATGTCGACGATGAACGCAGTCGCGGTCTGGCCCGGCTCGCGCGGATCGAAGCCGAACCGGGCCTCGTTGCCGGCGGCGATCGCGACGATCATGGTCTCGCCGACCGCGCGCGACGCCGCCAGGGTGATCGCGGCGGCGATGCCCGACCACGCCGACGGCACCACCACGCGGCGGATGACCTCGAACGGGCCGCCGCCCAGGCCGGCCGCGGCCTCGCGCAAGGACGACGGCACCGCGTAGAGCGCGTCCTCGGACAACGACGCCACCAGCGGCACGATCATGACGCCCATCATGATCCCGGCCGACAGCAGGTTGCCGCCGGCCAGGTCGGGGATCCAGCCCTTGAGCGACGGGGTCAGCACCGTGATCGCGAAGTAGCCGAACACGATGGTCGGCACGCCCGCCAGAAGCTCGAGGGCCGGCTTGACGATGCGCCGGGTCCGCTGCCCGGCGTACTCGGACAAGTAGATCGCGGCCAGGAGGCCCAGCGGCACCGCGACCACCATCGCGATCGCCGCGGTGGTGAAGGTGGCCGACAGGAGCGGCCACACGCCGTAGGACTTGGGCTCGCCGATGATCGGCGTCCAGTGGGTCGAGCCGAGGAACTCGGCCAGGCTGACGTGGGCGAAGAAGTCGGCCGACTCGCGGGCCAGGATGACGACGATGCCGATGATGATCGCGATCGACACCAGGCCACAGCCGGCCAGCCCCGATTCGATGATCCGCTCGTACCAGCGGGCGGCCCGGGCGCGGGGACGGGGCGACTGCGCGGTGGCCGGCAAGCTGACCTCGGCGGTCGCTGGGTTCACGACCCGCCCTCGCTGGCCAGGAGCTTCTCGAGAGTGACGCCGACCGTCGAGCCGCCGACGAACACCGAGCCGGTCTTGCGCTCGGCGAACCGCTTGCGGACCAGCTCGTCGACCTTGGCCGGCAGCGGCACGTAGCCGACCTTGGCCGACAGCTTGGCGGCGTTGGCCAGGTAGAAGTCGACGAACTTGCCGACGTGGGGCTTGGCCGCGGCGGCCTTGGACACGTAGATGAAGATCGGCCGCGACAGAGGCTGGTAGGTGCCGCCGGCGATGGTCTCGACGGTCGGGGCGATCGCGCCGTCGCCGTCCTCGGCCTTGCCGTTGTCGATCGGGACGATCTTCAGCTTGTCCTGGTTCTCGGCGTAGTAGGCGAAGCCGAAGAAGCCGAGGGCGTCGTCGTCGCTGCTGACCCCCTGGACCAGGACGTTGTCGTCCTCGCTCTGCCGGTAGTCGCCGCGGCTCGAGTGCTCCTTGCCGACGATCGCCGCGGTGAAGTAGTCGTAGGTGCCGGAGTCGGCGCCGGCGCCGAGCAGGCGCAGCGGCCGGTCGGGGAAGCCGTCGCGGACCTGGCTCCACTTGCTGATCGTGTCCTGGGCGCCGGGCTCCCAGATCTTCTTCAGCTCGTCGACGGTCAGCTTGTCGACCCAGGTGTTGTTGCGGTTGACCACGATCGCGATGCCGTCGTAGGCGACCGGCAGCTCGATCCACTCGACGTTCTTGGCCTTGCACGCCTCGGCCTCGCTGGCCTTCATCGGCCGGGACGCGCCGACCACGTCGACCTCACCGGCGCAGAACTTCTTGATCCCGCCACCGGTGCCCGACGACCCCACGGTGGCGTCGAGCCCGGCCTCCTTCTTGGCCTGCTCGGCGACCGCAGCGCTGATGAGGAACACGGTGCTCGAGCCGTCGATCGCGACCGTGCCCCCTTCGGCCTTGCGCTTGGAGCAGCCGGCGGCGGCGGTAGCGACGAGGGCGACGGCGAGGCAGGCAGTGGTGGTGCGCATCTGCCGGCACCCTACCCAGCCAATGTGTCAGGACAGCGACGACGTCGCGACACTTCGTGACGGGCGATCGGCCGCTGGCAGGACGAAGAAAAACACCGAGCCCTGGGGCTGATTCGCGGTCACGCCCACCGCCCCCCCCATCGACTCGATCAGGTGCTTTACGATCGACAGGCCCAGGCCGGTGCCCCCCTGATCGCGCGACCGCCCGGGGTCGACCCGGTAGAAGCGCTCGAAGATCCGGTCGCGGTGGACCGCCGGGATGCCGGGGCCGTCGTCGGCCACCTCGACCCGCAGGGTGTCGGCCACCCGGCGGGCGCTGACCGTCACCCGACCGCCGGCCGGCGAGTACTTGATGGCGTTGTCGATCAGGTTGACCAGGACCTGATCGAGGGCCTTGCCGTCGGCGGTCACCGCCAGGTCCGGCGGGACCGCGTTGACCACCGTGGTGCCGCGGGCGCTGGCCGGGGCCTCGATGGCGGTGATGGCCTGGGCGACGGCGCCGTCGAGGGGGACCGCGGCCAGCTCGAGCCGGTACTGCCCGGCGTCGAGGCGCGACAGGTCGAGCAGATCGCCGATGATGCGCGCCAGGCGCTCGGCGTTGCGGTGCAGGCCGTCGATCAGCCGGCCGGCGAAGGCCGGGTCGTCCTTGCCGCCGCTCTGCAGGATCTCGGCGTTGGCGCGGATCACTGCGACCGGCGTCCGCAGCTCGTGGGACACGTTGGCGATGAAGTCGGCGCGGATGGTCTCGAGGCGGCGGATCGCGGTGACGTCGTCGACCACCAGGAGGCGGCCGTCGCCCGAGCGCTGCGGCGTGACCCGGGCCGCGGCGCGCACCCCGGCGGCGGTGGTGAACTCGGCGGCGCCGTCGGCCCGCGCCGCGGTGACCAGCTCGATGGCCTCGGCCACCGCGATCTGATCGACGAAGCGCTCGCCGATCGGGACGCCGGGCAGGGCGAAGATGCGCCGCGCCGCCGGGTTGATCAAGGTGATGCGCAGCTCGCGGTCGAGGGCGATCACGCCCTGGGTCATCGAGTCGAGGACCGAGCCCGACAGATCGCGCTCGCCGCGCAGGGCGGCCAGGGTCTGGGCGGCGTCGTCGGCCATGCGGTTGATGAGCGTGGTGACCGGCGCCAGCTCGGCGTCGTCGGTCAAGCGGCGGGGGCCGCCGGCGGTGACCTCGGCGGCCGAGGCGGCCAGGGCCCGGACCGCGCGCCGTCGCTGGTAGGCCGCGGTCAGGCCAACCGCGGCCACCACGCCGAGGCCGGCCGCCACCACCACCGCGACCCGCTCGATCGTCGTGGTCCCGGAGTACAGCGCGAACCCGAAGGCCGCGACCGCGGCGACCGCGGCCAGCCACAGGCCGGCCCGGATCGGCCCAGGCGTGCGGACCATCACCGGCCGCGCGGACCCGCCAGCCCTCATGGCGCGCCGGCCCTCATGCCCGGCCTCTCATGCCGCGGCGGCCCTCATGCCTCGTCGGGCTCGGCGCGGAAGCGGTAGCCGACCCCACGCAGGGTCTCGATGTAGTCGCCGACCTCGCCCAGCTTCTCGCGCAGGCGCTTGACGTGGGTGTCGACGGTGCGGGTCGTGACCTCGGCCTCGATCCCCCAGACGTCGGCCAGGAGCGCCTCGCGGCTCTGGACCCGGCCCTTGCGCGACAGGAAGGTGTAGAGCAGGCGGAACTCGAGCGCGGTCAGCACGACCTCCTGGTCGTCGATCCACACCCGGTGGGCGTCGCGATCGACGCGCAGCCGGCCGAACCGCAGCGACTCGGCCTCGGCGTCGACCCGCTGGCTGCGCCGTAGGAGCGCGCGCACCCGCAGGCCGAGCTCGCGGACGCTGAACGGCTTGACCACGTAGTCGTCGGCGCCGACCTCGAAGCCGACCACGCGATCGATCTCGGTGTCCTTGGCGGTACACATCACGATCGGCAGGTCGCGGGTGCGGTCGTGCTCGCGCAGGCGTCGGCACACCTCGGTGCCCGGCAGGTCGGGCAGCATGAGATCGAGCACGATGACGTCGGGCCCGGGCTCGGCCAGGGCGGCGGCCAGGGCGGCGGCGCCGGTATGGGCGACCGACACCTGGTAGCCTTCCCGGGTCAGGCTGTATTCCATGGTGGCGGCGAGGTCGACCTCGTCTTCGACGATCAGCACCCGACCAGGCATGGCTCCCGGGTACCATGCTCCCGGTGACGGGACGATGACAACCGGGCAACCATTGCCGCGGTTCGATTGTGACGGGACGGTGACAGAGCGGCAACGCTTCGGCGGCGTTCCGGAAACACGCGTCGGGGCGCTGTCGCCGCCTGCCCGGATTTGTTACCTCGGACCGCGCCGGGGTCGCCCTGGCACGCCAGGAGGCACTCGATGTTCGGCCGCTTTCTCCCCAAAGAGACCAGCTTCTTCGACTTCTTCGAGCAACACGCCGCGCTGACCGTCGAGGGCACCCGGGAGTTCCTGTCGCTGGTCACCACCGGGGCCAACATCGAGGCCAAGGCCAAGCGGATCGCCGACATCGAGCACGAGACCGACGTCATCACCCACCGGTGCGTCGAGGCCCTGCACAAGACCTTCATCACGCCCTTCGACCGCGACAACATCCACCGGCTGATCACCCGGATGGACGACGTCATGGACTTCGTCGAGGCCGCCTCGGAGCGGATCGCGCTCTACGAGCTGTCGACCATGACCGCCGACGTCCGCGATCTGGCCGACGTCCTGCACCGCGCCGCCCAGCAGGTCGAGGCCGCGACCAAGGGCCTGCGCAACCTCAAGGACCCGCAGTCGATCCTGAAGCAGTGCATCGACATCAACCGGCTGGAGAACGAGTCCGATCAGATCCTGCGGCGGGCGGTGGCCCGGCTGTTCAAGGAGGAGAAGGACCCGATCATGGTGATCAAGTGGAAGGAGATCTACGAGAACCTCGAGAACGCCGCCGATCGCTGCGAGGACGTGGCCAACATCATCGAGGGCGTGATCCTCGAGCACTCGTGAGCTGACGACCATGGACGTCTACACCGTCGTCGTCATCACCATCGCCTTCGCCCTCGCCTTCGACGTCATCAACGGCTTCCACGACGCCGCTAACTCGATCGCCACGATCGTCTCGACCCGGGTGCTGTCGCCGCGCCTGGCGGTCCTGTGGGCGGCGTTCTTCAACTTCATCGCGCTGTGGATCTTTGGCACCGGGGTGGCCAAGACCATCTCCGGCATCATCACGATCAAGCCCGACGATCACGCCTTCGTGTGGGTGGTCCTGGCGGGCCTGTCGGGCGCGATCACCTGGAACCTCCTCACCTGGTGGTGGGGGCTGCCGTCGTCGTCGTCCCACGCCTTGATCGGCGGGGTCAGCGGCGCCGGCGTGGCCTACGCCGGCTGGAACATCCTGGTGTGGAAGAAGATCAAGCTGGTCGCGATCTTCATCCTCGGCGCGCCGCTCATCGGCCTGGTCCTGGGCTCGTCGATCATGCTGCTCCTGTCGTGGGTGTTCCGACGGTGGCGGCCGACCAAGGTCGACAAGGTGTTCCGGATCGGCCAGCTCTTCTCGGCCGGCGCCTACTCGATCGGCCACGGCGGCAACGACGCTCAGAAGACCATGGGCATCATCGTCGCGGTGATGATCGCGGGCAACCTGCTGCCGGCCAAGGGCTACGAGATCCCGGTGTGGGTCGAGGTCGCGTCCTACGGCTGCATGGCCTTCGGCACCGCGATCGGCGGCTGGCGCATCGTCAAGACCATGGGCATGGGGCTCACCCACCTGAAGCCGGTCGGCGGCTTCGCGGCCGAGACCGCCGGCGCGATCACCCTGGGCCTGGTCACGTTCGTCTACAAGGCGCCGGTGTCGACCACCCACACGATCACCGGCGCGATCGTCGGCGTCGGCTCGACCAACAAGCTGCGCGGCATCCGCTGGGGGCTGGCCGGGCGCATCATCTGGGCCTGGATCTTCACGATCCCGGCGGCCTTCGGCGTCGGCTACGGCTGCCTCAAGCTGTTCGCGGCGCTCGGCGTGTGGGAGTGACGCGCGGCGGCCGGCTCACGCCGGCTTGTGGGCGGTGATCTTGGCCGAGGCGATGTAGCGCTCGACGCCTGAGCCGGGGAGCCAGTCGGCGATGAAGGCCGCGCTGCCGGCATCGATCGCGACGGTCACGTCGACGAACCCGGCCGCCCGCAAGAGCGCCCCGACGGTCTCGACCGAGGCCGCGCCGGCGACGCAGCCGGTGAGGGCGGCGCGGTCGGCGGCCAGGTGCTCGGGCAAGGGCGCGGTCGCGACCACATCCGAGATCGCCAGCCGGCCGCCCGGGCGCAACACCCGGAACGCGTCGCGGAACACCGCGCCCTTGTCGGGCGACAGGTTGACGACGCAGTTCGACAGGATCACGTCGGCGCTGGCGTCGGCGATCGGCAGGTGCTCGATCTCGCCGAGGCGGAACTCGACGTTGGTCGCGCCGTGGCGGCGGGCGTTGGCGCGCGCCAGGGTCACCATGTCCGGCGTCATGTCGACGCCGATCACCCGGCCGGTGGCGCCGACCTGACGGGCGGCCAGGAAGCAGTCGAAGCCGCCGCCGGCGCCGAGGTCGACCACGGTCTCGCCCGGTCGCAGGGCGGCCAGCGCGGTCGGGTTGCCGCAGCCCATGCCGAGGTCGGCACCGGCCGGGATCGCGGCCTGCTCGTCGGGCGAGTAGCCGAGGGCGGCGGCGGCGGTCGGGGTCGGGCCGCAACAGCTCGGCGCGCAGCCGGAGGCGGCGCCGCGGGCGACCGCGCCGTACTGATCGCGGACCATGGCGCGGATCGCGTCGGCGGGATCGGTCGGGTCGGGTGGTGGTGAGGACGGCGGCGCGGCTGGGGTCGACATGATCAGGCTCCGGGGTGAGCGGGGGGCGTGGCGAGCTCGGCGGCCAAGGCCTCGAGCTTGGCGGCCAGGGTGTCGCGGGCGATGCGGAACCGCGCCAGGTGCTGGTCGGGCGTGAGCGCGGGATCGCGGCTGGCCGGGTCGTCGATCGGCCAGTGCCGACGGGCGGCGCCGCCGAGGAACACCGGGCACACCTCCTCGGCGCACAGCGTGATCACGGTGTCGACGGTGGTCGGGTCGATGGTGTCGACCGACTTCGAGTGGTGACCGGTCAGGTCGATGCCGAGCTCGGCCATCACCGCGATCGCGTAGGGGTTGACCGTGGCCGGCGCGCTGCCGGCGCTCTGGATGCGGACGCGGTCTCCCAGTCGAGCGCGGGCCAGGCCCTCGGCCATCTGGCTGCGCGCCGAGTTGGCCACGCACAGAAACAGGATCGAGGACGGCGCCATGATCACGAACCTCCGGCGGGGGCGGCCGCGGCGGCGGCCGGGAAGTAGCGGCGCTGGGCCCACAGCGCGACGTTGACCAGGCCGATCAGCACCGGCACCTCGACCAGCGGGCCGATCACCGCGGCGAAGGCGGCGTCGCTGTGGATGCCGAAGCTGGCGATCGCGACCGCGATGGCCAGCTCGAAGTTGTTGGACGCGGCGGTGAACGACAAGGTCGCGCTCTGCGGGTAGGTCGCGCCGACCCGCTTGCTGAGCGCGAAGGAGATCGCGAACATCGCGACGAAGTACAGGAGCAGCGGGATGGCGATGCGGACCACGTCGAGGGGCAGCTCGACGATGGCCTGGCCCTTGAGCGAGAACATGACGACGATCGTGAACAGGAGCGCCACCAGGGTGAGCGGGCTGATGCGCGGCACGAACTCGCGCTCGTACCAGTCGCGGCCCTTGGCGCGGACCAGGAGCTGGCGGGTCAGGAACCCGGCGGCGAAGGGCACGCCCAGGTAGATCGCCACCGAGGTCGCGATCTCGCCGATCGTGACGTCGACGGCGGCGGTCGGCAGGCCGAGCCAGCTCGGCAGGACCGTGGCGAACAGGTAGGCGTAGAGCGAGAAGAACAGGACCTGGAAGATCGAGTTGAGCGCGACCAGGCCGGCGCAGTACTCGGTGTCGCCCTTGGCCAGATCGTTCCACACGATCACCATCGCGATGCATCGGGCCAGGCCGATCAAGATCAGGCCGAGCATGTAGCCGGGGTGATCGGGCAGGAGCACGACGGCCAGCCCGAACATGAGGATCGGTCCGATGATCCAGTTCTGCACCAGCGACAGCGTCAGCACCCGGGTGTCGCGGAAGACCCGGCCCAGCTCCTCGTAGCGGACCTTGGCCAGCGGCGGGTACATCATGAGGATGAGGCCAACCGCGATCGGGATCGAGGTGGTGCCGACGCTCAGCCGCTCGAGGGACGCCGAGGCGCCCGGCGCGGCGTTGCCGAGGCCGACGCCGACCGCCATGGCCAGGAAGATCCACACCGTCAGGTAGCGATCGAGGAACGACAGCTTGCCGAGCAGGCTGGGCGCAGCGCGGGACATCAGGACCTCGTGGCGGTGGGCGCGGCGGTCGCCGGCGGTTGGGCGGCGGCGATCGGCGGTTGGCTGGGCATGATCGGCGCCCGCCATGGCACGACCGCGCGGCGCGGCGCGGCGGCCGCGACCTCGGCGTGGAACGGCGCCTCGGCGGCGCGGCGACGGCGCAGCACCGGATCGCGGACCGCGAGCGGCGCGAGGCTCTGGTTGATGATCCAGGCGAACGGTCGGATCTCGGCGCGGGCCAGGTCGCGGGCCAGGGCCGCGGCCTCGTGGACCGGCGTGGCCTCGGCCAGGGTCACCAGGAGGATCTTGGTGAAGGCCGGGTCGCGCAGGCGCGGCAGGAGTCGGCGGACCTCGGGCGGGACCTCGCCGGTGGTGCGCGCGACCTCGCGGTGGTAGGCGAGGGCGGCGTCGAGGAGCAGCAGCGTGTGGCCCGTCGGGGCGGTGTCGATCACGACGAAGCCGCGGTCGCCGCCGTCGACCGCCCGCGCGAACGCGCGGAACACCGCGATCTCCTCGGTGCACGGGCTGCGCAGATCCTCGGCCAGGAGCGCGCGGCCGCCGTCGTCGAGCCCGGCGCCGGCGGTGGCCATGATCTCGGCGGCGTAGGCGGCGGTCTCGGCGGCCGGGTCGATGCGGCTGACGGTGAGGCCGGCGACGCTGGCGCCGAGGGCCTCGGCGACATGGGCCGCGGGATCGGTCGTGGTCAGGTGCACCGGGTGGCCGCGCTCGACCAGCGCGCGGGCGATCGCGACCGCGATCGTGGTCTTGCCGACGCCGCCCTTGCCCATGGTCATGATCACGCCGTGGCCATCGGCCGCGAGGTCGTCGAAGAGCGCGTCGAGCGGCGGGGCGTCGCTGGGGGTGAGCGTCGGGGCGTCGGCGTCGGTGATGGCCGCGGTGTCGGCGACATCGGTGATGGCAGCGATGTCGGCGGTGTCGGCGACGTCGGCGGCGAGGAGGCGCCGCAGCGCCGGCAGGCCGACCAGGCCGAAGGGCAGAAGCGGCAGGACCCGGCGCGGCAGCGCGGCCAGCGCGGCCAGCGCGGGCGGGGCGGCGGCCAGGGCGGCGCGGCCGGCGGCCTCGAGTGCAAGGGCGATCGGATCGGTGGGGTCGGTGGCGCGGAAGACGCCGTTCACGATCAAGGCTTGCGGCGCGATCCCCAGGCCGGCCAGCTCGCCGCGGGTCCGCTCGGCCTCGCGCAGCGCCGCGGGCTCGGCGCGCGTGACCAGGACCACCGCGGTCCGGGTCGGATCGGCCAGCGCGGCGCGGGCCGCGGTGTAGAGCGCGGCCTGGGCGGTCAGGCCGGCCAGCGGGCCGAGGCACGAGGTGCCGCCGACGTTGTCGGCGAGGAAGCCCGACCACGCCGCCGGCAGCTCGAGGAGGCGCAGGGTGTGGCCGGTCGGCGCGGTGTCGAAGACGACGTGGTCGTAGGAGTCGGTGGTCTCGGGATCTCCCAGGAGCTTGGCGAACTCGTCGAACGCGGCGATCTCGACGGTACACGCGCCGGCCAGTTGTTCTTCGATCGAGGCCAGGGCCGAGGCCGGCAGGAGGCCGCGGTACGGGCCGACCACCCGCTCGCGGTAGGCGCGAGCCGCAGCCTCGGGATCGAGGTTGGCGGCGGCCAGGCCGGGGGCGTCGGCCACCGCCCGCGGGGTCGGCCCGAGCGGCGTGGCCAGGACCTCGTCCAGGTTCGACGCCGGGTCGGTCGACACCAGGAGCACGCGGCGACCGCGCGCCGCCAGCGTCAACGCGGTGGCGCAGGCGACGCTGGTCTTGCCGACGCCGCCCTTGCCGGTGAACAGCAGGTTGCGCGGGGGGAGGTCGAGGAGATCCACGGCGGGGCTCGCGGAGGGCGTGGGTGGGCGGTCAGCAGCAGCTCGGCTTGTCGGGCTCGGCCGGGCTGGGCGCGCAGCACGCGCTGGCCGCGGCGACCGGCAGCTTGCGCACCACGACGCCGGCCAGGGCCGCCAGGGTCTCGCGCGACGGGTAGGCGCCCTCGACGGCGACGCGGTCGTTGACCACGATCAGCGGCAGCACCTCGGGGCCCCGGGCCAGGGCGTCCTTGACGGCCGGAGTCGCGGCGAAGGCGCCCGGCTGTTGGGCCAGGTTGTAGCGCTCGACGGTGACGCCCTGGGCGGTCAGCCACGCCAGGTCGGCCGCGAACCGCGCCAGCTCGGGGTCGACGCCCGGCCCACACACGCCGGTCGAGCAGCACAGGGCGGGATCGAAGACGCGAATCGGGGTTGGCATGGACGGGCTCCTCTATCGTCTGGAAGCGATGATCGTCGGCGGGGTAGTCACAGCCCACCGACCAGGGCCTTGAGCCGGCGCACCGCGCGGGGCTCGAGGCAATAGCAGACCCGTGGCCCGTCGACCTCGCCGTGGATGAGGCCGGCGTCCTTGAGCACCTTCAGGTGTTGCGACACCGTCGACTGCGCCAGCGGCAGCTCATCGACGATGTCGCCGCACACGCAGGCATCGCGGCGGGCCAGCAGGCGGAGGATCTTGATCCGCGCCGGGTGGGCCAGGGCCTTGGCCAGGGCCGCCAGCTCGTCGTCGGCCAGCTCGCCCTCGACCGGGCGCAGATCGGGCTCGCTGCGCGGTGGGCAGCAGGTCGCGACCGCGGCACGGCCTTCGTTCATCGCCGATTGACGATAAGCATGAAGGCCGCCGCGGTCAAGCGCCCACCGGTGCGCCACGTCGTCGCGGCGCCCGGCTACTCGTCGTCAGCGTCGGCCGACCGGCTGACCACCAGGGCCGCGCTCCGCCACAGCGCCAGGCTGTCCGGAAGCCGGACGAGCTGCTCGGCCAGGAAGGCGCGGCCGCGCTCGGTCAACGCCAGCGGACCGAGGGACTTCACCGCCGCCACCGGCCACGGGCCCTGGCCGTGGGCCCGCAGGTCCCAGGCCGCCGGTCCGTCGAGGCCGCGGATCGAGTCGAGGGCCTCGGGGCAGCGGGCCACGGTCGCGGCGCGCATCGCCCACGCGCGCGGCTCGTCGACGCCGGCCAGCGACGCCAAGACGGTCTTGGGTGCGCGCGCCAGGGCCTCGGCGCGCCACTTCCACGCTCGCTCCTCGCCCACCCCCCACAGCGACGCCAGGGCGGTCACCGGCGCCGCGGCCCGGGCCGCCTTGCGCCAGGTCCAGGCGGCGTCGTCGGTCAGGCCGCCGACCGCGCCGCACGCCAGGTGGGCGCGCTCGTAGGTGGTCAGGGCCTCAAGGCCTCCGCTCGCCGCCAGCCAGGCGTCGCGGATCGCCCACGCCCGCGGCCCGGCGACCCCGCCGACCGAGCGGACCAACTCGTCCCCCGTCAGCTGGCCGCGCAGCTCCCAGGCCAGGTCGTCGTCGCGGCCCCACAGCGCGCTCGCGACGTCGCGGGGCGCGCGCCCGACCAGGGCCCGGGCGGCGGCCGCGGCCTCGGCCTGGCGCTCGGCCGGCAGCGGCGCCAGGGCCAGCGGATCGGTGGCCGCGACGAAGCCGCGCGCGATCGGGCCGGGCGCGACCTCGGCCAGCTCGTGGCGCAACGCCCACGACGCGTCGTCGGCGAGGTTGCGCAGGCCGCCGGCGATCACCAGCGGCGCCGCGGCCCGCAGGCGGTGCCGTCGGGCGTGCCAGCTCGGCCCGGCCAGGCCCGCCAGCCAGGACGCGGCCAGGGCCGGCTCGCGCTCGGCGCGGTCGTCGAGCCAGGTCGCGAAGGCCTGGGCGGCGTCGTCGACGGTGGCGGCCGGCCGACGGGCGATCGGCGCCGGCAGGCAGGCCCGGGCGGCCGCCACGTCGGCGCCGCGGATCGCGCGCACCGCCCGGGTCAGCCCGTCGATCAGGCTGGCCAGGTCGGCCTCGGTGTTCTCGACCACGATCCAGCGCGCCGGCTCGGCCGCGGCCCTCGCCAGGTAGCCGTCGCGCAGCCGGTGCTGTAGGCCGACGCCGGCCAGGCCCTTGCGCGACGGCGGCCGCGGATCGAGCTTGCCGACCTTCGAGACCTTGCGTCGGGCTCGGGCCAGGTGGGGATCGACGTCGACGACCACCACCAGATCCGGCACGACCCCGCGGGTGGCCGCGGCGACGATCGGCGCGACCTCGGCCGCCGGCAGATCGCGGCCGGCGGTCGCCAGGAGCTCGGCGGTGTAGAAGAAGCGATCGGCGATCACGACGTCGGCCTCGGCCAGGGCCGGCGCGGTGGCCTCGTCGAGGAGCTGGAGCTCGCGCGCCAGGTAGACGAACAGCTCGGCGTGAGGTGATAGCGCGAGGTTCTTGGCATCGCGGCCGAACTCGCGGATGCCGGTCGTCACCACCGAGGCGAAGTTGCCGCCCTCGCGGACGTGGGCGACCCGCAGGCCGTCGGCGCGCAGCGCCGCCGCCACCGCGTTCGACAGCGTGGTCTTGCCGCTGCCGTCGATGCCCTCGAACACCACCAGGGTCGCGCGCGGCGCTGCGCGCTCAGTCGAGGTCGTCATCGTCGTCCTCCGTCAGGGCCTTGGCGACCCGGAACAGGTGATTGCCCAGGTGCTCGAAGCCATCGATCAGCTCGGCCAGGCCGAGCCGCACCGAGGTCGACTGGTTGTGCCGCGGCGCCACGCTGGTGCCGGCGGTGCGGGCCGCCGCCTCGACCAGGTTCATCTCGATCTCGCGCCCGCGCGCCGCCTCGAGGTCGATCGCGCGGCCGCCGTCGGTGGCCTCGATCAGCGCCGCCAGCGACGCGTCGGCCAGCCGATGGAGGCGCCCGACCAGCTCGTGCTCGGCCGGCGACAGCGCCAGCCCGCGCTCGACGCCGAGCTCGGCGACGTGGACCAGGTGCTCGACCGCGCGCTGGAGCTGGAGCGTGCCGAGGGTGGCGCGCCGCGCGCGATCGAGGTCGGGCGACGACGGCGCATCGGCCAGGCTGGCGAACAGCTCCTCGGCGCCGGCCCGGGCCTCGGCCAGCGTGGCCTCGAGCTCGCCGCGGTTGCGCTCGCCGGTGGCGACCGTGGCGACGATCGCGTCGAGGGCGGCCCGGTGCTTGCGCAGACCGGCGGCCAGCTCGGGCAGCGCCAGCTCGGCGGTCGCGGTGGCCCGCCCGGGATCGCTCGGTCGGGCCCGCAGCCGGCGCGCCAGCGGCCCGGCGACCAGCGCGGCCAGGCCGGCGGCGATCGCGAGCTGGCTGGCGGCGAAGCCGAGCGCGAGGTGGCCCGAGAGGTGCGGCACCATCACGCTCTTGCGGTAGTCGATCGCGTCGGGTGCCCCCGGCACGAGCGCGTCGGCCAGCGCGACCACCGCCGGGACCAAGGCCAACCCCACCAGCGCGGCGGCGATCCCGAACCCGAGCTGCCATCGCGCCAGCGGTCGCGCTCGCGCCGACGAGCCGAGGATCAACGCCGCGCCGATCGCCGCGCCCAGGTTGGCGCCGGCCAGGATCGCCAGCAGGTTCGACAGGCTGAGCGCGCCCGACACCTGGGCCAGGCCTAGGCCCAGGCCGTAGACCGGCCCCGGGCCCTGCAGGATCAGGCCGCCGATCACGCCGACCAGGAACGCCAGCGCCAGCGGCCCGAGCCCGCCGGCCTGCAGGTAGCCGACGTAGGGCAGGAGCTTGGGATCGGCCAGGAGCGGCTCGACCCCGGTCTGCAGGAGCCGCAGGCCATAGAGCACGAGCCCCGCGCCCAAGACCGCGTGTCCGACCGCGCGGGCGTGGCGGCGATCGGCCAGGGTCGTCCACACCACGCCGACCGCGATGATCTCGAGGCTGACCTTGGCGAAGCCCAGCGGCAGGAGCGCGCCGATGAGCGACGCGCCGAGGAGCGCGCCGACCGCGATCGCCAGGGCCGGCGCCAGCGCCAGGAGCCGCGCCTCGATCAGCCCGACGGTGACCGCGGTCGCGGTGGTGGTGAGCTGGGTCGCGGCGCCGATCGCGACGCCCAGGCCGGTGGCTCGCAGCGGCGCCTCGGTCAAGCGGCCGAGCTGGGCGCGCAACCGGCGTCCGGCCAGCCCGCGCAGCCCGCTCGCCAGCACCCCGAAGCCGTACAGGAACAGGGCCAGCCCGCCGATGATGCGCGGCCACAGCTTGCGATGGCGCGGCGGCCGCACGAGCAGGTCCCAGGCCTTGCTCTTGCGCGAGCCCTGGGTCAAGCGCAGCGGCGCGCGCCCGGTCGGCGCGTCGAGCGGCACCCGGACCACTGCCGAGCGCGGTCGGCGATCGAGGATGTCGGCGGTCTCGCCGCCGATGCGCGCGGCCAGCGGCAGCGCCGGGTCGGCGTTGTCGAAGCGCACGACGATCGCGTCGCCCGGGCTGACCTCGGCGTCGGACAGCATGCGGATGCGCAGCTCGGGATCGCCGTCGCCATCGCCAGCGGTGGCGGCGATGCGAGCGTCGTCGTCGCCGCCCCAGTCGACGAGCGCGAACACCGCGATCGCCGCGGTCAAGAGCCAGGCCGCCGCGAGACGGAGCCGGCGTCGTCCGCCGCGCTCAGCCATGGACCGCAGCCGAGGCCGCCTCGAACTTGCTGAACCCGATCGGCGCGAGCGCGAGCTGGGCCAGGAGGTCGCGCAGCCAGCTCGGGGCCGGGCCCCGGGTCTTGATCTCGAGGACGCGGCGCGCCTCGGTGGCCACCGCCGGGCCGAGCGACTCGCGGACCAGGGCCTTGCGGCGCTGCCACAAGTCAGCCGGCGGCGCGAAGAACGACAGGCCGGTGTCGATCGTCAGGCGCAGCTCGCCGTCGTCGTCCTGCCAGGCCTGGCGTCGGTAGTTGACCAGGCAATCGGCGGCCAGCGGCTGCCGGCAGCTCGCGCACAGCCGCACCACCTCGGCCAGGACCTGCTGGGCGTCGGCGCCGAACGCCGCCTCCTGGATCGCGATCGTCGCCGGGGTCAAGCGACCGGCCGCGAAGAACCCCGGCAGATCGGCCTTGGGGATCCCGATGCGCTGCTTGCCCGACAGCGCCGCGTCCTTGTGCTTGAGCTCGAGCCAGACGATCGGCTGATAGCGCACCAGCTCGGCGACGTCGGTCGCCAGCTCGGTCAGATCGGGGTGGAGATCGTAGTACTCCTTGGCGCGCAGCTTCAGGTGCGCGGCCCCGGCCTGGGCCGACGCGAACAGCTCGCGCTCGGCGGTGTCGAAGTAGATCGTCGTGACGAAGTGACGCGCCCCGGGCAGCGGGTTGGCGCCTTCGCCGCGGAACCGGTGCGGGGTCAGGTGGCGGTTGGCCGCGGCCGCGAGCTGGCGCGCGAGGTCGGGCGCGACCAGGAACTTGTCCTCGCGGCGCGCCGCGGTGAGCTGAGCGTCTTGGGCGAGGGCGGACGAAGGGGTGGCAGCCATTGCGGGGCCGACGGCGGGGCGCCATCGGGTGGTAGCGAGCATGTCACAGACGGGCGGGCGCGCGCGCGCCTCGACCACGGTTCCGACCCGCCGCGCTCGGGGAGGTTAAGGGCCCGCGAAAGAACAACTCAGCCGATCTCGCGGCCGATCCATCCCGGCTGGCGGCGTTGCTCGTCGGTTTCACACCGAGAGTGTGCGCCGCTCCTCGCGCCTTGCCATCCGGGCGCCTCGACCGCGATCTTCGACCGGCTTGTTCATTCGCGGGCCCTAAGGCCCGCGCCCGCGCTACCCGCGCGACCGCGGCAGCGTGATGCGGGGCTCGTCGGGATCGGGCCGGTACAAAAGGATGGTCCGACCGAGCACCTGGGCGATCTCGGCGCCGGTCCGGCCGGCCAGGAGCGCGGCGGCGTCGTCGCGCGGCACCTCGACCGACTCGAGCAGCCGGATCTTCACCAGCTCGTGATCGGTCAGCGCCTGATCGACCGCGGCGATCACGGCGTCCGACACCCCGCCCTTGCCGACCTGAGCGATCGGCGCGAGGTCGTGGCCGAGCGCCCGCAGGTGGCGCCGCTGCTTTCCGGTGAGGGGCATCGGCGGTGAGTATCAGAGCCGGCCGGTCGGCACCAGGGCCGCCGCCGCGGTCAGCCGTTCTGGCGGTACACGATCAGGTAGCGGAAGCGCACGCCCCAGGTGCCGCGCAGCCCGACCGAGGTGCCGATCGCGACGTCGCCGTAGCTGCGGGTCAAGAGCTGACCGCGGTGCTCGCCCAGGCAGGTCACCATGGTCGGGGCGGCGTCGCCTTGCAGCTCGACGACGTCGCCGACCGCGAACCGGTTGCTGTACGACCCGGTGACCTCGACGCCGGTCAACTGCCGGCGCAGCACCTGCTGGTCCTGGCTACCGAGCCGGCGCGCGGCGCAGGTGTGGCCGTCGGCGCCGGTGGTGGTGGCCGCGAAGTGCACGCCGGCGAAGCCGTCGGTGAGCGTCGTGATCTCGAAGGCGGTCTCGACGAAGTGGCCGGTCCCGAACGCGCCCGCGCCGGCCGGCAGCATGATGATCTCGGGGCCGCCCGCGGTCAGGACCAGCTCGTCGTCGGCCAGGCCCCAGCGCGAGCCGCCGACCGACCAGCCGTTGCGGTTGTCGCCGAAGCCGTCGAAGAACACGATGCTGTGGGCGGCGGTGGTTGACGGATCGCAGTCGTCGCCCACGCCATCACCGTCGGCGTCGACCTGGGGGTCCGGCAGGTGCGGACAGCTATCGCACACGTCGCCGTCGCCGTCGCCGTCCTCGTCGTGCTGGGTCTGGTTGGCCAGGTCGGGGCAGTTGTCCATCGCGTCGGCCACGCCGTCGCCGTCGCGATCGGGGCCGGTGGCGTCGATCGCCGGGGCGTCGATCGCCGGGGCGTCGATCGCCGGCGCGTCGGTCGGCGGGGCGTCCTGCCGCGCGTCGGTCGTGACGTCGGCGTCGGTCGCGGTGCCGACGGGATCGAAGCCACAGCCGACCGCGAGCGCCGCGGCGGCGACGAAGAACGAGCGCATCTGCCGAGCTTACCAGCCGCGGCGGCGGCGCAGGGCGGACCGCGCGCGCGCTACGATGCGATCATGATCACGCCCGCCGCGCGTCCGCGGCACGACGCCGCGCCCATCCCGCCGACCACCAGCGCGATGCCGACCGAGCGCCGCGCCCTCGATCACGCCCTGGCGGCGCTGCGCGACAACGCCCGCCGGTTCGCGCGCACCGCGCCGGCGGCCAAGGCCGCGCTGGTCCGGTCCTGCCTGCCGCGCCTCGCCGACTGCGCCGACGCCTGGGTCGCCGCCGGTTGTCGCGCCAAGCGCCTGCGCGGCGTCGACCAGGCCGAGGAGTGGATCAGCGGACCGCTGCCGACCGTGCGGCTGGCCCGGCTCTACGCCGACAGCCTCGACGCGATCGCCCGGAGCGGCCGGCCGCCCCTGGGCACCGGCGGCTGCGTGCGCGCCGACGGCCGGGTCGAGATCGACGCCTTCCCGGTCAGCGCCTTCGATCGCCTGGCCTTCCTCGGGTTCCGCGGCAGCGTCCTTTTGGCGCCGGGCATCGATCGCGCCGACGCGGTCCGTCGCCAGGCCGGCTTCTACCGTCAGCGCGCGCCCGAGGGTGGGGTGTCGCTCATCCTCGGCGCCGGCAACGTGTCGTCCATCCCGCCGATGGACGTGCTGTCGAAGCTGGTCGTCGAGGGCTACGTGTGCCTGCTCAAGATGAACCCGGTCAACGAGTGGGTCGGGCCGATCCTCGAGCGCGCCCTGGGGCCGCTGGTCGACGCCGGGGTGCTGCGCATCGTCTACGGCGGCGCCGAGGTCGGGCAGTACCTGGTCGAGCACGACGCCGTCGACGACGTCCA
This sequence comes from Kofleriaceae bacterium, assembly GCA_018057825.1. GTDB lineage: Bacteria > Myxococcota_A > Polyangia > Haliangiales > Haliangiaceae > UBA2376. Next base: position 125,230 of record JAGPCY010000019.1, on the reverse strand, counting down.
CCTCACCGGCTCGGCCGAGACCCACGATCGCATCGTATGGGGGCCGCCCGGCCCCGAGCGCGAGCGTCGCCGAGCCGCCGGCGAGCCGGTCCTGGGCAAGCCGATCTCGAGCGAGCTCGGCAACGTCAGCCCGGTGGTGATCGTCCCGGCCGACTACCGCGACGGCGAGCTGGCGGCGATGGCGATCAACCTGGCGACCATGATCACCAACAACGCGTCGTTCAACTGCAACGCCGCCAAGGTCGTGATCACCGCGCGCGGCTGGGCCCAGCACGACGCGTTCTGGGGCCTGGTGGCGCGCGCGCTGGGCGCGACCCCGCCGCGCTACGCCTATTACCCGGGCGCCGCCGAGCGCTACGCCCGGCTGACCGCCGGGCGCGACCTGCTCATCCCCGGGAGCGCCGGCGCCGACGAATTGCCGTGGACCATACTGCGCGGCGTCGACCCGGCGGCCGCCGACCCGGTGTTCACCGTCGAGCCGTTCTGCGGCGTGGTGTCCGACGTCGTCCTGCCGGCCGTCGAGCCGGTCGAGTTCCTGGCCGCCGCCACCAGCTTCTGCAACGATCGGCTGTGGGGCACGCTCAACGCGGCGCTGTTCCTGCCGCCCGGGCTCGAGCGCGATCCCGCGGTCGCGCCCGCCCTCGAGCGCGCGATCACCGAGCTGCGCTACGGCACCGTCGCGGTCAACCACTGGCCGGCGCTGGGCTACGGCGTCGGCTCGCTGCCGTGGGGCGGTCACCCATCGGCCAGCCTGCGCGACATCCAGTCCGGCCTGGGCTGGGTCCACAACACGTACCTGCTCGAGGGCATCGACAAGGCGATCGTGCGCGGCCCCCTGGTGGTGCGACCCGAGCCGCTGTGGTTCACCGGCAACCCCAAGGCAGTCGCGGTCGCGCGGCGCCTGGTCCAGCAGGAGGCGGCGCCGACCTGGCGTGGCCTGGCCCGCGTGGTCGGCGCGGCGCTGTGGTGACGCCGTGATCCGTCGTTGGCTAGCGCGTGCCGGCACGGCGGTCGGTGGTAGGCTAGCCAGGTGCGCCGTCTCGCCGTCGCTGCCTTGCTGGTCTTCGGCTGTGGTCCCGGGAGCCGCCCTGCGCCGGCGCCGCCCGCGGCGTTGACGCCCAAGCAGATCGTCGAGCGCTCCAAGCCGGCGATCGTCCGTATCGAGGCCGGCGACGAGCGGGTCGGCACCGGCTTCGTGATCGATCCGGCCGGCGTGGTCGTGACCAACCTCCACGTCGTCGCGGCCATGGACGTCATCCGGGTCAAGCTCCTCGATGGCACCACCATCGCCGTCGACGAGATCGTCGCCTTCGATCCCGAGCACGACCTGGCGCTCCTGCGGGTCGCGCGGCCGACGCCGCTGCCGGCCTTGCCGCTCGGCGACAGCGCCCAGGTCGCCGCCGGCGATCCGGTGCTGGCGATCGGCAACCCCCTGGGCGTCCTCGACTACACCGTGTCCGACGGGCTGATCTCGTCGGTGCGCCAGCTCGCGCCCGGCCTGACGCTGCTGCAGATCTCGGCGCCGATCTCCCAGGGCTCGAGCGGCGGCCCGCTGTTCAACGCCGCCGGCGAGGTCATCGGCGTGTCGACCGCGGTGTTCACCGAGGGCCAGAACCTCAACTTCGGCGTGCCGTCCAACGACGTCGCGGCGCTGGCCAAGCGACCGCGGCCGATGGCGGTCGGCGAGTTCGCGGCGCTGACCCGCCCGCGCGCCCCCGAGATCGTCGTCGACGGCGTCACGATCGTCCGCAAGGTCCCCGAGCACCCGGTGGCGATCTTCGACGGCTGTGATCCGACCGCGGTGGCCGAGGCGGTGCAGGCCATCGACGCCGCGATCTCGATCGGCGCGCCGGTCTACAACCGCGGCGATCACGAGGGCTGCTTCAAGATCTACCAGGCGACCTCGACCAAGCTCGAGGCCTCGTCGAGCTGCGCCGGCATCCGCGACGCGTTCGGCGCCGGCCTCCTGCGCGTCGGCTCGTTGACCACCCCGGCCGAGCGGGCCTGGGCCTTGCGCGACACCTTCGACGGCCTCTTGACCGTGGCCCAGCGCTGGGCGCGGCGCCCGACGCCGTGATCGCCTACCTGTTCGACATCGACGGGACCTTGGTCCGCGCCGGCGGCGCCGGCAGTCGGGCCTTGACCGCGGTGATGTCGGCCCGCTACGGCGTCGCCGACGCCACCGCCGGCATCGCCTTCGCCGGGCGCACCGACGGCTGGATCGTCGCCACCATGTTCGACCGCGCCCTCGGCAGGGCTCCGGAGCCCGGCGAGACCGACGCGGTCCTGGCCGACTACGTCGCCGAGCTCGAGCGCGGGCTGCCCGGGTCGTTGCGGGTCCTGCCCGACGTCGCCGACGTGCTGCGCTGGTTGGCCGGCCGACCCGAGGTCCGCCTGGGCGTCGCCACCGGCAACATCGCCGCCGGAGCCCGGGCCAAGCTGGCGGTCGCCGGGCTCGACGGCTACTTCGGTTTCGGCGGCTACGGCTGCGACGCCCTCGAGCGCCCGGCGCTGGTCGCTGCGGCCAAGGCCCGGGCCGGCGTCGGACCGGGCGACGTCGCGGTGGTGGTCGGCGACACCGTCCATGACGTCGCGGCGGCGCGGGCCTGTGGCGCGCGGGTGGTGGCGGTGACCACCGGCGGCGACGACCGCGCCACCCTCGAGGCCGCCGGCGCCGACGTCGTCTTCGATCGGCTCGGCGAGCTGCCGGCCTGGCACGATCGCGAGTTCGCGGCGGGCGCCTAGCTACGGCGCGGCTGGCGGCGCGGCGTCGACGCGGAACACCGGGATCAGCCCGACCCGCTCGTCCCACGCCGGGCTGCGACGGTAGAACCAGTCGAGGCGGCGGTCGGCGCTGGCGGCGAACGCCGGATCGGTGAGGGCCTGATCGAAGGCCGCCTTGACCGCCGGATCGGCCAGCATCGTGCGGGCGAGCTCCTCGGCGACGTAGCCCTCCATGTACTCCTTCTGCTCGAAGGCGGCGTTCCACATCCCCCACGCCACCAGCGCGTCGGGCGCCGACGGCTCGAGCAAGTGCAGGATCAGGCGCGCGCGCGGCTGGTCCAGCGGCACGTAGATCGCGCCCCGGGTCACGACCCGCGGCTCGCGCGTCCACGCGCCGGTCACCTTGACCGTGGTGCGACCCTCGACGGTGCGGCCGAGCTCGGCCTTGGGCAGGCGCCAGACCTCGGCGTCGAGGCGCGCGCCGTCGGCGACCGCTCGCCAGCGGATGCCGTGCAGCTCGAGGAGCGGCGCGACCTGCGCCGCCCAGCCGCCGTCGATCACGTAGCCGGCCTTGGGCGCGGTCACCGTGGCCGCGGCGACGAGCTGATCGCGCAGCGGCACGCGCCAGATCGCCGGCGTGGTCTCGTCGTACTGCGTCCACAAGCCGCCCGACACCTCCGACGGCACGCGCTGATAGGCGTAGCCGCGGAACTCGATCTCCCGCGGTCGCGCCGGGTCTCCTTGCGACAGCAGCACGACCTGGCGGCCGGCCAGGGTGGTGGTCTCGGCGGTGCGCGTGGCCCGCTGCCAGGCCGCGCCGTCGGTCACCATCGCCGCCACCAGCTCCTCGAGCACCGCTCGGGTCGAGGCGACGCGCTCGCGGTACGGCCGCCACGAGTGGGTCTCGACCAGGACGCCCAGGCGGTCGCGGGCCGCGGCGTAGAAGTGCGAGAACCGCGGCGGCGCCTCGCCGTCGGTGAAGCCCGAGGCCGGGTCGTCGTGCTCGTCGAAGGACGGGTAGAAGCCGAGGGGCAGATGGCCGCGCGCGGTCATGCGGTCGAGGACGCGGGCCTGCAGCGCCCGGGCCGCCGCCTCGAGGTCATCGCCGCGCCCGGCCTTGGGCGCGACCATCACCGCGATGTCGTGCTCGAACTTCGCGCCGTCGGTGGCGTGCAGGTCGACGAACAGCGTCGGTTCCCACCGCGCCCACAGCGCCAGGAGCGCGCGCATCTCGGGCGCGTCGGCCTTGATGAAATCGCGGTTCAGGTTGAGGCCGGTGGCGGTGGTGCGGAACCCCATCTCCTCGGGGCCGCGCTGGTTGGGCCGATGGTTGGGGCCGAACCGCTCGTGGCCGTCGACGTTGAAGGTCGGGACGAACACGACGCGGATCCGCGCCAGGGCCCCGGGCGCCACCGCGCCGGTCAGCAGATCGCGGGCGAACGCGAACCCGGCGTCCTTGCCGTCGATCTCGCCGGCGTGGATCCCGGCCAGCGCGAACAGGACCGGCGCGTCGGCGGGCAGGTCGGCGCGCCCGAGGACCACCGCGACCATCGGCCGGCCCGAGGGCGTCGTGCCGAACACCTCGCACCGGGCCTCGCGCGGGTGGGCCGCGGCCAGGTCGTGGCACAGCCGCACGGTCTCGTCGTGACGACCGGTCTTCACCCAGCCCGAGCGCTCGCTGGTCGTGGTCAGGTCGCGCGGCGCCGCGGCCCGGGAGGCGCAAGCGGCGACGGCGAGGGCGGCGAGGGCGAGCGAGCGGCGCATCCTCGGTTGGTAGCGCATCGACCCGCCGCCGCGCCACCGCCGACCGCGCCGCGACCGATGGTACCGTCCCACCGATGTCGCATCGGGTCCTCCTGGTCGAGGACGATCTGGCCCTGCGCGAGGTCACGGCCTGTCACCTGGCCGCCGCCGGCTACGTCGTCGAGGCGGTCGGCGACGGCGCCGCCGCCCTGGCCGCCGCCACCCGGACCCGCCCGGCGCTGGTCGTGCTCGACCTGAACCTGCCCGGCGGCGATGGCCTCGAGGTGTGCCGCGAGCTGCGCGCTCGGTTCCAGCCGACCCCGGGCGTGGTCATGGTGACCGCCCGCGGCGCCGACGCCGACGTCGTGATCGGGCTCGACGCCGGCGCCGACGACTACGTGGTGAAGCCCTTCGCGCCGCCGATCCTCCTGGCCCGGCTGGCGGCGGTCGCGCGCCGCCTGGGCGAGCCGGGTGGCGCGATCGCGCGCTGGGGCGCGATCGTCGTCGATCGCGGGCGGCGCGAGGCGGTGGTCGGCGAGCGTCGGCTGGCCCTGACCCCGACCGAGTTCGCGCTCCTGTGGGAGCTGGTCCGCCAGCCCGGCGTGGTCCTGACCCGCCGCCAGCTCCTGCGCGACGTCTTCGGCACCAGCAACGACGGCTACGCCCGCAACGTCGACTGCCACGTCACCCGCCTGCGGCGCAAGCTCGAGGCCGCGACCGCCACCGCCGCGCCGATCCACGCGGTCGCGGGCGCCGGGTATCGCCTGGGGGCGGCGTGACCCCGCGCGGCGCCGGCCTGTCGCTGCCGGTCAAGCTGGCCGCGGTCGCCGCCGTGACCCAGCTCGCGCTGGCGCTCGCGATCGTGGCCCTGGCCCGGCCGAGCCCAGGCGCCACCGTCGCGTTGCTCGCGCTCCTCGCGGTGCCGATCGCGATCGTCTACCTGCTCACCCGCTTCGTCGTCGGGCGCTTGACCGTGCCGGTGATCGACGCCTACCGCCGCCTGGCCGCCGGCGACTTCTCCGCCGAGCTGCCGGCCGCCACCGCGGGCAAGGACTTCCTCGGGCTGCGCGTCGGGTTCCGAGCCATGGCCGACGCCCTGGCCCGCTCGCTCGACGAGATCCGCGGCGCCGATCGCGAGCGGCGCCGGTTGTTCGCCGACCTGGCCCACGAGCTGGCGACCCCGACCTCGACCTTGCTCGGCCTGGGCGCGGCGCTCAAGCACGGCACCGGCGATCGCGCGCGCATGCTCGAGCTCCTCGAGCGCGAGCTGGCCCGCCTCGAGCGCCTGACCGCCGACCTGCGCGACCTGGCCGCCCTCGATGAGCCCGACCTCGAGCTGGAGCGCGCGCCGATCGAGCTGGCGCCGCTCGTCGAGGCCGCGGTGGCCCGGGCCGCGGTGACCGGCGGGCCGATCGCGACCTGTCGGCTGACCGCGGTGACCGCCACCGTCGACGCCATGCGCCTCGAGCAGGTGCTCGACAACCTGCTGTCGAACGCCCGCCGCCACGCCGGCGACGGCGCGGTCGAGGTCACGCTGGCCGCCGCCGACCGCGACGCCGTGATCACCGTCGACGACGCCGGGCCCGGAGTGGCCGACGGAGAGCTCGACCTCCTGGGCCGCCGCCTGGCGCGCCTCGATCCGTCGCGCAGCCGGACCACCGGTGGTCACGGCCTGGGCCTGGCGATCGTGCGCTCGATCGTGGCTCGCCACGGCGGCACGTTGGCCTTCGCGCGTTCGCCGCTGGGCGGGCTGCGCGTCACCGTCACCGTGCCGCGCGCGCCGGCGTGAGGCCGGATCACTGCGCGCGCTGGCAGCAGTAGTAGCCGCCGGTGACCACCGGGGTCGCGACGATCTCGATCGCCTCGTCGAAGTTGTTGGCGTCGCTGCCGTTGACCCGCAGGACCCAGTCGTCGGCGACCCGGTCGCCCATCCAGAACCCGACGCTCAGCACCTGCGTCGGCGACACCGTCGCGGCGATGCGCAGCTCGTTGTAGCTGCACAGGTGGCCGCCGTTGTGGTTGGCGTAGCAAGCGGTCGCCGCGTTGTTCCAGGTGATGTTGGGCGCGGCCACGCGCTTCGAGCACAGCGACGAGGTCGCGCCGGCCGCGGCGTGGGTCGTGTACCCGACCGGACAGGTCGCCGGGTGGCTGTGGTCCGAGCGCGCGACCGTGGTCGCGGTGCCCGAGGCGCCGAAGGCCACCGCCAGCGCGACCGCGCCCGACGAGCCACCGCCGGTCAACCCGGCGCCGGCGGTGACGTCGGTGATGTCGGCGGCGGGCGCGGCCGCGCAGCTCACGCTGCCGCTCGGCTGGAGGCCGGTGGCGTATTGCCCGGCCGGGCACGCCAGGGTCGTGCCCACGGGCAGGTAGACGCCGGCGTGGTTGTGGTCGGCCCGCGCCACCGCGGTCGCGGTGCCGCTGGTCCCGAAGTTGACCGCGAAGCTGGTGGCGGTCGGCATCGTCAGCCCGAGCCCCGCGGTGTAGCTCGGGCCCACGGCATCCGGTCCACACACCACCGAGCCGGTCGCGCCGTCGAGGCCGATCACCTTGGCGGTGCCGGTGCAGGCCAGCGCCGCGCCGACCGGCAGGTAGGTGCCGGCGTGACCGTGGGCGGCCGCGGCGAACGCGGTGGCCGGCTGGCCGGCCAGGCGCTCGGCGTCCTCGGCGACCCCGGCGCGCAGCGCGTACGGCGCGCTGGTCACCGCCAGGCGCGGGGCCAAGACCGTGCTGCCGACCTGGAGCTCGACCCACAGCGGACCACCGTCGATCACCGCGTCGGTCAGCGGGCTGGTGGCGCCGAGTGTCAGGTGGACCAGGCCGTCGGCCGCGGTCGCGGTCACCGACTCGGTCCACACCGGGGTGCCGCCGCTGGCTTGATCGTGGATGCGAACGACGATGGTCTGCGGTCCGGTGACCGGGGTGCCACCGTCGACGATGCGGGCCGACAAGCCGAGGGTTTCGGGGACGGCGTGGGCGGAGCCGGCGACGGCGAGCGCCGCGGCGGCGACCGCGAGGGACAAGGACGAAGACGTGCGCATGGGATTCCTTTCAGCGAGCGATGGGGTGAGCGGGGGTGACGACCACGGCGCCGCCAGTCAGCGGCGCGGCGGCCGGCGGCGGAGCGATCGCGACGTCGACCACCAGGCTGCCGCCGGCGAGCCGGCCGCCCGCGGTGAGCGCGGCCCGCGACGGGCCGGCCGGGGTGGCGTCGACCGCGGCGTCGACCGCGGCGTCGACCGCGGCGTCAGCGCCGGCGTCGGCCGCCGGGGCGGTGGTGCTGCCGCAGGCCGCGGTCAGCGCGAGCGACATGAGCGAGGCGATCAAGGCGTGGATGCGAGACATGGGACTCCTCGCGTCCTTGGTACGCCGCCTGGGCCTGCCCGGATGTTGCGATCCTGTTGTGATCGCGGCGCACCCACCTCCGCCTCGGCCTCGGTCTCGGCCTCCGCCTCGGTCTCGGCCTCGGCCTCGGTCTCGGCCTCGGCCTCGGTCTCGGTCTCGGTCTCGGCCTCCTCCTCGGTCTCGGTCTCGGTCTCGGTCTCGGTCTCGGTCTCGGTCTCCGCCTCCGCCTCGGTCTCGGTCTCCGCCTCCGCCTCCGCCTCGGTCTCGCTCTCCGCCTCCGCCTCCGCCGCCGCCTCCGCCTCCGCCTCCTCCTATCGCGTGAGCTTGCGGTACTCGTTGATGTGGCGGATCGCCGAGCGCGCGTCGCCGCTCTGATCGAACAGCGTGGCCAGGTTGTAGTGGGCCTCGGCCAGGCCGGCGTCGAGCTCGAGGGCCCGCGTGTAGTAGATGATCGCGTCGGCCTCGCGGCCGCTGTCCTGGGCCACGACGCCCAGGTTGTACAGCGCGGTGGCGTCGGCCGGGTCGAGGGCCAGGGCCTGGGCGAAGCAGTCGTTGGCGGCGTCGGCCTGACCGGCCTCGGCGTGCAGGCGGCCCAGGTTGATCAGCGCCTCGACGTGATCGGGGCGCAGGCGGATCGCGCGCCGGTAGGCGTCGATCGCGGCCTCGACGTCGTGCTCCTCGAGGGCGATCGCGCGCTCGAACCAGTCGTCGCCGGTCAGCGCGGGCGCCGGCTCGGGGGCGATCGGTCCACGGCTCGGCAGATCGCGCAGCTCGCCGGCCGGGTTGGGCGCGGCGACGCGCGGCGCGAACGGCAGCGAGAGCTGGCCGCTGACCGGCGCCGGCTCACCGCGGACCGCGACCCGGCCGTCCTGGACCTCGAGGGGCAGCTCGGCCAGCGACGCGGTCGGGCCGAGGCGCTGGCGCAGCGTCCGCAGATCGCGCCGGACCCGGGCCAGGGTCAGGCCCGCGTCGAGCAGGGCCTTGATCGCCCGCAGCGCGGCCAGCTCGCGGAAGCCCAGCGCCAGCGGCGGTTCGGCCGGCCCGCTGATCAGCCCTGCCCGCGCGAGGCCGCGCACCGTCGACTCGGGCAACCCGAGCAGCGACGCGGCCTGGCGGGGCGAGTAGCTCGACCACACCGCGCGATGATTCGCCGGCCCGATCGGGCGTGTCAAGGAACCGGCGGGGCCGGGAGCGCGCCGGCCCAGGTGGCGATCTCGCCCGCCGCGATCGCGATCGGATCGAGCCCGGCCCGCCGGCCGACCTCGAGGCCGTGGTTGGCCCCGGGGATCGTCCGCAGGGTGGCGCGCGCCCCGAGCCGCGCGATCACGCCGGCCAGGAGCCCGGGCTCCGCCAGGGCGTCGCGGTCGCCGCTGACGAACAGCATCGGGACGGCGACGTCGTCGAGGTGGGCGGCGCGCGTCACCGCCGGCGCGCCGGCCGGGTGGAGCGGGAAGCCGAGGAACGCCAGCCCTGCGAGGCCCGGGATCGGCGCGGCCGCCTGGGCCTCGGAGGTCATCCGCCCGCCCATCGACTTGCCGCCCGCGATGAGGCGCAGGCCGGGGCCGAGGGTCGGGGCGAAGGCGCAGGCCGCGCGCGCCAGGGGCCGCACCACCGCCGGCCGATCCGCCAGCCGCCGTCCGGCGGTGAAGGCCGGCATCTCCCACCGCAAGGTCGCCACGCCGCGTTCGACCAGCGCGGCCGCGATCGCGACCATGAACGGATGGTGCATGCCCGCGCCCGCGCCGTGACCGAGGACGAACAGCGTGTGGCACGTCTCGGTCGTCCAGTGACGCGCGGCGATCGGACCCGCCTCGCTCGAGATCGTCACCGCGGTCGCTCGATCGATCGGGCTCACCATCGCCCGACGGTAGGACAAGTCGAGGCTCGCCGCGAACCGGCGCGGCCGCGACCTCGTCACGGCGCCGGCAGGATGACCCGGTCGAGGACGTGGATGACGCCGTTCGAGGTCAGGGTGTCGGTGCCGACGATCCGCGCGGTGCGGCCGCGCTCGTCGGTGATCTGCAGGCTGGCGTTGACGGTGAACGTGCCCGTCTCGACGGTGGCGATCGCCGCGCCCACCGGCACCGCGGCCTTGAACACCCGGCCCGGGACGACGTGGTAGGTCAGCACCTGGGTCAGGAGCGCGGTGTTGGCCAGGAGCTGGGCCTTGGTCACGCCGAGCTCGGTGAGGAGCGCGGCGAACGCGGCGTCGGTCGGCGCGAACACCGTGAACGGGCCGGCGCCGCTCAGCGTCCCGGCCAGATCGGCCGCGACCACCGCCTCGACGAGGATCGTGAACTCGGCCGGGTTCGCTGCGGCCAGGGCCTGGGCCGTCTGCACGACGTTCTTGTCGGCCGGCAGGATGACCTTGTCGATCAGGTGCACGACGCCGTTCGACGCGTCGATGTCGGTGGCGGTGATGCGGGCGGTGCGGTTGCGGCCGTCGGTGATGACCGGCGGGGTGCCGGTGTCGATCTTGAAGACGCTGCCCTCCGCGCTGGTGATCGGCAGCCCGAACGGGATCGCCGACGAGGCGACCTCCGACGTCAGCACGTGATACTGGAGCACGGCGCGCAGGAGCGGCTTATTTGCCTCGGTGAGGAGCGCCGCGCCGGTCGTGCCCGGCACGCCGGTCAGCTCGACCGCCAGGGCGTCGAAGGCCGCGTTGGTCGGCGCGAACACGGTGAGCGTGCCGGGGCTCGACAGCAGGTTCAGCAGGTCGCCGTCGTTGCTGGCGAACTGCACCGCGGCGACCAGGGTCGACAGCTCCGGCGTCGACTGCGCGGTGGCGACGATCGACACCGGACCGGCCGGCGCGTCGGGGCTGAGGTCGCCGCCGTCGTCGCCGCACGCGACGAGGGTGACAGCGAGGGCGGCGGTGGTGGCGAAGCGAGACAAGGTGAGCGTGTTCATCGGTAGGTCCTCGGTGGGTTAGAGCTGGCTCCGTGCCCCCGGGGCCGTGGCCCGCAGAGAGGAGCAAGAAAATCATTCGAAACGTTCACCGCGGACTTCGCCGCACCTCGCCGGTTGGATGCACGCGATCGTCGCGATCGCGCAGATCGACCGCGGATCGTCCACGATCGATCGCGGATCGGGCTCGCTCGCACGCGATCGACCACGGCGCGCCGGCGCGCTGCATCCAAGCGCGCTCAGCCAGCGAAGCCATCGGTGGAGGTCACGATTCCCGCCACCGCCAGCCTCGACGTCATCCGCGCGGTCGCGCCCTCCGCCGCCCCCCGGTTCGGGTTCGGCCCGGCGGCGCCTTTGCGGGTACAGTCGGCCGGTCCGATGGTGGCCCAGCCCGACGCCGACCCGCCCGCGCCCGCGCTCCTCGCGCGGGTGGCCGCCGGCGATCGCGCCGCGGTCAAGGACGTGATCGAGCGGTACGGCAGCCTGGTGTGGTCGCTGGCGCGCCGCTTCGATCCGGCCGACGCCGACGACGCGGTCCAGGAGATCTTCCTCGATCTCTGGAAGAGCGCCGCCCGGTTCGATCCCGCGGTCGCCGCCGAGGTCACGTTCGTGGCGATGATCGCGCGGCGCCGCCTGATCGACCGGCGCCGCAGCCGCAGCCGCCACCCCGCCGCCGAGTCGGTCGACCAGTGGCCGGCGGTGGCCGACGGTGGCAGCGGGCCCGAGGTCGCGGCCGAGGCCGCCCAAGCGTCGCGCGCCCTGGCCCAGCTCCGCCCCGAGCAGCGCCAGGTGCTGGTGCTGTCGACCTGCGAAGGCCTGTCCCACGGCGAGATCGCCAGCCAGACGGGCATGCCCCTGGGCACCGTCAAGGCCCACCTCCGGCGGGGACTGCTGGCGATCCGCGCCGCGCTCCTCGGTCATCACGGCGAGGTCCGGTGACGTCATGAAGCGCTCGTTGACTGACCTCGAGACCATGCGCGCCCACGAGCTGCTAGTGCAGCGCGCCACCGAGGGCCTCGACCCCGAGGCCACCGCCGAGCTGGCGCGCCTGGGCGCCGCCGACGTCGACAGCTTCGACCTCGCGGCCGCCGCGGTCGCGGTCGCCGCGGTCCCGCGCGAGCCGCTGCCGGCGGAGCTGGCCGCCAAGCTCCTCGCCGCCGCCCCGGGGTCCCGCGCCGTCGCCGCGCCGCCGACCAGCGCGCTGTCGACCGCTCCGTCGGTGCCGTCGGTCGCGGCCGATCTTCCGGCGCCGGCCCCGCGCGCGACCCGCTCGATGGCTGCGCCGCGCCCGCCGCGCGGCGGCGCGGGTCGCAACCGCCTGGTCTGGGGCCTGGCGGCCTCGGGCTGGCTGGCGGCGGCGGCGGTCGCCGCGGTCGCCTTGACCCGTGGCCCCGCTGGCGTCGGGCCAGCCGCCTCGCCCCCGACCGCGCCGAGCGTCGCCGGTCCCGCGCCCTTCGCCGGCGCGTCCGCGTCGGAGCTGGTCACCCTGCGCTGGCGACCGGGCGGCGACGCCGCCGGCGCTGGGGTCGCGGGCGAGGTCGTGTGGAGCCCGACCGGGCAGCGCGGGCAGGCGCGCCTGACCGGCCTGGCCGTCAACGATCCCGCCGTCGCGCGCTACCAAGTGTGGATCGTCGATCGCACTCGCGACGAGCGCTTCCCGGTCGACGGCGGTCGCTTCGACGTCAGCGCCGTCGGCGAGCAGGTCATCACGATCGAGCCGCGGCTGCCGATCGGCGCGGTCGCCGGCTTCGCGATCACCCTCGAGACCCCGGCCGGCGTCGTCGTGTCGAGCCAGGACCGGGTCGTCGCGCGCGCCGCGCCGTAGCGCGCGCCGCGTCCGGCGGTCGCGCTCAGAACGCGCCGCGGAGCATCGCGCCGCTCCCGTCCTTGCCGATGACCGGCGTCAGCTCGAGGCGTGAGGTCGTCCCGGGCGGCTCGTGATCGAAGAGCCACATCCCCGCGCCCAGGGCGCCGATCGCCAGCGCCCCGGCGCCCAGGCCGACCGCCACCGCGCGCCGCGTCTGTGCGTCGTCGACCAGGCGGTTGTAGCGCGCCAGATCGGCCGGGGTCGCCGTCAGATCGCGCCGCGCCTGATCGATCTCCTCGGCGTCGCGCCGCGCCGACCACGCCCAGAGCTCGACGCCGCCCGCGGTCACGGCCAGCGCGGCCGCCGAGCCGAGCACCCAGTGCGCCACCCGGCGCTGTCCGGTCGGGGCCAGCTCGACGTCGAGGGCCAGCTCCTGATCGCGCGCGATCTCGACCACGCCGCTCCACGACGTGCGGCCGCGCCGGGTCACGCTCACGAAGTGCTCGCCGGGCGTGATCCGCCGCGGGGCGCCACCGACCGCGCCGGCGGCGCGGCCGTCGATGTAGAGGCGGGCCCCGGCCTCGGCGCGCACCCGCAGCCGACCGGGCTTGGCCACCAGCGGCACGTCGACCGGGACGAAGGCGCCCGCCGCGATCACCACCCGTCGAGTCGCGATCTCGTAGCCGGGCGCGTCGACGACGATCTGGTGGGGACCGGGGGCGACCTCGGTCGGCTGCCACAGCCCGACCTTGGCGCCATCGATCGTGACCTCGGCCTGTTCGACCTCGGCGCCGACCACGAGCTGGGTGCGGACCACCGGCTGGAACGGCACCAGCTCGCCGCGGCGCCGCAGCTCGGCCAGGAGCGGCTCGAGCACTCCCAGGTGATCGCTGGCGTCGCGGGCCCGCGGTCCCGACGGGAGCTGGCTCAGGTACCACTGATACATCTGCACCGCGCGTTGCACGCGCCAGGCCGCGCGATCGCCGAAGTACGCCAGCCGGTTGGCCTGGCCCAGCGAGAACGCGGTCTCGGGCCGCGGGTCGCGCGCCTGGGCCTCCTCGAAGGAGTCGGCGGCGACCGCGAACAGGTTGGCGCGGAACGCCTGGGCGCCGACCCGGAACGCGTCCTCGGCCGCGGCGCGATCGGCTGCGCTCACCGCGCGCGCGGGCGTCGGCGCGGGCGTCGTCGAGGGTTGCGCCACCGCCGCGCCGGTCGAAACCAAGAGCGCCAAGAGCGCCAAGGTCGCCGCGCGCACGCTCAGCAACCCGGCGTCGTGCCCACCATGTCGGTCGAGCACTGCAAGAGGACGGTCAACGCGCGGCCCTGGCGAATCACGACGTCGGTCAGGCCGTCGCCGTTCCAGTCGCCGGTCAGGTGGGCCGCGCCCGGCGGCACGGTGGCGATCGCCGTCGGCGTCGCGGCGCCGGTCGCCGTCGCGCGCAGCGCCAGCACCTCGCTGCCGTCGGGCCGATCGCACAACCACGACACGAAGGTCCCGGCCTCCGGCGTCTGAGCCCAGAGCTGCGGATCGCGGCAGCCGTCGGGCAACGCCACCGTCGCGCCGCCCAGCCGCCCGGTCATGGTGGCGTCGTCGAGCCGGGTGGCCTCGCCCAGCCACCAGGTCTCAGCCCGCTGCGCCAGGGCGACCGCGCGCGGCCCGGCCACGCCCTCGACCAGCCCGATCAGCGCTGGCGACCAGCCCGGCTCATCGAGGCCCAGGCACGCGCTGCGCAAGAGCGGCCCTGGCGTGAAGCGCGCGCTCGGCACCGCCGCGGTCAAGGCCGGGCCGGCGCAGTCGGGGGCGCGCGGCGACAGGCCGATCACCTCGTCGGGCCCGTTGCCGGTGGTGTCGTCGGTGACCAGGTCGGCGACCCGCCACTGGTTGTCGACGAAGGCGAGGTCGGTCACGTCGACCGGATCGACCGCGCCCAGCTCGAGCTGGGCCGCGCCGACCCCGCGCAGCCACCACAGGTACGCGCGATCGGGCTCGGCCGGGTTGCGCGCGTAGGCCATGACGTCGATGCCGGAGCCGACGCCGCCGACGAACTCGCCCGCCACCACCGCGTACGGCACGTCGAGGTCGGCGCGGCTGCCATCGAGGCGGAACGGCGCCGACAGATCGCGCGCGGCGTCGCCCAGGTAGAGCGCGACCCCGGCGGTGGCGCCGTCGACGCGATCGATCGCCAGGTCGGCGAGGCCGTCGGGCGGGGCGTCGAGATCGGCCGCCGCGACCCCGCGCACCCGATCCGCGGTCAGGACCGGCGCGCGGGTGAAGCCGCTCGGCTGCGGTGCGCCATAGACCACCGCCGCCGACTCGGTGCCCGCGCCATCGACGGAGCGGGTCGCGAAGCCGATGTCGCCGTAGCCATCGCCGTCGAAGTCGCCGACCGCGACGTCGGTGATCACGTCGAGCGTATCGATCGTCACCGCCACCGACGGCCCGGCCGCGCGGCCCAGCTCGATCGCGAGGTTGTCGCGATCGGCGACGAAGCCGACCCGATCGAGCCGCCCGTCGCGATCGAGATCGATCGTCCGACACATGGCCCATCCGGGCGACGGCGCGCACGCCGCGGCGCCATCGTCGGGCAGCGCGGCGGTGCTGGCGTAGGGCACGGCCTCGAGCTCGCGGCCGCGGGCCAGGAGCGTGAACACCCCGGTCGCCGTCGGGAACACCAGATCGAGGCCGGGGCGATCGTCGAGCTCACCGAAGGCCGCGGCCCCGGTCGGCGGTCGGATCGCCTTCTCGTAGGAGGCCAGGAGCGGCTCATCGGGCGAGCCGAACCGCACCCGCACCGCGTCGCCGACGCCGATCAGATCATCGCGGCGATCGCCGTCGAGGTCACCGACGACGATGCGATCGGCCGCCAGCTCGTAGCGGCGCCCGACGTCGAACGGCACGAAGCGCCCGGCGCTGGCCACGCACACGCCGTCGACCGAACACGCCAGGTCGCCCGGGCACGCCCGCTCGCCCTGCGCGCAGGTGTAGCGGCACGCCGCCGCGCCATCGACGCCGCAGTCGTCCTGGCCATCACACTGCTCGCCGGCCTCGGTCACGAGGTTGCCGCAGACGCCAGGGGTGACCTCGGTCGGTTCGGCGCACGCCGCGGCGAGCCACGGCGCGACCGCGAGCACCAGGGCGCGAAGCAAGAACGGACGAGGCGAAGACATGACCAGCTCCAGTCAGGGTTGGTAGTCGGGAGGGATCTCGAGGGTATCGGCCGGCGGCGGGGCCGGCGGGGTCGACGTCGGCGGGGTCGACGTCGAGGTCGGCGGCGGGGTGGGCGAGGGCGCGGGCGCGGGCGATCGGCGCGGGGCCGAGGCCGCCGGGCGAGACGGTCGCGCGGTCGCCGCGCGCGCCGCCGCACTGTCGCTGTCCGCGGGCGCGACCGCCGCATCGGGCCCGGCCGCGACCGCGACCGGCGCCGCCACGTTCCCGGCCGCCGCGCGCTCCGCTGGCACCGTCGCCGCCGCCGTCCCCGCCGCCGCGCCGCCCGGCTCCTCGATGGTCACCCCGGCCGACGTCGCCGCGCGCGCCGGTCCCTCGCCCCGCAGGAGCGCCAGCCCGATCGCCGCCGCACCCGCCAGCATCCCGACCCCCAGCCCCGCCGCGAGCCATCGGCGCGCGCGGCCACGCTCCCGCCGCGCCACCGCGCCCGCCGCCCGCAGCGCCGCCATCGCCGCCGCCGCCGAGGCCGGTCGCTCCTCCGGTCGCTTGGCCAGCAGCGCCGCCATCGCCGCGTCGAAGCCCGGGCCCAGGTCGGGCGCCACCGACGACGGCGCCGGGGCCGCGGTCTGCACGTGGTGCATCATCGTCTCGAGCGGCGACTCCGACGGGAACGGCACCTCGCCGGTCAAGAGCTCGAAGGCCACCACCCCGAACGAGTAGACGTCGCTGGCCGGCCCGACCGGCCGCCCCAGGGCCTGCTCCGGCGACATGTACGTCGGCGTGCCGAGCGTCGTGCCGGTCCGCGTGAGCTGCGGGTTGGTCTCGCCCTCGAGGGCCTTGGCGATCCCGAAGTCCGCCAGCCGTGGCATCGGGCCCGATGGCCCCGGGGCCAGGAGCACGTTCGCCGGCTTGAGATCGCGGTGCACGATCCCGGCGGCGTGGGCGGCGTCGAGGGCGGCGGCGATCGCGTCGAGCAGGCGCAGCGCCTCGGCCCGCGGCAGGCGGCCGACCTCCGCCAGGTGATCGTCGAGGGCTGGCCCGGCGATCAGCTCCATCACCTGGTACGCGCGGCCGTCGGCCAGCTTGCCGAACCCCAGCACCCGCACGATCCCGGGGTGGGCGATCGCGCTGGCCGCCCGGGCCTCGCGCACGAACCGCGCGCTGGCGTCGGCGTCGAGGGCCAGGGCCCGGGTGATCACCTTGATCGCCACCTCCGCCGACAGCACCGCGTGGTGGGCCCGATAGACCCGCGCGAACCCGCCAGCCCCGAGCAGCTCGTCGAGCACGTACTCCCCGACCGCCGTGCCGGGCGGCAGGAGCTCCGGGTCATCGAGCTCGGAGGTGGTCTCGCAGGGCGGGTCGACGGTCACAGGGCTACCTCAGGGGTTCGCTGGCCTGACGATTTTGGATGCACCGCCCGGTCGATCGGTTACCGCGCGCCGCCGCCGGTCCGACCGGCCCTGCCTCACAAACGCCCGACCGACTCGCGTACGATGGCCGCGGTGTCTCGCCGGGTCCTCGCCGTCACGCTCGCCGCCGCCGCCTGCCACGTCTCGGTGCGCTCCCAGGACACCCGCAACGGCGAGACCCGCACCGTCGCTGGCACCGTCGCCTCGGCCCGGCCCCCGACCGCGCAGGTCGAGCCCGACGGCCGCCTGCGCTTCGTCACCCCGCTGACCTGCACCTCGGTCGTCGAGACCGACGTCGCCGGCTTCGACGTCGAACAGGTCCGTCCCAACGCCGCCGCGGTCGTGGTCGGGGTGGTCGCCACCGCCCTGGGCGCGGTCGCCGCGGTCCGCGGCCTGTCCACCGACGAACCGGCCGGCTCACCGCTGACCTACGTCGGCGCCGCCGGGCTCGCGGTCGGCCTGCCGCTCACGATCGGCCCGTTCATCGGCACTCGCACCGCGCGTCACCCCACCGGCACCCAGGTCGTGTCTCGTCCCGGCCCGGCGGTGCCGTGCGGCGAGCGCGCGGTCGCGGCCCGCCACGCCGTCCTCTTGTGGAACGGCCTCCACGTCGAGGGCGCGGTCGATGACGACGGGCGCTTCTCCGTCGCCGCCTTCGACTTCGTCGACGCCTTCGAGCCGCGCCTGCCGCCCCTCGATCTGGCGATCGATCTGACCGGCCCCGACGGCAAGCTCCGCCTCGATCACATCGTCGACCCCAGCGTCCTGGCCGGCGCGCGCGCCGGGTTCTTCGCCGCCCGGGGCATCGACGCCGCGATCCCGCCGGTCCAGACCCTCGAGAAGCTCCCGCAGTTCGAGCCCGGTCGCCTGGGCGTCGTCCTCGCGCCCGGCCGCCTGCGCCTGGCCCTGCCGCTCGCCAACGTCGGCCCCGGTCCCGGCTTCGGCCTGCGCGCCGTGGTCGCGTCGTCGAACCCCGAGCTCGACGGGCGCGTCGTCTACCTCGGCCACCTGCCGGCCGGCGCCAGCGCCGAGCTGATCGCCGACATCCCGCTGTCGCCCGAGGCCGAGCGCGCGGTCGCCGGCGCCGGCTTCATGATCGCGCTCCTGGTCCGCGACGCCCACGGCCTGGCCCCGAGCACGCCCGTGCGCTTCCGCGGCGTGGTGCTACGAACCGGATCGTGAGCCCGCCCGCGGTCGCAGTCATCGGCGCCGGCATCGCCGGGCTGGGCGCCGCCCACGCCCTGGCCGGCCGGGCCGAGGTCACGGTCTTCGAGGCCTCGCCCACCGCCGGCGGCCACGTCCACACCGCGATGGTCGACGGCACCGCGGTCGATATGGGCTTCATCGTCTTCTCGACCCCGAGCTACCCGCGGCTGACCGCGCTGTTCGCCGAGCTGGGCATCGCGTCGCGCCCGACCGCGATGTCGTTTTCGGTCACGCTGCCCGACGGCGACGAGCGCTTCGAGTGGTCGAGCGCCGACCCCGGCGGATGGTTCGCCCAGCCGCGCAACCTGGTGCGGCCGCGGCACTGGCGCTTCCTCGCCGAGGTCGTGCGCTTGCTCAAGGTCGGGCGCGCCGATCTCGGCAGCGAGCGGACCCGGCGCGCCACCCTCGATGAATGGCTGCGCGATCGCGGGTTCAGCGACGATCTGCGCGATCGCTTCGTCGTGCCGCTGGCGGCCGCGTTGTGGTCGCTGGCCCCGGCGCGCTGCGGCCAGTTCCCGGCCGAGACCTACCTGCGGTTCCTCAACCACCACGGCATGCTGCGCGCCACGCGCCCGCACCCGTGGCGCACCGTGATCGGCGGCAGCCGGCGCTACGTCGACGCGCTCCTGGCCCGCGGTGGCTTCACGGTCGCCACCGGGGCCGCGGTCACCGCGATCCACCGCGATCCGACCGGCGTCACCGTCGTCGTCGGCGGCCGCGAGCACCGGTTCGCCCGGGTCGTCGTCGCGACCTCGGCGCCGCGCGCCCTGGCCCTGCTCGCCGCCCCCACCGCGGCCGAGGCCGCCGCCCTCGGCCCGCTCGCGACGTCCGAAAACCGGACGGTCCTGCACAGCGACCCGTCGGTCATGCCGCAGGCGCCGCGGGCCTGGGCGTCGTGGAACTACCGGCGCGACGATCCCGCGGCCCCGGTCGCGGTGACCTACTGGATGAACCGCCTGATGGGCCTGCCCACCGCGCCGCCGTACTTCGTCACGCTCAACCCGTCGCGGCCGCTGGCCCAGGTCCACACCGAGGCGGTCTTCCACCACCCGCAGTTCGACTTCGCCGCCCTGGACGCCCACGCCGCGCTGCCGCGCCTCCAGGGCGTGGCCCGCACCTACTTCGCCGGCGCCTGGACCGGGTTCGGCTTCCACGAGGACGGCCTGCGCTCGGGGCAGGTCGCCGCCGCGCGCCTCCTCGCCGACGAGGGCGCGTGATCGCCTCGGCGCTCTACCCCGGTCACCTGGTCCACGTCCGTCGCGATCGCCATCGCCGCACCTTCCGCTATCCGATCGTCACCGCCGCCCTCGACCTCGACGAGCTGCCCGCCCTCGATCGCGGTCGTCGGCTGTTCTCGTACAACCGCCCCAACCTGTGGTCGCTCTACGATCGCGACTACGATCCGGCGGTCGCCGTCGCCGCGCACTACCACGCCCAGCTCGCCGCCGCCGGGCTGCCGGCCCCGGCCTCGGCGCGCCTGGTCACCCAGCTCCGCACCGCCCACTGGGTCTTCAACCCGGTCAGCTTCTTCCTCGCCTACGACGCCGCCGGCCAGCTCACCGCCGCCATCGCCGACGTCCGCAACACCTACGGCGGCCGCCACCCGTACCTGCTCGGCCCGGCCCAGCAGGTCGCCGCCCGCGCCGGGCGGGTCCGCTACCGGGTCGAGCGCTGCTTCTTCGTCTCGCCGTTTCTCCACGGCGACGTCCGCTACGACTTCGAGTTCGACGCCGGCCGCGATCCCGCGCGCCAGGACGTCCACATGGACGTCACCCGCCCCGACGGCGCGCCGGTCTTCGTCGCCCACCTGTCCGGAACCCGGACGGCGCTCACCGACCGCGCGCTGGCGGTGGCCGCGGTGCGTTACCCGCTCATGAGCGTCCAGACCATCGCCCTCATCTACGCCGAGGCGCTGTGGAACCACGCCCGCGGCGTCCGGTTCGCGCGGCCCGACGCCACTCACCGGCCGCGGCCGCTGTAACGTCGAGGTCGCCGATGCATCCAAGTCGTCGTGGAGTCGTTCGCCTCGCCGTCTCACCCCGACCCGGCCCCCACGGATCGCGCCATGGCCGATGAACCGGTCCATCCGCTGTACGCGCCGGTGCCGCGGTGGACCTCGCCGGTCGCCAGCCTGGCGCGGCGCGCGGTGCTCGGCGGCCTGGGGCGCCCCGACGTCGACGGCGGCGTCCTCTTGCACCTGCCCGACGGCGAGCGCCTGCGCCTTGGCCGCGGCGCCCAGGTCGCGACCATCCGCGTCCACCACGACCGCGCCTTCGTCCGCATGCTCCTACGCGGCGAGCTCGGCGCCGGCGAGGCCTACACCGCCGGCGACTGGGACGCCGACGATCTCCCGGCCGCGCTGCGCTGGTTCCTGCGCGTCACCGCCGCCCGCGGCGTCGAGTCGCCGCTGACCGTCCTGGCCCGGCTGCCGACGCTCCTGCGCCACCGTCGGGCCGCCAACGATCGCCGCGGCAGCGCGCGCAACATCGCCGCCCACTACGATCTCGGCAACGCCTTCTACCGCGAGTTCCTCGACGACGAGCTGTGCTACTCGTGCGCGATCTGGGAGCCGGGCGCCGACCTGGCCTCGGCCCAGCGCGCCAAGCTCGAGCGGCTGTGCGCCCTGGCTGACCTCGGCCCGCGCGATCACGTCCTCGAGATCGGCTGCGGCTGGGGCGCGCTCGCGATCCACGCCGCCCAGACCCGCGGCTGCCGGGTCACCGGCATCACGGTCTCGCCGGCCCAGCACGCTTACGCCACCGCGCGGGTCGCGGCCCTCGGCCTGGCCGATCGGGTGTCGATCGAGCTGCGCGACTACCGCGACGTCACCGGCCGCTACGACGCCGTCCTGTCGTGCGAGATGCTCGAGGCCGTCGGCTACGAGTTCCTGCCGCGCTACTTCGCGGTCGTCGGCCGGGCCCTCCGCCCGGGGCGGCGCGCCGTCATCCAGTCGATCACGATGCCCGACGATCGCTTCGACGCCTACCGCCGCTCGGTCGACTGGATGCAGACCTATATCTTCCCCGGGTCGCTGATCCCGTCGCTCGGCGCGATCCGCGCCGGGCTCACCGGCACCGGCCTGACCTGGACCTCGGCCGACGACATCGGGCCCGACTACGCGCCGACCCTGGCGGCCTGGCGGTCGCGGTTCAACGCCGCGCTGCCGACCGTGCGTCGGCTCGGCTTCGACGACACCTTCGTCCGCGCTTGGAACCTCTACCTCGCCTTCTCCGAGGCCGCCTTCGCCGAGCGCACGCTCGCCGATCACCAGCTCGTCTTCACCCGGGCGTGAGGCCTGGCTCGTCGGGCCGCGCCGCCGACGCCGGCGCCGGGTAGACCGTCCAGCGCCGGACCGCGATCTCGTCGGGCAACGCCGCCGAGCGGTAGGCCAGGCGCTCGACCGCGGCGCCGTGCTCGTCGAGCCAGGCCGCCACCCCGGGCGCTTCGTAGGTCGCCGCGCTCATCGCGATCTGCCAGCCCTCGGCCAGGGCCTGGAGCTTGGCCGCGATGTTCACCGTGCCGCCGAAGTAGTCGATGTTGGCGTTCAACCGCACGGCGATGCACGGCCCGGTGTTGATCGAGATCCGCAGGACCGCGACCGAGTCGGCGCAGCCCGGCGGGAACCGATCGTGGAGCGCCTTGGCGCACCGGACCGCGTCGAGCGGATCGCCGAACGTCCCCATCGCCGCGTCGCCGATCGTCTTCACGACCGCGCCGCGGTGGGCGGCGATCAACCGGAACACCTCGGTGAAGTGGCGGCGGACCTCGACGAAGGCCGCCGGATCGCCGCGGGTCGCGTACAGCGAGGTCGAGCCGACCATGTCGGTGAACAAGATCGTCTGCTCGCCGATCGCGAGCTGGACGTCGGCCCCCAGGTACTCCTCGCTGAACAGGTCGCGGAACTCCTGGAACGACAACAGCCGCCCCGGGCGCAGCGCGACGTCGGACCACTGGCCGTCCTCGACCACGAACAACGCGTCGGCCGCGGTGTCGTTGGCCAGGGCCAGGCGCGGCGCCGGCGCCACCGCCTGGATCGTCGGCGTCGCGGTCGCGGTCCACGCCACCTGCTCGGCGCCGCGGTCGTCGACGTCGAGGTAGCCGTAGCGCTCCTCGCCCTCGACCCGGGTCCGGTAACGTCGCCGGGCCAGCCGCGGCGCCAGCTCGATCCGCTCGCCCGGTGGCACCAGCCACTGCACCGCGATGTGGTGCTTGCGCGCCGGCTCGGCCGAACAGAAGTGCCGCTCCGGGACCTCGCGGATCGAACGGTGGACGCGAAAGGTGATCTCGACCGCGTGCTCGCGATCGGTGCCGAAGTCGAGCAGGCAGGTCTCGCATCGCGCCGCGGTCGGCAGGTCGCCCAGGGTCGGCACGCCCTCGCTACCCCGGCAGTGCGGACACACGATGTCCCACGACAGCTCGAGCAGGCCGGCCCGGGTCGCGTGCAGGCACACCGCCAGCAGGCGATCCTCGTCGAGGCCCCAGGCCCGGGCCCGCTCGCGCACCTGGATCCGCCCGACCTCGAGCTCGTCGCCGGTGGCCACGAACCCGACCAGCCGATCGACGCCGTCGCCGTCGAGCCCCTTGCCGCGCAGCTCGCGGGCGATCGCGTCGAGGCGGGCCCGGGTGTCGTCGGGCAGGGTCGGCGGCGCCGCCGGCAGGATCGCGCCGGCCGCGCTCGTGAGCTGGCGGTCGAGCTCGGCCAGCACCCGGCGGTAGTCCTTGTGCAGCGCGCCGAAGCCGAGGCGCAGCGCCGCCGCGCCGACCGCGCCCCGCGGCACGAACCCGAAATAGGCGTAGAACCGGCTGCCGTCGCCGCGCGGCTCGACCCGCTGGACCGCGTGCAGGAGCCGGGGATAGCCGCGATCGTAGATCCGCACGCACTCGAGCCACTGCCCGGCGACCCAGCTCCACGGCACCTCGCGCCAGGTGTGGACGCGACCGCCGCTCTTCGACCACCCGAAGCGCTGACCGTCCTTCTCGGTGAACCGCATCTCGGACGTGCCGAGCGCGCGGTTGAGCCGCGAGGTGTCGCTGGTCGCGCGCCACACCGCGTCGGGCGGCGCCGCCAGATCGAAGGGCCACAGGAACTCGACCCGCTTGCCGTCGCCAAAGCGGCTCGGCCACGGGTGCAGCGCGTGGAACTCGTCGAGGGTGAGCGTGGTCATGACCGTGCGCCCGCGGGGCGCCCCGAGGATAGCCGCTGCTTGGGCCCCTCGGTGGGTTCGAGTAGACTGCCGCCGATGGCCACGACGCATTATCGCAGTTGTCCGCTGTGCGAGGCTACCTGCGGCGTGGCGATCGAGGTCGACGGCGACCGGGTCACCGGGATCCGCGGCGATGACGCCGACCCGCTGTCGCGCGGCTACCTGTGCCCCAAGGGCACCGCCCTGGCCGACCTGCACCACGATCCCGATCGCCTGCGCCGGCCGCTTGTGCGCGATGGCGCGACCTGGCGCGAGGTGCCGTGGGACGACGCCCTGGCCCTGGTCGCCGATCGCCTGCGCGATATCCGGACCCGCCACGGCCACGACGCCGTCGCGGTCTACCAGGGCAACCCCACCGTCCACAACCTCGGGCTCCTGACCTACGGCCAGCTCTTCCTGCGCAAGCTCGGCACCAAGAACGCCTACTCGTCGACGTCGCTCGATCAGCTCCCGCACATGCTGGCGGCGCTGACGATGTTCGGCGAGCAGGTCCTCCTGCCGGTGCCGGATCTCGATCGCACCGATTGCTTCCTGGCCCTGGGCGCCAACCCGCTCGCGTCCAACGGCAGCATCATGACCGCGCCCGACGTCAAGGCCCGGCTCAAGGCGGTGCGGGCGCGCGGCGGCGCGGTGATCGTCGTCGATCCGCGCCGCACCGAGACCGCCGCGCTCGCCGATCAACACGTCGCGATCCGGCCCGGCGGTGACGCCGCGTTCCTGCTCTCGCTCCTCCACGTCTGGTTCGGCAGCAAGCTGGCGCGCCCGGGGCGTCTGGCCGCCATCACCGACGGGCTCGACCGCTTGGCCGCGATCGCCGCCGACTTCCCGCCCGAGCGCACCGCGGCGATGACCGGCGTGCCGACCGCGACCCTGGTCGCGCTGGCCGGTCGCCTGATCGCCGCCCAGCGCCCGGTCATCTACGGTCGTCTCGGCGTGTGCACGCAGCGCTTCGGCGGCCTGGCCGCGTGGCTGTGTTACGCCGCCAACGTCGTCCTGGGTTCCCTCGACGCGCCGGGCGGGTTGATGTTCTCGACCCCGGCGGTCGACGTCGTGCCCCTGGCCCGCACCCTCGGCTTCGACGGCGGCTTCGATCGCTGGCGCAGCCGGGTCCGCGGCCTGCCGGAGTTTGGCGGAGAGCTGCCGGCCGTGACCCTGGTCGACGAGATCGAGACCCCGGGGCCGGGGCAGGTCCGCGCCCTCATCACCAGCGCCGGCAACCCGGTCCTGTCGGCGCCGGGCGGGCCGCGCCTCGAGCGCGCCCTGGCCGGCCTCGAGTTCATGGTCTCGATCGATCCGCACCTGAACGAGACCACGCGCCTGGCTCACGTCATCCTGCCGCCGACCTCGATCCTCGAGCGCACTGACTACGATCTCGCCTTCGCCGCCTTCGCGGTCCGCAACGTCGCCCGCTACTCGAAGGCGGTCTTCGCCCGCGGTCCCGAGCAGCGCCACGACTGGGAGATCTACGCCGAGCTGGCGGCGCGGCTGTTCGCGCCGCGCCTGGTCCGCGACCTCGCCGTGCGCGCGGCCCGGGCCGTGCCGCCCGAGCGCATCCTCGACCTCGGGTTGCGGGTCGGCCCGCACAAGCTGTCCCTGGCCAAGCTCGCCGCCGCCGAGCACGGCCTCGACCTCGGGCCCCTCGAGCCGCGCCTGCCCGGGCGCCTGCGCACCCGCGACCGGCGGATCGTCCTGGTCCCGCCGATCTACGAGCGCGATCTCGCGCGCCTGCGCGCCGCTCTGTCCGCGCCTGTCGACGATCAGCTCGTCCTGATCGGTCGCCGCGATCTGCGCAGCAACAACTCGTGGATGCACAACAGCGCCCGCCTGGTGAAGGGGCCGGCGCGCTGCACCCTCAAGATCCACCCGACCGACGCCGCGGCCCGCGGGCTCACCGACGGCGCCCTGGCCCAGATCGCCAGCCCGGTCGGCGCGGTCGTGGCCCCGGTCGAGGTGACCGACGAGCTGGCCCCCGGCGTCGTCAGCCTGCCCCACGGCTGGGGCCACCACCGCCCCGGCATCCGCCTGGCGATCGCGGGCGCTCACGCCGGGGTCAGCGTTAATGACGTCCTCGATCCCGCCGCGGTCGATCCCCTGACCGGCACCGCGATCTTGTCGGGCCAGCCGGTCACCGTCACCGCCGCCGGAGCCGCCGCGTGACCGCGGCCGAGCCGTCGCTCTTCGACCAGGTCGGCGCCGCGCGGCTGCGCGCCATGGTCGCCGACTTCTACGAGCGGGTCTTCGCCGACGTCATGATCGGCTTTCTGTTCGTCGGCAAGGACCGCGCGCACCTGATCGAGCGCGAGTGGGAGCTGGCCGCGCGCATGCTCGGCGGTGACGTCGCCTACGCCGGCCGACCGCTCCGCGAGGCTCACCGCCGCTCGCCGATCCTCGGCGGTCACTTCGATCGCCGCCTCGAGCTGTGGCGCCAGGCCATGGTCGATCACGACCTGCCGCCGGCCGCCCAGGAGGTGCTCTTGCGCCACAACCGCGCGCTCCGGGCCCAGGTCACCGCCGACCCGACCTCCGACTGCAACCACACCCAGACCGCCAACGCCACCGAGATCGCCGCGCCCATCGGCCTGACCACCCTCGGCCGCCGGCGCTGAGCGCGCCCGGGCTCGCCGACCGCGCGGACCTCGCCGACCTTCAATCGATCGATTGACCGTCGGATCTCCGCACCCGCTGCGGCGGTCGCGCATCGCCACGCACGCCCTGCGCGGCGCCGGGCCGAGCGCACGGCCGGATCCCGTCCCGCGCTGGTCCGGGGGCCGCTGCGGGCCCGGCCCACGGCCTGTCACGGCCCTTGCACTACCGCTCATCGCCTCGCCAGCGAGGCGGAGGAGCCATGCAGCGCATCTTGATCCTGGGCGCCGGGACCGCCGGCACGATGATGGCCAATCGCCTGGTCAAGGTCCTGCCCGCGAGCTGGCGGGTCACGGTCCTCGACCGCGACGACGAGCACGTCTACCAACCCGGCCTCCTGTTCCTGCCCTTCGGCATGTACCGCGACGACGAGCTGACCCGGCCGCGCCATCGCACCGTCGATCCCCGGGTCGAGCTGCGCCTGGCCGAGATCGATCGCATCGATCCCGCGGCCCGCACCGTCAGCCTCCTCGGCGGCGAGCGCATCGCCTACGACTGGCTGATCGTCGCCACCGGCAGCCGGATCCTGCCCGAGTCCACCCCCGGCCTGACCGGCCCCGGCTGGCACGACACCGCGTCGGACTTCTACACCCTCGACGGCGCCCGCGCCCTGCGCGCCGCCCTCGACCGCTTCACCGGCGGCCGGCTGGTGGTCAACGTCGCCGAGATGCCGATCAAGTGCCCGGTCGCGCCGCTCGAGTTCCTGTTCCTCGCCGAGGCCTTCTTCACCGAGCGCGGTCTGCGCGACAAGGTCGAGATCGTCTACACCACGCCGCTCGAGGGCGCGTTCACCAAGCCGGTGGCGTCGGCCCACCTCGGCGGCATGCTGGCCGAGCGCGGCATCGGCGTGGTCGGCGACTTCGCGATCGCCGAGGTCGACGGCCAGCGCCGCGTCGTCAAGGCCTACGACGGCCGCGAGGAGCCCTACGATCTCCTGGTCACCATCCCCATCCACGGCGGCGCCCAGGTCATCACCGACTCCAAGCTCGGCGACCTCGGCGGCTGGATGCCGACCGACAAGCACACCCTGGCCGCCCGCGGCCTCGACCGGGTCTTCGTCATCGGCGACGCCACCGATCTGCCGGCGTCGAAGGCCGGCGCGGTCGCTCACTTCCAGAGCGACGTCCTGGTCGACAACCTCCTGCGCGCGATCGCCGGTCGGCCCCTGGTGCCGGAGTTCGACGGCCACGCCAACTGCTTCATCGAGACCGGTCACGGCAAGGCGATGTTGATCGACTTCAACTACACCACCGAACCGCTGCCCGGGAAGTTCCCGCTGCCCGGCCTCGGGCCCTTCACCCTGCTCGGCGAGAGCGAGGTGAACCACTGGGGCAAGCTGGCCTTCAAGTGGATCTACTGGAACCTGCTCCTGGCCGGCAAAGAGCTGCCCCTCGACCACCGCATGCTCCTGGCCGGCAAGCAGGTCGCGTGAGGAGGATGACCATGACCACCGACCTGCAAGCCCTGACCGCCCGTCTCGACGCGATGTCGGCGCAGCTCGCCATCCTGGTTGAGCGCGACGCCCGCCGCGGCGAGCTGTACGACGAGTTCGCGCCCATCGCCCGGGCCGCCCTGGGCAGCGCCATCACCAAGCTCGATGGCCTCGAGAAGGACGGCACCCTGGCCTTCGTCCGCGAGCTCGGCGGCATCGGCCAAAAGGTGCTCGCGCACTTCAGCGCCGACGACGTCCGTCAGCTCGGCGACGCCACCGTCGCGATCCTCGAGACCGTCCGCGCCTTGACCCAGCCCGACACCCTGCGCCTCGCCGCCGACGCCGCCGAGGCCATCGAGCACGCCGAAGAGACCAAGCCGGTCGGCCTGTTCGGCATGATGCGCGCGACCAAGGACGACGACGTCCAGCGCGGCATGGCGGTGATGCTCGAGGTCCTGCGCCGGGTCGGTCACGGCGTCAACGCCATGACCGCCAAGCAGCAGCGCGCCGACGATCGCCAGGCCAAGCTGGCCGAGATCCTCGGGCCCAAGCGCAACCGCAAGGTGCTCGGCACCGAGCGCGCCGCGCCGCCGCCCAAGCGCCTGCCGGCCCCCGCCGCCAAGGCCCCGCCGCCCGCCGCCGCCTGCGCCGTGCCATCGACCAAGCCCGCCGTCGCCGCCGGCACCATCGACGGCGTCGCCGTCACCGCCGACGGCTATCTCGTCGACGCCAAGGCCTGGACCCGCGAGCTCGGCGTCGCCATCGCCGCCGCCGAGGGCCTGACCTTGACCGACGCCCACTGGGCCCTCATCGACGTCGCCCGCGCCGACTTCGCCACCACCGGCGTGTCGCCCAACATCCGCCGGTTGACCCAGGTCGCCAACGTCGCGACCAAAGACATCTACGCCCTGTTCCCCAAGGCGCCCGGGCGCGCCATCGCCAAGCTCGCCGGGCTGCCCAAGCCCGCCGGGTGCCTATAGGAGCGTTCTCCCATGACTGCCAATCGTAAGGTCGCGATCATCTGCTCCAAGGCCGGTCTCGACGAGGCCTATCCCGCCCTCATCCTGGCCAACGCCGCGCGCCAGTCCGGCATCGACGCCTTCGTGTTCTTCACCTTCTGGGGCCTCGACGTCGTCACCGAGAGCAAGGTCGATCACCTCCACGTCAACCTCGCCGGCAACCCCGCCTCCGGCATGCCCACCATGCTCGCCGGCCTCCCCGGCATGGAGAGCCTCGCCGGCCGCATGATGCGCAAGCAGATGACCGAGCTGTCGCTGCCCAGCGTCCGCGAGATGTTGCAGATCCT
This sequence comes from Kofleriaceae bacterium, assembly GCA_018057825.1. GTDB lineage: Bacteria > Myxococcota_A > Polyangia > Haliangiales > Haliangiaceae > UBA2376. The sequence goes on along the minus strand of JAGPCY010000019.1, from coordinate 96,338 downwards.
CGACGAGGCCGGCGCCGAGCTCTACGGCTGCGAGCTCGCCATGCAGATGTTCAAGCGCAAGAAAGAAGAGCTCGTCCCCCAGGTCAAGGAGATCATCACCGCCGGCGACTTCTACGATCTCGCCGACGGCGCCCAGATCATCTTCACCTGAGTGGCGCCGGCGCCGCGTGTGATCACTTCGCCAGTCGTGCGCCGATGACGACGGCCCAAGCGGTTGCGTACATCAACGGGAGCAGAACGTCGAAGCGTCTGCGAGTCTCACGCAGCCACGATAGCCCTGGTCGACCAAGTGCCTCGTTCGCCCGCGCGCGCGCCACTGGATCGCGTACGTACTCTGCTTCCCGGCAGCTTCGTTGAAACTGTCGCTGCTCGGCTTCCGTCAAGCCACATTGAAGTTTGTAGTAGTCGACGATCTTTACGCGCGCCCACACCGGCTGGCACCAAACGAGCAGCAGCTGTGCTAGGCCGATGGCCGCCAACCCACACACCGCCCATTCGGCGAGGGACGAAGCTGCCGCCACGACGCCACAGACAAGGAGCAACGACTGGGAGGTCACGCCGAACGCGCGGTAGCTCTGGACGTTCGCGTCGTTGACCGCCCACGCGTGCTCCGGTGGGCTGAAGGACTCATGGTTCACACGCATCACCCTACTCCGGAACGGATCGGCGCGCGAGGCCGCCTATTCCTGTTCATGTAGTGCAACGCGAGGCGCAGGTTCATTCGCAGCTCTGCGGCGACGTCGTGCCCGTTGTATCGGCTGGCAGTCGTAAGGTGGTGGGCGTCCAGTTCTCCCACCTCGAGTAGGTGTACATGTTCCCCGTCCCCGTTCAGGTACCAGAAACGGGCGACGGCCTCGAAGGAGATATCGCGAAGCTCGATGAGGAGAAAGACCTGCGGCTTGCCCAGTCTCTGGTGCTCTCTCGCGAGGGCGAGGAAGTGTACTTCCTCGGGCCTGGGTCGAAACCCCAGTTCCTCTGAGCTTTCGGAGATGATCCGATCCCGCCACCAGGCTTCGGCAGTCGGTCCACGATCAAGGGAGTCACACCACTCGAGGCCGCCCGATACGGAGCATCCGAGCTTGTTCGGCTCGTACGCCGGATGCGAGGCCCGGACCGAGAGCACCCATCGCTTGTCACTCGTGAAGACCATGGCGGCGACTCCGACGTTGTTGCCCAGTGGCGAGTCCTCAAAGGGCAGCCAGTCGGGGCTCGTGCCGGCGCACTCACGCACGCGTCGCCCCTGGAAGATGACGTCGTGGGCTGGGGCGTGGTTGCTCACCATCTGGTCCTTGTACCGGGCCGGCTGAAGGTGCAGCGTGCGCTTCGCGGCGTCCCAGTGTTGGAGGCGCGCGACCAAACCGTTCGTGGTCAGGCTCTCCTTGAAGCGGCTCGGCAATGACGACCAGACGTGTGCGCGGTACCCGCTGCCCATGGTCTCGTCGATGGAGAAGAGCTGGAGGATCGGTTTGATGTACAGTGGGGGAGACTCGAAGTCAGCGAGTAGCGAGTAGTGCGTGTTCGGATCGTCACCTGGCTCGGTCTGCGGCGGGTGCAGGCCCGCGCGCGACGAGATAGGGGGAGCCTGATGGCCCCGGCAAAGTTCGGCATGTTGGCGCAGGGTTCGCAAGTGCACCTCCACACGTAGGTCCTCGAGGGCGTCAACCCTGGCTTGGTCATCGGGGGCGAGGTCTCGATACAGCTCAGTGCCGCGGCAGATGTTGACGCTCCGCGTCCACGGCGATGCGTCGCCGCTGGCCGAGGGGGGGATGTCGGTTGGCGCCACGCTGTCGGCCCCGAGCGCTCCGCGCAATGAGGCCGGGCTCGCGATCACCTTGTCGAGATGCTCTGCGCAGAAGAAGACCAGGCGTGCGACCACGAGGCCCTTGACCTTCCACAAGGTGGGCGAGTTCGTCGGGTCCTCCCAGGCCTGTCGTTCTAGGTCCTTCTTGACCAGTTCGGCGACGAGCACTTCGCTAGTTCTGTGGTCTAGGACATGCGTCGCGCTGATGCCAAGGTGACGCTCGACGAGGCCGACCAAGTAGCGGCAGAGAAGTCTGCCGAGACGCGCGAGGTGTCGATGATTGTCATGAAAGGCGCTCATGGCGCTGGCGATCGCTTCGGTCTGGACCTCGGGCAAGGAGGGTGGTTGCAGCTCCCTGGCGATGGCGGCGCTGCTGTGGCGCTGAAGGTCTCGTAGTCGACTTACGATCCCGGCTGCGAGGTGCTCGCTCGTATGAAAGGACGTAAGGGGGACGATGACATCACAGTCTGTGAGCCCGAGGCGTCGGCGCGCCTTGAGGTCGGCGCTGCCGATGAGCATGACCGCGTTGGGGTCGCGCTTAAGTTTCTCCTTGATGCTACGCCACTCGGTTCCCGTCCACTCGTGACCGTGCCTTCCGTAGTTGTCGCTGATGATGGCGACCGCCAGCGTGCAGCCCTCCGTGAACAGCTCGACGAGGTAGTTGTCGCAGTTGAGCCTTGCGAGCTCTTCGGGACAGAAGAGGTCATAGAAGACGGTCTCGTCGCCGAGGTGTTCCCGCAGCCTGTCCGCGACCCTCGTGACGTAGTCGCGATGGTCGCTGGTGCGGTACGAGATCGCCACGGCGTACTTGGGGCTCATGCTCTTGGGACGCTGCGGCGGCCGTGAACCGAACGCATGCCAGGCCTCGGTCGCATCGGCCCGCGGCGTGTCACCGGCATTGACGCATAGCGGCACCATGGCTCGCCGCCCGGTCGCGCCGACGGCGCCCAGCGCATCTTCGACGGAGGGTACCGGCGGACAGGTCCGGGGAATGAACCCGGCGGCCCGGGCGTCACACCCGGTCCCATGGCCGACCCGAGCAAGCGACGTCGACGGTGGCCCCGACTTCGTACGATCGCAGCGGTCGGCGTGGGCGTGGGCGTGTTCGCGCTGTGGCTCGCGTCGTGGCTGGTCTCGCGCCACGGCCTGACGGTCGTCGACGATCCGGCCGCCGCGCCGACCGCCCACGTCGTGATCGTCCCGGGCGCCCTGGTCCACCCCGACGGCCGTCCGAGTGATGCCTTGCACGACCGGCTGGCCTGCGCCCTCGAGGTCTATCGCCTCGGCAAGGCCCAGGTCGTGCTGGTCTCCGGCGATCACGCTCGGCCTGCGTACGACGAGGTCAACGCCATGCGCGCGTGGCTCGTCGCCCGCGGCGTGCCGTCCGACGCGGTGTTCATGGATCACGCCGGGCTGCGCACCCACGACACCATGCAGCGCGCGACCCGCGTCTTCGGCGCGTCCGCGGCTCTGGTCTGCACCCAGGACGTGTTCATGGATCGCACCCTCTACCTCGCTCGCCACGCCGGCCTCCGGGCCACCGGCATCCGCTGCGACCGCCGCCAGCTCGCCGCCACCAACTGGCTCCGCGAACGCGCCGCCGCGCTCCTCGCCGTCTTCGACGCCACCACCGACCGCGACCCCACCCACCTCGGCCCGCCCATCGACCTCCACGGCCCCGCCACCGCCACCCACGACCCCTGGACCGCCACCGCGGCGCGCTGACCAGTCCGGGGCACGGGTCGCCCTCGGTCGCTCCACGTGTTCGGTTACGCCGGGTCGCGTCGTCTGTGCCGACATGCCACCACGCCATAAGACGTTCGTCAGCTACCACCACGCCAACGACCAGAACTACAAGCAGATTTTCGACCTGCGCTTCGGGAACCGTTTCGACATCCTCGAGCGCGGCTCGGTCGACCTCGGGGACATCGATCCGAACCTCCAGACCGACACGATCCGGCAGAAGATCCGGGATGAGTACCTCCGCGACTGCAGCGTGACGGTGGTCCTGGTCGGCGTCGATACCTGGCGGCGCAAGCACGTCGACTGGGAGATCGGCGCGACGATCCGCGACACCGCGCGGAACCCGCGCGGCGGTCTTCTCGGGATCCTGCTGCCCTCCTACCAGCGGGTGCATGCGTCGTCGCTGCGAGTCGGGCGCGAAGGTTCAGTCTTGGCCTACATCCACGACTCGATCCCCCCGCGGCTCCACGACAACGTCGCGTGTGGCTACGCGACCCTGCACTTGTGGTCCGAGGATCCCGACGACGTCCAGGGGTGGATCCACGCGGCCTACCAGCGCAAGGCCAGCATCCTGCCCGACAACTCCTATCCGTCCTTCGGGCGCAACCGGGCCTGAGGCCGCCAAGGCCGCACGCCGGGCGGTCGCCACGGGGGGGCACGGCTCGGCGGGGGGCCTCGTCCCGCGCGCGCGGGCGTCGATCGACTTCGCCAGGCCTTCGGCCTAGGATGGGCCGATGCTGCACGCCGAGCTGCGGGGGAAGGCGTCGCCCGAGGACACCTACGCGGAGGACGCGCTGACCTCGACCGTGTTCGGCACGTTGTTCGCCGTGGGAGAGGCGGCGATGCCGGTGCTGCGCGCGTGGTTGGCCAAGGCCCGGCCAGCCGACGAGGCCACCCCCGCGTGGCCGACGCTCGCTGGGGTGGACGACTACTGGTTCTGGCCGCGGCTGCGCGCGGCCGGCGATGCGGGCGGCGAGGTCGAACCGGATCTCGTGATCGAGTGCGACGGCCTGCTGGTCGTCATCGAGGCGAAGTTCCTGAGCGGCAAGAGCGGCCGCGCCGCCGAGCGCGAGGACCCGCAGGGCGCGATCGCCGACCAGCTCGTGCGCGAGTGGCGGTCGGTTGTGCCCGTGCCCGGCGCTGCCTCGGCCCCGCCCGGGACCGCGCGCCGTGACGGTCTCGCGCCAGCGATCGCGCGGTGCTCGCGCCGGGTGCTCGTGTATCTGGTCAAGCGGAGCCATGCGGTGAAGGCCGAGCACGAGCTGGCGGCGTCGCTGGCCTCGGCCGGCGCGCTGGCGCCGCGCCCGGCCTTCTACCTGTTGCACTGGGAGCACCTGGACGAGGTGCTGACGGCGGCGTCGTCGGTCGGCGTCGTGCCGCGATGGCAGCAGGAGCTCCGAGCGCTCCTCTATCACCGCGGCATCGCGGCCTTTCGCGGCGTCGGCGCCGCGATCGATCGCGACCGCGTCGCCGACCTCGGCCAGCTCGTGGCCTGGCGACGGAGCTGGCGGCCCGCGTCGCGCGTGCGGCGAGCGTTTCCAGCCCACGTCGTTCCGCTGTTGTCGGCGCTCGCGCGCCGCCCGCTGCGCTTTCGCGACGGCGGCATGTCACAACGGAGGCCACGGTGAGCGAATCGATGACGGAGCTCGAGTTTCGGCAGGCGGTGGCGGCGGCGGTCAGGGGGGTGTTGAACGTGTATCGCGAGGCCGACGCGTTGTTGCGTGAGCTGGCCGAGGCCTTCGCAGCGACCGAGGCGTCCTTCGGCGTGGTGGCCAAGCGCATCACGCCTGGTGTGAGCCGCAGGAGCCCCGACGCGCGGTACCTGCGCAGCTACCTGGCGACCGTGCTGGCGCCCAGCACGGCCGACGACGAGGTGCTCGGTGACGCTGGCGACGACGACGACGACGACAGCGAGGAGGACGAAGGCGAGGAGCGGCCGACCAAGGTGGTCATCGTGCCGACGGGCGGCAGCCTGGTCGTCACGCGAGTCGCGATCTACGACCCCGATCAGGCCGAGGGCTTCGAGCCGAACCTGCGGGTCACCGTGCTGAGCAACTGTCGGGCCGCCAGCCAAGACGTGGCCGCCGACGCGGCGTTCCGGGTCCGGCGTAGCCTGTTCCGTCGCATCGTGCGCGCGGCCGACGGCGCGAGCGCCGAGTCGGTGCAGCCGAAGGGGACCGCCACGCTCGAGGGCCCCAAGAAGCAGCGCACGGCCCTCGCGTTCGACGTCGCGACGCCGCCGATCGTCAAGTCGCTGTGGAGCGTGGCGCCCGACGAGCTGCCCACCCTCGCGGCGCAGGTCGCGAGCGCCTGGCGCGACCGCGGACGAAGCGCGCGGTAGCGGTAGCGATCGCCTCGCCCGCGCTGCCGGCGTCTCCGAGCGTGCCTGCCCTCCGCCAGGGGCCAGGACCACTGCCATCAGATCCGCATCCGGGTGCTCGACCCCGAAGAACTGATCCGGCCTGGCGCGAATCCACGCCAAGGCATCGAGGGTAGGGGCCGACAGGTCCTGCTCCTGGGTTGGACCCCGCGCCTCGTCGACTGCGACCTCGGACGCCATCCGTGCGATCTGGGAGACCCCTGCTTCCACCATGGGGATGACGCTATCACGGCCGCGGCAGGTGGTAGCGGCAGGGGCGATCCCCCCCACAACCCAGTCCCGCCCAGTCCCGCCCGTCTCGCCTAGCCTGGTCGCACCTATATATAGGTGCAGCGACGGGGCCAGCCGCTCGCGGGGGCAGGCGCGCTGGTCAGTTGGGCGCGTAGCCGGCCAGCACGCGCAACGCGTGTCTGCGCAGGGCGTCGTCGTCGAGCACCTCGACGATCGGGCCGAGGATGCGCCGCAGCTCGCTGCGGGTCATCCGCGCGACGGCCGCCGGGGGCAGGGGCGAGATGCGCGCGTGGAGGCCGGCCGAGCGCCGCACGACGGCGAACAGCTCGACGGCGCCCAGCTCGGCGTCGCGGGTCGCGGGTCGCTCGAGCACCCGCTCGCGATCGATCGCCTCGGCGAGTCGCTCGATGTCGACGTAGATCCACAGCGGCGTCCTAGCCACGGCGCGGCGCTCCTCGCAGCTCGGTCGCGACCGCTTGCGCCGTGGCCGCGATGGTCCGACGCGTCGCCAGGACCTCGGCCACCGACGCGCCGACCGCTGCCGCGAGCTGCTCGGTCCGCGTCACCCCGTCGCACAGCGCGCGCAGGACCGCCACGCCACGCGCGTCGAGGCGCTGCGGCACCATCCGCGCGATCACCCGCCGCTCGAGGGCCCCGTACATCGCGGCCTCGGTCGCCGCGTCCCCCGTCGCCGCGCCCCCGGTCGCGGAACGACCCGCCGCGGCCTCTCGCGCCGCCCGCGCCGCGATGATCCTCTCGACCGCGCGGTCGCGCAGCGCCACCCACAGCGGCAGGCCCAAGGGCAGGCGCCGCCCCTCGGCCAGGAGCTCCGCCACCGCGATCAGCACCCACTCGTCGGGCCCTCGACCGTCGATCGCGCAGTGTGGCCCGCCGACCAGCGCCGTCACCGCCGCCACCGCCCGAGCCAGCTCCGCGGCCGTGGCCTCGACCAGGATCGCCCGCGCCGCCGCCGCGCGCTCCTCCGCCGGCCCCGCCGCGTCGACCGCCACGCCGCGGGTGTTCATGGCGTCACCCGCCGCGTCGCGCCGAGCAGCGGCCGCTCGAACACCGCGCCTTCCACGAACAGCGGCGCCGACGGCGGCACCACGCCGCGCGTCGCGCCGCTCGCGATCAGCGCCAGCCAGTCGCGCACCTCGGCGAAGTACACCGCGGCCAGCTCGGCGAAGTCGGCGCGGCCGCGCCGGTGCCGCACCACCGCCGCCCCGCGCCCCGCGACGTGGGCGATCTGCAGCACCCCGTCGAGGTCGCCGAGCTGCGCGTCGCTCAGGCGATCGCGCCCGCGCTCGCGGCGCCGCTGCGCCACCCGGAAGCGCCAGTCCCAGCGGATGGCCTCGCACACCGCCGACGCGAACCGCGTCTCTCCCGGCGGGTCCCACGGCCGCACCCCGAGGATGATGGACTCGACGCCGCGGCGCGCGCACCACAGCGCGTCGACCCGCGGCACCAGCTCGCCGAGCACCAGCCCGACCCCTTCGGCGTAGGCCAGCACGCGGCGCGCCTCTGGCGGTCGCCACGACGCCGCCGCCAGGCGCGCGTGCGCCGCCGTCATCGCGTAGTCCGTCGACCCGTTGTGGGCGACGATCTTGGACGTCTCTTCGATCTGCAGACTCATGCACCCCCCGATCAGTCAGTTCGACTCCAGTCACCCGAAACACATCGGCGCGCCCCGCGGGTGACCGAGGCGGGACGCCACCCAAGCACCGTCGCGCCTAGTCCCGGCGCGTCAGCCGGCTCGAGCGCGCCAGGCGCGCCAACCTCGTCATCCGCGTCCGCGCCGAGCGCGCCGCGCGGGACCGGCGCACCGGTCCCGACGTCACCACCTCCCAGACGCCCAGCCGCAGGAGCGCCTCGCGCAGCGTCGTCGGATGCACGCCGAGGATCAGCGCCCCGACCCGCAGCACGCCGTCGGCCTCGGCCCAGGCCGCCAGGCGGGTCGCCGCCCGGCGCAGATCGTCGTGGTTCTCGGGCCACTCGAAGGCAGCCAGTTCGGCGATGCGACTCCCCAAGAGGTCGCGGAGCACGCCGGGCTCGCCGACCCGATGCGCGCTGCCCTGCTCGGCGAGCACCACATCCAGCATCGCGATCACCTCGCCCGGCGGGCGCTCGGCCAAGGGTGGCGTCGCGATCTCCTCGACAGGACCATGCCAGTCGAGCGCGTGTCGCATCGACCGCAGGTCGAGGCCAAAGGCGATGATTCGCGTCGGCGCGCGCGCCAGGGCCCGGGCCAGCGCTCGGCTCGCCCGCCGCACGCCGCGCAGATCCACGCAGACCGAACCCGCCCCGGCCCGCGCGAGCTGGTTCATCGCCACCCGATCCGAGGCGCGGACCTCTACCGTCACCAGGGGCAACGCTCGCCGCCCCGAGTACTCGTGGAGCGTGCGCGCCAGGTGCACGGGCCCATATCCGGCCGGCCCGCTCAAGAGCAGCGGCGTCTGCATCGGGCCCGCGGCCGCGATCAGCGCCGCGTCGACCGCCGCGTGGGCCGTGTAGCCGAGCTGCCAGCGCAGGTGCTCGCGTAGCTGCTGCAAGCGCTCGTCGAGGACCAGGAGCGGCGTGTCTCCGGCGACGAAGACGTCCCCGGCGCGGACGAAGAAGCGGCGCGCCAGCTCGCCCCGGAACCGGCAGCCGTTGCGCGAGACGTCCTCGATGCCCAGCCAGGCTCCGTCGCGGGCGATGCGCGCGTGCGTCCGCGAGACGTGGCGCCGCGGCACCAGGCACTCGGCCGGCGGCGCCGACCCCAGCGTGAAGCGCCCGGCCCCGGGCGACAGCGGCACCTCGATCGGCTCGCCGACGATCCGCAGCGCACACGGCGTCCCGAAGGACGCCAGCGGTAGCTGCGGTCCACCTAGTTCATCGGTCGTCTTCGCGGGCGCCGCCTTCGACATAATGGTCAACCACTCACCTATTTGGTGGAGAGCTGTAAACCCCTATGTGGATTTGTTTGGGAGATCCCCAGAGGGGGTGATTTGGATTTCGCGCGGTTAAGGCTTCAAAGGAAGGGGTAGAACACATGAAAACAGTCTTGACCCCTTCGCCCGGATTTCACAAAACGCGTGGGGTTGTGCCAAGGTTCATGGCGTCCATGGCCCGCGGTCGCGATCTCGCCCCCTCCATCGGCGGCTACACCGTCCTTCGCCTCCTCGGCGAAGGTGGGATGGGCCGCGTCTTCCTCGCGCGGCACGAGGTGCTCGAGCGCGAGGTCGTCATCAAGCAGATCCGGCCCCACCTCGCGGTCCGCCCCGATCTCGTCCACCGCTTCGTCGCCGAGGCCCGGGCCGCCGCTCGCCTGCGCCACCCCAACGTCGTCGAGGTGCTCGACTGCGCCCTCGCGCCCGACGGCGCTCCGTATCTCGTGCTCGAGTACCTGCGCGGCCAGACGCTCCACGCGTGGCTGGCCACCACGGGCGCGGCCGACCCGCGCCTGGTCGCGCTGATCGTCGCCCAGGTCGCCAGCGCCCTCGTCGGCGCGCACGCCGCAGGCATCGTCCATCGCGACCTCAAGCCCGAGAACCTCTTCCTCACCGACGCGCCGCTCCACCTCGCCGCGCGCCTGCGCCTCGCCGGGTTGCCGACCGCGCTCTTCGTCAAGGTCCTCGACTTCGGGATTGCCAAGCTCGCCGACAGCGCGGGCCCGCGCCCCGGGTTCGCCCTCGGCACGCCGGCCTTCATGCCTCCCGAGCAGCTCGAGGACGCGGCCGACGTCGACGGCCGCGCCGACGTCTACGCCCTCGGCGCCGTCGCGTGGGAGGCCCTCACCGGCCGACCGTTGCCGTGGGCCGGCCGCTCGCTCGTCGAGATCCACCGCGCCCAGCTCGAAGCGCCCCCACCCGATCCGCGCGCGCTCCGCCCCGCGCTGTCGCCCGACCTCGCCGCCGTCGTCGTGCGCGCCCTGGCCGGCGACCGCCACGAGCGCTGGCCCACGATCGACGCCTTCGCGCGCGCCTTCGCGGCCGCGGTCCCCGACGGCGCCACGATCCTCACCGAGGTCGCGCCCGCCCTGGTCGACGAGCCGGCGTCGGCGGCCTGGCCCGCGCCGCCGGCAGCGCGCGCGCGACCCGCGCTGTCCGCGTGGCCCGCGTCGCCGGCGTCGCCCGCGTCACCCGCGTCGCCCGTTGGGCCGATCACCGAGCCCCTCGCGCCGGCGTCGCGGCCGCCCTCGCCGCGCGCCGCTCGCTCCACCAGCTCCGCGCGTCGTCCACCGCGCCGGCGCCTGCGGCCGCGGCGCTCGGTCGGCGTGGTCGTCCTCGTCGTCTTGGTCGCCTTGGTCGCCCTCGGCCTCGCCGCGACCGTCTTGGCCCTCGGCGCGGCGAGCTACGGCGCCACCGCCGCGCGCCCCGCGCTGCCCGCCCCTCGACCGTGACCGCGCGCTCGCCCGCGCGCGATCGCGTCCGCCACGACCTCATTCGCGAAAGGACCACACGTCGATGCAACTCGCGCGTTTCGCCACTCTCACCATCGTCGTCACGCTCGCGACCGTCGCCACCGCCGCGGCCTCGGCCCAGGCCCAGAAGGCCTGCGAGTACCTGGTGCCGCCCCACGGCGGCGCCTACGCGGTGCCGGTGCATCCCGCCTATGTCACCAGCCTGCGCTTCGCCGGAAAGATCGCCAGTGCCAACACCTCGGCGATGATGGATAAGGACTACGAGATCCGCGCCGACGGGCCCGACGGGCTCCTGGTCCGCCCCAAGGCGCCCGACCCCGGCGACGCCAACGTCAATATCCAGGTCGGGCCCGCGCGGATAAGCGCGCTCCTTCACACCGAGCGCGATCCCAAGGCGGCCTGCGCCCTGGTCACGTTCAAGGCCACCACCGTGGAGGAGGCCGTCGCGCGCCAGATCGCCGACGCGGTCGCCCAGCGCACCGCCGCGCTCGAGGCCGAGCTGGCCGCCGTGCGCGCCGCAGAGGCCGCCCGCGTCGCCGCCGCGCTGGCCGCCACTCTCGCGGAGCGCGCGATGACCCGCCTCGAGGTCCAGCGCCTGAAGGCGGTCGCCCGCAACGACGCCGGCGTCGTCGTCTGGGTCCTGCGCGCCGTCGCCCTCGGTCCGGACCTGTTGGTCAACGTCGAGATCGAGAACCGCTCCGGCGCGGTCCTCCGCGTCGCCGACCTCGACGTCCGCGACCGCGCCGGGGCGCCCCGCGCCACCGCCGCGCGCCTCGCCGGGGCCACCCCGACCGCGGGCCTCCTCGGCTCCGTCGCCCCCGGCGCCACCGTCCGGGGCATCGCGGTCGTGGTGGGCGGCGCCACCGCGCCCGAGCGCGCCGCGACCCTGACCGTGCGCACCGCCGATCGCCGCCGCGAGGTCACGGTGCGCGACCTGGGGATCCGATGAGCCGCGGCGCCCGCGCCCGCGGTCGGTCGCTCGCCGCCGTCGCTGTCGCGCTCGCCGTCGCGCTCGTCGCGCTCGTCGCGCTCGCCGTCGCGCTCGTCGCGCTTGCGCCCGCGGCCCGCGCCGATCGCTACGAGGCCTCCCTCGGCCTGGGCGCGCAGCTCGCCGCCGCCCGGGTCGGCGAGCCCGGGGCCACCGCGCGCTGGACCGGCGCCGTCGGCCTGGGCGCCCGCGCCAGCTACGCCACCGACAACCGCTGGGCCTACGACCTCGAGCTCGCCACCGTCGTCACCGAGCCCGTCACGTACGCCGATCTCGCGCGCACGGCGAACGGTCGCCCGGCGCGCGGCGCCGCCACCCGCCGCACCGTCGCCGCGTCCCTCACGTTCGGCGGCGAGCTGCGCCTGGGCCCGCGCTTCATCCCCACCGTGCGCCTCGGCCTCGGGCCGCAGCTCCGCCACCGCAGCGCCTCGGACCTCGGCGCCCTCACCGGCGCCATTCCGGCCGAGCTCACCGTCGATGTCGCGGTCTCTCTCCGCCTCGGCGTCGACCTGCGCCTCGGCCGACACCGCGTCGTGGGCCTCGGCCTCCACTTCGAGCGGGCCCAGCCCCTCGCCGGCGCCGCGCCGATCGATATCGTCGGCCTGCACCTCCGCCTCGATCACTACGGGTATCCCCGCTGGCAGGCGCCGGCCTGGTAGCGACCGGGGCGGTCCGGGGCGCTCCGGCTCGATCGCGGCTCGTTCTGGATCGTTCGGGGGCGATCGCGGTCGCTCGGCCCCTGCGACACCCGAGGCCTCGTCTCGAGCGCCCGAATTCGCCGACTCGCGGTCAGGCGCTCTGGGAAGAACCGATGGAATTCGAGGCTTGAGGGCCTGTCATGAAGGGGTCAGTTGCGCATTTCTGATCTTCACCCCTCGCGTGTCGCACTCCAGCGCTTCGTGGTGCTTTCCGTGGCAGGGGAGGGTGTCTATCGGCGTCTGCGCTTGAATTCCGAGCTGGATCCTGTCAGAGATGGATCGGTCGGCAGGCGAGGGGTTCGGTCGGGCTCGCGTCTCGCGTCTCGCGCCCCTGCTCGCTGCTCCCTGCACGCTGCCCGCCGGCAGCCCGTCCCCCGAGGAGGTCGTCGTCATGGTCTCTCGCGCCACGCTCTTCGCCGCCGTCGCCGCCGTCGCGGCGCTGGTCGCCTGCGCCGACGATGGCGGTCCCGACGCGCCGATCGATCAAAACGGCACCGTCGGTGGGCGAGTCCTCCTCTCCCTCGACGGCCCCCTCGTCGGCGCCACGGTCACCGTCGATCACCTCGAGTACCTGGGCCAGGCCATCGCCGTCCGCAGCCGCGTCGCCGAGCTGACCACCGACGCCGACGGCCACTTCTCGACCGCCACCGGCCAGCTCTCGGGCTACTTCCGCATCACGACCCGCGGCGGCGCCTTCCGCGACTACGCCTCCGGCGACCTCGTCGTCCTCGACGACGCCGATGGCCTCACCGCGCTGCTCTACACCGATCCCCTCGAAGATCTGACCACCGGCCTGGTCAGCCCGGTCACCCACCTCGCCCACGCGCTCATCGACGCGCGCACCCGCGCCGGCGCCGACGCCGACCTCGTCTCGTCCCACGCCCTGGTCACGGACCACCTCGATCGCCACTTCGGCGGGCTGCCCTGGGAGCGCATCGCGCCCGCCGCGTTGACCCAGCCCCAGGCGTCCCCGACCGCCGAGGTCCGCGCGGCGCTGATCCTCGGCGCCTGGTCGCTCCTCGCCCAGGACATCGCCGAGGCCGCCGGGGCCACCGCGCAGCAGGTCAATCCGTTCACCCTGGCCCGCGATCTCGGCCGCGACCTCGCGGTCCCGCCCTTCGACGGCAACGACCAAAACGATCGCGCCGCCGGCTCCGGGATCCAGCTCGCGCTGTGCGCACCCGTCGACCCGGGCTGCGCGCCGTCCCCCGACGGGGGCTGCACCCTCGCCGCCTGCCGCACGGCGTGCGACGCCTACGCCGGCACGCCGCGCACGGCCCTCGCCGCCGCCGTCACGCGCCTGATCAACGACCACGGCCCCGGCGGTCGCAACCAGACCGGGCTGTCGGTCGCCGACGCCCTGCGCTTCGCCCGCGCCCTCGCCGACGCCGAGGATCCGCTCCTCTTCGGCGACGCCTGCGCCCCGGTCCTCGATCAGACCCCGCCGCGCATCACCTTCGGCGCGACGCCGGCTCCCGGCGCCCTGGTCCGCGGCGCCGTCGAGATCACCGCGGTCGCCACCGACGAACTCGATCCCGCGCCCGTCCTCACGCTGCTCGAGCTCACCGACACCGACGGCGCCCCGGCGTCGGCCGCCGCCCTCGTCGACACCAGCGCCCCCGATGCCCTTCCGTCCGGCCCCGACGGCCCCTTTGCGATCACCGCCACCGCCCAGGACGCCGCGGGCAATCGCGCCACCGCCACCTTGCCGCTGGTCGCCGACAACACGCCGCCCGTGGTCACCGTCAGCGCCACCGGCTTCCTCGTCGACGGCGCCACCTGGTGGACCACCGCCGCCGCGCCGTCGCTCACCGGGACCGCCAGCGATCTCCACGCCCCCATCACCGTCCGCGCCTACGTCCTGGGCGCCGAGGTCGCGGCGACCGTCGCCGGCCCCGGCGGTTGGAGCCTCACCGTGCCGGCCACCGCGCTCCCCGGAAGCGGCGCCGCGATCGCGGTGCGCGCCACCGACGCCGTCGGCAACGTCTCCGCCGTCACCGCCGCGACCTCGCCCTTCGTCAAGGTCGACGGCTCGCCCCCCGCCGTCGACGGCCTGGCCCGCGCCTTCCTCGACGAGCTCCACGACGCCGTCGCGTTCTCGCCCTCCGGTCCGGTCCACGATCACGCGGCCGCCGGCGCCGTCACGCTGGGCGCGAGCGCGCCGCCGAGCTGCCCCACCATCCACAAGTACGCCTATCTCACCGCGGTCACCCCGGTCGCCAGCGAGCGCGCGCCCAACCCGGTCGCCCTGGCGTTCCGCGCCGCCGACACCGGCATCGGCGTCGACCCCACCGCGTCGACGTTCACGGTCACCGCGCCCGGCGGCCAGGTCTTCGGCCCGTTCCCGGTCGTCGCCACGCCGGCGGTCGGCGCCCCTGGCGCCTTCGATCACCTGACCGAGCTGCGCCGCGATGGGCCGGCGGCGATCGCGCCGATCGGTCTGCCCGGCGCGGTGTCCGAGGGCGTCTTCACCGTCACCTTCACCGCCCGCGATCGCCTCGGCCTCGCCGCCTCGGTCGCGCGCTGCTTCACCTATCGCCCCCTCGGTCCGCCGCTCAAGGTCGTGCTGGCCGCGCGCGAGGCCGTGCGCAGTAGCGCCGTCGCCACGCTGCGCGATGACTACCGCCTCGACAACACCGCGCCCGACGCTCGCGTCGCCGAGCTGGTGAACGGCACCGCCCGCGCCGGCGTCCTCGAGCTCTGGGTCGAAAACGTCACCGCCGACCCCGCCTACGTCACGTTCGCGGCGCCGCGGCCGCCGGTGCCGACGGTGAGCCGCACGTTCCGCACCCACGCCCACGCCATCGCCAGCCGCGTCGTCGCCGGCCCCACCTGCGATCCCCTCGCCGGTCCCCTCGATCCGCTTTGCGGCGGCGGCTACGTGCCCGCGCTCCCGGCCGACGCGGTCCGCACCGATCAGCTCCTCACCGTCGGCGCCGACGGCCCACCCCGCGTCGCCGACGGCTGGGTCCCGTACCTCGGCGTCTTCGAGGTCACGACCTCGGGCGTCACGGACGCCGCCGTCCTGCCGTGCGCCGGCTGCGACCCCGACGAGTACGAGCTCGGCCCCGGCGTGCGCCGCGCGCTGGTCCTCGGCCTGCGCGGGCTGCCCGATCTGCGCCCCGAGTCGCCCGGTCCCTACGTCGAGCTGATCACCGTCGCCGGCGCGTCCCCGACGTTTCGCAGCGTCATCGGCAGCTACGCCGGCGTCGACAGCGAGCGCTGCACGCGCTGGGTGCCCTTCGGTCCCCGCAGCGTCCCGAGCTGTCGCGAGGTCACCACCTACGAGCAGCACCGCTATCTCGCGAGCGCCGGGCTGACCTTGTCGCCGTTGTCGGCCGCCGAGCCGACCACCCTCGAGGCGCGCTGGACCTCGGCCGCGCGACCGACCGCGAGCGTGGGCTCGCCCTCGACCGTCAACCTCGTCGACGACCGTCGACGTCGCCTCACGTTCACCTGGTCCACCGCGGAGAACTGACCATGAAGACCCTCGTCACCATCGCCGCCTCGGCCCTCGCGGGCGCCCTCGTCGTCGTCGCGTGCAGCGACGACGCGCCCCGCCCCGCCGACGCCGACGCCGGCGTCTGCACCTGTCCCCCGGCCGAGGCGCCCATCACCGCGAGCCGCCTCCATCGCGTCGACAGCGGCACCGTCGTCGTCCCGATCCTGTCCCGCGCCGAGGCCGCCGTCGCGTGCCCCGCCGGCGAGCTGCTCCTCGGCGGCAGTTGCTACATCGACGTCGACGAGTCGGTGCGCCAGGTCTACCTGCGCGAGGCCGCGATCACGCCCGAGCCGGCCTCGGCCCCCGCCGACGGCTGGTACTGCAACTACGGCAACGCCTCGGACCTCGGGACCGCCATGGTCCGCGCCCAGGCCCTCTGCCTGCGGCCGTAGCGGAGCCGCGCGTCCTTGTCGTCGTCGTCACGTCTCGGTCGGCTCGGTCACGAGGCGGGCGCCGCTCTCGTCGACCAGAGCCCAGGTCAACCGTCGGAGCGGACGGACCTGGCCGGCGTCGAGCTGGTCAATGAAGGCCTTGGCGTCGGCGTCGGACGCGGGCGACGGCCAGGGGATCAGATCGGTCCAGGTCCCGGTGTTGATGTAGTCGCCATGTGCGAGCTGGACCCTGCGCGCGGCGTGGGTGTGGCCGGCGATGACCACGCGCGGTCCACCTCCGGCCGGCAGGTGCTCGCGCACGATCGCCTGGTCGTCGTCTGACAGGTGCGTGGGGTCGAAGAACGAACCGGCTCCGCTCAGCAGGCGCAAGGCCGCTCGGAGCAGGAACTTTGCGCCACCGTGGGTCGCGAGCGTGCCGCTCCCGGGGGCGGTGTGTCCGCGGAGCCAGTCCTCGATCGCGCTGACCGTCGCCTCGGTTCGCTCCTCGGGCGCGAGCGCATCGAAGAGGGCGTCGGAGAGGCGGTCGGCGTCGGTTGGGGCTGCGGCTTGGTGCGACGCGGCGCCGAGGGTGGGCCCGTGCACCAGCCGGCGCTTGAGGCCACCCACCAGCGCACGCACGCTGAGGTTCGCCACTCCTGGTAGGTGCTGCATCGCCAGGACCGGGTCCAGGTACAGGAGCAGCAAAGGCACCGCCGGCGTCTCGGGCTTGAGCGCATCGACGAACGCGTGGGTCTTGCGAAACGCCCGCATCGCACCGACCACGAGGCGGGACCCGAGCGGTAGCTCCATCACGAGGGGTGGATTGGTCGTCGAGCGATGCAGGACCTGCGCAGGGTCGATGTCATTCCACGGATCGCCGCGATGGCCGTGGCCGACCACGACCTCGAGGGGCCCGCAGTGGTGTCGCCACGGGCCGGGTCCAAGATGGGACGCGATGCGCCGGTCGTCGGAGTCAAGGCCACACGCCTTCCGCAGGATCGACATCGCCTCGGGGTGCGCCAGCTCGGGGTCGTGGTTGCCCGGTAGCACGACGACGCGAACGCCAGCGGTTGCAAGGTCGCCGAGGGCACCGAGCACCTGCGCCCCCCAGGGGGTATCGCCGATCTCGTGAAACAGGTCCGTGAGGCGCGCCGGGATCGTCGCGGGGTCGAGCGTTGCGGTGCTGTCAGGCAGCGCCAGCAGGTCGACGATGTCTCCAGCGAGGAGGAGGGTGTCCACGTCGTGCTTCGCTCGCAGGCGCCCGAGCAACCCGGCGAGTTCGGCGCCGGCATGAAAGCTCGCGAGCGGCCCCGGTGGAGCGATGTGCAGATCGGACAGGACGGCGATCGTGGTCACGGATCCTCGGGGGGAAGGCTGGGCGGAGCAGGGCGTGGAGCGGACAGCGGGTCCTCCCCTCGGTCGGTGAGTCGCTGCTTCACCGCTGCGAGAGCCGCGACGAACGCCTCCTGGAGTTCCTCGAGCTCCGGCGGGGACAGCCCGGCGGCCGCCTTCTCCGGGCCGAGGATCTCCGCTGCAACTGTTCCAAGCCGGGCAGCGCGAGGAGGGTCGAGCTCGCGCGCGTGATGAAGCGCGATGACGACGGCGAGCACTGCCAGCGCTTCGTCGCCGCTGGCCAAGGCGGGCCCCACGAGGTCGGTCGCCACCACCATCTCGCCGTATCGATCGGCGAGCGCGTGCAGTTCTGACCATGCCATCCCACCCAGGACGAGCGCGCGGTCGTGGTCACCCAGCGCCGCTGCAGCGCGAGCCATGTACCCAAGCTGGCCCGCGGCGCCAAGACGCTCTTCCAGTCGCAGCAGTGCGACGCGCGCTTGCCGGAACGCCTCGAATGCGTCGAGCGCGTGACCTCTCTTCAGCGCGACCACGCCGAGCCCTGATCGCGTGTTCGCCTCGCCGAGCCGGCCGTCGATCGCCCGGTACGCCGTCAGCGCCGCCTCGAACGCGGCCTCCGCCTCGGTCAGGCGAGCCGTGCGCACGTACAGGTCGCCCAGCGCCTGCCGCGTGTTCGCCTCGCCGAGCCGGGCGTCGATCGCCCGGTACGCCGTCAGCGCCGCGTCGTAGGCGGCCTCCGCCTCCGTCCGGCGAGCCGTGTGCACGTACAGGTCGCCCAGCGCCAGCCGCGTGTTCGCCTCGCCGAGCCGTTCGTCGAGCGCCCGGTACGCCGTCAGCGCCGCGTCGTACGCGGTCTCCGCCCCTGTCAGGCGAGCCGTGCGCACGTACAGGTCGCCCAGCGCCAGCCGCGTGTTCGCCTCGCCGAGCTTGTCGTCGATCGCCCGGTACGCGGTCAGCGCCGCCGCGTACGCGTCCTCCGCCTCCGTCAGGCGAGCCGTGCGCACGTACAGGTCGCCCAGCGCCTTCCGCGTGTTTGCCTCGCCGAGCCGGTCGTCGATCGCCCGGTACGCTGTCAGCGCCCCCCCGAACGCGGCCTCCGCCTCGGTCGGGCGAGCCGTGCGTACGTACAGGTCGCCCAGCGCCTGCCGCGTGTTCGCCTCGCCGAGCTGGGCGTCGATCGCCCGGTACGCCGTCAGCGCCGCCTCGAAGGCGGCCTCCGCCTCGGTCAGGCGAGCCGTGCGCAGGTACAGGGCGCCCTGCGCCCTCCGCGTGTTCGCCTCGCCGAGCCGGTCGTCGATCGCCCGGTACGCCGTCAGCGCCGCCTCGAACGCGGCCTCCGCCTCCGTCAGGCGAGCGGTGCGCACGTACAGGTCGCCCAGCGCCTTCTGCGTGTTCGCCTCGTGCTCGCCATCGCCGCCGTGAGAGATTACGAACGCGTGCCCCCGTTCGAGGAGCGCGAGGGGCTCGCCGAGACGGCCGCCGTGCACGCGGACGTCGCTCCACCGCCAGAGCGCCTTCGCCGCCAGGTTCGCGACCCCGGCCGTCGACGTCAGCCGTGTCGCATGATCGAGGAGCGCCTCGAGGTTCAACGACTCGCGGCGGCTCATCTCGATCACGACGCTGGCGCCGGGCTTGCCGAGGCGCGTGTATGCACTGGCGAGCAGGGAGGCGAGGGCGTCGAAGGTGCGCGCCAGCAGCTCCGCCTGGCGCGCCACCGGCACGTCGGTCGCGAGGCGTTGTGCCGCGTACCAGCGCACCGGCGCCGGCAGGTCGAGTCGCTCGTCGGCGCCGCGCACCTCCACGAGGCTGTGCCGGTCGAGCGTGGCGACGTACGCCCGCGCGTCATCACCGAAGACGGCGCGCGTGAGGGCGAGGGGCAACCCGGCCGGCAAGAGGCCCAGCCAGGCGAACAGCTCGGCCGCCGCTGGGGAGCGCTCGAGGAGCGGGAGGTAGGCCAGGTGCAAGCTCGCCACCAGGTGTTCCGCACGCCGGTGATCGTCGTCGGTCCAGTCGGTTCCGCTCTCGAGGAGCGCGCGTGCCATGATCGCGTCACTGCCGCGCTGCCGTAGCGCGCTGGCCAGCTCTCCGAGGTTGGAGCCCCCATCGCGAACCTGGCTGGCCACGAGCACGAGCGAGCGAGGGTGTCCGTCGAGCAACCCGACCAGGTCCCGCGCCTCGTCGCTGCTTGCGCGTTCGTCGAGCGGGCTCCCGGACGCCGCGGCGAACAACCGCTCGCAGGTCGCCGGATCGCCGATTCGGCGGACCACGACGGTCTCCTCGCGCAGGCTCCGCAGGTCTCCCACCGGGCGCTGCGAGGTGACGAGCAGCCGGAGCCCCGGACAGTGCTCGATTAGCGCAGTCAGAAAGCCCCGCAGCGTGGCGCCTTGGCCGTGGAGCAAGTTCTCGGCGTTGTCCAGGATCCATAGCGCCCGGCGATCGCCGATGGCCCGAGCGATGCGCCAGTCGGGAGCGTCCGGGTCAGCGAGCCCAACCCAGTCGGCGGCGCGCGCCCGGAGGTGCTCGACGGAGCGAACGTCGTCGAGGGCGACCCAGAGCACCTGGTCCACGCCCACCGCGGGCTCGCCGCTCACCTGTTCCGCGGCCGCGCGCGCCACCTCGGTCTTGCCGATGCCCGGCATGCCGCGAACCGTCACCAGCCGGTGGGCGCGGAGCTTCGCAAGAATCTCGGCCACCTCGCGCGGGCGATCGACCCAGTAGTACGGGCGCGGCGGGACGCCCATGATGCGATCGCCTGCGACGGCGCTCTCCGTCAGCGCAGCGATCACGACAGTGCCGGCGCCCTCGAGGCTCACGCTGCGGCCGTCCCGCGGCCGTGCGTAGTACGAGAGGGTGGCCCACGCCGGATCTTCCTCACGTACGGCCTGGCGAGCGCACGTGACCGCGCGCTCGAGGTCGTTGGCGGCCACGCCCGTCAGCGCGTCGAAGATCAGCTTGGCGGCGCGAGGGGTCCAGCTCGCCCGCACCGCGCCGTGCGCTGCGAGGACGGCCGACAGATCGCCGCCCTCCGGGTGCAGGAGTCTTTCGGCGATCGAGCCCAGGTCCTCGTGTTGGCGGGCCGCGTGGCAGGTCCACAGCAGTGCGACCTGCGCATCGGCGGCTCGCAACGCGGCAGCGACCGTGGACGCCGGCACCATACAGGACACACGGCCCGGCGCTTCCAGGGCGAGGCTGCCGCCACTCTGCGAGCCGTGAGCGACGATCGACACGACCGCGACCGGGCGGCGAGCCGCGAGCGAATCCTGGAGCTCCTCGAGCCCGACCCGCGGCAGGGTTGTCTGGACGTCGAGCCCGGCTCTTTTGCCCGCGCGCGTCAGGAGTGCCCCGTGGTCCTCGAACACGCTGTCGTCGACGCGCGAAGCAATGTCTAGAGGATTGGCCCAGGCGACCTGCAGCCGCGCGTTGGTCGGGATCCTCGCTGGTCTCGGCTCCAGGTCGGCGATGCACCGCACGAGCGAAGACTGCCCACCGTAGAACCAGAAGCCGTCCTCATCCGCGAGGAGCTCGAAGGGGACGGCGCCAATCGCAGACGTCCGCGCAGGCGGCAGGACCAGCTCCAGTCGGAGCGGCCGCTCTCCGCGCCAGGCGCGGATCTCGCGCCAGCGCTCGCGCAGCGCCGGGTGACCCAACAGCCGGCGGGACAGCGCTCGTCCGAAGTCGAGCGCGTCCGGGTGACTGACCGAACGTCCGTTCCAGAAGGTGTCGAGGAACGTGGCGACCGTGGTACCAGTGGCGAGGCGCTCGGAACCCCACCGCAGGTCGGCGGCGCGGCTCATGGGCGCCTTGTCGATGGGACTCACGATCACGTTACTCTCGCCGAACCCGTCACGCACACCGCCGGGCTCCACCGGCCCCGGCTCGATCGTCAGCTCCACCGTGAATGGCACCATTCGGACCGTCCGTCGACGATACTCTAGATGCTCCGCCTCCGGCAACCCTCGGCAACTTGGCTCAAGAGTAACGCCACCCGGCCGCGCGAACCGTCGTCGCCTTCGAGACGCTCGTAGCCGCGCAGACAGTCGTCGTGACCCAGCCGAATCGCGCACGAGCCGACGCTCGCCGAGCTGCGTTCCGCGCTGCCTCGCCGCGTTCCGGTCACGCTCGCGAGGTGAGCGGTGGCATGGGCGGCGCGCCTGCAGCCGCCACGGCCCGGAAGATCGCCCGCGCCACGCGCGCGTAGCCGGGAACCTGCTCGCACAACAGGTCGCGCTCCACCGGAGCGGCCGCGCCGCCGCAAAAGTCATCGGCGGAGAAGCCCGGAGGCGGGCGGTCGAAGAGATCGAGAGCTGCGCCCCCGGTCGATCCAAGGGCGTAGAGCGGCAGAGAACGCCGGTGGTGCGAGAGGAACATGGTCGCCTCGTCAGTCACCCCGTCCATGCCCCCGATCACGATGGCGGCGACCAGCTCCCTGCTGGTGATGATGGCCATCCGCATCGCGGCCAGGCTCTGCTCGCGGTCGGGTGCGGCTGGGGGCGGCGGCTCGGCCGGCACGGGGGTGAGGAGCCCGAGCACGCCATCGGCAAGCTCCAGCGTCTCTTGGGGAAACACGGCTTCAAAGAGGCGCGACTGGAAGACCTCGATCCGTGGTCGGTCCGATGGGAACTCGCGGGCCACGGTCAGCACGATGGGTGCGATGCTGGGATGGGCCCCGAAGACGAAGTCGAAGCCGGACCTCAGCCCTTCGCGCACCATCGCGAGCACGGCGTCGCGGATCAGCACCGGCTGTGCCGTCAGCAAGTGATCGGCCGCCCGTGGATATCGCTTCCTTCCCGTGGGCACGCTCGCCGACAGGAACACCCGCCTCACAGGTGCACCGGCTGCAGCTCGACCCGTGGCCGGGCACTCCGGCCCCAGGCGTCGCAGATGGTGCGGAAGGCCCGCTCCGCCGGATCGTGTTGGTCGACGTGCGGATAGAGGACGATCATCCCCTCCGGTGACTGCGGGCGCTGGCGGATCTCGTCCCACCAGCGCCAGAGGTCGTACGGCGATGGGCGGAATGGCGCGATCCGTCCAAGCCAGGGCTGGCCGTGGCGCACGAGGTCGAGGTCACCGTCGATGCGACTGGCGACCACTATGAAGGCCGGAGCCAAGCTCTGGCTGGCATCGTCGATCAGGCTGGTCGTGCGGCGTGCGATCGCTTGAGACCGACCCTCGAACATCATACGGTCGACCTGTGCGAGTTCGCCGGCATCGAGGACGCGGTCGGGGAGGCCACCGACGCCACCGGTCAGCACCACCTGCTGATCGCGATCGAGCTGTGCGACCACGGACGATGTGGGCGTTGTCGCATTCGTCGGCCAGACGACCCCAAGTAGTCCGATGCGGCGCACTTGCGCGAAGCTGAGCTCTTCGCGAACCCAGCGCGAGTCGGCGAGGCCCGGCGTGACGAGGACCAGCACCGCGTCGCTGTCGTCGAGGCGTCGTCGCAGTTCGTGCTGGAAGTCCACGGCTGGCTCGATCGAACGCTCATCGAGGAAGACATCGAACGATCTTGTCGAGAAGTGTTCGTGGAGCTGCCGCGCCATCGCCTGCGACTCGTTGCGCCGGTAGCTGATGAAGATGCGGCGCTGCCGTCGCCGCTGCCACAGCAGCGTCAGGGCTTCATCGACGAGCGCCTTGGCGAAGACCTGCGCATGTCGGGCGGCGATGAAGGCGTTGAACCGCATGAGCGCTGGCGCAAGGTGGGTCGATGCGTCGGTCTCCCGGTCGACGACCGGGAGTAGGTGCAGCGACTCGTCAGCGTACCTCTGGAGCTGGTCGCCAAAGGTGGAGGCGGCGGTGGCGTCCCACGGGTTGGTTGCGAAGTAGACCAGGAGCTCAGGGTGCTCGCGAGCGGACGCGAGGTCTGTGGTCGTTGGCGGGCACGGCATCCCCAGCCGCGCGTATTGCGCGGCGAGCTGGGCCAGGAAGTCACTGGTCCAGCCACGGCTGGTGGTGCCAGGATGTTCGAGGACGCGGACGGGCATCGTCGACTCCTAGCTTCAAGTACCAAGCACCTTGCGGATCGAGCTGGGATCGAAGGGCAGAAGGTGGAGGTGGGTGAAGCCGAGGGGTAGTGCGCCTGTGGTGCCTGGCAGCCGGGCGGCGAGGACGCGCTTGTTGGCCGATGTGGCCCACGCGAGCTCGCGCCGGACCCAGTCGTGGTTGTGGGTGTCGTTGCCGACCAGCACGAGCACCGCGGTGGCGCCCTGGATCTTCGGCTTGAGATGGGCCTCGATGGCGGCGGCGCCGTCTTGACGCACGTCGGCGGCCTCGCCGGTCACCGTGACGTCGCCGAGCGCGCCGCGAGTGGCCCAGGCGCGAACTTCGTCGAAGAATCTCTTGTCTTCATACACGTAGCTAACGAACAGAGACTGGGACATGCCGGTTCCTTTCGTGGGAGGAGCGTGCCGCTACGACTTGGAGTCTCGCCACGCGTCAGCGCGCTTGCCGGCCGCCTCGATCGCGGTGGCGAACCGTTTCACGTCACCGTCCCAGTCGTAGGTGGGAAAGAGCACGTCGGCGGGCACATTCGGCGCTGGTCCACGCGGGTCGACCTTTGGCTGCCCCTTCTTGACGGGGTCGAGGTGGTGGATGTGGATTCCGAGCAGGCCGTTGCGCTGGGCAAGCGACAGCTCTATCTCGCGCTTAACCCACGGGCGCTGCGCTGTCTCCGCGCCAATGAGGACCACGGTGACGGTGGTCCCCGTGAGCTTGTCGCGGATCATCTTGTCGATCGTAGACTGCCCCTTCCGCTTGGCCTCCTCGTACTCGGACTGGTCGAAGAACCCGGCGCGTTCGACACCGTGGACGACGTTCGAGTTGCGGACCTGATTGACGCGGAAGATGTCGCGTTCGAAGTGGAAGCTGAAGAAGACTCGACGGGCCATGAGCGTTCCTTGGTGACCGGCAAGAGCGCCGGCATGCGGGTGAGACGAGGCGGCGATGCGCGATCGAACAGCGTGAACGCACTTTGGCCGTCGTGGCTCCGTAGGCAGGCCGACATCACCGGGACCACCGGGACCACCGGGACCACTCCCCGGGCGGTGGGCGTCGCGGCCGGTGCCGCAGAACCGGCGGTGGGCGCGCAGTGAGAGCGCCGGGAGTCCAACCGCCAGGGGGTGAGGTGATCAGGCTGGTAGAAGCGAGGGAGCGTGCTGGCGTGGCGCGTCAGCGCAAAGGGCGCAGTCGCCCGGGACCGGGCCGGACCTCGGGGCGTCGGCGCCGGACGGGCCGAGGGCCCGGGCCCTGACCGGCACGGCGGCGCCGAGCCGAACGATGGCGCCGGAAGGCGACCGGCACCAGAGATCCTCGAAGCGCATATCAGGATGCTGCCGCGCGTGCATGCCCGGCATCGTCGGCGCGACGCCGGTCGACGCGTTCGGGTAAGGTCCCCCGATGGCATGGACGAAGCTCGGTGATATCCGACCGCTCTACAATCACGTCGCCGTCGTGGCCGGCGACATCGCGGTCATGGCCGGCTGGCCCGGTGCGGAAGCCGCGGGGTACCCAGAGGACGAGTACGAGCTCGACGCCGGGACCGTGATGGTCTTCGACCTGAACCTGGTGGGACCGACCGTCTTTTTGGACGAGGGGCGCATCCAGCTCGTCGCGAGCCTCGACGGCAAGGGTACGGCGAACGTCGACGAGGCCACGCTCGCGAGCGCCCTCGACGCGCCGGGGTCGACGCAGGTGTGGGGCAGCTTCGACGTCGCGCACGGCGCGATGGTGCTGACCTGCGCCGACTGCGCGACGCCGGTCGAGGGCACGAGCACCGCCGATCCGACGCGGGCGACGATCCCGAATGACGTGCCGGCGGGGCCGGTCCAGCTCGGCAAGACGATGGTCGTGATCCCGTGCGCGAACGGCCGCTACGATGTCTCGCAGGTCGCGAAGGTCGAGGCGAAGCATGGCGGCTTCGACTTCGTCCTGAAGCTCACGATCACCAAGGCCCCGGACGCCTAGCGGGCGTCGATGGGACGCCGCCTGCCGCGTGCTCGACTAGCAGCTCGTCCCGCTCTGGCACTGGGTCCAGTACTTCATCAGGTGGTTCTTGATCGGGATGAGCCACGACGCGGCGGCGCCGTTATACGAGCACTGCGACGCGAAGCCGAGGGGCAGGAGCTGGACCGGGTCGCCGTCGCGGCACAGCGCGGTGTACGTGTCGCCGCCGACGCGCGCGTTGTAGTCATTCACGAACTGCTGGTTGCCGACGCGGGCCGGGTTGAACGCGCGCAGCCAGCCCAGGCGGCGGAAGAGCTGCGGCTCGGTCCAGTACCACGCGTACGCGGTGTAGATCGCCATGGCGCCGCCGAGGCTGTGGCCGGTCATGTGGATGGTGGTGCAGCGGAGGTTGGTGAGGGCCTGGTCGAGCTGGTCGGCGTGGTTCGTGTAGCGGTGGTGATAGAAGTCGCCGACGACCGGCACGTCGACGTAGTCGTAGGGCAGGTTGTGCAGGCCGATGCCGAGCGCGGTGAGCTGGTTGGCGACGTTGCCGAGCCAGTCGCCCGCGGTGGCCGAGCCTCGCCACGCGACGACGCACTCGGGGGTGTCGGTGCCGGTCCGGGCCCAGATCGTGACGACCTTGTCGGCGGCCCGGTACCCGCGGCGCCAGCCGGCGATCGCGTCGTCGTTGTAGGCGGCGCGCGCGAACGGCACCAGGAAGCTGATCGTGGTGCTGCCGCCCAGCCGCGCGGTCGCATCCGGGGCCGGAGGCGGCGCGCCGCGCTCGTCGAGGTCGGTGAGGTCGTCCGCCTTCACCGGCGTCGGCGGGGTCAACCGCTCGGCCGGCTGCTCCCAGCGCGGCGCGAGCTCGTCGAGCGTCGCGACGCCGAGCCGCGCGGCGATCCGAGCGTGGTCGCGCACGATCACCCAGCCGGCGCCGCGCCATTCGGCCAGAAGGAGCGCGCTCGGGCCGGGCTCGAGCGCCGCCTGGCCGAACAAGGAGCGCGCGAGGGCGTCGAGCTTCTTGTGGTTCCAGTGGTGGGACTCGAGGAAGATCGGGCGCCGCTTGGTCACCGCGTCGCGCAGCGCCGCCAAGAGGGGCTGTCCCGGCTGGTTCAGGTTGATCTCGTCGACCGTGGCGTACACCGCCCCGTGGGTCTCGCCGGTCGCGGTCGCGTCGGGGCGGACGCCGACGGCCACGCCGACCTCGCCGATCGTGGTCGACAGCGACAGGATCGGTCCGGCCAAGGTCGCGCGCTCGGCGACCTCGAGCGCCTCGGGGTCGTCGCCAGGCTCGACACAGGCGGTGAGGAGCGCCGCCGCGCAGCCGAGCCAGGCCAAGCGCGTCGCGCGGGAGGGGACCGAGAGACGGAGAGCGTTGGTCATGGCTCCCGACTTTGCAAAGCCAGCGCCACGCGAGGCTCACTGCGATCGCGGTCTTGCGCTCGCGGTCGGCTGCGCAGAGCGAACGAGCGTTGAGCGATCTGTTCAGAGTCTGAACAAGTCGTTTCGTCGGTGATCGCCGGCGCCGTGATCGCCGGCGCCCTCGTGCGCGGGCCCGTGCCCGGCCCCCGGGGTCGGCGCCCCGGCGGTCACGTCGCCGGGCGGTCGTAGTACGCCATCACGCGGCGCATGCGCTTGCCCGCGGCGGTGAGCGGCGCAAACCAGTAACGGCCGGGGGTCTCGAACCGCCGCAGGAACTCGGCCTCGGTGAGGCGATAGTCGAGGCCCGGACCGCGGAAGTGACGCCGCGGGCTGACGATGTCGCCCAGCTTGACGTAGTGGATGAGCCACTGGCAGCCGACCGGGACCTCGTAGCGCATGTGATCGGTCAGCGACCGCAGCCAATCGGAGCGTTCGGTCTGGACCGGCGCGGGAGCGCGGGCAGTCTTGCGAGCCATGACCCTAGGGTGCCTCACCTCGCCGGCCGTCGCGACAGGTGCGCGCACGTCGATCATCGGGGGACGTGGGGCCTGCGGCAAGGGCCCACGCCGGAGGCGCTCGCGCGCGGGGCGGGGCCGTGGCACCGTCGGGGTATGCCGCTACGCACCTTCTACATCGAAGTTGGCGATCAGGTGTTCCTCGACGAGGGCGGGGAGGAGATCGGCGCGGTGCGCGCGGTCGCCAAGGACCACATCGTGATCTACATCGAGGGCGCGGGGGACTTCACCCTGACCGGGCCGGAGATCGCCGCGGCCCACGATGGCAAGGTCCGGCTCGACGCCAAGAAGCTGCCGCCGGTGCTCCTGGGCGCGGCCCAGGCGGCCCACGTCCACGAGACCGAGTGAGCCCCCGGGGCCGGCCCGCTCGCCGTCAGCGATCGGGGACCTCGCACGCGGCCTTGAGGTCGGCGGCGTAGCGATCGAACACCGGCCCGAAGTCGGGCAGGGCGCGTCGGGCCAGCGGCAGCATCAGGCCGCGAAAGACCTCCGCCATGGCGAAGCGCGTGCCGGCGCCGCCCGGGGTGAGGGTGAAGGTCCGGGTGCCCTGGAACATCGGGAAGAACCCGTCGCGCCAGACCATGCGCTCGCCGGGGACGAGCTCGACGACCTTGGGCCGGAAGCGGCGGCCGGGGGCGATCGGCACCTCGATCGTCAGGCGCTGCCCGACGGCGAGCTGGCCGGCGATGCGGGTGACGGTGGAGTTCCAGCGTGGGAACGCGTCGAGGTCGGTGAGGCGCGCCCACACCGCGGCGGGCGGCGCGGCCAGCTCGATCGCGACGGCGTAGCGCAGCGAGAACGTCGTGGCCTGGCGCTCGCACACCGCGCGAGGGCTCGTGGGGCCGCTCATCGCGCGACCGCCCGCACGCGGTTGTTGCGCGGCAGATGCTCGAGCTCGACTCGGCCGAGGGCCTCGAGGATCGGCGGCACGTACATGCCGACGCGGCCGCGGTAGCCCTTGCGCTGGCCGTACCAGCCGCCGACGGGGTTGGTCGGCGCGCGGCCCCAGGCCTCGACGGTGCCGGCGGCGGCGGGCTTCTGTTCATCGGCGGCGCCGAGCGGCATCCAGTCGCCGTGGGCGACCAGCATGGCGTGCAGATCGTCGAGGATCCGGGCCAGGTAGGTCAGGCGCGTGGTGCCGACCTGACAGACCAGGACCGGCGGCGTGGCCTCGCGATCGAGGTACGCGGTGAAGTCGGCGGTGTGGGGCGGGGTCTTGAGCCGCCAGGGATCGGCCGCGGTGCCGGCGCCTTGCGCGGCGCGCGTGGAGCGTGGAGTTGCCATCGGGACCTCTCATCGTCGTGGGGCGGCGCGCCCCGTGCGACGACGCTGGTACCGCGGGCGGTCCGCGCGATCTTGTACGAACGCGACCACGTTGGGCGCGAAGTCCGCCGGGCCATCGACGGGGAAGTAGCCGCGGTAGCCGCGCGGCACGCCGCCGGTCATCTGCCGGAAGTCGCGGATGAAGTGGGCCTGATCGAAGTAGCCGGCGTCGGCGGCGACCGCGGCCAGGGTCCGCGCGTCGTCGCGCATGAGCATCCGCAGCGCGTCCTGGAAGCGCAGCACCCGGGCCAGGGCCCGCGGCGACAGGCCGAGGTAGCGCGCGAACAGCCGCTCGACCTGGCGCCCGCTGGTGCCGGCGGCGTCGGCCAGGGCGCCGAGGCGGGCTGCGCCTCGATCGGCGACCGCGCGCGCCAGGCTCCGGGCGAAGGCGTCGTAGCCCGGGCGATCGGTGAGCTGGGCGCGGAAGAACCCGTCGAGGAGCCGAGCCTGCGCGTCGGCGCCGACCGCGTCGCGCAGCGCGGCCTCCAGCTCGACGGCGGCGCGGCCGAGGGCGACCTGGGGCGCCCGGGTGGTGCCGGTCGACGCGGCCAGGGGCGTGCGGGCGAAGCGGCCGAGCCCGCCGAGGTGGAACCGCACCCCGGCGAGGCGCAGCCGGCCGGCCTGGAGGATGCGGATCGGCACCAGGCGCTGGGCGTCGAGGTTGCTGCGGGTCAGCCGCCGCCGGGGCCCGCCGATCACCTCGCGGTGGTACGGGGCGCCGAAGTTGAAGATCAGATCGGCGCGGCCGTCGACGAAGACGTCGACCCGCAGGTCGAAGGGCTCGGGCCGGTCGGCGCCGACGAACCAGTAGGTGTCGATGAAGCGGGCGAGGTCCGGGGCCGGGGCGCGCAGCTCGTACACGGCGCGACTATAGGGCCGGCGGGCCGCCGCTCGCGGCGGTTGGGGCTTGCGCAACCGGGAAGGCCGCATATGATGCGCGCGCCATGTGGTACTGCAACGGCTCGGTCCCGCACATGCCTGACGTCCGGGCGTGAGACCCTGATCTCACGACCGCACGCCACCGCCTCGCGACCTCGGAGCCCCCATGGATACGCTCAAGACCATCGGCCGCGCGCCTGCCGATGATGCCATCGTCCACCTGAAGCCGGCCGTCGATCCGTCCTCGCTCGCCTACAAGGACCTGCAGGACGGTGAGTTCTGGCAACGCATCCCGGCCTACCGCGGGATCGACGCCGCGACCTTCCTCGATCACCAGTGGCAGGCCAAGAGCTCGATCACCAACCCGGCCAAGCTCCTGGCCGCGGTCCAGGACCTGGTGCCGCAGAGCTTCATCGACGACGTCGCCGAGGGCTTCCGCCGGGCGCCGATGTCGCTCCGGGTCTCGCCGTACCTCCTGTCGCTGATCGACTGGGATGATCCCTACGGCGATCCGCTGCGCCGGCAGTTCGTGCCGGTGGCGTCGCGGCTCCTGCCCGATCACCCCAAGCTGACCCTCGACTCGCTGCACGAGCAGGCCGACGCGCCGGTGCCGGGGCTGACCCACCGCTATCCCGACAAGGCGCTGTTTTTGGCCCTCGACACCTGCCCGGTGTACTGCCGGTTCTGCACCCGCAGCTACGCGGTCGGGGTCGACACCGACGAGGTCGAGAAGGTCTCGCTCAAGGCGACGGAGGATCGCTGGGCCAGGGCCTTCACCTATATCAAGAGCCGGCCCGAGCTCGAGGACATCGTGGTGTCGGGCGGCGACAGCTATCAGCTCAAGGCCCGGCAGATCACGCTGATCGGCAACGCGCTGCTCGACTGCGACAACGTCCGGCGCATCCGCTTCGCGACCAAGGGGCCGGCGGTGATGCCGATGAAGCTCATCACCGACGACGAGTGGGTCGACGCGCTGACCGCGATCGTCGAGCGCGGCCGCAAGCTCCACAAAGAGGTGGTGCTGCACACCCACTTCAACCACCCGCGCGAGCTGACCGCGATCACCCGGCGCGGCCTCAACCGGCTGTTCGAGCGCGGCGTGATCGTGCGCAACCAGGCGGTCTTGCAGCGCGGGGTCAACGACACCATCGCGACCATGCAGCTCCTGGTCAAGCGCCTGGGCTACTGCAACGTCCACCCGTACTACGTCTACGTCCACGATCTGGTGAAGGGCGTCGAGGACCTGCGGACCACGGTGCAGACCGCGGTCGATCTCGAGAAGTGCGTGCGCGGCTCGACGGCGGGCTTCCACACCCCGACCTTCGTGTGCGACGCGCCGGGCGGCGGCGGCAAGCGCGTGGTCCACAGCTTCGAGCACTACGACCGCGACTCCGGCATCTCGGTGTACGCCGCGCCGTCGGTGAAGCCGGGCTACTTCCTGTACTACGATCCGATCGACACCCTGGCGCCGGAGATCCAGGCGCGGTGGAAGATCCCGGCCGAGCAGGACGCGATGGTCGCGGCGGCGGTGGCGGCGGCGCGAGGCGCGGCGGCAGCCAGCGCTCACGCCAGCTCGATCAAGCTCGGCCACAACCTGTAGCGCAGCGGCGCGGCGGCCGTGTAAGCGGCGCCGGGGTGTGGCGTTTCTTCGGCGACGGCTGCGGCGCTCGCTGCGCCCGCCCCACGCGCGCCCGCGCGTGGCCCACCCCTCGTCGGAGGTTCCTCCATGCGCGCCCGCGCTCTGGTTCTGGCTACGTCTGTCCTCGTGTCGGCTTGCGCCGGCCGCCACGCCCCTGGTCGCTCGGTCCAACGGATCGCCGGCCCGCTGCCCTTGCCGCCCCCGGTCGCGGTCGCCGCGGAGTCCACGGCGTCGGCGCCGCCGCCGACCGCGCCGTCGCCGACCGTGGCGCCGACGGTGGTCGCTCCGGTCGCGGTCGCTCCCACGCCAGCGGTCGCCACCGACGTCGGGGGTGCGGCGCCGACGCCGGATGGGGATAGCCACGCGGTCTATGCGCCCAACCCGTGGGTCGAGACCGCGCTCGACCCGCGCTCGACCTTCGCCGCCGACGTCGACACCGCGTCGTACACCTATACGCGCCGGTCCCTCGACGGCGGCAACCTGCCGCCCCGGGCCGCGGTCCGCGTCGAGGAGTTCGTGAACGCGTTCCGCTACCGCTTCCCGGCGCCGGCCCCTGGGCAGCCCTTCGCGGTGGTGATGGACGCCGCGCCATCGCCCCTGGTGGCGCGCCATCACATCGTGCGGGTCGGGGTCGCGACCGCCGGCAAGACCGCGGCGACTCGGGCGCCGATGAACCTGGTGTTCCTGGTCGACGTGTCGGGCTCGATGGACTCGCCCGACAAGCTCGGGCTCGCGCGCGCCGCGCTGACCGCGATGGTCGGCGAGCTCCGTGCCGACGACACGATCGCGCTCGTGACCTACGCCGGGTGGACCGAGGTCGTGCTGCCGCCGACCTCGGGGCGCGAGCGCGCGCGCATCGCGTCGGCGATCAAGCGGCTGCGCGCCGACGGCTCGACCGCGATGGGCTCGGGGTTGGCCCTGGCGTACCAGCAGGCGATGGCGGCGCGCCGGCCCGGCGTCGGCAGTCGCGTGGTGGTCCTGTCCGACGGCGACGCCAACGTCGGTCCGACGTCGCTCGACGAGATGCTGGCGATCATCGATGACGGTCGTCGGGCTGGGATCACGCTCTCGACCATCGGCTTCGGCATGGGCAACTACCGCGCCGACCTGATGGAGCAGCTCGGCGATCGCGGCGACGGCAACAACTTCTACGTCGACAGCGCGGCTGCGGCGACCCGGCTGTTCACCACCGATCTGGTGGCGATGGTGGAGCTGGTGGCGCGCGACGTGAAGCTCCAGGTCGAGTTCGATCCGGCGGTGGTCGCGCGCTACCGCCTGCTCGGCTACGAGAACCGCGCGATCGCGGACGACGACTTCCGGGTCGACGCGGTCGACGCCGGCGAGGTCGGCGCCGGCCACCAGGTGACCGCGCTCTACGAGGTGCAGCTCACCGCCGCGGCCACGCCGGCCACGCCGCTCGGGCGGGTGCAGGTCCGGCACAAGCGGCCCGAGGCGGGCCCGGCGTCGGCCGCCACCGAGGCGAGCTTCGCGATGAAGGGCGGCCCGGCCGATCGCTTCGACACCGCGCCGGCCGATCTGCGGTTCGCGGTGGCGGTGGCGGCGTTCGCCGACGTCCTGCGCGGTGGCGAGGACGCGGCGCGCTGGTCGCTGGCCGAGATCGCCGCGGTCGCGCGCGCCAACGCCGGCGGCGATCCGGCGCGGCGCGAGCTGGTCGCGATGATCGAGCGGGCCCGGGCGCTGCGCGGCGAGGGCGTCACGACCGCCGCCGCGGTCGCGCGCTGAGCGCGGCGCTACGGCAAGAGCTGGGCGCGCTCGTCGGCGGTCGGGCGCTGGCAGGTGTCGTAGCGGCCGAACAGCCGGTAGCGCACGCGGGCGACCAGCCGGTAGCCGAGGTCGAGGGGCCACGCGGGGAGCCAGCGCAGCGCGTAGGCCCAGCGCCACGGGCGGGTCAGGTGGCGCGCGGCGTGGAGGAAGACCTTGCTGCGCAGGTGGACGCGATCGCCGTCGACCAGCACCACCGACGCCAGGTCGGTGGGGATCGGCAAGCGCGCGCGCAGGGCGGCCGCGGTCTCGCCCTGGAGCGGCGCGTACCACAGCCGACCGCGATCGCGGCGCAGGAGCCAGCGCACCGAGCGATGGCACAGCCCGCAGGTGCCGTCGTAGAGGACGATCGGCTGCGGCGGCGCGGGCGAGGTCATCCGGCCTCACCGAGGGCGGCGGTCAGCGCCGCGGTCCAGTCGAGGCCGGCCGGGAGCCGGCCCTCGGCGTGGGTCGGCTTGCCACCGCCGCGTCCGCCGGCCGCCGCGGCCAGGCGCTTCCACAGCGCGCCGCAGTCGAGGGCCGAGCCGTCGGCGCGGGCCAGGAGCACCTGCCAGCCGTCGGCGGTGGCGGCGGCGAGGAGCGCATCGCGCCCGCGGCGTCCGAGGGCGGCGGCCAGCGGTCGCAAGAGCGCGACCTCGTCGACGGTGAGCGCGACCCGGCCCGGCCCGGCGACCGGCGCGTGGACCGCGGCCAAGGCAAGGGCCAGGCGCTCGCGCACGGCGACGGCGTCGGCGCGGGCCTCGGTCAGCGAGCGCCGCAGCTTGTCGACCACCGCCGGCACGTCGAGGGGCCCACACGACAGCGCCCGCGCCACCTCGCCGAGGGCGGTGGCCTGGCTGCCCAAGAGCTCGCGGGTCCGCGCCCCGGCCGCGAAGGTCACGCGGGTCATGCCCTTGTAGCGCTCGGTCGCGACGATCCGGATCGCGCCGAGCTGGCCGGTCCGCGTGCAGTGGGTGCCGCCGCACGGCGACACGTCGAAGTCGCCGATCGCCACCACGCGGATCTCGCGCTCGACCTTGGGCTCGCGGCGCAGCGGCAGCGCGGCCAGCTCGTCGGGCTCCGGGAACCAGGCGCGCACGTCGACGTCGTCGTCGATGATCTGGTTGGCCAGGGCCTCGGCCGCGGCCAGCTCGCGCTCGGGGATCGCGTCGCGGGTGACGTCGATCGTGGCCTCGGCGCCGAGGCGGGCCGACACTGTGGGCGCGCCCGCGGCCTCGATCAGCGCGCGCGACAAGAGGTGCTGGCCGGTGTGCAGCGCCATGTGCAAGCGGCGCCGCGGCCACGCGACCTCGCCGGCGACGGTGGCGCCGATCGCCGGCAGCGGTCCGTCGACGACGTGGTGGACCACGCCGGCGTCGTCGACCTGGACGTCGAGCACCGGCAAGGCGTCGTCGGCGACGCAGAGCGTGCCGCGGTCCGCGAGCTGACCGCCGGCCTCGGGGTACAGGCCGGTGCGATCGAGGACCGCGGTCGTGCGATCACCCAGGCGGCCGTGGCCGATCACGGTCGCGGTGAAGCGGCGGGCGGGCTCGTGATGGTAGAGGCGGACGGTCGGCGTCACCGCGTCAGCCTACGCCATGCGTCGTCGGCTGGCTTCACCCCGGCGGCCGGCAGCGGCCCATGTTGTTGCACGACCAGCCGGTCGGGCAGTCGCCGACCCCGGTGCACGGCTGGGTGCACACCATGCCGACCTGGTTGAACAGGTAGCAGTAGGCCTGGCCGCAGCTCGCCTGGCACACGGTGTCGTCGGTGCAGGTGATCGTCGTCGACGGCAGGACGCACACCGGGGCGTCCTGCCCCGGCGCGGCGTCGATCGGGGTCGAGCCGCCGTCGTCGCCGGTACACGCCGCCGCCGTCAGGGTGAGGAGCAAGACCAAGCTCATGCGCAACATGCCGCCAGTATCGCCCGGCCGCCGGCGGGATGGCAGTTACACCGACGTGACAACCGCCGGGACGGCCGCGGCGCGTGGCCTCCGCCCCCTCAGTCGCAGGCGCCGGCGGCGCACAGGCACGCGCCGGCGCACTCGTTGACGATCTCGCCGGTCTCGAAGAACCGCTTGATCTGCCGCTTGCTCGCCGCCATGTTGCGCGTGAGGTTGTGCATGCCGGTGTCGGGCGACGGCTCGTTGGTGACTGGCACCGGCGGGGCGCCGCCGTCCATGATCACCATCGCGCTGGCGCCGGCGGCCAGCGGACCGGTCGCCGCGGTCATGCCGTAGGGCGTGTAGACCGAGGCCGGGGCCAGGACCGGGATGCCCATGGTGCGGGCCTGCCACTCGGTGGCCAGGTTGGGCACCTCGTCGTCGCCGATCGCCATGTGCAGGAGGAACTGCTTGGCCGGGGTGTTGGTCGTGGCGGCGAGGGCGTTATTGGCCACGCCCGAGGTCTCGGTGAAGTCCCAGCGCTGCTGGAACAGGTTGATCGCCAGGACCACGTCGAAGGGATCGGGGAACGTGCCCGACAGCACCGCCTTGTAGGTCGGCCAGTCGCTCGAGCGCTCGAGCATGGTCGAGTAGTTGCCGCCGCCGACGCCGAGGACGCCGCGGGTGATCTTCGACGTGTACGCGACCACGGTGGTGCCGAAGATGTGGCCCTGGGACAGGCCGTAGTAGTAGAGCTTGGTCGGATCGGTGAGGCGCGCGCCGGCGGTGCAGCCGGTGGCGGTGGCGTCCTCGGGGCGGCACAGGAAGACCTCCTCGGACAGGATGGTCTCCATGGCGCGCTCGAGGGCGAGGTGGTTGGCCAGGCCCTGGATCAGCGTCTCGAAGATCTCGGCGCCGTAGTTCAGGTTGCCCAGGGTGCGGGCGATGTTGGGGAAGTCCGGCGAGCTCATGCCGCGCATGTCAGTGCCGACCGAGACCACGCAGGCGGCGGCCGCGGTGGCCCGGATCGCACCGCTGGCGGCCTGGGTCCCGGTGCCGTTCAGGCCGTGGCCATACATCATGATGCCGACCGGCGCATTCGCGGTGTACGCGCAGGTCGGGATCACCGCGGTAAACGGGATCGAGTACATCTTCTGGTACTCGGGCAGACCGGTGGCGTCGAGGGCGAGCTGGGTGCCGGGCTGGTACGCGCCGTCCTGGGTGAGGAACAGCGGCGCGGTCAAGGTGCCATCGATGCGGCGGCGGATCTGATCGTCGACCGCGACGTCGTCGGTGATGGTCCAGGTCTGGCGCGTGGTGGCGAGGCGGGCCGCGACCTGATCGCGGGCCGAGGTCGCGAGCCGACGGACGAAGGTGTCGGAGGCGACGGTGAAGTCCCAGGCCACGACCACGTCGCTCTCGGGGATGCCGACCGCGGCCAGGCCGGCGCGGACCTCGGGGAAGCGGGCCCGCACCCGCTGGTACAGCGGATGGTCGACGTCGTCGTCGGCCAGGAGCGCGGTGAAGCCGGGCGGCACCGGCAGCTCGCCGCCGCCCTTGCTCTTCAGGCTCTTGCGGATCACCGCGGCGTAGCGGTGGCCGGCGGTGAGCCGGGCGGCCGGGCGCAGATACAGCGCTTGGCTGTCGGGGGTCGCGGCGCTCGGCACGTCGAGCTCGGCGAAGTGCGCGACTCGGGTGCCGGTGGTCAGATCGATCAGCGCGGTCGGGCTGCCGTCGGTCAGGCTGGCGGCGAAGTCGCCGTGGCCGACCAGGGTGCTGCCGTCGACGCCGCCGGCGAACACCGTCACGATCGCGGCCGCGGCCGAGAAGCCGTCGGCGCGGTTCCACGGCGCGGGATCGATCTCGTCGCCGTTGGCGTTGGCGACCAGGCCGCCGGCCGGGATGTCGAGGCGGACCCCGGTCTCGGTCGACGGGTCGGCGATCTCGTAGGCCGACGACGGCCACGGCTCCATCCGGTGGCTGCCGCCGAGCGGGTTCGCGGTGTCGGCCATGGGCAGCTTCGGTGGGTCGCTGTCGCCACAGCCGGCGGCGAGCAGCGGGACGATCACGGACGCAAGCACGAGCGCGCGCATGGCGCGACCCTACCGCGAGTCGGGGCCGGGGTGGGTGTCGTCGAGTTGAGCCCCGGCGCGGGCTGGCGCGGCGGCCCCACCGAGCCGCCCACGGTCGCCCGCGCCCGCGCCCCGCCCCAGGTCCCCCGCTGGCCCGGCGCCCTTGACCCGCCCGACGACCTCGACGCCTACGCCCCCCCCCGCGTAGGCGGCCGCTCTTCGTCTCGGTTCCTACGTGCGCGAGCTCGTGGTCAGCCACCGGCTCGCCCGCTGCCTCGCTCGCATTCGGCTCTCGTCGGAACCGTCGAAGACTCGGTGACGTTGATGGCTCACACTGAAGCGGGTAAGGTCCACCAATGCGGCTAACTCGGTTCTCGGTCGAGAACTACCGCGCGTTCGCCCAACCGACGCGGCTGGAGCTCCGCGCGCTCACGTTGTTCTTCGGCTACAATAGCGGGGGCAAGAGCGCGCTCCTACGGTTCCTCCCCATCGCCGCGGCATCGTCGGGGGAACAGCTAGCGCCGCTCGCGTTTGACTCACCAGCCGCGCGCGGCGCGTCGTTCCGCGATGTCCTCTCGCGGCACACCACGTCGCCAACGATGAGGGTCGGGCTGGAGTGGCGTGACTCGCGCGGGCCACTCACGATCGAGACCAGCGTGCGCGATGTCCCCGAGCGGCAGCTTCAGGTCGTCGAGGATCTCGCGATCCAGACGCCGGATGGTCGGGTCGAAGCAGTCTGGAACGCCGACCCGGCCTCGCTGGGCGCCCGGGCCCGCGAGTACGAAGTGACTCATGACGGAGCGACGATCGGCACGTTGCCGATCCCGTTCCGCGGCATCGCGCCCGTGCCTCGCACGGGGACGCTCGACCAAGCGCAAGCGATCGTTGATGTCGCCGCTGATGCCTTCCACGGGCTGCGCGATCGCGTCCACTGGCTCGCTTCGCTCCGAGCGGTGCCGCCGCGACTCGCACGCTTCGGTGTGCCTCCGACGCGGCTCGCACCCGACGGCCTCAACGCCGGGGACTACCTCGCCCACGATGCGATCGTGGATGGTGCGCTCGTGGACGCGGTGTCGGCGGCGTTCGCGAAGATCACGAACCACCAGATCGCGGTGAAACGGTACGCGATGGCGGGTGAGGAGCAATACTCCTTGGTGATTACTGCGGGGAACGCAACTCCGCCGGTCGAGGTGCCCGTGGTCGATACGGGCGAGGGTATGGCACAGCTCCTCCCCGTGGTCGTTCTCGGCGCACTTGCGAAGCTCGGACGGCTCGCTACCGATTCGGTGCTGGCCGTCGAACACCCGGAGCTTCACTTGCACCCGGCGGCGCACGCCGCCCTCGCCAAGTTCTTCTGCGACCTCGCGAGTGCCGAAGACGGACCGCAATGCGTGATCGAGACCCATTCGGAGAACTTCCTCCTTCGCGTACAGATCGCGATCGCAAAAGGTGAGCTGGCGCCTGACAAGGTGATCGTGCACTGGGTCAAGACTCTCCATACCGGGAGCGTCGTCGACACGATCGTGTTCGATGACGCGGCGCGTCCTCAGGGCGCCGGCTGGCCACCCGGAGTGTTCTCCGAAGATCTCGTCCAAGCGCGGGAGCTGCTCAAGATCCGCAAGCAGAAGGGCATCGCGTGAAGGTCGTCTTGCGTCCGGACGTCTTCGCTCCGCCAGTTCAGAACGCATTGCTCGTCACATTGATCAGCCACGCGATCGACGATCGCCACCGAGTCGAGTTCGACGAAAGCCATCCTCACGTGGAGGCGTGGGTGTCGCAGCAGGCAGAGGGGCTTCGTGAGGAGATCCGTGTCGCGCTCGAAGTCAGCGCGCAGGCCGAGGTTCTGGAGCCTTCGCACACGGTCGTCGAGGTAACGTGCGCGAGTGCATCGGACTTCGAGGACAGCCCCATCAGGCTGCACCTCAACGATGCCCGTCAGTTCTTGGAGCGGCCGTTGGTCGTGCTGCTCGAGGACCAGGTCTCAGATCGCGGCTTCCTCGCCCGCATGATGACCGACGAGGAGCGGCGCTTCTTCGATCGTCGCGCAGCGCTGGGGTTCATCAGGATCGACCACGGCGGCGGCCTTGGGTCGATGACAAGGCGAGTCACGCAGGACGCCGCGAGTCCGGCAACTCGGCATCGCCTCTGGCTCATGTTCGACAGCGACGCCATGCAACCTGGTCAACCGAGCCGGGACGCCGAGCGGCTTCGGATCGCGTCAGCCCGGGTTGCGCACTACCAACTCGGTCGCCGCTACATGGAGAGCTACCTGCCTCGTCCCGCGTTGATGGCCTGGGCAGCGAATCAGGCGAACCGGCGCGTCCGCGAAGAGCGCTTGGCGAAGGTTCGCGCGTTTGTGGACCTCAGCGAAGACCAGCGCCACTACTACAACATGAAGGAAGGGTTTGCGGGCGATGTGGCGAGGATCGCGAACTCGGCAGACTCGCCAGGGACGCTATATGACGACGTGCCCGACGACTCTCGGCGGACGCTTGACGCCGGATTCGGCTCGGACATCGGAGACCTGTATCAGCAGGGCGTGGTCACCGAGGCGGATCTCCGCCGTGACACCGGCTGGGACGAACTGCGCCCAGTCGTCCTCGATCTGATTGCGCGGATGCGGTGAACGATGCGCGGACCAGCCCAGACCTCCGAACCGATCATCCAGTACCTGTACCAGCTGATCGACTCGATTGGCGAAGGGAAGCTGTTGATCCCGAGGTTCCAGCGACCGCTCGTGTGGGAGTGGGATCGTCAGGCAGAGCTACTGCGTAGCGTCAAGGACGGGATCCCGATGGGCGCTATCATGGTGTGGCGGACGTCAAAGGATCGCATCCGGTGGGAGACGGAGCTGGCCGGTCACAAGCTCCCCAAACCCGCCGACGGTCAGCCACGCGAGTACCTGCTCGATGGCTTGCAGCGTCTCAGCACGATGTTCGCTGCGCTGCGTGGCTTTGGGAACCGCGGCGAAGAGGCAGCCCGGCCCCCGATCGGCTATGATCTGGAGGACCAGGCGTTCGTTGAGTCCTACGACCCAGAGTCACAGCCACAGGTCGTGCCCGTTCGCGCCTTGCCGGATAGCCTCTCCCTGCTCAAGTTCCAACGGAAGCTCAAGGGGCCGCATGCGGATACGTGGGTCGAACGCTCGGACGAGCTGGCCAAGGCGTTCCGCGAGTACAAGGTGCCGGTGATCCCGATCGTCAGCGACGAGTTCGACGTGGCGGCGCGCACGTTCAACTTGCTGAACAGCCAAGGCGTGCGGATGGGGGAGGCGGACATGATCCACGCGCTTACGTGGTCGCCGACCTTCGAACTCCGCGAACGGATCGAGTCGCTGCGCGGCGAGCTGCTGCAGCCACTCGGCTGGGGCGACATCGAGTTCGAGGACATCCTGAAGGTCGTCAAGGCCGAGGCCGATCTCGACCTCTACGAGGAGTCCGTGGAGCAGGTCAGCGATCTGCTCAAAGGCGAACCGGCAGCGCTCGAGCGAGCGTTCGACCACGTCGCGCAGGTCGCTGAGCTCCTGCGCGAGGAGTGCGGTGTTCACGGCTGGAGCCTGGTCCCCTACTCGCACCAAGCCATCCTCATGGCGGATGCGATCCGCACCGCGCAGAGGAAGAAGGACGTGCGCCAGATCCTGGCCGATTGGTTTTGGATCACCACTTACGGCGAGATGTTCGCCGGCCTGAGCGGGTACCGGATCGGCGTCGCGATCCGCGATCTCCGTGCCGCCGTGAAACACGGGAATATCCGGTGGTCCGGGGCCTCGAAGTTCCGCGTGCGCCCGGTGCCTGCGAGCGCGGACTTTCGTGCCGTTCGCGTCAAGGCGATCGCGCTGATGCTCGCGCGCAACATCCAGGGAGCTGATCCATCGGCGGCGGACCCGTTCGAGATGCTCGCCAAGTTCGGCAGGAACGCGATGGTCGCGCTCGTTCCACGTCGAATGTTGTCTAGAGAGACCTCGTCGAGTCCGGGGAATCGGTTCCTGTGCGCGCCCGACGATTCTCCGCACCTCAGGCAGCGCGTGTTGGGTGGCCAGGTGACGCCACAGGAAGCTGCGGCGCAGCTGATTCCCGATGGCGCCATGGATCTTGCGCGCGCCGGGAACTGGGATGGCTTCATCAATGCCCGCCTCAGTGCGATCGCTGCGCAGGAGGAGCAGTTCATCAACGAGATCACGCAGCGCTACGATCTCGACGGCCCCGCGACGAAGAGGACGCGTAGCCGGGACGACGGATGAGTCGGGCTTCAGCGGGTCGCCGCCGCGGTCACGCCGCCGAACCCGTTTACCGGACGCGCGAAGAACCGATCCTCCGCGTCGTACCCGTACGACAGGAAGTTTCGTTCGAGCGCAAATCGGCGAGGGGCGCCGCCCTCATCGGCTCGCGCTGCGACGAGGTGTGAACAGGTGCCGTAGACATGCACGAGGTCGATGGAAGGTCCACAACACGGCGTCCCTCGACATCGACCACACCGGCGTCGCGCAGCCGCTCCTGCTGCTCGCGGACCGCCTGGGTGCCTCGCTCGATCGAGACCGTAGCCCACGTGCGCAGCGCCGCAGAGGCCGCCACGAGGTCGAGTGGCCCTTGCTCCACCACGTCCGGCTCGCCAGGCGATTCACCGACGACGGCTACGGTTGCGCACGTCACCACGGTAGCCTACCGCGCTCCATCGCCCCGGGGGGGCCCTCGCGCCCGAGCCCCGGCGCGGGCTGGCGCGGCGGCCACGGCTGGCGCCGCCGAGACCACCGCGGTAGCTTCGAGCCGATGCCTCGCGCGTTCGCGCTCGCCCTGATCGCGCTCCTCGGCTGTCCGTCGGCGACGCCGCGCGCACCGACCGCGGGCGGAGGCGTGAGTGGAGGCCCAACCGGCGGTGGCGGTGGCAGCGGCTCCGGCGGCCCGACCCGACCGCCGCCCGACGGCGGTGGCGGCGGCGATCGCGATCCGACGCCGCCGGTGCGCGGCGCGACCCCGACGAGCTGCCCGGCGCCGAGCTGCGTCTTCCACGCCGGCACCGTCACCGGCGGCACCTATCAGGTCTGCACCGCGTCGGGCGCGGGCGCGTGCTTTCACTTCGGGCCGCGGTGCGCGCCGGCCGACGGCTGCATGTTCGATCCGGCCAGCCAGCGGTACCGCGCGTGCGCCCAGCCCAGCGAGGGCGCGTGCGCCAGCTTCGGCGCGAGCTGCACGCCGGCCGGCGGCTGCGCGTTCGATCCGCGCGACGGTCAACACCGCACCTGCGAGCAGTGGAGCGACGGTCGCTGCACCCGCTGGGGCGCGGCCTGCGCGCCGTGAATCAGGGCCGGGCGTTGGCGTCGAACCAGCCCAGCACCAGCTCGGGGAAGCCGGGGTCGATCGGCGGGATGTGGGTGCCGCCGGGGATCGTCCACAGCTCGGCGGCGCCGCCGGTCGGGCAGCCGCCGGCCGCGGTCGCGATCGCCTCGGCGCCGGGCTGACCGCCGTCGACGTTCTTCATCCCGCTCGCGGCCAGGGCGCCGGTGCAGCCGTTGCGGGTGGCCCAGCCGGTGATGCTGTCGACCGCACCCGGCGAGGTCACGCCGTTAAAGGTCCCGGTCTCGTAGGGCACGGTCTCGTCGGCGTCGCCGTGGAGGTGCAGCACGCTGACCGGCGCGCTCGGGGTACAGGGCAGCGTGGTGGCGTGGCCGGCCAGCCCGGCGATCGCGGCGACGACGTCGGCGCGCTCGCACGCCAGGCGGTAGGCCATGAACGCGCCGTTGGAGTGGCCGATAAGCTCCACCCGCGCGACCGGGTAGGCGGCGCGGACGTCGTCGATCAGGCCGCCCAGGTAGCCGACATCGTCGACACCGACGCCGCCGAAATCGCAGCAGGTCGGCCCGGCGTTCCAGAACTGGCGCCCGCCCGGATCGAGCGTGCCCTCGGGCGCGAGGATCAGGCGCTGGCGCGCGGTGGCGGCGTCGCCCAGCCGAAAGTAGCCCTGCTGGATGCCGCCGCTGGCGCCGTAGCCGTGGAGGACGATGAGCAGCGGGTACTCGCGGCCGGGATCGAAGTCGGTCGGGACCTGGAGGCCAACCGGGCGGTCGCCGCCGAAGTCGACCGGGCGCGGCGCGTCGTCGCCGTCGTCGCCTCCGCAGGCGGCGAGGGTCAGGGCGAGGGCGAGGGCGGCGAGGCGGCGCATGGCCGCACGTTACCGCCAATCTCGCCAGCGGCCATCACGATCGCTTGCGCCACGGCGTGGCCTCGACGGTGACGAGCAAGGTCAGGCCGAAGCCGGCGTAGACCAGGTGGACCGCGCGCCGGGCCAGGGCGATCGTGACCCCCAGGCTGGCGGGTTGACCGAGGGCGGCCATGAGCGCCGCGGTCCCGCCCTCGGCGACGCCCAGGCCGAGCGGCACGATGTTGGCGACGATGTTGACCACCGTGCCGGCGGTGGCCAGGGCCGCCATCACGTCGAGGGGCGGCGCCGCGCCGTTGGCGTAGAGCACGATCCACGCCGCCAGCCACTGCAAGAGCTTCGAGATCGCGGCGAACAGCGCCGGCCACCAGCCGCGCAGGCCGCCGCCGCCGCGCAGCTCCTCGTCGAAGCGCGCCCCGCGGTCGCGCCAGCCGGCGGCGCGCTCGGCCGAGATCAGCCGCAGGCGGGCCAGGGCGCCGACCGCCGACGCCAGGAGGCCGGCCTGGACCCACGTGGTGGCGCCGATCACCAAGACGATCGCCAGCCCGGTGCCGACCCACAACGTCCGCGTCATCCACGTCGGTAGATCGAGGGTCGCGGCGCAGATCGGCGCGCCGATCGTCACCAGGCCGAGGTTGATGACGACGTAGGCCAACCCGAAGCGGCCGATCGCCGCGGCGGCGCGGCTGCTCGCGGTGTCGCGCATGAGCAGCGTCGCCTTGGTGGCCTCGCCGACCGACGCCAGCGGCGTGACCAGGTTGATCGCGCGGCCGATGACCTGGGCCTGGAGCACGCGGCGGAACGACGACCGCGGCGGCGTCGGCCCGAGGAAGCCGCTGATCGCCAGCGCGTCGCACAGCGCGGCGACGATCTCGATCGCGATGAGCGCCGCGAACCACCAGCCGATCGCGCCGAGCTCGCGGGCCAAGGTCGCCGGGCCGACCTGGTGGACCGTGAAGGCCAGGAGCGCGATCGCCAGCGCGCCGGCGAAGAGCGTGAAGCGTCGGGCCCAGCGCGGCGGTGGGCGCGGCGGCGGTCGCTCGTCGGCGATCACCTCAGGTAGGCCGGGGCCTGGACCGCGGCCCGGCACTGCCAGTTGAAGCTGCGCACCTGGCCGGCCTCGCCGCGCTCGCGCAGCCCGGTCAAGAGCTCGTCGGCGGCGGTCCGCAGCTCGGCGTCGTCGCGGCCGGCGTAGAACCAGGCCATCGCGACCAGGTACGCCGACTCGCCCCAGTGCTCGTCGAACTCGTCGGCCTCGCCGGCTCGACCCAGGCCCATCCAGTAGTACGGACGGCCGGTCGGGTCGCGACCGTCGCGGGCGATGATGCGGCCGAGCTTGACCAGGCCGGCCCGCGCTCGATCGGCGCGCGCGCCGCCGACCCGACGGGCGTGGGCCTCGAGGCCGTCGGCCAGGATCGCGCTCATCCACGGGCTGCACCCGACGTAGCCGTAGCTCTCGCCGTGGGCGGTCGCCGAGTGCGCGAAGCAGCGGGCGTCGCGATCGGTCCAGCTCGCCGGGAAGCTGTCTTGCCCCGTCAGGTAGGCGTCGACCGCGGTCGCGGCCCAGCCGGCGAAGAGCGCGCCGCGATCGTCGGACACCAGGGCGGCGTACTCGTAGGCCAGGAGCGCGAAGCCGGCGTGGCGCTCGGTCCAGAAGTCGTCGCCGCCGCCGTAGGCCGGGTCGGTCCACAAGACGTGGGCGCGCAGGGCGACGTCCTCGGCGGCCTCGCGGTAACGGACGTCGCCGGTGGTGAGGTAGTGGAAGGCCAGGCCCTGGCTGTAGTGGTACTTGAGATCGTCGGCCGCGCCCGGCACGCCG
This sequence comes from Kofleriaceae bacterium, assembly GCA_018057825.1. Lineage (GTDB taxonomy): Bacteria > Myxococcota_A > Polyangia > Haliangiales > Haliangiaceae > UBA2376. The sequence goes on along the minus strand of JAGPCY010000019.1, from coordinate 51,459 downwards.
ATCCGGGTCTCGCTCTCGTCGCCGGTCAGGCCGCGGCGGTACAGCCCGGCCTCGCGATAGGCGCTCTCGAGGGGCCCGCGCGCGCCGGTGATCGCGTAGCCGCGGTACATCGCGGTCACGCGATCGAACAGCCAGACCTCGCGCGACGCCGAGCCGGCGAGGAACGCGTCGGTGTCCCAGCGATCGTAGTCGCACACGCCGGCCCAGGCATCGAGCGGCGTGCCGGTGACCGCGGCCTGGGGCACCAGGGGCCCGAACGCGCCGCTGCCGGCCAGCCAGGTCGCGGGCAGGAGCGCCCACACCCGCGGCGTCTCGTCGGCGCCGGTCAGGGTGTCGGCCACCGGCACCGGCGCGCGATCGCCGCCGCCGTCGACGCCGACCTCGACGTCGAGATCGGTCTCCCCGCTGATCGCGACCTCGACCTGGATCTGCACCGCGGCCAGCGAGCCGTCGGCGTGACGGGCCAGCGGCACCCGGGCCGCGGCCAGGTCGGTCCCGGCGTGGGCGATCCGGACCTGCGACGGATCGGTGAGGAAGGCGGGCGGCAGCGGGATCGCGAAGTTCACGATCTGATCGCCGCTGACGCCGGCGGCCGGCACCAGGTGGACCTGGAACGCCGGATCGATGGGATCGGGGTTGGGGCCGGTCGGGCCCTGGGTGCCGCCGCAGGCGAGGACCGCCAGGGCGGCGGCGAGGAGGGAGATGCGCATCGCCCCGATGGTCGGACGACCGGGGCCGCCGGTAAAGGGCGCGTGCCTCCCATCACGGTCGCGATCGAGTAGGTTCGCGCGGTGCGGCTCAACAAGTTCATCAGCGAGACCGGCACCTGCTCGCGCCGCGAGGCCGACGCGCTGATCGCGGACGGCAAGGTCACGGTCAACGGCGCGCCGGCCGGCCTGGGCACGGTGGTCGCCCCCGGCGACGTGGTCGCGGTCGACGGCCGGGTCCTCACCGCCGCTGACAAGCCGCGGCCGGTCTACATCGCGCTGCACAAGCCGGTCGGCATCGTGTGCACCACCGAGCGCGCCGTCGAGGGAAACATCGTCGACTTTGTCGACCACCCCGAGCGGGTGTTCCCGATCGGCCGCCTCGACAAGGAGTCCGAGGGGCTGATCCTGCTCACCAACGACGGCGACATCGTCAACGAGGTGCTGCGGGTCGAGCACGCCCACGAGAAGGAGTACGTGGTCGCGGTCGATCGCAACCTGACCGACGAGTTCCTGGCGCACATGGCGCGCGGCGTGCGCATCGACGCCGGCTTGACGCGGCCGTGCAAGATCTGGTCGATCGGCGCGCGGGTGTTTCACATCGTCCTGACCCAGGGGCTCAACCGGCAGATCCGCAAGATGTGCGAGGTGCTCGGCTACCAGGTCGTCGGGCTCAAGCGCATCCGCATCATGCACATCGAGCTCGGCCACCTGAAGGTCGGGCGCTGGCGCAACCTGACCGAGGCGGAGGTCGCTGGCCTGACCCCCGACGAGCCGCGCGCCGCGGTCCCGGCGCCGGCGCCGCGCGTGGCGCCGGCCGCGCCGCGCCCCGAGAGCCCACGTCCCGCGGCCGCCCGTCCGTCGGCGCCGACCGCCAAGCCCAAGCCCAAGCCCATCCCCTTCGGCCAGCCCGGCGGCGTCGGCGGACCGCCCCTCGATCGCCGCGGCGGTCGCGGGGGACCGCGCCGCGGGCGTTGACCGGGCTGGCGTGGCGGGCAGCGCCCAGGACGGTGACGCCGACGCGCGCCGCGAGGACAGGCGGTGTCGAGCGCTGCCAGTGCCGAAGAAACGTGTCGAGTCTGGTGACAGCCTGGCTGATTGAGTGTATGAACAGGCGATAGGAGGTCGCGGTGAACGAAAACGATGTTGGAGAGCGGGTGTCGAGTGGCGGACTGTCGGGACTGGGGTTGATCATGCAGCTCATCGGGGGAGTGATGTCGGCGATCGCGGGTGGATACCTCGCGTTCATCGCCGTCGCGCTGCTCGGCCGTCGCGGTGAGATGGATGACAGCCAAGCCCAGTTCGTGCTTTGGTCGTCACTCGTATTGCTGACGAGCCTCAACCGCTCGGTCGCCCACAGCCGCCTCGGTGCGCACCTGCTGTACGGCGGCGGCCGCCCACCGGCGGCTGCGCAGCAGACCTACCTGACCGCGGTCGCGGTGCAACTCGGGGTGGTCGTCACGGCGCTCGTCATGAACGAGGCTGGTATCCGGTGGATCGGCGCGGTCGTGTTGGTCCTCACGAGCTGGCCGATCGCGCTGTGGTTGGTCGCTCGGCCCATGGTCGAGCGCCTCGGCGCGGACGGGCCGACCCCGGCCGATGGCGGCCTCGATGGGGCGTCGATCCTGATGCTCGTCCTCAGTGCGGCCGGGATCGGGGTCAACGCGCTCATTCTGATCGGCGTCCTCAAGATGCCGGACGAAGGCGCGTCGGGACTCAAGCTCGCGATGGTGTTCGCGATCGGGTTGCTCTCGATCCGGACGACGATGCAGCTCCGCGCCGGGCTCCGGGGGGCACGCCGCGCCGATCCCGCGCCGACGCTCGCGGCCGCCGCGCGCTACGGCAACTTCGGCGTGCCGGCTGGGCTGCTGGCCGGCGGCGGGTTCGCGATCGCGCTGGTCGATGGGATGCCCGATGTTCCGGCGGCGGCGACCATGATGGTCGTGACGCTCGTCGCGATGTTGACCTGGATGCTCTTGGTGTGGCCGACCGTGATCCGCCGCTTCGCGCGGGATCGCGAGCTCCGCGCCCTCGCTATGCGCGAGCCTCTGTGCGGGCACGCACCCGATCGCGGGCTCCCGACGCTCGGGTGGTTGCTCCTCGCCCTCGGCGTCTACTCCCTGGCGACCAATCTCGCGGCGGCCGCGCTCGGGGTCTACGGCGCCCCTGGCTCCCGGACCGGCGGCGCTGAGATCGCGCAGCTCGGCGCCGCGTTTGGCACGCCCGGCGAGATGTCGAAATGGCTCGGAGTCGTCATCGCAGCGCTCCAGGTCTGGGCCGGCTACGCCCTGATTCAGCTCGCGCCAACCTATCGCGTGGCGGCCACGGTGTACGGGGTCGCGGCGGGCGCGGCCGCGCTCTACACCTACCGCCCGCTGGTCGATGGACTCGACGACCAGGGGGCGGCAGCGATCGGCGACCTCAGCGCCCTCGTCGGCCTCGCGATGGTCTCGATCGCGCTGGTGCTCCCGGTCGCGACCCTGCTCTTCGTCCGGCGTCCGCTTCCGGCGTCCCAGACGGGCGTGGAACCCGTCCCCTGATCGGTGCGCGGTCGTCGCGCTGCGGTGCGGCGCGCGACGATGCGCTGGGGTTCGGGCACACTCGCGGCATGTCCAGCTATCGCCCGGTGCCGCTCGGGTTCGAGCGCCTGCCGCCCGACGAGATGACCGCCCGCGCTCGGGCGTACGCCGATGCCATGGTCACGCGCCGCACCGTGCGTGACTTCGCGTCGACGCCGATCCCGGACGGGATCCTCGCCGACGCGGTGCGCGCCGCGGCCAGCGCGCCGTCGGGGGCCCACCAGCAGCCATGGACCTTCGTGGTCGTGACCGATGTGGAGGTCAAGGCCAAGCTCCGCGCCGCCGCCGAGGCCGAGGAGCAGAAGAGCTACGCCGGCCGGATGTCGGAGGAGTGGCTGACCGCGCTGGCGCCGCTCGGCGTCGACTGGCAGAAGCCGCACCTGACCGAGGCGCCGGCGGTGATCGTGGTGTTCGCGCAGCCGTGGGGCCTCGATCCCGCGGACCCCGCGCGCAAGGTCAAGCACTACTACGTCGACGAGTCGGTCGGCATCGCGGTCGGGATGTTGTTGTCGGCGCTGCACCTGGCCGGGCTCGCGACCTTGACCCACACGCCGAGCCCGATGGGGTTCCTGCGCGAGCTGCTCGGGCGCCCGGCCAACGAGCGCGCCTACGTCGTCATCCCCGTCGGCTATCCAGCCGATGGCGCGGTGGTGCCCGATCTGACGCGCAAGCCGCTGGCCGAGGTGATGGTCGAGGTGTGAGCGCTCGGGCGCCGACGTGTCACGATAGGAGCAGGTCGCGATCGCCGCGGCCGAGGAGGACGACCTTGACGCACCGGCTGTCACGACGACTCTCGAGGATCGCACCACCGCTTTTCTTCGCGCTGGCGGTGGCCTGCGGCGGCCCGAGCAAAGACGAGGTCGACGTCGAGAACGCGGGCAAGATGGCGACGTTCATCGAAGCGATCGCGGCGGCCACGAAGGCCGGCGGCACCGACTGCGGCAAGATCGCGGACGGCGTCGAGGCCGTGTTCCGCGAGCACAAGGCGACGCTGTCGTCGCTCGACGGGTGGTTCGCCGAGGCCGACCGCGACGAGGCTCGCAAGGTCCGGATCGCCAAGCTGATGGTTCCGCGCCTCGCGGCCGTGCGGCCGCAGCTCGAGTCCATCGTCGCGTGCGGCGACGATCCGCGGATGAAGGCGGTCGAGGCCCGGCTCAAGGCGTTGACCGCGGGCCGGTAGCTCGCGGCGGTGATCGCGGGCGCTCGCGACGTCACGCGGTCGCGGTCGCGGGGCGGGCCAGGCGGCGGTGGATGAGGTAGGCGAGGATGCCGATCGAGCCGAGGGTCGCGGTCGCGAGCACGTAGGGCCAGCGCGGCAGGCCGCGGGCTGGCGCGTCCTTCCACAGCCAGCCGATGAAGACGCCGCACGCGATCGCCAGGTCGACGAAGAGCTGGAGCGCCCAGCGCTCGTCGCGGACCAGCTCGAGCCACGCCACGTAGCCGGTGTCGACGGTGAGCAAGGCCGACGGGATGGTGAAGCCGAGAAACAGCGCGACGAGGATGAGCGTCTTGGTCATGGCGCCACCGTGCGGTCGCCGGCGGCGCCCGGCCATTACCTCGCAGGTAATGCCGGCGCCGCGCGGGTCGGGCTACCGTGGGTCATGACCCCAGGAGTTGGACCGCTGGTCCGGGCGTGGCGCAGTGCCCGCGGCCTGTCGCAGGAGCAGGCCGCGAGCCGCGCCGGCGTGTCGACCCGCCACCTGTCGTTCATCGAGACCGGCCGGTCCAGGCCCGGTCGCGACGTGCTCCTCGCGCTGGCCAGCGCCCTCGACGTGCCGCTGCGCGATCAGAACCAGCTCCTCCTGGCGGCCGGCCTGGCGCCGGCCTTCGCGTCGGGCCGTCTCGATGGGCCCGAGCTGGCGGTGGTGCGCCGGGCCCTCGATCACGCGCTCGCCCACCACGAGCCGTATCCGGCGCTGGTCGCCGATCGGCTGTGGAACGTCGTGCGCAGTAACCGCGCCGCCGCCGGGCTGATCGCGGCCATCACGCGCGGCCCGTTGCCGCCTGAGGTCGGCGGCAACCTGGTGCTGGCGCTCCTCCACCCGGGTGCGTGGAAGCCGGCGATCGACAACTGGGACGAGGTCGCCGGCGATCTGATCGAGCGCTTGCACCGCGAGTGCGCGGCGGCGCCGCACGATCGCGAGCTGGCCGAGGTGCGGGCGCGGGCGCTGGCCATCCCGGGGGTGCCGGCGCGCTGGCGCTCGTCGCGGCTGGCGGCGATCGCGCCGTTCGCGATGGTGCGGCTGCGGGTCGCGGGCGAGACGCTGGCGCTGTTCACGATGATCACCACGCTGGGCACGCCCCTCGACGTCACCGCCGAGGAGCTGCGCCTCGAGAGCTACTACCCGGCCGACGACGCCAGCGAGCGCTGGCTGCGCGCGCGGGCCCCGACCTGACGACCGCGCGGCGGTGGTGTACGGTGCCAGGCTCGCGATGCGCGTCCTCCTGTGCACGCCGCCGATGACCCAGCTCAACACGCCGTACCCGGCGACGGCGTACCTGTGCGGGTTCTTGCGGCTCCACGCCGAGCGCCTCGGCCTCGAGGTCGCCCAGGCCGATCCGGCCCTCGAGCTGTTCCTGGCGCTGGCGTCCCGGCCCGGGCTGACCGCGCTCTGCGAGCGGCTGACCGCCGGCAAGCGCAAGCGCGACGACGACGCCTCGGTCGCGCACTTCCTGGCCGAGCGCGAGCGCTACCTGGCGACCGTCGAGCCGACCATCCGGTTCCTGCAGGGCAAGGACCCGAGCCTGGCGCTGCGCATCGCCTCGCGCGACTTCCTGCCCGAGGGTCCGCGGTTCGCCGCGATCGATCCGGCGCTGGCCGCCGAGCCCGACGGCGATCCGCTGGCCTGGGCGTTTGGCGAGCTGGGGGTGCTCGATCGCGCGAAGTACCTGGCGTCGCTCTACGTCGACGATCTGGCCGACGTGCTGGGGCGCCACGATCCCAACTTCGCGCTGTCGCGCTACGGCGAGCAGCTCGCGGCCAGCGCCCCGACCTTCGATCGCCTGGCCGCGGCGCTGGCGGCGCCGCCGACCCTGATCGACGACACGTTGGCGACGATCACCCGCGGGCTGATCGCGAGCCACCGCCCGGACCTGCTCGGCCTGACCGTGCCGTTCCCCGGCAACCTGTACGGCGCGCTGCGCATGGCCCAGACCGTGCGCGCGGTGGCGCCCGACTGTCGGATCGCGCTCGGCGGCGGCTACGTCAACACCGAGCTGCGCGGCCTGCGCGAGCCGCGGCTGTTCGACCTGGTCGACTACGTCACCGTCGACGACGGCGAGGCGCCGCTCCTGGCCTTGCTCGAGCACTTGCGCGACCCGGCCCGGCCGCTCCACCGCACCTTCGTCCGGGTCGACGGCGCGGTCGAGCTGCGCACCGCCGCCGGCGTCCACGACGTGCCGCTGCGCGACGCCGGCACCCCGACCTACGCCGGGTTGCCGCTCGATCGCTACCTGTCCCTGGTCGAGATGTTGAACCCGATGCATCGGCTGTGGTCCGACGGCCGGTGGAACAAGCTGACCGTGGCCCATGGCTGCTACTGGAAGAAGTGCAGCTTCTGCGACGTCACCCTCGACTACATCGGCCGCTACGATCCGGTCGGCGCCGATCTCCTGGTCGATCGGATCGAGGCGATCGTCGCCGAGACCGGCCAGACCGGATTCCACCTGGTCGACGAGGCGGCGCCACCGGCCGGCTTGAAGGCCCTGGCCGAGCGCCTGCTGGCCCGCGGCGTGACGATCACCTGGTGGGGCAACATCCGCTTCGAGAAAACCTTCACGCCGGAGCTGTGCGCGCTCCTGGCGAGGTCCGGCTGCGTCGCGGTGTCGGGGGGGCTCGAGGTCGCCTCCGATCGCCTGCTCAAGCTGATGAACAAGGGCGTGACCGTCGAGCAGGTGGCGCGGGTCACGCGGGCCTTCACCGACGCCGGCGTCATGGTCCACGCCTACCTGATGTACGGCTTCCCGACCCAGACCGAGCAAGAGACCATCGACGCCCTCGAGCGAGTCCGGCAGTTGTTCGCTGCCGGCTGTCTACAGTCGGCGTTCTGGCATCGCTTCGCGGCCACGACCCATAGCCCGATCGGTCAGGCGCCGGACCGCTATCAGATCCGGATCGATCGCCCGCGGGCGGTGACCTTCGCCGAGAACGAGCTGCCGTTCCACGATCCGGCCGAGGTCGATCACGATCGCCTCGGGGTCGGGCTGCGCAAGGCCTTGTACAACTACATGCACGGCCTCGGCCTCGACGCTGATGTCCGGCGGTGGTTCGACGCCGGGCGCGGCAAGAAGGTGCCGGCGGCGCGGGTCGCGCCGGATCTGATCGCGCGGGCGCTGCGCGGGTAGGGCCGAGGACGAGGGGGTAGCGGCGAGGCGGAGGCCGAGACCGAGGCCGAGACCGAGGCGGAGACCGAGACCGAGACCGAGGCGGAGGCCGAGACCGAGGCCGAGACCGAGGCGGAGGCCGTACGGCTGGTGCGCGGTCAGCGGCTCACGGGCCGCACGGGTACTCGACGCCGGACCAGTTGCCCTGGGTGCACTCCTCGTTGTCCCACCACACGGTCTGGTCGAAGAGCGGGGTGGCGGCGGCGCCCGCGCCGAGGGCGTGGACCATCACGCTGCGTGGGCTGCCCGAGACCACGCCGACCACGCGGCCGCGCCACGCCAGCGCGCCGTCCCACTCGGTGACCCGGGAGACGTAGCCGTCGACCTCGGGGCCCTCGGTCAGCGCCAGCTCGGTGAAGTCGTCGCCGCGGCGCAGGCCGAGCACCTCCTCGGTCGCCGCGTTCAGCTCACACTCGTCGGCGCCGTCGCCGACCAGCGCGCCGGCGACCACCGTGGTCAGCGCCTCGGCGCCGGCGTCGACCGCGACCACGCCGGTGCGGGCGTCGCGGCGGGTCCCAGCCAGGCTGCTCGCGGTCAGCCAGCCCTCGAGGTAGCGGCGCTGCACCGGATCGGCGACGGTCGCCAGGTCGGCCGGCAGCGGCGCCATCTTCACCGGCGGCGCCGGCAGCCAGCGCAGCTCGGCGGCGACGTCACCGGCGGTGATCGCCATCGGCGCGAGCGCGGCGCCGCACCCGGTCAGCGGCGCGCCGTAGGTCATCGACGGCTCGCACCCGCTGGTGTTGACCACCACGACCGGGTCGACCTTGGCGACGCAGGGCCCGTCGGCGGTCAGGACCGTCACGCTCGCCGGCAGCGCGCCCAGCTTGGCGACCTGATCGGCCGCCGCCGGCAGGGTCCTCCAGCAGTCGAGGTCGTCCTGGGTGCAGTCCGGCAGCGTCGGTGCCGGCGCCGCCTTGTCGCCGTGCAGCTCGATCATGCCGAGCCACAGGTACGGCACGCCGTGCTCGAAGATCACCGGTCGCAGCGCGCCGGCGTGACGGTTGAGCACGTCGGCCGGGGGCTCGCCGCCCTTCGGGGTGCCGGGGGTGCCGGGGGCAGGGGCGCCGCCGCAAGCGACGGACGCGAGGAGGACCAGAGACGGGGACGCGCGGCGCATGGCTCTCTGTATCACGGCGTGCCCGGTCGCTACGCGCCCGCGGTCGGCGCGGCGCCGTCCCCGCTCGCGCCGCCGGCCTGACGCTCGGCCCAGTGGGCCTCCCACGCCGCCAGCGACTCGACGTTGGGGCGGATCCACGAGATGACGTACAGGTAGGGCGGCTTGCGCGCGTAGTTGAACTTCTCGCCGTCCCACACGAACTCCTTGCCCGAGCTGCCGTCGCCCGGGTCGTTGAAGGTGTAGGAGCCGCTGCCCGAGCCGCCGGTCACCACCACCCAGTGGTCGGTCTCACCGTCGGTGTTGCAGTTGCGATCGGAGTACGTGATCCCGGTGAAGACCGGTCGGCCGGCGGCGGTCTCGAAGTCGAGGTAGGCCTTGGCCATCGCCGCCTTGTCGGCGTCCATCGTGACCGCGGTGATGTCGCGGCGGATCTTGCCCTGCTTCTTCTGGTCGATGCTGCCGTCGGCGTTGGTGAACGACGCGCGCTCGTCGTCGGTGTAGTCGCGGTAGGTCTCCGAGGTGATCAGGTCGCGCATCGCCTCGTGGCCGGAGCCGACCGCGTGGACCCCGGCGGCCGCCATCATCGACTGCGAGGTCGCGAAGCACGAGTACATGCCCGGGATGTTGCGCAGGTCGAGCTGGCGCACGCCGTCGGGGACCGCGACCGCCTTGCCGCCGAGCGTGACCTCGGCCGGGCGCTCGCCGGGGGCGTGATCGGCCAGGTACGCCGACACCGGGTTGAGCTTGGCGCTGGTCTCGCCGTCCTTGATCGTGAAGGTGACGTACTGGGTGCCGCCGGTCTTGCCGCTCGAGGTCGGCGCGCCGTTGGCGTCGAACCAGTAGTAGCCGCTGTTGCCGTTCTTGGACTTCACCGCGTCGGTCGGTTCGGTCACCTTCTCGACGGTGCCGCCGAAGCCGAAGGTCGACGAGATGAGCTGGGCCGCGGCGAACACCGCGTCGACGCCCAGCGGCGTACCGGCGAAGCTGTACCAGCGGAACTGGCTCATCGCCGGGACGTCGGCGCTGCCCGGCGTGGTCGGCTCGTCGGGCGTGGGCTCGCCGGGCGTGGGCTCGCCGGGCGTGACGCCGGGGTCGCCAGGCGTGACGCCGGGCTCGCCGGGGGCGGGCGTGGCGCCGTCGTCGGGTTCGGCGCCGAAGATCGCATCGAGGGCGGCGTCGATGATCGCGGTGACGTCGCCGAAGAGCGCCAGGCCCGCGTCGATCGCGCCGGTGACCAGGTCGGCCGCGCCTTGGAGCAGCCCGCCGAAGGTCCAGGGATCGTCTTCGGCCGGCGCGGTCTCGGCCGGCGGCTCGACCGGCGCCACGGTCGGCGGGATCTCGGCGGCGTGGGCGACGACGTAGGCGGCCAGGACCTCCCAGGCCGAGCCCTTGGCGCCGGTGTCGGTCGGGCGGAAGGTCGCGCCGACGCCGCGTCCGGTCGACGACGCCACCAGCTCGAAGCCGCCGTCGGGGAGGATCAGGTAGTCGCGGGCCGCGGACGCGTCATCGGCGTGCCGGAACCGCGCGCCGCGCCGATCCAGCACGGCCGGGGGCACCTTGCCGGCCGTCGCGGCGCCGGGCGCGGCGGCAGGCGCGGCGCCGGGCGTCGAGGTGGCGGCTGAGCCGGGCGTCGAGGTGGCGGGGGTTCCCGTCGGCGCCAGGTCGAGGCCCTGGACGACGCCGGCGCCCGCGCTCGCCGCGGGCAGCGCGCCGAACGCCGAGAACTCGTCGAGGTCGAAGCCCTGCGCGACCGCTGCGCCGGCGGCGTCCGCGTCGCGCTCGAGGGCGGCGTCGGTGTTGACCGGGGTCGTGCCGCGCAGCTCGGTCGCGGCGACGCGGCCGGCGCGCTGCTGCGCGACGTGGCCCAGCTCGTGGCCGATCATGGCGGCGCCCTCGGCGGTGTCGGGGCGGTACGCGCCGGCGGCGAAGTGGAGCGCGTCGCCGCGGGCGTAGGCCTGGGTCCCCAGGGCCTCGGCCGACCCGTCCTGATGGACGGTCACCGTCGAGAAGTCGTGGCCCAGCGAGGCGCTGGCCCGGGCCGCGAGGCGCGGCGGGAGCTGGCCGGTCAGGGTGCGCTTGCCGGCGTGGCCGTGGCTCGTCGAGGCCTCGCTGCTCGCGCTCGCGCTCCGGTGGGTGTCGTACATGGAGCCGACGCCATTGCACCGCCCGTGCCGACGCGATCTGCGCGGGGTGGCGTGACCGCCGGGACCTGGCGGGACCGCTCGGCCGGTGGGCGAGGCTGGCCGCTGGGACCCGATGGTCCCGGCGGCGACGCCCGAGGCGCGGGCCTTGGTCCCGCCCGCGATCCCCGGTGGTACAGTCCTCGTGATGTCGCGTTCGCTGCGCGCGCTCGGGTTCGTTGGCGTGTTTGCGCTGGCGGCGGTCGCGTGCACATCGCGGGTCGCACCATCACCCGCGGGGCCCACCGCCATGGAATACCTGACCGCCGTCGTCGAGCGCCAGCCGCTCACCATTCACTTCAGCCTGCTCAACCCGGCGGGGGCGCCGGCCGCGATCTGGGTGCCGCGCATGCTCGAGCCGCTCGGCGCGTTCGTGACGGTGACGGTCCGCGACGGCATGGGGGCCGTGGTCTGCCAGACCCATCGGCCGAAGTTCACGCCCAAGTTGAAGCCGAGCTCGGACGACGCGTACCTCGAGCTGGTCCCCGGCCAGAGCCACGGCGTACTCCTCACGGTCGACGACTGCGCGCTCGCCCCGGGCGCGTACCGCGTGACCGTCGGCTACACCAACCTCGACTACCGCGGCACCACGGCCCGGCCGATCGGCGCGCTCAGCTACGAGACCACCCTCGCGCTGTCGCTGTAGCGCGCGTGGTCACCAGCCCTGGGCGCTGGCGTGGTCGTTGACTCGCTTGATCAACGCCTCGACGACGGGGACCTGGGCGCGATAGGGCGGGTCGCCGGGGGAATCACCCAGCGCGTTGTACGCGGCGCGGGCGCGGGTCATCGCGGCGTCGAAGATCGCGCGGGCCTGGGGCGCCAGGGTCTTCTCGGCGTCGGTGGCGGTGGCGGCCTGGTCGAAGCCGAGCGAGAGCTTGGCGATCTCGGCCTCCGCGCGGAGCAGCTCCTTCTTGACCTCGCCCTGCCACTCGACCTCCCAGTGATACAGCTCATGCACGTCCTCGGCCTGGTAGGCGGACCAGAAGTCGGGGATGCCGGCCTTGTTGGCCTCGAGGTCGGTGACGATCGTCTGCCAGTTGCCTGACGTGACGTTGGAGAGCGCGCCGCTGTCGTCGGTCGGCGTCGGCGCCGGGTAGTGATCGGCGGTGAAGTAGACGATGCGGATCTTGCCCTTGGACTCGACGCCGGTGAGCTGGTACCGCCAGACCTTGGCCGCGGCGTCGACGGCGGCGTGGCCGGTACACGTCGGATCGCTGGCGCTCTGGGTGCTCGACTTGGTGTTCGAGCGGGGATCGACCTTCTTGTCGAGGATGAAGTTGGGCACCACCGCGGCCGGCGCGTAGGCCGGGCCGCTCGGCACGGCGGTGGCGCCGCCGGCCTTGGCGTCTTCGTCACCGCCGACCAACGCACCGAGCGCGCCGCCGACCACCGCGCCGACCGCGCCGCCGATCACCGCGCCGACGCCACCGCCGACCACCGCGCCGAGGGCGCCGCCGAGAAGCCCGCCGATCACCGCGCCGGCGGCGGTCGCGCCGCCACCACCGCCGCCGTCGTTGGCCTTGTCCTCGTCGCCGCCGGCCTTGCCGCGTGCCTTCGGCGCGACGTCGCGATCGCTGCCGCGGTGGGCGAAGATCGGCGCGACGGCCTCGACGGCGGCCGCCGGGGCTGCGAAGCCGCCGGTCAGGAGATCGAGCTCGCTCTCGGCGGCTGCCGGGGCGACGGCGCCGACGTCGGCTGCTGGGGCCGGTGGCGCTGCGCTCGTAGGGGCGTCGGTCCGCGGCGTGGCGCGCTGGACGCGAGGCACCTTGCCGGCGGCCGTACCCGGGCCGCTGTCCTGGGCGTCGTGGCGCTGCGCACGGTCGTGGTCGCGGAGGCTGGCATCCATGGCGGCTCCTTTGCTGCGGGACCACGAACCGTCGGACCCGGGTTTTCAGCGTACCACGTCGACCGACGCGCGATCGCGCGAACGCCACCGACGGTCCGGCGCGATCAGACCGGCGCGCCCGGTAGGTCCTGCCAGGCGACGGCGCCCAGGTCGCCGAGGGTCTGGTAGAAGCGGCGCCGCTCGTCGGCCAGGTCGCGGGGGGCGTCGTCGTCGCGGACCGCCGACTCGGTGCCGAACCACGCCGCCGCGTCGACGGCGACCGGCTGGCGCAACAGGCCGGGCACGTCGAGGACGCCGGCGCCCAGGCCGGGGTGCTGCGGCATGCGCGCCGAGCGCACCAGGGCCCGGCGCGCGGCGTCGGCGAGGCCGCTCGGGCCGTACATCGCGAGCAAGCGATCGCGGCCGTGGAACGATAGCCAGGTGGCGACCGCGCCGGCGGTGAGCGCGGTGGCGTACGAGGTGCCGGTGCCGGGCCGCAGCCCACCGCCCGCCTTGGCGCACGGCACCGCGACGCCGGGGGCGGTCAAGGCGACCCGCGGGCCGCGCGAAGAGCCGCGCCACGGCTGATCGTCGCGGTCGGTGGCACCGAGGGCGATGACGTCGGGGAACCGGGCCGGCCACACCACGGTCCGGACATGGTTGCCGGCGGCGGCGACGATCACGACGCCGCGGCGGGTGGCGTCGCGCACCGCCCGCGCGAGGGCCCACGACCACAGGCCGCCGGCGCTGATCGAGATCACGTGGGCGCCAGCGTCGACCGCGGCCGCGATCGCGCGCGCCATGCGCACCGTCGACAGGTGTATGACCGAGCGCGAGACCCTAAACGGGATGAGCGTGGCCTCGGGCGCCGCGCCCCACAGCGCCCCGTCGTCGCGCTCGCGGCTGGCCAGGACGCTGGCGGTGGCGGTGCCGTGGCCGGGGAACAGGCCCAGGCCGGCGTCGAGCTCATCGCGCGCGATCGGATCGCGGCCGACGAAGTCCCAGCCCAGGCCGTGATCGAACACGCCGGCGAGCTCGGGGTGATCGGACCAGCCGGTGTCGAGGTGGGCGACGATCACGCCGGCGCCGCGATGGCGGCCGGTCGGTGACGCCAGGTCCCAGGCGGTGCGAGCGCCGATCTTCTCGATCGCCCAGGTCGGCTCGCGTTCGGGATCAGGGCCGGCCTCGTCGTCGGGCGCGCCGATCGACGCGAAGGTCTCCCACAGCGGCTCGAGATCGACGTCGGGGAATCGCGCGCGCAGCTCGTCGACGACGCGCCAGCTCTCGCGCAGGTCGAGGTCGGCGGCGGGCACCAAGAGCGCGCGGGCCGGGTCGGCGCCCAGGCGCTCGTGGCGCCAGCCGGTCGCGGTCAGGAGCGCGGCCAGCTCGTCGTCGTCGGCGGTGACCGCCAGGCCCTCGAGGCGCGCCAGCGGCGGTGGCGTCGGCGCGAGCGCGAGCGGCCCGCCGCCCTCGAGTCCGCCGCTCTCGAGCCCACCGCTCTCGGTCCCGCCGCCGATCAGGTGGTGCTCGCTGGCGCCGCCGTCGCCGACCGGCGGCGCCGGGGCCGCCGTCCGCTCGACGAGGAGCCCGTCGCGGGCCGCGCGGAAGGCCTCCCACAGCGGGGTCGTGACGCCGGGGCCGTCCTCCTCGGTGCGGCCCTCGACCCCGAAGTCGGGCGGCGTGAAGCCCGCGGACAGGTCGGGCGCCTTCGGCAGGACCCGGGCAGCCGGCAAGGGCGACGGCCAGGCCGCGCCGACGCCGCCGTCGAGGACGTCGGCCAGGCTGGCGGCGCTGGCGACCCGCGCGAGGCGACCGATCGCGTCTTCGGGGCCGCAGAACTGATCGAGGACGGTGCGGACCAGAGTCGCGTGATCGAGGGGCGCGGCGCAGGTCGAGCGCCCGAGCCACGGCGACACCAGGAACGTCGGGACGCGGAAGCCGCGCTGGCGGGTATCGGCGTGGTCGTCGTCGACCGCCGGGCCGATGCCGCGGCTATCCCAGAACCCGCCGTGCTCGTCGTAGGTGACGACCAGGAGCCAGTCGTGGGCGTCGGCCTCGGCGCTGGCGGCGGTCGCGGTGTCGCCAGCGGCGCGCGCGGTCGCGGCGTCGGCCAGCCGTCTCGTCTGGTAGCCGCGCAGCGCCTCGTAGACCTGACGGACGAAGTGCTGGCCGTGGCGGACGTCGGCCGGCGGGTGATCGTCGGTGCCGGCCTCGGAGCCGAAGTCGGCGATGTTGGGCTCGACCCAGCTCACCCGCGGCAGCGCGCCGGCAGCGGCGTCGGCCTCGAACTGCGCGAGCGGCGCGAGGCGGGTGGTGCCGTCGGGGCGCGGCGGGTTGCCGGCCCAGCGCCGGTACAGCTCGAGGAACGGGACGTCGCTGTAGTAGTAGCGCCACGGCACGCGCTGGGCCTCGAGGACGTCGCACACCGTCGGGAAGTCGTAGAAGTCGAAGCCGCCGGCGCTGTTGTCGAGGACGCCGCCCGAGGTGCCTGACAAGGCGTAGGTGCGGTTGGGCCAGGTCTGACCGGGGATCGCGGCGCGCCAGTCGGTGCACACGCAGCCGTGGTCGGCGAGGAACGCGTAGACCGGGACGTGGGCGCGCGGCTGGAAGCGCAGGACCTCGCCGGGCGGATCGTGACGCACCAGACGCTTGGCGTGGGCGCGATCGTAGGCCTCGCACCACCGGCCGGCGGCCTGCAGCTCGCGCTGCGCGACGCTGCCGTGGGGCGGGTCGTCTCGGACCTTGGCGTGGGTCGCCGGCGCGACGTCGTAGCGCTGGCCGGCGTAGACCTCGTGGTACGGCGTCGCGGTGCCGAGGTCGGGCCGGGTCGTGAACAGATCGCGCAGCAGGTGATCGTAGGAGCGGTTCTCCATCATCACGATCACCAGGCGCTGCAGGCGGCCGCGCGGCGGTGGGGCCGGGGCCGACAGCGCGGGCGCGGCGGTCGGCGGTGTGCCGACCTTGCGCAGCACCAGGCCGGTGGTCGTGACGCGGACGTCGAGGAGCTCGACCATCTGGAACACCGTGCGCAGGAGCGCGGTGATCTTGGCGAGCCGGGCGCCGAGGCTGGCGAGCGCCGCGGTCAGCGCGTCGCGCACCTCGGCCTCGATCTTCGAGCGGATGAGCCCGAGGTTGGCCAGGCCGGTCGGCTCCCAGGCCAGCTTGACCTCGACCGGGCCGAGGGCGAGGCGGCCGTGGGTGGCGCCCAGGCCGATCGCGATCGTCAGGGTCGCGTGGTCGGCGCCGCCGAGCGGCACGCCGAGCGCCCGGGCCCGGAGCTGCTTGGCGGTGACGCTGACCTCGACCCCACCGCGCGGCAGGCCGGCCCGCGCCGGCACGAAGCGCAGGCCGAACGTGGTGATCGGCAAGACGTGGGTGATGGTCACGTCGGGCAGGTTGTTCAGCTCGATCGTGGCGCCGAACTCGCGCAAGGCCGGCGGGACGTCCTCGGCAAAGCGCTCGTCGATCATCAGGTGGAAGGCGCCACCGATGAGCGCTAGCCGCGGGTGCAGCTCGCGGCGCGCGGTCCGGGCCAGCTCGTTCAGGCGCGCCAGCGAGACCACCTCGTCGGCGACCTCGGCCGGGTAGGTGACGATCAGGTCGCCACCGCCGACCACGGTGGCGCTGGTGTTGATCAGCCGCACGGTCCAGCGCGGATCGGCGGCGCCGCCGATCGCGACGGTGGCCGACAGGGCGAGCCCGGCCAGCGGCCCGGCGTAGCGGGCCATGACCACGCCGGCGCCGTCGCGCAGCTCGGCCGCGACCTGCGCCGGGTCGGCGCCGACCGCGGCGCTGACGGTCAACGCGCCGGGGTGGCCCGGCGTGACGTGGGCGACGAACGCGCGCCCGGGATAGAGATCGACGATCGGCTCGACGTGGGTCCGCTGCTCGTGCGGCATGGCGCACCTCCTCGCGAGCGCGGACGCCCCCTCGCGCCGACGGTCGCGACGCGATGGTACCACCCGCGTCCGGCGCGGCGATCACCCCGTTGGGATGGGTCGCGCTGGTCGGCTTCGCGGTACAGTTGCGCTTCGGCGCCGTGCGCCGCGAGGGGGGCCTCGTGAAAGTCATCGTCACGCGACACAACGCGCCCGAGGCGCCACCGCGCGCCGCGGGCAATGAGAACAACGTGCAGGGCGCGCCGCCGGACCCACCGCCCGAGGCGGTCGCGGCGCCGCCCGACGACTACACCGCGCGGCTCCTGGCGCTCATTCCGACCGAGGTGACCGCGCTGTTCGTGGCGCTCATCGCCGCGGTCGCGACCGCGCCCGACGCCACCGCCAAGTACGCGCCGGTGGCGCTCCTGCCGATCGGCGCGATCTTGACCGTCCTGCACCTGCGCCGGCTGGGCCAGACCCAGCGCCCGCCGGTCGAGCCCCTGCGCCGGCAGTACGTGCTGTCAGTGCTGGCGTTCCTGGCCTGGGGCGCGTCGATCGCCGATCCCCTCGAGGCCTGGGACCTCGCGATCCCCAAGTGGATCCTGATCTCCGCGATCATGCTGATCCCCGCGGTCGGCGCCGCGCTCTTCGACGACGCCTGATGCCGATCGCTCGCGCCACGATCGATCTGCTCGCGGCTCAGCTCGCGCCGGGCGCGGCGCTCTTGCTGTCGGCGCTGCCGCCATCGGTGCCGGCGCCGGCGGGCCACGATCCGGCGCGCCTCGCGACCTGGCTGGTCGGGCTCGATGACGATCAGCAGCGGGCGGTGGTCGGCCTCTTGCCGGCCTCGGCCCTGGTCGCGACCGCGCGCCGCGAGCTGGCCGGGCCGGCGCCGGTGGTCGTGGCGGCGGTGGCACCGATCGCCTCACCCATCGCCACCATCCTCGGCGTCGCCAACGTCGATCGCGAGCCGGTCTTGCAGCGGTTCGCCAGCCTGCGCGACAGCGACATGCGGCTGTTCGTGGTGGCCGGCGCGGCCGGGGTCGGCAAGTCGCGGGCCGCCGAGCTGCTACAGCTCTTCGCCGAGGAGCACCTGGGAGACGGGCATCGGGTGATCGCGATCGATCTCGCGGAGAAGCGCTCGCTCGAGGCGGTGGTCATGGCGATCCGCGGCGAGCTCGGCGTCAAGCTCGAGGTCCCGACCTTCGCCGAGAGCAACACGACGCCGATGCAGTGGGCCAAGATCGTCGCGACCGCGGTGATGACCGGGATCCGGACGGCGCTCGGCCCGACGGTGACGCCGTGGTTGGTCTTCGATCATTACCAGCGCATGCCGCCGGCCGAGGACGACGCTGGCGCGACGTTCCTCGCCGAGCTGGCGCTGGTGGTGGCCCGGGCCCGCAAGCAGGCCGGCGCACCGCGGGTGGTGTTCATCGATCACGACGTGCCGGGGCCGGTCGGCAAGTTCACCGAGCGCCTCGAGCTCGATCGGGTCGGTCGCGACGACGTCGCGGCGTTCCTGGTCCGGCGCGATCAGCTCGACGACGCCAAGGCCCTGGTGCGCGCCGACGAGCTGATCGCCAGGGCGCGGGCCGAGTGCGCCCAGCTCGGCGATGCCCACGAGGTGCAGTTCATGGCGTTCCTCGCCGACGCCCTGGAGCACGCGTGAGCCGCGGCGACGTGCTCGGCCTGGCCGCGGTGTCCCACGCCGCCGACCCCGAGGCGATCGCGCGGGCGCTGGGGCTCGCGCCCGCCGAGGTCGCGGCGATCCTGTTCCCGGTCGTGGCGACCGAAGACGTCGACGGGACGCCGCGCTGGGTCGTGACGCTGGCGGTCCGCCGGCGGGTCCTGGCCTGGGACCGCGGCGCCGACGGCGCGCTGGTCGCGACCGGTCAGCCGGCGGTGGCGCGGTGGGTGGCCCTGGCCGGGCCGGCCCGCGGCCCGACCGAGACCTTGCTGCGCGCGTGGTTGGCCGGGCGGTTGACCGATCTGCCCCAGCAGGTGCGCAAGCGCCCCGACGAGCTGCGCCGGGTCGCGACCTGGCTGGCCGACTGCGCGTGGGTCACGCCGCCGCCGCGCGAGATCCTGGCTCGGCTGGCGGTCGAGGAGCTGCGTCGGCGCTGTCACGACGTGGCCAGCGCGTCCTTCGTCGGCCGCGACGATGTGCTCGGATGGATGCGCGATCGGCTGGCCCACCCGCCGCGGACCGTGGTGATCGAGGGCGGCGGCGGCCTCGGCAAGTCAGCGCTGCTCGCGACCTTCGTCCTGGGAGCCGGCGCGTACCAGCCGGGTGGGCCGATCGCGCTGTTCCTCGACTTCGACGATCCGGTGCGGACGGTGGCGCGGCCCGATCTGCTACACGCCGAGCTGGCTCGCCAGGCCGCGATCCAGGCCCCGGCCCTCGACGGGATCGCCCGCGAGCTGGCCGCGACCGCGGCTAGCAACAGCCGGGCGGCGCGCGAGGATGACGGCCCACCCGACGAGGCGATCGCCCGCGACGGGCGCACCGCGTCGCTGGCCGACTACCTGTTCGCCGAGCTCGAGCGCGTCGGTCGGCCGAGCTATCTCGTGGTCGATACACTGGAGCGCGCCCGCCACGCCGCGCCGGCGCTGCTCGAGGAGCGGCTGGTCTTCTGGCGCAACCAGGTCGCGTCGCGCCCAGGTCAACACCTGATCGTCGCCGGGCGCGGCCCCCTCGACCTGGCGGCGCTGGCGGACGCCCCGCGCTGGCCCTTGCGCCCGCTGGTGCGCGACGCGGCGGCCAAGCTCCTGGCCGAGCTCCTGAAGGGGCAGGGCGTGCCGCCGGCGCAGCACCACCGGATCCTCGATCGCCTCGGTCGCGATGGCACGACCCCGCTCAACCTGCGGCTGTGTGCGCGCGCGGTGGCCACCCTCACCCTCGACGAGGTCGACGACGAGCGCCTCGATCGCGCGCTGCGCGAAGCCCGGGTCGCCGGCTATCTCCAGCGGCGCATCATCGATCACCTGCCGTCGGCCCGGCTGGCCGAGGTCGCGCGCCTGGCGATCCACCTGCCGGTCATCACCCCGGCGGCGCTGGCCGCGATCGTGGGCCCGCTGGTGACGCCGCCCATCGCCGATCTGCCCGAGGCCGAGCGCCTGTTCGATGAGCTGGCGCGGGTGGTCGACCTGGTCGGGCAGGTCGCCGGTGGGGCCCAGGAGCTCCGCCTCCGACCCGAGGTCGCCGACGAGCTGCGCGACCTGGCTCTCGACGACGACGCGGCGCGGGTGGTGGCGCTCCTCGAGCGCGCGCTGGCGACCCTGGGCGACGACCGCGCCGGCGAACGGCCGGCCCTCGAGGCCGCGTTGATCGTGGCGCGGCGGCGGCGCGGCGGGATGACCCAGGCCGTAGGACCGAGGACCGGCACCCGGACGATCGCCGTCGAGCGCGCGGTCGCGGCCCTGCGCGAGCTCCTGGCCGCCGGTCGCCTCACCGAGGCCGTCGATCAGGGCGGCCTCCTGGCCGACGACCTCCTCGACGCCGGCCTGCTGGTCGACCTGGCCCGCGCGGCGCTGTCCCTGGGCGCGTGGCTCCGCGCCGAGGCCTTCGCGACCCACGCGATCGACCGCGCCGGCGCGCCGGTGCGCCGCGCCCTCGGGCGGGTCCTCCTCGCGCGCGCCCTGGCCGGCCTGCCGACCGGCGAGCGCCCCGACGGCGCGACCGCCGCGGCTGCGGCGCGTCACCAGGCCCGCGTCGACCTCGACGGGCTGGCGGTCACCGACGGCGCCGCCGCCGAGCGGGCCGAGGTCCTGGTCGAGCTGGCGGTCGACGATCGCGGGTGGGCCCAGGCCGCGCTGCGCGAGCTGGGGGCGGCCCGCCGCTGGACGTCGCTGGCTGGGGTCGCGGTGCCGCTCCTGCGCGCGATCGCTGCGCTGGCCGCCACCCGAGACGCGCTCGACTGGGCCGCCGAGTTCGGCGGCTTCGACGGCGAGACCCCCGGGCCCGACCTGGCTGGCGTCGCGGGCGTGGTGGCCGACGAACCGGCGCTGCGCGCTGCCCTGGCCTCGACCAGCGCCGACCTGCCGCCCGACCGCGTCGACGCGATCGTGGCCGAGCTGTCGGCGCGCCGCCGGGGCGGTGAGCTCGGCCGCCTGGTCCGGCGCTGGCTGGCCGCCGTCGACGACGCCCACCCGCTGATCCCGGCGCTGGCCGCGGTCCTCGACGAGCGCCGCCGGCCCGCCACGACCCGGAGCACCGCGAGCGCCGCCGAGCGCGCGGCTCGCCTGACCACCTTGGGCGACGCTGTGACCAAGCGCTTCGACGCCGTCGGCTGGCGGGCCCTGGTCGACGAGCTCGGCGATCGCCGCCTGGTCCGTCGGGCCACCAGCGACGACGTCGGCCTGGCCGTCCGCGCGACCCTGGTCGAGATCGATCGCCTCCGCCGCGGCGACGCCTTGATCGCGGCCCTCGAGCGCCGTGGGTTCGACGAGCCCGCGGCGCTGGCGCGCTCGACCTTCTTCGATGACGCGACGACCGCTGACCCCGACGACCGCTGACCTGACGATCGCTGACCAGGAGCTGCCATGACCACGCGCGAAGCCGAGGCCCGCCAGTACTTCGCCGCCCTGACCGCCTTGCCGACCGAGCCGTGGACGCTCCTCGCGTCGTCGCTCCGCGCCAAGCTGCCGCCGCCGGTGCGCGCCAAGCTGCCGACCCCGGGCACGGTCCCGATCGCCTCGGCCAAGCGCGATCTCGACGCGCTCCTGGACCTACCTGGCCCGGCCGGCGACGCCGCGGTCGCGATCTGGATCGAGGTCGCCGTCGAGCGCCTCGGTCGCCACGCCGACCTCGTGCGCGCTCGCCTGTCGGCCGCCCGCGACCCCGGTCGCGATCCCAGCCTGGCCGCGGTCGCCGAGGGCGTCGAGCGCACCAAGTTCGAGCAGCGCGACGATCTGGTCCTCGCCGCGTGGATCGATCAGGCCCGGGCCGCCGCCGACGCGGTGGCCTACGTCGAGGTGCCGCGCCGGTTCGGCGCGATGGACGCCGGCCTCACCACCGGCACCGCGTTCCTGGTTGGCCCCGACCTGCTCATGACCGCGTACCACGTGGTCGAGGCCCGCGATCGGCCCAAGGAGGCGGCGGCCACCGCCGCCGAGGTCGCCGATCAGCTCGCTCTCTCTCGCTTCGCCTTCAACTACACCGCGACGACCAGCGACCCGTCGCCGCGCCCGGCCGGCACCTTCCTCACCGGCGCCGACCTGGTGTGGAGCGATCCGACCCTCGACGTCGCCGTCGTCAAGCTGCGCCAGCCGGCGCCGACCACCGCCGCGCCCGTCCGCTTCCACACCGCCGGCCTGCCCGCGGTCGATGGCGGCTTCACCTTCGTCGCCAACATCATCCAGCACCCGGCCGGCGAGCCCAAGCAGCTCGGCCTGCGCAACAACGCGGTGTGGAAGGTCGACGACGCGCGCCTCTACTACTTCACCGACACCCGGGGTGGCTCGTCGGGCGCGCCGGTGTTCAACGACGCCTGGGCGGTGATCGCGGTCCACACCGGCTGGGAGCAGATCGCCGCTGGCGCCAACGACGCGATCTACCTCGGCCGCCGTCAGGCGGTGGTCAACCGCGGCACCCGCGCGTCGAAGATCGCGGCCGCGCTGCCCGCGTCGGTCGCGCTGACCATCGCGTGAGGGCTCACGGCTCGCCGAGATCGGTGACGGTGAAGCCGGTGAGCTTCCACGCGCCGTCGGCCTGGCGCGCCACCGTGAAGGTCGCGACCTCGCCGTAGCCGTCGGTCGACAGCACCGCGACCTGGCCGTCGGCGCCGTCGCCCTCGGAGTTCCACACGCAGGCCCGGGCGCCGACCTCGCGGCCCTCGGTGCAGTCGTTGCCGAACAGCTTCGACACCGTGCCGGCCTTGGCGATCGCCGCGGTCAGCCCGGCGGCGTCGACCTTGCGCTTGCCCAGGCGGAACCCGGTCGGCACCGCGATCGCAGCCAGCGCCGCGGCGTCGTCCTTGGCGATCGCGGTGCCGGCGGCGACCACCGCGGCGAGCGCGGCGTCGTCCTTGAGGTTGGGGAAGCGGGCCCCGGCCCGGACCACGGGCGCCGCGGTCTTGCCCTCGGCCGCGAGCGATAGGCACACCGCCAGCGCGTCCTTCACCCGGTCGCACGGCACCCCGACCAGGCCCTGGGCGCGCGCCTCACACCACAGCGACGCGCTCGGCGACCACGAGCGCAGGTAGCACGAATCGGTCAGGCGGTAGGCCGCGGCCCAGTTGCCGTCGGGGCGCTCCTCGGTCGCGACCTCGGCGTGGCCCTGGCGGCCGACGTCGGCGCGATCGGCGGCCAGGGTGGTCGGGGTCCACCCCAGGCGGGCGCCGGTCGACACCTCGATCGTGCCAGGCAGCCCGCCGCCGCTGATCGTCGCCACCGGATAGGCCCAGGTGAAGCCGTCGGTGGCGACCAGCTCCTCGCGGCTGGTGGTCGCGGTGGCGCCGGCCGGCGCGCTCACCGTGGCCCCGATGGGCGCGTCGCCGGTGGCCAACGCGAGCCGCGGCGGGCCCGCCGCGGGTGCGGCCGTCCCCACGCCCGGCGTCGCCGCGCTGCCCGCGCCGCTGCCGACGGCCGAACCGCTGCCCACGGCCGCGCCGCTACCGACCGCCGTGCCACTGCCGGCGGCCGGGGGCGACGACTTGCTCGAGCACGCGGCCAGGACGCTGGCGAGGAGGAGCGACGCGATCGCGATGCGCATGGCCGACACGATACGCCAGGTCGGCCGGCGCAGGCGGTTGACCCGGCGGTCGGGGCGCGCTTCGATCGTGCGATGAAATCCATCTTTGTCCTCGCCGCGATGACCGCGGCTGCCTGCGGTGGTGGGAAGGGCGGCGGGGCCGCCGCCAAGACCGCCGATCCCGCCGCCGCCAACGCCGCCATCCCCGCCGACTGGAAGGCCAAGCTCGAGTTCGTCGGCGAGCGCGACGCCAAGCGCGGGGTCAGCTACGTCACGCCCAAGGGCTGGGTCGAGGGCGTCATCCCCGGCGTGCGAAAGCCGCCCGAGGGCGCCGGGCTCGGCTTCATGACCAGCTACGGGGTCGGCACCAACTGCGATGGCATGTGCGAGGCCAAGGAGTGGGGGCCGATCGTCGATCAGGTCGAGTTCGCCGACCTCGCGAAGGCGGGCACGGTCGAGCGCGACGATCAGATCGCCGGCCGGCGGGCCATGCTGGCCAAGGTCGGCGAGCGCACGATCTACGCGGTCGCGTGGTGGAAGACCGGCGCCAAGCACTACGTCACGTGTCGGGCCACGCTCGACGGTCCGCTCGCCGCTGCGGCCCCGGCGTTCATCGCAGCCTGCGACGCCACGCAGCCCAACCTGTAAGGCGGAGGCGGAGGCGGAGACCGAGGCCGAGACCGAGACCGAGGCCGAGACCGAGACCGAGGCCGAGGCCGAGACCGAGACCGAGACCGAGGCCGAGACCGAGACCGAGGCGGCGTCATGGGGCCGCGGTCGCCAGTGCCCACGACTGACTGCAGGCTCCAGCCATCAGGGGCGGCGGTCCCCGATCGCGGAGCCCACGAGCCCCGATCGTACGCTCGCGCACGCCTCGTCCGAGGTCCGGACAGACCGCAACTGGGCGGAAGCTGGTCGCGGGGCGGGTTGGCGCGCCGCTTGAAATACCGCGCGGCATGCGCTCGTCGTCGTGGCTCACGCTGTCCGCGATCTTGATCGCGACCACGCTCACCGCCGGCTGTCAGGTCGGCTCGGTGGGCGAGTCGCTCGGCGACCCCGACGACGATCCGCTGCCGACCCCGGCCTGCGACGGCCCCTTCGGGCCACCGCGCGACCCGGCCTCGCTGCCGGCGTGCTGCGGCGAGTTCGTCGGCGGCGCCCACTGCCTGCCCGACGGCGCGGTGCCGGGCCTGGTGCGCGATCGCTTCGCGGCCTGCGCCGGCGGCGGCACCTGCGTGCCCGATCCGATGATCCGCACCGGCGGCGTGTTCGAGCCGCGGGCCTGCACCTCGCTGCAGGGCGCCGAGGGCGTGTGCCTGTCGGGCTGCATCCCCGAGGTCCAGGAGGCCTGGGGCATCCTCCCGCAGGGCGCCTGCGACACCACCGAGCGCTGCGTGCCGTGCATCAACCCCCTCGACGGTCAGGACACCGGCGCGTGCAACCTCCGCTACACCTGCGAGGGCGGGTTCGGCAGCGGCGCGTGCCCCCACACCGGCCCCGACCTGATCGATCCCGCCGGCCTGCCGAGCTGCGCCCCCGACGCTCACTGCCTGTCGCTGGTGCTGGTGCCCGAGGAGCTGCGCGCGCGCCTGGCCGACTGCCCCGGCTCGACCGACAAGTGCGTGCCCGACGACTTCATCCGCACCGGCGGCAACTACGTGCCGACGACCTGCGCCTCGGTCGGTGGCGCCGAGGGTCGCTGCCTGTCGAAGGCGCTGCCCGAGATCGCGGCCCAGGCCACGCTCCTGTCCCAGGGCTCGTGCGACGCCAACGAGCTGTGCGCGCCGTGCTGGAACCCGCTCGATCAGACCGACACCGGCGCGTGTCACCTGTCGTGCGATCCCGGGCCGACCGCCGGGCCGACCCAGCTCCCGGCGTGCTGCGACGGGCGCGGCACCTGCGTGCCGGCCTCGGCCGCCGGCGACAACGCCGATCGCCTGGGCCAGGACACCTGCGCCGACGAGGCGATGCTGTGCGCGCCCAACGTCTTCCTCGAGCCCGGCTTCCAGCCGGCGACCTGCGAGACCGAGCTCATCCAGTCGCTGTTCGGCGCCGCCTACGCCGAGGGCCGCTGCCTGCCCGACTG
Source organism: Kofleriaceae bacterium (assembly GCA_018057825.1). Lineage (GTDB taxonomy): Bacteria > Myxococcota_A > Polyangia > Haliangiales > Haliangiaceae > UBA2376. The sequence continues at coordinate 26,013 of JAGPCY010000019.1, read as the reverse complement.
CCTGCCCGACGTCGACAACTTCCTGATCGGGCAGGACGGCTGCGCCGAGGGCATGAAGTGCGCGCCGTGCCTGAAGCCGCCGTTTGGCACCGAGAGCGGCGCCTGCGATCCGATCGTCACCGGCCCGTGAGCCGGGCCGCGGCCTAGGGCCCGCGAAGGAACAAGTCGGTCGAAGATCGCGGTCGAGGCGCCCGGATGGCAAGGCGCGAGGAGCGGCGCACACTCTCGGTGTGAAACCGACGAGCAACGCCGCCAGCCGGGATTTCGCGGGCCCTTACTCGGCGCGCCGGGCCTTGCGGCCGTCGAGGATCTTGACGAACGACCGGCTGCGCAGCTCGTCGAGGGTCAGCCCGGTCGCCAGGGCCTCGTCCTCGGTGACCGCGCCGCACGAGATGCCGCGCAGGAAGTAGTTGAGCAGGCCCTGGCCGGTGGCGGCGTCGTCGAAGACGTCGCCGACCAGCGTGGCCTGGGCGGCCTTGTCGATGAAGTTCTTGAGCCGCAAGGACGCCGCGGCCGCGCCGGCCAGGAAGAAGCCGTACATCGTGCCGTAGCGGGTCGGGAGCTGCGCCGGGTGGAGATCCCAGCCCTGGTAGAAGCCGCCCTCGAGGGAGCGGCGGACATCGGCCGAGTGCAGGCGCCACGCGGCGTGGACCGCGTCGCGGTTCGCCTGGGCCTGCTCGTCGCTGAGCGCGCCGCCGGCCGGCGCCCGGTGCGGCGCGATCGGCATGATCACGGTGGCGCCGTCGGACAGCGCGACGCCGGTCTGCGCGAACGACACCTTCATCATGTGCTTCGCGAACTCGCAGGCCGACGCGCTCATCTTCTGGTACGCGGCGGTGATGTCGCAGTTGGCGGTGTAGTCGTAGGTCCCGAAGTGCGCGCCGGTCATGCGCCCGCCGGCGGCGTCGAGGAGCCGCGGCAGCATCGACCGCCCCTTGGGGTCCATGATGCAGTGGGTGGTCTCGACCATGATCTCGAGCTTGAGCGAGCCCGACGGCAGGTCGAGCTTCTCCTCGAGCTCGCCGAACAGCCACACCATCGTCTCGACGTCCTCGACCGTCGTGATCTTGGGCAGGGTGATGACGAAGTTGCTGGGCAGCGCGCCGCCGGTGGCGCCGACCAGCTCGGTCAGGAACACGTCGAGGGTGCGGATCGACCGCGGCGCCAGCTCGCGCGACAGCGGCTTGACCCGGATGCCGAGGAACGGCGGCAGCGACTGCGCCGCGAGGCCCTTGGCGACCTCGTGGGCGGCGGCGACCGCGTGGCCGTCCTCCTCGGCGTCGGGCCGGATGCCGTAGCCGTCCTCGAAGTCGATGCGGAAGTCCTCGACCGCCTCGCGCGCCAGCTTGGCCGCGACCCGGGCGTGGACGGTGTCGGCCAGCTCGGCCGGCGCGCCGACGACCTCGGCGAACACTGCCGGGTCACTGCCGTAGGTCTCGAACGCGGTCCGCGCCAGCTTGCCGAGCTTGCCGGCGATCTCGGCGGTGAACAGGTGGGCGCCGCCGTAGACCGTATGGACCGGCTGGCGCGCTCCGGAGTCGCCGAGGTAACGGGCGGCGACCAGATCCTGGGCGGCCTGGACCCGGGCCAGGGCCTTGGCCAGACGCTTGGGCGACAGCGAGGTGCGAGGCGTGGTCATCGCGCGGTGTATATCACGGTGATGCCGACGGTCTCTGCGCTGCCTCGTCGCCTGTGCCTCGGCCCTGGCCCGTCGCCGGTGCCGCCCCGCGTGCTGGCGGCGCTGGCGACGCCGACCATCGGCCACCTCGACCCGGCGTTCCTGGCGCTCATGGACGATCTGCGCGCCAAGCTGCGCACCGTCTTCGCGACCGCGAATCCGATGACCTTGGCGATGAGCGGCACTGGCTCGGCCGGGATGGAGACGGTGATCGTCAACTTGGTCGAGCCCGGGGACCGCGTCGTGGTCGGGGTCAACGGCGTCTTCGGCGGCCGCCTGGCCGAGGTCGCGCGCCGCGCTGGCGCCGAGGTGATCACCGTCGACGGACCGTGGGGCCAGACCCTCGATCGCGACGCCCTGGCCGCGGCGATCGCCGCCCACGCGCCGCGCCTGGTCGCGGTGGTCCACGCCGAGACCTCGACCGGCGTCGTCAACCCGATCGACGGCCTGGCCGACCGCGTCCACGCCCACGACGGCCTCCTGGTCGTCGACTGCGTCACCAGCCTGGCCGGGATGCCGGTCGAGCTCGACGCCTGGGGCGTCGACGCCGCCTACAGCGGGACCCAGAAGTGCCTGGCCTGCCCGCCGGGGTTGTCGCCGGTGACGCTGTCGCCGCGGGCGGTGGCGCGCCTCGACGCGCGTCGGACCAAGGTGCCGTCGTGGTACCTCGATCTGTCGCTGCTCAAGGCCTACTGGGGCCAGGAGCGCGCCTACCATCACACCGCGCCGATCAACATGATCTACGCGCTGCACGAGGCGCTGGCCATCGTCCTCGAGGAGGGCTTGCCGGCGCGGTTCGCGCGCCACCGGGCCGCCCACGCCTACCTCGCCGAGCGCCTCGACGCCCTGGGGCTGCGCTTCGCGTCGCAGGCCGGCTACCGCCTGCCGATGCTGAACGCGATCGCCGCCCCCGACGGTCTCGACGAGGCCGCGGTCCGCCGTCGCCTCCTCGACGAGCACGGCGTCGAGATCGGCGGTGGGCTGGGGGCCCTGAAAGGCCGGGCCTGGCGGATCGGCCTCATGGGCGAGGGCGCCACCACCGCCGCGGTCGACGCGGTCACCGCCGGGCTGGCCGCGGTGCTCGGCCGCGCGCCCACCTGACGCGGTCGCGCGGTCGCGCGCTCAGACGCTCACTGCACCTGCGGCAACATCGGCCCGAGCTGGGCCATGGCGTCGGCCAGCGCCTGGTTCGAGATCCGCACCGACAGCGTCAGGCCGTCCTTCGACTTGCCCAGGCGGACGCCCTTCACCAGGGTCTTCACCGAGCTCATCGACGGCGGCAGGCTGCCGAGGTTCGACTTGAGGTCGCCGAAGCCGTCGAGCATCTGCTGGGTCATCGCCGGGTCCTTGAGCGCGAACACGCCGTCGAACTCGAGGCCGCGCTCGACCGCGAAGCTGCCCCACACGTCGCCGAGCTTGTCGGCGATCGGCGTGCCGGCGGCCGAGCCGGCGAAGAAGAACGGGCGGCTGCGATCGACCCGCGCCAGCAGTGCCTGCATCCGCGCGTCGGTGGCCATCGAGCCCTTGGCCAGGCTCGCCTGATCGGCCTCGAGCTCGGCGCGGGTCGCGACCACCGACTCGATCGCGCCGGCGGTCAGGCCCGCGAGCGACATCGCCATCCGGCTGTACAGCCCGCCGTCGACCTCGAGGTAGGGCGAGCGCATGGTCACGCCGCCCTGGGCCGGCAGATCGACCGTGAGGTACTTGCCGTCGGGATCGACGGCGACGGTCACCTTGGCCACGCCGGCGCAGCGCTGCAGGTCCGCGATCGTCATGCCGCGCATGAAGGTCGACATGCGCAGGGTGCCGTCCTCGAACCGCCCGGCCATCGCCATCGCCATCTGCTTCTGCGTCGCCAGACACTCGTTCCACGCGGTCAGGTTCGCCGGCACGAGCGCCCGGGTCATCTGCGCCATCGGCGACTCGGAGAGCCAGCGCTGGGCGTCGTACATGTTGCCGCCGAAGACAAACTGGCCGCCGGACGGCAGCTTCGACAAGAGGCCGGTCTCTTGCTGGTTGAGCGATCCCGAGGGCTTGGAGCGCGGGGTGGCGTCCTTCTCGCAGGCCAGGAGGCCGACCGCGAGGATCGCGAGGGTGGTGGGGGCGAGCTTCATGCCGGTGGTCGTACCACGGCCGACGAGGGTGCGACCGAGAACCGCGGCGGCCCCGACGTGATCGCGATCGCCGCCGCGCAGATCGCCCTTGACGCGGAGGGGAATGAAAGGCATTTTCAAATTCAGACCATGATCGTCTGCCTGTGCCACGCCGTCCGCGACCGCGACCTCGACGCCGCCATCGCTGGCGGTGCGGCGACGGTCGAAGAGGTCGGCCGCGCGTGCGGCGCCGGCACCGGCTGCGGCTCGTGCATCCCCGACGTCGAAGATCGCCTCGCGCGCTCTGGTGGTTGTGGCGATTGCCCCCGCGCCCTCACCTCGGTACGGTCCAGCACCACCGAAGCGAGGGACGCCGCGCCATGAAGGGTCAGCCCGCCATCATCGATCTGCTGAACGAGCTCCTCACCAACGAGCTCACCGCCATCAACCAGTACTTCATCCACGCCAAGATGTGTGAGAACTGGGGCTACCGGAAGCTGGCGGCCAAGGTCCGCGCCGAGTCGATCGACGAGATGAAGCACGCCGACGAGGTGATCACGCGGATCCTCTTCCTCGAGGGCGTGCCCAACTTGCAGCGCCTCGGCCGCCTCAAGATCGGCGAGACCGTGCCCGAGCAGTTCGAGGCCGACCTCGCCCTCGAGTACGACGCCATCGGCAAGCTGAACGGCTGGATCGCGACCGCGCGCCAGGCCGGGGACAACGGCACCGAGGACCTGCTGTCGCGGATCCTGGTCGGCGAGGAGGCCCACACCGACTGGCTCGAGACCCAGGTCGAGACGATCAAGCAGATCGGCGTGGCCAACTACCTGGCCCAGCAGCTCGGCTAACTCGACCGCCGATCACGGCGCGTCGCGCGGTGGTGGGCGCGATCGCCGACGGTGAGCCACGAGCGCCGCCGCGATCAGCCCACCGGCGCATAGCCACGGGAAGGCCGGCACGCTCCACGGTCCAAGGGCGAAGCCGTCGTAGAGCCGGACCTCGGCGAGCAAGACCTCGGGCGCGCGCGGGTGGGCCGGGTCGATGACGTGTAGCCCGCCGCGACGGTGGACGCGGCCCAGGCCGTCGCCGATCGAGCTGACGCCGGTGTTGGCGGCGCGCACCAGATCGCGCCGGGTCTCGATCGCGCGCAAGGTCGCGAGGGCGAGCGCCTGGTGGGGCGCGGCGCTGTCGCCGAACCACGCGTGGTTGGCCACCGTCACCAGGAGGTTGGGCGACCCGGCGCGCGCCATCGCCGCGACGTGATCGGGCAGGATGTCCTCGTAGCAGACGAGCACGCCCAGGCGCAGGTCGCCGTCGCCCAGGACCCGCGGCGCCGCGCCCGGGTGGATGTCGGGCCAGTCGGGGGTGCGCGCGCGCAGCCGGGCCGCCCACGCCGGGAAGCGATCGCGCATCGGGATGTACTCGCCGAACGCCACCAGCCGGACCTTGTCGTAGAGGCCACGCACCGCGCCGTCGCCGCCGACCAGGACGGCGCTGTTGTAGACGTGGGCGGCGCCGAAGGGATGCGACAGCGCGCCGAACAAGAGCCGACCGCGGTAGCGCCCGCGCACATCCCACGGGTGGCCGCTCGGGTAGAGCTGGGCCTGGGCGCGATCGAACAGGAACGGGAACGCGCTCTCGGGCCACACCACCAGCGCCGCGCCGCGATCGCCGGCCTCCTCGGTGGCGGCCCGCAAGGTCGCCAGGAGCGTCACGCCCTCGAGCTCGCGGCGGGCCAGCGAGACCAGGCCGAAGTTGGGCTGGACGATCGCGACGCGCAGGGTCGGCGCCGCCGCGCGGCCACGCGCGACGTGCCAGGCCCGGAGCGCGCCGAGCGCGATCAGCCCGGCGGCGAGGGCGGCGGCGATCCGGACCGCGCGCGGCGGGCGTCGGCCGGCGGTCCACGCGCGGAGCGCCTCGACGACGATCCCGCCGACGAGCACCAGGAGCGCGGTCACCGCCGGCGGACCGCCCAGCTCGGCGACCTGGGTCAGCGGCCAGGCCGGCACCACCGCCATGCCGAGGTACCACGGGAAGACGAACGGGATCACCGCCTCGGCGAGGGCCAGGGCCAAGGGCGCCGCGACGAGCGGCGAGACCGCGCGGGCGCCGAGCGTGGAGGTCGCGAAGGCGGCCAGCGCGAACACCGAGGCCTGGTAGGCGGCGGTGCCGGCCAGGACCAGCCAGCTCGTCGAGGGCGCGGCGCCGGCGAACCGCGCCATCACGTCGAGGGCCCAGCCGTTGCCGACCAGGTTGATCGCGAACCCGGCGAGCCACGCGGTCGCGACCGCCGCGCCTCGACCGGGCGCGGTCAGCGCGGCGTAGAGCGCGGCCGACCCGAGGAGCGCCAGCGGCCACAGGTCGTGCGGCGGGGTCGCGAGCAGCACCGCCGCGGCGATGATCCCGGCCAGCGCTCCGTGCTCGAGCCACCCGCGCCAGGTGGGCCGCGCCTCACCGGGTGCGGCCACCGCGCTCCGGGTCCTGTTCGATCGGCGGCGGCTGCATCGGATCCGGCGGGACCGGCGCGCCCGGCGTCGCCAGCGGCGCGGTGCCCTGAGGCGGCCGCGAGGGATCGGGCATGAGCGACGGCGGCACCGCCACCACCTCGGGCGCCCCGCCCTCGGTCGGCACCGCCAGCACCGGCGCCGCCGTCGGCGGTTGCCAGGGCCGCCGCGCCGGCCCCGCGACGTCGGTCAGCGGCGCGGTCTCGGCCTTGCCGGCCTCGGTCGTCGGCGGCGGCGGGACCCGGCGCAGCTCGCGCAGGAGCACCACGCCGAAGCCGAGCACGATCGCCGCCAGGGCGGTCAGTGCCAGCGACCAGCGGCTCATGACGACCTCGGCATCACCGCGAGGCTACCGCACGGCGCGCCGCCTGCGCGCGCCGCGACCCGCGCACCGTCGTTCATGGCCGCCCTTCGCGGCGGGTGTCGATCTTGAGCCCGCCGAAGATCGTGAACGTGCCGTTGCGGTACAGGCCCTCGACCTGACCGGCCAGCATGTTGCCGTTGCCCAGGCCGAAGAACGACGGGCCGCTGTAGTTGTAGCCGGGGCCGATCTTGAAGGCGTTGTAGACCAGGCCAAAGCCGTCGTGGATGATGCCGTGGAGGCGGATCGACGGGATCCACCCGACCGTGGCCTCGAGCACCTTGGTCATCATCCCGGGCCCGGGCCCGACCAGGCCGAACGCGGTGTTGTAGAAGTCGGTGCCGGGGACCTGCGCCTTCTGCAGGATCTCGGTCATCGACAGCCCGGTCTTCTCGCTCGCCGCGTAGGCCGCCATGCGCGCCGACGTCGGGTTCTGCTGGCCCACCAGCGCGGCGGCGCAGCCCGACTCGGCCTGACACTGCGCGGCCGAGAACGCGTCGAGGCTATCGAGCTCGGCGTTGGCCGCGTTCTGCGCCGCGGCGAAGCTGGCCGCCGCGTAGGTCCAGCCGATCGCCCGTTTGATGCTGGGATCGAGCGGTGACAGCGGTGAGGTCAGGGCGGCGACGCTCGCGCCCAGGACTCCGCCCGCGGTACCTCCGCCGAGGAGCAGGCCGTTGGCGCCGCCGGCGAAGCCGCTGAGGATGCCGCCGATCGTCATGAGGACCGGATCGTCGGCCAGGTAGCCGACGGTGGTGATCGCGGCGCCGATCACCGCGACCACGAAGTACTCGGTGCCCACCGCGGCCACCGCCGCCAAGACCGCCGCCACCACCGGCACGTGCCCGGTCGGGTCGATGTTGCTGATCGGGTTGTTGTAGGCGTAGGCGTAGCGGTTGAGCGCCTGCGGGTTGTGCGGATCCGGGATGACCGTGTCGGGCGAGATGAACCGACCCAGCGCCGGGTCGTAGTAGCGGGCGTTCATGTAGACCAGCCCGGTGTCGGCGTCGGCCTCGTGGCCGCCGTAGCCGCGGACGTTGGGCGCGGTGCCGGTGGTCGCGGTGGTGCGGCCGAACGCCGAGTAGGTGTAGTGGCGCGCGGGGGTGCCGGTGGCCGAGGTCAGGAGCTTGATCGAGCCCAGGCGATCCTGGTGCATCCAGAACGTGCCGGCGGTGCTCTTGCGCGCGACCACCATCGGCCCGGCGTAGACGTGCTTGGTCACGGTGCCGTCGGGCGCGACCTCGAGGAGCTTGCCGTAGAACCGCGTGGTGCCGGCCGCGGTCTGGCGGGCGATGCGCTGCCCGTCGGGATCGTAGCTGTAGGTGCTGGTGCCGCTGCCCGAGGTCACTGAGGCCAGGCGGTTGTCGGCGTCCCAGGTCAAGGTCCGGCCGCCGCCGCTGGTGAGGTTGCCGTTGGCGTCGTAGGCGTAGGCGCCGGTCACCGCGGTCGCGGTCACCGCGTGGACCTTGCTCGAGCCGTAGGTGTACGCGCCGAGCGTCGTGCTCGACGCGATGTTGCCGGTCGGGCTGTACGTGAACGACTCGGCCTGGGCGCCGCCGACCGCGGTCAACCGGCCCAGGCGATCGTAGGTGAACCCGGAGTTGTGCGACGAGTCGGTCATCGACGCGGTCGAGATCACGCGACCCGCGGCGTCGTAGTTGTAGTTGATCTGGTAGAGCGCGGTCGAGCCGGTCACCAGCGACGAGGTCAGCCAGCCGCGGGTCGCGCTGTAGCCGTAGGTCTGGACCGTGCCGTTGGCGAAGGTCATCGCGGTGAGCTGATCGCGCGGGTTCCACGCCGCGGCGGTGACGTAGCCCGGCACTGACGCGAGCCGCCCCGCGCTGTCGTAGGTCGTGGTCACGACCTCGCCATCGCCGTAGGTCACAGCGGTCTGGCGGCCGAGGGCGTCGTAGGTCCACGACGTGGTCCGGCACTGCCCGAGGACGCACCGGGTGTTGCGCGTCACCCGTCCCGTCGCGTCGTAGGTGAAGCTGTCGCTGCCGGTCGACCAGGTGACCGAGGTCGGGCGATCGCCCTTGCCGTCGCCGTGGCCGGCCTCGTCGTAGGTCCACACCACCGCGGTGCCGTCGGGGCGGGTCCGGCGCAGCGGCCGACCGCCGGCGTCGTAGGTCATGGTGAGCGTCACGCCGCGAGCGTCGGTGCTCGAGGTCTGCCGGCCGGCCAGGTCGTAGCCGTAGCTCCAGCAGCCGAGGTCGGGATCGCAGGTCGCGATCCGGCGATCGAGGGAGTCCCAGGTCGAGGTCGAGGTGGCGCCGGCGCTATCGACGGTCGACACCAGCCGGCCCAGGGCGTCGCGGTTGTAGAACGTCGACCGCGAGGTGGTGCCGTCCCACTCGACCACGCGGCCGATCTGACCGCTGCCGTCCTGGTACTCGGTGCGGACATCGCCGACCTCGTTGGTGCGGACCACGTAGCCGTCGCCGTAGCTGACCTCGGCGAAGGTGCCGTCGGGGTTGGTCGAGCGGACCATGCGACCGGCGCCGTCGTAGGCGTAGACCTGGTAGGTCGGTGGGCCCGAGGCCGGCGCGTACCACGCCGACAGCTTCCAGGTCCGGGTGGTGAGGCCAAAGAAGAGCTGGGAGCGCTCGAGTCCACCCTCGCGGACCCAGCGATAGGTGCGGCCGGCGCCGTCGAGGTACTGCTCGGCCCACAGCCCGTCGGCCGAGCCGTCGGGCAAGATCTGGCGGATGCGCTGCGCGGTCGGCGAGCCCCACGACAGGTACTGGTACTGGATCGTGCCGCCCATCGGTGGGGTCTCGGTGGCCAGGCGGCCGAGCGCGTCGTAGGTCCGGGAGTGGGTCTTGCTGTTGGGATCGGTGTCGCTGGTGACGCCGCCGAGCACGACATCGTAGGTGGTGGCCTGGCAGTGGTTGAGCGCGTCGCACCGCCGGGTCCGATACATCCGGTAGGTCGAGTCGAAGGTGAAGGTCTGGGTCGCGCCGACCTCGTCGGTCTCGCTGGTGCGGTTGCCCCAGGCGTCGTAGGCGAAGCTGCGAGTGGCGTAGCCGCCGGTCTGATCGAGCCAGCGCTGCCGACGCGTCAGGAGGCCGCGGGACCCCGGCGCGGCGGCGTAGGTGGTGCCGCCATCGTAGGTGTTGAGGGTCTGGCGCTTGAGCGCGCCGCCGGTGCCGATGCCGGCGTGGACGTTCTCGTAGGCCGGGTGGCCGGTGATGTATGCGGCGGTGTTGGGGTAGTAGCCGCGGGTCGTCGTGCGCTCGTCGCCGGCGACGTCGTAGTCGCCGTACTCGTAGCTGGCGGTGACGTTGCCGTAGGTGTCGTAGCCGAGCGTCGTGACCAGCCGGCGACACGAGGCGTCGAGGTTGCACTCGTAGTCCCAGCGCTGGGTCAGGAGCGACGTGTACGGCGGCGCGGCGTTCTCAGCGTAGCTGTAGCTCGAGTAGGTGAAGATCTGGCCGGCGGCGTTGCGGAAGTAGGTCGCCTCGGGCTTGGCGATGCAGCCGACGTGCTGGTGGTAGTAGGTCTCGGTGTAGTTGCCGGCGGCGTCGACGACCGTCGTCACCTTGCGGAAGCCGAGGAACCGCCGCTCGGTCGCCGACCACAACCCGCCCTGGTAGGCGTAGTTGGTGGTCGAGCTGGTGCCGCGGCCGTCGCTGGTCGTGATCGACGCCACCGTCGGCGACGCCGGCACCGCGTTGGTGTTGGGCCACGCGGTCGCCGGCTTGTAGGCGATCGTCGAGGTGCTGCCGAACATGCCGGTGACCGAGGTCAAGGTGTCGGGCCGCCAGCCGTAGCGGGTCACGTAGTGCTTGCCGCCGCTGCGCGCGACGTAGTCGGCCCGGCGATCGCCGTCGATGTCGACCCAGGTCGAGCCGGTGGTGCCGCTGCCGTGGGCCAGGAAGCTCTCGTTGACGCAGCCGGTGGCGGTGTAGCGGCTGCGGTAGTGGGTCGAGCCGGTGCGGGTCAGGTAGTCGGACTGGCCGTCGCCGTCGACGTCGGCGTAGGTCCAGCCGTCGGAGCCGAGGCCGTGGCAGCCGGTGATGGTCTGGTTCAGGAGCCCGCGGGCGGTGAACCGAGTGACCAGGTGAGTGCCGCCGTTGCGGGTGACGTACTCCTGCTTGCCGTCGCCGTCGACGTCGGCGAAGGTCCAGCCGTCGCTGCCGACGCCGAAGCCGCCGGTGAAGGTCTGGTTGACGCAGCCGGTGGCGCCGTAGCGCGAGATGTAGAACGTGCCGCTCGAGTGGGTGACGTACTCCTGCTTGCCGTCGCCGTCGACGTCGGCGTAGCTCCAGCCGGTCGAGCCCACGCCGTGGCAGTTGGTGAAGGTCTGGTTGGTCAGCCCGGTCGCGGTGTAGCGGGTGATGTAGTGCGTGCCGCCGGTGCGGGTGACGTACTCCTGCTTGCCGTCGCCATCGATATCGGCGTAGGTCCAGCCGTGGCTGCCGACCCCGTGGCCGCCGGTGAAGGTCTGGCTGACGCAGGCGCCGCCGACGTACCGGGTGATGTAGTGGGTGCTGCTGGTGCGGGTGACGTACTCCTGCTTGCCGTCGCCGTCGACGTCGGTGTAGGTCCAGCCGTGGGCGCCGACGCCGTGGCAGCCGGTGAAGGTCTGGTTGGTGACGCCGGTCGGGCCGTAGGTCGTGACGTAGTGAGTGAAGTTGTTGCGGGTCACGTACTCGTTGTCGCCGTCGCCGTCGAGGTCGGCGAAGCTGTCGCCGTGGCCGCCCGAGCCGTGGCCGTCGTAGGTGCTGTTGGCGTGGGGCGAGCTGGCGCAGGTGTTGGTGCTCTCGACCGTGACCGCGCCGGCGCCGCAGTTGCTGTTGAACGTGATCGTGTTGCCGCTGGCGGTCACCGAGTCGACGTACGGCGTGCACTCGCCCCACCCGGGGCTGAAGCCGCCGCTGACGGTCGCGCCCGACAAGGTCACGGTGCCGGTGCCGCAGTTGGTGTGGAAGGTGAGCTGGTTGCCGCTGGCCGTGACCTGGTAGACCCACGGCGTGCACTCGCCCCAGCTCTGGGCCAGGCCACCCGACACCGTGACGTTGTTGAGGGTCACGGCCCCCGAGCCGCAGCCGCTCGAGAAGGTGATCGCGTTGCCGCCGGCCGAGACCGCGTGCAGGTAGGGCATGCACTCGCCCCAGTTGCTCGCCATCCCGCCGCTCACCACCGCGCTGTCGAGGCGGCAGGTGGTGGTCGCCGGCGCCAGGCCGTCGTAGCCGAAGCTGTTGGCCGGCAGCGCGGTGCCGCCGCTGACCCCACCGGCGCCGTCGACGGTGGCGTCGCGACCGAACTGCTGGACGCTGGCCAGGGTCGAGCGCCCGGTCGACGGCGCGGTCGTGTAGCCGAGCTTGTAGGCGCGGGCCCGGCTGCCGCTGACCGTGACGTCGATCGAGCGCAGGCGGTAGCTCTGGCGGCCGACGGTGCCCGAGCCGGTCGAGAAGTTGTGCGGATCGGGCCGGGCCTCGCGCCAGAACCGCACCGTCGTGCCGTTGTACGAGACGGTGTCGGGGTAGCACGCCAGGTGCGGATTGCCGTCGCACCACCAGGCGTAGTTGACGGTGTTGCCGCTGGTGTCGGCGACCGACTGCTGGCCCCAGCGGAACGTGCCGAGCGCGGTCTGGGTCGGCGTGCACACGACGTTCGACAGCGAGATCGTCTTGGTCTCGTTGCCGTACTCGCCGGCCCGGGTCAGCGTGATCGCGGTGCCGCTGACCGCGATGTCGGTGACGTAGTACCCGCTCCAGCCCGACCAGCCACCGTCGGTGGCGGTGATGTTGCCGCCCAGGTAGATCGTGCGGGTCTCATTGCCGTACTCGCCGTAGCGCTGCACGGTCAACGTGTTGCCCGACGCGGTGACGTCGGTCAGGTAGTAGCCGCTCCAGCCCGACCAGCCGCCGCTCGACATCGCCGCGCCGCCGATCGTCATCGCCTTGCTCTCGTTGCCGTACTCGCCGTAGCGGGTGGCCGACAGCGCGGTGCCGCTGCCGCCGAGGTCGGTGAGGTAGTAGCCGCTCCAGCCCGACCAGGCGCCGCTCGAGCCGCTGACGGTGTTGCTGGTGCAGCTCTGCGACGGCGTCGACGCGCGGTGGGTCGGCGCGAAGCTGACCCGGGTGCCGTCCTTCTCCCACAACGCCCAGGTGTCGTCGCTGGCGCGATAGCCGATGCGCTGGAAGCCCTCGATGCGGGTCGCGTAGCAGGTGTAGCCGGCCGGGCAGGTCGTGCAGCTCGGGCTGATCATGCCGCCGACGCACGGCACCAGCTCCTGGCCGTCGAGGAAGAAGACGTCGGCGCCGTCGTAGTTGGGCGCGCCGCGGCCCTTCTGCCCGCGCTCGATCGCGCCGACCCCGGTCAGGGTCCAGCCGACGCCGGCCAGGCCGTTGCCGGCGCTCGACGAGTACGCCAGCGCGAGCCGCGGCTCGAGGCCGCGGAAGGCCGGCACCTCGATCGGCACCTGCTGCTGCAGCCCGCCGAAGAACGGGTCGACCTTGAGCGCGGCCTTGTTGTCCTGAGCGCGGACCGAAGGCGGCGCTCCCAGGATCACCATCGCCCCCATCACCACCGTCACGACCCAGAGATGTGGACGAGTCAGGCGTGTCGACATGGGACTCCTCATCGCGATGAGCGGGCGCCCCCATCCTGCCCCTCGGCATGGACAGCCAGGACGGTAGGCGCGGGTCGCGACGGCGAGCAAGCCGTCGAGCGTGTCGTTGTTTGCCTCTATCGGTGACGATGTGCGCGCCGGCCGCACCGGAGCGCCGTGGCGGCGTGCCGCAACTCGCCCCGCCAGGGTGAGCGGCGAGGTGATCGCGGTCGCATCGCGGCGGCCAGGTCCTGGCGGTGGGGCCCCGGTCGCGGCGATAGTCGCGCGATGCGTGGACCCCTCCTCGCGATCGCTCTGGTCGCCGCCACTGCCGGCGTCGCCGCCTGCTCCGACGGCGCCGCGGTGCTCGACGCCAGCGTCGACAGTCGGTTCGACGCGCCGATCGATGCCCCGCCCGATCCGACGCAGTGCAGCCCGTGGATGATCGGCGATCGCGCCGCGCCGATCGAGCTGGTGCCGCTGAGCGGGCTCGGCCCCGACGTCGGTGGCACCGAGCTGGTCGAGGGCGCCGACGTCCTCATGATGGTCCCGCCTCAGGGCGGCATCATCCTCCTGGTCGGGGTTCGGGCGCGCAACGTGCCCGGGTGCTCGAGCCAGGTCACCGCGGCCCTGCGCGATCCCGCCACCGGTCGGGTCGTCGGCCTCGAGTCGCGGCCGGCGTCGCTATACGCGCGCGACGACGGATGGGCGGCGCCGACCGATCCCCTGTTCGCGTCGATGCCCAACCTCGCGGTCTGTCCCAACCTGACCTCGGACCGCGATCTCTACGACGTGCCGTGGCAGCTCGAGCTGACGATCGAAGACGGCTCGCGTCGGGCGACCGTGACCCGGACCATCGTGCCGCGCTGCCCGGGGGCCACGCCGTTCGCCGACTGCGCGTGCCTGTGCGACGCCGACTACGTGCCGGGGATGTGCCCGGGGGCGCCGCGCGACGGGGGCGAGTCGGGGCGGACCGGGCCGGTCGACGCCGGGGTCGAGGTGGGCCTCGAGGTGGCCGCTCGCCGCGCGCCGAATTGACAGCGCGGCGGCGCCGGGCGATGACCCGCTCATGCTCCGCATCGATCTCACCGGCAAGCGCGCTCTGGTCGCGGGGGTCGCCGACGACGGCGGCTTCGGGTTCGCCATCGCCAAGGCCCTCGCCGAGGCCGGCGCGACCGTCGCGGTCGGCACCTGGCCGCCGGCGCTCACGATCTTCCAGACCATGCTCAACCGCGGCAAGCTCGACGCCTCGCTGACCCTGGCCGACGGCGAAAAGTTCGGGTTCGCCAAGATCTACCCGCTCGACGCCGAGTACGATCGCCTCGACGAGGTCCCGGCCGAGGTCCGCGAGTCGCGCCGCTACCGCGACTGCGGCGACTTCACGATCCACGGCGTCGCGTCGCAGATGGCGACCGACTTCGGGGGCGTCGACATCGTGATCCACTCCCTGGCCAACGGCCCCGAGGTCAAGAAGCCGCTCACCGAGACCAGCCGCAAGGGCTACCTGGCGGCGCTGTCGGCCTCGGCCTACTCGTTCGTCTCGATGGTCCAGGCCTTCGGGCCGATCATGCCGCGCGGCGGGTCGTTCCTGTCGCTGTCGTACCTGGCCAGCCAGCGCGTGGTGCCGGGCTACGGCGGCGGCATGTCGTCGGCCAAGGCCGCCCTCGAGAGCGACACCCGCACCCTGGCCTACGAGGCCGGCCGAGCCTGGGGCCACCGCGTCAACGTGATCTCGGCCGGGCCCTTCGCGTCGCGGGCCGCGTCGGCGATCGGCTTCATCGATCAGATGGTCGACTACAGCGGGCGCAACTCGCCGCTGACCGCGCCCCTGGCGGCCGCCGACGTCGGCCACACCGCGGCGTTCCTGGCGTCGCCGCTGGCGGCCGCGATCACCGGCACGACGATCTACGTCGACATGGGCTACCACGCGATGGGCCTGGCGGTCGATCGCGAGGGCGCGGCGCCGCCGGCGTGACCGGCGCGACCGGCGCGACCGGCGTGGGGGCCGCTACTTGGCGGCGGCCGCGGCCAGGCGCGCCTGCTGCTCGGGCGTGAGCTGGCTCTCGCAGGCGTAGAACCCGGCGCGATCGCCGGCGTCGCTGAAGCAGGTGCGGGCGGCCACCGTCCAGGCGTGCTCGGTGCACGCGCGGATCAGCGCGTCGCGCATCGGCGCGATCAGGTGGGCGACCCGGTCGCGCTCGGCCTCGGGCAGCCCGGCGGTCGCGAGCTGGGCGCGCTCGAGCTGGTCGAAGCGCGCGCCGGCCTGGCGGCAGGTGGGGCCGTCGGTCGCGCCCCGGCCGCAAGCGGCGGACGCCACGGTGAGGGCCAGGGCGAGGGCGACCTTGGTCACGGCACGGTTATCGCGGCGCCGTGGCGGTGGGGCAAGTTCTCGCCGGTCGCGCTTACTCATCGGGCAGCCGCGGCGGCACGGCGCCGGCGATCGTGACCTCTTGCTCGGTCGGCGTCGGCCGCACCGCCAGGGCCTTGCAGAAGACCGGCAGGTCGGCGGCGTGGTTCGAGAAGTACTCGCCGGCCTCGCGCGGGCCGAGGCCGGCCGGGACCAGGGCGACGCACGCGGTGTAGTTGCCGGGGCGCACGTTCTCGAACGTCCGCGGCCGCGCGCCCATCATGAAGCCGAAGGTCGAGCTGCCCTCGGGTTGCTGGGCCGTGACCTGGTTGAGCTGCTCGGCGTTCTTCGCGGTGACCGAGCCGCTGATCAACCAGGCCACGCCACCGGTGACCTCGCCTTCGGCCACCGTGACCGAGACCTTGACCGTGATCTCGCCGCGCTCGACCTTGAGATCGACCCGAGCCGGCGTGCCGGGGCCGACCGCGACCTGCTTCGAGTAGAACGCCATGCCGCGCATCGGGTTGCCGAGCATGGCGGAGACCTTGTAGACGTCGGGCGCGAGCTTGTCGAAGCGGAAGCTGCCGTCGGGGCCGCTGGTCACCGAGTAGAGCGCGTTGGGCGTGGCCACCGACTGCGCCGACACGATCGTGCCGTCGGCCGGGCCGTCGTCGTTGTTGACCGTCCCGGTCAAGACGCCCCAGCCGGCGACCAGGATCTCGAGCTGCAGCTCGTCGGGAGCGCCGCGCTGGACATAGCGCGCCGCCGACCGACCGAGGTCGGGGTGTTCGGCGACCACCGCCAGCGCCGCCGGGCCCAGACCGGTCAGCCGAAACCGGCCCTCCTCGTCGGTGGTGGCCTCGCGGGTGGAGCCGCGGCCGGGCGGGCCCCCGAACGCCGCGGAGTTGGTGCTGCCGGTGCCGAAGATCTGGCGGCCGGCGAAGACCGTGGCGCCGACCACCGGCTTGCCCTGGTACATCACGCGGCCGGCGATCGCCCGGCCCTTCTTGACCGTGATCGTGCCGACGTCATTGACCTTGCCCTCCTCGACGGTGATCTCGAGGGACCTGGTGTCGAAGTCGGGGCCGCGCACCGATAGCTGGTACTTCTGCGGCGCCACCTGATCGAGCGTGAAGCTGCCGTCCTTCGACGTCACCGGCTCGTTGGCGAAGCCGATGCCGACGGTGAACTGCGTCGGGATCGTGCCGTCGGCGAACGCGACCTTGCCGGTGATGCCGCCGTCGTTGGGCAAGACGATCCGCAGGTTGGTCGTGCCGGTCTCGGCCGCAGTGCCTTCGAAGCCCGGCATCCGGCCGCGCATGCCCTGGTTGCGGCTGGCCCGCACCAGGTACGTGCCCGGGGCCAGGCCGGTCAGGGTGAACTGCCCGCCGCTGCCGGTCAGCTCGGGGTTGAAGCCGCGCAGCCGGAACTGCATCGGATCCCCGCCGGTGCCGGAGCGGAAGTCGGGCATCGCGCTCACCTGCACGCCCTCGATGGGTTCGCCGGTCTTGTCGACCACCACCCCGGCGATCGTGCCGGTTTGATCGATGGTCAAGACCAGGTCCTTGACGTCGCCGGCGCTGGCGTCGAACTCGGTGGTGCGCGACGAGCCGACCTCGGCCAAGGCCACCGCCTCGAGGGGCTTCTTGGGCAGGCCGCGGACCACGAAGGTGCCGTCGTCGGCGGTGAACACCTGGCGAGGCTCGCTGCCGACCATGCTGCGGGTCGCGACCCCGATCCGCACCCGGGCCGACGCGATCGGCGCGCCGCTGGTGTCGACCACCTTGCCGGCGACCGTGGCGCCGACCGCGACCTTGATCTCGACGCCCTCGGTCGCGGTCTTGCCGTCGACGGTGACGATGGCGCTGGTGCCCGGCGCGAAGCGCTCGTGGCGGGCCTGGAAGCGATAGCTGCCCGCGCCCAGGGCGGCGAAGGTCCACTGGCCCGCAGCGTCGCTGACCACGCCGTCCTTGCGCTCGTCGGCCTGCACGCCCCAGTCCGAGGCGCCGGCGTAGATCACGCGGGCCCCGACCACCGGCTGGCCCTGCTCGTCGATCACGCGACCGCTGACCGCGGCACCGGGCATGAGCGTCAGCGTGACCTCGGTCTGGGCGGCGCCGACCGCGGCGATCGCCACCGCCGGCGCGAAGCCGGGGGCCGACGCCACCGCCTCATAGCGGCCCGGCGCGACCGGGGCGAAGCTGGCCTTGCCAGCGGCGTCGGTCGACGCGGACTGGGCGTCGAGGCCACGCAGCTCGACGGTGGCGTTGGCCACCGCCTGGCCGCCGCGGTCGACCACGGTCGCCGTCACCGAGCCGGCGGGGCGCAGGCGCAACACCACCGGGTCGCTGGTCGCGGTCAGCTTGGCCGTGAGCGGACCGCCGACGCCGGTTGGCGCGCGCGCGATCAGCGTGTACGGGCGACCGACCAGCTTGTCGAAGGCGAAGCTGCCGTCGGTGTCGGTGGTGGTCGTGCGCCGCGGGTTGGTCGACACGACCACCGTCGCGCCGGCGACCGGCTGCTCGCTCGCGTCGAGCACCAGCCCCTCGAGCCGGAGGGCGCCGACCGGGTCGTCGTCGATGAGGACGGTCGGCTCGCCGACGTCGCCCCGAGCTGGGCCGCGGTCGCCGGCCGGACCGCGCGGACCGGACCCGACGCTGCCGGCGGTCGGGGTCGTCGATGGCTTGGCCTTGGTCGAACCGCCGGGATCGCGCAGGACGAAGAACCAGATGGCGACGAGCCCGGCGACAGCGAGGGCGAGGGCGGGCAGGAGGCGGGCTTTCATCGGTGCGCACTATGACAGAGGTGAAGCGCGTCTGGTTTCGCCGGACAGTGACGCGCTGCGTTCATGCCGGCGCGCACGAGGGCGAGGTGTCGGGGCGCTCTGTTCTTGTGTCCGAGCCCACCGCTGCGCTAGAACTGCCGGACCTTTTCACCGCGCTACCTGGGGAGACCTCGATGAGACTAGTCAACCGCGCTGCTGTTCTGTTCCTTGGCACTGTCGTGTCGTCCGGCCTGGTCGCCTGTGGCGGCGATGACGGTGGTGGTGACGACGACGACACCGTCGATCCCGCCGGCACCAACCACACCTACGTCGTGTCGCGCCTGCGCGTGCCCGGCTCGGTCAACGAGGCCACCCAGTTCGGCCTCGACATCGACGACGTCGATGGCGACACCATGAACGGCATCGACAACTCGCTGGGCACCTCGCTCGGCACGTTCGCCGGCCAGGGGCTCAACCTGCAGCCCGGCATCGACACCTCGGTCGATGACGGCTCGATCATGCTCCTCACCAACATCAAGGCGACCGACCTGACCAACGCCTCGGGCGTCGGCATGTGGGTCTACCTCGGCGGCACCTCGACCCCGCCGGCCTGCGACAGCCCGGCCGATACCACCTGCCGCAAGCACCTCACCGGCAGCGCGACGTTCACCCTCGACCCGGCGGGCCCGACCAACGCGCTCCTCGTCGGTCGCATCATGGCCGGCAAGTTCACCGGCGGCCCGGGCACCATCAACCTGCAGCTCTCCCTCGCCGAGGGCCAGCCGCCGGTCGATCTGCCCCTGCAGATGGCCAAGGCCGAGCTCAACATCGGCGCCACCGGCATCGCCACCGGCTCGAAGATCGGCGGCGCGATCCTGCAGTCGGACATCGAGACCAAGATCCACCCGGCCATCCAGCAGCTGGTCACCGGCATCTTCGAGGAGGACTGCGGTCCCCTCGCCAACCGGACCCCGCCGGGCTGCGGCTGCATGTCGGGCTCGACCGGCGCCACCGTCATGAACCTCATGGACACCGCCGCGCCGCGTAACTGCGACGTCTCGGTCGCCGAGGTCACCGCGTTCCTCAACCCGATCATCAACCAGGACATCGACACCAACATGGACGGCACGAAGGACGCCGTCTCGGTCGGCCTGGGCGTCGAGGCCGTGGGCGCGATGTTTCCTGTGCCCTGAGAGGGTTTTTCGAAAAAACCCTCCCCCAGCATGCGCTGGGGCCCCCTCCCAAAACGATCCGACCTGAACTCGAGCGCCCGCGGTCTTCGCGGGCGTCCGCGTTTTCGGCGCGGGGAGGTGGGGTTCATCGGGGGGGCGAGAGCGTTCAACGCGGGGTGGCTGTGGTCTCGGACAAACCCTCCCCCAGCATGCGCTGGGGCCCCCTCCCAAAACGTTCCGACCTGACCTCCGGCGCCCGCGGTATTCGCGGGCGTCGGTGTTTTCGGCGCGGGGGTCTGCTCCAGCGGTGGAGGGAGAGCGTTCAGCGCGGGGTGTCCGTGGTCTCGGACAAACCCTCCCCCAGCATGCGCTGGGGCCCCCTCCCAAAACGTTCCGACCTGACCTCCGGCGCCCGCGGTCTTCGCGGGCGTCCGCGTTTTCGGCGCGGGGGTCTGCTCCAGCGGTGGAGGGAGAGCGTTCAGCGCGGGGTGTCCGTGGTCTCGGACAAACCCTCCCCCAGCATTCGCTGGGGCCCCCTCCCAAAACGTTCCGACCTGACCTCCGGCGCCCGCGGTCTTCGCGGGCGTCCGCGTTTTCGGCGCGGGGAGGTGGGGTTCATCGGGGGGGCGAGAGCGTTCAGCGCGGGGTGTCCGTGGTCTCGGACAAACCCTCCCCCAGCATGGGGCCCCCTCCCAAGAACTGGCCAGAGGGATCCGACCTGAACTCAGGCGCCCGCGGTTCTCGCGGGCGTCGGTGTTCTCGGCGCGGGGGTCTGCGCCGCGGTCGTGGGAGAGCGTTCAACGGGAGGGTGGTTGTGGTCTCGGACAAACCCAGAGAGAGCGCGCGCCGAGCCCACGTCCCGCCGACGCGCGTGCAAACTCGCGGGATGTTCGTCATCGAGCTCACGTACAAGGTCCCGCTGACGCAGATCGACGCCATGATGAAGGAGCATGTGGCCTTCCTCGACCGCCACTACGCGGCGGGGACGTTCTTGCTCTCCGGCCGGAAGCTCCCGCGCGACGGCGGCATCATCATCGCCATCGGCAGCGATCGCGCTCGGGTCGAGGCGATCATGGCGGAGGATCCTTTCGTCTCGAGCGGCGGCGCTGACGTCCGGGTCATCGAGTTCCGCGCGAGTCAGCGCGCCAAGGACCTGCCGGCGCGCCTGGCGCCGTAGCGCGCTCGCAGCGCCACGCCCGGCGCGCGCGACGCCTGGTACCCTCGAGCCAATGGAGCCCGTGAGCTTGCGAGGCGCGTGCCTGTGCGGCGCCGTGACCTGGACCTTTGAGGGCCTGCCTGAGGACGCGACGGCGTGCAACTGCACGTCTTGTCGCCGCTACGGCGGGCTGTGGATCTACGACTACGAGGGCGAGCGCGTGTCGTACGCCGGGCCGACTACGGCCTTCGTCCGCCGCGATCTCGAGAAGCCGTACCTCGAGAACCACTTCTGCTCGACCTGCGGCAACCTGGTGTGCTGGCGCGGGCTCGAGCCCGAGGCCGACGGCCGACGCCGCATGGCGGTGAACATCCGCCTCGCCGAGCCCGAGGCGGTCGCGCACCTCCCGATCCGGCCGTTCGACGGGCTCCAGACGTTCGAGGACCTCCCGTCCGATGGGCGCTGCGTCCGCGACCTGTGGTGCTAGGGCACCGAACGGTTCGAATGGCGGGCGTCGTCGACGCGGGCAGCGCGTCCGGTGAGATCGTTGCGGCCGGCCACCAGAGAGTCGTTGAGCCAGCCGTCGCGGCCCCACAGACTGCGACTCGATGAGGCCCGACACCAACTCCGCCCCCCGACCGCTGGTCATCTCCCTGGCCCTGGTCGCCGCGCTCGCGCTGAGCGGCTGCGTCGAGTCCGACGACGGCGCGCCCGACGACGACCCGGACACCACGCCCGCGCAGTTCGCCGATCAGGTCAGTCAGTGCCACCGCGAGCTGTGGTTCATCGACAACAACATGAACCCCACCAGCCAGGCCTGGACGTACTGCGTCTGTCACGTCCAGGGCATGCCCGATCCCGGCGGCTGGGATCTCGGCGGCGGCTGGTGGACCATGCCGCAGGCCTACTGCTACGGCACGGGCCCAGGTGTCCCCGGCATCCCGCCGGTCTAGAGCACCGAACGGTGTGAATGCCGTCGCGAGGCGCGGACGTGTGAGGTAGATCCGGGTGCACGCCCGAAGCGCAGGGAGGAGGGTAGTCAACGACACGACGAGCGAGCATCGGACGTACGCTCGGAGGTGCCCGCACGGCCGCGTCGCAGCAGGCATCTCAAACCGTTCCGTGCTTTAGCTCGGCGGTCTCCGTGGGAGCGTTCGCGCCGCCGACGGGGCGGCCGGCCGGGTCAGTGCGCGGCCGCCTGCTGGTGCTTGATGGTGTCGACGAAGTGCCGGAAGCGCGTGACCTTGCCGTGGTCACCGAACGACCACAGATGCACCTCGTACTCGCGGAACCGCGCGCCGGTCGCCTTGACCGCGACGTCGAGCGAGATCACCGCGGCCACCTGGCGGTCGTTGGCGAGCAACGACACCGGGGTGAACTCGAGGAACTCGAGGGCGGTGAGGGCCTTGAAGAAGCCGACGACGTGGCCGGTGCCGGTGCCGGGCCGAAGCCACGGCACACCGTAGGCGTCCCAGCCCTCGGCGTCGTGCTCCCAGGCGATGTCCTCGTCGAGGAAGCCGAGGATGGTCGGAAGGTCACCGCGCCCGAAGGCGGCGTACAGGGCCTGGATGGTCTCGAGGTTGCTCATCGCGGCCGTTACGAGCGACCCGGTGCGGTGGATCGCTGGCCGCTCGGATGGCGGTCGCGGGCCCGGGTGGAGCGGCGGGACGTGCGCCGAGCGGCGGCGGCAGCGCCCGCGTTCGCGTCGGGGCGCGCGCGGGCTTCGCGGTGCGACGTGATCCCGACGCCGCGCAGCACCGCGTCGATCGCGGCGGTCGCGGCCGCGATCGCATCCTCGAGCGAAAGCCCGGCCTGGTCGCGGTAGAACTCCCACGCTGTGCCGGAGGCGAGGTAGCGGATGGTCGCCGCCGCGCGCCGCGTCGCCAGGGCGTCGCGCGCGCCTGGGGCGGCGGCGATCGCGGCCTGCAGCCGGCCGAGGCGGCGCGCACGGACCGCGTGCGGTACGCTCCGACGATGGCGCTCATCGACGTGACGCTCGAGGACGAGTCGCCCATCGTGGCGCGCTATCGCGTCGAGCGGTTCGGCAACGGTCTGGTCCTGCTGGTGGTGGCGTGGGCCGGCGAATACCGCCACGGCTCGGCCGGCGCTCCCGACGCGCGGCGGATGACAGCGCAGGTCGCCGCTGGGCTCGCGCAGTGGTCGGCCGACGCCGTGGTGCTCGACCTCTCGGCGCTGTCGTACCGATGGGGCGACGGCTTGATGGCGGTGTTCGAGGCCGCCGCGCGAGGCGGGGACACCCTGTTGCCACGGCTGGTGGCGATCGTGGCGGGGCCGGACTCGCGGGCTGGCCTCGCCAGTCTGTGCGTGCCCGAGACCCTGTTCGACGATCTCGCGACCGCCGTGGCCGACGTGCGTCACCACACCCACGCGCGCGCCGACGAGCTCGAGCGCATCGAGCGCACCCTGGTGCTGGCCATCGTGGTGCGCGACGATCTGACGCCGAGTGCGGCCATCGAGCTCGCGGCCGGCGCGCCGACGCAGTACCTCGCGTTTGTCACGGGGGACTGGCGCACGATGACCTGGCAGATCGAGTGCGGGGCCGCGGTCGTGCGGCGCGCCACGCCAGCCCAGCTCGCCGCGCTGGCGAGCCTCGAACGAGCGCATGTCATCGCCGAGCCCGACGAACGCGGCGCGCTCCAGGCCGTGGTCCTGGGCGCGCGCACCGAGCTTCCTGCGGCGGTGCGCGAGCTGCCAGCCTGGTGACGTAGGCTCCGTTCGACCGCCGACGCCGGCGCGCGCGGTGCGACGATCGTCGACCAGGAACCGTGAGAACCGGGGGCTAGGTGGTTGCGACCTCCTTGGGCGACCTCCGTAGGGCTGATCCTGGCCACCGCAGGTGGCCGGAGGCATGGCGCGAGCCGGCGGTCGATTTCTTGTCAGGTCGACTAGCTGTCGAGGCACATGGCGTCGTGCTGGCCGAGCCTCACGCGAACCTACTTCCCCGTTGCGCTCCACGTCCCTTGGCTTCGGCCGGATGGCCGTCGGCCGCGATCGTATTCGTCGCGGCGTCGGCGGCGCTGGCCTGCGGCGCGCGTGATGAGGCGCAGGCCCCGCCCGCTGGTGGGGCGTCGACCGGGGTGGCGGCGCCCGGGCCGACCCAGCCCGGGCCGCCCGTGCCGGTCGTCCCCGCGGTGTCGCGCTGGGCGCTGGATCCCGAGAACTCCTCGGTGTCCTTCGTCTGCAACCACGTGCGCTCGAAGGTGCGCGGCCTGTTTCCGCTGCCCGCAGGTACGGTCGTGCTGGACGAGGACCACCCGGCCAACACCCGCATCGAAGCGACGATCGATCCGCACCACGTCACCACCGGCGTCGAAGAGCGAGACACCCACCTGAAAGGCCCAGACTTCTTCGACGTCGCGCGCTTCCCGACCATCCGGTTCGCTTCGACAGGCGTGACCCGCGCCAGCGCCACGGCGTACACGGTGATCGGTGAGCTGACGATCCTCGGGACCACTCGGGCCGTCACGCTGGCCGTCACGGCGCCACCGCCGTTTGAGCACGCCGGCGGGATCCGACGCGGCATCGAGGCGACGACCTCGATCAACCGCAAGGACTTCGGCCTGGCGTGGGAGTTCCCGGGCGAAGGCCCCGGCGTCGTCGTCGGCGACGACATCGGGATCACCGTCAACGCCGAGCTCGTCTTGCAGCCGGACTGACGGCGCGCGCGCGCCGGTCTGGCGTCACCAGGTTCGTGGCGAACGTGGCTTGACCACCGCGTGCGCAGAGCGACGGTCTCCTCGCTCGGTCTCGCGGCCGTGGGCGCCGAGCCTCCGCAGGCGTCGTGCGCGGGGCGGCCGGGAACGTCTGTCCGGGAATGTCCGAATGTCGGACAGTTGGCCGGATCTCGGACGAAGCCGGACAGGCGCCGTCTGAGATAGCGCGCAGTTGGCGCTGGCAAGGCGCTTGCTGGTGCGGCCGAGTCGATGTCGCTCCCACGGCAGGTGTTGCCTGGTCGGTTCCTGATGATCAACCGGCGGTGCGTGCAGCGAGAACTCTTGCTGCGGCCGGACGAGGAGACCAACCAGACGTATCTGTACTGCCTGGCGGTGGCGGCGGCGGGATACGAGATCGAGCTCATCCTGCCGTCGGCGATGTCGAACCATCACCACGGCGTGCTGTACGACCGGCACGGGCGCGAGGTGGAGTTTCGGGGGTACTTCCACGGCCTGATCGCGCGGGCGATGAACTCGCTGCGAGGGCGGAGTGAGAACTTCTGGTCGTCGGATGAGCCGTGTGTGGTCGAGCTGGTGGACCCGGCGGACGTGATGGACAAGCTGGTGTACGCGGCGACCAACCCGGTGGCCGGGCTGCTCGTCGAGCGGGTGCATCACTGGCCGGGCGTGAACGGGCTGGGCGCGCTCCTGGCGGGGCGGACGCTGACCGTGAAGCGGCCGAGGCACTTCTTCCGCGCCGACGGCACGCTGCCGGAGGAGGTGACCTTGACGTTGACGATCCCGCCGGAACTCGGGGATGCCGCGGTGGTGCGGCGCGAGCTGCGAGAGCGGGTGGCGGCCGTCGAGGAGGCCATGGCCGCCGAGCGGCGGCGCACCGGCGCGCGGGTGCTGGGGCGGCGGGGCGTGCTGCGGCAATCGTGGCGGTCGAGCCCCAATCGGCCGGCGCCGCGAGGTGGCCTGCGGCCGCGGGTCGCCGCGCGCAGCCGGTGGCAGCGGGTCGCGGCGCTGCAGCGCAACCGGGACTTCATCGACGCCTACCGCGCCGCGCGGATGCTGTGGCGGGCCGGCCTGCCCGCGGTCTTCCCGCCCGGCACGTACTGGCTCGCGCGCTTCGCGAACGTCACCGTCGCCGCCGTCGCGTGACGACCGCCCCGGTCCGCCGCCCAGCGCGTGCTTCCCGCACGCGCCGTCGCGGCGTGGCCGATCCGCTGGTTTTGCCGCCGCCGCGCCCCGTCGCCCCGGCCCCTCTCCCGGCCCGCCGCGCCGCCCGCGCCCCGCCCGCCACGCCTGCCTCCCCAAACGACCCCCGGTTCGGCCCCCCGGTTCGGCCCCCGCGGTTCGGCCCCCGGTTCGGCCCGCACCGGTTCGGCCCGCACCGGTTCTGCCCGCACGTGCCTCCCGAAGCGACCCCCGGTCGACCCGCACGGTTCGATCCGCACCCGGGGCCGACCCGGTTCGACCCGGGGCCGACCGCCCGCGGCACGCCTGCCTCCCCCGGCGCGCGTTTCACACCTGCGCGTCAGCTCGCGAGATGCTCGTGCCCAGCGACCTCAAGCGTCTGTGAGGTTGCCCCGATTTTCTGGACAGCCCAGTTACGTGCTTCTGTGGTGGACGACTTCGCGCTCGAAGTCAACGGGGCTGAGGTAGCGGTTGTGCGAATGGCGGCGGCGCGGATTGTAAAACAGCT
>JAGPCY010000018.1:35185-175157 GCA_018057825.1 Kofleriaceae bacterium | reverse complement strand
ATTCACCCGTCCGCCGCTTTACTCAGGGCCGAAGCCCTTTTCTCGCTCGACTTGCATGTGTTAGGCCCGCCGCTAACGTTCGCTCTGAGCCAGGATCAAACTCTCCATGTAAACTTGGAGGTCCTGCGTCCGCTCGCGCGGTCGCAGGAGCCAGTTTGAACCTGATGCTCGGGGTGTTCGCCGAAGCGACACCCTAGAATCAGGATTCTCACGTATCAGCCGGTCGGTTCGCTCTTCCTCAGCCTCGACTCGCGTCGCTGCCTAGGCGCTCCCCGCCCGGTTCCGCTGTCGCGCACGCCTTACCGTCGTGCGCGCAGCTAAAACTCAGCGCTCTCTTCCGCTATCCAGTTTTCAGAGACCGATCCGGTTGTTCCCCGGGGCTTGCGCCACCGGCTCACTCGCGGGCCCCGTTTGCGTTGCTGCGTCGGGGGAGGGATAAGTACCACAGCGGGGAACGAATGGAAGAGTCCGCGTGCATTTTTTTGAGCCGGCTGTTTTTTCGAAGTGCGGCAACGACTTGCGCCGCATCAGCGGCGAGACGGCCGGGACGACGCCAGGAAGCGGGATCTTCCCGCCGATTTTCTGTTCGGTCGCGCTGGCTGGTGCCGTCTGCATGAGTGAGGGCGGGGTCGACGGGGCGCCGGTGCCGGGCGGGGTCGACAGGGCGTGGGTGCAGGGGGCCGGAGGTTCCGTCGACGGCGGATGGGGGGCGTCGGGGTGGCCGGGGGGGCGTGGCGTCGCGGGGGTCGGCGGGGCGTGGCGGGCAGGGGGTCTTCGGGGCGTGGCTGCGGGCGGGGTCGACAGGGCGTGGAGAGCAGGTGGTCGACGGGGCGTGGCTGCGGGCGGGGTCGACAGGGCGTGGAGAGCAGGTGGTCGACGGGGCGTGCGCGCAGGTGGTCGACGGGCGTCGTCGACGGGTGAGGTCGGCGCGGGGCGGAGTGCAGGAGGTCGATCGACGGGCGCGGCTGGGGGCCGCGCGAGGGGACGCGCTCGCCTCGGCGGGCGCGTCGGGCGTTTTCGGCGCGCGAGCTCGCGGGGCCGACGCGTCGAGCATCCTCGGCGCGAGCCCCGTCGGGCGCGGGCCCCGTCGGGCGCGGGCGCTCGGCCCGCCCGCCGGCGCCCTACTCCGCCGGGAACAGCGGCGGCGGGCGGAGGTCGCGGGCCTCCTCGGCGAGCGCGCCCCACACCAGGAACACCACGATCCATGCGCTCGGCATCCACACCAGGTACTCGGGCATGAGCTGGGCGAAGCCGAGCAGGTAGCCGCTCAGGATGTTCACGATCAGGAACACCGTGATCGCCTTGCTCTCGGCGGTACCGACCTTGAGCATCCGCAAGGACGACGCCATCAGGTACGCCCCGACCATCATGAGGGCCGGGATCGCCAGCCAGACCGCGCGCGGCGTGACGACCTGCTCGCCGAGGAGCTTGGGGCCGCCAAAGGTGTCGCCGGGCTGCGCGTACTTGAGCAGGGCCAGAAACCAGATGACGAGCAGGCCGCCGGCCAGCGTGGTCGGCACGCCGAAGTAGATCCTCGTCGGCACCCCGTCCTCGGCGGCGACGTTGAACCGCGCCAGGCGGAACACCGCAGCCAGGACCCAGATCACGCAGGCCGTCGCCAGGTAGGCGCGCGCCCAGCCGTGGTCGTAGGGCAAGTCCAGCGGGCCCGCGACCATCGCCGGCGAGCGCAGGAACGCGTACATGAGGAACGCGGGCGCCAGGCCGAAGTTCAGGAAGTCGGCGAACGAGTCGAGCTGCACGCCGAGCTGGCTCGTGGCCTTGAGCCGCCGCGCGACCAGCCCGTCGAGCCGATCGGTCATCACCGCGTAGATGATCATCCACCCGGCCAGGCGCCAATCGCCGCGGTGCGCCGCCGACAGCGAGACCAGGCCGAAGACCAAGCTCGACGCGGTGATCAGGTTGGGCGCCAGGTAGCGAAGCCGCATCGCCGGCCTCGATAGTCGCACAGCCCTCGCGCGCCGCCGACGTCCACCGGCGGGTTTTCGCCGCCGATCGCGTCAGCCGCCGCGGGTGTCCATCAGCTTGGCGTACAGGCGATGGCCCAGGCTGTCGACCATCAAGCGCTCGACCGTGCGCTCGACCTCGTCCTTGCTCGCGCCCTCGCGGTAGGTGAAGCGGATCCCCATGCCGGGCTCGCGGCTGCCGTCGACGGCCTCGCCCTCGGTGACCACCCACGACACCTCGCCGATCAGGCGGAGCGGCTCGTCGAGCTTCGGGACGTAGAGCTTGAACACGAACTCGGTGCCGATCGGCAGCGGCCGCGTGGTGCGGATGAAGGTCCCACCGCGCGAGATGTTGCGCGTGTAGTCGGCGAAGAAGGCGTTCTGCCGCTTGTACTCGACCTTCAGCTCGATGGGCGCGCGGCCCTCACCCCGGCGGTCGCTAGCGCTTGCGTCGTCCATGGGGAACCATCAGTCTACCAGACCTCGTGCGGATGAAGGCCCTGGTCGCTCGCCTGCCCGCGTCGCTCGGCCATCGGCGGGTGGCGCTGTGGGCCGTGGTCGTGGTCGCCGCCACGGTGGCGCTGGCCCGCACGCCGCTCTTCGGCGTGCTCGGCTACGAGCTGGCCCTGGCGATGGCGGGCCTCGGCACCGTGGTCGGCGTCGACCTGGGGGCGGCGACGATCCGCCGCCGTCGTCGGGCCGACCGCCCCGGGCTGGCGCCGGCGCTGGTCGAGGCGGTCGCCGTGCCGGTGGCCCTCATGCTCGCGCCGCTGGCGATGATCGCGACCCGCGGGCTGTGGGTCCGGACCTGCGACCCCGGCTTCGGGCTCGTGGCCTACGCGTCCCTGGCCCTGGCGTCGACAGCGCTGGCGGCCGGCGGCGCGGCGGCGATCGGCCTCGCGGTCGGGCCCCGGCGCTGGCTCGGTCCGGCGGCACCGTACCTGGGGCTCGCCGCGGTGATCGTGCTCGGCGTCCATCGCTTCATCACCGAGCCGCCGGTCTTCGTCTACAGCCCGGTGATCGGCTACTTCCCCGGCAACCTCTACGACGAGGACATCCGACTCGGGGCCGCCCTGGCCTGGGCCCGCCTCGAGCAGCTCGCGGTGATCGTCGCGGCGCTGGCCGCGGTGGCGGCTCGCGTCGACCGGGCCCGGCTGGCGGTGCGCTGGCGCGGCCCGGGCCTCGATCGTCGGGCCGCGGCGGTCGCGGCGGCGGCGCTGGTCGGCGCGCTGGCCTTGCGGTCCCAGGCGGGCGCCCTCGGGTACGCGGTCGATCGCGAGGACATCGCCGCGGCGCTCGGCGGCACGGTGCGGACGAAGCACTTCGTGATCCACTACGACGCCGCGGCGCCGGCGATCGTCGCCGACCTCGCCCTGATCGCCGCCGACCACGAGTTCCGGCTGGCGCAGGTGTGCCAGACGATCGGCGTCGACCCGGCCACGATCGGCACGGTCCGCTCGTTCTACTTCGCGACCGCCGACGCCAAGGCGCGGTGGATGGGGGCCCGCCACGTCGAGATGGCCAAGCCGTGGCTGCGCCAGATCTACCTGACCCACGAGGGCTTCCCCCACCCGTCGCTGCGCCACGAGCTGGCCCACGTGGTGGCCGGCACCTTCGGCGATCCGTGGTTCGGCGTGGCGGCCCGTCGGGTCGTCGGCCTGCCGCTCCTGGTCAACCCCGGCCTGATCGAGGGGCTGGCGGTGGCCCTCGACTGGCCCGGCGGCAGCCGATCGATGACGCCGCACCAGTCGATGCGGGCGATGGAGCTCTTGGGCTACGCACCGTCGGCGGACGACGTCTTCTCGGTGCGGTTCATGACCCTGTCGTCGGCCCGCGGCTACACCGCGGCGGGCTCCTTCCTGCGCTTCCTCCTCGACACCTACGGCCCGGCCCCGGTGCGCGCGGTCTATCGCTCGGGTGGCGACTTCGCGGCGGCGTTCGGCAAGAGCCGCAGCGCGCTGGTCGCCGAGTGGCGGGCGATGCTGGCCACGGTCGAGGTGCCCGCGGCCGAGCTCGAGCTGGCGCGCGAGCGGTTTCGCCGCGGCGGGGTCTTCGCCCGACCGTGCCCCCACGCGATCGCTCGGCGCGAGGCCGAGGCGATGGCCCGCCTGGCGCGCGGCGATCGGCCCGGCGCGATCCGGCTGTTGCGCCAGGTGTGCCGCGACGCCCCCGAGGAGCCGACCTACGCGTTGACCCTGGCGGCGGTCCTGACCCGCGGCGCGCCGGCCGAGGTCGCCGAGGGCCGCGCGACCCTCGCGCGTTGGTCGACCGCCGAGCACGGCGCCCAGGTCCGGGCCAGCGCCCTCGACGGCCTGGCGCGGCTCGACGGCGCGGCGGGCGATCGCGCCGCGACCCGGGCCCACGTCGCCGCCGCGCTGGCCCTGCCCCTCGACGACGAGCGCCGCCGTGGCTTCGAGGCCATGGCCCTGGCCCTCGACCGCGGCGACCTGGCGGCCGGGTTCCTGGCCGGCTACTTCTTCGGCACGACCGGCGACGATCTGGCCTGGGCCACGGGCGCGGTGGCCCTGGCGCCGGCTGACGGCTTCGCGCGCTATCTGCTCGGCCTGCAGCAGCTCGAGCGCGGCCAGGCCGCGGCCGCGACGGCCAGCCTCAGCGCGGCGTTGACGCTGGGCCTGCCGTCGCCGCGCTTCGTCCGCAACGCCGCCCGCCGCCTGGCCGAGGCGGCCTGGCGGGCCGACGACCGGGCCGCAGTCCTGGCGGCCGCCGCGCGCCTCGACGCCACTGGTCACGCGCTCGATCGCGCCCTCGCCGACGACTGGCGGGCCCGCGCCGCCGCGGTCACAGACCGCTGACGAACTTCCAGCGGTCGCCGGTCCACTCGAGGACCAGCTCGTTCTGATCGCGCTTGTCGGTGCGGCGATCCTGGCCGCGCGCGTCGGTGATCGTGAAGCTGGCGTCGATCAGGGCCTCGACCCGGGCGATACAGCCGGTCGGCACCGGATCGGCCTCGACGCAGTCGCGGCGGATCGACACGTACTTCATGGCGTAGCGGATGTCGCGCGCGGCGCGGAAGCGACCGATCAGCACGTCCTTCAGACCGTCGTAGCCATAGTCGTCCATGCCGACCGGCGTGCCGCTGTCCTCGAAGTAGCGATCGGAGGCCATGAGGAACAGCGCCTCGGCGTCGCCCTTCTCGACCGCCACCCGGTACTCCTCGACGACCTTCAGGATGTCGCGGTTGGGGCGATCATCGGCGATGCGGGTCCCGGGGATGGTCGAGGAGCGGCGGGCACACCCGGTCAACGCCAGGACCAGGCCGGCGACCACGAGGCCACGTGCGAGCGGGAACATCGGCGAGGCGGAGGCGGACATCGACGAGACGAATAGCAAGGCCCAGGCCACGTCACAAGCCCGCCAGGGCGGAGGAAACCCGCGCGCCTGCTGGCGATCGCCAGAACTCGAGACGTGCCAGAAAGGCACGATAGTCTTTGTCCGGGTTGTCAACCTGGCGAAGGTAGACGTCGGTGATGCGGGTGATCGTGAACCGCGCGGCCGCCGCGACGAGCTCGTGGGGCAGCGCCGCGGCGTCGGCCGCGGTCCAGCGCCGCTGCGCGCGGTAAGCGGTGGTCAGCGCCCGCGCCAGGTCCTCGCGCAGCGCGCCGTCCCAGCACCAGTCGTGGATCGCCACCGCCAGATCGTAGGCGTAGGCCCCGGTGGCGGCCTGCTCGAAGTCGAGGAGCGCGACCAGGTCCGGGCCGCGCCACAACACGTTGTCGCGGAACAGATCGCCGTGGATGACCCCGCGCGGCGCCGCGGCCCGGGTCTCGGCGACCTCGGCCAGGTCGGCGACGGCCGCGGCCAGCGTGGCGACCGCGGCGCCGAGCGCGGCCTCGCGCCGGGCCGCGATGCGGTCGAGGCGCGCGACGATGTCGGGCCACTGATAGATGCCGGCGCGAC
This sequence comes from Kofleriaceae bacterium, assembly GCA_018057825.1. Taxonomy (GTDB): domain Bacteria; phylum Myxococcota_A; class Polyangia; order Haliangiales; family Haliangiaceae; genus UBA2376. Next base: position 169,275 of record JAGPCY010000018.1, on the reverse strand, counting down.
CGGGGACGTCGACGGCGGCGGCGTGCAGGCGGGCCAGGTGAGCGCCGAGCTCGGCGGCCGCCGCCCCGGTGACCTGATCGGCGCGGAGGCTGGCGCCGTCGACCCAAGGGAACACGCTGATCAAGAGCCCGCGATGATCGAGGAACCGCTGCGCCCCGATCCGGCGCGGCGACGGCGTCGGCAGGCCGGCGGCGGCCAGGGCCACGACCAGGTCGGCCTCCCACGCGACGTCCTCGGGGCGCTTGCCCTCGTTGACCCGCACGAACCAGCGGCCGGTCGCCGTGGTGAACGCGAAGTTCGAGTTGATCGTGCCGGCGGCGATGGGCGCCACCGCGGCGACGGCGCCCAGCTCGGCGGCGCTGGCGATCGCGGCGACGTCGTCGGCGCCGAGCGCGGTGAAGGTGGCCACGGCGCGAGCATAGAGGATCGGTCCCGGGTTATGCTGCCGCGGTGGACGACGCCGCGCGCCGCGAGCTGGCGGCCCAGCACCTCGGGCTGGTCCGGCACCTGGCCGGCCTGGTCCACCGCCGGGTGAGCGACTACGTCGAACTCGACGAGCTGATCGCCCTGGGCAACCTCGGCCTGGCCGAGGCGGCGCAGCGCTTCGACCCGTCCGCCGGCGCGAGCTTCCGGACCTTCGCGTGGTACCGGGTGCAAGGCGCGATCATCGATGGTTGCCGCCGCAACACCACCCTGCCCCGCCGGGTCTGGTGCACCTTGACCGCCCTCGGCGCCTCGGCGGCCTACCTCGAGGCCGCCCAGGCCCGAGCGGTCGCCGCCCGGGATCAGGCGGGAGTGGCCACCACCGCCGACAAGCTGCGCGAGGTCAAGGTCGCGTTGCAGGCGATCCGCACGATGCACCACGTCGCCCTCGACGCGGTGCCATCGGCGGCGCTGGTCAGCGACACCCCGGCGCCGTCCGACCGCCTGGACCGCCAACAAGACGCGGCGCGGCTGCGGGCCGCCCTCGACCGCCTGCCGGACCGCGAGCGCGCGCTGATCGTCGCCCACTACGTCGACGGCCAGACCCTCCTCGACGCCGGCGCGGCCCTCGGGCTGTCGAAGTCCTGGGCCAGCCGGCTCCACGCCCGGGCCATCGATCGGCTACGCGAGCTCCTGGCCGCCGACGACGGGGCGCCCGCCGACCCGGTCAGCGCGCCAGCTCGTACGCCCCGGCCCGGCTCGCCTTGACCGCGGCCTTGCCGGCGCCCGGCGAGGCCGGCGGCGCGGCGAAGGCCCGCTCGGCCTCGGCGGTGTAGCCGCGCAGGCGAGCGTCGAGGTCGCGGTCGCCGACCTTGGCCGCGGCGGCGCTGGCCTCGGCGGCGCGGAGGTCGAGGATGGCGCGGGCGCTGGTGAGGTCGCCCTCGGCGTAGGACGCCGCGGCGGCGTCGATCGCGACCGCGGTGCGGGCCTCCTCGATCATCGCCACGGCCGCCGGGGCCAGGCTGGCCGCGACCGCGCCGGCGTCGGCGCTGACGCGGGCGCGCAGCTCGGCGACGCGCTCTTCGGCCGCGCCGCCGACGACCCGGAAGCGCCAGGCGATGGTCGCGATCGCGACGTCGGTCCCCGGCGCCAGGTCGGTGCGCAGGGCCAGGACGACCTTCTGACGCGCGCCGGCGGTCAGGTCGGTGACCGGCACGGTGACCACGCCAGCGGCGTCGCGCTGGAAGTGGTAGCCGAGGACATCGTGGAGCGCGACCCCGGGGGCCGGGGTGATCCGCAGCTCGCTCTCGGCGATCACGGTCCGGCCGAGGCTCGCCAGCTCGTCGACGAACAGCTCGGCGAGGCGGGCGCCGCGCTCGGCGTAGTAGTAGTTGCCGCGGCCGGCGCTGGCGATCGCCGCCATCAGCGCCTCGTCGTACTCCAGGCCGAAGCCGACCGCGGTCACCGACACGCCGGCGGCCGCGCGCTCGCCGGCCTGGCCGACCAGCTCGGCGCGCGCGACCTCGGGGCTGACCGGGCGACCGTCGGTTCGCGTGGGCTTGCCGTCGGACAGGAGCACGATCCGGCGCACGCCGTGGTGGGCGCGCGACAAGGCCAGGCCGCCGCGCTCGAGGCCCGCACCCATGGCAGTGTTGCCGCCGGCGCTCAGCCAGGCGATGGCCTGGCGGAGCCGCGCCTTGCCCGCCTCGTCGGCGAAGGTCAGCGGCAGATCGAGGGTGGCGCCGTCGGCGTAGCTGACCAGCGCGACCTCGTCGTCGGGGGCCAGGCGATCGATCAGCGCCAGGGCCGCGGCCTTGGCCTGGGTCAGGGGCTCGCCCCGCATCGACCCCGAGCGGTCGAACACGATCGCCAGCGACGCCGGGCTGCGCCGGCTCGCCGGAGCGTCGGGGGCGGTGAGCGCGATCGCCAGGTGGGTCTCGGCGCGGCCGGCGGCGATGGTGTGGCCGGGCAGCGCGGCGCTGATCCCCAGGGCGGTGGCGGGGGCCGCCCGCCGCGGCGAGCGGGGCGCCGGTCCGAGGAGCGCGGCGGCGGTGATCGCGGCGGCGGCGGTCGACAGCACCAGGCCGGTGCGGACGCGGTGACGGCGCACGACGGCGGCGGGGATCGAACTCATGAAGGGCTGGTACGCACGCCGGCCCCCGGGCGATCTACCCGCGACAAAGGATCCGCTTGACACGTCGCGTTACGATCGCTAATGCTGTGCGTCATGATGACCGCTCAGGATCGCAAGCGCCAGGAACGAGAAGCCCGCCGGCACCGTATCCAAGACGCTGCGCGGCCGGTGTTCTTCGACCGCGGGTTCGCCCGCGCCTCGATCGAGGACATCGCCAAGCAGGCCCAGCTCTCGGTCGGTGCCATCTACTTGTATTTCAAGTCGAAAGAGGACCTGTACCTGTCCATCCTCGAGCGCAGCCTGCGCGCGCTCGGCGACCGCCTCGAGGCCGCCGACGACCCGCGGGTGGCCTGGGAGGCCCTCGCCGCCTGGCGCGCCGCCGAGCCGGAGAGCGCCCGGGCGCTGGCGATGGTCTCTCGCCCGGAGCTGCGCGCGGCCCTGACCCAGGAGGTCGCGGACGGTCTGGCCGCGGCGATCCACCGGGTGCGCTCGGGCCTGATCGCCGCGGTCGGCCGGGCGGTCGCCGCCCGGACCTACGGCGCCTGCGACGCCGGGGCGATCGGCGAGGCCCTGTGGGCGCTGTTCGTCGGCGCCAGCGCGGTCGACGCCGCCGCGAGCAACGTCGGCGGCTCGGCGCCCGACCCGGCCGAGCTGTTCGCGGTGATCGACGCCGGCCTGCGGACCCGCGCGGTCCGCGCCGCGGCCTGATCGGGCGCGGGCTGCGGGGCGCGCTGCCCCGCGCCTCAGAGCGACCGGCCGACGCCGAGGCCGGCCACCAGCCACGACGAGCGGTAGGCGCCCCAGTTCACGAAGACCTCGAGGGGCGTCGCCGAGGTGTCGCGGATCGGGTTGACCTGCGGCGCCCGCCCGACCGTCGGGTCGACGGTGCGCTCGGGCATGGTCGCGTAGGCCAGCACGAGGTCGATCGTCCACGGCCCCGCGCGATAGCCCAGCCCGGCGGCGCCGAGGTGCTTGGCGCCGTCGACGGTCAGGACCGACAGGTACTCGGTCGGCGCGGCCGCGGTCTCGTAGGCGTAGCCGGCGCGGACCGTGAGCGGCAGACCGGCGGATGGCTGGCCCTCGAGCCCGAGCGAGGCGGCGACGCTGGTCTGGTACTCGCGCGGGATGTGGATCGGGCCGAACTCGTAGGTGCCGACGCCGGGCGCGTTCACGATGCGCACGCCCTTGGGCTCGATGAGCACCTCCTCGTGCTGCGACCACAGCTCAGCGTCGACCGCGGCCTCGATCCGCCAGCGGCCGGGGCGCACCTCGATCCCGGCCCGGATCGCCGCCGGCAAGGTCATGGAGATGTCGGCGCGATCGCCCTCGACCGAGGCGCCGTCGAAGAAGCCCGACGACGGCAGGCGCGTCGACAGGCTACCGGCGCCGCCGATCGCGACCGGGAGCTGGACCGAGGCCCCGAGGGTCACCGTGCGGGCGGCGTCGAACTGCACCCCGAGAGAGCCCGAGGGCTGAAAGTAGCTGCGCTGCTCGACCCGGTTGAGCGAGTCGAACTCGGGATCCTCGGGGGCGCACACGGTCTGGCCCGGGCAGCCCGACAGGACGATGTCGGCGGTCAAGGCGGCGATGTGGTTCTGGACCGTGAGGCCCAGGCGCAGGCGATCGCCGAGCCGGATCGCGACGCCGACGCCGACCGTGGCGAGCAGCGAGCGCGACATGTCGACCGACGAGTAGCGCTGGGCGCCCTCGGCGTCGAACCGGGCCAGGCCGGCGTAGGGCGCCCACACGCCGGCGCCGACCACGACCCGGCGGCCGATCGGGTGGGCGTAGCCGAGCGACGGCACCGGCAGGCCCGGCGCCTGGTTCTCGACGGTCGGCTGGGGATTGCCGCCGGAGTCGATGCGGTCGTAGGCCACCGACTGCGACACGAAGCCGGCGTCGCCGAGGACGGCCGGCCGCCGCAGGTGTCCGAGGCCGGCGGGGTTCCACCACAGCGACGACACGTCGTCGGCGCCGGCCACGAAGGCGCCGGCCCGCCCGGTGGGCCGGACGCCGCGGGTCGGGAGGTACATGCCGCCGGCGACGGCCGGCGCGGCGGCGGCGGCGACCGCGGCCACCGCGAGAGCTAGACGAGCGATGGAGGGCACGGGACCGCCTACAGGTTGCGCGACTTGATGATGGCGATGAACTTGCGCAGGCCGCGCTGTTCTTCGTCGAGGAACTCGGCGACCCCGCCCAGGATGGCGGCGTAGTCGGCGGCGGTCAGGCGCTCGCCGAGGTCGTCGTAGGGCCGGGCCCGCAGGACCTCGGTCAGACCGTCGATCAGATCGCCGACCGCGGTCCGCCCCGGGCGCGCCTCGGCGTAGAGGTTGATCATGATCTGCGCCAAGGTGCCGCCTTCGTCGACGGTGCGGGCCTGCTTGACGAACTCGAGCTGGGCCTCGAGCCAGCCGCGGTCGGCGGCGATGGCCTGGCCGAGCACGTTGGCGATCGGCACCAGATCGGGATCGTCGAGGGCGAGCTGGGCGACGTCGGCCAGCGCGGTCAGCGCGGCCACGAACGACTCGCTCGACTGCGCCTCGCTCACCAGGTACTGCAGGACCCGGTCGAGCTGGACCCGGGTCTCGGGCGCCGCCTGCAGCGACACCACGAAGTCGGCGGCGCCGGCGAACACCGGGCTGGTCACCAGGTCCTGGAGATCGGCCGGCAGGTCGGTCGACAGCCAGCGCACCCGATCGCCGCGGCCGTCGTGGACCGCGATCCGGCGCTCGACGAGCTCGAGGGTGGCGTCGAGGACGCCGCGCACCCGCGGGTTGCGGAATCGCCAGCCGACCGACGGGACGTCGGCGCCGCGCAGGAGCACGTCGACCAGCTCGCTGACCGAGTCGGTCCACGCCGCGCCCTCGGCGCCGGCGGTGGTCAGGCGGGCCCGCTTGCCGCGATAGGCGTCGGCCAGCAGGTGCCAGGGCGAGAGCTGGGCCACCGGGCGACCGTCGGCGGTGGTGGTCGTGGTGCGACCGGTGCGATCGGCGAGGCCAGCCTGGGCGGTGGTCAGGTACTGCACGGCGGCCCGGACGATCGCCGGGTAGGTGCGGCCGCGGGCGGTGGTGCGGTTGAGCGTCGGGGCGGTGGCGACCAGGGTCTGCATCAGCGAGCCATCGGCGAGGATGTCGACGATCAGCGGCTCGTAGCTGACCGCGCCGGCGCCCCACACGTAGTTGGGCGAGGTCGGGCTGACCGACTGGTGGTTGGTCGAGTTGCGCGACGGCCAGTGCTTGTGCAGCGCAGCCAGCAGATCGACCAGGAGCTGCTCGGCGTTGTGATCGGCGAAGGCCTGCACGACCGGCCGCATCTGGGCGTAGAAGCCGTCCTTCTCGAGGACCGGCAGGGTGCCGGCGTGCTGCGAGGTGTACAGATCGCCCTCGCGATCGCGCAGCGGATCGATGATGTTGGTGAGGTAGGCCGGGGTCGGGTTGAGGAACAGCACCCGGTTCAGCGCCTCGGGCGTCGGGTGGGTGCGCATGCCGGCGATGCCGACGGTGTCCTCGAGGAACTCGTCGCCGCCGAAGGTGTCGATCGAGAACGACACGACGCCGCCCCAGTTGTAGTTGAAGTTGGCCTTGGGCCGCGGCCGGCGGCCGGCGGCGACGCAGCCCTCAGGGGTGGCGGCGGTGGTCGTGCCGTCGAAGGCGCCGGCGGCGGTCTCGCACAGGTACTGGCCGGCGGCGTTCTTGGCGTAGGCCATCGACTGCAGGTAGAACAGCGCCAGGTTGTCGACGCGGAACAGCGCGCACTCGTTGTAGGTGCCGAGGGTGACGCCGATGAACGGATCGACCACCCGGGCGCCGGCCTTGTTGCACGCGCGGGCGCCGTTGGAGTCGGCGATGAGGTGCAAGAAGCGCTGGAAGATCGATCGGTCGTAGTTGGAGTCGTTGCGCGCACGATCGACCGGGGTCGAGAACGTGCCGGTGACCGCCTGGGTGCTGGGGTTGATGTCGAAGCGATCGCGGAACGCCATCAGCTTGCGGAACCGCTCGCCGAGCTGCGCGACCTCGGTCCGCTCGAGGGCGGTCATGACCGAGTTGAACAGCGCCGGGTTGGCGGCGAGCTGGCGGATGATCGGGATCAGGTCATCCCACAGCGGCGCGTCGGCCGGGACGCCGGCGTTCGGGTAGGCGTCGCCCTTGCGGAAGGCCACCACCATCGCCTCGACCAAGCGCGACAGCTCGGCCTCGCGGTTTGTGACCAGCTCGCGGCCGAGGGCCAAGGTGTCGAGGATCGCCGGGTCGCGGAGGAGCTGGGCGAAGCCGTAGGTCAGATCGAGCAGCGGCGACGCCGCGGTGTCGTAGCCGCGGTACTCGAGGGTCTCGCCGTTGGCGTAGGTCTTGGTGGCCGTGACCCGCGGGCCGACCAGCGCCGACGCGCCGCGCATCAGATCGAGGGCGGTGCCCTTGGCCGGATCGAACAACGCGACGCCGTCGCGAGCCAGGGCGGCCAGCACGGTCGAGTCGAGGTCGACGTAGCGGTAGACCGGCGCGCCGCCGGCGGCCACCAGGGCTCGCCCCGCGGGATCGCGGTTGGGCCACGGCGTGACGACCGCGCCGGCCGGGACGTCGAACGGGGTCGGCGCGGCGATGGGCGCGCCGCTGGCATCGACGAAGCGGCCGATCGCGTCGAGGTCGGCGGCGCCGTCGCCGTTGCGATCGACGAACGGCGGCGCGACGGTCGCGACCTGGGCGACGCCGCGGTGATCGCGCAGGGCCAGGAGCGCCGACGCCGAGGTGCCGAGCTGGGCCCGCTCGCGCAAGAGGAAGTCGAGGGCCAGCCGCAGCGTGCGATCGGGATCGCCAGGGTTGGCCATCGGCGTGGCCGCGCGCAGGGTCGCGCCGGCGGCGGCGATCAGCCGGTTCCACTCGCCGCGGGCGCTGCCGCCCTCGGTGATCGCGGTAGTCAGGGTCAACAGGAGCTGGTTGAGCTCGGGGTAGCTGGTCAAGGCCCGGACCGCGCCCAGGGCCGGGCGCAGCGGCCGGTAGCCGATGCGGTGACCGAGGCGCTCGAGGGCGCCGGTGGTCGCCGGGTCCTCGGCCATCAGCTCGAGCAGGCCGATCAGCGCGTCGATCGCGCGCTGCGCGGTGTCGTCGTCGTACAGGGTCAGGAAGTCGTTGTCGGTGAGGTAGCCCTGGAGCGGATCGAGGAAGCCCTCGGGGAAGATCGTGTCGACGGCGGTGACCAGGCGCTCGCGTTCGACCTGCAGCGCCTTCATCCGGCCGGTCGCGGCCTCGGGGGGAGCCAGACCCTGACGGCAGATGTCGCGGTACGCCGCGCCGGCGACGTCGGTGGTGCCGCCGTCGGCGAGATCGTCGGCGTAGGCGAACCGCTTGCACACCAGCGTGAGGACCGTGGCGCCGAAGCTGCCGTTGTCGACGGGCTCGCGCGTGGTGTCGAGGGGATTGGCGCAGCCGGCGGCGATCAGGCTGGCGGCGGTGACGGTCGCGAGGGCGCGATGGGCGAACGAGCGTGGCATGGGTCTCCTGGGGCGTCCCCAGGTCAGGCTAGTCGGCGTGTTGACCCGCGGTCAATCGCCGTCGACGAGGCGGCGCGAAATCGCCGTGGGCCGGCTCACATCGGGAGACGATCGCAGGCCAGCCGCGGCGGTGAATGGAGCGACCCGGCGCGTCGTCCCACCTGCGTGACCGCCGACCTGCTCCTGGCCACCCTGCCCTACCGGCTGGGCCCACGCGTCGGGGCCGGCGGTGCGGGCGAGGTCTTCCGGGCGATCGCCGCCGATGGCCGCACCGTGGCGATCAAGGTCAGCTACGCCACCGACGACCTGGCCGCGGCCCGGGCCCAGCGCGAGGCCGCGACGCTGGCCCGGGTGCCCGCCGGCGTGGCGCCTCGGGTCGAGGCCTTCGGTCGCCTCGACGACGGCCGCACGTACCTGGTGATGGAGTGGCTGCCCGGGGGCACCCTCGGCGAGCGCCTCGACGGGCGGCCCTGGCCGGTGGCGGAGGTCGCGCGGCTCGGCGCCGCCCTGGCGACCGCGCTGGCCGCCGCCCACGCCAGCGGCATCGTCCACCGCGACCTCAAGCCCGACAACGTGCTCCTGCGCGCCGACGGGACGCCGGTCCTCGCCGACTTCGGGCTGGCCCGCGGCGAGGAGGACCCGGGCTCGAGCGCGACCCGGTGCGCCGGCACGCCGCTGTCGATGGCGCCCGAGCAGGTCCTGGGCGAGGCCCTCGGCCCGGCCACCGATCTCTACGCGCTGGGCGTCCTCTTGTACCGCCTGCGCACCGGGCGCGAGCTGTTCACCGGCCACGTCGTCGAGATCCAGCTCGCCCACCTCGGCCAGCCGGCCCCGGCCCTGCCGGCCTCCGACGAGGCGGGCAGCGCCGCCCTGGCCGCGCTGGTGGCCGAGCTCCTGCGCAAGCGCCCGAGCGAGCGTCCGGCCTCGGCCCGCGAGGTCGCGGCCCGCCTCGCGGCCCTCGCGCGACCGACCGCGCCGGTCGCCCGGCCGGTCCGGCTCGCGGCCGTGGCCCTGGCGCTGGCCTCGCTGTCCGGCGCGCCGGCGGCGCTGACCTCGCTGCCGACTCCGATCGCGGCCTCGACGCCGCCCGCGGTCCCGCCCGCGACCGCGCCGCCGGGCGACACCTGGGCCCTCGCGTCGTCGGGCGAGTACACGATGCAGGTGCGCTGGGAGCCTGACCGCCGGGCCGGCGACCGGGTGCCGGTCGCGGTCGAGATCTGGACCGACGACGGCGCACCGCTCGGCCTGACCAGCGTGGCGGCGACGGTCCGGGACCCGGGCGGTGCGATCGTGGCCGTGGGGGGCGCGGCCCTGTCCGGCCTCGAGCTGGCCACCCGGTCGGCGGGCGACTACGTCCTCACGGTGTTCGCGCCCGAGGGGGAGGTCACGCTCGCGGTGACGATCCCGGTGGGTCTCGCCCCGTCGTCGTAGCGGACCGGCCCGCCGCTTGCTGAGACCTGGGGGCGATGTTCAAGCCCGCCCGCTTCGTGCTCGCGCTGTCGCTTTTCGCCGCATGTGATGGTGGCGATGGCGACACCTCGTCGATCGACGCCACACCTGCCGACGCGCCCGCCGACGCCGGCCCCGACTGGTCGGCCCTCGACCAGGCGGTCGCCGCCGCGCTGACCGCCAACGGCAACACCGCCGCGGGCCTCATCATCTTCGACGCGCAGGATCGCGAGCTCCACCGCGCGACCTGGAACGGCTTCGCGATCGATCAGCGCGTCGCGATCGCGTCGGCCTCGAAGATGATCTCAGGGCTGGTGCTGTTCGACGTGATCCGCACCGGCGAGCTGACCCTCGACTCGACGACCGGCGCGGTCCTGGGCTGGACCGGCCCCAAGGCGGCCATCACGCTCCGCCACCTCTTGTCGTTCACCTCCGGGCTGCCGCGCGATCACGACTGCACGGGCCAGGCCAACGTCACCCTGGCCGCCTGCGTCGACCTCATCGCCGCCGAGAGCCTGGTGACCGCCCCGGGCGCTCGCTACGACTACGGCTCGTCTCACCTGCACGTCGCGGCCCGCATGGCCGAGGTCGCGACCGGGCAGAGCTGGGCGGCGCTGTTCCGCGCCCGCCTGGCCGACCCCCTCGGCCTGCCGCCCGAGGTCGCGTACTTCACCTACCCGCGGCAGGCGGCCGGGACCCAGAACCCGCTGGTGGCCGGCGGCCTGCGCGCGTCGATGGCCGAGTACGCGCCGCTGCTCCGGCTGGTGTTTCACCGCGGCGTCACGCCGAGCCTGACGGTCGGCACCGCCGCGACCTTCGCGGCCCAGGCCAGCGAGCCGTACCCGGACGCGCGCATCGGCGGTTCGCCCGCCGAGGGCCACGGCCTGCCGTGGCACTACGGCCTGACCACGTGGCTCGAGTGCACGCCGCCGGCGGTCGACTGCCCGGTGCTGTCGTCGGCCGGCGCCTTCGGCTTCACGCCGTGGGTCGATCGCGCCAACGGCTACTACGCGATCCTCGGCATGCAGCTCGACACCACCGGCGCCGATGGCATCTCCAACTTCGCCCTCGATCTCGAGCAGGCGATCCAGCCGCTCATCCTGACCCAGCTCGGGCGATGAGCTAGCGCGCGCTAGTCCGCGCGCTCGGTCGCCTGGTCCTCGCGATCGGGGCAGCCGTCGGTGTCGCGATAGCCGTCGTGATCCTCGCGGGCCCGCCGACAGCGATCGAGCTCGTCGGGCACGCCGTCGCCGTCGTCGTCGAGATCGGGGCAGCCATCGCGGTCCGCCACGCCGTCGCGATCTTCCGGCTCGCGCCAGCAGGCGTCGCGGCCGTCGGGGATGCCGTCGCGATCGCGGTCGTGGATCGGATCTTGGTGGAACGTGACCTGGGCGATCAGGCGGTAGCCCGGGCTGCCGACCTCGTCGGGGCGAAACCCGCCGCCGCCGGCGACCGCGACCGACCAGCAGTGGCCGACCTCGACCCGCGCGCCCAGCCGCGCCTCGGCCGGCGACGGCCCCCGCGCGCCGGTGCCGGCGTCGTCGCCGAGGACGCCCTCGACCTCGGCCAGGAGCCAGCCGCGGTCGTCGGCGCCAAACGGCCGCCCCAGCGCGGCGAACCGCCAGGCCGCGCCGGCCGCGGCGGTCAGCTCGTTGCCGTGAGGCCGCGCCGGCGACAAGAGCACGACCTCCTCGGTGCGGACCCGCAACCCGAGGCCGCCGGTCACCGCCCAGTCGCGGTTGCGGTAGCCGCCGCGCAGGCTCCACGCGACCACCGGCCCGGCCTCGCCCGCGAAGTGGCGCTCGGCCCCGGTCGGCACGGTCAGCGCGCCCGCAACGGCGATCGCCAGACCGTCGGCGCCGGGCGCCCCGACGATGCGGGCCCGGACGTGCAGGCGCAGGTCGCCGACGACGAGGTTGCGCAGCGGCGCCTCCGACAGCCCGATCCCGGTCAGGCGATCGCCCCACTGCAGCGCGGTCGGGGCGGCCAGGCCGACCAGCCAGCGATCGCCCAGGCCGCGGCCGACGCTGACCTCCTGGCCGAGGCGCAGCGCCACCGGATCGCTCACCTCCTCGCCGGTGCGCAGCGCGCGCAAGACGATCGGCCGCGACATCAGCCACAGCGAGCTGGTCACGGTCCACCGCCCCCCAGCGGGGACGTCGGCGTCCTCGACCCCCACGAACAGCGCGCCGCCGGGCGCCGGCGTGAAGCGCTCGACCGAGAAGCCCGGCTGCTCGGACACCGCGATCTGGGCCTGGGCGCGGTCGGCGGCCAGCGCCACGGTCAACGCGCCGAGGGCGAAGGCGACCCGCGCGGTCACCGGCCACCTCGATCGAGGCCACGCTCGTACAGCTTGGCCGGCGGGACGTGGCGGTAGCGCAGCCCCTTGGCGCGGAGCTGGGCGGCGTGATCGAGCACGGCGCGCCGGTCGCCGCCGGCCGCGGTCACCACCCGGGCCAGCTCGACCAGGGCGTCGCGGGTCCCGCGCGGGTGATAGAGGAAGGCCCGCCCGAACCACACGAGGTCGGCGTAGCCGAGGACCCGCACCTCGGCGACCTCGCCGACCGCGACCCCGGCCAGCTCGCGGGGCTCGGTGACCCGGACCTGCGCACCGCCCAGGAGATCGAGGAGCTCGACCCAGCCCGCGCCCAGGCGCTCGACCGACCACAGGCTGCGGTGCGAGGTCAGCCAGGCCCGGATCGCCGCCGCGCGGATCGGATCGCCGGCGGCCCGGGCCTCGGCCAGCGCCAGCGCCGCCGTCGGTCCACGCCCGTCGCGATCGGCCTCGAGCACGAACCACTCGACGAACCCCGCGCTCCAGGTCTCCCACAGCTCCTCGTCCTGGAACACCTTGCCGCGCCGCGCCTCGTAGGCGGTGCGGGCGGCGAACACCGCGTCGGCGTCGCGGGTGCCCTCGGCGACCAGCCGATCGAACACCAGCGCGAGCTCGGCGGCGGTCGCCGACGGATCGGTCACCGCGCCGCCCGCATCGCGGCCCGGAAGCGCTCGAACAGGTAGTGCGCGTCGTGGGGGCCGGGGCTGGCCTCGGGGTGGTACTGCACGCTGAAGACCGGGCGGCCGTCGACGGCGAGCCCCTCGACCGTGCCGTCGTAGAGGTTCTGGTGGCTGACCCGGACTCCGTCGGGCAGGCGATCCGGATCGACCGCGAAGCCGTGGTTCTGGGCGGTGATCTCGACCTTGCCGGTGGCCAGGTCCTTGACCGGGTGGTTGCCGCCGTGGTGACCGAACGGCAGCTTGTACGTGCGCGCGCCCAGCGCCAGGGCCAAGATCTGATGACCGAGGCAGATGCCGAAGATCGGGCGATCGGCCGCCAGGAGCTCGCGCACCGCCGCGATCGCGTAGGTCACCGCCGCCGGATCGCCCGGGCCGTTCGACAGAAACACGCCGTCGGGCGCCAGGGCCAGGACCTCGGCGGCCGAGGTCGTCGCCGGGACCACGGTGACTCGACAGCCGCTGGTGACCAGGCGGCGCAAGATGTTGCGCTTGACGCCGAAGTCGTAGGCCACGACGTGATCGATCGGCCCCGCCACCGACGGCGACGGCACCGCGTCGGGCGCGGCCCACACGCCGTCGGTCCACGGGTAGCGCGCGCCGCAGGTCACCCGCGGCACCAGATCGAGGCCGTCCATCGCCGGCTGGCGGCGGATCTCGTCGAGCAAGGCCTGCTCGCCGGCGGCGTCGGCCGGGGCCGGCGCGACCGCCCCGCGCATCGCGCCCTCGGTCCGCAGCACGCGGGTGATGGCCCGGGTGTCGACGTCGTCGATGCCGGCGACCCCGGCGGCGGCCAGGTGCGCGTCGAGCTCCTCTTCGGCCCGCCAGCTCGAGGCCGGGGCGTGCTCGCGCACGACCAGCCCGGCGCACGCCAGCGCCGCGGCCTCGCGGTCAGCGGCGTTGACGCCGACGTTGCCGATCTCGACCGCGGTCATGACCACGATCTGTCCGCAGTACGACGGATCGCTCACGATCTCCTGGTAGCCGGTGAGCGAGGTGTTGAAGACCACCTCGCCGTGGCGAACCGCGCGCGCGCCGAAGCCGCGGCCGCGGAACACCCGGCCATTCTCGAGCACCAAGACCGCCGGGTAGCTCACGTCATCCTCCGATCGCGATCGCAAGTGGCGACGCCACCGAGGAGCGTCAGGACCGCGCGGCCGGTGACGGTCCGCCCGGTGAGCGGCGTGTTCTTCGACTTGCCGACCAGCTCGTCGGGCCCCACGGTCCACCTCCGTCCGGGATCGATCACGCACAGGTCGGCGGCGCCGCCGATCGCCCAGCGCCCGGCGTCGAGGCCGAAGGCGGCGGCCGGGGCGCGGGTCAACGCGTCGATCGCCCGGGCCAGGGGCAGCGCGCCGGCGGCCACCAGGCCGAGGACCACGGCCAGCGTGGTCTCGAGCCCGACCGCCCCGGCGGCGGCCTCCTCGAAGAGCCCTTCCTTCTCGGTCAACGCGCACGGCGCGTGGGAGGTCGCGATGGCGTCGATCGTGCCGTCGGCGACCGCGGCCAGGAGGGCCTGACGGTCGACCTCGGCGCGCAGCGGCGGCGACAGCCGGGCGTGGGGATCGTAGTCGGCGCACGCGGCCTCGGTCAGGGCCAGGTGCAGCGGGCTGACCTCGGCGGTGATCGGCAGGCCCCGGCGCTTGCCGTCGCGGAGCAGCTCGACGGTGCGAGCGGCCGAGACGTGGGCCAGGTGGTAGCGCCCGCCGGTGCCGGCGACGATCTCGAGGTCGCGCGCCACCACCGCGGCCTCGGCCATCGCCGGGTGGGCGCGCAGGCCGATCCGCGTCGACAGCGCGCCCTCGTGCATGACCCCGCCCTCGGCCAGGGCCAGATCCTCGGCGTGCTGGATGAGCGGCAGCCCAAAGGTGCGGGCGTACTCGAGCGCGCGGCGCAGGACCGCGGCGTCGGCGATCGGCCGGTCGCCGTCGCACAGCGCGACCACGCCGCCGTCCTTCATGTCGGCGACGTCGGCCAAGCGGTCGCCGCCGCGGCCGCGCGTGACCGCGCCGATCGGCCGGATGTGGGCCAGCCCGACCTCGGCGGCCCGCCGCACGATCAGCTCGGTGACGGTGCGCTGATCGTTGCACGGCGCGGTGTCGGGCATCGCGCACACCGTCGTGAACCCGCCGTGGGCAGCGGCCCGCGCGCCCGAGGTCAGATCTTCTTTGTGCTCGGCGCCGGGCTCGCCCAGGTGGGCGTGGAGATCGACCAGGCCGGGACAGAGCCACAGGTCAGCCACCACGACCTCGCGGCCGCCGCGCAGGCCGCCGGCGATCTCGACGATCCGCCCGTCGCGGATCCGGACGTCGGCGGCGACGTCTCGCCAGCCGCCGTCGGCGCCGGCTCCGAGGACACGACCGCCGCGCAAGACGAGGTCCATCGGGGGGGCGTCTTACCCCGGGGCCACCGCGGGTTCAAGCGCCGACGCCAGATCGCCCACGCGCCGCGCGGGATCCCGGCCGACGCGCTACCCTGGCGCCCCGTGCCCCGCCCGACCGCCGCCATCGTCGTCATCGGCGACGAGATCCTGTCTGGCAAGTTCGCCGAGGAGAACGCCGCGTTTCTGATCGGTGAGCTGCGTTCGCTCGGCGTCGACCTGCGGCGGATCACGATCATCCCCGACGACCTGGACGAGATCGCCGCCACCGTCGCGGCGGCGGCCGCCGCGGTCGACCACGTCTTCACGTCGGGCGGGGTCGGCCCGACCCACGACGACGTCACGATCGCCGCCGTCGCCCGCGCGATGGGCACCGACGTGATCCGCCACCCCGACCTCGAGGCCCGGGTTCGGGCCTACTGGGGCGACGCGATCGCGCCGGCCAACCTGCGCCTGGCCGACGTGCCGCGCGGCGCGACGCTCCTGTGGGGCAGCTCCAAGGTCTGGCCGGTGGTGGCGATCGGCAACGTCCATATCCTGCCCGGCGTGCCGTCGTTGTTCCGTTCGAAGTTCGTCGATATCCGCGAGCGGTTCCGCGCCGCGCCGGTCGCGATCGCGCGGTTGTGGATCGCCCGCGAGGAGGGCGCCCTGGCCGCGGACCTCGACGCCGTGGTCGCGGCCCACCCGTCGATCAAGGTCGGCAGCTACCCGCGGTTCGACGAGCCGACCTTCCAGGTGATCGTCACGCTCGAGGGCGACGGCGCGGGGCCGGTGGCGGCTGCCGCGGATGAGCTGGCCGCGCGGTTGGGCGCGGCGGTGGTCCGAAGGACCGCGGAGTAGGCGAGCGGAGGCGGAGGCGGAGGCGGAGACCGAGGCCGAGGCCGAGGCCGAGACCGAGACCGAGGCCGAGGCCGAGACCGAGGCCGAGACCGAGGCCGAGGCCGAGACCGAGGCCGAGACCGAGACCGAGGCCGAGGCCGAGGCCGAGACCGAGACCGAGACCGAGACCGAGACCGAGGCCGAGGCCGAGGCCGAGGCGGAGGCCGAGTCCCGATCCCGCAGCCCCGCGCTGGCGGGGGCCGTGGCGACGGGCCGGAGGGCCCGTGCTAGGGTCCGCGCGCCATGGCCGACGCGCCCTCCTCTGTCCGCGGGATGAACGACCTGCTACCGCCCGACTCGGCGAAGTGGCAACACCTCGAGACCACCTGCCGGGCGCTGTTCGCTCGGTTCGGCTATCACGAGGCGCGCCCGCCGGTGGTCGAGCACACCGAGCTGTTCGTGCGCGGCGTCGGCGAGGGCTCCGACATCGTCGGCAAGGAGATGTACACGTTCCGCGATCGCTCGGACCGCTCGTTGACCTTGCGCCCCGAGCTGACCGCCGGGCTGGCCCGGGCCTACATCGAGCACGCGCTGGCGACCAAGGAGGCGGTGACGCGGTGGTGGTCGCTCGGCCCGGTGTTTCGCTACGAGGCGGTCAACACCGGCCGTTACCGCCAGTTCTACCAGATCGACTGCGAGTGCTACGGCGTGGCCGAGCCGACGATCGACGCCGAGCTGATCGGCATGCTGCACGCCCTCTACACCCAGCTCGGCGTCAGCCCGCTGACCATCCTCATCAACAACGTCGGCCGCGGCGACGATCGCGGGCGCTACCGGGCGGCCCTGGTCGAGTTCCTGACCCCTCACGCCGCGGCGCTGTGCGCCGACTGCCAGCGCCGCTTGACCGTGAACCCGCTGCGGGTCCTCGACTGCAAGGTCGCCACCTGCCGGGCCATCGTCGCCCAGGCCCCGAGCGTCCTCGACTACCTCGGCCCCGACACCGCCGCCCACTTCGCCGCGGTCCAGGCCACCCTGACCGAGCTCGGGGTGCCGTTCGTCGTCGAGCCGCGCCTGGTCCGCGGCCTCGACTACTACACCGGCACGGTCTTCGAGTTCACCACCACCGCCGGCAACCTCGGCAGCCAGTCGACGATCGTCGCCGGCGGTCGCTACGACGAGATGATCGGCGAGCTGGGCGGCCCGGCGACCCCGGCGATCGGCTTCGGCATCGGCGTCGAGCGCACGATCCTGTGCATGCCCGGGGAGTCGGCCGGGTTCGCGCCCGCGATCGATCTGTTCGTGGCCGCCGCCGGGCCGACCGCGCGGATCCGCGCCACCGCCCTCGCCCACCAGCTCCGGACCGCCGGCTTCACCGTCGAGGTCGAGCACCGCGAGGTCGGCTGGAAGGCGCAGTTCCGGCGCGCCGACAAGCTGGGCGCGCGGCTGTCCTTGGCCATCGGCGACAGCGAGCTGGCGACCGGCGTCGGCAAGCTGAAGACCATGGCGACCCGGGCCGAGGTCGAGGTCGACCTGTCGGCGCTGGTGCCCGCGGTCAGCGCCGCGCTCGCCGCCGCCGCCGCTCGATGACCGCGGTCGCGATCGGCAAAAGCAGCATCGCCGGCAGCACGTAGTACGCCGCCGAGTCGGGCGTCGGGCGCCGCGGGCGATAGACCTCGCCGACCGCCAGGCACAGGAGAGCATACGTCGCGATGACCGCCAGGCCGCACATCGCCCAGAGCGTGAGGTCGATCGGCGGCGGCGGCGCGGCCGGCGGCGGCGGCGCGCTCGGCGCGACGAGACCCAGCCAGGCCCGCGGCTCCCAGGCGATGAGGCCGAGGAGCCCGACGACGATGAGGGTCGTGACGATCACGGTCGGCGGCCGCGCGGTGCTCCAGCAGAACCCGGCGATCGCGGTCGCGATCGGCAGGGCCACGACCGCGCCCAGGGTGGCGCGACGCTGGGTCATGAGCAGGACCGCGGCGACCAACTGCATGGCGCCGACGAACCGATAGAAGCCGCCGGTGGCGAGGAAGGCGTGGAGGAAGTCGTGGAACGCGCCGCGGTTGTCGGCATCGGTGAACGGCTGCCCCAGGACCTTCTTCAACCCGGCCGGGATGTACGCGAAGCCGATCGCGATCCGCAGGTTGACGACCGCGAGGTTGGCGGCGCGGTGAGCGTGCAGACGGGCCAGGCGAGCGAGGACGGCGGCGAGCATCGGGGCGAGCGCCGGCGCGGGCCAGCGGGCAAGGCTAGCGGCGGCGGCGGCTCCAGGCCAGGGCCGCCGCGACGACCAGCGCGCCGACCACCGCTACCGGCGCGAGCGGGCCCGAGGACGACCGCCCGGCGGACGCCGCGGTCGCGGCCGCCACCGTCGGCGGCGCGGTCGGCGCGGGGCGCTCCACCGCCGCGGTCCCGGCCGCCGCCACCAGGGTCGGCGCCGGCTCGGCGTGACCCCACGCGGTGGTCTCGATCGGCGTGCCGTCGACGCGGATCGCCGTCACCTCGATGCGCTCGCCGACGACGTGGACCCGCAGGTAGTGGTTGACCCGCTCGTAGCGCTTGACCGCCGCGCGGTCGATCGCGGTCGTGCGCTTGCCGCGCGCGTACAGCGGCGCGCCGGCGCCGCCGGTGACGAAGTAGTAGATGCCGCCGGCCTCGGCGCGCTGGTAGCAGTGATCGTGCCCCGAAAACACCGCGGCGACGCCGTAGCGCTCGAACAGCGGCGTCCAGCGCTCGCGCAGCTCGCGTTGCCCGCCGTGGAGCGACACCGAGTACGGCGGGTGGTGCATGACGACGAAGATGTGGCGGATGCCGCGATCCTGGCGCGCCGCGGCCAGCTCGCGTTCGATCCACGCGGTCTGATCGGTGAGCGAGAACGACGCCGCGTTGGAGTCGAGGACGAGGAACCGCGCCGGGCCGTAGGTGAAGGCGTAGACCCGCTCGGGATCGGGGCCGTCGGCCGGCAACGCGAACCGCGCGCGATAGGCCTCGGCCGACCGGGCGCGGCCCTGGCGATCGTGGTTGCCGAGGGCCGGGTAGAAGACGTTGTCGGCCAGGAGGCCACCCTCGACGTCGAAGAACTCCAGCCACTGCTCGCGCCGGGCGCCGTCGTCGACCATGTCGCCGGTGCCGAGCAAGAAGTCCGGGACCTCGGCCCGCACCCGCTCGACGAGCTGGCGGTGGGCGTCGGCCGACGAGCGCGAGTCGCCGTAGACCACGAAGGTGATCGGCTCGGGGCTGCCCGGGACCGGCGCGGTCGTGAGCTCGCCCTTGGCCACGGTGTCGCCGAGGGCGATCTGGTAGCGGTAGCGGGCGGCCGGCGCCAGGCCGTCGATCACGACCTCGGCGCGCGGGGTCGGCGCGATCGTCAGGGTGCGGGGCGCGCCGCCGCCGGCGATCGTCACGGTCGCCGGCGCGAGCCGCGCGGCCTCCCACAGGATCGTGACCGAGGTCGGCGTCGCGTGTTGCAGGTACGGCCGGACGGTGAAGTCGTCGGCCCGCGCCGTCGACGCGACCGCCAGGGTCGCGATCAGGCACAGCGCGGCTCGCATCGACCGATGCTAGGGCCGGGCCGCCACCGTCGGCAAGTTTCGCGCGCCGGCCGCGCGGCGCTCACCCCGGGCCGGCGAGGTCACGAGCGGCGCAGCGACCGCGCTTGCCCGTGCGACCGCGCGCTCACCGATAGCGGCTGCGCGCCAGCAGCGTCACGAGATCGCGCGCGCTGTCGCGCTGGTAGCCGTGGCGCTCCGCCAGCGTCGCCAGGGCGGCCTCGGCCCGGGCCCGCGCGTCGGCCGACAGCCCGGCGCCGTCCGCGGTCAGGAGCGCCACCAGGTCGGCCACGCCGCTGGCGATCGCCGCCCGGTGCTTGACGAAGTAGGCGTCGCGGAGCTGCTTGACCAGCTCGGGGAAGATCTCGGCCGGCACCGGCTTGGCCCCCTTGTGATCGAGCGACCACGCGCCGATCTTGGCGATCAGCCCGCCGCGGAAGTCCTCGGGCTTGGCGGTCACGCCCAGGGTCTGCTCGACCTCGGCCAGGAAGGCCGCGTCGGGATCGTCGAGGCGGCCGGTGGCCGGGTTGCGCAGCTTCTCCTTGCGCAGCCAGTGGCTGACGTGGGCCAGGTAGCGCTCGAACACCCGCTGGTACTCGGCCTCCTCGACCATGCCCAGGGCGCCGCGGACCTCGTCGTCGACCCGGTCGAGCAGGCGCTCGCGGCACAGCTCGACGAAGCGCTTGTGGTCGTGGAAGCCCCCGGGGGTGACGTCCTGGCGCAGGAACTCGTAGAGCGAGGTCTGGCGGGCCAGCTCGGTCAGCTCGTCGAGGACCGCCAGCGGTGACAGGTAGGCGTAGCGGCTCGACGCCGCGGCGTTGAGCAGCACGCCATGGAGCTCGCGCGGCGACGCCCCCAGCTTGCCCTCGTAGGTCGGGTGGGTGTCGGTCTCGCCGTAGAGCTCGCGCAGGTGGGCCGCCAGCTCCTTGGCGGCGGCGGCCGGCAACCCGGGGGGCGGCGCGCCGTCGGCGTACAGCTCGGCCTTCTCGAGCGGCCCGAGGCGGCCGAGGGCCTCGGCCAGCGACGCGGCGTGACGCTCGGGCTGCGGCCGCCGCATCCGGGTCAGGATCGCCCACAGCGCGGCGACGTAGGCGGTGTGGGGCGCGACGTGGCGGCCGCCGGCGACCTCGCGGAGCTGGGCCTCATACAGCGCGGTCTCATGCGGCAGGTGGAGGATGTACGGGACGCGGACCAACTCGAGCCGCCCGCGGAAGCTGGCGAAGTCGGGGATCTCCTTGAAGGCCTGGAGATGGACGTCGTTGGTCGAACCGACGAAGACCAGATCGAGGAACAGGTTGGCGTTGGTCAGCGACACCGCGCCGCGCTCGACCGCGGTCAAGAGGTACTTCCAGGCCTCGAGCGGGCGCTTGAGCAGGTCGTCGAACTCGAGCAGGCCGCGGTTGGCGCCGACGATCTCGCCGCCGTACTCGTAGAGCGACACCGCGGCCAGCGACGGCGGCAGCGCGGCCAGCGAGCGATCGGCGGTGATCTGCCGCTCGCTGGCGTCGACCGACATCTGCGGCTCGACCGTGACGTAGCCGACCCGGTAGCGGTGCGAGACGTAGAACCGCTCGATCGCGACGTGGCGCAGCACCTTGGTGTAGTCGCCGTGGTAGCTGGCCAGCAGGGCCTCGTAGATCGCTCGGTTCTTGGGCGAGAGCTGCCCGAAGCGCAGGTAGTCGGAGATCAGCAGGTCGGGCGCGGCGGCGGTGACCTCGGCGAGGAGCGCGGCCCGATGCTCGAGGGGGACCAAGAGCAGCGGGTGATCGCGCAGCTCGTCGGCCAGGCGGGCGTCGACCGCCTCGTCGGGCAGGTAGGCGAAGGTGTCGGCGGCGTGGGCCTCGCCGCCGGCGGCGCCGCCGAACCCGATGCCGGACTTGCCGGTCTTGCCCGACGGGAAGACCCAGGCCAGGCGGTACAGCGCGCCGGCGTCCTCGGTCGAGTAGTGCTCGAGGGCGCGGCCCAGGCAGCGCAGGAGCGTCGACTTGGCCGAGCCGTTGGGGCCGTGCAGGAGGATCAACCGGCTGGGGGCGCCGTCGCGGACGAAGCCGGCGAGCGCGCGGTGGACCTGGCCCTGGGCCGCCTCCTGGCCGATCAGGCGGCCCTCGCCCCCGGCCCACGGCGCGTCGAACAGGCTCCACCGCGTGGCCTCGCCCCACGGATAGCGGACCGTGGTCGTGCCGTAGTGCGCGAAGCAGTCGAGCAGGTACTGCGGCGCCGACCGGAGCTGCTGGCGCGGCTGGGCCAGCACCAGGTCGAGGTACTCGGCGAACGACATCATCCGCCGGGTGTGGGCGAACTGGCCGCGGATGGCCTCGCCGAGGCTGGCCAACCGCGCCTTGACCGTCGAGGACGTCATCGCCCCGACGATAGGGCCGCAGCCTGGGGTTGTCGATCGGTTTTGCCGCCGATGGCGGCGCCGGATCGGCTACTGCGCCTTGAGCGCGAGCGCGACCGCGGTCTTCTTCGGGTTGCAGGTCGACTCGGTGCACACCGCGAACTTGAGCGTCGCCGGCACGCTGTAGTCGCCGGCGGCGGCCGGCGTCAGCTTGACCGCGAAGGCGAGCTGGTTGTCGTCGAAGGCCTCGGCGTCGGCCGGCAGGAGCACCGGCTTGGCGGTGGTGACCCCGGCCGGCACCTCGAGGGTGAGCTTGGTCGGGTAGTCCTTGTTCATGTGGAAGCCCTTGCCGGGCCGCACCACCACCCGCGCCACCAGCTCGGCGCCGGCGGCGCCGGCGGCCGGGGTGGCCTCGACGGCGAACTCGCTGTCGGTGCCGGGCGCGATGACCTTCTCGGCCGCCGGACCACCGGCCACCGCGCCCTCCCCCGGCCCACCGCGGGCGGCGCCAGCTCCGGCGGTCGCCGGCCCGGTCTCGACCGGCGGCGCGCCGCCGGCCGCACCCGACTTGTTCGACTTGCTGCAGGCCGCGGCGGCCAGGAGCGCGAGGAGGACCCAGCGGTTCATGGCCGGGACTATAGCAGCCGCGCGCCGCGACGCCCGTCGGGCCGGGTGGGCCTGCGGCCCACACCGAGGCGATCGCGGCCCACGGTGGCCGGCCGGCGGCCATTGTGGCCGCGGCCGGGTCCGATACCATGGTGACGGTGCGAAGGGCGCAACAGCTCGGCCGCTATCACCTGCTCGATCGCATCGCGTTCGGCGGGATGGCGGAGATCTACCGCGCCAAGACCTTCGACGCCCACGGCCACGCCCACCTGGTCGCGGTCAAGCGGGTCCTGGCCCACCTGGCCGAGGACGACGACTTCATCCAGATGCTGGTCGACGAGGCCAAGATCGCCTCGCTCCTGCGCCACCCGTCGATCGCGCGGGTCTACGAGTTCGCGCGCGCCCAGGGCGAGTACTTCATCGCGATGGAGCACGTCGACGGCAAGGACACCCGCACGATCCTCGAGCGGTGCCGGCAGAAGAAGAAGCCGATGCCGCCCGAGCACGCGGCCTACGTCGCCGCCGAGGTCGCCAGCGCCCTGCACAGCGCCCACACCGCGGTCGACGCCCGGCGCCGTCCGCTGCGGATCGTCCACCGCGACGTCTCGCCGTCGAACATCATCATCTCGTACACCGGCGAGGTGAAGCTGTGCGACTTCGGCATCGCCAAGGCGACCCTGTCGAAGGTCAACACCAAGACCGGCGTCATCAAGGGCAAGGTCAAGTACATGAGCCCGGAGCAGGCGCTCGGGCGCAAGCTCGATCATCGCTCCGACGTGTTCAGCCTGGGCTCGTGCCTGTACGAGATGTTGACCCGGGTGCCGCCGTTCACCGCGTCGAACGAGATGGACCTCCTGATCAAGGTCCGCGACGCCAAGTACCGGCCGATCTCCGAGCTGGTGCCGTCGACGCCCCCCGAGATCGAGGCGATCGCCGACAAGGCCCTGACCCGCAGCCGGGCCCAGCGCTACCAGACCGCGGCCGAGGTCGAGGCCGACCTGCGGGCGTTCCTGCGCCGCTACGTCCCGAACTACTCGCGCAGCCACCTCGGCCGCTACGTCCGCAAGGCCTTCGCCGCCGAGATCGAGCGCGAGCTGCGGATGCTCGAGGAGTACGTGGTCGCCGACGAGGTGTCCGACGACGTCGGCGAGAACCTGATCGCCAGCCCGCGCAGCCCGAGCGAGCCCGACTTCGCGGCCGCGCCGGTGCCGTTCCAGCCCCGCCCGACCGGGACCCACGCCGCCGCGCCCGACGACTTCGCCGACGGCGAGAGCCACACCACGGTGCCGCGCGGCGAGCCCCCGGCGCTGCGCGCGGCGACCGACGTCCCCGACCTCCACGCCGCCAACACCGTGATCCTCGATCCGGCCCGGCGGTCGCGCACCGGCGCGCCGCCGCTGCCCGAGCGTCCGCGCGGCGTGCCCCCGCCCCCGCCCCCGCCCCGCCCGCGCCCCGGCTCGCGGCCGCCCCCGCCCCCGCCCCCGCCGGCGCCCCCGGCCGGCCTCGACTGGGACGACGACATCCACCGCGAGCAGACCATGATCCTCGACCGCGCCCGCCTGCGCCGACCGTGACGGGGCGGGAGGCTACTGGTAGATCGACTCGATCCCGGCCCCGGTCAGGCCCCAGCGCATGCGCAACACCATCGCGTCACCGTCCTTGAGCCGGCGTGGCAGGCGGACGCCGCCGAACATCTCGAGCAGGCAGGCGCGCAGGGCCTCGCCATCGGGCTCGTCCGGCACCTCGACGTCATCGAGGAGCCACACCGCGTCGTCGTCGGGATCGGCCCGGACCCGGAGCGAGAAGGCCACCTGGCGGGCCTTGCCGTCCCGGATCCAGCCGTGGGGATCGAGACAGGCGTGGTCGTCCCACACTTCGTAGACGATCAACCGCACCTGCTCGATGTACTCGAGTAGCCCGGCCTTGTCGGGCGTGGCCGCGAAGGCCGCCCGCAGCGCCGGATCGCGCTCAATGATCTCCTCCACCGGCACGAACCGCCGCTCCCGGGCCGCGCGGCCATCGTGGGCCGACGTGGCGCCGTCAGGACGGAGGCGCGAAGGGCGAGATGATGGGTCGTACGTCGGTTGAGTTGCGCCGTCCGCGTCTGGTCGACGTGCGTCCACCGGTGGTGCACGACCAGCATCGGACCGTCTGGCCGTGGTCGTTGGCTCTTGAGACAGCCACACCACGGCTGCCACCAATGCGCCTACCGCTGCCGCGAGCCAGATGAGGCGCAACAGTGTGTCCTCGAGGTATCAGACCGGGAACTCGAGGCAGGCAGTGGTCGAAAGCTTGCACGTAACGTCATCCGTGCAGCTATCCACGCCCTGAATTACGGACTTGCAGGTCTTCTGCAACTCATACGGGTTCCACTCGCAAACCCAGCACTTCGTGCCACCAGGGTCAAGAACCTTTGGCAGCGCCCGCACCGAACTCATGGAAGCAACGAGCGAAGCGATGACAACCCCGAAACCTACAGACCAATACATCCCTTTCAACTACCACAGTTCCTTCGTGGTGTCAAGCACACAACATCGCGACGTGCCACCGCCACCGCCGCCCCTGCGCCGGCTCGTGTCGATCGATGAGGGTGCGAGGGGGTGACAGCGGCTACGGCGCGACCACCATCAGCTCGACCCCGCCGCGCTCGTCGCCCGGGCGCAGCTCGAGGGTGGCGGTGGCGGTGGCCGGGCCCTTGGTCGCGGTCACGGTGACGGCGCCGGTCGGGACGTCGACCGCGCGGAACTCGCCCTGGGCGTCGGCGGTGGCCGTGACCTCGAGGTCGCCGCGCCGGATCGCGATGGTCGCGCGCGCCACCCGATCGCCGGCGCGATCGCGCACGGTGCCGGCGACGATCGCGCCGCGCTCGAGCTCGAGGCGCAGGTCGGTGGCGGTGATCTGGCCGCCGCGCTGGCCGACCGGCACCGTGGCGTCGAGGCGCGCCGCGACGTAGCCCGGCGTCCGGACCGCGAGCCGCCACGGCCCGGCGGCGATCGGCACCAGGCGGACCCGACCGCTGGGGTCGGTGGTGACCTCGCGGCGATCGCGATCCGGCCCGGTCGCGATCACCGGGATGCCGGCCAGGTTCGACCCGGTGTGGTGATCGAAGACCACCAGCTCGAGGCCGCCGCCGTAGGCCAGGCGCAGCCGGGCGTCGTCGCCGGTGTCGTCGAGGAACCGCTGCGGCGGGTAGTCGGGGTGCTCGACGCGCAGGTGCAGCGGCCCGGCCGGCAGCATCGCGATGCGGAACCGGCCGCCGGGGCCGGCCACGGTGGCGCGACCGTCGGCGGCGCCGCCGTCGACGGCGATCCGGGCGCCGACCAGCGGCAGCCCGGCCGGGTCCTCGACCACCCCCTCGACCGCGGCGTCGGCGACCACCAGGGTGATGTCGAGGGTCCGATCGGCGGTCGGATCCGCGCCCGGCGCCACCCGGCGGGTGTCGAGGGTGCCGGTCCAGTCGCCGTGGCCCCAGGCCCGAGCCGCGACGGTCAACCGCCCGGCGAAGGGACCGGCGCGATACCGGCCGTCGGCGTCGGTGGCGGCCTCGACGGCGCCGCGGCCCGCCGGCGCGCCGTCGGGCGTGAAGCGCACGAGCGCGCCGGGCACGGGCGCGCCGTGCTGATCGCGGACCTGGCCGACCACCGCCACGCCGCGCTCGAGGACCAGCTCGACGCCGGTGACGATCTGACCGAGGCCGAGGGTCAGGCGCGGGCTGCGCGCGGCGACGTAGCCCGGGGCCTCGGCGACCGCCACGAACGCGCCCGCCGGGAGCCCGGTCAGGCGGAACCGGCCATCGCCGCCGGTGGTCCAGGTCGGCTGGTACGCCGGATCGACGGCGAGCGGCGCGATCGCCGGGCCGCCGCCGACGCTCGGATCGGCGGGATCGGAGATGATCGCGGCGGCGGCGGTCGGCGCCGCGCCGGGCGGTGGCGCGAACGGGATCGGGCCGAGCATGACCCCCAGCTCGCCGCGCGGGAGGAACTGGTTGTCGGCCCCCGCGGACTGCCCCGGATCGGCGACCCGCCGCACGCCCTGGCCGAGGGCCAGCCGCAGCGCCTGCTCGGCGGCGGCGGCGCTCAGCTCGCGCCCGCCGGGCCCGTCCTCGACGGCGGCCACCGTGGCCCCGGCCACCGGCGCGCCGGCGGCATCGACCACCACGCCCTCGACGATGCCGCCGGGCACCAGCTCGATCGTGATCGCCCCGGCGCCAGCGGCGAAGTCGACGGTCCCGGCCGACAGCCACCCCGGAGCCCAGGCGTCGGCCGACCAGCGCCCCGGCGGCACCGCGGCGATCTGGAACCGCCCGTCGGCCTCGGTGCGGACATGGCGCGGCGGCTCGTCGGCGTCGGCGCGCACCGTGACCGCGGCGGCGACGCCCCCGCCGGTCTGGCGATCGACGACCCGCCCGGCGACCGCGGCGCCGGCCTCGAGGGCGACCGCGACGTCGGGGAACGGCCCGCGGCCGAGGCGCGGCACGCGGACCGCGCGGGCGACCCGCGCGCCGGCCCAGGCCCACACCCGGTAGCTGCCCTCGGGGAGTCCGGTCACCTCGAAGCGGCCGGCGGCGTCCGTGGTCGCGGTCCGCTCGCCGAGGAGCGCGTCGCTGTCGACGGCGACGGTGGCGCCGGCCACCGGCTGGCCGCCGTCGGTGACCAGGCCGGCGATCGCGACCCGACGGGCGACCACGAACCGCACCAGATCGGCGGGCACCGGCACGAACCGGACCTCGGCGTCGAAGATCGCGTCGCCCTCGAGGGCGATCCGATAGCGCCCGGGGACGAGGCCGCGCAGCTCGAAGCGACCGTCGGGGCCGGTGACCGCGACCACCGCGACCGCGGCCGGGTCAGCGGCCTCCGGCAGGGCCGTGACCGCGAGCTGCCCGACCGGCAGGCCGGCGCCGTCGACGACCAGGCCAGCGAGCTGCTGATCGCCCGGGCCGTCGACCGGCGCCGGCAGCGCGGGGGGATCGACCGGCAAGAGCGCCCCGGGCCCCGTCGGCGGGGTCGGCACGACCAGGCGTGGCCCCAGGGCGATCCCGGGGCGGGTCGCGACCAGGTAGACCGCGATCGCGACCACCGCCGCGATCGCGGCCAGCACGCCGGCGAGCCAGCGATGCCAGCGTCGACGGATCGCCGGCGCGGCGCCGGCGGCGGGGTCCTCGCCAGACCCGGCGTCGGCGAGCGGTGCCTCGGGCGGCGCGGGGTCGGCGGGCGCGGGGTCGGCGGGCGCGGCGCCGTCCTCGGGCGCGGCCGCCGGATCGTCGGGCTCGGCCATCCCTGACATCCTCGCATCGCCGCCCGGCCGATGCACGCGACCGGGGCTTCGCGGTAGCATCGCGACGATGAGCGGCCTGTTCGATCACGCCAGCGAGGTCCGGACCGCGTCGACCATCGCCATGGTCGAGGACGTCCTGGTGACGCTCGGCCACTACCTGAACGAATGCCGCGGCGACGCCGGCGCGTGGCGGATCCGCCACGGCTCGGCGACCGTCGAGATCTCGCTGGTCGGGGCGGCCACCGACTCGCACCTGCGGGTCGCCTCGACCGTGGTCTACGCCGGGCCGACCACCGACCGACCGGCGCTCTGGCACGAGCTATTGACCCGCAACGCCGACCTGTGTGGGGTCGCCTTTGCGGTGCGCGGCGATCAAGTGCTGCTGGTGGCCGAGCGCTCGACCCTCGATCTCGATCGCACCGAGGTCCACGACATGATCCACCGCACCGCCACCCTGGCCGACGATCTGGACGACGATCTGGCCGCGCGCCACGGCGCCCGCCGCGGCACCGGCGGATGATCGCGACGCCCTGATTCGCGATCGGAGGATCGCGACTGGATGATCGAGACCCAGGCCCGGCTCAGCGGACGGCGCGACCGCGCGGGCCTTCGTCGCGGGACACGCCGACCGTGACGTTGGGCGACAAGGTCAACTCCTTGACCTCGCGGACCAGCGCGCCCGACGAGCCGAACAGCTTGGCGTCGTGGATCACGATGAACTCGACCGGGCCGCTCGCCGGCTGACACGAGGCCAACATGCCGACGACCTTGGCGCCGGTGTCGTACTCGATGGCGACGCGGTGGCTGACGAGATCGTGGAGCTTCGAGTAGTCGGGCATGACGGGGCGACGTATACCACGAGGCTATGGCCGACGCGCCGACCGAACTGTTCCTGGTCCGCCACGGCGAGGCCGACTCGAACCGCGACGGCCGCTTCGGCGGCTGGAGCGACGCCCCCTTGACCGAGCTAGGCCAGCGCCAGGCCGCGGCCGCGGCCGCCGAGCTGGTCGGTCGAAGCCCCACCGCGGTGATCGCCAGCGATCTGCCGCGCGCGGCCCAGACCGCGGCGCCGATCGCCGCCGCGCTGGGGCTCGAGGTCCGGTCCCTGCCCGGGCTGCGCGAGCGCACCCTCGGCGTCTTCGATGGGCTGGCCTTCGCCGAGGTCGAGGCTCGCTACCCCGAGCTGTGGCGGCGCATGCGCGCCCGCGACCCCGACGCGATCCCCGAGGGCGGCGAGGCGCCGGCGACGGTCTATGCCCGGGTCACGGCCGCCCTCGAGACCATCTGCGCCGACCACGCCGGCCGGCGCGTCGTGGTGGTGAGCCACGGTCTGGCGCTCTATCACGCGTTCGCGCACATCTGCGGGCTCGGCGTGCCCGGGCCGACCACGCCGGTGTTCGTGCTGGTCGACAACGCCTCGATCACCCACGTCGAGCGTCGCGCCGACCGCTGGCGCATCGTCTCGCTGAACGACACCGCGCACCTCCGCGGGCTGTGACCGCGGCCCCCGGCCCTCGGCGCTTTCACAGCGCCGTGTCGAGGACGATCGCGACGCCGGCCGCCGGGATCGTGGCCGCGGCCTTGCCGGTGACGTCGCCGGGCTGCTTGGTCATGGCGTCGCCGTCTTGATCGAAGCGCGCGTTCACGACCACCTCGCCGGCGAACCCGGTGCCGCCGACCATCGCCTGGGCCTCGGTCAGCTTCCAGGCGAGCGGCCACGTCCCGGTCGAGACCAGCCGATCGACCGCCAGCGGCGTCCCGACGCCCTGCCCGGTCGCGGCGTCGCGGGCGCGCACCGAGAGAAAGATCGCGGCGCCGCTCGGCACCTTCGACCGCATGGCGGCCGGGACGTCGACGGTGCCGGCGATGTACTTACTGTCATCGACCGGGCGGTTGGGATCGGGCGGCGGCAGGCCCATCGTGTCGGCGGTGCCGGCCCCGCCCAGGGGCGGCGCACCCGGCACCCCGGCGTGGGGATCGCCGCCCGCGGCCCCACCCAACGGCGGTGCTCCCGGCACCCCGGCGTGGGGATCGATCCCGGCGCCGCCCAGGGGTGGCGCCCCCGGCACCCCGGCGTGGGGATCGGTCGAGCGCGCCGCCGGACCGCTGGGCGTGCCCGGCATCGCGCCTGACGGCGGAGCCGCGACCGGCGCCTGCCAGTCGGGCGCGGGCGGCAGCCCGTCGGGCTTCTTGCGATCGCAGCCGGCGAGGATCGCGGCCGACGCCGCGGCGAACAGAAACGCGCGCTTCATCGGCGGCAATCTACCCCGACTTCGACGATCGCGCTCACCCGATCGCGATCGCCGCCGTGACCGCGGCGACCGCGGCGCCGACGACCGCCAGCCCGTCGACCACCCGGCCGTAGCTCTGGAGCCGCGCCCGCCACGGCGCCGGGCCGTCGCGATCCTCGCACGGCAGCCCGGCGGCCCGCACCGCGCGCGTCAGCCCGACGAAGCCGTCCCAGTCGCGCGCGAACAGGAGCCACGGCGAGCCGCGCCGCGGCACCAGCGCGACCGCGTCGCGGTAGAGCGTAGCCCGCACGACCCGCGCGGCGTCGAGGCGCACGGTCAGGCCCCCCCAGCCCCAGCGGACCCCGTCGGCGGCCACCCCGACCCGCGCCGCTCGGACGGCCGCGGCCAAGCCGCACAGGGCCAGCGCGGTGAACAACGCCACCACGCGCGCGGCGCCGCGATCGGGCGGCGGCCGCCGCGCGGTCGCGAGCCAGGCCACCGCCGCGGCGATGACCGCGACGGCGAGGCACCACCGGGCCAGCCGGCGCGCCCCGGCGTGGGCCCGGTACCAGCCGACGGGGGTGCCGGGCAGGCCCAACCCCGGCGGCGTGTCGATCGCCGCCATGTCAATCGATCCGGCCGTACGCGAGCACGACCGCGCCGCGGACTAAGCCGCCCGGGGCCACCGTGACCTCGCGCCAGAACCGCTGGCGATCGACCTCGCCCTGGCCCTCGGGCGCGGCGAACCGGATGGCCGCCGGCCGACCGCGCAGCGGCTCCTCGATCCGGACCCGGGCCGGGGCGTCGCCGCGGTTGGCCACCGAGTAGACCAGCTCGTCGATCGCGCCCGCGCCATCGCTGGCCAGGAACCGCCAGCGGCGATAGCCGACCAGCTCGGCCGAGGTCGCCAGCACCAGCCGTATCGCCGGGCGGACTCCGCGGCTGTCGGGCTCGCCGACCGGCGGCATCGCCGACCGGACCCGCGCGCCGTCGGCCCGTTCGATCTCCACCGGACCGGGCACGTCGGTCGCGCTCGGCGCGAGCTCGAGCTCCTCGGTCACCAGGGTGTGCGAGAGATCGTGGCGCTCGTCGCGCGCGCCCGCGGGATCGAGGCCGCGGTAGACCCACCCGACGGAGGCCGAGCGCGTCGTCGGTGCGCCGGCGACCTCGACGTCACCGTCGAGCGTGACCGTCCCCGACCAGACCTGAGCCGGCGCCAGGGTCCCGTCGCCGGGCAGCCCCGCGACCAAAGTCACCGCGACCGGCCGCGGCCGAGCCACCCGCGGCGCGACGATCGCGAAGCGCGGGGTCATCGCCGCGGCGCCGCCGCGCGCCTCGCCGTCCGCGGCCAGCCGCAGATGGTAGCGCGCCGACCACGCGAAGCTCCACGAGGTGTAGACCAGCCGGAGCTGGCGCCGCCCGGTACCTCCCTCGACCTCGCAGCGCAGGCCGGTGGCCAGCGGCTCGACCACCGCCAGGTCCGCGACCGCGTCGAGCGACAGCTCGTGGTCGCGACCGTCGGCACCGGCGACGATCACGCCGGCCGGATCGGCCGAGCGCAGCGCGCCATCCACCCGGGCGCCCCCGGCGGACGTGACCGAGACCTGATGGCCGAGCGCGACCGACGCGCCCTCGCCCAGGGACGGGCGCGCGCACCGCCGCACCACCAGGCGCGAGCCGCCGTCGATCGCCTCGACCGCGAGGCTGGCCAGCACCACCTCGCCCAGCAGGTCGTCGACGGTGAAGGCGCCGTCGACGATCTCGACCTCGCGGCGCTCGGCGATCACCGCCACCGCGCGACCACCGGATCGATCGGCGTGGATCGCGATCGCCGGAGTCGCACCGTCGGCGGTCGCCGTCGGCGCCGGTCCGCGCGCGCAGCCGAGCGCGGCCAACGCCAGCGCCGCGGCAAGAGCCCGCATCACTCCTCCACCGCCACCGTGTCTGCGGCCAGGCGGGCCGCGGCGGCGACATCGAGCTTGCCGTCGAGGACCGCGGCCAGACCGGCGAGGAGCGGCATCCGCACCCGGCGGCGCTCGGCCAGGCGCAGGCCGGTCAGGGCGGCGTGGGCGCCCTCGGTGCGCGGGCGATCGCGTTCGCCGCGCGCCAGGGCCCGGCCCAACCGGTAGTCGGGATCGTCGTCGCTGGCGGCGCGGATGAGCAGGTTGCCGAGCCCGGCCAGGCCGGCGAAGGTCCGCGCCGCGCCGCCGGTGGCCTCGACCAGCCGGGTCGCCTCGGCCACCGCGCGGGTGATGAAGACCGCGCGCGGCCCGGCGCCGACCGCCGCGCCGTCGGCCAGCCCGAGGGCGACGGTGTACGCGCCAGCCAGCGCCGAGGCCAGCTCGACGCCCGCGAGGTCGCGCGAGCCGTACAGCCGCAAGGTCGGCGGCAGGTTGAGCAGGCGCCGCGCCTCCGCCACCACCTCGTCGAAGCTCGAGGCCACGACCATCGACGCGAAGCGGCCGCTCGCCAGATCGCCCGGCAGGGCCGGCCCGGCCAGGACCCCGGCCCGCAAGACCGGGGTCAGCCGCTCGATCAGCTCGCTGACCCGGACGTCGTCGGGGGCCGCCAGGGCGCCGATGGCGTGGACGATCAGGTGACCGCCATCGACCACCGCGCCGAGTTCGGTCAGGCGCGCCGCGACGTCGGCCGAGGTCACCGCCACGACCAGGAAGCGCGCCGCCGCCGCCAGGTCGGCCGGGTCGACGACCACGCGGACCGCGGCCGGGATCTCGACCTCGGGCAAGCGCGGGCAGCGCCGGGTCTGGGCGATCGCGGCCGCGACCACGGGGGTGCGGGTGTAGAGCACGACCTCGCGGCCGGCCCGGGCCAGGGCCACGGCGAGCGCGGTGCCGAACGTACCGGCGCCGACGATCCCGACGGTGTCGCCCCGGGTCACGGCACCACCTCGACGGGCAGGTGAGCCAGGCGGTTCTGGTAGTAGTAGAGGAGCTTCACGTCGCCGACCCGCACCTGGTCGCTCACCCGCTCGATCACCGGGTGGCTGTGGTAGGTGCCGAGGGCGCGGACCGCGTCGTCGAGGACCGCGCTGTCGCCGGCGGCGGCGACCCGGGCGTGGAGCCGACCGGCCTCGGGGCGAGCGGCGAGCTGCGCGCGCAGCGCCCCCAGGCTGCGGACGACGTCGGCGACCGCCACCGTGCGGCCGGGCGGCAGCCGAGTCAGGCGGTAGATGTCGCGGGTCCCGGCCGCCGCGCACAGCCGATCGTAGATCGCGCGCGCCGCGACCGCGGTGGCGTGGAAGACCGACTCGCGCGGGAACGCGGCCACCAGGCGGCGGCCGAGCAAGCGGGTGTACTCGGCGTCGCGCTGCTCGTCGACCGCGATCGCGCCCGCGGCGTCGGTGAAGTAGCCGCGCAGGTCGACCGGACGACCGCGGCGATCGAGCGAGCGGCCGTCGTCGTCGACGTCGTGGCCGAGCGCGTCGAGGGGCCGGCCGAAGCGGATGACCACCGCGCCCTCGTGGACCAAGATCTTGCGGACGAACTCGACGATCCGCCCGAGGCGCGAGAACTCGTCGTCGGTGATGATGTAGCGGCTCTTGCCGGTCTCGGCGAGGTAGTCGCCGATCAGGGTCTCGGCCTCGAGGACCAGCCGGTAGTTGATCGTGGCCGGCACGACGTAGATCTTCTTGTGGGCGCCGCCGGCCGCGAGCTGGTTGCGATAGGCGGTGACCGTGGTCCCCAGGAGCCCGAGCTTCAAGCTGGGCTCGATCACGTTCGAGCGGCAGCGGGTGCCGCCCGGGAAGAACAGCGAGTGGTAGCCGCTCTCGAGGAGGACCGTCGAGTACTCCTTCAAGATCTCCTTGTACAGCTCGAAGCGCAGCCGACGATCGACGCGGTAGGCGCCGAGGTTGTGCATGAAGAAGGAGATGAACGGATTGGTGAACAGGTTCTTACCGGCGCCGTAGGTCACCGGCGGCAGCCCGGCGCGCTCGAGGGCCAGGCCGATCACCACCGAGTCCATGTTCGACGAGTGCGTCGGCGTGACCACCAGGGTGCCGCGCTCGGCCATCGCGCGCAGGTGCTCGAGGGGACCCTCGACCTGGATCCGGCTGTCGAGCTCGGCGAGCAGACCGCCGACGCCGCCGCGGACGCTGCGCGTCGGCGAGAACAAGAAGCCCAACCCCGGGGTCAGGACCTTGGTCGCGAAGCGGTAGACCCGCGGATCGAAGTTGCCGACGATGTCCTTGCCGTAGTGCGCGACCAGGGCCCGCAGCTCACCGGCGAGCTGCGCCGGCGACATCGCGCCGAGGCGATGGGCCAGATCGCGCCACCGCCCGGCGTCGCCGCCGCTGCCGTCGAGGCGCTTGATCTCGCTCACGCACACATCGTTTAAGACGTACTCGAGGGACGCATCGCCGCCGGCCGCGGCCTTGCGGGTCACGCGCTCGACGACGCGGCGCTCGACCTCACGCAGGACACGGTCGCGATCGGCGTTGAAGCCGTCGAGCCGACTGCGGGCCTCGAGGACCGGCCGATCGCTCGCCATATGAAACGTTCTTACCACCAGCGCCCCAGTCGCCGGGGGCCCGGCGCAAAGATTCGCCCAGGCCGCTCGCCACCGCGACCACCCGTGGTAAGGTCGTCGTGCGCGCGTCGTTCGTGCTGGGTTACGAGCGACGCGATGGAAGCGCGCCGGAGTCTCCGGCCGGTTCCCGACCACTCGACGGACCATGCATCCATGGCGGGAGTGGGGCGCGACTCGCCCGATCAGGTCGGCGCGGGTCGACCCAAGCGAGGCCTTTTCGATGGCAACGAGCAAGCGCAGCAAGGCTGGGGCAGCCAGCGAACCGACCGTCAAGCGGTCGACCCGGGCGGCATCCGTCGACTCGACCAAGGCGGCCAAGCCGCGCCGATCGCGCGCCGCCGCGGCGACGAGCGAGGAGCTGGTGGCCAAGCCGGCTACCCAGCCGGGGACCCAGCCGGTGACCCAGCCGGTGACCAAGACCCAGCCGGGGGCCAAGGCGACGTCCGGGCGCCGCAGCAAGAGCGCGGCGGCGGGGACCAACGCGGCGGAGACCAACGCGGCGGAGGCCCATGCGGCCGAGATGAACGCGGCGGAGGCCAGCGCGGCGGGGACCTACGCGGCTGGGACCTACGCGGCGGAGACCTACGCGGCGGCCGGCGCGACGTCGAGCAGCGCGGCGGAGGCCAGCGCGACGGCGACCCTCGCGCCGCCGCCCCGCCCCACCGTCGATGGCCTGCTGGCCCTCGGCCGCTCTGTCCTCGGCATCACCGACTACCGCCCGGGGCAGCGCCAAGCGCTCGATCACATCCTGGCCGACCGCGACGTGATCGCCGTGATGCCGACGGGCTCCGGCAAGTCCCTCTTGTACCAGCTTCCGTCGCTGGTCTTGCCCGGTCTGACCGTGGTGGTGTCGCCGCTCATCGCGCTCATCAAGGATCAGGTCGACAAGATGGTCGCCAAGGGGGTCGCGGTCGTGCGCATCGACTCGACCCTGACCATCCGCCAGCGCCGCGAGATGGACGCGCTGGCCCGGGCCCCGGGCGGCAAGCTGCTCCTGACCACGCCCGAGCGGATGGCCGATCCCGAGTTCCGCACCTTCCTGCGGACCTGCGCCGGCACCGCTGGCGTGTCCCGGTTCGTCGTCGACGAGGCCCACTGCGTCTCGCAGTGGGGCCACGACTTCCGCCCGGCCTACCTGTCGCTGCGCAAGGCGCTCGAGGACGTCGGCCGGCCGCCGGTCCTGGCGACCACCGCCACCGCACCGCCCCACGTCCGCGCCGACATCGTCGAGCAGCTCGGCATCGAGTCGGCCGAGATCGTCACGACCACGTTCGATCGTCCCAACCTCCACTACGAGGTGATCACCTTCCCGGGCGAGGACGACAAGGTGAAGGTGCTGGTCACGCTGCTGAAGAAGCTGCCGCGGCCGGGCATCGTCTACTGCGCGACCGTCAAGAAGGTCGAGGACCTCTACGAGAGCCTCGGCCGCCACGGCATCCCGGTCGCGAAGTACCACGGCCGGATGACCAAGACCGAGCGCGACGCCGAGCAAGAGCGCTTCATGGCCGGCAAGGACCTGGTCATGCTGGCGACCAACGCCTTCGGCCTCGGGGTCGACAAGAAGGACGTCCGCAACGTCCTTCACTATCACGTGCCGGGGTCCCTCGAGGCCTACGCCCAGGAGGCCGGCCGCGGCGGCCGCGACGGCAAACCGACCCGCTGCGTGCTGTTGTTCTCGCCGGACGACGTCGCCATCCAGGAGTACTTCCTGTCGGGGACCTACCCGACCCGGCGCCAGGTGAAGGCGGTGTACGACTCGCTGTGCGCATACCAGGGTCACGACGACGGCACGCCGGCCAACGCCGCCAACGTCGCCCTCGGCGCGGGGGTCGGCGCGCAGCGCACCCGCACGGTGCTGTCCCTGCTCAAGGATGAGGGCTTCATCGTCGAGAAGGACGAGGGAGTCTACGGGCTGGCCGATCCGCCGTTGCCCGAGGAGCTGCTGATGGAGAAGGCGCGGCAGTACGAGGGGCGGCGGATCGCCGATCGCCGCCGCCTCGACGCGCTCCTGGCTTACGTCAAGGCGCCGGGCTGTCGCAACCAGACCATCCTCGACTACCTCGGCGAGCCGGGCGCCCCGGCCTGCGGACGCTGTGACAACTGCCTGCGCTCGCGGGACGCGGCGCTGGCCGCCGCCAGCGAGGCCAGCGTGCTCGGCGCCCGGGTCACCCGGCAGCTCGACGAGGAAGGTGCCGGCGAGGTCAAGCCGCGCAAGATGGCCAAGCACCGGGTGGTGCGCATCGATCAGCCGCCGGCCGAGGTGGCCCCGGCGGCGCAGCCGCCCGCACCGGCGCCGGCCCCAGCGCCGGCGGTCCGTCGACGCGCCGACGTGGCGGTGGCCCCGAGGGCGACCCCAGCCCCGGCGGCGGTGACGTCCGGCGCGATGGCGTCACGAGCGGTGACGTCGACCGGTGGCGCAGCGACCGTCGCCCCCCCGACGCTGGGCACGGGCACACCGACGCTGGGCACACCGTCTGGGGCCCCGGGCCCTGCGGTGCGCCGCCGCCCCGATCCAGGAGTGGCCGGCCGCCCCGCCGCCGGCGCGACGCCCGCGGCACCGGCGGCGGGTGCACCTGCCCCGGTGTCTGGGGCCGCGGTGGCTGGGGCTGCGGTGGCTGGGGCTGCGATGGCTGGGGCCGCGGACGCGCCAGCGGCCGTTCCGGCGCCGCGACCGAAGAAGGCGGCGGGTGACGACGACGAGCTCGAGGACGACGACGAGTTCGAGGACGACGACGACCTCGACGACGAGGACGACCTCGACGACGACGACCTCGACGACGACGAAGAAGACGACGACGACCTCGATGACGAGGACGACGACGAGGATGATGACGACGAGGACGACGACGACCTCGACGACGAGGACGACGAGGACGACGACGAGGATGATGACGACGAGGACGACGACGAAGACGATGACGACTACGAGGTCATCGACAAGACCGCCGCGGAGCTCGCCGAGGAAGGCCATGAGGGCGGCGGCGAGATCACGGTCCTAGCCCGCAAGCGCCAGCCCAAGCCGCCCAAGGTCCGGCCGCCCCGCCCCGATGGAACCCCCGACGGCTCGGTCGCCGCCGAGGCGCGACGGCGCCGGCGCAAGCGTCGGCGCAAGCGCCGCGCGATGCTGCCGCGGCGGTCCGAGTACACGACGCCGGTCTTGACCACCGCGTCACCGTCGACCACGCCGGGCGGCCCGACCGTGACGGTGCTGCGGCGAACCGGCGCCACCGGCGGTCCGCTGGTCGAATACGTCCGCGGGCCGATGCGCATCAACATGGCCCCGGTGGCCTCGGCCGCGCCAGGCGATCCCGGCGGCGATCGCGGCCCGCGTCGCCGCGGCCGCGACCGCTGGCAGGACCGCAACGGTCGACCGATGTCGGCCGCCGAGCGCCGCGCCGAGCGCCGCGCCGAGCGGCTCGAGAAGCGGCGGCGCCGCCGCCGACGCAAGGGTCCAGGCCAGGGCGCCGCGACCGACGGGCCGGTGTCGTTCTTCTCGCCGATCGGCGGGCCGCGGCCGGCCCTACCGCCGGCCGAGGTCGGGCCGCGCCTCGACGCTCCGCCCCGGCCCGACGAGCCGATCGCGCTGGGCCCCGACGGCCAGCCGTTGCCGCGCAAGCGCCGCCGCCGCCGGCGCCGCGGGCGTGGAGGTCGCGGCCGGCCCGAGCGCACCGCCGACGGCGCGGCGCCGACGCCAACCTCGCCACCGCCGGGCGACGACGCCGAGGACTGAGCCCCTCGACCGCCGGTCGACGATCGCGGTACCGCCCATAGCGACGATGCGCGCCCAGGCCGGGGCGTCGTCTTCGCGCGCGAACGCTGCGGGCTACGCGATCGGCAGGCGCAGCTCGAACTCGACCGGCAGGTCCACGCGCTCGCGGACCGCGATCGTCCCGCCGTGGGCCTCGGCGACCAGCCGACAGAAGTACATGCCGAGGCCCCGCCCGCGGCGGGCCGCCGTCAGTCGCTGGGCGGTGCGGAAGTCGGGGGCGAACACGCGCGCCCGCTCGCTGGCGGTGAGGCGCGGCCCGTCGTTGCCGACCGCGAACACTAGCTCATCGCCGTCGCCGGCCGCGCGCACGGTGATCCGGCCGCCGCGCGGCGCGAACCGAACCGCGTTGTCGAGCAACGCCTGGAGCACCCGCGCGAACAGACGCTGATCGACCTGCGCGGTCAGCTCGGGCGGCACCGCGACCTCGACGGTCAGGGCGCGGGCGTCACAGGTGGCGGCGACCAGCGCCAGGCCACGCGCGACCTCCGGCGCCACCACCAGGGGCGCCGGCCGAGCCACGATCGCGCCCCGCCCGAGGGCGTCGGCGTCGGCGATCGTCGCGACCATCCCCAGGGCCCGGGCCACCAGCGCGTCGGCGTCGGCCAGACAGGCGAGCGCGGAGTCGGGCACCGACGCACCCAAGAGCTCCTCGCGCAGGAGCGCGAGGTTGCCGGCCAGCGCGGCCAGCGGGTTGCGCAGATCGTGGACCAGGTTCGCCACCACCGCGGCGTAGTCGCGCCCCGCTTGGGCGTCGTCGGTCACCCGCCGTCCGTCCGGTCGCCGACGACCTGGTTGCGACCGCCCGCCTTGGCCGCGTACAGGTGGTCGTCCGCCAGCTTGACGAAGCCGCCCCAGTCCTCGATGGCCGGCGCCAGCGTCGCGACCCCGACCGAGATCGTGATCGGGATGTCGGCTTCCTCGAAGCGGAAGCCGGTGCGCTCGACCAGGCGGCGGATCTTCTCGCCGAACTGCAGCGCGTTGTGGTGATCGATCTCGGGCAGGATGATCGCGAACTCCTCGCCGCCGTAGCGCGCGAGCACGTCCTCGCGGCGGATGTGCTGACGCACCACCGTGGCCAGGTGCTTGAGCACGTGATCGCCGGCCAGGTGCCCGAAGGTGTCGTTGACCGACTTGAACCGGTCGAGGTCGAACATGATGAGCGACAGCTCCCGGCGGTAGCGCTGGGCCCGGCCGATCTCGCGCTCGAGGGTCTCCTGGAAGTAGCGCTTGTTGAACACCTGGGTGAGGCCGTCGACCGTCGTCAGTCGGTAGATCTCCTCGTGGTAGGCGTTCTCGATGTTCGAGCCCGACAGGAACTTGAAGATGCAGCGCCCGACCTTGATGAAGTCGCCATCGCGCAGCAGGTACTCGTCGATCAGCTCGTCGTTGATGTAGGTCCCGTTGGTCGAGCCCATGTCGCGCAGCACGATCGAGCCGTTGGTGTTGATGATCTTGCAGTGGTTGCGCGACACCGCCTCTTGATCGATCTGGATGTCGGCCTTGCTCGAGCGGCCGATGATGATCTGGGCCCGGGTGAGGTTGAACTTCCGCCCCAGATCGAGCCCGTAGATCACGACCAGGCAGGCCTCCTTGGCCGCCGGGCGATCGCTGATCTTCGAGATCGCCGTGACGACGGTCTTCTGGCGTCCAGTGTCACTCACGCGCGTTGCCCAGCGTACCGCATCTCGGGCGTCAACGTCCGCTCGCGTCGGGTTCCGCGCACGCCAGCCGATCATCGCCCCTGCGCCGACACAGGATCACCTCGACGAGCTGGTAGCCGCCGCGGCGGAACTGGTAGTCGTGGAGGAGCACGCGGTCCCCGCCCAGGTGCCAGTAGGCCCGGACCGGCGCGAACTGGCCAGGCGCGGCCGGGCCGCGCTCGAGGGCGGTCCCGGCCAGGGTGCCGGCGAACCGTTGACACCCGGCGGCGCCGTCGGCGACGAACACGTTCCAGTGACAGTTGTCGCCCTGGCACAGGGCGCGATCGGCGATCACCACCTCGGGCTCGCCGTCGCCGTCGAGATCGGTGTCGTGACGCTGCCGGGCCGGGGTGGCCGACATGACCCCATCGCGCTCGGGCGTGGCGCACTCGCCGACCTTGACCTGAGGCGTCGGCACCTGGGTCGCCGACGGCGGACGGGGCCCCGCCGCGCGCGGTCCACCGCAGCCCAAGGCCACCGCCGCGAGCGCCGCGACCCAGCTAGAACGCATAGCGCCCCGCGGTGGTCACCGCCCCGACCTGATCGGCCAGGTGCTGGAAGCCCTCGCGCCCGAGGGCGGCGTAGGCCAGCCGCTTGGCCTCCTCGACGCCCGGCTGGTCGAACGGATCGACCCCGTAGAGCGGCCCGGCGTAGGCGGTCGCCAGCTCGAGCATCATGATCAGCCCGCCCAGGGCCGGGCCGTCCAGCCGCGGCAGCACGACGGCCCCAGCGGGACGCCGTCGGCCCAGGAGCGAGCCCAGGGTCCCCCGCAGCTCGGCGTCGAGGAGCTCGCCCAGCCCGCGGCCGGCCAGGTAGGCGTACTCGCGCCGGCTCTCCGCGAGCGCCCCGGCCGGGATGACCAGCTCGCGGTCTCGGGCCGCCGGGGTCAACATCAACACCACCTTGTCCCGCGGGCCCTCGACGTAGAGCTGGAGCTGCGAGTGCTGGTCGGTCGCGCCGCGCGCCGCGATCGGGGTCGGCCCGACGTTGACCAGCCGGCCGTCGGTCGCCCGCTCCTTGCCCAGGCTCTCGGCCCAGAGCTGGCGGAACCAGTCGGCGGTGTCGTAGAGCGCGTCGGCGTAGGCCATGAGCACGACCATCGGCCGGCCGCGGACGACGTGGTGCTGATGGAGGAGGACCGCCAGGAGGAGCGCCGGGTTGGTCCGCAGCTCGGTCCCGAGGCACCGGTCGCGCATCGCGGCCGCGCCGTCGAGGATGCCCATGACGTCGAGCCCGGCGACCGCCGCCGGCAAGAGCCCGACCGGCGACAGGACCGAGAACCGACCGCCCACCGAGGACGGGATCGTGAAGGTCGGCCATCCGTGGGCGGTGGCCGCCGCGCGCAGCGCGCCGACCTCGGGATCCGTGGTCGCCACCAGGTGGCGGGCGACGGCGTCGGGACCGAGGGTCTTGGCCAGGTGCTCGGCGACGATCAGGAGCTGGGCCGCGGTCTCGGCGGTCCCGCCGGACTTCGTGACCACGTTCCACACCGTCCGGGCCGGGTCGCAGACCTCGAGGACCGCGCCCAGGGTGGCGGGGTCCGCGTTGTCGGGGAACAGCAGGCGCCGCGGCGCGCCCGGGGTCCGACTGCGCAGGGGATCGAGGGGCCGCCCCAGGGCCGAGTACAGGGCCTTCGGACCGAGGCTCGAGCCGCCGATGCCGAGGACGACCATGGTGTCGATCTCGGGCGGCAGGTCGCGGGCGTAGTCGAGGCAGGCCTGGGCGGTCGCGCGGTCGTCGGGCAGATCGAAGAAGCCGATCTCACCGGTGCCGCGGCGCCCCAGGATCGCGTCGACCGCGACCGCGGCGGGTCCAGCGATCGCGTCCAGGTCCGCTTCGTCGACGCCTTGATCGCCCACCACCGCGGCGGTGAGCCCATTGAGATCGAGCCGGATCGGGAGGTCCATGTGGGGCGGGACTGTAGCCTACGGCGGGCGATCGCTCGCGGGGTCGACCTGGGAATGGCCGCGGCAGGTGGGCGCCGGGAGTACACGATAGTTGCGGCCGGCCGTGCCCCTGGGGTAAGCCTACGGTCCCATGGTTCGCCGCGTCCGCCGTAACCTGCTCCTCGGCGTCGGCCTCGCGCTCGGCGCGGCGGTGCTGGCGCTCGGGCGGGACGACGACCGGGTCGCCCCCGACCTGGGGCGCCGCGACGTCGCCGCCCATGCCGCCGTGTCCCCGCTGGCCCTGGTCCCCCCGCTGGCGGTCGCGCCGGCGGCGGCCAACGCGCCGCCTCCGACGACCGGGCCGGCCGCTGCCGCGCTGTCGGCGGCCGGGCTATCGGCGGCCGGGGAGATGGCGGCCGGGGAGATGGCGGCCGGGGAGATGGCGGCCGGGGCCATGGCGCCGCTGCCGCCGCCGCGCCCGATCGGCGGCGCCGCCGCAGACCGCACCCCGGAGCTCGACCTGGCGCGCATGGAGCTACGAGGCGATCGCTACCTGGCGCCGATGCGCGACGGGCGGTGGGCGATCCTCACCCTCGATCCCAAGATCCAGGCGGTCGCCGAGAAGGTGCTGCGTCGCGCGAAGGCCCCGCGCGGCGCCATCGTGGTCACCCACCCCGACGGCCGAATCCTGGCGCTCGCCGGTCGCCGCACCGACGACCCGACCGGGGCCGGCGAAGGTATCGCCGATCCCCGGCTGGCCCTCGACGCCTGGGCGCCGTCGGCGTCGATCTTCAAGGTCGTGACCGCGGCGGCCCTGGTCGAGGCCGGGGTGCGCAAGTCCGACCGGGTGTGCTTCCACGGCGGCGTCCGCTCGGTGATGGAGTCCAACCTCACCGCCTCGCGCCTCGACCGTCGCTGCGAAGACCTATCCTACGGCGTCGCCCACTCGCAGAACGCGATCATCGCCAAGCTGACCCACCAGAAGCTGACCCCGGGCCAGCTCACCGAGGTGGCGCGCCGCCTCGGGTTCGATCGCCCGCTGCCCGCCCCCCTCGACGGGGAGGTCGGCGAGCTCACCGCGATGCCCGCCGACAAGGGCGTCGACTTCGCGCGGACCGCGGCCGGCTTTCAGGGCGTGACCTTGTCGGCGGTCGGCGGCGCGATGCTCGCCAACACCGTGGCCGCGGGGGGCATGGCGATGCCCCCGCAGCTCGTCTCCGGGTACCTCGACGGCGCGCAGGAGCTGCCGGCGGCGCCGACGCCAGCCGGCCAGCGGGTCCTCGAGGAGTCGGTGGCGGACGAGGTCGGGACGATGATGGCCGCCACCTGCGCCGACGGCAGCGCGGCCAAGGCCTTCGCCGGCCGCGAGCGTATCCCCGGCGTGGCGGTCGCCGGCAAGACCGGGACGCTGTCGGACGACGACCCGTTCTACATGCAGTACTCGTGGTTCGTCGGCTATGCGCCCGTCGACAAGCCCCAGCTCTCGGTCTCGGTCCTGCTCGGCAACCCCGAGCTGTGGCAGCTCAAGGCCCACACCGCGGCGCGCATGGTCCTCATCGAGGCCCTGCGCAGCCGCGCCGGATCGTGATCCGCGCGCGATCGTGACGGTGGCCGCACCGGTGGCGCCCCGCGGTGAATGGTATGCTGCGCGGGCCGTCATCTATCTATCGGCGGGCGTCGGCGCGCCGAACGTCCGGAGGAACCATGGCTTCGACTCGACTGGTAGTGAGCTTCTCGACCGCGCTGGCGCTGGCGCTGACCGGCGTCGCCGGCGCGC
This sequence comes from Kofleriaceae bacterium, assembly GCA_018057825.1. Lineage (GTDB taxonomy): Bacteria > Myxococcota_A > Polyangia > Haliangiales > Haliangiaceae > UBA2376. Next base: position 125,896 of record JAGPCY010000018.1, on the reverse strand, counting down.
AGTCGCCGTCGCAACAGGCCGCGGCGCTCAATGATCAGGGCAAGGCGCTGATCCGCGCCTCGAAGTTCGGCGATGCGGCGGCCAAGTTCCGCGCGGCGATCGAGCTGTCACCGGAGGGACGGTTCTACCTGAACCTGTGCATGGCGCTGTACCAGAACGGCCAGCTCGGCGAGGCCCTGTCGGCGTGCCGCGCGGTCGGCCCCAACGGCGCGGCCGCGGACCAGGTCAAGCAGGCCGACAACATCATCAGCCAGTTCATCGCGCCGCGGATGCGCGAGGCCGGGCTCGATCCCGACGCTCCGCCCGATGGCGGCACGGGTGGGACCGGCGGGACCGGCGGGACCGGCGGGACCGGTGGAACCGGCGAGACTGGCGGCACCGGCGAGACCGGCGGCACCGGTGGGACCGGCGGCACGGGTGAGACCGGTGGCACGGGCGGGACCGGCGAGACCGGCGGCACCGGCGGCACCCAGCAGAACGTCAACAACTTCACCGTCGCCCCGCCCCCATCGCTATTCGATCAGGTCACCGCCAAGCCGACCCACGAGTACCAGTGGACGCTAGGCGCCCAGCTCCTCATCATGCGCAACGCGATCGGCGAGAAGGGCGACTGGCAGACCGGCGGCGGCGGCCTCCGCATCGTCGGCGATTACGCGCTGTCGGCCAACCGCCAGTTCGGCGCCCAGGGGCACCTGACCTTCTTCACGGTCGCCAGCGACGCGGGTGGTGCCTACGGCGAGGGCGCCTCCCTCAACGTCTTCGACCTCGGCGTGTCGGTCTACAAGGAGGTCTGCAAGGGCCGCCTGTGCGTCAAGCCGCTGGCTGGCGGTCAGGTCGCCCTGCAGAGCCTGAACCTCGGCACCGGCGAGGACGACGTGAGCTTCTCGGTCCTGGGCGTCCGGGCCGAGGTGGGGATCGAGTACGCCCTGGGCAAGCGCTACGAGAACGTCCTCACGGCCGCGGCCGGTCTGGACCTCTTCTTGCCGGCGCAGATGGACGACGCCGAGGTGGGCAGCCCGGACCCGGCCGCGTATGGGCTCGACAAGTCGTCGGCCAATCTCTACATCGGCCTGGGCTTCACGCGGCGCTTCAACTCGCCGCTGGGCGGGTCGCCGCTGTTCAGATTGCAGTGATCTTCGGAGGGTTTTTCCTGCGGTGTTGCCTGAGGGTTTTTCGAAAAAACCCTCCCCCTTCGCGAAGCGAAGGGGCCCCCTCCCAAAACGTCCGGATCGCGGGAGCGTCGCCGTCGGTGTCACCGGCGGCGTGGGTGCGTGAGGGCCGGCGTTCAGCCGCTGTCTGCACGCACCTCCGAGGGTGGTGGCCACCGACGAAACAGGTCTGAGGGCTTTTCGAAAAAAACCTCCCCCTTCGCGAAGCGAAGGGGCCCCCTCCCAAAACGTCCGGATCGCGGGAGCGTCGCCGTCGGTGTCACCGGCGGCGTTGGTGAGTGAGGGCCGGCGTTCAGCCGCTGACCGCATGCACGTCCGGAGGTGGTGACCTCCGGCGGTGTTGCCTGAGGGCTTTTCTGCTGCTGCGTGGCGGGTCGCGGTGACCTAGACCGAGGCGGAGGCCGAGGCGGAGGCCGAGACCGAGACCGAGACCGAGGCCGAAGCGGAGACCGAGGCGGAGACCGAGACGGGAACCGGAACCGGAACCGGAACCGGAACCCGAACCCGAACCCGAACCCGAACCCGAACCCGAACCCGAGTCCGAGTCCGAGTCCGAGGAGGAGGCGGAGGCGGGGCGGAGGCGCGGGGCGATCCCGAGGTGCAGGTGAACGGAGGGACGGTCTGGTCGAATCAGGATCCATGTGGATCGCGCTGGTCCTCGCTGCGGCGGTGGCGACCGAGCCGCCCGGCGGCGAGGACCCGTGGCAGGTCACGCGCTGGAGCACCGACGACGGCCTGCCGCAGAACACGGTGACCGCGGTCGCCAAGGATGGCGACGGCTTCCTCTGGCTCGGCACCCAGGAGGGGCTGGTCCGCTTCGACGGCGACCGCTTCGTCGTCCACGGCGACCTGCCGTGCCCGTCGGTGCTGGCCCTCGAGGCCGACGGCGCCGGCGGGATCGCGGTCGGGACCGAGGGCTGCGGGGCCTTCGCGCTGATCCATGGCGACCTCCGACGGGTTCCGGACGTCCCGGCTGACGCGCGCGTGCGCGCCGTGGCGCGCGCCGGTGACGGCCGGCTGTGGTGGGGCACCGACCATGGCCTGGTCGCGACGGGCGGCGGGGTCCAGGCCGAGCGCTACCCGGGCGACGAGGTGGTCGCCATCGCGGTGCGCGGCGACGACACGATCGTGATCGCCACCCGCACCCGGCTGGGCGAGGTCGGCGCCGCCGGCGTGCGCTGGTTCGATAGCTGCATCGAGCCCAGTGACAACCTGTGGTCGCTGGCGGTGAGCCCGGGCCGCCTGTGGGTCGCGAGCCGCGACCACGGCCTGTGCAGCCTCGACGACGACGGCGCGAGCCGGCGCTACACCGCGACCGACGGCCTGCCCTCTCTCGCCGTCAAGGACGTCTCGGTCTTCCCCGATGGCACGGTGTGGGTCGCGACCCTCGGGGGCGTGGCGTGGTTCGACGGGGCCCGCTTCGTCCGGCCCGCGACGCCCGGGCTCGACCGCGCGAGCGCCTCGATCACCTCCGACGGCGACCTGACCTGGATCGGCGGCCAGCTCACCGGGCTGTCGATGCTGCGCCCGCGCCGAGTCCGCACCTACACCACCGCCGACGGCCTGGCCGCGGACGTCGTGTGGGCCGTGGCGCAGGCGCGCGACGGCACGATCTGGGTTGGAACCGAGGCCGGCGGCCTGGGCGAGCTGGTCGGCGATCGCTTCGTCCAGCGCGCCCCACCGACGTTCCATCCCGACAGCTCGGTCGGCACGATCGTCCTCGCCCCCGACGGTTCGATGTGGGTCGGCACCTCGGTCGGCCTGTGGCACCACCGCGGCGACCGCTGGGAGCAGTTCACCACCGCCCAGGGGCTCCCGAACTCCGACGCGCGCGCGATCGCGTTCGATCACGCCGGCGCGATGTGGGTCGGCACCGCGCGTGGGCTGGCGCGCCGCGACGCCGACGGGGGCTTCGTCGACGTCACCGCGCGCTACCACCTGCCACCGGTCGCCTACGATCTGGTGATCGAGGACCGCCAGGGCGGCGGCCTGTGGCTCGGTGGCATGGACGTGTTCGGGGTCCTGGTCGGCGAGCAGTTCACGCCCCGCGCCCTCGATGGCCGACCCAGCGTCTCGAGCATCCTGCCGACCACGGGCGGCGTTTTGGTCGGCACCGGCAACGGCGTGGCTCGGGTCACCGCCGACGACGTCGGATGGCTGCGGCCCGACGATGGGCTCCCGACCGGACAGGTGCTGGCCATGGCCGCGCGCGGCGATCAGGTGTGGCTCACCTCCAACCAGGGCCCGTACCGCATCGCGGCCGCTGACCTCGACGCGTACTTCGACGGGCGCGCCGCGCGCGTCGCACCGGTGCGCTACGGCACCCACGACGGCATGCGCTCGCCGGAGTGCAACACCGCGGGCGCGACCTCGCTCCTGGTGGCGCACGACGGCCGGGTCTGGATCCCGACCGTGGCCGGCCTCGCGCTGTTCGATCTCGAGCGCTGGCGCGCCCCCGCCGCGGCGCCGCGCGCGACCATCGAGCTCCTCGACGACCACCGCGGCGATCGGCGCGCGCCGACGGAGGCCGCGGCCCGGCTGCGGCTGGGGCATCGCGACTTCGAGGTCGGGTTCACCGCGCCGGAGTTCGCGGCCCCGGGTCAGCTCCGGTTTCGCTATCGCCTGCTCGGCTACGATCAGACCTGGCTCGACGTCGGAGATCGCCGCGCCGCCGCGTACACCAACCTCGGCCCCGGCCGCTACCGCTTCGAGGTCTCGGCTCGCCTGCCCGACACGACCTGGGGCCCACCGGCCGCGCTCGAGGTGGTGCTGCCGCCGCACGTCTACGAGACCGACTGGTTTCGCTGGTTGGCGTGGCTGGCCGGCCTCGCCGCCCTCGCCGCCCTGGTCTACGTCGGCACCACCGCGGCGCGGCGTCGCGAGCTCGCGCTGCGGGAGCGGGTTCGCGAGCGCACCCGCGAGCTCGACCTGGCGCTCGCCCGCACCGCCACCAGCGAGGCCAACTTTCGCCACTTGCTCGCGCGCATGCCGGTCGCGGTGGCGCTGGTCCAAGATGGCCAGGTCCTGTACGCCAACGACGAGGCGCTCCGGATCGCCGGGGCCACGACCGCCAGCGAGCTCGGCGGGACGCCGTTCGCGACCGCGCCACCGACCGCGCCGCCGACCGCGCCACCGACCGCGCCACCGACCGCGCCACCGACCGCGCCGACGTCGACCACGCCGACCACGGCCGCCGCGGCCACCGCCCAGGCCCCGGCGACGCCGGTCGCCGGCGAGCAGCGCTTCGAGCACCGGGGCGGCGGCTTCGCCCTCGCCGACCTGTGGTACCTCGCGCTCGTCCACGAGGGGCAGCCCGCGGTGCTGTGTGTCGGTCGCGACGTGACCAAGCGCAAGCAGCTCGAGACGATGTTGCGCACCACCGAGCGCATGGCGTCGATCGGGACCTTGGCCGCCGGGGTCGCGCACGAGATCAACAACCCGCTCACCTACGTGATCGGGAACCTCGAGATGATCGCCGTGGAGCTGCGCGCGGCCCCGGGGGCCGAACCCGACCGCGCCGCCCTCGAGGGCGCGGTCACCGACGCGCTCGACGGCGCCGGCCGAGTGGCGCGCATCGTGCGCGACCTGCGCACGTTCAGCCGCCCCAACGACGACCACGAGGGCCCGATCGAGCTCGCGCCGGTGATCGAATCCACCCTGGGCATCTGCAAGAACGAGATCCGCCACCGCGCCGAGCTGGTCGTCGACCTGGCCGACGTCCCGCCGGTGTGGGTCAACGCGCACCGCCTCGGCCAGGTCGTGCTCAACCTCCTGGTCAACGCGGCGCAGGCGATCGCCGAAGGCGCAGTCGCGACCAACCGCGTGACCGTGCGGACGCGCCAGCGCCCCGATGGCCGGGTCGAGATCGCCGTCGCCGACACCGGGTGCGGGGTCCAGCCGGCCGATCTGCCTCGCCTGTGCGATCCGTTCTTCACCACCAAGCCGATCGGCCAGGGCACCGGCCTCGGGCTGTCGATCGTCCACGGCATCCTGACGCGCTTCGGCGGCGCCCTCGAGGTCGAGAGCGAGGTCGGCCGCGGGAGCACGTTCCGCGCGGTCTTGCCGGCAGCGACCGCGACCCGCCCGCCCGCGCCGTCGGCCCCAGCGGCGCCGCCGACCCGCGCCCGGGTGCTGGTCGTGGATGACGAGCCTCGGGTCACCGAGGTGATCCGCCGCGGGCTCGCGCGGGTCCACGACGTCGAGACCTCGGCCCACCCGCGGGCCGTGCTGGCGGCGATCGCCGCCGGCCAACGCTACGACTGCATCATCTCGGACCTCATGATGCCGGAGCTCGATGGCCCCGAGCTCCACGCCGCGGTGGCCGCGATCGATCCGGCGCAGGCCGACCGGATGCTGTTCATCAGCGGCGGGACCTTCACGCCCCGCGGCGACGCCTTCGTCAAGGCGATGGGCGATCGCTACCTGGCCAAGCCGGTGGCCACCCCGGACCTGCGCGCCGCGATCGCCGCGCTCCTGGCCCGGACCGGACGCTGACGCGGGTCGCCGCGACCGCCGCTACGGATCGTCGTCGTCGGGCCGGTCGGCGCCGAGCTCGACCTTGCGGGCTTCGTAGTAGCGCGCGAGGGCTGGGAAGCTGTCGGACAGGAACTCGGTGGCCAGCCGGGGCCCGGCCTCGCGCAGGAGCATGGTCTCGAAGTCGCGATCGCCGCGCCGGCCGAGGGCCCAGGCCAGGAGCACGAGGTTGGTGCCGAACCGGCTGCAGCCCAGGGCGACCTTGGCCCAGTCGTAGAGTTCCTCGTCGGCCGGCAGCTCGCTGGGGTCGTCGGCGCAAAACGCCAGCACCAGATCGGTGAGGGCCAGCTCGAGCGCGAAGTAGTCGCCGCTCGGGGCCTGGCCGAGCTCGGTCCGCGCGGTCCGCGCGGCCGGCAGGCGCCCCATGACCGCCAGGAGCTGGGCCCGATCGAAGGCGCACACCCAGTACATGGCGCGGCGGCGCCGCGGCGCCACCGAGCCCATGGCCCGATCGTAGAGCGCCAGGGCGGCGTCGAACTGACCGCGCTGCCACTCGAGCTTGCCTCGCAGGTAGGCCAGAAACGGCCGCAGGGGCTCGGCCGTGCGGCCACGCTCGAGGGCGTCGACCGCGGCCAGGGCCTCGTCGCGGCGCCCAGCCGAGGCCAGGACCAGGGCGGCCCGGGCGCTGCGCCAGGCCTGGCTCTGGCGCCACATCAAGAGCGCGAAGACGCCGCCGGCCAGGGCGCCGAACAGCGGCCCGGTGGCCAAGGACAGCGCCGCCACCCCGACCCCGGCCACCCCGCCGACCGCCGCCCACGCCAGGGTCTGCTGCTTGCGCAGCGCCCCTTCCCCCATGACCTGGCCGCTGTCGTCGAGGAGCAGGACCTCGCCGGGCTTGGCGTCGGCGAGCGACCGAGACACCCGCCACGGCGGGGCGGCGTCGCCGACCAGGGTCAGCGCGGTGTCGGACTTGCTCACGAGGTGGAGTCTACCGGAAGCGCGGTCAGGCGCAGGGCGCCGCGGCGTCGCTTCACCGCCGCCTCGAGTTTTTGCGCCGCCGCCCGCGTGGCGACCGGCCCGTGGACCCGCCCGATCTGCCACGGCCGATGGGCCCGGGTGGCGCGGGCCCCCCCGGCCAGCTCGCCGTTGTGCTGGCGCACCCGGCGGGCCACGTCGGTCGTGACCCCGACGTAGGTCCGCCCACCAGCGGAACAAAGTATGTACACGAACCACACGGCCGGACGCATTTTGCACCCTCGCAATCCCGGGCGCGCGGTCGAGATCTGCTAGGGTCCGCGCGTCGACTCGCCGCGCTGCGGCATCCAAGGCTCAAACGATCGAGGGAGTACCCGTATGTCCGGTAAGACCGCCACGTTGAACCTACCTGATGGCACGACGCACAGCCTGCCGGTCATCATCGGGACCGAGAACGAGCCGGCCATCGACATCCGCAAGCTCCGCCAGCAGTCGGGCTACGTCACCCTCGACAGCGGCTACATGAACACCGGCGCGACCCAGAGCGCCATCACCTACCTCGACGGCGAGCAGGGCATCCTCCGCTACCGCGGCTACCCGATCGAGGAGCTGGCCGAGAAGTCGACCTTCGTCGAGACCAGCTACCTCTTGATCAACGGCAAGCTGCCGACCAAGGCCGAGCTCGACGAGTTCTCGGTCAAGCTGACCCGGCACTCGATGATCCACGAGGGCATGCGGCACTTCTTCGAGGGCTTCCCGCCGGGCAGCCACCCGATGGCGGTGCTGTCGGCGATGGTGACCTCGCTGTCGGCCTACTACCCGGACTGCCTCGACCGCTCGGCGCCGATGGATCTGCACCTGACCCGGATCCTGTCGAAGGTCCGGACCATCGCCGCCTTCGCCTACAAGAAGGCGATCGGCCAGCCGATCATGTACCCGCGCAACGCCCTGTCGTACTGCGCCAACTTCCTGCACATGATGTTCGCGGTCCCGGCCGAGCCCTACGAGCCCGATCCGGTGATCGTGAAGGCGCTCAACCAGCTCCTGATCCTCCACGCCGACCACGAGCAGAACTGCTCGACCTCGACGGTCCGCATGGTCGGGAGCTCCGACGCCAACGTCTACGCCGCGGTCGCCGCCGGCATCCTGGCGCTGTGGGGCCCGCTCCACGGCGGCGCCAACCAGGCGGTCATCGAGATGCTCGAGCAGATCCGCGACCCGAACGGTCCGTACCGCGGCGACTACAAGAAGTTCATCGCCGAGGTGAAGGACAAGAACTCGAACCAGCGCCTCATGGGCTTCGGCCACCGGGTCTACAAGAACTACGACCCGCGGGCGAAGATCCTGAAGAAGATGACCGACGAGGTCCTGGCCCACCTGGGCATCAAGGACCCGATGCTCGACATGGCCAAGGGCCTCGAGGACATCGCCCTGTCGGACGAGTACTTCATCTCGAAGAAGCTCTACCCCAACGTCGACTTCTACTCCGGCATCCTGTACCGCGCGATCGGCATCCCGACGCCGATGTTCACGGTGATGTTCGCCCTCGGTCGCATCCCCGGCTGGCTGGCCCACTGGAAGGAGATGGTGGACGACCCGACGACCAAGATCGGTCGGCCGCGCCAGATCTACACCGGCGAGACCAACCGCGCGTACGTGCCGATCGGCGAGCGCTGATCGCGGCGCTCCTCGAGCTTCGTGGGCGGGCTCGAGTGTAAGGGCCCGCGAATGAACAAGTCGGTCGAAGATCGCGGTCGAGGCGCCCGGATGGCTTTCGCGGGCCCTACGACGGGGCGCGGTCCGGCGACGGCGCGACACGTCACTCCAGGTCAGCGGCCCCACCTCGCGGGCCCGGCGGGCGCGGTGTACGATCCGCGCTCGTGTCCACCGCCACCCTCGCCCCCGGCGACTCGGTCCTCGACCGCTACCATGTGGTCGAGCAGATCGCGACCGGCGGCCACAGCGCGGTCTACCGCGGCACCGACACCCGGCTCGATCGGCCGGTGTGCATCAAGGTGTTCACCAGCGTCCCCGGGGATCCCGGCGTCGCCAAGACCAGCTACGAGCACTTCGTCCAGGAGGCCTTCGCGCTGTCGCGGCTGACCCACCCGCACACGCTGCGCATCTACGACTTCGGTCACCTCGGCGATGCGGTGCCGTTCCACGTCTCGGAGTTCATGAATGGCGGGACCCTGACCCAGCTCGTCCGCGAGCGCGGGCCCCTGGGCGGCGACGAGGTCCTGCGCGTGACCCGGGCGATGTGTGAGGCCCTGGCCGAGGCCCACGCGCTCGGCATCGTCCACCGCGACGTCAAACCCCACAACATCCTGTTCGCCGTGGTCGGCGCGACGCGCCTGGCCAAGCTGGCCGACTTCGGCGTCGCCAAGTGGCACGAGGACGGCGCCGCCGAGAGCCCCGCGGCCCGGGCCGGCGACACCCAGGTGGTGTCCGGCCAGCGCATGGCGATGTACTCGCCGAGCTGGGCCGCCCCCGAGCAGCTCGCCGGCCAGGAGGTCACCCCGGTCGCCGACCTCTACTCGCTGGCCGCGGTCGCGGTCTACATGTTGACCGGCACCGCGATCTTCGCCGACGAGGACGTCTACGAGGGCTACCGCAAGCGCCGCGAGTCCGACGAGCTGGTGGCGGCGGCGCTGGCGCCCCTCGACCTGCCCAGCCGAGCGGTCGCGCTCCTGGCGCGGGCCCTTCGCTTCCACCCCGACGAGCGGCCGACCGACGCTGGCAGCTTCGCCCTCGACCTGGCCGACGCCTTCGAGCCGATCACCGCGCCGACCGCGGTCCTGCCCGAGGGGCGCCCGAGCCCGCCGATCGAGGTGGTGGCCAGCGCTGGCGAGCGCGCCGCGCGGGCCCATCCGCCGCGCCGCCTCGCGGTCGGGGCGCCGTTCCAGGTCGCGCAGCGGACCGGGCAGTTCATCACCCTGGTCGGCGGCGTGGCCGACGTCGCCGGGCTGGGTGGCAGCGCCCGCCTGCGCCTGACCGCGATGCCGCCGATCGGCGGGAGCCGGCAGCTCCACGTGAAGGGCCTGTCGTCCTTCGTCAGCAAGGCCGGGGGCCGGCCGTCGGTCGCGGTCCACATCGATCGCGACGCGATGCTCGACCTGTACGGCCGCAGCAACACGGTGATCGGCAAGGTCCGGGTGTCCTTCGGCACCCCGGCGGCCGGCCACACCACCTTCCGGTTCGGCGCCGAGACCATCGCGGTCAGCCTCGACGAGTGCCCCGAACCGGTGCTGGTCGACTTCGGCGGCGGCGCGGAGTGCGCCATCGCCTACGCCCCGGTCTATACTCCCGCGCAGGCCGCGCGCGCCCGCAAGAAGCCCTGACCGCCCGACTCCACGACCATGGCTCCCTCCTCTCCGCCCCCGCCTCCGGGAGCGCCGCCCGGCGGCGGGCCGTCACGTCCCGGGCCAACCGCGCCGCCGCCGACCGCCACGCCCTACGTCGCGGCCTCGGCGCCGACCTTCGAGGACTACGACGATCGGACCTCGCCCGGGGTGCCGGCGCCGTCGACCCAGGCCACGCCGTACGTGACCCGGTCGCGGATCTACGCCTTCGTCGTCGATGAACACGGCCTGCCGATCGAGCTGGGCTCGGGCCGGTTCGCCAAGGCCTACCTGGGCGAGGAGCGCTGGGTCGAGTCCAAGACCACGCTGCGCCGCCCGGTCGCGATCAAGGTCATGCAGAAGGGGGTCTCCGCCGAGGACCAGATGCGGTTCCAGATGGAGAAGGAGATCCTCGAGCGGGTCCAGGGTCACCCCAACATCATCGAGCTCCTGGCCTCGGGCGAGGGCGACTCGGCCGGGTTCATCCCGCCGGCCATCCGCGACAAGGTCGAGAACGACTTCATGATCCTCGAGCTCCTCGACATGTCGCTCGAGGAGCGCCTGAAGGGCGCGCGGCAGAAGCGCCGACGCGACGACCTCCTGGCGGTGCCGCTGCGCGAGCGGATCTTCCGCGTCCTCGAGTACGTCATCCCGATCGCCACCGCGATCGAGTACGCCCACCTGGTCCGCGACACCGTCCACCGCGACATCAAGCCGGCCAACATCCTGGTCAAGCTGCCCGACCCCAACCTGCGCGGGTCGCAGATGACGGTCAAGCTGGCCGACTTCAACGTCGGCAAGGTCGCCGACCCCGACCTCGACCTGTCGATGACGCGGTTCCAGGCCGTGCCCGGCACGCTGTTCTTCCAGAGCCCCGAGCAGGAGACCAACACCTTCGACGTCCTGTGCAACGCCACCCAGGGCTCGCCCGAGATCGAGTTCTTCGAGGACTTCTATATCGACATCTATGAGAACGACGGGTTCTCGCTGTTCAACCGGCCCGAGCACTACCTGATCGTCGGCGCCGATCGGACCCGCAAGCGGATCCTGCTCAACCGGCCCTTCGCCGAGCCGTCGGAGACCAACGTCCGCGGTCGGGTCGTGAAGAGCGTCGGTCGGCCGGCCGACATCTACTCCCTGGGCGCGCTCCTCTACTATCTGGTGAGCGGCGCGTACGCCAACCCGAAGAACCTGTCGGACGCGTTCCGCAAGTTCGTCGAGTACGACAAGAAGGACGAGACCAACACCGTCGCGTCGTACATCGACCACGAGTACCGGACGATCACCAACCTGCGGGCGCCGCGCGCCGACGGCCAGGGCGTCGAGTTGGCGCCCGAGGACCGGTTCTTCTCGTACAAGCACTACCTCGACGGCAACGGCGAGCTGATCGATCCGATGGTGCTGATCATCATCGCCAAGGCCATGGTCCGCAACAAGCCCGACAGCTACTGCGCGTCGTGGGACCTGCGGACCACCGGCATCTCGCAGATGGTCCACGATCTGTTCGCGCTGTACGTCCACTTCGGCGTCGACCCGTCGGCCCGGCTGGCCTACCAGAACGAGCACTACGCGCCGCCCAAGAAGCCGTCGGGGATGCGCCGGGCCTGGGACCGGCTGTTCCGGCGCTGACGGTCGCTGGGGACGGGCCTCGGTCTCGGTCTCGGTCTCGGCCTCGGTCTCGGTCTCGGTCTCGGTCTCGGCCTCGGTCTCGGCCTCGGCCTCGGTCTCGGTCTCGGTCTCGGCCTCCGCCTCGGCCTCGGTCTCGGTCTCGGCCTCGGTCTCGGCCTCGGTCTCGGTCTCGGTCTCGGTCTCGGTCTCGGCCTCGGCCTCGGCGGGGACCGTCGACCCTGGCTAGTCGAGCCGCCGCCAACCCGAGGCGCCGGGGGCGAGCGCCGGTCTTGGCCCGTGCGAAGGGTCCGACCTCGGCACGCGATGTGCTCGTGGTCCAACCATGGGTCGATCCATGGGACGGAAGCTGCGCTCGCTCGCGCGGATCGCGCTGTCGACGGTGGTGTGGTGGGTCGCGGGGTGCGCGGACGACGCGGCCCCGAGCTACGACCCGGAGTGGGGCATCGAGGAGGCCCTGGCCCCGACGCCGCCGCCGGGCAAGGAGGACAGCGAGTTCCGCCGCGGCCTGCGGGTGGCGACCGACACCCGGCGGACCCAGGTCTGGACCGCGAAGAACGCCTGGGACGACACCGCGACCCCGGCAGCCCGCGCCGCCGGCCTGGCCTGGGGCGCCGACTCTGGCCTGACCTGGGATCAGAAGTACGCGGCGTGGCTCGACGGCCTGGCGTGGATCCCGGCGGCCGACGGCTACAGCACGACGATCCGGCTGACGACGCCCTGGGGCAAGACCCTCGACTCGCCGTCCCTCGAGTGCGCCGAGCTGTCGCTGTTCTTGCGCATCACGTTCGCGGCCTGGTACGAGCTGCCGCTGTTCTTCGAGACCGTCGACGGCAGCGGCCAGCGCGTGTACTTCGGGCACAACGGCGTGCGCACCGCGACCGGGCGCTACGCCGCGACCCCCGAGTTCGCGATCCGCTACGCCGATCACAGCGGCCTGGCGCCGGCGCAGTACCAGGCGGCGTGGCCGAGCGACGCCAACCTGCGGACCAAGAAGGTCTCCGGCGGCGAGGACGTCCAGCCGGCCCTGGGCGGCGCGCCGCTGGGCGCGTATCTCGACGAGCTCCACCTGAACAAGCGGGCCGCGTACTTCACCGTGATGGCCCTCAACTACCTCGGCTCGATGAACCTGGCCGACAGCGCCAACACCTACAACCTGGTGCCCGAGGCGGTGCGCGCCGGCGACATGTTGATCGAGCGCTGGCAGCGATCGGGCATCGGCCACACCCTGGTGGTCAAGGAGGTGGCGGTCCTCGGCGAGGGCAACCTCGACGTCACGACGATCTCGGGCTCGATGCCGCGCCGCCAGGGCAAGCGCGAGTCGGGGGTGGCGTCGAAGAGCTACTTCACCTCGGCCTACGCCGGCGGTCCGGGCGCGAACCCCGACGGCGTCGCCTACGCCCGCCTGGGCGGCGGCGCCAAGCGCTTCCGCGTCGCCAAGAACGTCGGTGGGTTCTGGACCAACACCTGGGCGCGCGGCGACGAGGCCCACTGGATCAACTCGACCGACGACGCCCGCATCGCCGCGCGGCCGGCGCGGTTCGAGCAGCTCCTGGGCCAGGTGGCGCCGGCCCAGCAGCGGGCCGAGCTGGTGGCCCAGATCGCCGATGCCCGCCGCCACCTGCGCAGCTACCCGGCGTCGTGCTCGGCGCGCGAGCGCCGCGAGGCGGCCTTCGCCGAGCTGTACGACCTGAGCGAGCGGGCCTTCGGCCAGGACCGGGCCGAGGTCGACCGCGCCCACCGGCAGCTCGAGGACTACGTCTTCGCCGAGCTGACCTACACCGCGAGCAAGACCTGCTGCTGGAACTCGACGACCGCGGCGATGGCCGAGATCGTCCTCGACTACGCGCGCGCCGAGCAGGCGGCGGCGGCCGCGGCCGGCACCTGCGTCGCGCCGACGGTGTTCCGGGCCGAGGACGGCGGCTACGACCGATGGGCCGACCACGCCGCCGCCACCGGCCGGGCCGCGCTGTGGCGGGCCTGGTCCGAAGACGAGAGCTGCCCGCAGCGCGGCGTCGACGACGATGCGATCGCGACCAACGCCGCGCCGGCGTTCTGCAGCGCGCCGCCGGCGCCGAGCTGCGCCGACGGCCTCGAGCCCAACGACAGCGCCGCGACCGCAGCCGCGGTCGGGCCCAGCTCCACCGCGGTCGCGCTGTGTCCCGGCGACGCCGACTGGTACCGCGTCGCGGCCGCGCGCACCGTGACCATCCGCTTCCGCCACGCCGACGGCGATCTGGATCTGGTGGCCTACGACGCCGCCGGCGTCCGGGTCGCGACCTCCGACGGCATCACCGACCAGGAGCGGGTCGCGGTGCCGGCCGGCGGCGCGGTGCAGGTGATCGGCTACGGCGGGGCCACCAACGCCTATACGTTGATCGTCGAGTGAACGACCGGCGCGCGCCGGCCTAGGTCTCGGTCTCGGCCTCGGCCTCGGCCTCCGCCGCCGCCTCCTCCGTCTCGGTCTCGGTCTCCGCCTCGGTCTCGGTCTCGGTCTCGGTCTCGGCCTCCGCCTCGGTCTCGGTCTCGGTCTCGGTCTCGGTCTCGGTCTCGAAACCGCCCGGGTCCACCGCCGCCGCGCCGTCGCCGCGGTAGGATGCCCGCGATGCCGCAGGTCCTCGAGTTCATCCCGATCGCCGGCGAGCCCCGCGCGACCTTGGTCAGCTTCGCCCGGGTCGCCCGCGACATCCCCGCGGGCGGCGAGCCGTTCCGCGAGCTGCGCAGCCGCCTGCGCGGCGCCAAGCTGTGGGACAAGGAGCGCCCGGCCCGCATGCTGCGGCTGCTCGGCGTGTCGGGCGCGACCATCGCGCCGTCGCCGTTCGTGACCAAGCTCAAGGCCGCGACCAGCGACGACGATCTGGTCGACCTCGTCCTCGATCGCTACTTCGAGCTCAACCCGCTCCTGTTCAAGGCGGTCTACGAGCTCCTCGGGCAGCGGGCCCACGGCAAGGACGAGGTGTCGAAGTACCTCGGGTCCTTCGCCTATCGCGGCCAGCCGCCGTCGCGCCCCGATCTCGAGGAGTACTTCGCGGCGCTGGTGGCCGGCGGCGTGGCCCGCGTCCTCGGCATCGCGCTGGTGCTCGGGCCGCGCGCCGACCGGTTCGCCGCCGCGGTCGCCGACCTCGACGTCGACGAGTTCCTGGCCGAGGACAAGCCCGCGGCCGAGCCGGTGATCCCGACCGGCACCGAGGACGAGTCCGCGCCGGCGGCGGAGGCGGCCGCCCCCGACCCGAGCCCGACCGCGCCGCCCTCCGCCCCCGGCGGGGCGCGCGAGGCCTCGCCGCTGCCGCCGTACCTGCGCCACCTGGCGACGTCGCCCCCGACCTCGCCCCGCGGCCGCGACCGCGCGGTGCCGGTGTCGCGCTTCGCGTCCGGCAGCTTCGCGCCCGACGTCCTCGACGAGACCACCCGGCGCATCGGCGCGTGGGCCGCCGAGCTCGGCGACCTGGCGGCGCCGTACCAGCCGAGCGACTTCGGCTTCGACCCCGAGGCCTGGGTCGAGGGCGCCGACGAGCTGCTCTACCGGATCGCGGTGGCGGCGGCGCTGGTGTTCCGCCTCGACGCGGACCGCGACGGCGTCCTGCGCGCCTACCGCGCCCTCGAGCAAGCGGCGATCCTCGGCGACCTCTACCACGGCACCGTGCCCGACGTGATGCCGGCCGCCGTCGACGCCCGGGCCCTGATGCTGGCGTCGCTGGCGGCCCGGCGCTGCGCCGAGGCCCCGGAGCTGGCGTCGAACCTCGAGCAGCAGCGCACCGCGGCCGAGGCCTGGACCACCCTCGAGGCGGCCCTCGGTCGAGGGCTGTTTCGGATCGAGCTGTTCTGGATCCTGCGCATGCTCGGCCAGGTCGGCGTCCTGCGCTTCGACGATCTGGGCGAGGTCACCGCCCTGCCCCACCGCATCGTCCGCGACACCTTGTTCCGCCTCGGCTACCTCGAGAGCCCGTACGCCGCCGACAACCCGGCGCTCCTGGCCGCAGCGCGGGCCGCGCGACGCGCCGCCGGCGGCGAGCCTGCCGACGAGATCCTGGCCCGCTTCGCGCTCGCTGCCGGGTGCGCCTACGACTGCCCGCATCGTCGGACGTGCGACTTCCCGTGCCGCGAACGACTGGAGTAGCCGGGCTGGCGGCGCCGCGGTAACCTGTCGTCGTGCTGCTCCTCGCCCTGGCCGTCGCCGCCTTGACCGCGCGCTTCTTCGGCCTGCGTCCTGCGGCGATCGCAGGGGCGGTGTCCCTCGGGCTCCTCGTGGTCGCCGGCCTCGCCCCGCTGTCGATCGCGATCGTGATCTATCTCCTCCACGCCGCCTGGCTCGGCGGGCTCTGGTACTTCGGCGGCAAGGTGATGGCGGCGCGGCGAACCGACCGCTGGAGCCAGGCCCGGACCTGGGCCCGTCGCGGCTGGTCGCTGTGGAAGCGGCGCTGAGGGGCACCTAGAGCTCGGTCTCGGTCTCGGTCTCGGTCTCGGTCTCGGCCTCCGTCTCGGTCTCGGTCTCGGTCTCGGCCTCCGTCTCGGTCTCGGCCTCCGTCTCGGTCTCGGTCTCGGACTCGGTCTCGGTCTCGGCCTCGGTCTCGGTCTCGGTCTCGGTCTCGGTCTCGGTCTCGGCCTCCGCCTCCGCCTCCGTCTCGGTCTCGGCCCCTCCCCGAGGCGTCGTGACCTGGGGCACGCGGCCCCGCCGCGGTGTCCCCACCCCAGCCCGGAACGCCCTGCGCGCAAACGATCTCAAACGGTTACCTTCGGCACGCGGCTCGCATTTGCCCGCGACATGAACCGCCTCGCGCTCCTCGCGCTGCCCTTCGCGCTCGTCGCCTGTGACGTCGGCTCCGTGCCGCCCGGGGGCGACGGCGACGACGAGCCCGGGGTCGACGCCGGCCCGGGCATCGACGCGGCGCCGGTCGCGACGCTGTCGGCCGCCGTGTCCCCGGCGAGCGCCTCGACCGCGCTCGGCAGCGACACCAGCTTCACGGTCACCGTCACCGCCCAGCACTACAGCGGCACGGTGTCCCTGGCCGCGACCGGCGGCCTGACCGGCTGGCAGGTCGACATCACCCCGGCGACCCTCGACTTCACCGAGGGCGGGTCGGCCAGCGCCACGGTCCGGGTGCGCATCCCGTCCAACGGCGCGGCCGCGCCCGCCGGGCGCCCCCTGGCGATCGCGGTGACCGGCGGCGCGCTCTCGGCCTCAGCGACCGCGACCATGAACGTCGCCGACGAGTTCACGATCGACGTCGGCGCCGGGGCCGCCACCGGCGCGCACTGGGGGCCGATGGCCGGCGCCAACCTGCGGGTGCGGTCCGGCACCCGCCTCCACATCCGCAACAACGACAGCATCAATCACCAGATCCACACCGGGGGCGGCATCGGCGGGTTCGACCACCAGGGCGGACCGATGGGTCCCGGCGCGAGCTACGACGTCACCCCGACCTCGACCGGCGCCGATGACTTCTACTGTCACATCCACGGCTCGGGCACCGGTCGCGTCAACCTGGTGGTCGAGTAGCGCTACAACCGGGCCATGACTGATCGGCCCCAATCGTTCGACGAGTTCTGGCCCTACTACGTCTCGCAGCACCTCGACCCCACCTGTCGGCTGCTGCACTTCGTCGGCACCTCGGTGGCGCTCGGCTGTGTCGCCGCCAGCCCGCTGTTTCCGCCGGCCCTCCTGGCGGCCCCGGTCGCGGGCTACGGCCTGGCCTGGATCGGGCACCTGGCCTTCGAGAAGAACCGGCCCGCGACCTGGGGCTCGCTGCAGTTCGCGTGGTGGTCGCTGCGCGGCGACCTGCGGATGTGGCAGCGCATCGCGACCGGCCAGATGGCCGCGGAGGTCGCGCGGGTCGCCCCGGCGGCGTCCGAGTAGCCCCTCGCCCTACCAGCGACTTTCCGAGGGGGGCGCGGTCGGTTGTCCGCTTTCCGGACTTTGTGGCGGCCGAGCGTTTCACCGCCGTGGCGCTTCTGCTATGACCCGAGCCCCTCGTCGTCGAAGCCATGGCCCGAGACCCACGCCGCGACCTCCGTGCCTTGCTCCTGGGCCCCCAGCTCGAGCTGACCAGCGCCATCGATGCCCGCCTGCGCGAGGCCGGGCTGCCGGTGCTCCGGCCGGTCCAGGGCCAGCTCCTCACCCTGATCGAGCCCGCAGGCCTGCGCCTGAGCGAGCTGGTCACGCGCCTCGGCGTCGCCAAGCAGACGCTCGGCGATCTGGTCGACGACCTCGAGCGCGAGCGCCTGGTCGAGCGCTACCCCGATCCCGATCACGGCGTCATCAAGCGCGTACGCCTGGCGTCGCGGGGCCGGCAGTGGGCGACCGAGGTCCGCAAGGCCGCCGACGCGGTCGAGCGCGCCTGGATCGCACGCCTGGGCAAGCTCCGCGGCAAGCAGCTCCGCGCCCTCCTCGAGGCGCTGGCCGCCGAGAGCTGAGCGCGGGTCGCCCGGGCCCCGCTCGCGGGACGAGCCAGCGACGGGCCGCCGCGAGCGTCCGCTGGACTCAGATGTCGATCTTGTCGCCCGGGCCGGTGTTGTGGTTGCCGCCGCCACCGCCGCCACCGCCCGAGCTTCGCTTGACCAGCTTGAGCGGGATCGAGCCGATCGACTTCGTGACGGTGATCTTCTTCTCGAGGGTGCGATAGCCGCTGGCCTTGGCCACGACCTTCACGCTCTTCTTGTCGCCGGTGAACTCGAGCGGGAAGGTGCCGTCGGTCACCGGCTTGCCGTCGACGGTGATGGTGGCGTCCGACGGCATGGGGACGAACTGCAGCGTCACGCTGGTGACCGCCGGCGCCGCGGTGGTGCCGCCGGCGACCGCCGCCGAACCGGAGCCCGACCCCGAGCCGGAGCCGCCCGCCACCGCGCTCCCCGACCCCGAGCCCGTCGCCACGTCGCCGCCCGAGCCAGAGCCCGAGCCCGACGCCTCACCCGAGCCGGAGCCCGAGCCCGCCGCCACCTCACCGGAGCCCGAGCCCGAGCCCGAGCCAGCGACCTCACCAGAGCCCGAGCCCGAGCCCGAGCCGGCCGCCTCGCCCGAACCCGAGCCCGCGCCAGCCACCTCGCCCGAACCCGAGCCCGAGCCCGACGCCACGTCGCTCCCCGACCCCGAGCCGGCCGACGACTCACCGGTCGACGCGATCGCGTCGTCCTTCTTGGTGCCGAGACCGAAGTACAGACCAGAGAAGGTCCCGGCGGCGACGCCGACGGAGACGAGGATCGGGATGATCTTAGGCGTGCTCATGGTTCCTCGAGAGCTACAGGTGGCCGGCCACGACCAGGCCCGCGCCCGAGCCTTGGACCCAGGGCGCGATCATCACCTTGGGTCGAGCCGCGAACTCGTCGACCGCGTCGGCCTGTTGCCGTTGCCGCTCGGATCGAGCCCGCGCCTTGGGGCGGTAGACCTTCAGGTAGTAGAACGTGACGACCCCGGTCGCCACGATGCCGCCGGCCAGGAGTCCGTCGGTGATGAGGGCCAGACGCTTGCCGCTGACCCGCGCGTCCTCGCGCTCCTGGGCGGTGCCCGAGGTCGACTCGAAGTCGCCGTGACGGCCGATCGCGAGGATGCCGGCGGCGGTGGCTCCGCCCAGGAAGCCGACCGCCAGGGCGCCGCCGATATACAGCGGCAGCTTGCTCGGCGCCGGCGGCAGCGGCTCCACCGGCTTGGGCGGCGGGGGCGTCGGGATGTCGACGATGATGCGGATCGACTTCAGCTCGAAGCTGCGCTCGGACTCGCTGCCGGCCTCGATCGCGATCTTGTGCTCCATCGGCTCGTAGCCGTCGGAGGTGAAGCCCAGGGTGTACTCGCCGGCCGGCAAGAACAACGGATCGGCCAGCGGCGTCACCCCGAGCGGAGCGCCGTCGAGGGTGACCGCGGTGCCCTCGGGCTCGACCACCAGGGTCAGGACCCCGACGTGGATCTTGGCCGCCTCGAGCCGGCGCTCGGCGTCGGCCTTGAGCGCCGGATCGGGCTCGGCGACCTGGACCAGGAACCGGCGAAAGTCGCGGGCGGCGTCGGCCCAGCGTCCAAGCTTCTCCTCGGCGACCGCGATCGGAAACAGGATCTGCGGGTTGGGGACCAGCTCGTAGGCCTTCTGGTAGGCGGCCAGCGCGCGCTCGTACTGCGCCGCCGCGTCATCGATCTTCTTGCGGCGCGTGAGCTGATCGCCCTTCTTCAGGAAGCCGTCGCCACCGTCGAGGAGCTTGCGCGCGGCGGCCTTGGCTTCGGCCTCCGACATCGCCGGCGGCGCGTCGGCCGGCGCGTCCTCGGGGGCGGCCTCGACCGGCGGTTCGGCGGGCGCGTCCTGGGCCGCCGCCGTCCCGGCGGCCACGCCGAGGGCGACGAGCACCGACCACGCCCAGGCGCAGCGAGGAGATCCCATGACGAGCAATCTAGCATCCCCGCGGACGGCGGTGGGCGACCTGCGCCGTCCGTCAACCACGGCGCAGACCACCGTGGACCTGGGCCACGTAGTCGAGCGTGGTCGGGGGATGCCCGAGCAGATGACTGACGATCGCCAGCATGCAGTCGCGCCCACCGACCCGGGCCTCGAGATCGTCGGCCTCGCGATCGCGGGCCTCGGCCAGGGAGCACTCGGCCAAGGTAGCCAGGTAGCGACGGGTGCGCTCGGCCAGCGGACGGACGCCCAGGCCGGTCGAGGTCGCCGCGCACCGAGCGCACACCGCGCCGCCGCGACTGGGATCGAACAGCGCGCGATCGTCGTCGACGTCGCCGCCACACGCCGCGCACGAGGTCAAGGCGACCTCGGAGCCGACGGCGCGGCACAGCGCCAGCTCGAAGCCGCGCAGGAGCGCTGAGGACGGCCCGGGCGCGAGGGCCCGCCACAGCGCGACCACCAGGGCCAGGAGCTCGGGGTCGGCGGCCTCGGGCGGAGCCAGCCCGCGCACCAGCTCGAGGGCGTAGGCGGCGTGGCCCACGCTCACGGGATCGGCGGCCAGGGCGCGGTGATCCTCGACCGCCTCGGCGCGCTCGAGGCCGAACAGCTCCGAGCCGCGCCGCGGCCGCAGCGCGACGTCGAACACGACCAGCGGCTCGAGGCCACCGGCGAACCGGCGCTTCGACTTGCGCGCGGCCCGGGCGACCGCGCCCAGGCGCCCCCGGGCCTCGGTGTAGAGCTGGACGACCAGATCGGCCTCGCCGACCGCGGTGCGGGCCAAGACGATGGCCCGCGTGGTCAGCTCGGCGTCGCCGGCGGTCACCAGTGCCCCGCGCCGCCGCGACCCGCGGCTACCCGTGCCGCGGCGCGGTCGGGATGGCGGTGATGCCCTCGCCGGTCGAGCTCGGGCGACGCATCAAGTAGGACAGCGTCAGGGTGGCGACGATCAGCAGGATGATCACGGCGAGGGTCAGCCCGCCCTGGCGACCACCCCGCTCTTGATCGAGGAGGGCCGGCGGCAGGAAGCTGCGCCAGCCGCCGTCCTTGGCGCGGGCGCGATCCTCGCGGGTGCGCTCGGCCTCCTCGGGGTGATCGTCGTCGATCACCAGGGTCGGCGCGGCCATGGGTCGGCTCGGGCGCGGCGGCATGACCCGCACCGTCGCCGAAACCGGCTCGGCGCGGACCACCACGTCGCTCACCGCGGCCGGGGCCGACGGGCCTGCGGCGACGAGCTTGCCCGCTTCGGCCGGATCGCTCACCTGGACGTGATCCTTCGTCGCGGCCAGCTCGTTCGTCGCGGCTGGATCATTCGTCGCCGCCGGATCGTCCGCGTTGGCCTGCGGCACCTCGGCGTCGTCGAAGGCCGCGGCCTCGGCGCGCACCTCGTCGGGGATGACGACGGTCATCTCGACGCTCTTGCGGATGAAGCGGCCGCGCGCATCGCGCTCCCGCGGCCCGGCGACCGTGGCCGCCCGCTTGGTCGTGCGGCGCTTGATCGGGGCGGTCGTCGAGGCCACGACACCATCGGACGGCGCGCCAGCAGACGACGCCACCACGTCGGCCACCTCGGGCGCCACGTCGGCCATCACCTCGGGAGGCGGCTCGACCGCCGTCATCTCCGTCGACCCGAGGATGCGGGGGGCCGGGGTGATCGGCGCGGCGCCCATCGGGCGCGACGCCACCGGCGCCAGCGGCGCCATGGTCTCGAGGAGGGCCTGGGCGGCGACCGAGGCCACCGGCGCGGCGGCGAAGCCACAGCCGCCGTAGCGGGCCAGGACCTCGTCGACCGGCAGGCCGACGCTCTTGGCGTAGCTGCGCAGGAAGCCGCGCACGAAGACGTCGGCCGGCAGCTCGTCCCAGCGTCCGTCCTCGAGGTTCTCGAGAGTGCGGAGCGGGATGCGGGTGACCCGGGCCAGGTGCTCGCGGGCCAGCCCGCGGGCCTCGCGACCGGCGACCAGGACGCGAGACAGCTCGGCCCGCGCCGCGGCCACATCCTCCGAGACCTCGGCCTCGCTCGAGCGGCGTCCCGACAGCCGGGTCGCGCGCTCGAGGGCCGTCACCAGGGCCCGGCTGCGCTCGGGCGCGCTGGTCCCCGGCCGACTCTGGCCCGGACGGCTCGTGGCCGTGTCACGGGGCGCCGTCAACGCGCCCCTCCGGCGAACGAAGCGGTTCGACACTCAGCGGCGACGCAGCTCGCCGGCGCGAGGACCACACACGCCGCCTGGGCGGCACGCGCGTCGTCGAGGAGGCCTTGCTCGAGTCGGGCTTTCATGAGGTAGAGCGCCGCTTCTTGGGACCGGCACGTCGGCTGATCGATAACTTCCTGAAACTGCTCGGCGGCGTTTTCCCATTCTTCCCGGGCAAAGTAAACCCGTCCGAGCCGATAAGTTGCCACGCACATCCCGGGCTGGAACTGCAGCGCCTGGCGCAGCTCCTTGAAGGCCGAAACCAGGTCGTTTTTCGCGAAGTACGCCCAGCCCAGGTGAGCTCGGGTCAGCCCCGGATTCTCGAGTCGAACCGGGGCCGCCAGGGCCTTCTCGAAGGCCGTCTTGCCGAGGTCGGGGTCGCCCTGGAGCAGCGCCACGGTCCCGACGTTGGACCAGGCCTCGCCATACTCGTCGGAGATCGCGGCGGCCCGTCGGAAGTGTCCGGCGGCGTTCTCCAGGCGGCGATCGACCTCGCTGCGCAAGGCCTCGGCGTCGAGGCCGGTCAGGCAGCCGGCGACCTCCAGATCCTTCTGGGTGTTGACCGCCCGGGTCAGCTCGATCAGCCCGAGGAGGTTGTGGGCCTCGTCGTTGCGCGGCATGAACCCGAGCGCCTTGTTGGCCTCGGCCTCGGCCGCCTCCATCTCGTTGCGCGTGAAGAAGTCCCGCGCCAGGTCGAGCCGGGTCTGGCTCTTCTTGGGATCGGCCTCCACACCGGGACACCCGGCGGCCAGCGCCGCGACTGCGATCATTGCCCAGGTTCGACGCGCCATGGTTGCCCGGGTCGGGGGACCGACCGGCGGGCAGCTTGCCCAGGGGTCCGGAGGCTGTCAACCGCCGGCCGATCCCGGCGCCGCCGTGGTACGAACCGCGCGATGACCGCCCCCGGCCCGATGGAACCCACCCGCACCGTCCCGCTGCGCGCCGCCGACGGCACCGCGCTGTACGCCGAGGCCTTCGTCCCCGCCGACCCGCGCGCGGTGGCGCTGGTGGTCCACGGCTACGCCGAGCACTGCGGCCGCTACCGCGAGGTCGCGCGGGTGCTCCACGACGCCGGCTGCGCCGTCCTCACCTTCGACTACCGCGGCCACGGCCGCGCCGCCGGCAAGCGCGGCCACGTCCAGAGCTTCGCCGACTACCGGGCCGATCTCGACGCCGCCCGCGCCGCCGCGGCCGACCTCGCCCCCGGCCGCCCGCTCTTGGTGGTCGCGCACTCCAACGGCTCGCTCGTCACCCTGGCGGCGCTGACCGCGGCCACGCCGCTGGCCTGCGTCGGCGCGGTGCTGTCGTCGCCGTTCCTGGCCCTGCGCCTCAAGGTGCCGGCGCCGCGGATCTGGTTGGCCAAGGCGGCCAGCGCGATCTACCCGGCCTTCGCCCAGCACAACGAGCTGCGGCCGACCGACCTGACCAGCGACCCCGAGCGCCAGGCCGCGCGCGTCGCCGACACGCTGTGCCACGACGTGGCCTCGGCGCGCTGGTTCACCGAGGCCCTGACCACCCAGGCCGCGGTCGCCGAGCGCGCGCCGCGGATCGCGGTGCCGACCCTGTGGTTGATCGGCGGGGACGACCCGATCGCCGACCCGGCGGTCGCCGAGCGGATCGCCCGGACCGTGCCGGGCGCCGATGTCCGGGTCCTGGCCGGCTACAAGCACGAGGTGTGGAACGAGCGGGAGCGGGCGGTCCCGCTGGCGGCGCTGGCCGAGTTCGCGCGCGCGCACCTGGCCTGACGGCGCGGGCGCGGCGCCACCGGCGAGTCGTCGGAGCCGACCGGGCTGCTATACTGACCGCCATGCTCGTCGCGTGCATGTGCAACCAGCCCGAGCGCCTCGGTGCTGCGCTGGCGCCGCTGCCGCTCCTGGTGCCAGCTCCGGTCGGGCGCTGGGGCATGGCGTGGGTGCGGTCGGGCGAGATCCTGGTCGCGCGGACGCCCCGCCCGGGCGACGCCGCCCTCGACCTGGGCGCCGCCCTGGCAGAGCCGCGGAGCGACTGCGCGATCGCGGCGGTCGACGGCGACGACGGCGATCCCGACGATCTGCCGCCGTTTCGGTTCCGCCGGTGGATGCTGGCCGAGACCCCGACCACGCCCCTGCCGGCCGAGGCCTGGAACGCCCTGGCCAGTCACGTCCCCGACTTCCTGCGCCGCAACCTGCGGGGCCGGACCTGCGGCGAGCTCCTGCTCTACACCGTGATCGCGCTCCTCCACGATCAGGGCCGCGCCGACGATCTCGAGCTGCGGGTCGACGCCTTGGCCAGCGTGGCGGACGAGGCCCAGCGCCTGCTCGCCGCCGGGCGCGCGCGGCTCGGCCTGCCACCGGCGGTCGGCGCCTTCGCGCTGTCGAACTCGCGGGCCCTGGTCGCGATCGCGCGCGATCAGCCGCTGGCGGTGCACGCGCTGACCGTCGCCAACGAGCGCGGCCAGCGCGATCCGTCGTTCCGCGGCGTCGCGATCTCGTCGTCGCTCGCGCCGGGCAAGGACGCCGTGCCCGAGCTCGCCCCGCCCCGCTCGATCGTCTCGGTCAGCCGCGACCTGCGCGTCGCGATCGCCCCCGCGGCCTGACCGCGACGCCCGCGATCATCCCAGCTCGCCGACGATCATCTCGGCCAGCCGCTCGAGCTGCTCGCGACCTTCGACGGCCGAGGCGGCCGCCGGATCGCCGGCGTAAGCGTCGCCGAGGCCCATCGCCGCGAAGGTGGTGACGCCACGACCGAGCTGCTCGCTCAGGCTGATCGGCACCGCCGGCAGCCCGGCCCGCGCGGCGTCGTCGACCAACGCTGGCTCGGCCGCCAGGACGATCGAGGTCTCGTAGCGCCCGGCGTGACAGGCGCCGCTCTTGAACTCGGCCGACAACGTCCGCGCCCAGCGCCGCGTCAACGGACAGGCGACCACCACCCGCGGTCGATCGATCGCGGCCGCACGGATCGCGGCGTCGTGCGCCGGCTCGAGGTGGTTGTTGACCAGCGCGACCTGGGCGAAGCCCTGGGCCAAGAGCCCGTCGCACACCGCGCCGACGAAGGCGGTCAAGACCGGCCCCGGCACGCTGATCGCGCCCGCGAAGCCGGCGGCGCAGTCGGTCACGCCGTAGGGCACCGCCGGCGCGATCACCGCGTCGCGGCCGGCCGCGGCCAGGAGCGCCACCGCGCGCTCACACGCCGCCCGCGAGATCGCGACGTCGGTGCCCAGGCCCAGGTGGGGACCGTGGGGCTCGGTCGAGCCGACCGGCACGAGCGCCACCACCGGACCCGCGGCGAGCCGGGCCTGGAGCGCGACCGTGGTCATCGCGTGCAGGTCGTGGCCGCTCATCGGTTGACCTCGGCCGCCAGGCGGCGCTTGTCGACCTTGCCGCGATCGTTTCTCGGTAGCTCGTCGACGAACACCACCCAGCGGGGGTACTTGTACTTCGACAGCCGGGCCTTCACGTGGGCCTGCAGCTCGGCGGCCAGGGCGTCGGGGTCGGCGGCCAGGCGGCCGCGCGCCTCCGGCCGCACCACCACCACCGCCTTGGGCTTGACCAGCCCGGCGTCGTCGGCGCCGATCACCGCCACCGCGCTGACCGCGGGGTGGCCCAGGAGGCAGTCCTCGACCTCGGCCGGCGCGACGAAGACACCGCCGACCTTCAGCAGATCGTCGGCCCGCCCCGAGAAGTACAGGTAGCCGTCGGCGTCGAGGCGGAACAGATCGCCGGTGCGGCACCAGTGGCCGTGGAAGGTCGACCAGCTCTTGTCGCGATCCTGGAAGTAGCCCTGGGCCACGCTGTCGCCGCGCACCCACAGGACGCCGATCTCGCCGACCGGCACCGGCGCCGCGTCGGCGCCGCGCGCCTCCTCGGGCAAGACCCGCAATTGGTAGCCATCGACCACCCGGCCCAGGGATCCGAGCTTCACGTCGCCCGGGCGGTTGGTGCAGTAGATGTGGAACATCTCGGCCGAGCCGATGCCGTCGTAGATCGCCCCGCCGAAGCGATCGAGGAAGCGCTGGTACAGCGCCGCCGGCAGGGCCTCGCCGGCCGACAGGTGGAAGCGCACGCTCGACAGATCGAGGCCGGGCCGACCGGCGGCGCGCAGCTCGTCGTCGTGATCGAGCAGCTTGCCGAGCATGGTCGGCACGTTGGTGACGATCGTCGGGCGGTAGCGCGCGATCGCGGCGGCCAGGCTGTCGGCGGTCGGGCGCTCGCTCCACAGGCAGGTCGTGGCGCCGACCGCGAACGGGAACCACAGGTTGGTCCCGGTGGCGTAGCCGAAGAACAGCCGCGGCACGCTGACCGTGACGTCGTCGGCGCGGTAGCCCATCGTCGCCTTGGCGTAGACCTCGGTGTTCCACGCGAAGTCGCGGTGGCAGTGCATCGCCGCCTTGGGCCGCCCGGTCGAGCCCGAGGTGAACAACCAGATCGCAGGATCATCGCGGTGGGTCCGGGGCAGCGGACGGTCGTCGCCGCGGCCGAGCGCGATCGCGTCGGTCATCGCCACCGCCGGTCGACCGCTGTCGCGCACGGCCGGCCCGGCCGGCGCCTCGGCCTCGGGATCGTCGTCGGTGGCGGCGTCGGGGACCAGGACGAAGCCGCCGCGCGGCCCCGCGGTCAGGTGCGGGATCAGGCCGTCGGCCACCGCCGGCGTGGTCACCACGATCGCGGCCTTGACGTAGTCGATCACCGCCGCCAGATCGGCCGGTGGCACCGCCGGGTTGCCCATCGTCACGACGCCGCCCGCGGCCAGGGTCGCGAAGATCGCCCACGCGAACGGCGGCACGTCGGGCAGGACGATGTACACCCGCTCCTCGGGCCGGAGCCCGCGCGCGATCAGGCCGCGGGCCAGGGCCCGGGCCCGGTCGGCGACCTCGGCGTAGGTCCAGGTCCGATCGCCGAAGCGGATCGCCGGATGATCGCCGCGACCCTCGCGCTCGCGGGCGAACAGCCAGTAGTCGGCCAGGTTGAACTCGTCCGGAAAGCGGACGTCGGTCATGGACTGCCTCCGGTGGCGATCGCGCGGCCGATGATGCCGCGCTGGATCTCGCTGGTGCCTTCGTAGATGCGCAGCGGGCGGATCGCCCGGTACAGGTGCTCGACCATCGCCCCGGCCACCACGCCGCGCCCGCCCAGGAGCTGGACCGCGCGATCGATCACGTCCTGAGCCGCCTCGGTGGCGTGGAGCTTGGCCATCGACACCTCGACCGTGCCGCGGGCGCCGGCGTCCTTGACCGCGGCGGCGCGCCAGGTCATGAGGCGCGCGCTGTCGAGCTGGGTGGCCATGTCGGCCAGGTGCGCTTGCACCAGGGGCTGCTCGGCCAGCGGCCGACCGAACTGCACGCGGGCCCGGACGTGACGGGTGGCCTCGTCGAGGGCCCGCCGGGCCATACCGACCGCGGCCGCGGCCACCGAGACGCGGAAGGTGTCGAGGGTGCGCATCGCCAGGCCGAAGCCGGCGCCGACCTCGCCGATCCGCGTGGCGCGGGCGCCGTCGAGGACGAGGCGACCCAGCGGGTGCGGCGCGATCGGCGTCTGCGGCACCACCGTCACGCCGGCGCCGTCGAGGGGCAGCCAGAACGCGGTCAGGCCCTTGCGGCCGGCCGCGGGATCGACGGTCGCCACGACCGTCGCGACCGACGCCAACCCGAGGTTCGAGATGAACATCTTCTCGCCGGTCAGGCGGTAGCCATCTCCGACGGCGACCGCCCGCGTGGCGATCGCCGCGACGTCGCTGCCGGCCTCGGGCTCGGTCAGGGCGAAGGCCGCGACCGCGCGGCCGGCCGCCAGGTCGGGCAGCCGCGCCCGCTGCGCGGCGTCGCCCGCGGCCAGGACCGCGTAGCTGCCCAGCCCCTGGACCGCGAAGATCGAGTCGGCGCGGGCGTTGACCCAGCCCAGGAGCTCGCGGGCCAGGCACAGCGAGCGCGCCCGGACCTGGCCGTCGGCCGGGGCCACCAGCGCGAACAGCCCGGCCTCGGCCAGGGCCGCGACCGCCGCGCGATCGCGGGCCGGCTCATCGGGCGCGTCCTCGGCGGCGGCCAACCCCGGCGCCGCCGCCCGCAGCCGCTCGGCCAGCGCGCGGTCGCCGTCGTCGACGAACCACGGCAGGTCGTCGGTCGACAGCGGGATCACGCGGCGCCCTCGGGGGCGTCGGGCGCGCCGGCGAACCGCGGCGGCCGCTTGGCCTTGAACGCGGCGTGGGCCTCGGCGAAGTCGCCGTGCTGCATGCACAGCGCCTGGGCCTGGGCCTCGGCCTCGATGGCCTCGGCCAGCCCCATCGTGACCTCGCTCTCGATCATCTGCTTGGTCATCGCGTGGGCGAAGGCCGGCCCGGCCGCCAACCGCGCCGCCCACTCGGCCGCCAGCTTGTGGCAGTCCTCGACGGTGTCGACCACGCGGTTGACCAGACCGATGCGCAGCGCGTCGGGCGCCAGCACCAGGTCGCCAAAGAACAACAGCTCGGCGGCGTGGGTCGCGCCGACGATCCGCGGCAAGAGGTAGGTCGCGCCCATGTCGGCGCCGCACAGCCCGACCTTGGGGAAGATGAAGCCGAACTTGGCGTTGGCGGCGGCCAGCCGGAGGTCAGCGGCGATCGCGATCACCGCGCCGGCCCCGACCACCGCGCCGTGGACCGCGGCGATCACCGGGCGCTTGCACCGGCGGATCGCGGCGATCAGCCGGCCGGTGGCGCGGGTGAAGGCCAGGAGCTCGGCGGTCGACCGCCCGAGCAGGTGGTGGATGATGTCGTCCTGGTCGCCGCCGGAGCAGAAGCCGCGGCCGTTGCCGCGCAGGACCACCGCGCGCACCTCGTCGAAGCGATCGAGCTGCTCGAAGGTCTCGGCCAGCTCGCGGTAGCTCTCGAAGGTGAGCGCGTTAAGGCGCTCGGGGCGGTCGAGGGTGAGGGTGGCGACGCCGCGGTCGAGGGCGAAGCCGAACGTGCGCGGGGCGGGCAGCTCCATGGCCCGCGGGTGTACCACCTTCGCCAGCGGGCCGGCGCCCACGTGCCTCCGCCTCGGTCTCGGCCTCGGTCTCGGCCTCGGTCTCGGTCTCCGCCTCGGTCTCGGTCTCCGCCTCCGCCTCCGCCTCGGTCTCCGCCTCCGCCTCGGTCTCGGTCTCGGTGTCGGTCTCGGTCTCGGCCTCGGTCTCGGTCTCCGCCTCGGTCTCGGTCTCCGCCTCGGTCTCGGTCTCAGTCTCGATCTCGGTCTCGGTCTCGGCCTCGGCCTCGGTCTCGGTCTCCGCCTCCTCCTACGGCAGCAGCGCGTAGCCCTGGATCTCGACCTTGGCCCGGGGCTCGACCAGCGCCGGCACCGCGACCAGGGCCATCGCCGGATAGTGGCGCCCCATCCGCGCGCGCCAGATCGGCCCGAGCTCCTTGGTCCGCGCCCGATAGGAATCGATCTCGGTCACGTAGATCGTGAGCGATGCCAGCGCCTCGACCGTTCCGCCCGCGGCCTCGACCACCGCGATCACGTTGGCCAGGGCCTGATCGAACTGCGCGATCAGATCATCGGTGTGGAACACCCCCTGCCCGTCCCAGCCGATCTGGCCGGCCACGAACAGCACCTGGCCGCCGCCGATCATGCCGTTGGCGTAGCCGCGCGGCGCGGCCCAGCCCGGCACCACCACCGCGGTGGGCCGGCTCACTTGAGCACCTGCCCGCCGTCGAGGACCACCGCCTGGCCGTGGATGGCGCGGGCGGCGTCGGCGCACAGCATCGCCACCGCGTGGGCGACCTCGGCCGGCTCGATCAACCGGCGCTGGGGACTCATGCCGGCCAGGGCCTCGCGCGCGGCGTCGGCGCCGCGGCCGGTCTTGGCGGCGATCCGCGCGATCGCCTCGTCGGCCATGCGGGTCGCGACCCAACCCGGGCACACCGCGTTGATGGTCACCCCGGTGCGACCGAGATCGATGGCCAGCGCCCGGGTCATCCCGATCACCGCGTGCTTGGCGGCGCAGTAGGCCGCGGTGTAGCCGTAGCCGGTGAGGCCGGCGTTGGACGCGATCGTGATCACCCGGCCCCAGCCGGCGGCGACCATCGCCGGCACCAGGGCCCGGGTCAGGCGGAACGGCGCGGTGGCGTTCAGCTCGAGGAGGCGATCCCACATCGCGTCGTCGGTCTCGGCCAGCGGCGCGCTCTCGGCCACGCCGGCGTTGTTGACCAGGATGTCGATCCGGCCGACCGCCGCGACCTCGGCGACCAGGCGGTCGGTGGCCGCGCGATCGGCCAGATCGCCGAGCACCGCCACGCCGCCCAGGGCGGCGGCCGCCGCGGTCACCTCGTCGACGCTGCGCCCGGTGACCACCACCCGCGCGCCGAGCTCGGCCAGGCGGGTGGCGATCGCCAGGCCGATGCCGCGACCGCCGCCGGTGACGAGCGCGGTCCGTCCGCGCAGAAACCGTTCGTCCATCGCCGACGTGTACCGCACCCGGGGCGGTCCTGCCCAGGCCAGCCGCGGTGGCGCGCGCCGGCCGGCCGTGCCACCGTCGCCGCCATGGAAGCTCCGCGCCTGGGCAGGCGCTGGCCGATCGCGGTCGCCCTCGCCCTCCTGGTCCTGGCCGCACCCCGCGGCGCCCGCGCCGAGTGCGCGACCACCGCCGCCTGTCAGGCCGCGTGCGACGACGGCGACGGCGACGCCGCCGCGTGCACGCTGTTCGCCGACGCGCTCCTGGCCGGCCGCCAGATCGAGCCGGATCGACCGCGCGCGCACAAGCTCCTGACCCAGGCCTGCGGGATCGAGGACGACGATCCGGCGGCCCGCTTCGATCCCCTGGCCTGCGTGCTGCTCGGCGATCTGCGCCGCGACGGCTGGCTGTTCGAGGTCGATCGCACCGACACCTATCAGGCGGCCTACCAGCGCGCGCTGTACCGGGCCCAGTGCGGCGACGACGCGCCCGGCGATTGCTTCGCCCGCGCCCGGGCCAGCTTCTCCCTGGCCACCGCCCCCGGGATCGAGCCGGCCCGGGCGATGCCGCTGTTCACCGAGGCCGCCGCCGACGCCGAGACCGGCTGCAAGGGCGGCCACTGGCGGGCGTGCAAGCTCCTGCGCGACACTGCGTATCGCGGCACGCCCGGTCCCGAGGCGGCGCGTCGGCGCGACGTCGCGACCGCGGGGCTGGTCGGGCTGTGTACCCGCGGCGACCTCCCGGCCTGCCTGGCGATCGACGACCCGGGGCAATACCCGGCGATCAAGCCGCGTCTCGAGATGGCCTGCACCGCCGGCGATCAGCGGGCCTGCGGCTGGGTCTACTACCAGCGCCTCTTGGCGCGCCCCGACCCGGCGACCGCCCAGGCCACGGTCGCGGCGCTGGTGCGATCGTGCGAGGGCGACGGTCACCCGCGCTGCGCCGGCCTGGTCATGGATCTGCTGCTCGGCCGTCCGCAGTTCGGCCTGACCGCCGACCCCGAGGCGGCGATCGAGCTAGCCGAGCGGCTGTGCCGGGCCGGCGACACCGACGCCTGCCAGCACGCCGCCTTCGCCTACGGCGCCAACGGCCCACCGGCGCTCCAGGACAACGCCAAGTTCCGACGCATCGCCGACCGGTCGTGCCGGCTGGTCCGCTACAACCAGTTCTGCCCGTGCGACGACCCGACGGTGCCGGGGTGCGTGGTCCGCAAGATCTACGGCGACTACCGGGCCTGCGAGCGCGACGAGGTCGGCGCCTGCGTCCGGGCCGCCACCCACTTCCGCACCGGCGAGGGCGTGGCCGCCGATCCCGCCCGCGCGGCGTCGATCCTGCGGCGCGGCTGCGACGCCGCCGACAAGGCCGCGTGCGCCGACCTCGAGGCGGTGTGCCAGGCCAACCCGCACCTGCCGGTCGAGCTATGCCAGCGGTCGCTCCTGTCGAGCGACCTGTTCTTCGAGGCCGAGTTCCAGGCCGCGACCGGCGGCGAGATCGACATGATCGATCCCGACGCCGCCGCGAGCCCGGCCCGCCCGCCCGGCGCGGTGACCGTGGCCGATGTCGCCGCCAGCGTCCCCACCGGCTTCCGCCGCGGCAAGCTCGACGCCGACCTGGTGGTCGACATCGTCCTCGATCGCGCCCGGCAGGCGGCGATCAAGCTGGTCGTCAGCCAGCTCCTGTCGGCGCAGAAGCGGGCCGGCTATCTGTACCTGCGCGACCTGCTCGATCAGGGCGCGCGCCTCCTGGCCGATCCGTCGACCTTGCGGCGCGAGAAGTTCCAGGATCTCGGCATGACCGTGGTCCGGGCCTTCGTCGCCGCCAACCTGATCGACGGTCTGTATCCGACCACCGACGAGCTGCGCGCCGCGCCCGAGATCGGCGCGACCGTGATCGCCGGCGCCGCGGAGCTGGGGGCCCGCCCGTCGGTCGAGCTGTCGTCCGAGCTGCACGGCTTCCTGGTCGACGTCGCGTACTACTGGCTGGGCCAGACCCAGCTCTTCGGCCGCTCGACCAGCCAGTCCGACCTGCGTCCGACCTGCCCGTGGGACCGCGGCGCCGGCCAGACCCTGTGCCAGCAGCTCGCCGAGCGCGCGATCGCCGAGCGCGCGATCGGAGTGGCCAAGGTGCTCGACGCGGTCCGCCTGATCAAGCTCCTGCGCGGCGGCGGCTTCGAGGACGTCCGCCGGCTGATCGAGGCCGCGGCCCGGTCGCGCACGATCGCCAACCTGCAGTCGACGCCGGGGCTCAACCTGACGGCGTGGCAGACCCAGCTCATCGACGGCTCGCGCGAGCGCGTCGACAAGGTCCAGGCCGGCATCACCAGCCTGCGCACGCTCCTGCGCGCCAGCGTCTACGCCGACAGCGGGCTGTCGCTCGACGATCTGATCGCCGCCATGACCAGCGCCCGGAGCGCGGTCGGCAGCTCGGCGATCCGGCTCTCGATCGGCGCCAACCACATGGACCACATCTACCGGATCCTTCGGATCATCGATAACGCGCGGCTGGCGGTCAACGCCACGCCCGGCGCGAGCGGGCCGCCCGCTAGCGGGGCGCCCCCGGCTCCGACCGGCGCCCTCGACCCGCGAGCGATCGCCCTGGCCCGGGTGCGCAAGGACGTCACCGAGGGGATCCAGGCCTGGGGCCCGCGCAACGTCGTCGAGGTCGCCACCAAGCTCGAGACGATGAGCAAGTCGTTCGACGTGATCGACCCGGCCCTCGATCGCCTCGAGAAGTCGATCGCCGATCTACGGGCGCTGTTCGCCCGCTTCCCCGGCCCCGATCGCAAGGTGTCCTACGACGTCGGCGACCTGCCGCTGTACGCGTCGCTCGATCTGGGCCGCGAGCTGCGCGAGACCGCGGCCGCCCTGGGCGCGGTCGACGACGCCCTGCGCGTGGCCTTCCCCGGCGAGGTCCCGGCCCGGCTGCGGTTCGCGCGGTCGTCCACCGCGCGCCTGATCGCCTTCCTCGATCTGCTGCAGCGGGTGGCGCGCCAGTCGCCGCTGTCGATGAAGGCCGGCGATGTCGTCGGCGCGCTGCGGACCCTGGGCACCGCGCGGATCGACACCTTCGACGCGCCGCTGTACGACGTCCTCGAGCCGGTGCTCGACGCCATCAAGGCCCACGAGCCGATGAGCCTCGAGATCCTGTTCGCGGTGATCGGTCGGGTCCGCCTCGACACCTTGATCGGCTCGCTCCAGGGCCGGCAGAACGCCTGCCAGTCCGACACCAGCGTCGACTGCTGGGTGACCAAGCTCATCCACGCGCTGCAGGAGTCGGTCGAGCGCGACGGCAGCTCGCTGCGCGTCGACGGCGGCAAGTTCGCCGCCCGCCTGGCCCAGCACGGCGACGACTTCCGCCACAAGCACACCTGGCGCGGCTACTTCCACCTGACCGTCGGGGTCGGTGGCCTGTACTCGGATCCGACCGGCGACGCCGGCGCGGCCCGACGGCCGGTGCCGGTGATCGCCGAGCAGGTCGGGTTCGGCCTGGCCAGCCCGACCTTCCTGGGCGACCGCTTGACGTTCAAGGTCGGCGCCGCGGCCTCGGGGCTCCTGTACCGCGCGGTCCTCGACTCCGACGAGTCGAACGCGATCATGTTGCACCCGGTGTTCCTCGCCCTCGACATCGGCGACCTGGTCGAGGCGTACGTGTCGCCGGCCACGATCATGGTCTACCCGCCGACCGACGGCGACGACGGCGCCCTGCGCTGGGGCGTGTCGGCCGGGCTGAGCGTGCCGCTGTCGGCGTACCTCGAGCGGCTGTAGCGCTGCCGCGCGGCCCGGCGCTCAGCCCACGACCGGCTGGGGGCAAATGTGCCGCGCTCCTAGTTGAGCGCCTCTCCGAATCGCTCCGCAGAGACGCCGCTGGGGTTCGGAACCGTCAAGTCGGCTGAAGTGATTTTGCTCGGCCAGGCCTTTCGCCCAAACCACACGAGGACGGCGCCTTCCGGTGTAAGCGGGCCCCGCAGGCGCGACGCAACAATGTCTGAGATCCCGTCACCGTTGAAATCCGTCAGCTTGATCCGGTGCCCCACGACACCCACGCCCCCGGTCAGCGTCGCGATCGGCGAACCCGGCAAGCCACTTGCATCACTAAATACGAAGACAACGCCCTCATCATCCGGCGTAGGCGCCGAAGCGACCAAATCCGACCGTCCGTCCGCAGTCACGTCGCCACAACCAAGATCTGTTCCAAACGACGCACGAATCGCGCCACTTGGATCATCGATAACACGGTCATAAGCAAGCACCTCTGCCGGCAATGGACCGCCCGCGCGATAGAGGCGGACCCGACCCGCTCCTTGCCCCGGGGCGCTCTCGAGAGGAGCCCCCATTGCGAGAATATTACCGCAAACGGCCGAGGCGAAGCCAAAGGCGGCAGGCCCCGCGACGGCCGGCGAGAGACGCGCCGAGGCGTTCGTCACAACAATCGGAGGCACACCCGAATCTCGTCCTCCGACGAAGACACTAACCTCACCAGCCAGCCCATCACGCCCGATCGCCCCGACCACAAGGTCGCCAAATCCATCTTCATCCACATCACCGACGCTCAGCGACCAGCCAAACAACCCGGTCTTTCCACCAAGTGGATCTGGAATGTTCCGATCAGACCCAAGCTGAGAAACAGGAAGAGTCGGCCGACCATAGTTGACATACGCATACCCTGGCGATGTGGCGGCAAGGCTCGGCTCGAGCGCAGCCACCGCAAAATCGGCGTACCCATCACCGTTGATGTCGCCACCGCCGGCAATCGCGGCGCCAAAATAGTTCGCAGCGTCCGGCTCCGCAAGACCGTACCCGCCGCTCTCTGCAGCGACCGTGGGCGGCCACGCGCCACGCCCTGCGTAGACATAGACCCAACCAAGATGGGATGCCCGCATCGTCCCCGATGAGCCTACAGCAACGTCACCGTATCCATCCGAGTTCAGGTCCCCAACCATAGCAACTGCCGCCCCGTAGCGCCCATCGGTCACAGCGCGAGGATCAGTCAGCGCCACAGTGATTGGCGTATCGCTCCCCCCTTGGCCGAACACGATATATGCGCGACCAACCGCTGCCACCTCCGTTGCCCCTGACGCGATGCCCACGACAACGTCACCGTAGCCGTCGCCATTGACATCGTCGCGCAGGCGACCCACGTCCAGATACCACACCTCACTATAGCCACCACAGCCATGCTCATTGCAGGCACGAACCCGCCAGTAATAGCGACGCCCCACCGGACGAGTCATGGCAACGGAAAGGTCAGTCGAAGGCATGTAGCTATTCTCTGAAATCTGCGCCACATCCAACTCTGGCGATGGAAACAAGCATCCACGAAACGCCGCCACGGCACACGAGTCATCGACCTGCAACTCGTACCTTACGGCGCCAGGCGTCGCATACCAGGCAAACCGAGGACGCAAGGACGCCGTCGCATGAACAGAGCCAGTTGGATACCCAAGCGCCGGACTACGCAACCTGGTTACGGACGGAGGCAAATTCGACGCATCCACTGCGGCGTCGCCATCGACCGGACCTGTGACATCATTCGTTCCCAGGATCGTATTGCAGGCGGCAAACGCCAGACACGCGATCACTGTGAGCAACAGGCGCCTCACAGCGCCCCCCCGACGACAAAACCGAGCCGGTCGGCCGCAAGCACGGGCACGAGGTGAACGGCCGTTCGCCGCCGCTCGACGCGGCCGGGCTTGGCTAGTAGCACGACGGCGACGCCCGTTCCGATCGCCAGAAGGCCACCAACCGCAAGTCCGGTCGCGATGTTGCCGCGAAGGCGAGACGCGTCGACAAGTGCCTGTCCGGTGCTGCGATCCGCTTCGCTATCGCAACGAAGGTCGTCACCGCACAACGACTTGGCGTCGTCGAGCTTGTTCTTTGCTAACCACCCCACGGCAAACGATCCCGCCACTAAGGCGCCACCACCAGCCATCACGTACCAGCCCACACGACCACGCTTGGGGGCGGGCGGCCCGACAGGAACCGGAGCTGCTGCGACCGCCAGCACCGGAACCCCCACGACGCGGTAGTCACCTTCGGTTCCAACGACCACGGCTGTTGACCATGCCTCCCGCCCCGGCGCCTGAGCGGATACCAAGTATTGACCGCGATCGACTGCGATAGCAGTACCCCATTCGGCGCGATCGAGAATGGCCTCACCCCGCCGCACGGACAGCCCCTCAACTGCGCTCTCTATCGGCACGTCGATCCGCAAGCGCGACAGACGCGGCTCGAGGGCTGCAGCGCGACCGCGCGCAACATCTCTCAAGGCGGAGAGGTCATGCCGATCACGCAACAACCTCTCGGCCTCCACGAAAGCCGACCAGGCAGATGCCAACCGTCCGTCCTTTTCGTGGCAGTCGGCGAGATTGAGCAGTGTCGACGTCGCCGGCTCCTTGCGGTAGCTCCCCTCGAACGCCAGGCATGCTTCGGGAACCTTCCCCTCAGCGAGTAGGCGCTTGCCATCGCGGAACAGCTGCTCCGCGATTGATCCATCGTCGGCACGAACTGATACAGCCGCCAACATGAGACTACTGACCACGATCCTCCAGGTTCTCACGCTTCGAAGGTTAGCGCAATCCGTGGCCCGCCACCAGCTCCCACGCGTCAGCAGCTCGTCGCGCTCGTGCAGGCCCGCGTGGTCTGGAGCGTGCCCCCGGTGCCAGGGGCGCCGTCATTGCCGTCGCGCTCGGCGACCGGCGCGGTCGGCGCATGCACCCCGCCGTCACCACCGCCCCCGGCGGCGCCGCCGGTGATCGTGCAGTCGTGGGTG
Organism: Kofleriaceae bacterium; assembly: GCA_018057825.1. Lineage (GTDB taxonomy): Bacteria > Myxococcota_A > Polyangia > Haliangiales > Haliangiaceae > UBA2376. The sequence continues at coordinate 88,608 of JAGPCY010000018.1, read as the reverse complement.
ACCGTGGTCCCGGGGATCCATGCCAAGCCGACCGAGCGGCCGCCCTGCCCGCCGCCGCCGCCGCCGCCGTGGCCACCGTGACCGCCGTTGCCGCCGCGCCCGGGCATCGCGCCGCCGGGGAACGCACCGCCGGAGTTCCCCGCACCACCGCTTTGGCCCCGCCCGCCGACGCCACCGGGGCCGCCACGGCCGGCCGCACCGCGGGCCACAGTGCAACCGCTGATCGTGACGGTCGCACCGCCGACCGCGAACACGCCGAAGCTGCCGCCGCCACCACCGCCGCCGCCACCACCAGCACGGGCCGCACAGCCCCCCGCGCCACCGCCGCCGCCACCGCCACCGTAGCTATCTGTGCCGGTGTCGCAGCCGCCAGCGCCGCCCCCGCCGCCGCCACCGCCGCCGTTCTCACCGGTACCACCGGCGCCGCCGCCGTTGCCGTACCAGTAGCCGCCGGCGACCGTGCCGCCCGCGCCGCCCGCGCCGCGCCCGCCGTTGACCACCTCGCCCGGACCGCCGGCGGTCGTCGGGCCACAGGTCTCACCGCCCGACCCGCCGGTGCCGGGAGCGCCGAAGCTGCCGTTGCGATGAGACGCAGCGGAACCGTTGGCGCCCGGGCGAGCGTCGTAGTCGAGCGACAGCACGCTGCAGTCGGTATCCATTTGGCCACCAGCGCCGCCGGCGCCTCCGTTCATGCCGCGCGTCGAAGGGCTCGCGCTACAGGTATTCGTACCTGCTGGGCCCGCCGCACCACGGCCACTCGAATCGCAAGTAGTTGTGTATTGCCGCCCATCGCCGCCGCGGGTGCCGTTCATGCCGGCGGTGGCGTCGACCGCGACCGCGTTGGTGCCCGGCGTCCCAGACGCGCCCGCGGCGCCGGCGCCGCCGTTGATCGCGACCCGCTCGAGCCGGACGGTGGCGCTGTCGACGTGGACGGCGTAGCTCGAGCGACCGTCGCCGCCGACGTCGCCGGCGGCGTCGGGGCCGGTGATCACCAGGTCGCCCAGGGTCACCGGCACGATCAGATCGTGGGCGCGCACCGCGAGGTACTCGCCGTCGCCGCCGGCCGCGGTGTCCTGGCGTCCGACGATCTCGACGCGGTGGCCGGGGGTCGCGTACGACGCGCGCTGCCAGCCGAAGTTGTAGCCGCCCCAGATGTTGACGCCGTTCACCAGCACCACCACCTCGTTGTAGACGCCGGCCTGGACGAAGACGTGGTTGCGACCCGCGGTGGCGGCGCGCACGACGCCGTAGCCGATCGTCTGGCACGGCGTGGTGTGGGTCAGGCCGCAGGTCGGCGTGTTGGCGCCGCCGCCGGCGACGAAGACGCCGCGGGCGTACTCGCCGTCGACGCCGTCGCAGTTGGCGTCGGCGTAGGTGCCGTCGGGATCGTCGGTGGTCGCCGGGGCCTGACATCCGCCCCACCCGGTCGCGCCCTGACACGTCCGCATGCCGTCGCAGGTCGTCGCCAGCGGCGTCGTGATCGTGCACGCCTCCATCATCCCGGTGTTGGTGGCGTCGCAGTCGCACGCGCCGCTCATCGGCACGCACTGCTGCACCGGCGTGCCGCCGAGGGTCATGGCCTCGCAGCGATACCCGGTCGGGCAGCCGACCCGCGAGCAGTCGCGGCTGCAGTAGCGATCGCCGTCGGGGTAGGTCAGGCACCGGTCCATGCCGAGCTGCGTGCACTCGGGATCGCCGCTGCACGCGGTGCACAGGTTGTCGATCACCGGCACGCAGACGTTGTCGATCTCGCCGGGATCGATCACGTCGATGACGCCGTAGCACCCCCACTCGGTCGGGCAGTCGTCGCTGCACAGCCGGGTGCAGCGACCGCCGGTGCCGACGAAGATGCAGACGCCGGACTCGCACTCGCGGTTGCCGGTGCACGGCTCGCCAAAGCCCAGGCCGGGCGCGGCGTCGACCGCGGCGTCAGCGCCGGCGTCGACGTCGACGGCGCCGTCGACCGCCGGCTCACACTGCCCGGCGGTCGAGCAGGTGAAGCCGGCCGGACAGTCGTCGTCCTCGGGGTCACAGGTGCCGGCGGGCTTCGACGACGCGCAGGCGCCAAGCCAGACCGCCAGCGTACAGACCACGGCGATTCGTCCCATGGCGACGATCGTAACACGCGACGGCCGAGGTCCTGGTGGGCCTGATCACGGCGGCCGGCGGCCGAGCCACAGCGCGCCCTCGGGCACCGCGATCGCGACCGCGCCGTCGACGCGGACCAAGGCGCTGGTGTCGACCAGCTCAAGGGCCGGCAGCCGCGTCAGGGTCACCGGGCCCGCCACCGTCGCCAGCGCCGGCAGGCTCACGGTCGCCAGGCTGAGGTCGTCCCTGACCTCGAGGGCGCCGACCGCGGTCAGGCGCGGCGCGTAGAGCCCGGCGGCGGCGGCCGACGACACCACCGCCAGCCGGCCGCCGACCTCGACCAGGGCCGGCAGCCCGACCGCGTCGAGGGCCAGGGTCGGGCCGATCACCAGATCGCCGTCGACGCGCTCGAGGTCGGCCAGCGGCGCCAGCGACAGCGGCCCGGCGCCGCGCACGGTCAGCCCGGCCACGCGGCGACAACCGGCCAGCGCGGCCAGCGCCTCGGGACTCGACGCGACCACCGGCGCGGTCGGACAGGTCGGCGCCGGCGTCGGCCGCGGACGGCAGGCGGTGGCGACCAGGACCAGGCCCAGCGCGACGGCGCGGCTCACCGGGTCACGGGCGGGGTCGTGGCCTCGCCGCGGCAGGCCCGCTTGTACGCGGCGACGGTCGCGCCCAGCCCGAGGTACAGCGCGTCGGCCAGGAGCGCGTGGCCGATCGACACCTCGGCCAGGGTCGGACACGCGCGCACGAAGGTCGGCAGGTTGTGGAGGTCGAGATCGTGGCCGGCGTTGACGCCGACGCCGGCCGCGGTGAGGGTCTGGGCGCAGGCGATCAGCCGCCCGAGCTCGACGTCCTGCCGCGGCGTCGCGAAGGCGGCGGCGTAGGGCTCGGTGTACAGCTCGACGCGGGCGCAGCCGGTGGCCGCGGCGTGGACCATGAGCGCCGGGTCGGGGTCGAGAAAGATCGCGGTGCGCACGCCGCGATCGGCCAGCCGCGCGAGGATCGGCGCGATGATCGGGGTCTGGCGCGGCAGGTCCCAGCCGTGATCGCTCGTCACCTCGCCGGGACGCACCGGCACCAGGGTGAACTGATCGACCGCGAGCTCGGCGGCCAGCGCGTGCAGCTCGGGCCGCTCGTCCCCCTCGAGGTTGAACTCGACCCCGCGCTCCTTGCAGATCGCGCGCAGGTCGCGGACGTCGGCCTCGCGGGTGTGGCGGTTGTCGGCGCGCCAGTGCAAGGTCAGGCCGTCGGCGCCGGCGTCGAGGCAGGCGTGGGCGGCGACCCGCGGCGACGGGTTGTCGTGGCCGCGCGAGTTGCGCAAGAGCGCCACCTTGTTGAGGTTGACGGACAGGTTGACGGCCATGGCGGCGAGACCTTAGGTCCGGACCGCGCACAAGTCACCCGTTCGCGTCGCCGATCCCACCCGTCGGTCACCGCGCCGCGCCTCCACCTCGGTCTCCGCCTCGGACTCGGTCTCCGCCTCGGTCTCGGCCTCCGCCTCGGTCTCGGCCTCCGCCTCGGACTCGGTCTCCGCCTCGGTCTCGGTCTCCGCCTCGGTCTCGGTCTCCGTCTCGATCACCAGCGACCGTGGACCACCAGGCCGCCGCCGTCAGCACCCACGTGGGGCGCGATCGCGACCGCGCGCTCGCGGGCCTTGGGCGCGGTCAGGTACAGGACGACCCCACCCACGACCGCGGCGCCGCCGACCGCGAACCCGATCGTCGAGATCAAGGCCTTGGTGCGCGCGCCGTCGACCAGGTCCTGGGCCGCGGCCACGTCGCCGCGGCAGTCGTCGATCGCGCCACCGCAGGTGCGCTTGGCCTCGTCGTTGTCGGCGGTCGCCATCATCCCGAAGGTCGCGCCCACGCCGATCGCGGCCAGGCCGACCCCGGCGCTGATGTACGCCAGCCGGCGCCGGCCGGGGCCCGGATCGCTGGGTGGCGGTGGCGGCGGCGGAACGACGACCGCAGGGACGGGATCCGGCTCCGGCGGCGGCACCGCGACCTCGGGGAGCTTCTCGAGGGCCGGGATCTCGACGGTGACGGTGGTGCCCTCGCCCATCACCGCGACCTCAGCGGTCCAGCTCTGGTAGCCGGTGGCGCTCGCCGTGATCACCGACCGACCGGGATCGACCGGCGTCGCGACGCCGATCGCCGCGGTGATGTCGGCGCCGTCGCGCATGACCGTGAGGCCGGGGGTCTGGCCGCGCGCGACCAGGAGGACCCGCACCAGCTTGGGCGCGAGGGCCTTGGCCCGCTTGCCGGCGTCGGCCTTGCGCCCCTTGTTGGTGTCGGTCTCGGCCAGGACCGAGAAGAGCCCCCACGCCGAGGCCACCTTGCCGAGCTTCTCGTAGCAGAGGCCGAGGTTGTACTGGGTGCCGAGCTGAGGATCGAGCTCCTGGCTCTTGGCGAAGGACTCACACGCCCCGGCGGTGTCGCCGGCGGCGATCTGATCCTTGCCCTGGCGGAACGCCGCCTCGGCCGCGGTCTTGCGCGCGAGCTCGTCGGGCTGCGCCCAGGCCACGCTCGCCGTCGCCGCGATCAGGGACGCTGCCAGGAGGGTGCGCATGGTCGTCATGATGCCGGGTTCCAGTCAGCGGCGCCACCGCCGCGGCGGGCGCGGGTCAGTGCCGCGAGTTGCTGAAGTCGTCGTCGTCGTCGTCGTCGTCGGCCGCGCCCGAGCCCCGCCCACCGCGCCGACCGGACTTGCCGCTGCCGGCGCTCGGCTTGCCGGCCGAGCCCACCGACGGGACCGCCGCGCTACCCGCGGCCGGCTCGACCGCGACGCCGGCGTCGGGCGCGGCCGCCGGGTCGATCGCGACCGCCGAGCCCGCCGCCGGTGCCCCGGTCCCGGCTGCCGGGGCCACCGCCGGATCGGTCGCGGCCGCCGAACCCGCCGCGGGCGCGACCGCCGGCGCGGCGCCGCCGCTGGCGCCGTGGACCGCTGGCGCGGCCTCCGCCCCCGAACCCCGCCCCCCTCCGCCGGCCAGGATCGCGATCGTCACGATGGCCGCCGCCACCACCGCCGCCGCCCCGATCGCCAGCCCGTACCGCCGGCGCGGGGCCTCCTCGGGCGTCGCGATCACCGACGCCGACAGCGTGGTCGGCACCCCGGCGGTCGCCGCCATGGCCGCGCTCATCGCCGCGCTCTTGTGGACGTTGGTCGCCAGGCCGGCCTGGACCCGAGCGATGCGCTGCGCCTGCTGCGCCGAGCCCGGCGGGCCGAAGGGCGCCAGCGCCGCGGCCAGCTCGGCGATCGAGCCGAAGCGCTGCGCCGGATCCTTGGCCAGGCACTTGTGGATCACCGCGGCGAAGCCGGCGGGCACCGACGGGTCCATCGGCGGCACCGGATCCATCGCGACCTTGAGGGTCAGCTCGGTGATCGACTCGGCGGCGAACGGCGCCACCCCGGCGACCAGCTCGTAGAGGATGACCCCGAAGGCCCACACGTCGGTGCGCGCGTCGACGTCGCGCGCGCTGCGGAGCTGCTCGGGCGACATGTAGCCGGGCGATCCCATGACGGTCGCGGTCCGGGTCAGCGAGAAGTCCTCGGGCTCACCGGTGGCCTTGGAGATCCCGAAGTCGAGGACCTTGACCAGGGCCCCGCCGTCGGCTCGCACGGTCAGGAACAGGTTGGCCGGCTTGAGGTCGCGATGGATGATCCCCAGCGAGTGGGCCTCGGCCACCGCCTCGGCGGCCTGCAGGCAGAAGTCGACGGCCTGGGCGACCGGCAGCTTGGCGTGCTGGGCCAGGAACTGCTGCAGGTCGCAGCCGTCGAGGTACTCCATCACGATGTACGGGGCGCCGTCGTCGAGCTGGCCGACGTCGATCACCCGGCCGACGTGCTCGCTCTTGAGCTTGACCGTGGCCCGGGCCTCGCGCAGGAACCGCTCGGCCACCACCGGGTTGGCCAGCGCCTCGCGCAGGAGGAACTTGAGCGCGACCCGCTGGCCGAGCTGGAGGTGCTGGGCGGCCACCACCACCCCCATCCCACCTTCGCCGAGCACGCGTTCGATCTGGAACTTGCCCGCGAGGATCTGGCCCGGTTGCACCACGTCGTCAGTGTACGCGGTGGCCGGCGGGCTGTCATATTCCGAATGCTGTGGCGCGGCGGTGGTCATGGCGGCCCCCACGGCGTCTACGCGCGCCGGGTGCCATGGTTACGACCGAGCGCCGCAGGCGGATCAGGCGTCGAGGCCCTGGCGCAGGTACTTCACGGTCTCGGCCAGGGTGAGCTGCGGATCGCGGGCCGAGAAGCCCAGCTCGCGCTCGGCCTTGGTCGAGTCGAACCACCAGTAATGCTCAGCCATCTCGACCGAGATGCGATCGACCGGCGGCTCCTTGCCGCGCCACCGGTACAGCTCCTCCATCGCCGCCGCGCCCCAGGTCTGGACCGCCTTGGGCAGCGTGAGCCAGGGCCCACGCACCTTCGACACCCGGGCCAGGCGCGCGAAGAACTCGGCGGTGGTCCAGTTGGGTCCACCCAGGAGGTAACGCTCGCCCGCGGTCCCGGCGGTCAGGGCGTTGGCGAAGGCCACGGCGGCGTCGCGGGCGTCGACGAAGTTGACGCCACCGCGCGGCACCGTCGGGATCTGGCCGCGCAAGAACTTGAGGACGTCGCCGGTCGACGACAGCCGGCGGTCGCCGGGCCCGAGCAGGAGGCTGGGGTTGAGCGCGACCACGGCGACGCCGAGCTTGCCGCCCAGATCGAAGGCCAGGCGCTCCTGGTAGATCTTCGAGGCGTAGTACGGCCACTTGGCGGCGATCGACTCGACCGTGCCGTCGCGCTCGTCGAGGATGGCCTCGTCCTCGGACACCGCGATCGTCCCCGAGGTCGAGGCCAGGACCATCCGCGGCACGCCATGGCGCGCCATCGCCGTCAGCACCTCGCGGGTGCCGTCGACGTGGAGCCGCATCATCCGGGTGGTGTCGGCGGGATCGCGCGACACCATGCCGGCCAGGTGCAAGACCGCGCGGGTCCCGGGCAGCGCGCGGTCGAGGTCGCCGGCCGACCGCACGTCGCCGCGCACGATCTCGACGCCGAGCTCCTCGAGGTAGTCGCTGCGGGTCCGGGCCAGGGCCCGCACGGCCAGCCCGCGCCGCACCAGCTCGGCGCACAGGTGCTCGCCGAGAAAGCCGGTGGCGCCGGTGACCACCACCGGGGCGGCGACGTCGACCGCGGCGGTCACGACTGCGCCTCCTCGGCGGCGACGCTGCCGTCGGTGGCCCCGGTGGCCGCGGCCCAGTGGGCCCACGGCGTCGTGCCCGGCTCACCCAGGCTCCAGGCCTGGTCCTTGGGCGCCAGCGTGCGGATCATGCGCTCGACCTCCCAGCTGATCGTCCGGTAGCCCTCGGCGCGGGTCCGCCCCGCGGTCAGCGCCACCGCGTCGGCGTACGACACGAACGGCCCGATGTGGGCCGCGACCTCAGCGCCGCGCTTGGGCAGGAAGTCGCCCTTGGGCATCGCCCGGTGGGTGCCGGACAGGTACATCGGCAGGATCCCGCACTTGTTGGTCATGGCCAGGTATCCGAGCGAGGGCTTGAAGTCGGCCATCACCCCGGTCTCGGAGCGCGTGCCCTCGGGGAAGATCAAGAGCACGTAGCCCTGGCGCAGGACGTCGGAGGCCAGCCTGAGCGAGTCGCGCAGCGAGCCGAAGCGCTCCATCGGCACCAGGTTGGTGAAGTTCTCGAAGTACGCCTTACGCACCGGATCGTCGAAGAAGTAGTCCTTGGCCGCCAGCGCCACGACCGCGTCGCCGTGCTCGCCCAGGGCGTGCTTGCACAGGCCCATGTCGAGGTGGCTGGCGTGGTTGGCGGCGATGATGTAGCCGCCGAAGGGCGGGACGTAGGCCCGGCCGGTGACCTTGGTGTCGAGGTAGCGGTCGTAGAGGTTGCGCATGCCGGTGCGGAGCAGCGCCCGGCCGACCCGCACCACCGGCGCCGGCACCTCGATCTCGTCGTCGGGCCCGTCGTCCTTGGCCTTGCCGACCAGCTTCTTGGCCCGGGCGTCGTTCTTGGCCTTGCCGCCCAGGCGCGCGATCAGCGCCTCGACGTCGGCCACGGTCTCGAGGCCGACCAGCTCGCTGGGATCGGGCAGGGTCGCGCCGGCGCCCTCGAGCGCCACCGCCAGCTCGGTGAACATGAGCGAGTCGAAGCCCAGGCTATCGAGGCGGGTATCGCCGGCGACGTCGCCGCGCTTCTTCTGCGACACGCTCGCGATCACCTCGCGCACCCAGTCGGTGCCGCCGCTGGCGCCGGCCAGCTTCTTCACCTCGGCCCCGCCCTTGGCGGCCTTCTCGAGGCGCTCGAGCTCCTTCACGACCTCCTTGCGCTTGACCTTGCGCGTCGAGGTCTTGGGCAGATCGTGGTCCCACAGGTGCACGACCTTCAGCCGCTTGGGCAGCGGGAGCTGCTTGGACACCTTGCGGACGTGCTCGCGGACCTCCTCGCGCACGCCCTCGCGATCCTTACCGCCGTGCTCGTAGTCGGGGACGATCAGCGCCGCCACGGTCTCGGCGCCATCGCCGGCCGGCAGCCCGACCACCGACAGCTCCTTGACCCACGGCGAGTCGCCGTACAGCTCCTCGAGCTCGTCGGGATAGACGTTCTCGCCCGACGGCCCGAGGATCATCTCCTTCTTGCGGCCGACGATGAACAGGTTGCCGTCGGCGTCCATCCGGCCGAGGTCGCCGGTGTGGAGCCAGCCGTCGACGATCGTGGCGGCGGTCGCCTCGGGGTTCTCGAAGTACCCGACCATGACGTTCGGGCCCTTGGCCACCACCTCGCCGATGCCGCTGGCGTCCGGCTGATCGATCCGCACGTCGATGCCCGGCAGGGCCCGGCCGACCGAGCCCGGGATGACCTCGTCGCCCGGCCGGGTCACGGTCAGGACCGGCGACGACTCGGTCATGCCGTAGCCCTCGTAGAGGTTGAAGCCCAGCCCGCGGAAGGTCTTCATCGTCTCGGGCGGCAGCGCCGAGCCGCCGCTGATGAGCAACCGCATGCGCCGGCCGAGCTTGCCGTGGACCGGGTAGAACATGACCTTGCCGAGCGACAGGCCGAGCTTGTCGCGCAGCGAGCGGTTGCCGTCGACCACTGTCTCGAAGGCCCGCTCGAGGAGGATGCCGGCGTCGGAGATGTTCTTGTAGATCTTGCGCTCGAGGAGCTGCCACAGCGCCGGCACGCCGACCATGCCGGTGATGCCAGCGTCCTCGAGGGCGGACGACAGGTTGTCGGCGTCGATCTCCTCGAGGTAGGTGATCGAGGCGCCGTGCATGAGCGGCATCAGGAACCCGGCCGAGAACTCGAAGGTGTGGTGCAGCGGCAAGACGCTGAGCAGCACGTCGTGCTTGTAGAGCGTGAACGTGCCGGCCAGCTTGGCCACCATCGACGTCAGGTTCTTGTGCGACAGCATCACCCCCTTGGGGGTGCCGGTCGTACCCGAGGTGAAGATGAGCGAGGCCACGGCGTCGCCCTTGGCCTTGGGCGCCGGGCCGGGATCGACCGCCGGCGCGGTCAGGAGGTCGGCGAAGTCGATCACCGCGATCGCCAGGCCCTGCCCGACCAGGTGGCGGGTCAACGCGGCGTGGGCGGCGCCGTCGACGTCGGCCGGCACCGCCAGCCCGAGGTCGGCGCACAGCCGCTCGGCGACCCGGGTCGACAGCACCGCGACCGGCGAGCCGGCGACCCGGACCAGGTTCACCACCTCGGCCGCGGTCAGCTCCTTGTCGAGCGGCACCGCGGTGCCACCGGCGGTCAGGATCGCGAAGTACGCGATGCCCCACTCCGGCCGGTTCTCGCTCATGATCGCGATCCGCCCGCCGTAGGCGCCGCGGGCGCCGAGCTGGGCCGCGCCGGCCTGGGCCAGCTCGCCGACCCGGCCGTAGGTGTAGACGATCGACTCGACGTCCTTGCCGTCGACGGCGTCGTCGATCCGCGGCCGCAGGCGCAGCGCCACCCGGTTGGCGTGGAGCTTGGTCGTGGCGTGCCACAGCTCGAGCAGATCCTTGTAGGTGTAGACCGCGCGCGGCTTGGGCCCGAACTCGTCGTCGAGGGTCGGGAACACCCACTGCTGGAGGCCCGCGAAGTGGGTGCCGATCCAGTAGTCGCGCCAGTTGATCGTCTCGGGCCCCCACCACAGCCGCTCCTGATCGGCCGGGGTCACCCGCTGCCACAGCGCCCGGGTCCGGTCGCAGCGGAAGGTGACGTCGCGATCGTAGTTGAACGGCTTGAACAGATCGGTCAGCTCGATCACCTGGCCGGTGAAGCGGCTGATCTTCTCGAGCTCATCCTTGGCCCGGGCGGCGACCGCCTCGAGCCGGGGCGCGCCCCAGCGCGGCAGCCGCTCGTCGATCACCTTGATCGCGCCGTCGGCCAGGCGCTTGAGCATCGGCGCCGAGAACCGATTGAACTCCTCCTGGCTCACCCGCCGGCCCTCGAGCCGGACCTTGATCCGGTGCTTCCAGACGTCTTCGCCGGCGTCGGCCTTGCGCTTCCAGTGTGAGCGCACGGCGAGGCCGGTCAGCTCGGTCAGGCGGCGCGAGGTCACGCGGTTTACGTCGGACGCGCCGAGCTGGTAGACCGGCTGGTGGCTGCCGTCGAGGATCGCCGCGGTGGCCAGGAGCATGCCGGCGGCGACCATGTCGACCGGGATGACGTCGAGGGCGGTGTCCTCGCCGGCCGGGATCGAGCGGTGGCCCTTGAGCACCAGGTAGACCAGCGGCGCGGTGGTGTTGAAGCCCTCGTTCCAGCCGGCGAACGGGAACCGCACCGCGCTCTCGACCACCGCCGGGCGGACGATCGTCGACACGACCTCCCGGTCGGCCAGGATGACCTGCTCGCCCAGGCTCTTGGTGTACGTGTAGGTGTTGGTCCAGCCCCAGTGCAGGGCCCGCTCCATGCCCAGCTCCGTCAGGCGCTGGGCCATCCAGATCTTGCGCTCGCGGGCGACCGCCAGCTTGAGATCGCCGTCGTCGTCGGGATCGCGGCGCTGGTCCTCGAGGGACTTGGCGGCGCGCTCGCGGAACTCGGAGATGTGGGCGCGATCGTTGGCCTGCTCGCGCACCTGATCGATGATCCGCTGGCAGTCGGCCATCTCGGCGTTGGCGTCGAAGTCGCGGTCGCGCAGGTCGTCCTGGCGCGGGAAGTAGCCGACCACCTCCTCGTCCTCCCACACCTCGCCGTCGCGCTGGCCGGCGACGTAGCAGGTCGAGACGTGGACCAGCTTGGCCTTGAGCCGCCGCGCGACCTCGAGGACGTTCTTGGCGCCCTGGGCGTTGATGCGCAGCGCGCTCTCGAGCGAGGGCATGAACGACACCAGGCCGGCGCTGTTCAGGATGACGTCGACCCCGCCGGCCTCGGCGAAGGCCGCGAACTGGGCGTCGTCGAAGTTGCACAGCGGCCGGCCGATGTCGCCGGGGATGGCGACGATCTTGGTGCGCAGGAACGCCTCGGTGCCGGCGCCGTAGCGATCGCGCAGCGGCCGGAACGCCTCCGACGACGCGACCTTCTTGTAGAACCGCTGCTCGGCGGTGTTGCCGGCGCCGGGCCGGACCAGGCAGTAGACCCGGCCGACGTCGGGGTAGCGATCGAGCAGCATGCACAGCGCCACCTTGCCGACGAAGCCGGTGGTGCCGATGAGCAGGATGGTCTTGCCGCGCAGGGTCGCGGTGACGTCGAGGCGTTCGGCGGCGGTTGGGTTGCTAGTCATCGCATCGACTCGGGGTACGGGGGCAAACGCAGCATCGGGATCGACTTCGGGGCGAACGTCATGGCCTGGGATCCACCCCCACCTGTCGCAGCACGCGCTGGGCCGTTTCGGGTGGGGGTCGTTTCGGGTGGGGGCCCCGGCGCATGCCGGGGGAGGGGCTTTCGAAAGCCCCTCCCATAAGCACAGGATCACGCGACGTCGCAGATCACGATCGGCGGGTGGTGCAGCATGGTGATCTGCGCGCTCCGGCCCATCGTGCCGCGCGCCATCGCGATGGCCTCGGCCAGGGTGTCGGCGGTCTCCCAGCCCATGAGCTGCGGCACGGTCTGGTTGTCGGCGCCGACCACGATCACCCGCGACACCCGCTCGCGTCCGCGCTGGCCCCAGTACCACATGTAGAACGGGTGGGCGCCGTGGTAGGCGTTGCCCCGCCGGTACATCTCGACGTAGCTCGGGTTGTAGGCGAACTCGTCCTGGTACTTCTTCTCGAGCGTGTAGCTGTCCGTGGTCTCGGGCAGCAGGCGGTTGAAGAACTCGATGTAGCTCGGGTGGTGGACCGGGTCGAACTTGTCCGAGCACGGGTGGGCGATGATGAGGACGCCGCCGTCGCGCAGGACCGGCTTGCCCCGGTACATGTGGTAGTAGTAGCCGAGCGCCATGACCTGCACGAGCAACGGGTTCAGCGCCTTCGAGTTGACGTTGTACGGCGAGATGTAGGGGATGCCGGTGATGAGGATGTCGGCCTGGCCCTCGACCTCGACGGCGTACTGGTCGAAGCTCTTCTGCAGGGTCTTGTCGTGGACCGGCTCGCAGGCGCCGGCGGTGCACGCGATCAGCTCGTAGGCCGCCGGCGTGCGCATGAAGATCTCGCGGCGGGCGGCGAACGGCAGCTTGTCGAGGGCCCACTTCATGCCCTGGAACTTCAGCCGGTCGGCCTCGGTGAAGTCGTCCTCGTTCTTCATGAGGAAGTCGAGGGGCCCATCGAACGTGCGGTTGTTCAGCACGGTCTCGATGTGGAACACCTTCAGGTGGCTCTCGACCACCGCGCCCTGGCGGTTCATCGAGTGGCTGATCGCCGAGTCCGGCGGGTTCATGTACGAGTTCGAGTCCGCGATCATCTTCGGCGTGTGGTGGGCCTTCAGGCTCTCGTAGCCACACAGGCCGACGCCCATCGACTTGTGCCCGCCGTTCATGGGCACGAAGTTCATGTTGACGTAGATGACCAGGTCGCTCTCGGCGGCCCGGCGGTTGACCTCGACCAGCTCGCCGTGGCGGGTCTTGCCCAGGACCACCATGCCGTCGGGGTCGCAGGCGTCGTGGTTGTACAGGCGATCGGGCCAGTACTCGTTCCAGATCTTGGGCCCGACCATGCGCTTGATCTCGCTGTCGGTCATGCGCCGGTGCAGCGCCAGGGCGATCACCAGGTGGACGTCGTCGACGCCGTGGTCGGCCAGCATCTCGCACACGATCTCGAGCACGAGCTGGCGCACGTCGGGGGTGCGCATGATCGGCAGCGGCATCGAGATGTCGTCGATCGCGACCGTGACCTTCATGCCCGGCTTGAGCAGCGCGTGCAGCGGGTCCATGCCCTCGGGGTGGTTGAGGGCGTAGCGGATCGTCGCCTGGGGGTTGGCGACGCCGGTGATCGGCCGCTTGGGGTAGATGACGCGCGTGCCGACCGGCAGGTCCTCGAGGAGGAAGTTCTCCCCGTAGAACATGATGCGCGGCGCGCTGTCGGTGTCGATGGTGACGACGTGCTCGCGGCTGTCGGGGCGGGTGCGGGGACGGATGGCGCGCATGGAAGATGCCTCAGGCGTCAGTGGAGCGAAGATGCTGGCGGCGAGCCGGTTTCGCGTTTCGGGTGGGGAGCCACCGGGGTATGCCCCCGGTGGGCGAAGGTCGTTGCGAACGACCCGCTACGAGAGATCCAGGACCGGCCAGTCGTAGCTGCGCGCGATCGAGCGCAGGCGAAGATCCGGGTTGACCGCGGTGGGGTGACCGACCACGGCCAGCATCGGGTAGTCGGAGAAGCTGTCGGAGTAGGCCCAGCTCTCGGCCAGGTCCAGGCCGTGCTGGCGGGCGTACTGCCGCATGATCTCGGCCTTGGTCGCGCCGGCCACGAACGGCTTGCGCAGCTTGCCGGTGGCGTAGCCGCCGTCGAACTCGAGCTGGTTGGCGATCAGCTCGTCGACGCCGAGGTAGCGGGCCAGCGGCTTGAGCGTGAAGTCGAGGGCGCCCGAGATCAGGACCTGGCGCACGCCGGCGCGGCGCGACTCCTCGACGAGGTCGCGGGCCCGCGGGTAGATGTTGGGCTCGATCACGTCCTCGAACAGCTCCTCGGCCAGGACGACCAGCCGGTCCTCGGAGGCGCCGGCGTAGCTCTGGTAGAACAGCTCGTTGAACCACTTGCGCGAGATCTTGTCGGCGGCCCAGAACAGCGGGATCGAGGCCGCGGTGGTGATCGTGCGCTTCACCGACTCGACCAGCGACGGCTGCCGCTGCGCGTAGTACGAGAAGGTGTGGACGATGTTGATCCGGATGAGGGTCCCGTCGACATCGTAGAAGGCCGCGGAATTCTTGTACTTATGGTGCTGATGCGGCATGCGGCGCCCCGGGGGCGCGCGCACGTTGGCCGATCGAAGCGGCGTTGTCAACCAACCGACCCGCCCGCGTCTGGCGCCGCTGTGGTAAGGAGCCGCCATGGCGATCCCGCAATGGCTCGCGATCGCGATCGCGGCCCTGGTCATGGCCTTCGGCGGCTACCGGATCTGGCTCGCGATCGGCGGTCCGCCCGACGCCGAGCGCGCCAAGCACCGCAGCGGCATGCTGGCGATGTCGCGCCGGACCAACGGGCTGGTGGCGGTGCTGTACCTCCTGGTCGGCGGCGCGCTCCTGGCGTCGGCGTTCGGCTGGAAGCCGTGGTCGAGGGAGCCGGGTGCGGTGACCGCGCCGGTGGACGACGGACCGCGGCCGGCGCTGCCGGTGCGGTAGAACCGAGGCCGAACCCGAACCCGAACCCGAACCCGAGGCGGAGACCGAGGCGGAGACCGAGGCGGAGACCGAGGCGGAGACCGAGGCGGAGACCGAGGCGGAGACCGAGACCGAGGCGGAGACCGAGACCGAGGCCGAGACCGAGACCGAGACCGAGACCGAGACCGAGACCGAGACCGAGACCGAGACCGAGACCGAGACCGAGACCGAGACCGAGACCGAGACCGAGACCGAGGCGGAGACCGAGACCGAGGCCGAGACCGAGGCCGAGACCGAGGCCGAGGCGGAGACCGAGACCGAGACCGAGACCGAGACCGAGGCGGAGGCCGAGGCGGAGACCGAGGCCGAGTGGATCGGAGATCGTGACCGGTGGTTGGCGGTGGTGGTGGCGCCGCCTGGCTACGCCGAGCGACCTGGCCCTCGCCGAGGCGCGATCGAGGCTCGGCCCGACGCGTGCAGGTGGGCTCCGCGATGCCCCTCCCCCGCCCCCTCCCCCGCCCGCCCCTCGTCCGTTCCCTCCTGTCCTTGGTCGCCCTCGCTGCGGCGTGCGGCGGCGATGATGCCGGACCGGAGGTCGACGACTCGGCCCTGTGCGCCGCGTACCAGGCGGCCTGCGCCCGCCAGGCCGAGTGTGGGGTCCCGGTCTTCACCACCGCGACCGACGAGGACGACTGTCTGGCGCAGCTCGACTGCGTCGGGACCGCGGCGGCCCTCGCGGCCGGCGACGTGATGATCGCGACCGACGAGGCCCTGGCGTGCGCCGAGGCGCTCTCCGGCGCGACCTGCGCCGAGCTCGAGCCGTGGCAGGGCGGCCGGCGCATCGACGTCCGGCAGGCGTATCCATCCTGCGTCGACATGCTGGTCGGCACCCGCGCCCAGGGTGAGAGCTGCGCCAGCGCCCAGCAGTGCCAGCCCGGCCTGAGCTGCGTCGGCGACACCTGCCCCGGGCAATGTGGCCCCGACACCCGGTCCTGCGATCGCACGAGCTGCCCGACGGGGCAGTTCTGTAACCTCGGAGGCTGTGCGCCGCGGGCCGCCCTCGGCGAGCCGTGCGAGTACGGCGACGGCTTCGACAACACCTGCGCCGACGGCCTGTTCTGCCGGGTCGACGGCGGCCCACAGGGCGTGTGCGTCGCGCCGACCGCCCGCGGCGGCGCCTGTACCGCGGCGTCGTACTACGCGTGCGCCGACGGCGACGCGTGCATCGACGGCACCTGCCAGGCACCGCGGCCGATCGGCGGGGCGTGCTCGACCGCGACCGACTGCGGCCTCGACCACTTCTGCGACTTCGCCAACGGCAACCGCTGCGCGCCGGCGCGCGCCCTGGGCGCCGCGTGCGGCACGTCGTGGGGCGAGTGCGGCTACGACGCCAACTGCGTCGACGACACCTGCCAGCCCTTCGGCAGCGAGCCGGCCCCGGGCCCCATCGAGACGCGGCCGACCGTCGCCCTCGGCGCCGACTGCGCGGAGGCCAACTGCCCGTCGGGCGCAGCCTGCCTGCCGAGCGCCGGATCCGAGAGCGTCGCGTGGCGATGCGGCGCCGCGCCCGGCCCGGGCGAGTCGTGCGACCCGGGGACCGACGAGCTGCGCTTCGCGGTCCTGTTCTCGGGTCGGTTCGGCAGCCTGTGCCGCGACAGCCTGTGCGACCTGTTCGCCGGCTGGACCTGCGTCGTGCCGGCGCCGCCGGGCGCCGCGTGCCCGACCGACGGCACGACCCTGGCGTGTACCGCCGGCCGCTGCGACGGCGGCACCTGCGCCGAGTTCTTCACCTGTCCGTGACCCTGGCTCCGTGACCTGACCGACGACGCGCGCGCCGCGGTCGGTCAGTGGATCGCTGGCGGCGGTCCGTCGGTGTAGGCCGGGTAGCTCGCCGCGCTGGGCTCGGGCCAGGCCAGCTCGCAGCGGTTCTTGCCCGCGCGCTTGGCCCGGTAGAGCGCGCGATCGGCGGCGCGGATGAGGTCGAGCGCGTCGGCGACCCCGCTGTCGGGGAACGCGGCGACGCCGAACGACGCGGTCAGGTGCAGGCGGGTGCCGTCGTCGGCGGCGATGGCCCGGGCCGCGACCTCGGAGCGGACCCGCTCGGCGAGCGCCAGGGCGTCGAACAGGTCGGTGCGCGGGAGGATCAGCGCCAGCTCCTCGCCGCCGTAGCGCGCCGCGGTGTCGACCCCGCGCAGCTCGGCGCGGATCGCCGCCGCGACCTCGCGCAGCGCCCGATCGCCGACCAGGTGCCCGCGGCTGTCGTTGAGCCGCTTGAAGTCGTCCAGATCGATGAGGACGACGGCGAAGGACTGGCCGTAGCGCTCGGCCCGCGCGATCTCCTCGTCGACGCGGGCGTCGAAGTAGCGGCGCACGAACAACCCCGTCAACCCATCGACCATGGCCATGGCGTGAAGGTGCGCGTGGGCCAGCGCGGCCCCGGCCTGGAGCGCCAGCGAGGCCAGGAGCCGCAGGTCGGCGCGGTCGAAGGCGCCCCGCGCCTCGCTGTGCACGGCCAGCACCCCCTCGCAGGTGCCGTCGACGAACACCGGCACCCCGAGCCAGGCGCCGACGCCGTCGGTCAGCGGCGCGACGCCCAGCCCGGCCGCGGCCTGGTCGTCGAGCGCCAGCGGCGTCAGCTCCGCGACCACCCGACCGACGACGCCGCCCGACCGCGGCAGCTCGGCCCGCGACCGCCGCGCGGTCGCGACCGCAAGACCGTCGACCACGAAGCGATCGGGATCGCGATCGGCGCCGCGGTGGATCAGCGCCACCCCGTGGGCTGCCGGGACCGCGCGGGCGACCTCGGTCAGGATCGTCGTGACCACGGCGGGCAGCTCGATCGAGCGCCCGAGGGCCCGCGCGGCGTGGTCGAGGCGCTCGAGCTCGGCGATGCGCTGGCGCCAGCCGCGCGATGCCCGGGCCAGCCGATTGAAGATCAGGTTGACCAGGAGGTACGTGCCGCACAGGAGCACCAGGCCGGCGCGCTGACCGGCCAGCTCGAGGAGCGCGACCACCGCGGCCAGCGGCAGGAGCGAGCCCTCGGCGATCATGCCCGGGCCGGCCTGCTCGCGCACGAACCACGCGATCGACCGCCCACCGAGGGCGTGGCGAAGTCCCTGGAGCCCGTTGTGGAGGACCAGGAACCCGGCACCCAGAGCGCAGACGTGAGCGATCGCGTCGACGTCGCGGTCGGCGGCTAGCGTCACCGTGGCGGAGGCGGCGGCCAGCGCGGCCAAGAGACCGCCGCTCATGCCGCCGAAGTACAGCGCGAAGGCCGCCCGCGACCATCGCCCCTGCCCGGCCTCGGCCCGCGGGCGCCGGACGACGGCGTCGAGGGTCAGCGCGACCGCGACCAGGAGCCCGCCGCTTTTCGGCCCGATCGCGACCGCGGCGGCGACGTAGAACGCCGAGTCGAGCGACAGCACGGTCGCGCCGACCCGGAAGGCCAGCGCCCGCGCGGCCAGCACGACGGCGAGGAACCCGCCCAGGGCGCCGGGGGTGGCGCCGACCTCGAGGCCGCGCGTGGCCAGGCCGGCGACGAGCGTGGCCCAACCGATCGCGCCGAGGGCGACGGTGAAGGCGAGCTGGGCGCGGGGAGCACGAACCATGGTCCGACCAACCGTGCGCTACCACAGATCGAGGCGCCGTGGACGTGGTGCGTCAAAGAAACGCCCGGCGATCCCGCCGCGGGCAACCGTGACGCGCGCGACCCGAAGACGCGCGCCGCCCGAAAACGCGCGCGGCCCGACGGTGAGCCGGGCCGCGACGAGCCACGACCTGAGGCAGGCCGGGGCGTGCTGGGTTGGTGGGGGTCAGATGTCGATGACGGCGACGCCGCGCTCTTCACCGGTCGGCGCCGGCGGCGGGTTCGCCTCGGCGGGGCGCGGGGTGTCGAGGGGCAGCTCGATCCGACGCTCGTGGTCGCGCCGGCGCTGTTCCTCTTCGCGGCGAAGGATTTCTTCGATGATCCAGGGGTCAAGCATGGCGAACCGCCCAATTTCTCCCGGGGACCGGGAATGGAGAAGACGGTGAGGTCAGTTGGCTCAAAAGGCCCAAAAGGCCCAGAAGGTTCAGCAGGTGGCTCGGGAGGTCTCGTCGCTGGTTAGACCGGCCGCGTCGGCGTCGTGTTCATCCCGTTTCGGCGACTCTTGTAGGCAGGTGGGTCTGAGCGGCCAGGGTTCGAGGGACGGGTTCTGAGAGACGGGGTCGAGTGACAGGGTCGACTGACAGGGTCAACTGACGAAGGGTGCAAGCGGCGAGCCCATCAGCTCCCTGCTCTACCCTTAGCATAACGCACCCAAACGACGAGGGATCCACTCCGGCGCGCCCGATGTTTGCCACGCGAGGTGTGGCGAAACCGCCCGGTTTCGGCGACGAGCGGGGGTCGGTCGACCCCAGCCGTCGTCGAGCCGAGAGGGTTTCCTGAGCCACCGAGCCAGCTTAGCGGACGCGCCCGGATCGCGACATTTTTTGCGCGGCGCGCGCACGAAACGTCGCCGCCCCCGGCCCTCCGGCGCCGACGGAGATCGCCTCCGCGTTGCGCCCGCGCGCGAGGCCGCCCTACTGCAGGTCCTTCAAGCGCCAGCGCCCATCCTCGCGGACGAAGATCACCCGACCTTCGCCGTGCACCAGGAGCGCCTCGTTGGGGCCCTGCTCCTCGATCGTCGCGTCGAGGTTGGCCTCGAGGCGGTTCATGAGCTGCGCCATCGCGTCCTTGCCCTCACCGGCGAACTGCGCGCGCATCAGCTCGACGTTCATGCGATCGGCGTAGGCCCGCGGCACGAAGCGCAGCATGACGTCCCAGCGCTCGAGCCGGTACGCGCGGAGGAACGAGCGCAACGCCGACCGCGGCGTGCTCTGGTCGTAGAACGCCAGCGGGTTCTCGGCGATGCGCCACTGTCCGCCCTCGAGCACGAGCTTCAGGCTGTCGCCCAGGCCGTAGACCAGATCGGCCGTGACCTCGAGCTTGCGGCGTCGGCTAGCCAGGCGGCCGGCGGTGTCGTCGACCTCGCGCGGGTTGTCGCGCAGCATCCGCACGAACTCGTCCTTGTCGACCCGCGCGCGAAACTCCGTCGACATCAGCGCGTAGGCGGCGTCGTAGTTCTTGGCGCGCAGGGCGGCGGC
This sequence comes from Kofleriaceae bacterium, assembly GCA_018057825.1. Taxonomy (GTDB): domain Bacteria; phylum Myxococcota_A; class Polyangia; order Haliangiales; family Haliangiaceae; genus UBA2376. The sequence continues at coordinate 68,715 of JAGPCY010000018.1, read as the reverse complement.
GTAGCGATCGAGAGCGGAGGTCGGCGCGGTCCGCGGGCCCGAGCAGGCCGCGGCCGCGGACGCCGCGAGGAGGAGCGCGAGCAAGCGGGCCACGTCGACGTTATACCAGCTCGCCGCCGGTCGCGCCCCGCGGCCGGGCGTCGGCGGCGTAGGACGCGAAGGCCCGCGTCATGAGCAGCGCGGCCACCGCGATCGCCGCCGCGCCGGTCAACATCGCGGCCCGGCCGCCGAAGGCCTGGTACAGCCCGCCGAACACTCGCGACGACGGCGTCGTGCCGAGGAGGTGGGTGGCGAACAGGACCACCGCCTGGGCCGAGGCGGCGCGGCCGGGCGGCGCGAGATCGTCGACCGCGGCGGCCATCGGGCCGTGGTACCAGGTGATGAAGAACATCGTCCCGATCGCGGCCACGGTGAGGGCGGCCCCGGCCGGGACCAGGATCGCCGCGACGCCGAACGGCACGGTGCCGGCCATGCCGATCGCGATCGCGGCCGGGCGACCGTAGCTCACGCGTCGACGCAGGCGGTCGCCGACCTGGCCACCGGCGATCACGCCGAACAGCCCCGCGATCATGCAGCCGCCGAGGAGCGCCGTGGCGTCGCCCTTGGTCATGCCCTTGTCGCGCTGGAGGAAGTCGAGGAGCCAGGCCTGGAGCCCCCCGGCGGCGAAGGCCATGACCGTGGTGGCGGCGGCCAGACGGCGCAAGGTCCGCACCCGCAAGACGACCGCGGTGTCGTCGACGAGCTGGCGCAGGCGCCCGCCGCCGGGCCGCGCCGCGGCGATGGCCACGGGCACCGGCCCCGCCGGGCGATCGACCATCGCGACCACCGCGACCGCGAGGGCGAACCCCGGCACCGCGATCGCGACCCAGCCGTCGGGGAAGCCCAGGCCGCTGCCGACCCCGAGGCCGGCGGCGCCGCCGAAGAACAGCCCGAGGTTGAAGATCGCCATCGCCAGGGCCTTGTGGGCGCCGTGGTAGCGCTCGCCGAGGATCGCGTTGGCGACCGGCACCACCGCGGCGGTGCCCAGGCCGACCAGGACCCGGCTCGCCACCACCAGCCGGTAGTCGGTGGCCAGCGCCCCGGCCAGCCCGGCGGCGCTCCACAGCACCAGCCCGGCGGCCAGCACCCGTCGACGATCGACGCGATCGGCGAGCCAACCGACCGGCAGCGTGGCCAGGGCGTGGGGCAACATGAACGCGGTGCCGAGCCAGCCGAGGTCGGCGTCGTCGACGGCGAAGGCGGCGCGCAGGTCGTCGTAGACCGCGAACGGCGCGTTGCGCGTCGCGTACGACAGCAGGTTGGCCAGCGCCAGGATCGCCAGGACGATCGGCGCGGCGGTCAGCGGGCGGGGCACGCGGCTCATAGCTCCGGCGGCATCGGATCGTCCCCGGGGTCGGGCTCGTCCGGCGCGGTCGGCTCGTCGACGGCCGGCGGGCTGAGCGACCAGCGCAGGCGATAGGGCCCGGCCGGCGTCGCCCCCTTGGGCGCCGACAGCGCGATCACCACCGGCTGTCCGGGCGCGACCGCGAGCCCGGTCGCGGCGACCCGATCGCCGGACCGCGTGCCGGTGCCGATCGCGCCGCCGGTCACGGTCAAGGCCACCGCCAGGCCCGGCGGACCGTCGACCGCGAGGTCGAGGACCGCGGCCGCGGCCCGCGGCGCGAGGACGAAGTGGTCGCGTTGCCCCGGGCCGAGCTCGCCGCGCATCGTCCCGGTGTCGTCGTCGACGGTGCCCAGCGGGTTGGCGCGATCGGCGCGATCGTTGGGCTCGGCCTCGGCGCCAGCGTCGAGCACGCGGCTGGTGACGGTGAGCTGATAGGCGACGCCGCTGGCCGGCTTGCCGCCGATCACCACGTAGTGCGCGGCCGGCTCGCCGGGCGCGACCTGCGGCGCGAGGTTCTTGATCGCGACCGCGGCCCCGGCGGCGCCGACCTGGCGCACCAGGGACCGCCCGCCGGCGTCGGTGAGCTCGACGGTGAGCGCGACCTTGGGCACCGCGGTGACCGCGACGTCGAGGCCATCGCCCGGGCCCAGCGCCAGGACGTCGAGCTTCCACACGTCGACGTCGCCGGCCCAGCCGAGCCAGCCGGTCGCGGTGGTCGCCAGGTCGAGGGCGGTGGCGGCGCCGCGGTCGTCGTTGGGCTCGCGCTCGGCGTCGGGCGCCGGCCCGTCGGCCAGCCCGACGGTCAGGGTGTAGGGCGGGCTGGCACCGAGCCGCCCGGCGCCAGCGTCGACGCCACGCTTGGGCTTGGCCTTGCGCGCGATCTCGCGGACGGCGACGTAATAGCGGCCGGGCGCGACCGGCCAGTTGGGCAACGCCTCGGCGCCGCCCGCGCCGGCGCTGTCGACGGCCACGACCTTCGCGCCGTCGGCCCCGCGCAGCTCGAGGGCGCCGTCGATCCCGGCCATCGCCGACAGCCCCACGGTCAGCACCGCCGGGCGATCGACCGCGACCGGGTAGAGATCGACATCGCCGGCGCCGTCGAGCACGCCGGTGTTGGTCGGGGCCGCCACCGCGGCCGCCGGATCGGGCGCGTCGTTGGGCTCGCGCTCGGGCGTCGCCGGCCCGCCGCCGCCGGCGCGCGGACGATCGACCACCGCCACCGTCGCGGCGTCGCGATCGCTGCGGGTGATGCGGGCCGGGCGATCGCCGCCGCACGCCAGCGCCGCCGCCGCCGCGATCGCCGCCGCGCGGATCACGACACCTTGCTCCGCGGCGCGATCGCCGCGAGCATCTCGGCCGACGACACCACCGCGCCGTCGACCTTGCACTCGCCGCGCAGCTTCATGATCTTGCCCTTGCGCAGCGGCACCACCTCGATCACGAGCTGATCGCCGGGCACCACCGGCTTGCGGAACTTGGCCGCGTCGATGCCCATGAACAGCATGACGTGGGTCTCGCGATCGAAGCCCTCGGACTGGCTGCCGAGGAGGCCGCCGGCCTGGGCCATGGCCTCGATCTGCAGCACCCCGGGCATGACCGGCGCCCCCGGGAAGTGGCCCGGGAAGTACGGCTCGTTGTAGGTCACGTTCTTGAGCGCGACGATCTTGTCGGGGGTCAGCTCGAGGACGCGATCGACCAACAGGAACGGGAAGCGGTGGGGCAAGAGCTGGAGGATGGCCTCGACGCCGAGGACGGGGCGGGTCATGGCGCGTGCGTACCACGACGGCGGCGACGGCGGCGCGGCCGGGCGCGCTGCACCGCCAGGAGCTGACGCATCGACGGCCCGGGCGCCAGGCCGAAGGCGGTCAGGACCTCGTCGGCGGCGCGCAGCCCGGTCTCGGCCGCGCCCTCCATGTACCCCTGGGCCTCGACCGAGGTGTGCTCGCCGCAGAAGTGGAACGCGCCCTCCGCCTCGCCCTCGAGCCCGGCCAGGGCGCCCTGCCCGACCCGGTAGCACGCGTAGCTCCCGGCGGCGTAGCGCGCGGTCGGCCAGTGCATGCGCACCGCCGACCCGGGCTGATACGCGGCGGCGGTGCCGGGGAAGACCGCGTCGAGCCACGGCAGCACCTCGGTGGCCCGCTCGTCGGCGGTCCCGGCGCCGAGCGCCACGCCGCGATCGCCGCCGACGAAGTTGGTCAAGATCCCGGCGGCGCCCGGGTAGCCGCGCGAGGTCTCCCAGGTCGCCTGCAGGTCGCCGACGTCGGACACGCTGCCGCCCGAGGCGGCGCTGGCCCCGGTGCGCCACGGTCGCCCGGTGAAGCCCAGCATGAGCTTGGCGTTGGTGCCGTAGCCCAGGGTGCGGATGATCGACTCCTTGCCGGCCGACAACCCGGCGCCGGACAGATCGACCCGGCGCAACATCGTGAACGGCAGCGCGAAGACCACGCGATCGAAGGTGTCCTCGACCACGCCGCCCGCGGTGTCGAAGGTCAGGACCGGCCGGCCATCCGACAGCGCGCGGACCGCGACCAGCTCGTGGCCCAGGGCCAGGCGCTCCGGGATCATGTCGGCCAGGCCGACCGGCAGCGCGTCGTTGCCCTCGTGGATGTGGAAGCGCTCGTCGGAGTCGCCGTAGATCCGGAACGGGTCGGGGGTCTCGTAGTCGATCAGCCACAAGAGGTTCCACACCGTCTGCTCGTCGACCTCGAGGCCGTACTCGCCGACGTAGGCGCGCTCGAGGATGCGGCGGATGAGCGACGAGCTCGGCAACATGCCGTCGCCGGCCAGCCAGTCCGGGATCGACAGGTTGTCGAGCCGGGCGAACTCCGACGGCACCTCCTCCATCGCCGCCGCGGTGGCCAGGCGCGCCGCCAGGGGCGTGAACTCGGCGGCCAGCGTGGCCGGCGCGATCACCTGGCCGTCGAAGTAGAAGGTGTCGGCCCGGACCGCGGCGTCGACCGCGGCCAGATCGTCGAGGGTCAGGCCGAGCTGCTCGCACAGGCCGCGCATGACGACGTGGCCGCTGTCGACAAGCTCACCGCCCAGCTCGATGATCTGCCCGCCGGGGCCGCGCTGCGTGAACATCCGGCCGCCGACCCGGCCGGCGGCCTCGAACACGGTGACGTCGAGCCCGGCCTCGGTCAGGCGGACCGCGCAGTGCAGCCCGGCGGTGCCGCCGCCGATCACCGCGACCCGGGCCGGCGCCGCCAGGTTGTCGCCACACGCGGCGGCCAGCGGCGCCAGGGCGGCCGCGCCGAGGGTCCCGCGCAGGACCGCGCGCCGGCTCGGCCGGCTGGCCGCCAGCTCGCCGGGGTCGCGGCCGGTGCGGGCGGCGCGATCGGCCAGGGTCAAGATCCGCCGCAGACTCGCGAACAGGGGCGTGCGGGCCATCGAGAGCTAGCCTTCCTCCGCCCACGGGCGGATGTGGATCCGAGGCCCCTCGATGGGAGCCCATCGCCGGCCGCGCTGGCAAGCGGATCCGGCCGAGACCGTTCGCCGCTCCCTGCACGATGTTGCCGTCACAGCCGACCGTCCCGCGACTCTAGCCTCGCACGTGTGGGGTTCGATCGCCGGGATCGGCGCGGGGCATCGACGGTCGACCACCAGGTCGCGTCAGCGCGCGATCGCGTACAGCGTGGTCGCGATCACCTGCTCGGCCCAGCGCGCCTTGTAGTCCATCGCCGTGCCGAGGTCGTAGGTGTGGAGGCCCTCCGCACACAAGGCCTCGATCTGCGCGAGCTGGCTGACGTTGCCCAGGCCGAGGGCCCGGTAGCGGGCGTCGTGGGAGAACTGCAGGCCGCGGTACTCGCCGGCGAACACGCCGCCGAGGATGAACGCCACGTCGGCGTCGTCAGCGCGGCCGATCATCAGGCGCAGCCGGCCGGCCGCCGCCAGCGGGCCCACCATGTGCTCGTAGAACGCGCGCATCGGCCCGGCGTCGACCCCGAGGCCGGCCTGGCCCTTCCAGCTCCGGGCCTCGATCGCCATCACCCGCGCCAGCGTGGCCACGGCGTTGTCGGCGGTGACCTCGACCGGCGCGAACTGGACCCCGGCGGCCGCGGCCGCGCGCTGATCGGCCCGCACCGCCTTGCGGAAGTTGCGGCTGCGCCGGGCCAGGAACCCGTCGACGCCGCCGTCGAGGCTGGCGACGTAGCGCTCGGTGGTCGGCCCCAGGCCGAAGCGCCAACCCGGACGAAGGCGGCTGCGCAGCGCGCGGTGGTGGGCGCTGCCGGGCGTGACCCCGGCGCACAGGATCGCGTCCCAGTCCGGGTCGTCGGCCGCCGCGGCCAGAAACGCCTCGGTGAGGGCCGCCGGATCGGGGCCGACCAGCGGGCACGCCAGGCCCCAGGCCAGCTCGAGGGGCTCGAGGTACCGGCCACCCGGTCGCTCGGCGCGCGCCAGGGCGACCCAGCCGAGCGCGCCGGCCCAGACCCGCGGCGAGCGCTCGCCCATGAGCGCGGCGTGGGCCGCCAGGATCCACGGCGCCGACGAGCAGAAGCGATCGATCGCCGGGGTCGCCGCGACCGCGTCGTCGAACGATGCCGCCGACGACGCCAGGGTCGCCAGCTCGACCGCGACCAGCTCGCTCATCCCGGCTGGTTGCGCATGTGATCGGCCAGGCCGGCCAAGGCCCGATCGAGGTAGGCGCGCAGCTCGACGTCGGCGACCTCAGCGGCCAGGGCGTCGCGCATGCAGGCCATCCACTGATCGCGGGCCGCGGTGTCGATCGGAAACGGCAGGTGGCGCGCGCGCAGCCGCGGGTGGCCGAAGCGCTCGACGTAGAGCTGCGGCCCGCCCAGCCAGCCGGTGAGGAACCAGGTCAGCTTGTCGCGAGCCTCATCGAGGTCGGCGGCGTGCATCGCGCGCAGCGGCGCGCAGTCGGCGCGCAGCTCCATGCGGTCGTAGAAGTGATCGACCAGGCGACGCACGGCCTCGGCCCCGCCCAGGCGCTCGAAGGGCGTGGCTTCGGTCACTTCTGGTACTCGGCCTTCCACTGGCTGTACGGCATACCGTAGATCCGCTCGCGAGCGGCGTCGTCGGTGACCTCGAGGCCGCGCTCGGCGGCGGCGGCGCGGTACCACTTGGCGAGGCAGTTGCGGCAGAAGCCCGCCAGGTTCATGACGTCGAGGTTCTGGACGTCGGTGCGGGTCTGGAAGTGCTCGACCAGCCGGCGGAACACCGCCGCCTCGATCTCGGTCGTGATCGCGGACGCCTGGGGCTCTGACATGGCTGGTAGGTAGCAGATCGCCGGCGGGTCGGCGTGCTAGAACGCCGCGGTGTCGTCCGTCACCGAGCTCGAGCTGGGCGCGGTGCCCGTCCATCTGGTCGGGACCGCCCACGTATCCGCCCACTCGGTCGACGAGGTGCGCGAGGTCATCCGCCGGGTCAAGCCCGAGGTGGTGTGCGTCGAGCTGTGCCAGGGCCGCTACGACGCGTTGACCAAGGACAACGCCTTCCGCGACCTCGACGTCTTCAAGGTGATCCGCGAGGGCAAGATGCTCTACCTCCTGGCCCACCTCGGCCTGGCCAGCTACCAGCGCAAGCTCGGCCAGTCCCTCGGGGTCAAGCCGGGCTCGGAGCTGGTGGCCGCGATCGAGGAGGCCAAGGCGGTCGGGGCCCGGGTTGAGCTGATCGATCGCAACATCCACACCACGCTCAAGCGGACCTGGTCGAGCCTGGGCCTGTGGAAGCGCTCGATGCTCCTCGGCTCGCTCCTGGCCGGCGACGACGGCGACGACGATGACGACGCCAAGCCGGTCGACGCCGCCGCGATCGAGGCGATGAAGGAGCCCAAGGCGCTGTCCGAGATGCTGTCCGAGCTGGCGACCAACCTGCCCGAGGTTAAGCGCCCGCTCATCGACGAGCGCGACCAGTACCTGATGGCGGGCGTCGAGCGCGCCGCCGCCGGGGCCGCCTCGGTAGTGGCGGTGGTCGGCGCCGCCCACGTCCCCGGCATGCTGGCCCAACGCGGCCAACCGGTCGACGTCGCCGCTCTCGACGCCCTGCCCAAGCCGTCGCTCCTGTGGACGCTCGTCAAGTGGGCGATCCCGGCGTTCTTGGTGTTCGCCCTGGTGTGGGGCGCGTTCTACTCCGACGACGTCGACGTCGCGACCGTGCTGAAGGCGATCATCTTGCCGACCTCGATCGGCGCCGGGGTGTTCACGCTGGTCGCCGGCGGTCGACCGCTGTCGATCCTGACCGCGATCGTGGTCGCGCCGATCGCCGCGATCCATCCCTTGCTCGGGACCGCGATGGTGGTCGGCGTGGTCGAGGCCTGGCTGCGCAAGCCCACGGTCAAGGACTGCGAGCGCCTCCCCGACGACGTCACGACGTGGCGCGGCTACTGGCGCAACCCGGTGTCGCGGATCCTGATCGTCGCCCTGGCCTCGGGCCTTGGCACCGCGATCGGGATGTGGGTCGTGGCGGCGTGGATCGCGACGCTGTTTTGATCCCGGAGGGTTTTTCGTAAAAACCCTCCCCCCAGCATTCGCTGGGGCCCCCCTCCCATAACGTCCGGATCGCGGGAGGGTCGTCGGTGATCTCGCCGGCGGTGGTGGGGCGACCTCCGTTGCTTCTGCCGCTGTCTGCTGCTGCGCGGGTGGGTGGTGTCCTCCAACAAACCCTCCCCCGTCCGCGTTGCGGACAGGTCGCGCTCCCTCGTGACACCCAGAGGTCCGGATCGCGGGAGGGTCGTCGGTGATCTGGCCGGCGGTGGTGGTGCGACCTCCGTTGCTTCTTCCGCTGTCTGCTGCTGCGCGGGTGGGTGGTGTCCTCCAACAAACCCTCCCCCCAGCATTCGCGAGAGCAGTGAACGGCTTGAACGCCGTCGCTGTCTGCATGCACCTCCGAGGGTGGTGACCACCGAAGAACCCTCCCCCGTCCGCATTTGCGGACGGGCCCCCCTCCCTCGAGGCACCCAGAGGTCCGGATCGCGGGAGGGTCGTCGGTGATCTCGCCGACGTGGTCGGGCGACCTCCGTTGCTTCTGCCGCTGTCTGCTGCTGCGCGGGTGGGTGGTGTCCTCCAATAGACCCTCCCCCGTCCGCGTCGCGGACGGGTCGCCCACCCAGAGGTCCGGATCGGGCGGGGCTCACGGGGGCGCGGCGGCGCGCAGGTGGGCGAGGTGGGCGAAGAGATCGGCGACGGCGGCGTCGACCTGATCGAGGGCGCGGCGGCAGCGCCCGTCGCAGCTCGGCGCCGCGAGGGGCCAGTCCCGGGCCGACAGCTCGTCGAAGAGCGTGGCGTTGTGCGGGTGGCACACGACGTCGTCGGGTCGGCCATAGCGCCAGTGGGCGTCGTCGTTCATCGTGACCAGGCTGTAGATGCCGTACCCGAGGAGGGCGATCCCGGCGCCGTACAGCGCGTCGGGTGGGTCGGCGTCGCCCGCGGTGTCGACGATGCTCGTCGCGAGCAGGACCGGCGCCCCCAGGCTGACGCCGATCGAGCCGGTGATGACCTTCCAGTCGGCCACGCCCTCGGGGCGGGCGCCGACGGTCGCGGTGTAGCGACGGCTGACCTGCAAGGCGGGCAGCGCCCCGGCCGGGTGCTGCGTGCGGCGATAGGTCCACAGCACCCGTCCGGTCGCGACCTCGACCAGCTGCGCGTCGAGCACCACGGCCAGCTCGGGCGCCAGGGCCGGCGCCAGCGCCGCGGCGCAGCGGGCCGCGACCGACCCCGGATCGCGCAGCGCGACCGCGTGGCCGTCGCGCTCGCTCGCGACCGCGGTGGTCGCCGCGCCGTAGAGCTCGTGGGGCGGGACACCCGCGGTGAGCTCATCGAGCACGAACAAGACGTCGACGCCGGCGGCAGCGGCGCGCTCGACCATCGGCGCGTCGCCGGCGAGGGCGCGCCAGGTCACGACGTTCAGACCGGCCCGAAGCGCGGCGGCCTCGAGGCGCGCGACCGCGGAGGCGCACACCAGAGCGGCCGGGGCCGGCGCCGCCTCGACGTCGACGTCGACCTCGATCGCCACGTCGACGGCACAGGTGGCGGGCGGCACGAAGGCGACGGTGGTGGCGTCGGCGAACGCGCGCGCCGCGTCGGGGTGGCCGTGGATCTCGGCCGGCCCAAGGTCGATCGCGTAGTGCTGGTCGACGCGATAGATCGGCGGGCGTTTGGCCGGTAGGCACCCGGTCGCGCTGACCGCGGCGACGAGGACGAGCGAGCGCAGGCGCATGAGGACGCGAGATTGCAACCCCTACGCCATCCATCGAACTCGCGAGACCGCCTCGCGATCATGACCCCGCCGCGCCGCGGCCACGACATCGATGTCTCGGTTTTCCACCGGCGCGCCGACCGCGACGCGATCGTCGCTCGGCCGTCACCGAGTGGGCTCGGCGCCGTCGTCGGCCTGGCGTAGGCTCAGGGGATGAACCGTCGCGACGCGCTACGCACGATGGGGGCCCTGGCCGGGGCCACCGCCGCCGGTCGGGTCTTGCCCGGATGTGGCGGCGACGACGCGCTGCCCCCCGGCATCGACCACGTCGTCCTGGTGATGATGGAGAACCGCTCCTACGATCACCTGCTCGGCGCCCGCGCCCTCGAGGGGCTGGGCGGCGACGGCCTGGCGACGGGCATGACCAACCTCGGCCTCGACGGCGCGGCCATCGCCCCCTACCCGGCCGAGCTAGGCGCGATGTGTGTGCCGGATCCGCCCCATAGCTGGGACAGCGCCCACGAGGCGTTCGCCGGCGGCGGCAACAGCGGCTTCGTGACGGCGCACCAGCGCCGCTACGGCGGCGCCACGAGCTACCGCCACCCGATGCAATACCTGACCCGGGCCCACGCGCCGGTGACCTGGGCCCTGGCCGATCGGTACGCGGTGTGCGATCGGTCGTTCTGCTCGGTGATGGGGCCGACCTGGCCCAATCGCCTGTACTGGCACACCGGCACCTCCGGTGGGTTGATGGTGAACGAGGTGCCGCCGGGCGGCGTGAGCTGGCCCAGCATCCACCACCGCCTCGACGAGGCCGGGGTCGACTGGCGCTACTACTACAGCACGCTGCCGGTGATCGCGCTGCTCACCAGCCTCGACAAGACCGGACGCCTGTTCCTCTACGACGACTTCTTGGCCGACGCCGCCAACGGCCGGCTCGCCCCGGTCACGTATCTCGACCCGGGCTTCGACGTGAACGACGACCACCCGCCGCTGCACCCGGCCTACGCCCAGCAGTTCCTGGCCTCGGTCTACGTCGCGCTGGCGGCCTCGCCGCGCTGGGACCGCACGCTCCTCATCATCACCTACGACGAGAACGGCGGCTTCTACGATCACGTGCCGCCGCCGACGGTGCCCGACGAGCGCCCGGGCTTCCAGCAGCTCGGCTTCCGGGTGCCGACCTTGGTGATCGGCCCCCACGTCGCCGCCGGGGTCTCGAGCGTCGTGCGCGATCACTGCTCGGCCCTGGCCCACCTCGAGCGGCACTTCGGCCTGACGCCGCTCAACGCCCGGGTCAGCGCCGCCAACGACTACACCGACGTCGTCGATCTGACCGTCGGGCCGAGCTCGCCGATCGAGCTGCCGGCCATCGAGCTCGACGAGGCCCAGCTCGAGGCCGACTGCGCCCAGGTCGCCGGCCGGCTCCACGAGCACCCGATCCATGAGCTGGCCGAGCGCTATCCCGCCTACTTCGCCGGCTGGGATCATCGCCGGGCCTTCCGCGATCGGCTGTACGCGATCGGCGACTTCCTCGAGCGCCACAACGCCGGCCGGATCCGTCGGCGGCGCTGACGCGGCGCGCCGCGCGGCCGGCCCGTGATCCAGGCTTGGCGAGCCACGGCGTCCATGCCAGACTGCGCGTCATGAAGACCATCCTCGCCGCCATCGTCTCGCTCTGCTTCGTCACCTCGGTCGCGGTCGCGTGCCCGCACGAGGAGAACGCCAAGGTCGAAAAGAAGGAGAACAAGGACGCCAAGCAGGCCGAGGCGCCCAAGCCCGCCCCCAAGGCGCCCGCCCCCGCCCCGGCCCCCAAGCCGGCCGAGCAGCCCAAGGCGGACAGCGGCAAGGTCTCGCAGAAGTAGTCTCGGCGCCACGCGCTCCCTCGGCCGGTCTCCGCTTCACCGCGGGACCGGCCGTTCGGCTTTCGGGGGCTCGAGATCGTCTTGGCCATCCTCCTCGGCCATCCTCCTCGGCCATCCTCCTCGGCCATCCTCCTCGGCCATCCTCCTCGACCTCGGACTCGGCCTCGGCCTCGGTCTCGGCCTCGGTCTCGGTCTCGGCCTCGGTCTCCGCCTCCGCCTCGGTCTCCGCCTCGGTCTCCGCCTCGGTCCCCGCCCCGGCCTCCGTCCCCCCGCCCTCGCCTACACCAGGATATCGAGGAGCTGGACCCGGGTCAGGTAGCCCTCGAGGATGTGGGCGAACTCGTCGATGAACAGATCGAGCTCGATCGTGACGCGCTTGCCGTCGACGCGGATGACCTTGCCGCTGGCCGGCAGCTCGGTGCCCCCGAGATCGAGCACCCCGGCGAGCCAGTCGCCGACCACCGGCGCGGCGCGGCCCGGCCAGGTCACCGAGACGTGGGTGCGCGACAGCTCGATGACCTCGGCGGTGCCGGCGTCGAGGCGGAAGCGCGCCGTGGCCGCGGTCGGGGGCTCGACGCGGTAGTTGACGCGGCGATTGTGGGTGATCAGGTCCTCGACCGCGTCGTGGATCGGCTGCGACAGCGGGCTCTCCGGGCTCTCGAGGATGAGCTCCCGGATGTGCTTGAGCTGCTTCTGGGTCCGCACCAGGTTCTGGCGCATGTCGCCGATCCGCCGCTGGTCGCGGTGGACCTTGTCCGCGACCACCTCGAGGAGGTTGGCGAGGAAGCGGACGCCGAGCTCCTGGTTGTCGGCGAAGTGGCGCTGCAGGCGCGCGGCCTCGAGGCGATACAGCTCGGCCTCGCCGGCCACGACCGCGCGACACGACCGCGGCAGGCCGGTCAACGCGCCCAGCTCGCCGATCAACGCCGGCGGCCGCAGGCGGTAGGTGTCGTCGGCCGGACGCACCAGCGTGACCTCGCCGCGGGTCAGGAGGTACAGCTCGGTGGCCGGCTCGCCGGTCTCGAACACCGTGCCGCCGTCGCGGGGCACCACCGGCTCGAACAGCGCCGCGACCCCGGCCAGCTCGTCGTCGGTGAAGCCGCGGAACAGCTGGACCAGTCGCAGGTGTTCGGGGCGCGGGGCCATAGCCGGACTGTAACAAGCGGGCCCGGCCGCGGGCGATGCCCCGGGCACTTTGTGGCAACCCGACCGCGGCGCGGTTGTCCATGCGACCATGCCGCCCATGCGCCCGCTCCTCGCGCTCGCCGCGGTCGCGGTCCTCGGCTGCGACGATCGCGTCGCGGTGGCCCGGCCGGTGGCGGCCGCGGTGGTGGCGCAGCGGGCCGCGGTCCCGGCCGGCGATCCCCTGGCCGGCTTCGTCGCCCGCCACACGATCCATCGCGACCTGGCCAGCGCGATCGCCCTGGTGCTCCGCGATCAGCCCCGGGTGGTCGGCATCGGCGAGCTCCACGAGCGCACCGATCGCGCGGCCACCGCGCGGCCGGCGCTGGTCCGATTCGCCGATGAGCTCCTGCCGCCGGTCGCGACCCAGGTCAGCGATCTGGTGCTCGAGACCTGGACCATGGCGCCGGGGTGCGCGACCGCGGCTCAGAACACCCGGCAGATCGAGCAGTCGATGCGGCGGCCGGCGGCGACGGCCCAGCACATCACCAACCTGTTCGGCATCACCAAGGCCAACGCGATCACCGCCCACGCGATGCGCCTGACCTGCGAGGACCTGGCGGCCGCGGTGACCGCCGACGGCGTCGACGGCGAGCGCCTGCTGGGCCTGGTGACGCGCGAGCTCGGCCGGATCACCGCCAGCGCGGTCCGCTATCGCGATGAGCGCCAGGAGACCCGGCCCCTGATCCTGGTCTACGGCGGCGCCCTGCACAACGATCTGTACCCGCCGCGCTCGACCCGCGAGTGGAGCTACGCCCTCGACGTCGATCGCGCCACCGGCGGACGCTTCGTCGAGCTCGACCTGTTTCGCCCCGAGCAGATCGAGGACAACGAGCTGTACCAGGGCGAGCCGTGGTATCCGCTCCTCGCCAAGGCTGGCCCCGACCGGGTGGTGCTGGTCGAGCGCGCGCCGCACTCCTACGTCGCGATCTTGCCCCGCGAGCCGTGATGGCCGCGGGCGCCGCGACCGTCGACCGGCCGTAACCATGCCGGCCCGGCCGGCGTCCGATAGGCAGTCGTGATGGTGCGCCTCCACGCCGACCAGCTGCCTCACCGGGAGCCGCTTCGATGACCGCGATCGAACAGGCCGTCGATCGCGGCTGGCTGCCGACACCGCTCCTGCGGCTGGGCATCCGCGCGGTGTGCGCGGCTCGGCTGCGCAAAGAGACCCGGGGCGGCCCGGCGGCGACCGCGGCCCGTCAGCGGGCGCTCCTGGCCGAGCTGACCGCGGCGCCGATCGCGATCGACACCGAGGCCGCCAACGCCCAGCACTACGAGGTCCCGGCGGCGTTCTACGCCCTGTGCCTCGGGCCTCATCGCAAGTACTCGAGCGGCTACTGGCCGCCCGGCGCCACCACCCTGGCCGAGGCCGAGGCGGCGATGCTGGCGCTCACCGCCGAGCGCGCCCAGCTCGCCGACGGCCAGACCATCCTCGACCTGGGCTGCGGCTGGGGTGCCTTCGCGCTGTGGGCGGCGGCGCGCTACCCGCGCGCCCGGGTGGTCGGGCTGTCGAACTCCCACAGCCAGCGGGCCTACATCACCGGCGTCGCGCGCGAGCGCGGCCTGACCAACCTGACGATCGTCACCGGCGACATCAACACCATCGCCGCGCCCGGGCGCTTCGATCGCATCGTCTCGGTCGAGATGTTCGAGCACGTCCGCAACCATCGGGCGCTGTTCGAGCGGATCGCCGGCTGGCTGGCCGACGACGGCCGGCTGTTCGTCCACGTCTTCGCCCACCGCGCGCTGGCCTACACCTACGAGGATCGCGGGCCGTCGGACTGGATGGCGCGCGAGTTCTTCACTGGCGGCATCATGCCGTCGGTGGCGCTCCTGCCGACGGTGGCGACGCCGCTCCGCCTCGACGACGCCTGGCGCCTCGACGGCACCCACTACGCGCGGACCGCGCTGGCCTGGCTGGCCAACCTCGACCGCGCCCGCGCCGAGGCGATCGAGGTGCTCGGCGGCGGTGCGCTCGGCCGCCAGCGCTACCACCGCTGGCGGGTGTTCTTCCTGGCGTGCGCCGAGCTGTTCGGGTTCCGCGACGGCAGCGAGTGGCTGGTCGCGCACTACCGCTTCGCACCGCGGTGAGCGATTGCGCCGACCGCGCGGCCCTGCGATGGTCGGCGCGATGAGCAAGCTGGTCGTCCTCGAAGGCCTCGACGGCGCAGGCACCACCACCCAGGCCCGCCGGCTGGCCGCGGCCCTGACCGCCGACGGCCGGCGCTGCCACGTCACCCGCGAGCCGTCGGACGGGCCGATCGGCCGCCTGATCCGCGAGATGTTGACCGGGGGCCACGCCATCGCCGATCAGGCGATCGATCAGGCGACCTTCAGCCTCCTGTTCGCGGCCGACCGCGTCGACCACCTCCAGCGCGAGATCGAGCCGGCCCTGGCGGCCGGCACCCTGGTGATCTCGGATCGCTACTACCACTCGTCGCTGGCCTACCAGGGCACCGGCGCCGAGCGGACGTGGATCACGACCTTGAACCAGCGCGCGCGCCGCCCCGATCTGACCCTGTTCCTGCGGGTCGCGCCCGAGGTCGCGGCGGCCCGTCGGGTCGCCGCCGGCCGGACCGAGGAGCTGTTCGAGGCCATCGCGATGCAGCGCCGGGTCGCCGCCGGCTACGACGCGGTCATGGCCGCGCTGGCGGAGGCCGGCGAGCGGATCGTCGTCCTCGACGGTGAGGCCGACCTCGACGCGGTCACCGCCGCGATCGTCGCCGCGGTCGCGGCCCTGTAGTCGACGCGGGTCCACCCGCGCCGCCGACGAAAACTTGCGCGCGAGGATCGGGCGCGCCAGCGTCAGGCCATGCGCCTGCCCTGGTTTGCTGCCCTGGCGGTGGCCGCCGCCGCGTGCGGCCCCAAGGTCGATCCGGCGTCGCCGCTCGACGTCGACGATCCGCGGGCCTGGGCCAGCGCGCCGGTCGACGCCGGCCCGCCGACGCCCGACGCCGGTCCACCGCCCCGCGGCCTGCGCGCCACGACGGTCAGCCGGGCCGAGCTCGATCGCGTCCTCGACGCCGGCCCGGGCGAGCTCCTGCGCGGGATCGAGGTCGCGGCGGTCCGCCCCGACGGCAGCTTCGCCGGCTGGCAGCTCGTCCGCCTGCTCGGCGACGGGCGGCGCTTCGCGGTGCTCGATCTGGCCGCCGGCGACGTGATCGCCTCGGTCAACGGCCGCACCCTCGAGAGCCCACCCGACCTGGCGGCGCTGTGGGCCGAGCTGCGCACCGCGGCCGCGATCGAGCTCGCGGTCCGACGCGGCGATCAGACGTTCTCGATCCGCGCCGAGATCACGACGGCGACGACGACGACGCCGCCGCCGTCGCCAGCGCCGTCCGCGCCGCCCGCGGGTCGTTAGAGAACACGCCGTCGATCCCAGCCGCCGCCAAGGCCGCCAGGCGCGCTGGATCGTCGACGGTCCAGGCGTGGACCGCGAAGCCGCGGGCCCGCCACGCCGCGATCGCCGCCGGCTCGCACAGCTCGTGCTGGACGTGGAGCGACGACGCGCCGAGCAGGCCACCGATGGCCCGCCACGGCGCCGGCACGTCGAGCTCGAACAGGAAGCCGAGCGGCACGGTCGGCGCCGCCAGGTGGAACTGCCACAGCGCCACCGGATCGAACGACGACACCACCACCCGATCGCGGACGCCGCGCTCGGCGAGGATCGCCGCGACCGCGGCCGGGATCGGCGACGGCCGCCCGGGGTGGACGCTCTTCAGCTCGACATTGACCAGGAGCGATCCGGTGGCCTCGAGGGCCTCGGTCAGGAGTGGCACCGTGCCGCCGCCGCGCAGCGGGATGGCCCGGAGCGTCGACCACGGCAGGTGCTCGACCCGGTCCCAGCGCCCGGCCAGGCGACCGAGATCGTCGTCGTGGCAGACCACGACCTCGCCCGACGCGCAGCCCATGACGTCGAACTCGACGCCGTCGGCGCCGTGGTCGGCGGCCAGCGCGAAGGCCGCCAGGGTGTTCTCGGTGGCGTGGGCGCTGACGCCGCGGTGGGCCCAGACCAGGGGCCGATCGGCGCGCCACAGGTGGCGTCCGCGCTGGGCCCGACCCAGCATCGGGATCAGGCGCGCCAAGGCGTCGGCGATCACGACTCGACGAAGGCCTTGTGCAGGGCCCGGGTCAGGTCGTCGACGTGGGGCCGGTCGCACCACAGCGTGATGCGCAGCGGCGAGACGCTGACCGCGTTGAGCGGCACGCCGGCCGCGATCGCGGTGGCGCGGGCGCGGACGATGATCCCAGGGTTGCCGCCGATACCGTGGCCGACCATGGTCACCGCGCCCTCCTCGCCCAGCTCCATCGCGGCGCCCAGGACGTTCTCGAGCTTGCTCTTCACCGCCGACCAGTCGGGCACGTCGGCGGTGGTGAACCACGCGCGCAGCTCCTTGCCCTCGAGGTCGAGGTGGGTGAGCGGGATCGACGCGGCCTCCAGGATCTGCAGGGCGTTCTCGACCGCGGCGCCGCCCGAGGCGCGCAGCCGCACCAACGCGGCCTGGCCGGTCACCGCCGCGACCTGGCGCTCGCGCTCCGGGCTCCAGTCGATGCGGGTGCCGCCACCGTCCTTGTTGGTCGCGCGGGCGTACAGCGCGATGCCGCTTCGGCGCGCGAACTCGACCGAGGCGTCGTGCAGGACCTTGGCGCCCTGGGCCGCGAGCTCGAGCATCTCGTCGTGGCTGATCGCGTGGAGCAGCTCGGCGGCCCCGACCACGCGCGGATCGGCGGTGTAGACGCCGTCGACGTCCGAGCAGATCTCGCAGTAGTCGGCGCGCAGGGCCGCGGCCAGCGCGACCGCCGTGGTATCGGAGCCGCCGCGGCCGAGGGTGGTGACCTCGCGCTTGTACGACACGCCCTGGAAGCCGGCGACGATCACCACCTTGCCGCGATCGAGTTCGTCCTCGATGCGGAACGGCCGAACCTCGAGGATGCGGGCGCCGGAGTGGCGATCGTTGGTCATGATGCCGGCCTGGCTGCCGGTGAACGAGATCGACTCGAGGCCCTGCTCGGTGACCGCCATCGCCAGGAGCGCCATGGCCTCGCGTTCGCCGCAGGTGAGCAGCATGTCGAGCTCGCGGCGCGACGGCGACGGGCTGACCTGCTTGGCCTTGTCGATGAGGGCGTTGGTGGTCTTGCCCATCGCCGACACCACCACGACCACCTTCTTGCCCGCGGCCTTGGTGCGCGCGATCCGGGCCGCGACCAAGCGGATCTTGTCGACATCGGCGACCGACGAGCCGCCGTACTTCTGGACCACGATTCCGGTCGATTGGGACAAGGCGAAATCTCCTCCGCGCGGCAATGTACCAGGGCGCCGCGCGGGCGCGAGGGTAGCGGTGCTACCTTGTCGGGGTGCGGCTCCTGTCAGCGCTCGTCGTCCTCGCCGCCCTCGCCTGTCGCGGGCCCCACCGCCCGGCGGCGCCGCCGCCGCCGCCGGTCGACGCCCCCTACGAGCTGGCCGACGAGCTCGACTTCGCCGAACGCGCCGACGCCCTGATCGCGCTGCCGGTCGGCGCCGCGCGGACCGCCTTGCGCCGCGAGCTGGCGGCGGTGGTGGTCGAGCGCCTCGATCGGGCGATCGGCAACCGCCGCCTCGATCGCGCCGCCGCCCTGGTGCTCGGCCTCGCCGATCTGTACCGCGGCGATCCCGGCGGGCTGGCCGAGCTGGGCGACGTCCCCGAGCTGGCCACGCGCCTCGAGCGCGCCCGCGCCGGGTTCGCCCGCGGCGGCGCCGATCGCGAGGCCGCCTTGGTGCTGGTCGTGCGGGCCGCGGTCGACCCGACCCACGCCGCCGACGATCGCGAGGAGCTCGATCAGATCCTGGCGTTCACCGACGCCGCGATCGTGGCCCGGGTCGGCGAGCTCGGCCGCGGCGGCGGGCCGATCGCGACCCTGGCGCCGATCATCAGCCGCGGGCTGGCGCCCGAGCTGGTCGATCGCTACGTCGGCCTGGTGATCGAGCGGGCCAACCGGGCCGACGCCGCGGTCGCCACCGGCCGCGGCCTCGACGCCGCCAACCCGGCGCTGCGCGCCGCGCTCGACGCCGGACGCGAGGTCGCGGTCGCCCTCGCGGCCAACCGCGGCGCCGATCGGATCGCCGGCACCCTGGCCGGGCTGCGCGGGTTCGGGCGCGATCGCGCCCTCGATCGCGCCGCGGCCGCGGTCGCCGCGCCCACCGCCGACCCCGCCGCCTGGGCCGCCCTCGCCCAGGCGGTGCGCGCCGATGACGATCAGACCGACCGCGAGACCGGGCTGCGCGCCGCCCTGGCGATCGCCCTCGATGGACTCGTCCGGTTTCCGGACGACCCGACCCTGGCGACGGCGGCCGCGCTGGCCGCGATCGAGCTCGACGAGGTGGCCCGGCCGACCGCGCTCCTGCGCGCGGTCTTGACCCGGGTCCCCGACGATCGCGAGGTCGCCGACCGCCTGCTCGCGCTCTACCGCGAGCGCCTCGGTCGCCTGGTCTTCGCCGGTCGGCTGGCGGCCGCCGCCGACTGCCTGGCCGGCGGCCGGACGTTGATCGCCGAGCTGCGAAAGGCCCAGCCCGGCGACGACTGGGACGTGCGGTGGGCCCAGCTCCTCGCGGTCTACGGCCGCGGCCTGGTGAGCCAGGGCGAGCTCGCGCCCGGGCGCGCCGCGCTCACCGAGTCGGTCCGGGTGGCACCGACGATCGAGGCCCTCGAGATGCTCGGCACGATCGCGCTGAAGACCGGCCAGGCCGGCCAGGCCCGGACCTGGTTCGAGCGCGCGATCGGCCTGCCCGGCGACCGCCCGGCGGAGCTGTACGCGCGCGCCAAGCTCTTGCGCCTGGCCGGCGACGCCGCGGACGCCGCGGGCGCCACCGCCGCGGCCCGCGATCACTACGTCGCCGCGCTCGGGTTGTGGGCCGACCTCGGGCGCCGGGTCGAGCTGCCCCCCAACCTGGCCGGGGAGCGCCTGGTCGAGAGCGGCAAGCTGTTCTGGGCCCTCGACAAACCCGACGACGGCGTCGAGCTGATCACCACCGCCAGCGAGGCCGACCCCGACGGCGCCGACACCCATATCCAGTCGGTCGCGTTCTTGCTGCTACACGATCGGTTCGGCGACGCCCGCGACCTCTTCTACCAGGCCTTGGCGTCCAACCGCATCGGCGACTACTACAAGGTCTACATGGCGCTGTGGATCCTCGCCGCCAGCCGCCGGCTCGGCGACACCGATCCCCAGGCCCAGGCCTACCTGGCCGAGCGCGACGGGCCGCTCTGGTACGATGAGATCGCGCGGCTGGCGAGCGGCCGCCGCACCCCCGCCGAGCTGTCCGAGCGCGCCCGGACCCGGCCGCGCCAGACCGAGCTGGCCTACTACACCGCGGTCCTGACCGGCCCGACTGACCAGGCGCGCCGAGCCCTCCTCGAGGACGTCGTGGCGTCGAACCTGGTGCTGTTCTTCGAGTACGACATGGCGCGCCACCAGCTCGGCCGCCCGTGATCGGCGCGGCCGACCTCGGCCGCGCCCTCGCGCCGTGGCTGACGCCGCGCGCCGCCCTGGCCTGCCTCGGCGCCTCGGCGGTGCCGGCGATCGCCCGCGTGACCCGGCCGGCGCCCGCCGCGCCGCCGCCGGCGGCCGCGCCGATCTGGCTTTGGTGCGCCGGCCAGCCGGTGCCGCGGGCCCCGCTCGAGCGCGCCCTCGGCGGCCCGGCGGTCGCGGCGGCCGAGCACCTCGGCCTGGTCGAGCTGACCGCGACCCTGGCCACGCCGCGGCTGCGCCTGGCCCCGGTCGGCCTGGGCCTGGTCGTGTGCGATCGCCCCGGCCTCGAGCCCGACCGGGTGCCGTGGCCTGACGATTCGTCGCTGCACCTGGTCGGCGCCCTCGGCGGCGCGCGCCCCGACCGCTGGCTCGACGTGGGCACCGGCCCGGCGACCGCGCCGCTGGCCCTGGGCCGCCGCGGCACCGCGGTGCGGGCCACCGATCGCGCGCCGCGCGCCCTCGCCCTGGCCCGCCTCGGCCTGGCGCTGGCCGGTCGGGATGACGTCGCGGTGGCGGAGGTCGACGGCGTCGCCACCGCCGACGGGCCGTGGGACCTGATCACGCTGAACGCGCCGATCCCGCGCGAGCGCGCCGACGGCGCCCCGGCCACCGCGTGGCACGTCGCCGACGACGGCGCGGCCTTGCTCGCGACGCTGTGGGCGCGGGCGGCCGGCCTGGTCACGCCGGCCGGCGCGGTCGTGGTCCACGCCGTCGACGCCGACGACGATCGCTACGGACCGCCGGCGGCTCTCGGCGGCGCGCTCACCGTCGCCCGCTACACCCCCGTCGACGCGCCGGCCTTCGCGATCTACCGCTGGCGGCCCCACGCCCCGGCCAGCCGACGGCGCGGGGCGGTCGCCCTGGGCCCGGGGCACCCCTTCGTCACCGCGGCCGATCTGGACGCGATCGCCGCCGCCGACGACCGCGCCGGGTCCGACCTGCGGTAGCGTCGGGGCCATGGGCCTGCCGCGCGCGTGGTCGCTGGCGATCGCCGCGCTGGCGTGCGCGGTGCTCGCCTGCCGCAACGCCGCGCCGACGCCGCTGCTGGCCCCGACCGCCGAGCCCGATCGCTTTCCCCACGGCGCCCACCGCGAGCTCGGATGCACGCCGTGCCACGATCAGGTCGCGGCCACGAGCGGCCAGGTCCGGATGCCGGGCGCCGACGACCACGCCGCGTGCGACGCCGCCGGCTGCCACCGGGCCGCCTTCGTCACCGACCCGGGCCCGCTGTGTCGGGTCTGTCACGTCGCGGTCGATCCCACCGGCGCCACGCCGTCGCCGCTGCGGGCCTACCCGGCCACCGATGGCGTGCGCGCCGAGCCGTCGCGCTTCTCGCACGCCGTCCACCTCGATCGCCCGGCGATGGAGGCCGCGGTCGGGTTCAACGTCGCGTGCGCCGACTGTCACGAGGTCGACGGCGCCGGCCGCCCGACCACCGCTGGCCATCGCGCCTGCGCTCGCTGTCACGCCGACGAGGTCGGCCTGCCCGAGGCCCCGGCCATGTCGCGGTGCGCCGATTGCCACGTCGCCGGCGCGACCGCGCGCACGCCGCGCCGCCTGATCGTGCGCGACGTCCGGTTCGATCACGGTCGCCATGCCACCGACGCCCGCGGCGCCGCGGTGCGGTGCTCGACCTGCCACCTGGGCGGCGGCGCCGACGACGCCGACCGACGCCTCCCGGCCCCACCGCTGGCGGCGTGCGTGGCGTGCCACGACGATCCCGCGCGGGTCCCGACCACCAAGCGGATGCGGATCTGCGAGACCTGCCACACCGAGATCTCGCTGACCTTCGGCGCCCTCGCGCCGCGATCGCACCTGCCGGCCACCGAGCGCCCCGCGACCCACACGCTGGCGTTTCGCCGCGATCACGCCAGCGAGGCGGCGGACCCGCGACGGTGCGCGAGCTGCCACGGCCTGATGTCGGGCAGCGCGGTCAACGCCTGCGACGAGTGCCACCAGACCATGCGTCCGACCGATCACACGCTAGCGTGGCGCGAGGTCGATCACGGGGCCTCGGCCATGGTCGATCGAGATCGGTGCGCGACCTGCCACGTCGCCGATACCTGCACCGCCTGCCACCAACAGCGCCCGCGCTCGCACGGCGTCATGGGCTTCGACGCCGCCGAGCACGGCGATCAAGCGCGCCAGGATCTCGGCAAGTGCCTCACCTGCCACGATCCCGCGCGCGACTGCGCGCGCTGCCACGGGAGCCCGCCGTGAGTCGGACCGGGTGGGCGGTGCTCGCCGCGCTGGCGCCGGTGGCCGCGGTGGCCCAGCCCGGCCTGCCGCCGACCGTCGAGGTCCCGACCACGCCGCGCCACCTGGCGATGCGGGCCCAGCCGCCGCAACCGTCGCCGACGACCACGCCGCCGCCCCCGCGCCGCCCTCGACCGCGGCCGCGTCGCGCCCCGGCCACCGCCGCGCCGACCGCCCCGCCCCCGCGGCTGTCGGCCCAGCTCTCGCTCGGCATGGCCATCGACGGCGCCGGCCTGCGCAACCGCGCCGGCGACAGCCCGGCCACCGGCACGACGATCGGCGGCTCGGTCTACACCGCGGGCGCCGACTTCAACCCGGCCCGCGCCTACGGCTTCGGTGCGCTGTTCCTGTCGACCCGCGGCCTGATCGCGCCCAGCGTCGCGACCTACCTGGCGTCGCAGTTCCGGCTGCGCCCGGCGGTCGGGACCCGGGCGCCGATCGTCGACACCTGGGACCGGGTCGATCCGCTGGCGGTGCGCGCGGCGTGGGCCGACGCCACTGAGCTGGTCGCCACCGGCGCCCTACGGACCCTGGCGCTCCGGGCCGGCCGGCAGTTCGTCTACGGCCCGGCACCGGTCCACCTCGACGGTCTGTGGGTGAGCTGGGCGCCGCGCGGCCTGCACGTCGCCGCCTACCTCGGCTCGCGCGTGCCCGACTGGGCGTCGGAGGTCCGCGCCGCCGACGCCCGCGGGCTGGTGCTCGGCGGCGAGCTGCGGATCCCGCTCGTCGATGGTCCACGCGCCCTGACCGCGCGCGCGCGCGGCCTGCGCTACGCCGGCCACACCCACGCCGACGTCGCGATCGACTGGCGGCCGCGCCCCGACGTCGACCTGAGCGCGGTGTCGCGGATCAAGGACGACGCGATCGCCCACCACCGCGCCACCCTGCGGATCCGCGTCTCCGACGAGACTCGCCTGGCGATCGAGGCCACCAGCCGCAAGCGCGCCGACTGGCTGTGGGACTACGAGCGGGTCAGCGACAACGATCCGACCCAGCCGCGCCGCTACCTCGATCTCGGACCTCCGACCGCGCGCACGACCGTGCGGGTGCGAGCCGGCACGGTCTTGCTCGACAACATCGACGCCTTGCTGTTCGGCGGCGCAGCGCTCGACGAGCGCGACGACGATCAGGCCCCGACCCGCACCAGCCCCGGCTGGCTCGAGGGCGGCAGCGCGGTCGAGATGCGCCTGCGGCGCACCCTCGGCCTCACGCTGTCGGGCCTGGGGCGGATCTACGCGCGCACCGACGCGGTGCCGGCCGAGCAGCTCATCGATCTCGAGGGCCACGCCCTGCCGCTGCCCGCGACCGGCGAGCACATCGGCGAGCGCTCGCTGTTCGAGGGCGGCGTCGCGGCCCGCTTCACCGGTGGCGCCCGCAAGTTCTCGGCCACCGCCGAGATCTACGCCCGGCGCACCCGCCACGCGCTCTTGTACCGCGACGACGGCATCGCCGACAGCGAGCACGAGCTGACCGAACCCCTCGACCTCGACACGATCCACGGCGGTGCCCGGTTCGCCTTCGACGCGTGGATCACCCCGCGGCTGCGCGTCCACACCACCTACGAGCTGACCAACCGCTTCGCCACCGCGCCCGAGATCGCCGGGCTGAAGGCGCTGCGCATCCTGGTCGAGGGCCAGTACTGATGCGGCTCGCGATCGTCGCGCTCGTCCTCGGCGTCGCCCTGATCGCGGGGCCGACGGCCCGCGCCGATCAACCGACCGGCTTCGCCCACATCGTCCACGACGGCCGGATCGCGGTCAGCGGGCGCGATCCCATCGCGTGCGCCACCTGTCATCCGCTCGGCGCCCGCGGCGCCCTGATCGGCCGACCCGGTCACAGCGCGTGCCTGGGCGCCTGCCATGCCGCGCCGGGTCCCGGTCGACCGAGCGACGCCGCGGTGTGCACCGCCTGCCATCCCGCTGAACAGCTCGCGGCCCGGCGCCCCGCGGTGGCGTTTCCGCCCTACCAGCTCGACCCCGACTTCGGCCTGACGTTCGATCACGCCCGACACCAGGCCGCCGCGTGCACGACCTGCCACGCGATCCCCGGGACCACCGCCGCCGCGCCGCGGCCCCACGCGCGGTGCGCCCCCTGCCACGACGGCCGCGCCGCCGCGCCAGCGATGACCGCGTGCGCCGCCTGTCACCCGGCCGGGACCGGCGTGAACCTGCGGCCGACCCTGGCCTCGCCGCCGCTCGCGGTCGGCGCCGCCTTCGATCACCGCAGACATCTCAGCCGCGCGCCGCGCGCCGCCGCGCTCGCGTGCGCGACCTGCCACGCCGGCCTGGCCGCCACCGCCGACCTGGCGCTGCCGACGCCTGGCAAGGCCACCTGCACGCCGGCCGGCTGCCACGACGGTGTCGCCGGCTTCGCCGCGACCACCGCGTGCACCCGCTGCCACACCGCGGCCCCGACCGAGCCGTACGCGGTCCATCGGCCGATCGAACGCTTCGACCACGGCGCCCATGAGCGCCGCGCGCCGCTGCCGACGTGCACCTCGTGCCATCGCCTCGATCGCGGCGGCCAGCCGCTGGCGCCCGATCACGACGCCTGCGCGGCCTGCCACGCCGCCGATCTGACCGCGACCAAGCCGACGATCTGCGGCGCCTGCCACCTGGCGACCGAGCCGTGGCGCCCCTTGGCCGCGGCGCTGCCGCCGCGCCCGCGCTCGGAGTTCGGCGTCGAGCTCGCCCACGCCCGTCACGCCGCCGTGGCGTGCGAGCGCTGCCATCAGCTCACGACCGCGACCCGCGAGCTGCGAACGCCGCGCGGCCACGCCGCGTGCGCCGACGCCGGCTGCCACGGCGACGCCACCGGCCCGGCGCCGCCCCTCGATGCCTGCGTCGCGTGCCACGGCCTCGATCGCGAAGCCAACCGCGATCGCGCGCGGGCGGCGGCGCCGTGGTCGGTGCGAGTTCGGTTTCGCCACCGACCGCACCGGACCCACGACGGTCAGCCGGTGCCGTGCGTCACCTGCCACGGCGCGGTGGCGGCCAGCGCCGCGGTCGTCGATCTGCCGTCGCCCGGCAAAGCGACCTGCGCGCCGTGTCACGACGGGGTCGCGGCCTTTCGCATGACCGGCCACGGCTGCGCGCGTTGCCACGGTCGCTGAGCGACGCAGTCGCCGCCACGAGACGTTCGCGGCGCCGCGCGCGGACCACGTAAGCCCGGCGCTCGGCCCACGTTGGCAAGGCGAGGACCCGCCATGCCCCACCCCATCCGCCTCCCCGCCCTCCCGCTCGCTCTCCTCGTCACCACCGCGTGCGCCGCCGGTGCCCGCCCGCCGGGCTACCCGCCGGGCGGCGGCGGGCCAGCGCCGATCGCCACCACCCCGAGCGCGGCGCCGCTGGCGAGCGCACCCGCGGCCGCCTCGTCGCCGGTGGCGCCGCCCCACGTGGTGGTCGCGCCGGTCGTCGCCCCCGATCCCGTCGAGCGCCCTGGCCTGGCCACCGCCTGGGGCGAGCACACCTGGTCGCCCATCACGACCACGCCGTTCGTCCGCGCCGAGGCCAACCCGTGGGCGACCGCGGTCTTGCACTACAACGACGCCGAGGGCGTGGCCGCCCACGCCGCCCACCTCGGCACCGGCCTGGCCCCGCTCGAGACCTGGGCCGGCGACGGCGACCTCGCGATCGCGGTGATCGACGACGCCGGCGCGCCCCTGCCCGGGCTGACCGCCGGCGGTCGCACGCTCCTGGCCGCGCGCGACGGCGCGCGCTACCGCATCGCGGTGCGCAACCATACCAGCGCGCGCTTCGAGGTCGTGGCCTCGGTCGATGGGCTCGACGTCATCGACGGGCGCCCGGCCGGCTTCGATCGGCGCGGCTACGTGGTCGAGGCCCACGGCGAGCTGGTGATCGACGGCTTCCGCCACAGCGAGGCCGAGGTCGCGGCCTTCCGATTCGGCAAGGTGTCCGGCTCGTACGCCGCCGCCACCGGCGACGATCGCAACGTCGGCGTGATCGGGGTCGCGCTGTTCGCCGAGCGCGGCGCGCGCTGGACCCCGGCCGAGCTCGACCGCCGCGATCGCGCGACGCCGTTCCCGGCCGAGCCGGGCCGCGGCTTCGCCGTCGCACCGTGATCGCTTCGGGGAATCTCCGACGACGAATCCGGACACCCCGGGCCGGTGAGCCCGACGAGGCCGCCACGTCGAGGAGATTGGTTTATGCTGGCGGCATGAACTGTGCGGTCTGTGCGCGCCATCCCGTCGAGAGCGGCCTCCTGTGTGAGGACTGTCGCGAGGAAGTGGCCGGCCCGCTGGGGCTGGTGCCAGAGCAGGTCTTGACCACCACCGCCAAGCCGACCGGCGCCGTGCTGATCGATCCCTGGGGCCGGCCCCACCCCCTCGAGGCGCGCACGTTGATCGGCCGACAGCTCGAGGGCGCTGGGGTCAGCATCCTCGAGAGTTCGGTGTCGCGTCACCACGCCCACCTGTCGATCGATCCGGTCAAGAAGCAGTGGGCGCTGCGCGACCTCGGCTCGGCCAACGGCACGATGGTGAACGAGGCCACGATCGACGAGGCGGTGACCCTGCGGAAGGGCGATCGGGTGATGTTCGGCCAGGTCGGCTTCTACTTCATCCCCGACGGCGCCAGCCTGCCGCCGGTCACCCTCGATCCGGCCTTCAGCTCGACCCTGCGCCCGGGCGATCGCCTGACCTCGCCGGTCGACGACGGCGAGTTCGAGCGCGAGAGCACCGACGTCGGCCTGCCGACCCTCGACGTCCGCCTGCACGAGCCGACCGGCGGCGGCGGCGGGCTGGTCGAAGTCGCCGGCAAGCAAGTGCAGCTCACCGCCACGCAGTTCGAGTTCTTCGCGCTCCTGGTCCGGCGCATGGCCGACGAGGCCCACCAGCCCCACATGGTCCGCGGCTTCGTCCGCACCTCCGAGCTGATCGGCGACCTGTCGTGGGACACCCGCGACCCCGGCGACAACCACGTCAAGCAGCTCGTGCGACGCGTCCGCCGCGCGCTCATCAAGGTCGAGATCGGCGACCTGATCGAGTCGCGCCACCGCTTCGGCTATCGCCTGCGCATCATCCCGCGCCTGGCGTGAAGCTCGGTCTCGGTCTCGGTCTCGGCCCCCGTCTCGGTCTCCGCCTCGGTCTCCGCCTCGGCCTCGGTCTCGGCCTCGGTCTCGGTCTCCGCCTCGGTCTCGGCCTCGGTCTCCGCCTCGGCCTCCGCCTCGGTCTCGGTCTCCGTCTCCGCCTCGGTCTCCGCGTCTAGTCCCCGAGCCCCGACAGCGCGCCGCCCCCGATCGCGAGCAGCGCCGCCAGGTCCTTGTCGTTGAACCGGATCATGCCGCCGACGAAGACGTCGCGCCCGAACCGGTACTCCTCGAACTGCAGCGGCACGTCGCCGCCGCCGGTCTGGACCATGAGCGTGTCGGGCGCGTTCAAGACCTCGTCGATGCCGCCTAGGACGTAGACCCCACGCATCAGCTCGAAGGCCGCGGCCAGCTTGACCCGGGGATAGTCGTCGAAGGACGCGTCGAAGACGTCGACCGACATGCGCAGCCCGCGGCCCCACCACCGCAGGTCGGCGTCGGCGCCGACTCCGCCGCTCGACTCCTTGATGCCGTAGCGCAGGGTCAGCCAGTCGAACCGCTTGGCGAACTGGAAGGTGAACCGGAACTCGTCGGCGATCGTGCTGGTCCGCACCCACTGGTTCCCGACCGTCGGGTCGTACACCAGCGTCGTGTCGGGGTAGCCGCCGCGCGGCCCCTGCTCGAGCTCGATCAGGTAGAACTTGTCCGGGCGAGTGTGCAGCTCGACCGACAGGTAGTGGCGGGCCAGGCCGGCGAACACGTTCCACTCGCTGCGCAGCCCGACGTAGGTCTGCATCCGGAACAGCGTGCCGAGGAATCCCTTGGCGTCGTCGGTGATCGTCTCGACGTTGTCGGCGATCGTCGGATCGTTGACCAGCCGCCCCAGCGTGCCGCGATCCTCATCGATCTTCTCGGTGATCGACGCGGTGCTGGCGATCACCTGATCGACCAGATCGAGCTTCTCGCGGACCTTGTCGCCGGTGGCCTCGACCTCGGTGCGCGCGGTCGCCACCAGGGTGCGGGCCTCGGCGGCGGCGGCGTCCAGGTTGTCGAGGATGGCCTTGACCCGATCGTCGGCGGTGCCCGAGATGGCGCGGATGTCGACCGCGATCTGATCGATCCGGGCGATCGTCCGGTCAGCCCGCTCGAGGATGTCCTTGACGGTCTGGGCCTCGCGCTGGACCAGGTCATCGACCCGGTTGGCGACCGAGGCGATCGGGCCGTTGACCAGCCGGCGCATGTCCTCGGACAGATCCTTGACCGACAAGAGCACCGCGTCGACGTTGGGCAGGCTCTGATCGATCCGCCGCAACAGCGCGTCGGGCGAGGTCGCCTCGACCACCCGGACGATCTGGTCGCCCGACCCGAGCCGGGTGGCCGGGGTCAACTCGCCGGTCTCGGCCGCGCCCTCGGCGCTGCCGGGGTCGATCTCGAGGTAGTGGTCACCGAGGAGCGAGGCCGCCTTCTTGAAGACCACCGCGCTCGACCACACCGCGACGTCGCGGCGGATCTTGAACTTGACCTTGGCGTAGCGGCCATCGATCTCGAGGCTGGTGATCTCGCCGACCGGCAGACCGGCGACCACGACCTTCGAGCCGACCGGCATGCCCGAGGCGTCGCGGAAGCGCGCCCACAAGGTGATGTTGTCGGATCCGGCCGGATCGGCGCCCAGGCTCTTCCACACCGCGTAGGTGCCGCCCAGGAGCGCCAGCACCAGGATGCCGACCTTGACGCCGGCGGCGACCGGCCTCACGGCGCCCCCGCCGCGGCCACGCCCGAGGTGCGGATGAAGTCGTAGAGGTAGGGGTCGCGCGAATCGCGGATCTCATCGACCGTGCCGCTGGCCAGGATCTTCTTCTCGTGCAGCATCGCGATGCGGTCGGCGATGCGGAACACCGAGGCCATGTCGTGCGAGATCACCACCGAGGTGACCTTATACCGTTCGACCACCGCCAGGATCATCTCGTCGACGTTGCGGGTGGCCAGCGGATCGAGACCGGTGGTGGGCTCGTCGAACATCAAGATCTCCGGCTCGAGGACCAGGGCTCGGGCCAGGCCGACCCGCTTGCGTTGGCCGCCCGACAGCGACCCCGGATACATCGGCTGCATGCCGTCGAGCCCGAGCGCCGCCAGGCGATCGCGGACGATGCCCTTGATCTCGGCCTTGGACAGCTTGGTGTGCTCGCGCAGCGGGAACGCGCAGTTCTCCTCGACGGTCAGCGAGTCGAACAAGGCGGCGAACTGGAACACCAGCCCGAACTTGCGGCGGAACCGCGCCAGGGCCTGACCGCCGAGCGAGAACACGTCGGTGCCGTCGACGAAGATCGAGCCCCGATCGGGGCGCAAGAGGCACATGAAGTGCTTGATGAGCACGCTCTTGCCGGCGCCCGACGCGCCGATGATGACGTTGACCTTGCCGCGCTCGATGTCGAGGTCGAGCTGATCGAGCACCAGCTTGGTCCCGAAGGACTTGGTCAGGCCGCGGACCCGGACCTGCCAGCGCGGATCGGCCTCGGCCCCGGGGACGGTCACGCCGCCCCCGGGTCGCTCGCCATCACCCGCAGGAGGATGTCGGTCAGGAAGTAGTCGCTGATCAGCACGGCGACCGACGCGAACACCACCGCCCGGGTCGTGCCCAGGCCGACGCCGCGGCCACCGCCCGACGCGTTATAGCCCTGGTAGCAGCCGATCAGGATGACGATCAGGCCGAACACGACCGACTTGATCATGCCCTGCGCGACGTCGTTGGTGGCCAACAGGTCGCGGGTGTGCAGGACGAACTGGCCGTGGTCGACGTGGTGGACCACCACCGCCATGAAGTAGCAGCCGGCCATGCCGACGATGAAGAACAGGAGCGACAGGATCGGCGCCATCAGCATCCCGGCGATCAGGCGCGGCAGGATCAGGTACTGCAGCGGCGACACCGCCATCGACTCGAGGGCGTCGATCTGTTCGGTGATCCGCATCGTGCCGAGCTCGGTGGCGATGCCGGCGCCAGCGCGTCCGGCCAGCATCAGCGCCGACAGGACCGGCGCCAGCTCGACCGCCAGCGCCAGCCCGGTGGTGCCGCCGGCGAAGGACTCGAGCTGGAACTGACGGAATGCGTAGACCGCCTGCAGGCCCATGACCATGCCGGTGAACAACCCGACCAGGAGCACGATCGGCAGGCTGCCGACGCCGACGTACTCGCAGGCGTCAAGGTAGATCGCCGGGCGGAACGGCCGACGCGGCAACCACGCCAGGGACCGCCCGAGCAAGATCACGTGATCGCCGAAGCGATCGATCGCGCGCACCACCGGCGCGAAGGCGTCGTGGACGCCTTGCGCGACGTCGGCCAGGACGCGGCGCGGCTCGGGCGCGGTCACGCCGGCACCCGCGGCATGCGCTTGGAGATCCCGCAGGTCACCTCGTAGGCCGACAGGCCGGCCCAGCTCGCGAACTCGGCGGTCGAGATGTGGTCGGCGCCGTAGCGGCCGCGGCCGGTGCCCAGGGCTACGACCTCGTCGCCGACGGTGACGCCGGGGAGGTCGGTGACGTCGGCGATGATCATGTCCATCGAGACCGCGCCGATGAGCGGGCACCGTCGGCCGGCGACGACCGCCTGTCCCACCCCGGTCAGGCGGCGCGGCACGCCGTCGGCGTACCCGATCGGGATGACCGCGGCTACCGTCGGGCGCGTCGCGGTCCACAGCCCGCCGTAGCCGACCCGGGCGCCGACCTCGACCCGGCGAAGCTGGGCCACGTGGCTTACGATCCGCATGGCCTGCCGGCGCGGCGAGGCGAGCGCGGCGTCGCTCGGCCAGGCGCCGTTGCCGTACATCGCGATGCCGACCCGCACCAGATCGCGGCGAGCCCGCGGGAACATCATCGTGCCCGAGCTGTTGGCGGCGTGGATCGTGCGGATGGGCGCGCCGACCGCCGCCGCGAGCGCGACGCAGTGATCGAAGCAGTCGAGCTGATGCCAGGTCGAGGCCTCGAGGTCGGCGGGATCCTCGACGTCGGCGTTGGCCAGGTGGGTCATGAGACCGACCACCGCGACTCCCGACCGCGCGGCGGCCGCCAGCGCCGCCGGGAGCGCGTCGGGCTCGAGGCCCAGGCGCCCCATGCCGGTATCGACCTTCAGGTGGACCTCGATCGGCCGGCCGCGGCGCGCGACCACCGCGGCCAGCTCGTCGAGGTCGGCGGCCGCCGACACCACCGGGGTCAGCTCGCGACCGGCCATCTCGGCGATGCCGCCGGCCTGCGACGGCCCCATGACCAGGACCGGCGCGCGGACCCCGACGTCCCGCAGCTCGACGCCCTCCTCGACCAGGCTCACCGCGAAGCCGGCGACCGCGCCGGACGCCTCCAGGGCGCGCGCCACGGTCGGAGCGCCGTGGCCATAGGCGTCGGCCTTGACCACCGCGCACAGCGCCGACCCGGCGAGCGCGGCGATGGCGCGGGCGTTGTCGGCGATCGCGGCGTGATCGATCTCGACCGCGGTCGGGCGGATCCCTGCGGCGCTCGCGCGCGACACCTCGACGACCGACCGGGCGGACGACTCGGACACTGGCCAAGGCTTGGCGCGACTTGCCCCGTCTGTCAACATAACGGTGCGGATCTGCGGGGGATTCCACGCGATCCCGGGCACCTCCGGCGCCGTTGGCGCGAAGGTGAGATCGCCGGCGTGGGCGCCCCGGCGCCCCGCGGCGCAGGCCCCCGGCCGCCCCCCTCGCCAGCGCTCAGGCGGCCTTCTTGCGCTCGGCGCGGTCGACCAGGGCGTGGGTGACCACCAGCGCGCGGCCGCGGGCGATGATCAGGCCATCGCGGGCGAGCTGGTTGAACGCCCGCGAGATGGTCTCGCGGCACGACCCGATCATGTTGGCCAGCTCCTGCTGGGTCGGCCGGCGCCGGACGATCAGGCCCTCGGCGCTCGACGTGCCCTCCTCGCGGGCCAGGCCAACCAGGCGATGGATCAGGCGCTCGTTGACGTCGCACAGCGCGAGCTGGGCGATCGTGTCGTCGGCGCGGCGCAGCCGCTTGGCCATCTCGCCGAGGAGGTTCATCGCGGTCCGCGGGTGGGCCGCGATGTGGCGCAGGAGGTCGTCGCGCGACAGCGCCAGGACCGCGGTCGGCTCGAGGGCGATGCAGGTCGCCGACCGGCTGCCGCCGTCGAACACCGACATCTCGCCGAAGGAGTCGCCGGGGCGCAGGATCGACAGCGTGACCTCGCGACCGTTCTCGCCGCACAGCACCACCTTGACCCGCCCGGACATCAGCACGAACACCGCGTCGCCCGGCTCGTCTTGCGAACACACCGCGGCCGCGGCGGCGATGCGCCGGACCGTGACCCGCTGCGACAGGTCCTCGATGGCGGAGATCGGGAGCGCCGCGAACAGGTGCGCGCGCGCGATCGAGGCCCGGATCCGGGCCGGGTCCTCGGGATTCACCGTGGCCCGTCCGATCACCGTCGAGATGGTCGCGTGGGGAAGCTGAGGCCGAGCGATGCCGAGCGCCATGACGTGCTCCTTGGAAGAGGACAAGCGAAGGTCGGTGAGTCCCTGAATGCCAAAGCAAGGCAGGTGCCGGGAGTGACCCGATCCCGGATTTCCGCGGATGTCGACCGCTTGGACACGGTGCCGGGCCCCCCAGCCGTGACCATCGCTTCACATTTCCGTTGGCACCCGCGGCGCCGATGTCGTGGTCTGTGTCGCCCGGGTCACACTTCGCGCGCCGCGTCACGCCCCCCTAGAGCACCGAACGGCGCTCTTGGCGGTGAAAACCCGCCGGTCGGTGGTGACGGTCACGACAGGGGGGCGGTCGATTTCCACACCTCGCCCCAGTCGCACTGTCACCTTCCCCTCGATCTCGGCCTCCGCCCCGGTCTCGGTCTCCGCCTCGGCCTCCACCTCGGACTCGGACTCCGCCTCGCCTCCGCCTCGGACTCGGCATCCGCCTCGGCGTCCGCCTCGGTCTCGGACTCGGACTCGGTCTCGGACTCGGACTCGGTCTCGGACTCCGCCTCGGACTCGGCCTCGGACTCGGTCTCGGCCTCGGTCTCGGCCTCGGTCTCGGCCTCGGTCTCGGACTCGGTCTCGGACTCCGCCTCCGCCTCGGCCTCCGCCTCCCTCTCCGCCTCCCTCTCCGCCTCCCTCTCCCTC
>JAGPCY010000018.1:0-35085 GCA_018057825.1 Kofleriaceae bacterium | reverse complement strand
CCTCTCCCTCCCTACGCCGCCTTCCCGAGCTTGGCCAGGTTCACGCTCACCAGCTTCGACACGCCAGCCTCCTGCATCGTCACGCCGTACAGGTTGTCGGCGGACTCCATCGTCCGCTTGTTGTGGCTGATCACGATGAACTGCGAGCGATCGGTCATCTCGCGGACGATCTCGTTGTAGCGATCGACGTTGGCCTCGTCGAGCGGGGCGTCGACCTCGTCGAGGATGCAGAACGGCGACGGCTTGATGAGGAAAATCGAGAACACCAGGGCCACCGCCGTCAGGGCCTTCTCACCGCCCGAGAGCTGATCGACCGTCGAGTTCTTCTTGCCCGGGGGCTGAGCGAAGATCTCGACGCCGGCCTCGAGGATATCGAGCTCCGCGCCGTCCTTGCCGGTGGACAGCGACAGGTGGGCCTGGCCGCCGCGGAACAGCCGCGGGAAGACCTCCTTGAAGGTCGTGTTGATCGCGGTGTAGGCCTCCTTGAACAGGCGCCGCGAGGTCTTGTTGATCTTGTCGATCGCCTTCTCGAGCTGGTCGACCGCGTCCTCCAGATCGCTCTGCTGCGCGGTCAGGAACTCGTGGCGCTTGGCGACCTCGCCGTACTCGTCGATCGCGGTCAGGTTGATGTCGCCGCTCATCTTGTCGAGGAGCTCGCGCAGCTCGGTGACGCGCTCGTCGTGGACGGCGCTGACCACCCCGCGCTGGTGGTAGTCGGGCACGACCTCGAGGAGGTCGAGCTGGTAGCGCTCGTGGATGGCCTCGAACAGGGTCTGGTGCGACGAGCTGAGGTTGGCGGCCCGCAGCTCGAGCTGGCCGACCTCGGCGGCCAGCCGATCGGCCCGGCTGCGCAGGTCGCGGACGTCGATCTCGACCGCGGCCATGGCCTGGAGCCGGCTGTCGTAGGCCCGGCGGCCGTCCTCGAAGGCCACCGCGACCTCGTGCCGGCTGGCGCGCAGGCCGGCCAGCTCGTCGGTCAGGGCGGCGGCGTCGGCGCGCAGCTCCTCGGCCCGGACTTGGCCGGCCGCGAGGTTGCCGTCGAGGCGCTCGATCCGCCCGGTCAGCTCGCGGGTGCTGGCGCCCAGGCCGCGCACCGCGGCCTCGAGCCCGGCGCGCTTCTCGCCGAGCTGCGCGGCCCGGATGCGGGCGGTGGTCAGCTCGGCGGCCGCGGCGTCGACCCGATCGCGGCCGGCGGTGACGCCCTCGATCAGGCCAAGCTGCTCGCGCTCGAAGCGGTCGCAGCGCTCCTTGGCGTCGGCGGCCCGGGCCGCGATCTCGTCGCGCTCCCGGCCGAGCGCGGCCAGCCGGTCGTCGAGCTCGACCCGCTCGGTGCCGAGCTGCCCAGCCCGGTCGCGGACCCGCTCGACCTCGGCCCGCAGGCGGACCGCGTCCTTCTCCTGGCTCATGATCGCCAGGTCGCCCTGGTGGGCCTCGCGCCGCAGGCCTTCGAGGGCCTTGTCGACCTGGCGCAGCTCGGTCTTGGCGGTGACCAGGGCCGCGGTGGCCTCGGTCAGCTCGCCGTCGAGCTGGGCGACGATCTCCTCGAGCTCGCGGATCTCGCGCTTCTGGCCGAGCACGCCGGCGCCCTGGGCGTCGCGCGAGCCGCCGGCCACCACGCCGCGGGCGTCGACGACGTCGCCGTCGACGGTGATGAGCGTGGTCGCGGCGCCGGCCTGGTGCAGGGCGACGGCGCGGTCGAGGGAGTCGACCACCACCGCGTCGCCGAACAGCGCGCCGGCCACCCCGGCGTAGCCGTCGGCCAGGGTCACCAGGTCGATCAGGCGACCGAGGACGCCGTCGCCACCGACCGCCGCGGCCGCCGCGGTGATCGCGGTGCGGTCCTCGACGATCATCTCGCCGTCCGCGGTCGGGACCTGCCAGCTCGCGGCGCCGACCCGATCGGCGTCGGCGATCGCGTCCTCGAGCGCCGCCGCCGGCGCCGCCGCCGCGACCGCGGGCACCGGCACGAAGGCCGAGCGGCCCCCCGAGGTGCTCTTCAGGTAGCCGATCGCGGCCAGCCCGACGGCGTGATCGTCGACCAGGACCCCGCCGAGGCGATCGCCGAGCGCAGCCTCGACGGCCAGCTCGAGCGTCTCGGGGGCCCGGACCACGTCCGCGACCAGGCCGCGGATCGCGCGGCCGTCGCCGACCCGGGCCTCGATGTCGGCCGACCGCTGCATGACCGCCCGGGTGCCGCGGGCAAAGCCCTCGTAGCGCTCCTGGATCTCGACCAGCGACTGCAGGCGCGACCGACGGCGGTGGACCTCGGTTCGCAACATCTCGACCCGCGACTCGCCGGTCGCGACCTGCTCGCCCAGGAGCTCCTGGCGCGCGGTCCAGGTCTCGGCCTGGTTGCCCAGGTCGAGCCGGGTCTGGCGCAGGGTCGCCAGGTTCTCGCCGGCCCGCGCGGCATCGCGCTCGACCTCGCGCAGGCGATCGCCGACCTGGGCCTGCTCGTCGGCGACCCGGGTCAACCGGCGCTCGGTCTCCTCGCGGCGGCGGACCAGCGCTTCGGCCTGGGCCTCGGCCTTGGCCTCGTCGGCGCGGGCGGTCGCGGCCTGGCCGCGGGCCCGGTCGAGGCTCGACTGCGCCCCCGCCAGGTCCTGGCGCACCGTCGCGACCAGCGCCTCGGCGTCGCGGACCGCCGCCTGCCCGGCGGCGACCTCGTCGGCCAGCCCGGCCAGCTCGGCCTCGCGCTCGGCCAGGCCCGCGGTGGCCTCGGCGAGCTGCCCGACCAGGCGCTCGCGCTCGGCAGCCGCCTCGACGGCGCGCTGGGTCAGCTCGTCGGCCTCGCGGGTCTCGAACCCGATCTTCGACTCGGTCAGTCGGATGCGGTTGTCGAGCTCGTAGAGCTGCTCTTGCAGGCCGGCGATCCGGCGCTCCTCGATGGCCAGTTCGGCCCGCTCGGCGATGACCGCAGCGTCCTTCGTGTCGTAGTCGACCCGGACCGTCAACAGCTCGGCCTCGGCCTCGCCCAGGCGCTCGCCGACCCGGCTGGCGTCGGCGCGCAGCTCGAGGTAGCGGTGCGACGCCTTCCACAGATCGAGGTCGCGCAGCTCCTGCTTGTAGGCCCGGTAGCGCTCGGCCTTCTGGGCCTGGCGGCGCAGCGTGCCCATGCGCTTGCCGAGCTCGGCGACGATGTCCGAGATGCGCAAGAGGTTCTGCTTGGTCTGCTCGAGCTTCTTCTCGGCCGCCTTCTTCTTGCTCTTGAACTTGGTGATGCCGGCGGCCTCCTCGATGATCAGGCGGCGGTCGGCCGGGCGCGACGACACGATCTGGCCGATGCGGCCCTGCTCGATGATCGCGTAGGCCTTGGTCCCGACGCCGGTCCCGAGGAAGAAGTCGGTCACGTCGCGCAGGCGGCACGGGACCTTGTTGATCAGGTAGTGCGAGGTGCCGTCGCGGTACAGCCGGCGGGTGATCGTCACCTCGGTGTACTGCGTGAAGTCGATCGCCGGCGGCTCGTCGCTCAGGAGCTCGCGGACCTCGGCGGCCGCCGACGGCATCGGCTGGCCGTCGGCGTCGAGGAGCGTCGGCCCGTCACCGGCGACTCCGCCCGTCGGATCGGCCTGGCCCGCCTCGACCAGGCCCGGCTCGACCAGGCCCGGCTCGACGGCCGGCGCGCCCTCGAGGTCAGCCGGCAGCGGCGCGGCGTCCTCCCCCAGGGCCTCGTGGCCGTCGGGCACGGCGTCGACCTGGGCCAGGGCGGCCTCGGCCGCGGCCTCCTCGCTGGCCAACGACGCGGCCAGCGTCTCGTGCGAGAACCCGACGTCGTCGAAGGTCAGCGACACCTCGGCCATCGGCGCCGGCCCGCGGGTCTCCGAGCCGGCGAAGATCACGTCCTCCATGGCCTTGCCGCGCAGGTGCTTGGCCGACTGCTCGCCCATGCACCAGCGGATGGCATCGACGATGTTGGACTTGCCGCAGCCGTTGGGTCCCACCACCGCGGTGATCGGCTGGTCGATGTTGATGACCGCGCGATCGCAGAACGACTTGAACCCGATGATCTCGACCCGCTTGATTCGCATGGAAAGGCTTGGCTCCTGGCGGAGTGATCCCGGGATCTGCTCCGCGCATCGCAGCCTTGATCGGACCTCTGACATCGGGGTCGGCCGACCGGCCCGGCGCCGCCGGCTCGCGACGGTCCGCCGTGGTATGAATCGGGCCCGTGGCTCGGTTTATCGTCGCTTGCGCGGTCGCCGTGGCCGCGGCCGCCAGCGCCACCTGGGCGCCGCCCCGGGCCTGGGCCGCGCCGACCGTGACGATCAAGGCCCGGGCCGACCTGGCCCTGACCAGCGTCCGCCGCACCGATGACGGCCAGGTCCTGGTCAAGGGGGCGCTGACCGACCGCGCGAGCGGCGCCGGCCTGGGCGGCGCCGACATCTCGATCCAGATCGGACCGGTCCAGGCCACCGCCATCACCGGCCCCGACGGCACCTTCGACGCCACTCTGGCGGCTCCGCCCGGTCCCGTCGAGGTCGCCCTGGCCTTCGCCGGCGGCGACCTCCTCGACGCCGCCACGCTCTCGGACCGGGTCGACCCAGCCAAGCTGCCGATCGACATGACCCTGTCGACCGCGGTCACCCCGACCGGCGTCACCGTCACGGTCGTCACCTCGGCGGATGGCATCGCCGTGACCCTGCCGGTCGCGATCCGCATCACCCCGGCGGGCGCGGACCAGCCGGCCCGCGAGCTGGCCCAGGTGAGCGGCCGACCGTTCACGATCGCCCGGGCCGACGCCCTCGGCCCTGGGGCCCGGCGGATCACCGCCCGGTTCGCCGGCGACCCCGGCCATGCCCCGGCGACCGCGGCCACCGTGGTCGAGCTGGCCAGCGACACCGCCGTCGAGGCCGAGATCCCGTCCACCGCCGCCTTCGACGCGACCCTGCGGATCCGCGGCCGGGTGCTCGACGCCGATCGCAACGGCGTCGCCAAGGTGACGTTGACCCTGGTCGATGATCAGAAGCGCCGGCTGGGCAGCGCGACCACCGGCGCCGACGGCCGGTTCTCGATCGCCACCGAGGCCAGCCTGCTGGGCACCGGCCGCCACGGCCTGGTGGTCATCGCGACCCCGCGCGAGACCTGGCTGCGCCCGAGCCAATCCTCGGTCGGCTTCGTCGACATCGGCCAGCCTCGGCCGGCCCCGGTCGCCCTCACCATCGCCGCCTTCGCCGCGACCGCCCTCACCGCCGCGGCCTTCCTGTGGGCCCGGCGCCGCCGCGGCCGCCCGGCGCTGGCCGCCACCGACGGCGCCGAGGTCGGCCCCGAGATCGCGCGCGGTGGTCTCGAGGCCGCCCGCCCCGGCCTGGTGTCGACCTTGCGCCGGGCCGCCGATCACGGCTTCGCCGGCGCGGTCCGCGACGCCCATCGCCACCGCCCCCTCGAGGGCGCCGCGGTCACCTTGACCCTCGGCGCCGAGGCGCGCACCGTCGCCACCAGCGCCGACGGCCGGTTCGCCCACGAGGCCCTCGCGGCCGGCGAGTGGTCGGCGCAGGTCAGCGCCAGCGGCCACGTCAGCGAGCGCTTCACCGTCTCGATCCCGCACCGCGGGGAGCTGCGCGGCGCCCGGATCGACCTGGTGCCGGTCCGCGAGCGCGCCTTCGCGATCTACCGCACCGCCGCCCTGCCCCATCTGCCGCGCCCCGAGCTGTGGGGCATCTGGTCGCCGCGCCAGATCGTCGACCACGTCCGCGCCGCCCGACCGCG
Organism: Kofleriaceae bacterium; assembly: GCA_018057825.1. Taxonomy (GTDB): domain Bacteria; phylum Myxococcota_A; class Polyangia; order Haliangiales; family Haliangiaceae; genus UBA2376. Next base: position 29,379 of record JAGPCY010000018.1, on the reverse strand, counting down.
CCCGGCCCTGGCGGCGCTGACCGAGCGGATCGAGGAGATCTACTTCTCCGGCCGAGTCGCCGAGGAGGACCTCCTGCCGGGGCTCGAGCGCGCGGCCACCGCCGCCATCGCCGAGCGCGCGGCCGGCGCTGCTGTATAGTCGCGCGGCTTATGGTCCGCGAGATCCTCACGTTTGTGGCCGTGCTGGCGGTGATCGGCCTGTTCATCTGGTTCCTGCGTCGAGCCGGCGACAAGAGCCGCGCGCAGAGCGCCCGGTCGATGCAAGAGCGCGTGGTCGGCCCGGCCGCGCCGGAGCGCGAGCGCCGGCCGCGCGAGCGCAAGCGCCGCCCCGCCGCCGGTGGGCGGTCGCGCCCGGCCGCCCCACCGCCGAAGCGCGACGACGACGAGGACGACGACGACGACGACGACGAGACCGAGACCCCCGCGGCGGCCGACGGCGCCGCGGTCGCCGCCCCGTCGAGCGACGCCACCGACGCCTACCGGGCCGGCCTAGCCAAGACCCGCGGCGGCTTCGTCGCCAAGCTGGGCAAGCTGTTCGGCAAGAAGAAGATCGACGAGGACGTCCTGCCCGCGCTCGAGGAGGTGCTGTTCACCGCCGACATCGGGCCGCGGGCCGCCGACCGGATCTTCGAGTCGGTCAAGAAGAGCCTGTCCAAGGACGACCTCGAGAACGCCGACAAGATCTGGGACCGGATCCGCTGGACCTCGACCCAGATCCTCGACGTCGGCGCGCCGGCCCTCGACTGGTCGGCCAAGCGCCCCACGGTGCTCCTCGTGCTCGGGGTCAACGGGGTCGGCAAGACCACCACGATCGGCAAGCTCGCCGCCCTGCTCGCCGCCGACGGCAAGCGGGTCGTCCTGGGGGCCGGCGACACCTTCCGCGCCGCCGCCGCCGAGCAGCTCGAGGTGTGGGGCAAGCGGGCCAACTGCCCGGTCGTCCGCGGCAAGGAGGGCGGCGACCCCTCGTCGGTCATCTTCGAGGCGGTCAAGCGCGGCGTCGACGACGGCGCCGACATCGTGATCTGCGACACCGCCGGCCGCTTGCACACCAAGTCCGACCTGATGGACGAGCTCAAGAAGGTGCGGCGGGTGATCGACAAGGCCATGCCCGGCGCCCCCCACGAGACCTGGATGGTCCTCGACGCCACCACCGGCCAGAACGCGATCAACCAGGCCAAGACCTTCAAGGACGCCATGGAGATCACCGGCATCGTGATCACCAAGCTCGATGGCTCGGCCAAGGGCGGCGTGATCCTCGGCATCTGCGATGAGCTGCGGGTGCCCGTGCGCTACGTCGGGGTCGGCGAGAAGCTCGAGGACCTGCGGCCCTTCGACCCGGCCGCCTTCGTGGCCGCGCTGTACGAAGACGCGCCCGGGTGACCGGGCGGCGCGGCGGCGGCAGAGGCAGCCCGCGGCGGCGGCAGAGGCAGCCCGCGGCGGCGGCAGAGGCAGCCCGCGGCGGCGGCAGAGGCAGCCCGCGGCGGCGTCCGGTTCGTCCGGCCCGGCCGGGGGATCTGCCAGCCGGCGCCGTCGAGGATCGCGCTCGAGAGACGGATCGCGGCCGGCCCGGCCACCGACCCAGGGTGACCGTTCCACGCACAGCTGCAACCATCGAATGGCGCCGCGGTCTTGTGAATTGAAAATCCAGCGTGTTATAAATGCGCGCAGCTCGGCAGACCAAAGCGCAACAACCCGAAATGATTCAGCTTTTCGGCATTTAGCGCGGCGGCTTAAGACCCTTCGCGGGAGACCATCTCACCTCATGCGACGCACCAAGAGCCAAACCCGTTTCCTCGCCGCGCTCGTGAGCGCGGTGGCGCTCACGTGGGCGACCGGTCTGCCGACGGCGTTGGCGCAACCGGCCGAGGACGAGATCGAGATGGAGGGGGACACCCCACCACCCGACGAGGGCGAGATCGAGATGGAGGGGGACACCCCGCCGGAGAAGGATCTCAACGCCGACCTGGCGGCGACCACCGAGGACGCCACCAAGATCGACACCACCACCCGCGAGGTCAAGCCGGTGTCCTGGAAGGACATCGTCGTGGTGATGCGGAAGCCGTTCCTCAAGCTCGGCCGCACCGACCTCATGCCGTTCGTGGGCACGACCATGAACGACAACATGATCCGCCACGTCTCGGCCGGCGCGCAGATCAACTACTACCTGACCGACGTGCTGGCGATCGGCGTCGAGGGACAGTTCTTCGCCAAGAACTTCCGCGAGCCCTTCGACCTGGTCGGCCGCCAGGCCCGCCGCCTGCCGACGGTCAACAAGTACAACTTCGCCGGCGCCCTCAACTTCCACTACGTGCCGGTCTACGGGAAGTTCGCCGTCCTCGACAAGCACCTGATCCACTGGGAGACCTACTTCACGGTCGGCGTCGGCGTGACCCAGTCGGAGATCATCCCCCGCGACCCGCGCTACGACGCCTTCACCAACATCCTCATCACGCCCAACCTGGGCGCGTCGATGCGGTTCTTCCTCTTCAAGTGGCTGACGGTCAACCTCGGCATCCGCGACTACATGTTCGTGGACCAGTTCGAGCCGGCCAACCGCTCGGACACCAACCTGGCCTCGGCCGACGACGCCAAGGCCAAGGCTGAGGGCAAGTTCATCAACAACGTGATGTTCCAGCTCGGCGTGTCCTTCTGGATCCCGCCGACCTTCGAGTACACCACCTTCCGCTGACCCCAACCAAGGACCCCACCATGACCATGTCGCGATTCGTCTTTGGTGCCTTGGCGGCAGCGCTCCTCGCCGCGCCGACCACGGCCTTCGCCGACCGTTCGACCGACGACCTCGCCAGCCAGCCCGCGGTTCGCCACCGCGTGCTCCTGGTCGCCAAGCGCCTCGAGGCCACCCCGCTGTTCGAGGCGACGCTCAACGCCGACTTCCGCCACTTCATCGGCGGTGGCCTGAAGCTCGAGTACCACGTCAACGACATGCTGTCGTTCGGCGCGATCGGCGTCGGCTCGGCCTCGATCGACACCGCGCTCACCACGCGCATCATCAACACCCTCGAGGAGTCCGACCCGCCGCCCCTGCCGGGCGCGTCGTCGGGCAGCCGCGAGCCGAGCAAGACCGAGTTCCAGCAGCACCTGAACAAGCTGCCCTTCCACGGCGCCGCCTACGTCAGCGTGACCCCGTGGTACGGCAAGCTCGCCGCCTTCGGCAAGGCGTTCGTCAACTTCGACTTCTACTTCCAGGGCGGCGTGGCCTTCGCGCTCCTGCAGTCGAGCTGCGACACCACCGTGTGCGACGACCCCGATCCGGGCGCCCCCGAGATGGTCGGCGGCAACATGGTGCCCGACGACAACCCCAACGACGACTCGCCGCTCAACAGCGGCTTCAAGCCCGGCCTCTACCTGGGCGGCGGCATCCACGTCTTCCTCAACGACTTCATCGCGATCGACCTGGCGATCCGCGACTACGCCTTCGTCGACAACCCCTCCGGTGCGGACTTCAACGCCGACCTCGCCGTCACCGACGACGACTCGCGCTTCCTGCACCACCTCTTCGCGGGCGTCGGCGTGTCGATCATGCTGCCGATGAAGGCCAAGCGCACGCGGTGATCCAATATTCAGAGGGTTTTTCACAAAAACCCTCCCCCAGCATTCGCTGGGGCCCCCTCCCAAAACGTCCGGATCGCGGGAGCGTCGCCGGTGATCTCACCGGCGGCGTTGTTGCGTGAGGGCCGGCGTTCAGCCGCTGTCTGCTTCAGCGCAGTGCGCGGTGACCTCGGACAAACCCTCCCCCAGCATTCGCTGGGGCCCCCTCCCACCTTCGTCCAGAGGTCCGGATCGCGGAAGCGTCGCCGTCGGTTTCACCGGCGGCGTTGTTGCGTGAGGGCCGGCGTTCAGCCGCTGTCTGCATGCACCTCCGAGGGTGGTGACCCCGGTCAAACCCTCCCCCAGCATTCGCTGGGGCCCCCTCCCAAAACGTCCGGATCGCGGGAGCGTCGCCGGTGATCTCACCGGCGGCGTTGTTGCGTGAGGGCCGGCGTTCAGCCGCTGTCTGCTTCAGCGCAGTGCGCGGTGACCTCGGACAAACCCTCCCCCAGCATTCGCTGGGGCCCCCTCCCACCTTCGTCCAGAGGTCCGGATCGCGGAAGCGTCGCCGTCGGTTTCACCGGCGGCGTTGTTGCGTGAGGGCCGGCGTTCAGCCGCGGTCTGCTTGCACCTCCGAGGGTGGTGACCCCGGTCAAACCCTCCCCTAGCATTCGCGGCTCTAGGGCCCCCTCCCAAAACGTCCGGATCGCGGGAGCGTCGCCGTCGGTTTCACCGGCGGCGTTGTTGCGTGAGGGCCGGCGTTCAGCCGCGGTCTGCTTGCACCTCCGAGGGTGGTGACCCCGGTCAAACACTCCCCCAGCATTCGCGAGAGCAGCGAACGGTTTGAATGCCGTTGCGAGACGCGGACGTGTGACGGGTACTCCGGGACCAGTGGTGGGAGCACAGAGGAGGCGGGGGCCGGCCGCCCGCGAGGGAGGCCCGGCGCTGGCGCCGACCTCGCGAGCTCCGACGGGAGGGCAGCCCGGGTGGATCGATCTGTCAAGCGCCACTAAAGTTGACCCCCTCGGCGCCAGCAAAACTGACCCCGCCCAGGTGTTCAGTGGTTGGTCTTGGTTGAGCCGAGGAGCCCGGCTCGTTTCTTCTGCTTGAGGCGGTAGCTGTCGCCTTGGATGAGCAGGGTGTGGCTGTGGTGGAGCACGCGGTCGAGGACGGCGGATGCGATCATCTCGTCGCCGAAGACGTGGCCCCACTGGGTGATAGTTTGGTTGGTGGTGATGAGCATGCTGCCGCGCTCGTAGCGTCGACTGACGAGCTGGAAGAACAGGTTGGCGGTGTGCTTCTCGAGGGGCAGGTAGCCCAGTTCGTCGATGATGAGCAGCTTGGGTTTGGCGTAGAAGGCGATCTGGTCGGCGAGCTTCCCTTCCTGCTGGGCCTTGGCCAGCGTGGCGAGCAACGAGGTCGCGGTGACGAACAGCGCGGAGTGGCCGGCCTCGACGACGGCGCGCCCGAGCGCGACGGCGAGGTGGGTCTTGCCGACGCCGGGCGGACCGAAGAGCAGCACGTTCTCGGCGCCCGCGACGAAGCGCCCGGTGGCGAGTTCGCGCACGAGCTTCTGGTCGACGGAGGGCTGGAACTTGAAGTCGAACTCCTCGAGGGTCCTGACGGCGGGGAAGTGGGCGATCTGGATCCCCATGGCGACGCGCTTCTTCTGCTTCGCGTCGGTCTCCTCGGCGAGGAGTTGGTCGAGGAAGTCGAGGTAGGTCGGCTCGGCGCGCGCGGCGGCCGACAGGATCCCATCGAGGCGTTGCGCCACAGCGCCGAGGCGCAGCTTCACGAGTCGCTCCTCGACGCGCGCCCGCACCAGCTCGCTCATGGCGCACCTCCGACGGCCTCGGCGTAGACGTCGAGGCTGCGGGTCAGGGGCGAGCGCTCGGTCGGCGCGTCGTCGTGACGGCGCCGATACAGCCCGTCGAGATGGCGCGGGTTCACGACGCGCTGGTGCGGCTCGGTGCTGCGCCGGTGGCGGGCGACCTCGATGCGGCCGTCGTAGATCACGACCTCGGCGTCGCCGACGACGACCTCGACGTGCCGCCGTACCAGCGTATGGGGGACGCTGTAGCGCACGGTGTCGATGTCGACGAAGCAGTCGGTCGCGACCCGGCGCTGCAGGCGCCGCTCACGGACACGCAGCGGCGCTGCCGGCAGCGCTTGCAGCGCCGCGCGCTCGGCGCGCTCGAAGCGCACGCAGGGCTGCTCGTGCGTCGTGCCGTGCACGCGGCGGTCGGCCTCGAGCATCCACTGCGCGAGGTGCGCCTCGAGCGCGGCGACGCTATCGAAGGCGCGCCCGGCGATCCCGTTGCGCTTCACGTAGCCGACGCCCGACTCAGTCTTGCCCTTGGTGCGTGCGCGGTACGGGCGACAGGCCGCGACCTCGACGCCCCAGTCCTTGCAGAACGCCGCGAACGCTGGATGGATGCGCGCGGTGCCGGTCTCTCGGTCCTGGCCGATCACGAGCGCGCCGGCGCGGTCGATCAGGATCTTGCGCGTGACGCCGCCGAACGTACGGAAGGCCGCAGCCAGGCCCTCGCGCCAGTCGTCCTGCCGCTGACTCAGCGACGCGCGCACGAAGATCCGCCGCGAGTAGCCGAGCACCGCGACGAAGAGGTGCACCTTCGTGCGCTCGCCGCCGATCGCGATCCACTTCTCACCGAAATCGATCTGGAGCTGCGCGCCAGGCAGCGTCTCGAACCGCACCGTCGCGAGCTCCGCCGCGCGTCGCGCCTGGCGGTGCGGCTCGAGCGCGCGCTGCAGCGTGCGCAGCGGCACGTCGACCTCGCGCTCCGCGAGCAGCCGCTGCACGACGACGGCGTTGCCGGCGGCTGCGCCATCCAGTAGCTCGCGCGCCAGCGCCGCCTGATCGGCGTCGAGCGTCCGCGCGTTGGGCCGCGCTTGGACCGCCACAGCGGCGCCGCCGCGCAGGTACCGCCGCACGCTGTTGCGCGCCACGCCCAGCTCACGCGCGATCCGCTTGCTGCCCCAGCGAAGCTGCTGCAGTAGGCGGATCCGCTCGACGATCTCGGGATCCAGCATCGGGACGACCATCGTCCCGAGCTCGTTTTCGTGCGTCTTTTTCATCGCTTACCCTCCGCGGGGGAGGGGTCAGTTTTAGTGGCGCGCGGGGGTCATTTTACGTGGCGCCTGACACGATCCCAGGTGTCCGCAACGGCGCGAGGTCCGCGAGGTCGATACAGAGTGAGCGGGGAGGCGTCGGCGTCGAGGTCGACCGACGCGGGCAGGCCCACGCCGACGGCGTCATGTCCCACGAACTCCGGAGTCATCACCAGATCCGCACTTCCCTGCGAGACGCCCACGATTGAGTTGGGGAGAGGTAGTTGTCGCCAGGCTGAGCGTATGGAGGCACTTCATGAAACGGTTCCGTATCTGGTGGGCTGTCGTGGAGGTTGGCGATCGCCAACTCGGTTGGCCCGGGCAGCCTGGCAACAAGTTGATATTCCATGGTGGACGGCTGGATCGAACCTTGCCTAGAGTGAGGGCGTGAACGCGGCCGTCCGACTCCTGTTCGCCGCCCTCGTGGCCATCGCCTCGGCTGCGTGCATCACGCCGTCGATCCCGATCCCGCCGCCCGAGCCGACGTCGATGGCCTTCGCGATCGATGCCCAGGCCGGCGAGGCCACGTTCACGTACGCCGCCGAGCCCAACTACTCGGGGGCCACGGTGTACGTCTTCAACCGCACCGCCGGCATCGGCATCATCGCCACCGCCCGCGCCGACGGCAGCGTCGGCCCCACCGCGCCCTTCCCGGCCCAGGTCGGCGACAACGTCGCGGTCACCTTCGAGACCGACGAGGCCTCGGTCTCGACCTGCGTCGTGGTCCGCGACGGCGTCCCGTCGGCGGTCGAGTACTGCACGCAGTAGCTGCGCCCGACACGAGCGCCGCCGTCACCGACCTGATACCTTACCGACGCGTGCTGGCCCGCCCCGCGATCCGGTTGCGCCGGTGGTTGGCGGCCATCGGCCTCATCGTCGTGCTCCTGTCCGGAGCCGCGGTCGCGGTCCTGCGGATCCGCTTCGAGGGGCCCGACCTGGCCGACACCCTGACCACGCTCATGAACAAGAACATGAGCGGGCGGATCACGGCCCGCTCGGTCGAGTGGCCCATCACCGGCCTGGCCGCGGTGGTCCGCGGCGGTTGGGTCCCGGTCGACATCAAGGACGTCCAGATCCATGACTCCGATGGCGTGCTGGTCGTCACGACCCCGCGGCTGACCGCCGAGATCGATCTGCACGCGCTCATGTTCGGGCGCCACGACTTCGTGCTGCGCAAGATCCGGGTCCACGGCGGCCGGGTCCTCCTGCGCGAGATCGCCGAGCCCAAGCCGCTCCACGCCTACGACAAGAAGGTCTTCAGCCTGCTGGCCGCGTTCTACGGCAAGACCAAAGGCGGCTATCACGCCGGCATCACCGCGTCGAAGAAGCCGGTGTTCGACCTGCGCGACTTCTCGATCGAGAACGTCGACCTCGAGATCTGGAGCGCCCGCAAGAGCGCCAACAAGTACGGGTTCCGCGCGCTAGTCGCCGACGTGAGCGCCAAGGGCTTCCTGTACATGGACCCCGACCCGCTGGTGCCGAAGTTCTACTTCTCCCTCGAGCCGCGCGGCGGCCCGGGCGAGCTCGACATCCCCTGGCAGCGCGAGGCCGACGGCGAGTGGCGCGGCGGCTACCGGTTCCCGGTCAGGGAGCTGCGGGTCAACGCCCTCAAGCAGATCCCATCGACCTGGCCGGTCAGCCCGGTGGCCAACACCCTGCGCTTCGACCTCGAGCTCGACCTGTCGCACAGCGGCGACACCGAGCTGACCAAGGCCGCGATCAAGGGCAGCATGGTCGACTACTGGGACACCCCGTACGGCGGCTCATGGCAGTTGAACGCCACCATGACCAACGCCGGCCAGACCTTGAAGGAGTCGGTGCTGATCGACCTCGGCGGCGACGACGTGAAGGTCGCGGCCGAGATCACCGGCTCGATCGTGTACTACCCGCGGATCCAGCTCGCGATCAGCGGGCTCACCTACGACCTGCGGGACTTCGCGCCGCCCGATCCGGAGACGGGGATCCGGCCGTCGATCATCTTGGCCCTCGACGATCTGAACGCCAGCTACGACCTCGCGGTCAACCACGGCCGGGTCGACGCCTTCCGCGCCAGCGGCCTGGGCGGCGAGCTGCGGATCAAGGCGTCCTTCGACGGAGACGGCACCAACGAGGCGCCCTTCATCGTCGACGCCAAGATCGACATCACCAAGCCGATCGAGCTGTCGCCGTGGCTGGCGCCGTGTCAGCAGAGGATCCTCGGCTCGCGCCTGGGCGGCTCGTTCCACGTCAGCCGCGCCAAGGGCGACACCGAGGTCATCGCGACCCTCGACAAGATCGACCTGCAGATCGGCAAGGTCGAGGCCAAAGACGGCACCGTGTTCGCCGATCAGTCCTTCGGGACGATCGAGATCAAGGACGTCAGCGTCCGCTACGGCGATACCAGCGCCACCGTCGGGGTGACCTTCGACCCGCGCGTGCTGACGATGCCGCCTTTCGAGATCACCGAGATCCGTGGCAGGGTAGGAACGCTCCGCCGGCTGCAGCAGTCGCTATCGTGCCACAAGCCGCCGGCGCCACGCCTGCAGGCTCCCCGCCCGACCTACCAAGGACGCCCCGCGCCGGCGCGCGGGCCGGGCCGGCGTGCCAGCACGCGCCCATCGGTGCGTCCGCGTCCGCGCGTCGCCGTCGCGGCGCGCCCGCGCTCGTTTCGCCACGCCCAGCGGTCCTCGTTCGACGACATCCACATCGAGAGCGAGGGCGGCGTCCGGCACGTCGCCGGCGGCGTGATCATCGGTGGCCCCACCAAGTTCCTCGACGTGCCCATCGTCGAGACCGCAACCGTGGCCGGGTTCCAGTACGAGGAGCCGCGGTTGACCGTGACCAGGGCGACCCTGCCCGGCCTCGGCGGCTCGACGGTCGCCAACGGCGTCATCCGGCTCGGACCCACGGCGTGGATCGAACGCCTGCAGATCACCGCCAAGGACGTCGACCTGGCGCGGCTCAAGCTCGCCAAGAAGCTGGTGACCGGCAAGGTGTCGGGCGGCGTCACCCTGCGCGGGCCGACCGATCCGCTGCGCATGATCGCCAAGGGCGCGCTGTGCAGCGCGCGCCTGACCGTCCTCGGTGAGGCCTTCACCGACGTCGGCGTGTGGCTCGGCCAGGCCCCGGCGACGATCAAGGGCTGCGCGTCGATCAAGCCGCCCACCGACGCCGCCGATCGCGACCGGGCCTGCCTCGACGTCCAGGACCGCGGCGGTCGGTGCGTGATCGCCACGGTCCAGCGAGCCGGTGGAGGGGCGCTGACCGCCCGCGTCGCGGCCGATCGCCAGGAGGCCCTCGGCGGCACGCTCTCGGTCACGGCGCTGCCGCTGTCGGCCCTGGCCGCGCTGTCTGGCGCGACCTGGCCGGCCGGCGCGATCCTCGACGCCCCCGCGCTCACGCTCGGCGGCACCGTCGACGCCCCGACCGTGGCCGGGACGATCCGGGTCAGCCGCCTGTGGGCCCTCGACGCCTATCTCGGCGACGGCGAGCTGGTGGTCGCGCCCGATGGCGGCGGGCTCCAGGTCGAAGGCAGCTTCCTCGACGGCCGCCTGGCGATCCGCGGCCGGATCGCGACCGCGCCCCCGTATCGCCTCGACCTGACCGTCGACGCCAGCCGGGTCCCCCTCGACGGCTTCGTCGATCTGGCGAAGCTCCTCGGCGTCCCCTCCGCGCGCGCCAGCGGCTCGTTCCGGGTCCGGGTCCGCACCGTCCTGGGTCAGCCCAACGCCCCGCTCGACGTCGACCTCGAGCTGTCCGACCTGGTCGCCACGATCGCCATCCCCGGCCTGGGCGATGGGCCGCTGCCGGTCGACCTCCGGCTCGCCGCCCCGGTCGCCGCGACCTACGACGGCGCCACGCTGCAGCTGACCCAGCCGGCGGTCCTCGCCACGCCGCTCGGGTCGATCGCGGTGATCGGCGCCGCCGGCGCCCACGCCCTCGATCTCACCGCCCGCGGCACCCTCGACATCGCCCGCGCCCTGCCGCTAGCCGGCGATCGGCTCGACGACGCCCGCGGCAAGGTCGAGCTGGCGGTCCGCGTCACCGGCACCGCGGCCGCGCCGCGCCTGCGCGGCACCCTGGCGATCGCCGACGTCGGATTGCGCCCGGCGCGCCAGGACGCCTGGCTGCGCTTGCCCGAGGGCAAGATCGAGATCGACGACGCCACCGGCGCGGCCGCCGGACCGGGGCGCCGCACGCTGTCGTTCACCGGCCTCGGCCTCGAGGTCGACGACGGCTACTCCTCCGATCCGGCCAAGCTGAGCATCTCGGGCGGCGTCGTCCTCGACGGCGCCCAGCCGGCCGAGTGGAACGTGATCGTCTTGGGCGCCCTCGGCGGCGAGATGCTGGCCCTGGCCGCGGCCTTCGTCGCGCCCGGCGAGCTGACCCAGGCCAGCGGCGCGGCCGACGTCGGGCTTCGGCTCACCGGCGTCGGCCCACGCCCGATCATCGATGGCGCGATCACCTTCGAGGCCGGTCGGCCGCTGACCCTGTTCGCGCGCCGCGCCCGGCGCGAGGTCGCGCTCGGCGAGGGCACGATCACGATCGTCAACGACCCCGACGTCCGCGACGCCATCACGATCGAGCTCGACGGCGTCGGCGGCACCCTCGACGGCGAAGGCCGGCTGCGCGAGCTGCGCGGCGCGATCGATCTCCGGGGCGGGCGCCTGGCCGCCGCCGACATCTCCGCCAGCCTCGAGGCCTTCCCGTACCGCGTGCCGCGTCAGCTCGACCTCGTGGTCGACGCTGAGGTGCGCGGGGTGATCAACGGCGACGAGCTCGAGCTTTCGGGCGCGGTCGCGGTGGTCAACGGCCGCTACCTGGTCGACCTCAAGTTCGGCGATCTGGTCAAGCCGGACACCCCCGGCCAGTCGGCGCCGCCGTTCTGGGCCGAGTCACCGCTCCTGGCCAACGCGCGCCTCGAGGTCGACGTCGACGTGCGCCGGTTCTCGGTGACCAACAACGTCGCGACGATCGACCTCGAGGGCGACCTGAAGCTGTCGGGCAGCCCCCGCGACCCGCGGTTCGGCGGGGCGATCCTGGTCCAGCGCGGCAGCTTCCGCATCCCCGGCCTGCGGCCGCGCTTCACCCGAACCACGGGGACGATCACCTTCGAGCAATCGCTGCCGCTCGGCCAGACCCCGACGCTCGACCTGACCTCGGAGGCCGACTACCGCGACCCCAGCGGGCGCGAGCACGCGATCACGCTGCTCCTGTTCGATCGCTGGGCCAACGTGCAGTGGGATCTGTCGACCGCCGATGGCCTGAACAAGACCCAGACCCTCACGTTGCTCCTGGCCGGCCGCACCCCCGACGAGTTCCGCCGCGGCCTGGGTCAGCCGACCATCGGCGCCGATCCGACGCGGATCAACCCGTCGACCGATGAGTCCCAGGGCTACTTCGACGAGCTGATCCGCCAGAGCGCCGGCGAGCTCTTGGGCTCGACCATCTCCGAGCCGCTCCGCGACCTGTCGCAGCTCGACGTCGCGCGGATCGAGTTCAACCTCGGGTCCCTCGGCTTCCACGGCGAGAAGCGCGTGACCGAGAACTTCCAGGTGATCGGCGATCTCGAGCGCACGACCGCCGGCTCGACGGTCAACGGCCGCGCCGAGTACCGGGTGTTCTCGTTCGCCTACGCCGAGGGATCGTTTCTCACCAAGGACTACGACGACGCCGCCGAGCGAGACGTCACCGAGTACGAGCTGAAGGCCGTGTTCCGCACCACCCTGCGCTGGGGACCCTGGTGAACCGCGCGATCGCCCTGGCGCTCGCGGTGCTCGCGATGAGCCCGGCGCGGGCCGCGGCCCAGCCGACCCCCGACCCGCCGACGCCCCCGCCGCCGGCCGCGCCGACCGCGGCGCCGGTGGCCCCCCCGCTCCAGTGGACGACCTGGGAGGTCACCGGCGACCTGGTCGACCCGGTGACCATCCTCACCGCGCTGGTCGAGCCGGAGGTGATCAAGCGCCGAGCCCTGACCGAGGCGGCCCGCGCCGACCTGGCCGAGGTCTTCGCCCGCCTCGGCTACCAGCTCCTCGAGATCGCGACCACGCGGCGCCCCGACGGCATCCACGCCACCTTCCGGGTCGCGCCGATCCTGCTGGTCCGGTGGGTCGACGTCGACGTGTCGGCCCGCCGCGTCTTCATCGGCGATGACATCCGCCGCCGGCTGCGCCTGCGGCCGGGCGAGCCCCTGCCCTTCGCCGACCGCGACCGCCAGCTCCTCCTCGACGACGAGGTCGAGCGCGCGCTGGCGTACCTGCGCGACGAGGGGTACCTCGAGGCCAAGGTCAGCGTCACGGTCACGCCGCTCGATCGCGCCAGCGCCAGCGTCCGGGTCGCGGTCGAGCTCGGCCCGGCCTACGAGGTCGGCGAGGTGACGGTCGAGAACGTGTCCCAGACCGCGGCGCCGCTCGCGGTCGCGCCCGAGGCGATCCGCGCGGCGTTCTTCCACCGCGATCAGTACCTGCCGCTGGTGCCCCTGACCCGGCCGCGGCGGTTCACCCGGGCCCAGCTCCAGGCCGACCTCGACGAGCTCACCCGTCGGTTCCAGCGCCGGGGCTACCCGGCGGTGCGGGTCACCAGCGACTACGATCCCAAGACCTCGCTCGACCGCAAGACCAAGAAGGTCGACCTCACGATCAAGATCGATCAGCGGCGCTTCCTCGACGTCGTGTTCGAGGGCAACGACCCCGACCGCGTGCCCGACGCCGAGCTGACCAAGGTCCTGACCTTCGCCAGCGCCGCCACCGTCGATGACTACGAGGTCGCGGCCTCGGCCCGCGAGCTCGAGCGCTACTACCAGAGCCGCGGCTACTTCGACACCATGGTCAGCCACGAGCGGGTCCGGTTCCGCGCCTTCGATCGCGTGGTCTTCCGGATCGAGCCCGGGGCCACGCGCGCGGTCCGGTCGATCGAGATGGCCTGCCGCGGCCCGCGCGGGCCCCAGCCGTGCACCCTGCCCAACGGCGACCTGATCGACGCGGTCGGGACCCGGCCCGAGGGCGGCCTGGCGCTGCCGATCTTTGGCACCGCCACGGCGCCGACCACCACCGCCCAGCTCGCGGCCGACGTCGCTGCCCTCGAGCGGCTGTACCGCGACCGCGGCTTTCCGCGGGTCAAGGTCACGGTCGCGGTCGCGCCGACCCAGGCCGGCTGGGCGGCGGCGGCCTTGGCCGCGGCCGAGCTGGCCACCGAGCGCCGACGCGACGACCTGCGGGTGCGGTTCTCGATCGACGAGGGCCCGCGCACGCTGATCTCCCAGGTCAACGTGGTCTTCGAGGGCGCGGCCACCGGCGACAACACCGCGGCCGACGAGCGCGCGGTGCGCGAGCGCATCAAGGGCAAGGTCAAGGTCGGCGCCCCCTACGTCCGCGACGACCTCGACGCCGCCGCCCAGGCCCTCGGCGACTGGTACTGGAGCCTGGGCCGACCGCGGGCCAAGGTCACGGTGCCGGACCCGATCGTGTCGGCCGACGGTCAGGCGGCGATCGTGACGTTCAACATCGAGGCGCGCCAGGAGCTGCGGCTGGGCGAGGTCGTAGTCCGCGGCAACTTCCGCACGCGCGACTGGGTGATCCGCGAGGAGCTGGGCTTCGACCGCGGCGCGCTCCTGACCGGCGATCTGTACCGCGGCGGGGTCGCCCGGCTGCGGGCCTCGGGGCTGTTCTCGGCGGTGCAGACGACGCTGCTCGGCTTCGACGACCCGCGCCAGCGCTCGGTCGACGTGCTGGTGACGGTCCAGGAGCGCAACGACGCCTGGGCCCAGGCCGAGTTCGAGCTCGGCGGCTCGTTGCAGTCGGGCTTCTTCGTCCGCGCCAAGCCGTCGTTCCCCAATCTGTGGGGGCTCGGCATCCGCTCCGAGATCAACGCCACCTACGGCCAGCTCTACAAGGCGGCCGAGGCCAGCATGCGGTTCCCGCACTGGCTCATCCAGCGCGACTGGATCGAGTTCGACACCGAGGTCACCGCGTACTACCGCAATCAGGTCACCGAGCGGTTCGCCGACCTCGTGACCTACGGCACGACGCTGTCGACCTCGCGGTCGTGGCAACGCGAGGCCAACGATCGCCACCACGCCCGGTTGATCGCCCTCGCCCTGCGCTACGACTTCCGCCTGCGCACCCGCGAGGAAGAGCTGGTGCGCCTGGCCGGGCCGGGCGCCGAGCTCGAGACCAACCCGATCGCGACCCAGACCGGCTCGGTCGGGTTCACGCTGTCGTGGGATCAGCGGCGCGACAAGGGCGGCGCCCTCAACCCGCTGGCGCCCCACCACGGCTTCCGCGCCGAGGTCGGCGCCAGCCTGGCCCACCGCTACCTGCTCAGCCAGGACGACTTCGTCAAGGTCTCGGCCCTGGCCCAGGGGTTCTTCACCGCCGGCCGGGTGCAGCTCCGCCTCGACGGTCGCTACGATCACGGCGTGCCGCTCGGCGGCGCGGTGCTCTTGCCCGAGGTAGAGCGGTTCTTTGCCGGCGGCGACACCACCGTGCGCGGCTTCGAGGAGGATCGCCTGGCCACCGAGCTCATCACCAGCGCGGTGCCACCGCTCGGGGAGACCACCCAGATCCGGGTGTTGCCGGCCGGCGGCAACGTCCGCGCCCTGACCACCGCCGACCTCCAGGTCACGGTCGCCGACCTGGGCGTGCCGGTCGCGACCGCCGGGTTCGTCGACGCCGGCCTGGTGACCAACGCCCTGTCGACGGTCCGCGCCGACGACATCCGCCCTGCCGCCGGCATGGCGCTGCGGCTCCTGACCCCACTCGGCGCGATCTCAGGCGAGTACGCCATCCCGCTCCTGCCCCGCCTCGGCGACGACCCGCGCGGCCGGTTCCACCTGTCGGTGGCCCTGCGGTATTGAACTCTATGGAGAGGTCTGTCACCAGACCTCTCCTCGCCGGGCGTTCGCCCGACGAGCCTCCTCGCCGAGACGCCTCCCTCCGGTCGGCTGGCGCCCCTGCGGGGCGCCGGAGGTTCAGCGTGGGGTGGTGGTGACCTCAGGCCGAGACCGAGACCGAGACCGAGGCGGAGTCCGAGGCCGAGACCGAGGCGGAGGCTGAGACCGAGGCCGAGACCGGGACCGAGGCCGGGACCAAGGCCGAGGCCGAGGCCGAGACCGAGACCGAGGCCGAGACCGAGAGCGAGGCGAGACCGAGGCCGAGGCGAAGGCAAAGACCGAGGCCAAGGCGAAGGCAAAGCCCGAGGCCGCCCCCCCTAGCGGATGACGGCCAGGCGGGGCGAGCGCTTGGGCTTGGCGAGGATCGTGGCGGCGACCTTGAGCGCCACGGTGGAGGCGAGCTGCATGAAGCCCTGGCTGACGGCGGAGTCGGGGTTGGCGGCGACGATGGGAACGCCGGCGTCGCCACCGAAGCGGATGCGGGTGTCGATCGGGATCTCGCCGAGGAAGGTGGTGCCGACCTCCTGGGCCAGCCGCTTGCCGCCGCCGTGGCTGAAGATCTCGTCGCGGTGGCCACAGGCCGGGCAGGTGTAGTGGCTCATGTTCTCGACGATGCCGAGGATCGGGATCTCGACCTTCTCGAACATCGCGATGCCCTTGACCACGTCGACGATCGACACCTCCTGCGGGGTGGTGACCATGACCGAGCCGTTGATCGGGATGAGCTGCGACAGCGAGAGCTGGACGTCGCCGGTGCCCGGCGGCAGATCGCACACCAGGTAGTCGAGATCGCCCCACTCGACGTCGCCCAGGAACTGCTGCAGCAGGCGGTGAACCATCGGGCCGCGCCACACCACCGCCTCGCCCTTGTCGACGAAGAACCCGACCGAGATGACCTTGATGCCGTGGTGGACCGCGGGGACGATCTTGTTCTCGCCGGCGGTCGACGGCGGCCGCTCGGGCGGGCCGAGCATGGTCGGGATCGACGGGCCGAACACGTCGGCGTCGAGGAGACCGACCTTGGCGCCGTGGCGGGCCAAGGCCAGCGCCAGGTTGGTCGCCACCGTCGACTTGCCGACGCCGCCCTTGCCGGCGGCGACCGCGATGACGTTCTTGGGCCCCTTCAGCAGGGCCTTGTCCGACGGCGGCGGCGCCGAGGCGGTGACCACCTCGGGCACGACCGTCACCCGGCGCGCCCCGCCGGCCTTGAGCGCGGCCTCGATGCGGGCGGCGAGCTCGCGGCGAGCGGCCTGGGGATAGGCGTGGGTCGGCAGCTCGACCCGGACCAGGACGTCAGGGCCGTCGAGTTCGCACCCGGCGTAGATCCGGTGGCTGACCAGGTCGGCGTTGATCGCGGGATCGAGGACGGTCGACAGGAGTTCCTTGACCGTGGCGTCGGTGAGCGTGGTCATGCGAGGTGCCCCATCTTCTCTTTCTTGACGGTCAGGTAGTCCTGGCTCTGGGCCGCGGCCTCGGCCCAGTGCGGCTCGTGGGTGGTCGGCATCCCGGCCGCCACCAGCCCGGCGATCTTGTCCGGGTTGTTGGTCATGAGCCGCACCGAGGTCGCGCCCAGGTCGGCCAGGATCGCCGCCGCCAGATCGTAGCTGCGATGATCGGCGTCGAAGCCGAGCTGCAGGTTGGCCTCGACGGTGTCGGCGCCCTGATCCTGGAGCGCGTAGGCCCGGATCTTGTTGCCCAGGCCGATGCCGCGGCCCTCTTGCACCAGGTAGACCACGACGCCGCGCCCCTCACGGGCGATCCGCGCCAGGGCCAGATCGAGCTGGGCCCGACAGTCGCACCGCAGGCTGCCCAGGACCTCGCCGGTGAAGCACGACGAGTGGACACGGGCCAGGACCCCGGCGCCCGCGACGTCGCCCATGACCATCGCGACGTGCTCCTCAGCGGCGTCGCCGATCGCGCCGCCGACCGTGGTGCCTCCGGCGCCGATCGCCGCGCCGGTCCGGTACACCACCAGGCGGAACTCGCCGTGGGGCGTCGGTAAGCGGCTCGAGGCGTAGCGGACCACGTCCATCGCGGCGGATCCTTGGCACCCGGGCCCGGCATTGTCAACGCGTCGTCGACGACCGGTTTGACAGCCCGCCGGCGGCCTCGTAGGGTGCGGCCATGGCGGTACGCGAAGTCGTCATCTGGCCTGATCCACGCCTGCGCCAGCCCTCGGTCGCCGTCACCGAGTTCGGTCCCGCCCTGCGCGGCCTGTACCAGGACCTGGTCGACACCATGTACGCCGAACGCGGCCTGGGCATCGCCGCGCTGCAGCTCGGCGATCCGACCCGGATGTTCATCGTCGAGCCCGAGCTGGCCGGCCGGGCCAAGGACGCGCCGCCGGTGGCGTTCGTCAACCCCGAGGTGGTGGCGGCCAGCGACGATCAGCAGAAGTCCGACGAGGGCTGCCTGTCGTTCCCCAACATCTACGTCCAGGTCGAGCGGCCGATGCGGACCAAGCTCCGGGCCCAGGACCTCGACGGCCAGTGGTTCGAGTTCGAGGGCGAGGGCCTCTTGGCCCGCTGCCTGCTCCACGAGCTCGACCACCTGACCGGCAAGCTCCTGGTCGACTTCGTCGGGCCGCTCAAGCGGCAGATGATCAAGCGCAAGCTACAGAAGCACGCCGAGCGCGACGCCGACGTGTGAAGGACGCATGATGGCCGACGCCGTCTTCGTCCGCGGCCTCGAGTTCGAGGGCAACCACGGCTACACCGCCGCCGAGCGGCGCGGCACGCGGCGGTTCCGCGTCGACGTCGCGATCGAACGCGACCTGTCGGCCGCGACGCGCTCCGACAAGCTGGCCGACACGATCGACTACGCTCGCGTGTGTGAGCTGATCGTCCGCCTCGGCACCCAGTCGACGTGGAAGCTCATCGAGGCCCTGGCCGGGTCGATGGCCGATGCGATCCTCGCCGCGTATCCCGGCGCCACGGTGACGATCACCCTCGACAAGCTGGCGCCGCCCTGCCCTGGGGTGCCGGCCGCGTGTGGCGTGCGGCTGACCCGGCGCGGCTGAGGCCCGCCGCCTGCCACCGCGCCCGCCCCGCGCCGGGGTTGTGCCACGATGCGCCCCATGGCGCGTGATCCCGAGGCCACCGAGCCGACCACCGTCCGCGTCGACCCGACTCCCGAGTCGCCGATCACCGCGACCACCGAGCTGACGGAGGCCTCGCCGACCGCGACCGGCGCCACCGGCTCGGGCTCGACCACGGCCCACCTGACCGGCGCCGCGCTGACCGCCTCCCTCGCCACGATCGACACGATGGCGGCGCCCCTGGGCACGTCGAGCGACGACGTCATCACCGCTCGCCGCCAGGTCGATCCCGGGACCTCCCTGGCCGGGGTCGGCGGCGCCGAGCGCTACCTGCTGCGCGAGCCGATCGGCCGCGGCGGCATGGGCGAGGTCTGGCTGGCCGATGACCGACAGATCGGCCGCGAGGTCGCGGTCAAGCTGATCCCGGCCGACCAGCCCGACGAGGTCCGCCGCTTCGTCCGCGAGGCCCGGGTCCAGGGCCAGCTCGATCACCCCGCGGTCGTGCCGGTCCACGAGCTCGGTCAACATGGCGGCACCGCGTTCTTCGCGATGAAGCGGGTCCGCGGCGAGTCGCTGGCCGCGGTGTGCGCGCGGCTGGCCGCCGGCGACGTCGAGGCCGCGCGCCGCGCCACGCCGCGCCGCCTGCTCACGGCGTTCGTCGCGGTGTGCCACGCGGTCGAGGTCGCCCACGCCCAGGGCGTGCTCCACCGCGACCTCAAGCCGGCCAACATCATGCTCGGCGATCACGGCGAGGTCTATCTGCTCGACTGGGGCCTGGCCAAGCCGGCCGGCGCCGCCGATCCGCCGTCGCTGCGGCCGGCCCCCGCGGGCGGCGCCGGCGAGCCCTTGACCGCGGCCGGGCACTACCTCGGGACCCCGGGCTACATGGCCCCCGAGCAGGCCCGGGGCGACGGCCTCGACGCCCGCGCCGACGTGTGGTCCCTGGGCGCGACCTTGTTCGAGCTCTTGGCCCATCAGCCGCTGGTGCCGCGCGGGCCGGCGACCGCGGTCCTGGCCGCGACCCTGGGCGGCGTCGACGCCCGGGTGGCGCTGCGGGCCCGAGGCCCGGTGGCCCCCGAGCTCGAGGACATCTGCATCCGCGCCACCGCGCTGGAGCCGGCCGATCGGTTCCCGTCGGTGGCCGCGCTGCGCGAGGCGATCGAGCGCTACCTCGACGGCGACCGCGATCTCGAGCGCCGCCGGGCCCTGGCCGAGCAAGCCACCGCCGCGGCGACCGCGGCCGCCGGGCGGGCCGCCGCCGGAGACGCCAACGCGCGGGCGGCCGCGCTCGCCGATCTGGGCGTCGCCCTCGCCCTCGACCCCGGCCACGCCGGGGCCCAGCGCCAGCTCATGGCGCTCCTGGTCGCGCCGCCGACCGTGACCCCACCCGAGGTCGAGCGCGCGGTCGCTGCCGCCGAGGACGCCACCTACGCGACCCTGGCCGGCGCCGGGGCGTGGATCTACGTCCTGTGGCTGCCGCTGGCGCTCATCCTGGCGTGGATGGGGCTGCGCGACGTCGAGCCGCTCCTGGCCTGGGTCGGCTTCACCGTCGCGACCGCGATGGCGATGTTGACCGCCAAGGCTCGCGGTCGGCAGGACGCCGCGACCTACTTCCTCGGGCTGGTGCTGTCGAACCTGGCGATCGCGATCGCCAGCCGGGTGTTCGGGCCGCTCATCCTGACGCCGACGCTCGTGACCATGAACACCGTGTGGTTCGCCGCCGCAGCGCGACGGCGCTGGCTGGCGCCCACCATCGCCATCTCTCTCGGGTTCCTGATCGCCCCGCCCGCCCTCGAGGCCGCCGGGTGGATCGCGGCGACCTCCCGGGTCGACGGCGGCGTCCTGCACGTGACCTCGGCGGTGGTGAGCTTCCGCGAGCCGGCGGCGACGATCACGATCACCGGCGCGGCGGCGCTGTTTCTGATCATGGTCACGGTCGCGGCCGGCCGGATCCGGACCCGGCTGTTCGCGCAGACCCGGCGGGCCGAGCTCGCGGCCTGGCAGCTCCGCCAGCTCGCGCCGCGGATCGAGCGCTGATCGCGCTTCAGTCGACCAGGCGCAGGTGGCTCGGGCGCTTGCTGCGCGGCGGTGGCGGCTCGGGCTCGGGGTCGGTGTCGCCGTCGTCGTGATCGGCGCGGTCGGCGACCGCCACGTCGGCCGGGGCGTCCTCGGGCCACACCATGCCGCGCGACTCGCCGTCCTGGATCAGCGCGAAGATCGCGGTCCACGGCAAGACGCAGCCGAACGGCACGCCAGCGAAGACCAGGGTGCCGGCGATGCCGACGTCGTCGATCACCAGGTCGGAGATCGGCGGGCTCAGGTGATAGCCGAAGCGGAGGACCAGCTTGGCGTCGCTGGCGAAGCGCAGCGGCACCGCGACCCCGGGCTTGCGGGCGTCGAGGTGCACGAGGATCGGCCCCTTGGCGAGGAGGGACTCGGCGACCGCGCGCTTGCTCGGGCGGAGCGGCGACACCGCCGCCGTCGGGGCCTCGACCAGGGGCGGCAACGGCGCCGCGTGGAGGGCGGCGCGCTCGTCGGCGTCGACCAGCCCGAGCTCGGCGGCGGTCGCGATCAGCTCGGTCGGGGTCTCGGCCAGGCCAAGGGTCTGGCGCATGATGCCGTCGGCGCGCTCGGCGTGGGCCACCACCGCCTGGTGGGTGGCGAGGGTGTCCGCGGTGCCGGCGCGCCAGCGACCGAGCGCGGCCTCGACCTCACCCAGCGACGCCGCGAAGCGCCGTTCGGTGATCGCGGCCAGGAGCTCGTGGAGCCGCGCGACGCGCGGATCGGCGGGAGTCGACATGGGGAGGTTCTATCAGGACTCGACGAGATCGGCGACCAGGTCGCGGATCGCAGGCGGCACCGGCCGGGCCGCGAAGGCGTCGAGGTCGACCACCGCGCACACCACCGTGCCGACCGCGCACTCGACCTCGTCGCGACGGACGCGGTAGCGGAAGGTGATCGACGTCGCGCCGAGGCGAGCCACGCTCACCGCGACCTCGGCGGTGTCGCCGAAGCGGAGCGGCGCCTTGTAGTCGGCCTCGGCGTGGACCGCCGGGAACCCGACCCGATCGCGATCGAGCAGCTCGACGTAGGCCCGCGGCCCCATGCGGACCCGGAACAGCTCCTCGAAGGCGACGTGGAAGTAATGGAAGAACCGCGGGTAGTACACGATGCCGGCGTGATCGACGTCGGCGAAGCGGACCGGGATCGAGCAGACGAAGGCCACGCCCGACCCTACCCGCGACGAGCGGCGCCGTCGAGGCGCCCGCCGTCGAGGTCGCCGGTCAGCGCCACGACCAGAGCTGGTAGACCCGCTTGCCCGCGCGCCGCTCGATGCGGTCGGGCCGCGTCGCGGTGTGGACCGACGCGACCTCGGTGATCGGGATGAGGCCGCGTCGGCTCGGCACGGCGACCAGGTCCGGCGGATCGGCGGCGATCGTCAACGCGACCGGCGGGTCCAGTCCGCCGATCGCGAGTCCCCCGGCCTGCGCCGCCAAGGTGTCGGCGATGGCGCGGACCTCGACCCCGCGCTCGGCGGCCCGGGCCCGATCGATCGTCCAGGTCATCTCGGCGCGGTCGTCGCACGTCGGACACCAGACCTCGAAGCCGTCCTGACGAGCGCGGACGCGGACCGCGGCGATCTGAGGCTGAGCCGCAGGGCCGTCGACGACCACGGCGTGGCGGGTGGTCAGGCCGGGCCCGGTCCAGCGCCCCGGCGGCCGCCCGAGCGCGGCGTAGAGCGTGCGCGCGAGCTCCCCGGCGTCCTGGCCCGGGGCCAGGGCGACGTCGACGGTGACGCGCTGGCTCGCCGGGTCGACCTGGACCACGACGGCCTGGGCCCCAAAGCCCCCCATCAACAGCTCCGGCGGCGGCGCCGCCAGGGCGAACTCACCGTGGAGCGTGGTCGGCGGCACCAGCCGTCCGTCGCCCAGCGCGGCGCGGACCGCCGCGGCGCCGGCTCGCCGCGTTCCGGGGACCACGACGCCCAGGAGGGCGACCGCGCGGCCATCGACGTAGGCGCGACAGCCGGTGCCCGGCGTGCGCTCGATCGCAGCGACCTCGTCGAGCCGGAGCCCGGGCGCCACCACCTGCGCGGCCAGATCGTCGGCGGCCAGGACGCGGGCGTCATCGAACCCGCTCCCGAGGCTGGCGCGAAGCGCGTCGGCCACCGCGGCCACCGAGAGCCCGTTGCCATGCAGCCGCACCGGGTCGAGCATCACCTGCCAGCGCTCCGCGGCGGCGCAGCGCGCCGACACCTGCAGGTGGCCGGCGCTCTCGGCCCGATCGAGCGCATGGGCGTCGTCGGGTCGATCGTAGACCACCAGCCGACGTGGACCGGCCGGCACCGGGGCGACCATCGGCCGGTCCACGCCCTCGGGCAGGCGCGGCGTCACCTCGCCGAGGACGCCGGCCACGCGGGCGCGCAGCGCGGCCGGGTCGCCGCCGGGCGCGAACGCGACCTCGATCACCGCGTGGTCGTCGACGATGCTGGAGGTCACCTGGCGGACCCCACGGACGCCGGCCAGCGCGGCTTCGATCGGCGCCACCACCTCGGACTCGACGACCGCCGCGCCGACGCCGGGGTGCACGACCCCGATCGCGATCACCGGCCCCGGCCGATCGTCGGGCTGACAGGCGGTGAGCGCCAGCGCCGCGAGCGCGCTCGCGGCTAGCCCGCGGACGCGCGCCGCAGCTCGGGGTGCTCGTCGAGCCAGGCCTTCAGGCTCTCGTCGGTGATCTCGACCACCAGCTCGTCGTCGGCGACCAGGGCCTGGCATGCGAGGCGCGATTCTGGTCGCACCCCCCAGGCCTTGTCCATGATGTCGTTCTCCTTGTCGCTGATCTCGCCGAGGGAGTCGGCGCCGGCGTGGACGTAGACGTGGCAGGTCGAGCACGCCAGGTTGCCGCCGCAGGCGTGGCCGACCCGCGCGTCGCAGCTCTCGGCGACCTCGAGCAGGCTCTGCCCCGGGCTGGCGTCGACGGTGACGGCGGCCGTTCCGCGACCGCCGGGGTTGCGGAAGGTCACCCGGGTCATCGGGCCAGCTCCTCTTCGACCGTGGCCAACGACTTCCCGGCCATGGCGGTCGCGATCGCCAGGTTCATGCGGCGCTCGGCGAACGGCTTGGACGCGCGGTCGAGGGCCTCGACCCCGGCGCGGATCGCCAGGTAGTCGTCGCCGGCCGCGACCGCCGTCAGGTGGGCCATCGCGGCCTCGGTCGCGCGCCGGACATCGTCGTCGAGCAGGTGCGGATCGGCGGCCATCGCGGCCGCGGTCGCGGCCAGGATGCGCTCGGCCTCGACCCGCTCGGTCCGCAGGTTGCGCGTCACCAGATCGGCCTCGGCGAACTCGAAGGACTCGAGCAACATCCGCTCGACCTCCTCGTCGGTCAGCCCGTAGGACGGCGTGACGTCGATCGCGGCCGCCACGCCGCTGGTCAGCTCGTGAGCGGCGACGTGGAGGATGCCGTCGGCGTCGACCTGGAAGGTGATCTCGACCCGGGCCGCGCCGGCCACCATCGGCGGCACGCCGCGGAGCTGGAACCGCGCCAGGGAGCGACAGGCCTCGGCGGTCTCCCGCTCGCCCTGGACCACGTGCAGATCGAAGCCGGTCTGGTGGTCGGCGTAGGTCGTGAACGTCTGGGTCGCGCCGCACGGGATCGTCGAGTTGCGCACGATCAGCTTCTCGACCACGCCGCCCATGGTCTCGAGGCCGAGCGACAGCGGCACGACGTCGAGCAGCACGACGTCGGAGCTGCCACCGGCCAGGACGTCGGCCTGGATCGCGGCGCCGAGCGCCACCACCTGCTCGGGATCGAGCTCGCACAGCGGCTCGCGGCCAAACAGCGCGCGCACGTAGTCGACGACCACCGGCGACCGGGTCGAGCCGCCGACCAGGACCACGCCGTCGAGCTCCGCGGCGGTGAAGCCAGCGTCCTTGAGCGCCCGGCGACAGGCCTTGCCGGTGCGCTCGAGGAGCGGCGCGGCGATCGTGGCCAGCTCGGCGCGGGTCAGGGTCCGCGCCACCCGGCGCGCGCCCAGATCGATCGCGAGGTCGGTGGCCTCGGCCGTGGTCAGGCGCTCCTTGGCCGCGCGCGCGGCGATCACCGCGGCGCGCCGACCAGCGCCGTCGAGCTGATCGAGCGGACCGCACAACGCCACCGCGATCGCGCGGTCGAGATCGTCGCCGCCGAGGGCCGAGTCGCCGCCGGTGGCCCGGACCTCGAACACCCCGTCGACCAGGGTCAGGATCGAGATGTCGAACGTACCGCCGCCGAGATCGTAGATCGCGTAGGTGCCGCGGGTGCCGCGGTCGAGGCCGTAGGCCACCGCGGCCGCGGTCGGCTCAGCCAGGAGCCGCAAGACCTCGAGCCCGGCCAGGCGCCCGGCGTCGCGGGTGGCCTGGCGCTGGGCGTCGTCGAAGTAGGCCGGCACGGTGATGACCGCGCCGTCGAGGGGGCCGTCGAGGGCGGCCTCGGCCCGGGCCTTGAGCTCGGCCAGGATCGCGGCCGAGACCTGGACCGGCGAACGCTCGCGGCCGTCGGCGAAGCGCAGCTTGACCATCCGGCCGGCGTCGTCGACCAGGTGGTTCGAGGACTGCCCGGCCAGGGCCCCGAGGTCGGCCAGGGACCGCCCCATCAGGCGCTTGACGCTGGCCACGGTGTCGGCCGGGTGAGCGGCGCCGCGGGCGATCGCGGCCCGCCCGACGACCACGTCGCCGCCGTCGTAGCTCACCACCGACGGCACGATCGGGTCGTCGCCGAGGACGATCGGGGTGGCGTCGGCCACCACCGCGACCAGCGAGTTGGTGGTGCCGAGGTCGATGCCGACCACGCGTTGCTTGCAGGCGGCCTTGGGCGCGCTGGCGCCCGGCTCGGAGATCTGGAGGAGCATGATCAGTCGTCCAACGCGGCGTCGCACTCGTCGAGGTAGCGGTCGACGTAGCGCAACGTGATGAGGTCGCGCTTGATGGTCGCCAGCACGGCGGCGTCGTCGCCTCCGGTCAGGCGCGCGAACTGAGGAGCCAGGCCGTCGAGGAGCGCGCGCTGGCGGGCCCGCATCGTGCCGGCCAGGCGGGTGACGTCAGCGGTCGCGCCGGCCGCCCGGGCGGCGGCCAGCTCCTCGCGCAGGTCGAGGATCTCCATGAGGAAGGCCGGCTCGAGCGGCTCGCGATCGGAGATCACGACGCCGTAGCCGGCGAGGACCGCCTCGGCGCGGCGGGCCGGTCGGCGCAGGACCTGGAAGGCGTCGTTGAGGGCCCGGGTCGCGACCAGCGCCTTGGCCCGCTCGGCCGCCGACGCGCCGACGAAGCGGTCGGGGTGGACCTCGCGCGACCGCTCGCGGAAGCGCTCCTCGAGCGCCGCGGTGTCGACGTCGTAGCGGACCGGGAGGTCGAGGGCGGCGAACGGATCGGGACCCGACGAGCGCATCAGAACTGGACCGACTCCCCGCAGCCGCAGGCGCCCTTGGCGTTGGGGTTCTGGAACTTGAAGCCGTGGCCCATCATCCCGCGCACGAAGTCGAGCGTCATGCCGCGCAGGTAGACCAGGCTCTTCGGGTCGGTCACGACCTTGACCCCGTGGGCCTCGAACAGCTTGTCGGTCGGGCGCAGCTCGTCGGCCCACTCGAAGACGTAGGTGAAGCCGGTGCAGCCACCGCCGCGGATGCCGACCCGGATCGCGGCCTCGGGGGTGCCGCGCTTGTCGCGCTGGCGTGCGATCTCACCGGCCGCCGACTCGGAGATGGCGATGCCGGTGGCCGGCGGTGGCGCAGCGACGGGGGCGGTGGTGGACGGGACGGTCGACATCATGACGAGCCTCGGGCTTGGCGTGGTCGTGCGAGCTCAGGACTTGCCGGCTTGCTTCTGCTTGTAGTCCTCGATCGCGGCCTTGATCGCGTCCTCGGCCAGGACCGAGCAGTGGATCTTGACCGGCGGCAGGTTCAGTTCGCTGACGATCTGCGTGTTCTTGATCGCCGCGGCCTGCTCGAGGGTCATGCCCTTGATCATCTCGGTCGCCAGCGACGACGACGCGATCGCCGAGCCGCAGCCGAAGGTCTTGAACCGAGCATCGGCGATGACTCCGTCCTTGACCTTGATCTGCAGCTTCATCACGTCGCCGCAGGCCGGCGCGCCCACCAGGCCGGTGCCGACGTCCTCGTCGTCCTTGGCCAGGGAGCCGACGTTGCGGGGATTCTCGTAGTGGTCGATGACCTTATCGGAGTACGCCATGGTTCATTCCTCATCAACCCGGCCTCGCCGGGGCAATCGTGCTCAGGTAGCTGGGCCGTTTTGGGCGGGGGCCCCAGCGAATGCTGGGGGAGGGTTTTTTCGAAAAACCCGCAACTTCGACACAGCAGACAGTGGCTGAACGCCGGTGGCCTCGGTCGACCACCGCCGCCCAGATCGTCCACCGCCCTCCCGCGATCCGGACGTTTTGGGAGGGGTGCCCTTTTCGGCGTAGCCGAAAAGGGGAGGGTTTTGTGTGAGGTCGTCGCAATACCGCGCAGCAGCACACAGCGGCTGAACGCCGGTGGCCGCGAGCGACCACCGCCGCCCAGATCGTCCACCGCCCTCTCGCGATCCGGACGTTTTGGGAGGGGTGCCCTTTTCGGCGTAGCCGAAAAGGGGAGGGTTTTTTCGAAAAACCCTCACAACTAATGCCCCGTCCACTGGATCGACTTCAGGTCGATCCCGTCCTGGTGCATCTCCCACAGCGGCGACAGCTCCCGCAGGCGCTCGACCGCGCTCACGACGACGTCGATCGTGTAGTCGATCTCGGCCTCGGTGTTGAAGCGGCCGACGCCGAACCGGATCGAGGTGTGGGCCAGCTCCTCGCCGACGCCGAGGGCCCGGAGCACGTAGCTCGGCTCGAGGGACGCCGAGGTACAGGCCGAGCCCGACGACACCGCGATGTCCTTGAGCGCCATGAGCAGGCTCTCGCCCTCGACGAAGGCGAACGAGAGGTTGAGGTTGCCTGGCAGCCGGTGGGTCGCCGACCCGTTCAGATAGACCTCGGGCAGTCGGCTGGTGATGCCGTGGTGGAGGCGATCGCGCAGGCGCGTCAGGCGCACCGCTTCGTCCTGCCACTCCAGGCGGGCCAGCTCGGCGGCCTTGCCGAAGCCGACGATCAGCGGGACCGCCAGGGTGCCCGAGCGCATGCCGCGCTCGTGACCGCCGCCGTCGATCTGGGCATCGATGCGCACCCGCGGCTTGCGCCGCACCCACAGCGCGCCGACGCCCTTGGGCCCGTACATCTTGTGGGCCGACAGAGACGCCAGGTCGAGCTTCATCGCCTCGACGTCGACCGCGACCTTGCCGGCGGCCTGGACGATGTCCGAGTGGACGAGGGTCTTCGGGTTCTTGGCCTTGATCGCGCGCACGATCTCCGCCATCGGCTGCACCACGCCGACCTCGTTGTTGGCGAGCATGATGCTCACCAAGATGGTCTGGTCGGTGACGGCATCGGCGACCTGGGCGGCGCTGACCAGGCCATCGGTGTCGGGCTTCAGGTAGGTCACCGTGAAGCCCTCGCGCTCGAGGCGCTTGCAGGTGTCGAGGGTGGCCTTGTGCTCGGTCTCGACGGTGATCAGGTGCTTGCCCTGCTTGCCGTAGTACGAGGCCACGCCCTTGATCGCCAGGTTGATGGCCTCGGTGGCGCCCGAGGTGAGGACGATCTCCTTGCCGTCGCCGCCGATCAGCGCCGCGATCTGGCCGCGGGCCGCCTCGACCGCGGCCTCGGCGGTCCAGCCGAAGACGTGGTTGCGGCTGGCGGCGTTGCCGAAGTGCTCGGTGAAGTACGGGATCATGGCCTCGAGCACCCGCGGATCGACCGGCGTGGTCGAGTGGTTGTCGAGGAAGATGGGCAGCTTCACCGACGCCGGAGGCGCGACCAGGCGGCCGAGGGAGGTGGCGGGTGGAGGGGTGACCAGCGTCGTCATGGGCGTCCTAGTTGCGCGGGCCAGGCCCGGGGTCCTTGATCAGCTTCTCGGCGGCGACGTCGAACTCGCGGTCGCGCCCGGGCGTCGGCCCGTGGAGCGGCAGCGGTCGGCGCGACAGGCCCGCGAACAACCGCGGCGCCTTGGCCCGCTCGTGGCCGTTATGGCCACACTCGCCGCACTCGTGGGGGGTGAAGTCGGTCGAGCAGCTCTGGCACGAGTCGAGATACGCGAGGGCCTCGTGGAGGTCGTTCTCGATCACCTGGAGCTGGGTCATCTGCTCGCGGATCTGCGCGAGCTTGTCGCCGAAAACCGCGCGCACGCGGTCGGTGGCGGCCTTGCCGGTGCCGGCGTCGCGGAAGTCCTGGACGAAGCCCTGGATCTCGGCGAGCGTGAAGCCGATGGCCTGGAGCTTCACGATCCAGTGGATGCGGTCGACCGCGGCCGCGCCGTAGAGGCGGAACCCACCCTCGGAGCGACCGGCCGGCTCGAGCAAGCCCAGCTCCTCGTAGAGGTGCATCGCCCGGACGGTCTTGCCGACCACCTTGGCGAGCTCTCCGACGCGGAGCAGTTTGTCGTCCGGTTTGTCCATGTCGCGGTCCTCATTCAAACCCTTACGTGAACGTCAGGGTTCAATGGATACCGCGCACTATGGAGGGGTCGCGGGGGCCTGTCAAGGCATACCCTCACGTTTGGGTGAGCTTCGGGATCCCGAACGGAGGCGGAGACCGAGACCGAGACCGAGACCGAGACCGAGACCGAGACCGAGACCGAGACCGAGACCGAGACCGAGACCGAGACCGAGGCCGAGACCGAGACCGAGACCGAGACCGAGACCGAGACCGAGACCGAGACCGAGACC
>JAGPCY010000050.1 GCA_018057825.1 Kofleriaceae bacterium | reverse complement strand
AGCGACTTCGACTCCTCGACGGTGATCACGCCCTCCTTGCCGACCTTGTCCATCGCCTCGGCGATCATGTCGCCGATCGCGGTGTCGCCGTTGGCGGAGATCGTGCCGACCTGGGCGATCTCCTTGTGGTTCTTGGTGTCCTTCGACTGGGTCTTCAGGTGCGCGATGACCTTCTCGACCGCGACGTCGATGCCGCGCTTGATCTCCATCGGGTTGTGCCCGGCGGCGACCAGCTTGGCGCCCTCGCGGAAGATCGCCTGGGCCAGGACGGTCGCGGTGGTGGTGCCGTCGCCGGCGTTGTCGGAGGTCTTGGACGCGACCTCCTTCACCATCTGCGCGCCCATGTTCTCGAACTTGTTCTCGAGCTCGATCTCCTTGGCGACGGTGACGCCGTCCTTGGTGACCGTGGGCGAGCCCCAGCTCTTCTCGATCACGACGTTGCGGCCGCGCGGGCCGAGGGTGACCTTGACGGCATTGGCGAGGACGTCGACGCCCCGACCGACCGCGGCGCGGGCGCGCTCGTCAAAAATGATGTCCTTGGCGCTCATGGGTAGTTCTCCTCTTTCCTTCAGCCGATGACGCCGAGGACTTCGTCCTCGGACAGGATGATGTGATCGACGCCGTCGAGCTTGATCTCGGTGCCGGCGTACTTGCCGAACAGGACCCGGTCGCCCGCCTTGACGTCGAGCGCCAGGAGCGAGCCGTCGTCGAGGCGCTTGCCGGCGCCGACCGCGATCACCTGGCCCTCGAGGGGGCGCTCCTTGGCGCTGTCGGGGATGAACAGGCCACCCTTGGTCTGGGTCTCTTCCTCGATCCGGCGCACCAGCAGCCGGTCCTGTAGCGGACGAACGTTCATGGGATTCCTCGGTTCGGTGACGTGGGGTTTCCGCGCGCGGCGTCGCGGCGGGCGCGCTTTGTTAGCACTCACCATGGGCGAGTGCTAACGGGCGGCATACTAAGGCCGGGTCCGGTCGGCGCAAGGCCCTACATGTCCGATTTCGTTCGTGCGCGGACCCGCGGCGGGTAGGCGATCTGACCACACCATCGGCGCGCCCTGACCCCGGTTCGGCGGCGGTCTCCAAGCCGCTGACATGCCACGGGAACTTGCATCCACGCTGCCGTGGCCGATAACGAGATCATGGACGCTGTTACACCTGCTGCATCGGTGGATGGCTTCTTCTACGAGGTCGTGGCGGAGTCGCTGGAAGCCGTCCGGCTGCGCTCGACCGAGCCGGCCAACTGGTACCTGGTCTCGCTCCTGGGTGACTTCACCCGGACCCGGCTGCCCGACACGCCCCTGGCGCTACGCCTGGCCGAGGCCAAGCTGGCCGCCCCGGCCGAGCGGGTCCGGGCCCTGAAGGAGGTCGGCGACACCTCGCTCTACGTCGCCGGGTTCTTCGCCGAGTCGCTGTCGCGCAAGCTGGTCGACGCCGACTACTACGTCGGGCTGGGGCGCGGCGCCTACGCCGAGCTGGCTGGCCAGCTCTCGGGCTCGCTGACCGAGGTCTACCGCGAACTGGCCGACAACTTCCCCGGCTTCGTCGAGGTCCTGGGCGAGGTCCGGCGCCGGGTCGACTTCGCCGGCGCCGACCTGATGAAGCTCTACGAGCAGTGGCTGCGGACCCGCGACGCCTGGATCGAGAAGAAGCTGCGCGCGCTCGGCGTGCTGGTCGACGCTGACCCCGCGATCGTGCAATGAGCGGCTCGATCCTGGCCCGGCTGCAGGGTGGGCTCGAGGCCACCTACCGGGTCGCGACCGGGTTGCCGGTCGACGCCTTCATGCTCGACGAGGCCGGCCGGGCGTCCCTGGGGCTGGCCCGGGCCCCGCGCGAGCAGCTCGTGGTGGTCGAGTCTGACGATGGCCTCGACTTCGGGCTGTTCGTCGACGACGCGGTCCTGGCCCAGCTCGCGGCCCGCGATCCCGCCGACGGGCTCGACGATCGCAACCTGCCGGCCTTCCTCTACGCGGTCGAGGGCGTGTCGCACTTCATCTACGCCGCGCTGTGCGCCCAGCGGGCGCGCACGGTGAGCGCGCTCGAGCTCGAGCTCCAGGCCGAGGTCGACAAGTACGTCACCTGTCTTCTGTCCGGCGACCCCGGGCCGGCGGCCAGCGCCGCGTGGCGCCGTCGGCTCTACGACGCGTGCAGCTTCGAGCCCGACCTCGACGCCGACGAGCGCGATCGCTACCGGGTCGCCAACGACAACGCCCGTCGCTACGCCGGCGCCCTCGAGCGGCGCTACGTCGCCCGCGGCCGGATCGCCGACATGCTGGTCGAGCTGCGGCGGTTCTACCGGCTACCGATCGCCGGCAAGCTCGACGCCATCGCCCGCGCCGCGTGAGGCCGGTGTCGCCTCGGGGATGCGGACCGTGAAGGTCGAGCCGCGCCCGACCTCGCCGGCGACCTCGACCGTGCCCCCCAGGGCGTCGGTCAGGCGCTTGACCAGGGCCAGGCCCAGCCCGATGCCGCCGTAGGTCCGGGTGTCGCCGCCGTCGATCTGGCGGAAGGCCTCGAAGATGAGCGCGCGATCCGCCGGCGCGATGCCGATGCCGGTGTCGGCGACCTCGACCACGATCGCGTCGCCGTCGCGCCGCGCTCGGACCTCGACCCGGCCCCCCTCCGGCGTGAACTTGGCGGCGTTGGCCACCAGGTTGACGAGGACGTGGCTGAGCAAGCGGCGATCGGTCACGACCTCGACCGCGGCCACCTCGCGGGTGAGCTCGAGCCGCTTGGTGCCGAGCATCCAGGTCACCGACGCCGTCACCTGGTCGACCAGCTCGTCGAGGGCGAACCGGGTCGGCTGGAGCTCGACCTTGCCGACCTCGGCCTTGACCAGGGCCAGCAGATCGTCGACCAGGTGGAGCAGGCCCTGGGCGCTGTGCTGGATCGAGGTCGCGGCCGCGCGCTGCTTGTCGGTGGCCGGGCCGTAGACCCCGCTGCCGATCAGCTCGGCCAGGCCCGACACGCCGTGGATCGGCGTGCGCAGCTCGTGGGTGACCGACGCCAGGAACACGCTCTTCTGCTTGCCGGCGTCGATCAGCTCGGCGGTGCGGGCCTCGAGGGCGGCCTCGCGGCGCCGCAGCTTGGCCAGGATCAGGCTGGTGTACAGGGTCGGCACGCCGATCGTGAAGGCGGCGTAGGTCATGGCCACCGCGACGTGCCAGCCGGTCAGGGTCCCGGTCGCCAAGGGCGGCGTGTTGGGGATCACCTCGGTCACCTCGAGTACGCACATGCCGCCGTAGGCCGACAGGATGCTAGCCGCCACCAGGAGGGTGGTGCCGAGGTTCGACAGGAGCGCGACCACGGCGATCTCGATGACGTAGATCGCGAACAGCGGGCTGGCGACGCCGCCGGTGAAGTAGATCGCGGCGGTCATGCACAGGACGTCCGCCCCGGTGTTGACGGTCATCCACTCGAGAGCGAAGCGGCTGCGCCTGCGCAGCGCGAGGAGGGCCGCGGTGTTGGTCGCGACCTTGATCGTCACCAGCGCGACGAAGGCTCGGCCGTGGGGCACCAGCTCGAACACCACTGCGCCGGCCGCCAGCACCGCCAGCGCGAGCGCGATGAGGTAGCCCGACCAGACGCCGGCCAGGAGCCGCTGATGGTACGACGGGTGGCGCAGCTCCTCGACGAAGCTCGGCAGCCGCACGGGCTACGCGGCCGGGCCGATGAGCGACCGGACCTGGGTCAGCAGCTCGGCCAGGGCGAACGGCTTGGTCAGGTAGCCGGCCGCCATCCCGGGGGCGGCCAGGCGGTCGAGCTGATCGCGAGGGGCGTAGACCGCGCTCATGAGCAGGACCGGGATCGCCGCGCCCTCGCTTGAGCGCTTGACCTCGAAGCACACCTCGAAGCCGCTCTTCTTGGGGAGCTGCACGTCGACCAGGAGCAGATCGGGGCGCTCGCTGAAGAACGCGCGGATCCCGGCCGCGCCGTCGCTGGCGCCGTGCATGGCGTAGCCGTTGGCCGCCAGGTAGTCGGTGAGGATCTGCAGGTTCACCGGATCGTCTTCGACCACGAGGATCTTCTTGGCGGACGCCACGGTGCTGAGATGGTAGCGCGCGTGGCCGGTCCTCACCATCGCCATCGCGGCCCGCGGCGGTGTTTTTCTCCAGTCACAAACCACCCGGGGTGGCCTCTGTCGGAGCATGACGAACCCCTACGTCCAGACCCAGTGCCCCCGGTGCGGCCAGCCCGCGTGGGCCTTGTCGACCCAGGCCGTGCCGTGTCAGCGCTGCGGCGCCGCGGTCGGCCCGATCTACGCACCGCCGGCGGCGCCGATCGCCGCCACGCCTTACGGCGGCAACCCGGCGATGGCCGGGGCCGCGGCCTTCGGTGGCGCCTATCCCGGCGCTGCGCCCGCGCCGATGCCGGCGGCGGCCCCGGCGGCCGCGAGCCCGGCCGCGCCGGCCCCGCAGTTCAACCTGAACGTCGGCGGCTTCAAGATCCCGTTCAAGATCGGCAGCGCCGGCGGCGGCGTGTCGCGCGCCAAGATCTTCGGCGGCATCGCGCTGGCGATCGTCCTCGCGATCGCCGGCGTGTTCGTGAAGATGAAGCTCGGCACCACCGCCAAGGGCAACCTGTCGTACGCCAGCCTGGGCGTCGACGCCAAGAAGCCCGACGGCGACAAGCTGATCGCCGCGCTGGCCAAGCCGGCCGAGAAGTGGAAGAAGGACGCGATCTGGTGGTCGGCCAACTTCCAGGCGGTCGACGCCGAGGGCCGGGTCGACGTCGCGAAGGGCGCCGAGGTGGTCTACATCTCCGAGGGCCGGGTCCAGTCGGCGTCGAAGAGCCAGCGCAAGGACTCGGTCAAGAAGTACAGCGCCGGGTCGGCCGGGGTGTCGCACAAGCGGCTGTGGGGCGCCTCGGAGCCGTGGACCGGGATCGAGAAGCACCCGACGCCGACCTGCACGATCAAGGACGTGATGGCGCTGGTCGCCAAGGAGCTGCCGGCCGGCAAGACCGTGCGCGTCACCTTCGACCCGAAGTTCGCCGACTTCTACGCCTGGCGCGTGATGAACGACGACCTCAAGCTCGACCGGCTCTACGCCTTCTCGGACTGCAGCATCATCAAGTGACGGTCGGGGTCAGGACCCGGTTGTCGATCAGGCGGGTGGCGCCGACGAACGCGGCGATCGCCAGGACCGCCGGCGCGGTCACCGTGGTGATCGCGGTCAGGTCGTCGGCGTCGCGCAGCTCGACGTAGTCGATCCGGATCGCCGGCTGGGCGGCCAAGGGCGCGGTGGCGGCGGCGACCACCGCGGCGGCGTCGCGCTCCCCGGCGGCGACCGCGACGGCGGCGGCGGCCAGGCCGGCCGACAGCGCGCGCGCCGCGACCCGCTCGGCCGGCGTCAGGTAGACGTTGCGCGAGCTCATGGCCAGACCGTCCGGTTCCCGGACGATGGGCATGCCGACGATCTCGATCCCGAAGTCGAGGTCGCGGGTCAGCCGGCGGATCACCGCGAGCTGCTGGTAGTCCTTCTCGCCGAACAGCGCCAGGTGGGGGCGGGTCAGGTTGAACAGCTTGGTGACGATCGTGGCGACGCCGGTGAAGTGGCCGGGTCGGCGCTCGCCGCACAGCGGCCGCTCGAGGTCGCGGACCGTGACCGCGGTCTGGGCGCCGGGCGGGTACATCGCCGCGGCGTCGGGACAGAACGCGACGTCGAGGCCAACCGCCGCCGCCTTGGCCAGATCGCCGGCCTCGTCGCGCGGGTAGCGCGACAGATCTTCGGTCGGGCCGAACTGCGTCGGGTTGACGAAGATCGTCAGGATCACGACGTCGGCCCGGGCCCGCGCCGCGCGCAGGAGCGACAGGTGGCCCTCGTGGAGGTAGCCCATGGTCGGGACCACCGCGATGACCTTGCCGTCGCGGCGCAGGTCGTCGACGTGGGCGCGCAGCTCAGCTGGGTCGCGGATGAGGCGGTAGGTCACGGCTGCCCGCCCGAGTACAGCGGCGTGGCGACCGGCGCCTTGTCGCGGCCGAAGCTCTCGGCCGCCGACGGGAAGCTGCCGGCCTTGACCTCGGCGATGTAGCGGCCGGCGGCGTCGCGGACCGCGCCGGCCAGCTCGGCGAAGCGACGGACGAACTTGGGCTGGAACCGCTCGTCGAGGCCGAGCAGGTCGTAGCAGACCAGGACCTGACCGTCGCAGCCGACGCCGGCGCCGATGCCGATCGTCGGGATCGTCACGGCGGCGGTGACCGCGGCGGCGACCTCGGCGGGGATGCCCTCGAGCACCAGGCTGTACGCGCCAGCGGCCTCGAGCGCGCGGGCGTCGGCCGACAGGCGCTCGATCGCGTCGGGCTCCTTGCCCTGGACCTTGAAGCCGCCGAACTGGTGAACCGACTGCGGGGTCAGGCCGAGGTGGCCCATGACCGGGATGCCGGCGGCGGTGAGCCGCGCCACCAGCGGGGCGTGCTGGGCGCCGCCCTCGAGCTTGACCGCGTGGCAGCCGCCGTCCTTCATCATCCGACCGGCGTTGTGCAGGCCCTGTTCGACGCTCTCCTGGTACGACATGAACGGCATGTCGCCGACCACCTGGGCGCGCTGGGTGCCGCGCACCACCGCGCGGCAGTGATAGATCATCTCGTCGACGGTCACCGGCAGGGTGGTCGAGTGACCCTGGATGACCATCCCGAGGGAGTCGCCGACCAGGAGGATGTCGGTGCCGGCCAGGTCGAGCAGCCGGGCGAAGGTGGCGTCGTAGGCGGTGAGCATGGTGATCTTGTCACCGGCCGCCTTCTGCGCGCGCAGGGTATGGATCGTGACGCGAGACATGGGAACTCCGGTCGCCGTCCGTGGAGTGGATCGACGCCGACGGCACTGTAGCGCGAACCCGCGATCCGCGCGGCGCGCGCGCGGGTCGACGGGCGCCGACGGCGAGCGCCGGCGCGGCGTCAGCGGGCCCGGGCCGGCCAGCGCACCGTCAGGTAGTCGCCGGGGCGCGGCTTCGGCAGCGCGATCGCCCTGGCCGCGGCTTCGGCGCAGGCCAGGGCCGCGTTCCGGCGCTCGCCGTCGCCGTCGCCGACCGGGGCGATCGCGAGGCGCACGACGTCGCGTCCCGGATCGGGGCCCAGCACGGTCACCGTCCGCCCGCCGCCGTGGGGCCGGGCGGTCGGGCGAGCGCCCGCGAACGGGGACGGCTTCAGCGCGATCGGCCGCGGCGGGGGCCCGACCACCGTGACGGAGACCTCGAGGAGCGCGGTCGGGAGGTCGGCGAGGCACGCCGCCACGGTCGGCGCGGCCGCCACGACGGCGGCCGTCGCTTCGGCGCGGGCGCGGGTGTCGCCGTCGCTGCCGGTGAACGTCAAGCTGGCGGTCAGCGGCGTCGGCGCGAGGCGCGCGACCCAGGCCGCGGCGGCGGGCCGCCACGGCGCTGTCGGCTCGGCCCGGGCCAGGTAGCGTCGGTAGAACACCAGCGCGCGCTCGGGCCGGCCCTTGCGTCGCGCCGCCACCGCGAGGGCGTAGTCATCGTCGCCGGGTTCGGTGAACAGACCGCGCTCGCTGGTCCACGGCGGGCTGCGGTCGTCGAGCTGGTTGGGCAGGAAGGCCGCGAGGTCGACCTCGCGGCCGGCCCGATCGAGGGCGAGGATGGTGAGCCACGGCGCGAACCCGCCGCCGGCGCGGTCGAGCGCCGCGACCGCGTCGGCGAGCCGCCCCTCGCCGATCGCGACCTGGCCGGCGACCAGCCACAGGTCCGGCGACTCATCGCCGCGATCGATCGCGCGCTCGATGACCGCCGCGGCCTCGCGGTACGCCCGGGCTTGCGCCCAGCAGGTCGCCTCGACCACCGCTGGCGATCGGGCGATCGCGGTCCGGCTTCGGCCCGGGATCGCCGACGGATCGGGGCGCCAGGTCGGGGCCAGGGTCGACAGGACCCGCAGCGCCTGGCCGCACACGCGCCACGATCGACGTCGCTCGGCGACCAGCGCCAGGTAGCCCCAGGCGTCGGCGTCGTCGGGGGCCGCCGCGGTCAACGCCACCAGGTCGCGCTCGACCCCGGACAGCTCGGGGTTGGTCAAGCGCAGCGTCCGCACGGCGTCGGCCACCTGGGCGCGTCGGCGCGGCGCGGTCGGGTCGACCGCGTCGCCCCAGAACCGGCTGGTCGCCTCGGCGGCGGCCTCGGGGTCGTCGGTGGGCGGCGCGGCGCGGGCCGACGCGGCGGACGCCGCGACGAGCGCGATGGTCGCGAACGCGCGGAGGTTCACCGTCGCCGCCCGGGCGCGGCGAGTCGGGCGCGCAGCGCGGCGATGTGCTCGCGCGCCCGCCGCTGATAGCGCGGGTGGGCGCCGCTGCGCACGAACTCCTCGAAGTGCTCGAGGGCGGTCAGGTGATCGCCGGCCAGCTCGGCGCCCATCCCGAGGTAGTAGGCGACCTCGCCGTCGGGCACGAAGAACACCCTCCCCGAGGTCACCAGCTCGATGAACCGCGCGAAGGCCTCGTCGCCGTGGCCGCGCAGCACCTGCCGCGCCGCCTCGCCCTGGTCGTCGCGATCGAGCGCGACCGCGAGGCCAAACCCGCGCGACACGTCGGGGTCGAGCTCCTCGGCCATCCGGTAGGCCTCGATCGACGCCTCGAGATCGCCGAGCATCATGTGGGTCTCGGCGAGGTTGCCCAGGATGGTGGCGCGGCGGTTGCGGGCGTCGCCGATCGCGTCGTAGGGGGCCAGGCCGCGCAGGCGGTCGAGCAGGCGCTGGTAGGTGTCGCGCGCGGCCTCGAGATCGCCCGGGCCGTCGAGCTTGGTATGGAGGATCGCGCGATCGAAGAGGATCCCTTCGGTCAGGCGCGGATCGAGCGGGGCCTTGCGCTCGATCGCGTCCCATTCGGCGATCAGCGCCCGGGCCCGGACCGCGTCGAGGCGCCGCCCGCACAGCGCGGCGAAGGTCCGGCGGCACTCGACGAAGAACGCCTGGAGCGCGCTGGCCGCCCGCACGTGGGGGGCGATCGCCTCGGGGCGGGCGGCGCTGGCGGCGGCGAAGTGGCGGAGCGCTCGATCGACCAGGCGGGCGCGGAGCGCGACGACCTCGGCGGCGGCGGCCAGGGCCAGGGCGTCGTCGCCGGCCATCATCGCCTCGGCGTAGCTGCGCGCGGCCAGGAGCTGATCGGGCGTGCGGGTCGCGACAGCCCACACGCTGTCGTCGGCGCGGGCCGGGATGGCGGCCCCGGCCAAGGCCCCGGCCAGCGCGATCGCGACCGCGCGCGTCACTGCGGCCTCGACGGCGCGCGCGGCCGGCGCGCCTCGGTCAGCGTGCGGTCGAGGAGCAGGCGATGGGCGCGCGCGCGGGCGGCGAGCTCGGGGGGCCCACCCGACTGCTCGAGCTGGAGCCACAGCCGGTGGGCCTCGCGCTCGCTGCCCGGGGTCACGTCGTAGGCCAGGGCCCGCAGGTAGACGCGGTCGAGGGCGAAGGGCGGCGGATACGCGCGCAGCGTCCGATCGACGATCGCGATCGCGCCGCCCTCCTCGAACTGCCGCAGCCGGACCAGGAGGTCGAAGGCGTTGGTCACCTGATCGTCGCGGTCGTAGATCACCGCGAGGGTCACGGCGATCGCCTGCGAGCCGGGGTCGTCGGAGGTGGGGTTGTCGAGGACACGCAGCGCCGCGATCGCGGCCGCGGTGTCGCCTTGCGCCTCGTGGGCGAAGGCCAGGGCGATGCTGGCGCGGACCTGGCCGTCGCGATCGCGGCTGACCGCGGTGAGCGGACGCAGCCAGGCGATCGCGCGCTCGAGGTCGCCGCGGCGCAGCGCCAGGAGCCCTAGCCGCAGCTCGGCGTCGCCGGCCAGGGCGCTGGCCGGCGCGCGCTCGCGCGCCTCGGTGAGCCAGCCGAGGGCTAGATCGCTCCGGCCGGTCAGATCGGCGAACGCGCCGGCGTAGTAGAGCGAGGTCGGGTCGGTCGGGTAGCGCGCGACCAGCATCCGGGCCACTCGATCGGCGCGGCGGACCAGCTCGACCCGCAGGCGATCGGTGGAGCCCCAGGGCTCCTCGAGGGTGCGCAGCGCGGTCGCCAGGTGCTGGTGCAGCTCGACCGCTTGCGGCGAGCGGACCTCGATCGCCCGGGCCCAGAAGTCCGCCGGCGGCGGCACCGGCGGCGGCACCGGCATCATGTCGGCCTGGGCCGCGCCCGCGAGGCCCAGCGTAGCGCAGAGGGCGAGGACCGAGACCCGCACCGCGAGAGTATGCATGGCCCTCGACGGGGAGGCCAGGCCTCGGGGTGGCGACCCCGGCCGCCAGCCCACGTGCGGTAACCGCGCGGACCCGGCGCCGTGGACCTTGGCCGGGTCCTTGCTTCTCCGCCGCCGGTGGACTCGGTCGCCATCGTCGCCGC
Organism: Kofleriaceae bacterium; assembly: GCA_018057825.1. Lineage (GTDB taxonomy): Bacteria > Myxococcota_A > Polyangia > Haliangiales > Haliangiaceae > UBA2376. The sequence goes on along the minus strand of JAGPCY010000050.1, from coordinate 51,884 downwards.
CGTCCGTGAGCTGTTCGCCGCCGGGCAGTTCCCGGGCGCGGCCGCGGTGTGCGCGGGCGCGATCCCCGAGCTGGCGCCGACCGACCGCTCCGTGGTGGCCCTCCGGCTCCTGGCCGCGCGGAGCCTCCTGGCCTTGCGGCGCGACGCCGAGGCGCAGCTCGAGATCCGGGCCTGCCTCGAGGCCGAGCCCCACTGCGGCCCGGCCTACCGTCTGCTCGGTCAGCTCGCCCTGCGCTACGACGAGCTGGCCTCGGCCCGGGTCTTTCTGCGCGAGGCCCTGCGCCTCGATCGCGACGACCACGAGGCCGGCGAGTGGCTCGGCCTGGTCGACGGCCTGACCCAGCGGCGCGGGCGGCGCGAGCGGCCGCGACCGGCCCCGCCGCGGGCGATCGCCGCTCCTCGACCCCGACCGCTGGTCTTGCCGATCCGGGCCGAGGGCAGCGCCCCCGGGGTGCGGCGTCCGCGCGCGCCATCGCCGCCCTTGCCCGTGGCCGCCGGCTTCGGTCAGCACCTGGTCGCGTGCGGGCTCCTGTCGCCGGTCCAGCTCAAGGCCGCCCTGGCCTACAAGCGCTCGACCGGGGTCCGGCTCGGCGCCGCGGCGGTGGCCCTGGGCTTCGTCAGCGAGCCCAAGATCGAGTGGGCCTCGCTGGCCTATCACGGCCGTCATCGCGCCCGCGACGCGGTCGCGCGGGTCGCGTAGTCGCCGCCTCTTGTGGTTCGATCGGGTGCTCCGTAGACTGTTGGCGCCGTGATCGAGCCTGGCGCGGTCGTCGCCGAGAAGTACTGGGTCGAGCGGGTCCTCGGGCGCGGCGGTATGGGCGTGGTCGTGGCCGCCACCCACCTGCAGCTCGGACAGCGGGTCGCGCTCAAGTTCTTGCGGCCGGAGGCGGCGCGCGATGGCGAGCTGGTCGAGCGGTTCCTGCGCGAGGCCCGGGCCGCCTGCCGCCTGCGCGGCGAGCACGTCGGTAAGGTGGTCGACGTCGGCACCTCCAGCGATGGGCCCTACATCGTCATGGAGTACCTCGAGGGCCAGGACCTCGCGAGCGCCCTGGCGTCGAACGGTCCGATGCCGGTCGCGGTCGCGGTCGACTACGTGCTGCAGGCCTGCCTCGGGTTGGTCGAGGCCCACGCCGCGGGCCTCGTGCACCGCGACCTCAAGCCGGCCAACCTGTTTCTGACCCGGCGCCCCGACGGCTCGCCGCTGGTCAAGGTCATGGACTTCGGCATCGCCAAGGCCGGTGGGGCCGGCGACGCCGCGATCACCGAGTCGGCCGCGGTGATGGGCTCGCCGGGCTACATGTCCCCGGAGCAGCTCCGCAGCGCCCGCGACGTCGACGCGCGCGCCGACCTGTGGTCCCTCGGGGTCGTGCTCTACGAGCTGGTGTCGGGGCGGCGGCCCTACGAGGCCCAGACCATCACTGAGCTGGCGATGCTGGTGGCGACCGAGCCGGTGCCGGCGATCCCGGCCACGGTGCCGCGCGGGTTCGCCGACGCGGTGATGCGCTGCCTCGAGAAGGATCCGCGCCGTCGCTGGCGGGACGTCGCCGCCCTGGCGGCGGCGATCGCGCCGTTCGGCTCGGCGGGGGCGGCGGGGATCGCCGCGGCCGTCGGTCGGGTCCAGGTCGGGCCGACGGTCGAGGCCCGCGGCGAGGGCGCGCTGGCGCTCATGAACGCGACGACCTTGTCGCGCGCGACCTCGGTGCGGCCGCCGGGGGCGCGGCGCGGCGCGACGGCGCTGCGCAAGCGCGCGTCGATCATCGCCCTGGTCGCTGCGATCGGCGGGGTCGGGGTGGCGATCGCGATCGTGGTCGGCGCCGGTGGGGTCGGTGGCGGTGGCGGTGGGGGCGGCGGCGGCGCGGGCGGCGGTGGCGCGATCGACGCCGGGGTGGTCGACGCGCCGGTCGACGCCGGGGGGATCGACGCGCCAGTCGACGCCGGGGTGGTCGACGCGCCGGTCGACGCCGGCGGGGGCAGCGATGCGCGGCGCGAGCCGGCCGGCGGTGGGCGCGGCAGTGGGCGGGGCAGCGGGCGCGGTTCGAGTGGCGTAGCGACCGGTTCCGGAAGTCGCGGCAGCGGCAGCGGCGGAGATGGCGCGGGCAGCGGCAGCGGCGGAGCTGGCGCGGGCGGCGGTAGCGGCGCGGGCAGCGGCAGCGGCAGCGGCAGCGGCAGCGGCGCGGGCAGCGGCAGCGCGGCGCGCGATCTATGTCCGAACGGTCGACCCAAGATCCTGGGCGACCGCGACTGCGACGGCATCCCGGACGACCGCTGACCTGGGTTTCGCGGCTTCGCGGCCGTGGCTGCGGCCGCAGCGCGCTTGGCCGTGGACATCGTATAGCAAATGCGTTATATAACCATCCTGCTTCGCCCCGGCCTCGCACGAGGTCGCGCGGCGGGGCCCGAAAGGACCGCCCCATGACCCTGTCACTTCGCACCGAGGGCGACGCCGTCGTCGTCGTCACCCGCCGCTTCGCGGCCTCGCCGGCCGCGGTGTTCCGCGCCCACGTCGAGCCGGCGCTGCTCCAGCGCTGGTGCCTCGGCCCCGACGGTTGGACCATGCCGGTGTGCATCTGTGAGCCGCGGCCCGGCGGATCGATCCGCTACGAGTGGACCGACGGGCAGGGCCACGGCTTCTACCTGACCGGCGAGTTCCTCGAGGTCGACGCGCCGCACCGTACGGTCCACGTCGAGCGCATGCACCTGCCCGATCCAACTCCCGACAACCGCGTCGAGACCGTGTTCGCCGCCGACGGCGACGGCACGCTCCTCACGATGCGCATGAGCCTGCCCGACGCGGAGACCCGGACCGCGATGCTCGCCACCGGCATGGAGCACGGCATGGAGGCCAGCTACGCCCGCCTCGAGGCGCAGCTCGCCGGCGGGTAGCGCTGGCCGCGCGCGGCCTCCCGGCGGTAGGATGGGACGTGATGAACGTGTGGATCGCGGCGGGCCTCGGGCTCGCGCTCGGAAGCTGCAAGTTCGACCCGCCCGTGGACAAGCAGCCCATCGACGGGCCGCCGACCGCGCGCCTGACCGTGACGCTCATCGGCGGCGGGCCGGGCCGCGTGACCGGGGGCGGCGTCGACTGCGCCACGGGCAACGTCGGCACCTGCGCCGTCGACGTGCCGGTCGGTCAGCGCGTCACCTTGACCTACGCCGCCGACACCGTGGGGGCCGGCTCCCAGGTCGTCGTCGACGGTTGGGGCGGCGACTGCGCCAGCCGCGGCACCGCCGCGACCTGCGAGGTCGTGGCCGACGTCGAGCGGGTGGTGACCCACGGCGCGCGCCTCCAGCACCAGGTCGCGGTGACCCTGGTCGCCACCGACGGCGGGCAGGGCACGGTGACCTCGACGCCGGCCGGCCTGGCCTGCGCCAGCGGCACCTGCAACGCCTTCTTCGACGCCGGCGCCGAGGTCACCCTGACCGCGAACCCGGCCACGCCCAACGATCGCGTGTCGACGGTCACCGGCGACTGCTCGACCATGCCGTGCACCCTGCCGGCCCTCGGGGGACCGCGGGCGACCACCGTGACGTTCTTGCGCTCGACCTGCGTGCCGTCGACCCAGACCTGCACCCTCGGGCGCTTCACCCAGTGCGACGCCGAGGGCAACTACGTCTCGTACCTCGTGCCCAACGGCGCCCCCGACGGCACCGCGACGACCCTGGTCATGAACGACTACCTGTGCCCGCTCGGCTGCCACGCCACCGAGCCTCGGTGCAACGACGTCGACGCCACCAACGGCCTGAACGCCGCCCTCGATCACCCAGCCGTCAGCCCGTCCGGCGTCGATCTCGTCCTGCCCCGGCTCGGCAACAACACGGCCGGGACGATCACGATCAACACCAACGCGTTCGATGCGACTCGCCACGAGATCGTCGTCACGGACACCGACGGTCAGCCCGTATCGATCCCCGCGTTGCGTCTGATGCAGTCCGAGGCCCCGGACATCATCGTCCTCATGGTGAGGAGCTTCACCTTGCGCGCTGGCGCGCTCCTGCGATCCAGAGGGGCGCCTGCGTTGGCCATCGCCTCGGAGTTCGACATCGTGCTCGCCGGCACGATCGAGGTGGCTGCGAGGGCAAGCAACGTCGTCCCCAGCGGGAGCACAACACAGCATCCCATCTGTAGCGGCATGCTCGGCGACCGCGGTATCGGCGGTGGTGCCGGCGCTGCTCCGAATGCCAATGGTGGCCATTCGGTCGCCTCCACGAGCACCGGGGGGCAACGCGGTCTGTTTCCGTTCCTATCTCCGCTGCGCGGCGGATGTGACACGTTCGTGCCAGGTCCTGGCGGTGGGGCGATTCAACTCGTCAGCAGGCGCCGCATCGCACTGCAGAGCACCGGGGCGATCGACGTTTCAGGAGCCGGCGGGATCTGTTGGCAGCTCGGCGGTCCGCCCTCTGGCGCTTCCGGGGCTGGTGGCGGGGGGACGGTCGTCATGGAATCGCCGACGGCCGCCATCGCGGTCGGTGGCTTCATCGCGGGGCGCGGAGGCAGCGGGGCGGCCGCGGACGGGGGCGTGTGCACTTTCGGCAACGATGGCCCGACGGGCCCTGGCACCTTCGCTGCGCCGGTCGCCTGCGGCGGATCGACGTGTACGAGCGGCGCCGGTGGCCATGAGGGAGCCCCCGCTGGCGGTAACGCGACGGCGACCAACGGCACCGCGCAGGCCGGCGGAGGTGGCGGCGCGGGCCTCCTCCGGATCAGCACCGCCTCAGGGACCAGCCCCACCACCGCCAACAGTCGTCGAATCGTCGAGGACGCCGCCGGCACCCTGCGCCGCCGCTAGCCGCCACACAAAGGAGGGCACACGCTGCCGCCCGCTACCCATGGGCCGGAGCGACGCCGGGACGATTGCGTGCGGCTGGGCTCCTGCGACAGATGTCCGAAACGCCGAGAGGCCGGCAGGGCCGGCCTCTATCAACGCGTTCAGTGCGTGGCCGCCGCGTCAGGGCGTGGTGAAGCCCACGTAGGCGTGACCCGCGAGCGGGAACACGTCCGGCGTGAACATCTCGTTGGCGACCGGCGAGAGCACCACGCGCGCGTAGGTGGTCTGGATGCGCGTGGCGCCGGCGAGGTTGTCCATGACGGTCGCCGGAATCACGACCGGATTGGCGTCGAAGAACGCACAACGGATCTGGACGCGCTTGGCCACCGGCGGCGGGAACGCGAACGGGCTCAGGCCGGTGACCGGGGCATCGGTGCTGACGATGTTGACCAGCGTACCGATAGAAGTGCCACAGCTCCCGCCGGCGTCGTTGCACTCCAGCGTCAGCGCTGCGTTGGTCGGAACCGACTGCATCCGCGTCGCGACGGCGGTCGAGATGGTGAAGTCGTTGCCGACATCGCCGTGGCTGACGGTGAAGTTGGGCACATGGCCGGCGCCACCGGCCGCCGTGGTGTTGAACGCGACGGAGACCATCGCGTCGTCGGCGAGCTGGCCGGTTCCGGCGAACGCCGGCGACGGACCGACGCCCGCGAGGGTCGTCATCGTGCCCGCGGTCAGCGCCGGGATGTTCGTGCCGGTGCCGAGCGGTAGACCGATCGCGACCGACGTCGGGCTCACGATGTTGACGATGGCGAAGGCGTTGTACGACGCGTCGAGGGTGGGGTTCGCCGTGCCGCCGAACTTCACGAAGCGGCCGATATCCTCGGCCGCGAAGGTGGCCGGGTGGCCGGCGGGCAGGGTCAGGATCGCCGCCGCTGTGGCGCCGGTGCCAGTGCCGGTCAAGGTGATGCCGACCGCGGTGCCGCTGCTGCCGGCGTCCGGGCAGATGTAGCCAGCGCCCGCCTGGAAGATGCACGTCGGAAACGCCGGGGCGGCCGGGGCCGTCTGGGTCACCGTGACCGTCGCCGTGCCCTCGTTGCCGCCGAGCGAGGCGAGGTACTGGGCCGGGGTGTACTCGAAGATCTTGCAGCCGGTGGGGACGGCGGCGCCGGTCGTGCTGTCCGGGTGCTGCGCGACCAGGTCGGTGGCGGGGAGCACCGCGTTGCCGAGCTGGATGCCTTGCGCGATGACGGTGTTCGACGGCGCGGGCGACGGGGCCCCGAGGAGCTTCGCCTCGAACACGGTGAACGTGCCTGTGTACGTCACCGCCGGCGGCGCGTCGATGTTCGGCGCGTCGATCGGCGTCGGCGTGTCGATGGTCGGCCCGTCGATCGGAGCCGGCGGCGCGTCGACGTCACCGACAGTCTTCTGGTTGTCGCCGCAGGCGGCGAGGGCGAGCGGGATGGCAAGGCAGGCGAAACGCTTCATGGGGGTCCTCCGAAAGACGCGGCCGACGGCGGGCGAGGCGATCCTCGACGATCGGCCGTCCTCTCCGTTCGTGCTTGGCACAATACGCCAATCCGCGGCGGCGGGCCAAGCCGTGGCTACGAAAGACGTCCCGGATCGGATCGGCGCCACCGGGTGGGACCCAAGGGCACACCGTGGCCCGGCGCACGCCGCGGTCCGTCCCAGCGCGTGGCACGGCGCAGGCCGCGGCCGCGTCGCTCACCGCCCGCGGCGCACCAGGATCGGGTCGGCGCTGACCAGGCGGTAGCCGCCCTGGTCGGGGTCCGCCTCGACGGAGATCCCGGTGGGCTTGAGCAGGCCGCGCAGCCGCGACAGGTTCACGAACAGGGGGTTGTCGTGGCGCAGCGGATCGTATGGGCGCGCCCACGCCGCCTGGGTCAGCTCGTCCTTGGCCAGGACCTCGCCCGGGCGCGCGGCCAGGGCGTAGAGCAGCTTGCGCATGACCGGGCGCTTGCCGAGCGCCAGCGTGTGGGCGCCGGCGATCACCTCGTGGCGGACCGCGTCGACGACCACCGGCGCGGTGGTGCCGCGAGGATCGCCGTCGAGGACCCCGAGGAGCGCCGGCAGGAGATCGGGGTCGGCCCGATCGGTCAGGACGGCCGCCGCGGCCGCGCAGGCCCGCTCCCACGCGACCTCGCCGCGCCGACCGCGCCGCGCCACCAGGCCGACCGCCAGGTGGGCGAGGGCGGCCTCGACGTGGTAGCCGTCGCGGCGGTCGGGCTCGATCGCGACCGCCTCGCCCCGCGCGGCCGCCGCCACCGCCTGGAAGGCCCGGGTCCGCACCGACGACGACGAGGTCGCCGCCGCGCTGTGCATGACGACCGCGAGGCGCGCGACCGGATCGTCGTCGCTGCAGTAGCCGGCGGCGCGCACCAGCGCGTGGGCGCCAAGCGAGCGCGCCCGCTCGCCGACCCGCTCGAGCAACGCCCGCGCGGCCCGTCGCTGGCCCAGCACGAAGGCGATGCGGGCGGCGAAGATCTGCACCCACAGGACGGCCAGCGCGTAGCCGGCGTCCTCGGCGCGATTGGCCAGCTCACCCAGGGCCGCCGCGGCGCCGAGCCGATCGCCGTCCTCCCACTGCCGCAAGGCCCGCACCGCGTCGGTGTGGATGCGCGCCAGGGGATCGTCGTGGGCCGCCAGGGCCACCTCGAGGGCGGCCAGGGCCCGCGCGCTGTCGCCGGGGGCGGCGCGGATGTCGTAGCCGCCCAGGGCCAGGGCCCCGAGCGCCGCGGCGCGATAGCCGTGGGCCGACGGCGCGCGGTTGTCGGTGGTCGGCAGGCCGCTGCGCTCGGCGCCGACCGCGTAGCGCTCGAGCCACGCCAGATACGTGGCGGTCGCGGCCAGGACCGCGCGCCCGCCGCCGCGCGCGCTCTCGGCGGCGGCGGCGAGATCACCCATCGCCGCGCCGAGGGACTCGGTGTGGAAGCGGCGGACCGCGTCGAGGCCGGCGATCGCCGCGCGCACCGACGGCGTGGCCTCGGGATCGGTGGCCGCCCGGGCCAGGGCCAGCCGCGCGTCCTCGAAGCGCCCGGCGCACAGGGCCAGGGTGCCCAGCGCCGACAGCTCGGCGCCCGACGGCGGCCGCGCCGCCAGCGCCGCCCGCAGCGCCTTCTCGCCCTCGCCGACGTCGAGGAGGCGAGCCAGGGCGCGGGCGCGCAGGGCCCCGAGCTCGCGATCGCGCGGCGCGCCCAGCTCGGCGGTCAGGGTGGCGACCGCGCGGCTGGCGCCGACGTCGAGGAGGACCTTGCCGGTGGTCACCAGGTGGGCCCGGGCCCGCTCGGGCGCGGCCGCCGCCAGGTGGTGATGGACGGTGGCGACGATCGCCGCCGGATCGCGGCGCGGCGCGAGGGCCGCGGCCAGCCGGGCGTGGAGGTCGGCGAGGTCGCCTGGCGCCAGGGCCGCCCGAGCCGCGGTCCGCACCAGCTCGTGGAGCAGCGGCGCGCCGTCGCCGTCGAGATCGACCAGGAGGGCGCGGCGCAGGACGCCCAGCGCGACCTTGGGATCGCGGCCGCCGATCGCGGTCAGCTCGGCGGCGCCCAGCGGTGCCCCGGCCAGGGCGATCGCGCCCAGGAGCGCGCCGGCGTCGCCCGGCAGCATCGCGATCGCGGCCACCAGCGGGTCGGGCGCCGACGGATCGCCGGCGTGGCTGCGGCGGAGCAGGAACGGATTGCCGCCCGAGGCCGCGAAGGCCCGGGCAAAGCCGGCGGTGGCGCCGCGCAGCTCGTCGAGGGACGCCCACAGCGTGCGGGCCGCGCGCTCCGATAGGCCGCCCAGGTGGATCTCGACGCGGTCGTAGCCCTGGGCCGAGGCCGGGCGCTCGCGCGACGTGGCGACCAGGCGGCCGCGGTCCAGCCGGGCGCCGACCGCGGCCAGGAGTCGAGCCTGGTCGTCGGCGGCCAGGAGGTGGAGGTCGTCGACCACGGCCAGGGCGCCCGCGCCGTCGAGGGCCTCGGCCAGGGCCGCCGCCCGAGCGTCGTCGCCCAGCACCTCGGGGGCCGGGCCCACCGCCCGGCGGACCTCGTCGAGGAGCGCGCCCAGCTCGGGACCGCGGGCGGCGACATGGGCGACCGGCCCGGACCACGTCGCGGCGACCGCGTAGGCCAGGCTCGACTTGCCGACTCCGGCCAGGCCGCAGATCACGGCCACCGGCACCCGGGCCAGCCCGCGCTCGAGCTGCGCCAGCTCGCGCTCGCGGCCGACGAACAAGCTCGGCGCCCGGGGCGGCGGTGCGGCCGTCGTCCGGGTTCGCGCGGGCCTCGTGCGAGGGCGCCCCACGCCCCCGGTGATAACACGCCGGGCGATCGCGATCGCGGTCCCGAGGCGGAGACCGAGGCCGAGGCCGAGACCGAGACCGAGGCCGAGGCCGAGACCGAGACCGAGACCGAGACCGAGGCGGAGACCGAGGCCGAGACCGAGACCGAGACCGAGACCGAGACCGAGACCGAACCCGAACCCGAGACCGGTGCTCTACACGTCGAGGTCGTCGATCTCGTGGGCGTGCTCGGTGATCAGCTTGAACCGCGCCGCCACGTCCTTGCCCATCAGCTCGGCGATCACGGTGTCGGTCCGCAGCTCGTCGCCGGGCCGGACCCGGATCTGCAGCACGCTGCGCCGGGCCGGATCAAGGGTGGTCATCTTGAGGGTCTCGGGGTTCATCTCGCCCAGGCCCTTGAACCGCGTGATGCTGGGCTTGGCGTTGCCCTTCTGGTGGGTCTTCAGGATCCGCTCCTTGTGCAGATCGTCGAGGGCCCAGAAGGTCTGCTTGCCGAGGTCGATGCGGTACAGCGGCGGCTGCGCCAGGTAGATGTGGCCGGCGTCGAGCAGCTTGCGCATGTGGCGAAAGAAGAACGTCAAGAGCAGCGTCGCGATGTGATGGCCGTCGGCGTCGGCGTCCATCAGGAGGAAGATCTTGCCGTAGCGCAGCTTGCCGAGGTCGAGGTCGGCGCCGAAGCCGCAGCCCAGGGCGCTGACGATGTCGCCCAGCTCCTTGTTGCCCGACAGCTTGGCGTCGTTGGCCTGGAAGGTGTTCAGGACCTTGCCGCGCAAGGGCAAGATCGCCTGGGTCCGGCGATCGCGGCCCTGCTTGGCCGAGCCACCGGCCGAGTCGCCCTCGACGATGAACAGCTCGCTCTCCTCGGGATCGGTCGACGCGCAGTCGGCCAGCTTGCCCGGCAGGTTCAGGCGGTGGCTGACCGCGGTCTTGCGGCTGATGCCCTCCTTGGCGGCGCGCGACGCCTCGCGGGCCCGGGCCGCGATCACCGTCCGCGCCACCACCGCCTGGGCCCAGTTGGGGTTGCCGTTCAGGTAGTTCTCGAGGGCTGGGCGGACCATGGCCTCGACCTGGCCGGCGACCTCGGGGTTGTTCAGGCGGTTCTTGGTCTGGCTCTGGAACTGCGGATCGTGGACGAAGGTCGACAGGATCGCGACCACGCCCTCGCGGATGTCCTCGGCGGTGAGCGTCACGCCCTTGGGGTCGAGGCTGTGGGTCGCGATGTAGTTGCGCACCGCCTTCACGATCGCGGACCGCAGGCCGGCGTCGTGGGTGCCGCCGTCGGGCGTCGGCACGCTGTTGACGTGGCTCTTGATCAGGTCGTCGGTGGCCTCGGTCCACTGCAGGGCCAGCTCGACGCCGAGCTTGGCGTCGTCGTCGCGCTTCTCGAGGTAGAACACGCCGCCGGTGGCCGGCACCGACAGCTTGCCGCGGGCCGCGACCAAGGTCGGCAGCCACTCGGCGATGCCCTTGTCGTGCAGGTAGCGGTGGGTGACCGGGACCCGGGCGCCGTCGTCGCCGCGGGCGGTCTCGTCGATGAACACCATCTCGAGGCCGTGGTGCAGGTAGCTCTTGGTCTCGAGGCGCTCGCCGATCAGCGCGGCGTCGAAGCTGAGCTTGCCGCCGAACACCTCGTCGTCAGGACGGAACTTGACCAGGGTGCCGGTGCCGCGACACGGCCCGACGTTCTTGAACTTGCCGACCACCTCGCCGCGGGCGAACCGCATCTCGTGGCGGCTGCCGTCGCGCTTGACCTGGACCAAGAGCTCCGACGACAGGGCGTTCACCACCGCCGAGCCGACGCCGTGGAGGCCGCCCGACACCTGGTAGCTCTCGCCGCGCTCGAACTTGCCGCCCGAGTGCAGGGTGGTGAAGACCACCTCGAGGGCGGTCTTCTTCCACTTCGGCATCAGGTCGACCGGGATGCCGCGGCCGTTGTCCTCGACGGTGCAGCTCTTGCCGTCGGCGTGGAGCGTGACCTCGACCCGGGTGGCGTGGCCGTTGATGGCCTCGTCGATCGAGTTGTCGACGATCTCCCACAACAGGTGGTGGTAGCCGTCCTTGCCGGTGCCGCCGATGTACATGCCGGGGCGCTTGCGCACCGGCTCGAGGCCCTCGAGGACCTGGATCTCGTTGCCGCCGTAGTTCTTGGCTTGGGCCATGGCTACTTACCTTCCGCGCTCGGGCCGAGGCTGGGGATGGTGACCGGCACCGGCGGTCGGTTGAAGGTGGTCTTCTTCTGGAGCTGGTGGCCCTTGCCGCCGCGGGCGGTGACCTCGCGCGGATCGCACGCCAAGGTCCAGCTCTTGCCGGCGGCGTTCTCGATCACCATGGTCGTGGCCTTGTCGCCGGCGACGAAGCCGATGACGCGCTCGTCGTCGCCGGTCTTGACCACGGTGACGCCCTTGCCCGGGCCCTCGAGCTTGTTGATCTCGTCGGCCTTGCAGTGGAGGACGTGGCCAGCGCTGGTCGCGGTGACCACGACGTCGCCGTCCTTGACCCCGATCACGCCGACCACCTCGTCGCCGTCGCCCGGTCGGGCGTAGCGTCGACCGGCCTTGGTCGTGACCTCGGTGTGGGCGGCCAGCGCGAACCGCAGGCCGAAGCCGCTCCGGGTCACGGCCAGCATGGTCTCGGGCACCGGCAGCCGCGGATCGAGCGACATCGCCGCCACGATCCGCTCACCGTCGTCGAACTTCCAGTACTTCTGCGCCGGGTCGCCGTAGCCGGTGGAGGCGGCGACGTCGTTGATCTTGACGACGTAGGCCGAGCCGCGGTTGGAGAAGAAGATCACCTTCTCCTTGGTCGAGCCGGGCAAGACCGCCATGACGCCGTCGCCCTCGCGGGTCCGGGTCTGGGCCGGGTCCTTGAGCTCGCGGACCCGCTTGATCCAGCCGTCCCGGGTGACGACGACGTGGGCGTCCTCGTCGACGATGAAGGCGTCCTCGCTGACCTCGAGCTCCTCGGCGGCGCCGCCGGTGGCGGTCTTGCGCTTGGTCGCGAACTCGGCGGCCACCGCCTCGAGCTCGGTGCGGACCACGCTCCACAGCTTGGCCGGGCTCTTGAGGATGCCCTCGATGCGCTTGGCCTCGGCGGCCTTCTCGCGCAGCTCGTCGCGGATGAGGTTGATCTCGAGCTTGGCCAGCTTGTAGAGCTTGAGCTCGAGGATCGCCTCGACCTGGACCTCGTCGAGGCCGAACCGCTTCATCAGCTTGCCGGCGGCGTCGGCCTTGCCGTCGGAGGCCCGGATGATCCGGATGGTCTCGTCGAGGGCGTCGAAGATCTTGGCGAAGCCCTGGAGGATGTGGATCCGGCGCTCGAGCTCGGCCAGCTCGAAGGCGAAGCGACGGCGGGTGACGTCGGCGCGGAAGTCGAGGAAGTGGGTCAGCACCTCCTTCAGGCCCAGGCGCTGCGGCTGCGCCGGCGGCTCGGCGTCGTCGGAGGTGGCGTCGGCCGGCCGCGGCTGCGGCACCAGCGCGGTGATGTTCAGGTTGAAGTTCACCTGCAGCGGCGTGTGCTTGTACAGGTACGCCATCACGATCGCCGGATCGGCGTCGCGCTTGATCTCGAGGACGATCCGGACGTCGGTGGTCGACTCGTCGCGGACGTCGAGCAGGTACGGCAGCTTGCGGGCGAGGATGACCTCGGCGATCTTCTCGACCACGTCGGCCTTGGTCAGGGCCCACGGGATCGAGGTGATGACGATGTCGACGCCGCCGCGCTTCTTGTCCTCGAGCTTGTACTCGCCGCGGACCCGGATCGCGCCCTGGCCGGCCTCGTAGATCGCCCGCAGCTCGGGCTTGGAGTTGAGGATCTGGCCGCCGGTCGGGAAGTCGGGCCCGGCGATGTACTTCATCAGGTTGGTCGTGGTCAGCGACCGGTCGTCGATCAGGGCCACCAGGGCCGACACCACCTCGCGCAGGTTGTGCGGCGGGATGTTGGTGGCCATGCCGACCGCGATGCCGGTCGAGCCGTTGACCAGGAGGTTGGGGAACCGGGCCGGCAGGACCTGGGGCTCGGTGGTGGTGCCGTCGTAGTTGGGGCGAAACGCCACCACCTTCTGATCGAGCTCGCGCAGGAGCTCCATCGCCGGGGGCGCCAGCCGACACTCGGTGTATCGGTAGGCCGCGGGGGCGTCGCCGTCGAGGGAGCCGAAGTTGCCCGAGCCGTCGACCAGCGGGACCCGCAGGGTGAAGTCCTGGGCCATCCGCACCATCGCGTCGTAGACCGAGCTGTCGCCGTGGGGGTGGTAGCGGCCGAGGACCGAACCGACGACCTTGGCGCTCTTCCGGTGCTTGGACTCCGGCCGCAGGTGCTCGTCGTGGAGCATCGCGTAGAGGATGCGGCGCTGCACCGGCTTCAGGCCGTCGCGGACGTCGGGCAGGGCGCGCGAGGTGATGACCGACAGCGCGTAGTTGAGGTACCGAGTGCGAGCCAGGTCGGCCAGCGACCCGTCGTCGTCGTCGTCGCCGCCGCCCGCGCCGCCATAGATGTCGGTGGGCGGGGGCGGCTGATCGGAGCCGGACGCGCGGGCGGTGCGGGGAGCCACGGGTGGTTTGCGGGACATGGTGCTTACGGGGGGAGGTTCGCCGCGGGGACCGTCGGCGGCCGCGACCTTACTTGCGGCGCCGAAAAGGTCCAATTGCTCGCGCGCCGCCGGGATCGGTCGGGTCACGGGGCCTCCTGGGGCCGGGGGTACCACGACAGGCGGATGCCCGAGGTTTTTGCCGCCGGCGGGGTCGTCGTGGTAGTAGGGACGTTCACGGACCGCCGCATGGTCGACAAGCGATCGCCCTCGGGCAAGAAAACGGCGCGTCGCCCGGTCCTCGAGCTGGGCGGCAAGGCCCCGGCGCGCCGTGGCACGGTCCGGCTGTTCTTCATGCTGGGCGTGCTGGTGCTGGTCAACCTGTACGTCTTCGTCTGGCGCGACGGCACCAGCATCGGCGCGGTCCGGGCCAAGGCCCAGAGCATCGGCACGGTCGCCCTCGACGCGCCGCCGGCGCCGATCCCCGAGGTCGCGGCCGCGCCGGTCGAGAGCGGCCCGCGCACCGTGGCCGGCAAGGTCGCCAAGGGCGAGAGCCTGGGCAAGATCCTCCGCGGCAGCGCGGGCGCCGACCTGAGCGCGGCCGCCGCCGACGAGCTGATCCGCGCGGTCGGGCCGGTGTTCGACCTGCGCGGGCTGCGCGACGGCCAGGCCTACACGATCGTGATCGGCGAGCGCGGCGAGGTCGAGCGCTTCGAGCTGGTGGTGTCCAAGACCGTGACCATCCGCGTCGAGCGCGGCGAGGACGGCGCCCTGGTCGGCACCAAGGACGAGGCCGCGACCCGGATCGAGACCGCGGCCGTCGGCGGCGCGATCGCCAGCTCGCTCTACGCGTCGGTCAAGGCCGCCGGCGAGGACGGAGCCCTGGTCAACTTCTTCGTCGACGTCTTCGCCTACGACATCGACTTCTACAACGACACCCGGGAGGGCGACACCTTCCGGGTGATCGTCGAGAAGGAGTACAAGGACCAGGAGTTCCTGCGTTACCGCCGGATCCTGGCCGCCGAGTACAGCGGCAAGACCGCCGGGACCTTCCGCGCCTTCTACTGGCAGCCGACCGGCAAGCCTGGCCGCTACTACGACGAGACCGGCGCCTCGGTCGAGAAGAGCATGCTGAAGACGCCGCTCAAGTTCGCGCGGGTGTCGTCGAGCTTCAACCCCAAGCGGATGCATCCGGTGCTGCACCGGGTCAAGGGCCACTTCGGCACCGACTTCGCGTGCCCGGTCGGGACCCCGGTGTGGGCCGCCGCCGACGGCGTGATCACCCAGCGCGGCCCGGCCGGCGGCGCCGGCAACATGATCACGATCCGCCACGACAACGGCCTGGTCACGCTCTACATGCACCTGTCGAAGTTCATCCCGACACTCAAGGTCGGCGATCGCGTCGCCGCCAAGACCGTGATCGCGTACTCGGGCAACACCGGCCTCTCCAGCGGCCCGCACCTGCACTTCGGGGTCAAGAAGAACGGCGTCTACGTCGACTTCCAGAGCCTCAAGCCGACCCGGGCGGCCGGGGTGTCCAAGGGCGACCTGACCCGGTTCCGCGCCGACACCGGCACGCTCGTCGAGCAGCTCGCGGCGATCGCGACGGCGCCGACGGCGCCGACGGGGATCCCGACGGGGCCCGCGACGACCGCGGCCGGCGACCCGGCTGCGATCGCGCCCTGATCGCGACCGGACCGCGACCGGATCGCGCCCGGCGTGGGCCCGGGCGTCCGATCGTCGGTTGCCGGGTCGTCGGTTTGCGCGCATCCTAGGACAGGTGCTGAAGCTCATCTTGGGACTCGTCAAAGGGGCGCTGGTCGGCGCCGCGCTGGGCTACGGGGCCTTCGCCGCCGGGCTCGATGGCGGTTGGCTGTGGCTGGTCTACGGCGCCGCCGGCGCCCTGGTCGGCTTGGTCGCCGGCCGGCCGCTGTGGGCCCTCATCACCGACAAGGACGGCACGACCTGGGTCTCGGTGCTGAAGGCGCTCTTCGGGTTCGGCGTCGGCTGTGGGCTCTACGCCCTGGTCGATCGGGTGTGGGGCGGCTTCGATCTCTCGCTGTCGTTCCTCGCGGACCAGCCGCGACTGTTCCAGCACTGGCAGCCGGCCTTCGCCGCCGCGGTCGGTGGGTTCCTCGGCGGGTTCTTCGAGATCGATGACGCCATCGGCGGCGACGCGCCGGCCAAGGGCGGCGCCGGCAAGAGCGCGGCCGGCAAGGCCAAGCCGGCCACCAAGGCCCTGCCCAAGGGCAAGGCCTGAGACTTGGGCCGCGTCGCGGTTGGTGATACCCATGGAGCATGAAGCGCTCCGCGTCCGTCGTGCTCGCGTTGGCCCTGATCGCCTGTGGCGGTGACGACGAGAAGATCCCGCCGCGGATCGACGCAGCGCCGATCGACGGTCCGTCGCCGGTCGACGCGCCGATGATCGACGCGACGCCGCCCGACGGGCCCAGCCTGGACGGCCCCAACCAGGATGGCTCCTCGCCCGACGCCGACGTGCCGCCCGACGCGAGCCAGGCCGATGCGTAGCTCCGCCGCGGCGAGCGTGGCGCACGGCGCGGTCGCCGTCGCCCTCGTGGTGGCCCACGCCGCGTGTGGCGGCGACGATGGCGCCGCGATCGACGCGCCGGTCGCCGACGCCGCGATCGACGGCGCGACGATCGACGGGCCCAACGCCGACGCGTCGCCGTTCGTGAACAACTGCACGCCGGCCTTGGCGGTCGATCGCCGGGACGGCGCCGCCGAGCGCGTCGTGACCTTCGTCGGCCTGATCTACACGCCGGGCTGCATCCGGATCGCGGCCGGGCAGACGGTCACCTTTCGCGGCGACTTCCTCGCCCACCCGCTGGTCGGAGGCATCCTGGCCGGCGGTGGCGGCAGTCCAGATCCGGGCAGCCCGATCACCGCGACCTCGACCGGCGCCGAGGCGACCTTCACGTTCCCCGCGGCGGGCATCTACCCGTACTACTGCGTGACCCACGCCGCCGATCTCATGGGCGGCGTGGTCTACGTCGAGTAGGCGGCGCGCTCGGCGCTCAGCGGGTCAGCTCGAGGCCGATCGCGATCACGTCCTGGCTGGTCGCGTGGCGGCCCAGGTTGGCCGGCGCACTGCCGCCCGAGAACGGGTTGTCGAGGGGCAGGCCGGGGGCCAGGATCGCGCGCTCGACCGCGAGCTGATGGGCGACGCCGACGGTGATCACCGCGCCGTCGACCGAGAGCTCGAGGCCGGTGGCCAGGGTGTGGCCGCCGAGCGCGGCGCCGACGGTGGTGGTCGCGAGGGTCGGCGACGCCGCGGTGGCGAACCGGTAGCCGACGGTCAACCACGCGAACCCGGGGGTGATCGCGACATCGATCGCGGCCGCCACGCTGCCGTGGCCGCGGTGGGGCAGGCGGGTCGACAGGCCATCGACCGCGGCCCGCGCGCCGCTCTGATCGACCAGCTCGAGGCCGGTCACGCGCCAGCGATCGAGGCCGGTCGGGTAGGTGGTCCAGGTCGCGGCGCCCTCGACGGCGTAGCGCTCGCCGAGCCAGCGCACGCCCAGGCCCGCGGTCAACGCCGAGCCGACCCGCAGCGTGGCCCGGGGCGCGACCGCGGCCACCGTCGGCGCCTCGGTCCGCGCGGCGGCGACGACCTCGCCGTCGGCGCGGACGTCGTCGGCCCAGGCCACGCCGAGGGCGACCTCGAGGGGCGCGTCGAGGGGGGCCACCAGCGCGCCCAGGGCGGCGCCGGGCACCAGCCCGTCGCTGGCGGTCAGGGAGAGGTCGACGTCGCGGCTGGGCTGGGCCAGCGGATCGCGTCCGGCGAACCCCGCCCACAGGTGGCGGCGCTCGTCGACGTCGACCTGGGCCACGGTGACCGACGCGCCGAGCGCCAGCCAGTCGGTGGCGCGCCAGGCCGCGGCGGCCGCCAGGGTCCGGCGGGTCCAGCTCGCGGCAAGGCCGGCGTACCGGTGAGGATAGCGCGCGAGCACGTCGGCCGCCGGCAGCTCGGCGGCCGGCACCGGCAGCCGCCGATCGAAGGCCTCGGTGACCGCGAAGCTCGCGGCGACGATCAGCGGGCCGAGGTGCCCCTGGGCGCCGACGAGCGGGGTCAGGGTGGCGCCGCTGCCGTCGCCGACCCGCGGGCGATCGGCGGTCGCGAGCCACGCCTCGTCGTCGCGCATGACCCCGACGAGCTGGGCCCGCCGCTGGTCGCGGCGGGCGATCGCCGCCGGGCACAAGAACGGCGCCGCGGCGCCATCGTCGGACACCAGCGACGCGCCGGCGTGGCCGATGCCGCGCGGCGACAGCGGGCCGACCTCGACGCCGGCCGACGCCTCGCCGGCGGCCAGCGCCGCGACGCACCAGGCGGCGACCAGGCGGCGCTGCACGGCGGCAAAATAACCCGCGGGGCGCCGACCTCGCCACCCGGGGTGACGCGACCGCGATCACATCGACCGTCGATCGCGCCCGCCGCGATCCCAGCTACGGCTGGCAGCCGCAGCAGCGCTCGATCGAGGCGGCGCAGCTCGCCTTGCCGGCGTCGCAGCGCTCGGTGGCCCAGGCGTCGCCGGGCAGGCCCCGCGCCAGCTCGCAGATCCGCGCCGCGTTGCTGCAGATCGCGTCGGACAGGCGGCAGGCGTCGACGCAGCGATCGCCGGCGGGCGGCGCGCAGGTGCCGCCGGCGCGGCCGACCTCGGCGGCCTGGACCGCGGCGATCGCCTCGGGGCCGGGCGCGTCGAGGTCGAGGCTCGCGCGGTCGGTGGCGATCGCCAGGTCGAGGGCCTCGATCTCGGCGCGGACGTCGGCCAGCGGCGGCATCGGGTCGGGGCCGGCGGAGCCTTGGGTGGCCGGCGGCGCGTGGGCGGCGCCACACGCGGCCAGGGCGACGGCGATGATCGCGCCGACCGCCAGGCCAACCGTCGGGCCAACCGCTCGGGCGGCCGACCGGGCAGCCTTCGGTACCGCTCGCGGCCTCACGGCGCCCCCGCGCGGTCGCAGCCGCAGCACCGCTCCTGGGCCTCGCGGCACGACGCCTTGGCGCTGTCGCACTTGTCGGCTGCCCACGGATCGTCGCCGAGCTCGGCGGCGATCGCGCAGATGTCCTCGGCGTTCTCGCAGATCGCGGCGCCCAGCTCGCAGACGTCCGCGCAGCGCTCGGGCACCGGGGCCGGCCGGGTGCACACCCGCGCCGCCGACGCCGCGGTGGTGCGGGCCATCGCCAGGACCGCGGCCGCGTCGGGCTCGACGCCCAGGCCGGCCTCGCGCCGCCACTGCCGGATCTGGGTCGACAGCGCGGTGATCTCGTTGCGCTTGGCCTGGAGCTCGCTCCACGCGATCGACGGCTGCGGTCGACCGGCGCAGGCGACGATTCCGACGACCGCGGCCGCGGTCACCGCCGCCCCGAGCACGCGTCGAGCGATCACGGCGCCCCCAGCAGGCGCTCTTGCAGCGCGCTGTTGATCGCGATCGACTTGTCGTAGGCGACGATGGCCTGGCGGCGCAGCTCGCGCGCCCGGGTCGCCTCGGCGGGGCCGGCGGCGTCGGCGTCGGCGGCCTGGGCCTCGAGGATCTCGCCGCGCACGGTGTAGAGGTTGGCCACGAAGAACGACTCGCGGGTCGCGGCGGCCAGGGCGGCGTCGATCTCGCTCATGGCGGTGTCGAGCTGGCCCTGGGCCAGGAGCAGCTTGGCCAGGAGCGCCCGGGCGTCGGCGCGCACGTCCTCGGCCTCGGGAGCGTCGGCCGGGAAGCGCACCGCGAGCACCTCTTTGACCGCGGCGATCGCCAGGTCGGGCTTGCCATCGCTCATGTAGACCTTGGCCTTGTGGTGAAAATTCTTGGCCTGGCCCAGGGCGATCATCAGGGTCTCGTCGATGGCGTCCTCGGGACAGGCCACCTGGGTCACGCGGCCGGTCGGCCGTTCGTCGGTCCGCTCGCAGGCGACCAGGGGCGACGCGACCAGAGCGGCGACCAGCGCCAAGACGGTCCGGCGGGGCTTCATCGGCGACCTCCCGCCATCCGGCGCGCGCGATAGCCGGTCAGGCGATCGGCGTAGATGGCGTCGATGCGATCGAGGGCGGCGCCGGCGCGATCGCGCTCGATCACGCCGATCAGGGGGTCGGCCGGCCGCGACCGCTCGGTCTCGGGCAGCGGCGCGACCGCGGTGGTCAGGGGCGGCGCCGGCGGTGCGGCGCGCTCGCGCAGCCACAAGAGCAAGGCCGCGGCCGCCGCGACCGAGGTCGTCGCCGCCACCAGCCACGGCGCCCAGCGCGCCGCCCGCCGCCGCGGCGCCGCGGCCAGCGGGATCACCGGCAGCGAGGCGCTGACCCCGGTCGGGCGCCCGGCCCGGCGATCGATCGCGGTGGCCAGCGCCGACTCGACCAGCGCGCTCTGCCGCGCCGCCGCCAGCTCGACTGGGCGCATCGCCGCCCGCAGCGCGGTCGCGACCTCGAGCAGGGCCTGCTCCTCGGCCGGCACCGCGGCGGGCGTCCGCCCGGCCACGACCTTGTCGATCAGCTCGGCGAAGCCCTTGGCGCGGGCTCGCTCGCCGGGCGCGTCGGGGGCGTCGGGGGCCGGGACCGAGAGGTCGTCGTCGTCGTCGGGGGGGAGGGCGTCGGTGGTCATGGCGTCACGGCACGAACGTCACGAGGGGGAGCGGTCGCCGAACTGCTTGCGGAACGCTCGCACGGCGCGATGGAGGAGGACGTCGAAGGCGCCGACCGAGATCGCCAGCCGGCGCGCGCACTCGTCGCGCGACAGCTCGCCGATCAAGCGTAGCTCGATCGCGGTGCGGTAGCGCTCGGGCAAGAGCTCGAGGGTCGAGGCGATCTGGGCCCGGTGGGCGGCCCGCTCCTGGTCGGCCATGAGCATCGCGTCGGCCGAGCTGTCGGGATCCGACTCGATCGGCAGCTCCTGGGCCACGGCCTCGGCCAGGCGGCGCGAGCGCTTGTTGGCCCGATGCAGGTCGAAGATCTTGTTGATCGCGATCTGGCGGAGCCAGGGGTAGATGGTCTTGCCCTGCCAGGTGAAGCGGTCGATCTTCTCGACCGCGGTGGCCAGGGTGTCGCGCAGGATGTCCTCGGCCGCGACCGCGTTGCCCAGCCGCGGCAGGATCACCGCGGCGTACAGCGGCGAGGCGTAGCGTTCGAGGAGCGGGCGCATGGCGTCGAGGTGGCCGGCCTGGGCCGCTCGGATGAGCCGCGCTTCTTCTTCGAGCTCGAGCTCGCTGGCGGGTTCCGAGACCACGGCGGGCGCTTCCTCAACGGCGGGGGAGCCGCTAGCTTACACGACGGCCGCCGTAGCCGACCGACACCAGGGTCAGGCCGTGGGCGGGGGCGGTCTGGCCGGCCCGGGTCCGGTCGAGGCTGGCAAGGATTTCAGGGATCTGACCCGGCGACAGGCGTCCTTCGCCGACGTCGATCAGGGTCCCGACCAGGATCCGCACCATGTTGCGCAGAAACGCGTTGCCCCGGACGTCGACGGCGAGGAGCTCGGGGCTCGGCCGGGACAGCGCGACCTCATCGATGCGCCGCGTCGTCGTGCGCGCCGTGCACCCGGCCGCCCGGAGCGCCGCGAAGTCCCGCTCGCCCGCGAAGGCGGCGGCGGCCGCGGTCATCGCCGCGAGGTCCAGCGGCGCGCGGCGATGCCAGGCCACCCGGGCCCAGCGCGGCGAGCGATCGGGCCGGGTGAGGAGCAGGTACTGGTAGTGCTTGCCGGTGGCCGAGAACCGCGGGTGGAAGGCGTCGTCGGCCTCGGCGGCCTCGACCACCGCGATCCCCGGCGGCAGGAGCGAGTTGAGGCCGCGGCGGATCCCGTGGAGCGGCGTCGTCCGATCGGTGCGGAAGCTGGCGACCTGTCCCAGGGCGTGGACCCCGGCGTCGGTGCGCGACGCGCCCGCCACCGTCGTCGGGCCGTTGAGAAGGCGGCCCAGGGCGGCCTCGAGGTGGCCCTGGACCGTCGGCGCGTTGTCCTGCCGTTGCCAGCCGCCCAGGCCGGTGCCGTCGTACTCGACCACCAGGCGGACCTGGCGGCGCCCCGCGCCCAGGTCGACGCGCTCCTCGGTAGCGTCGGCGATCAAAACTCGAAGGCCACGCCGCCGAACCAGGTGGTGTCGCCGACCGACAGCTTGGTCTTGTCGCCGAAGCCGTCGACGTAGCCGACCTCGACCTCGGCGAAGAACCCGGCGTGCTCGATCCCGCCGTCGCGCATCGACGCGGTGGCGTCGGCATCGATCCGCTCGGCGCGGATCGCCAGCCCCGCGGCGCCGACCACGCCGAGCGTGCCGCCCCGCGCGCGATCGCCGTCGACCTCCGCGATCTCGTCGGACGGGGTCTTGATCCACCAGACGTTGTAGGCCAGGCCGCCGCGGACGTACGGCACGACCGGGATGCCGAAGCGATCGTCGAGGATCGTGGCGCGGAACGTCGCGGTCAGGTGCAGCGGCACGATCGACAGCCGGGTCAGGTTGTCGTCGGCGCGCTCGCGCTCGGGATCGCCCGGGGTGGTGCCGTCCTCGAAGGCCAGGGCCGAGTTCGTGTAGTAGCCGGCGGTCCCGCCGAAGCCGACCTGACCGAACTCGAGCTGCCAGACCCGATGGAGGTCGACCGCGAACATGACGCTGTCGTTCTTGAACACCTGGGCGTAGGGACCCGGCGCCATGAAGTTCTTGTCGATCGACGGCACGTAGGGCCCGAGGCGCGCGCCGAGCACCCACGCCGGCTCGGCGACCCCGACCTCGTCGTCGTCGTCGGCCTCCCAGTACGGCGAGTAGGTCGGCTGGGCCGAGGCCATCGTCGGCACGAGCACGAGCCCGAGGAGCAGGAGGCGGGCGGCCCGGCCGGCGCCGCGGCGCCGGCGCCGACGCCGCACGGCCACCAGGGTCGCCACCGCGATCAACGCCGCGCCACCGGCTCCGCCCGCGCCCCGACCGACCTGGGCGACGCAGAAGCCGCCGGCCACGCCGTCATCGTTCTCGTGGATGACCTCCCACAGGTCGGTCACCGGCTTGGGCGTGATCGGCCGATCGACGTACACGCCCGACAGGTTGCGGGACCGGTCGACCGACACCAGGACGACCCGGTAGGCCTGCCCGTCCTCGAGCTCGTCGAGGGTGATCGAGCGCGCGGTGCCGCTGGCCTCCCCGCACACGAAGGCCTCGTCGAGAGCGGCGAGGGCCGCCGGCAGCTCCGCGGTCGGCTCGGTGCCGGGGTTGGTGACGGTGGCCGGCGGCAGCGCGTAGTCGTAGCTCGCGCCGCACATCATGGTCGGGGTCTCGTAGCGCGCCTCGTGGGTCGGCTCGTCGTGGACCTTGGTGCCGTCGGCCTTGGAGCACAGCGCCTGGAAGTACTGGACGTCGGTGGTGTCGCTCAGGGCCTCCCACGACAGGACGATGCCGCCCTCGCGCGGGACCAAGGTCAGCTCGTCGGGGATCGGCGGCGCCAGCATGTCGGCGTTCAGGTCCGCGGCCAGCTTGAACCGCAGATCCTCGCCGTCCCACTCGTTGCCGGTCTGGGTGACGACCCAGTGCTGGACGGCGCGCACGGCGCTCGGGCAGCCGACCGCGCGCTCCGCGTCGTGGAGCATGAGATCGCGGGCGTCGTAGTCGACGGTCTTCACCGTCGCCAGCTCGGCCGGCGTGAACGTGGGGTGATCGAGGCACTGGGCGTCGCGGGTCGAAGCCATCGCAGCGTTACAGCCCTCGCCGGACCACGGGCGCAGGAGCTCGGTCGGGGTCGGGGTCGGGGCCGGGTCGACCCAGCGGTACTCGATCCGGTACTCCTTGGTGTCGCTGTCGGTATCGCATACGCACCGCGACACGTTGAAGTAGCGCGCCAGGTAGTCGGTGTTCGGCGTCGTGAACGAGCTACCGCCGTTCTCGGCCGGCAGCTTGAGGGTCAGCTCGATCTTGCCGTCGTTGAGCTTGTTCTGCGCGTGGGCGCCGGCGGGCACGGCGAGCACGAGCGCGAGGATCAGCGGGCGGATCGACATCGAAGCGGGCCTTTTGCAAGGGCGGTGCCGGTGGTGCCGGCGACGAGGGCCAGCCCCATGGCTAACATGCGGATCGCGACCACTCAACTTCGCGCGGGTGCCGCGCCAGATTGGCAAGCCGATCGCGTGCCGGGTGTCACGGCGTCACCGGGCCGCGCGCCGCGCGCGGGTCACGTCGGCGGCCAGGGCCCGGGCGCGGGCCAGCCCCGCGGCGTCGACCTCGCCGCCCCACTGCCCGGCGTAGTACAGCTCGGTCAGCTCGACGAAGGCCGCGGCCCCGGGATCGCCCCGGGCCGCCAGCTCCCGGGCCAGCTCCCGCGGGGTGGTCGACGGCGCGCGGGGGCCGAGGCGACGGGCGGTCTGGGTCCACAGCCGCGCCAGCTCGATGCGCTCGCGAGCTCGGGCCCGGACCGCGCGGGGCTCGGCCGGTGGGCGGCGTCGGCGCCGCCGCAGGTACACGACCAAGCCGACCCCGATCGCCAGCGCGGCCAGGCCGGCCCAGTACCGACGCGCGAAGCGCTCGACCGCCCGGCCGGCGTCGCCGACCGCCTTGCCGCCGCCCGACAGCTTCTTGCCGACCCCGCGGAACAGCGCGAGCTGGGTCGTGAAGTCGTAGTCGATCACCCACTTGTTCCACTGGAAGCGCAGGGTGTCGAACCACCGCCGGAGCTTGGCGGTCCACGACGAGCTGCCGCGCCCGAGGGCGTCGTTGCCGGGCGGCGTGGCGTCGAAGGTCACCCAGCCGTAGCCGTCGATCCACACCTCGGTCCACGAGTGGGCGTCGCCGGCCCGGACCGCGACGTAGCCGTCGTATTCGTTCCACTCGCCGCCGAGGAAGCCGTTGACGCTGCGGGTCGGCACGCCGACCGCGCGGGCCATGATCGCGAAGGCCGACGCGAAGTACTCGCAGTGCCCGGCCTTGCGCTCGAACAGGAAGAAGTCGATCGGCTCGCGGCCGCCGGGGTCGCGCAGGTCGAGGCTGTAGCTCAGGTTGGTCTGCAGCCAATCGCGCAGCCGGGTCGCGCGCTGGTAGTCGGTGGTCGCGCCGGCGGTCAGCTCCTGGGCCAGGGCCACGGTCGCCGGCGTGATCTCGGGCGGAACTTGCAGGTAGGGCGCCAGCTCGGGATCGGTGCGCGGGTCGTAGTCGGGGCGGCGCGGCCGATCGAGCTCGGCGGTGCCCGGGGCGTCGAGGTACGACCAGGCGCGGTAGTGGATCGGCCCCTCGTGGGTCAGGCGGATCTCGCCGTTGCGCTCGCGCGGCGGTCGGCCGGCCGACGACGGCACCGGGACCTCGAACACCGCCGGCATCGAGGCGGCGAACAGGACGTCGGAGCCGATCGGCTCGAGCCAGATGTCCTGCTCGACGAGCTGGGCCAGCCCGCTGGCGTCGATCGGGCCGACCAGGCTGCGCCGCTCGCGGTTGGCCGACAGCCGCTCGGTCCACACCTGCGACTCCGGCGCCGCGCGGCTGCGCGCCCACTGGCCGCGGCTGTAGTGATCGAACGCGACCCCGCGCCAGTACTGCGGCGCGGCGCCGCGGCCGCGGGCCGCCGGCGCGTCGACCTGGACCCGCATGACGATCGTGGCGTCGGTCTTGAGCCGGCCGTGGCCACCGAGCTTGACGCCGTCGGAGAAGCCGACCATGGGCTGGCCGCCGCGGCCGCGGAAGAAGAAGCCGGTGCCGACCCGCGGGATGGCCAGGAAGAACACCAGCGCCAGGAGCAGGAAGCCGACCGAGGTCAGGCCGGTGCCGACCAGGAACCGGCGATCGACGATCCGGCGCGACTCGAGGATCCGCCGGATCTCGACCCGCTGCGAGGCCCGCGGGTCGGCGTGCTTGTAGAGGAAGTTGTCCTCCATCTCGCGCCGCAGGTGGAACAGGATCACGGCCCAGGTCGCGGTGATCACGAAACCGAAGAAACACACGGCGTAGCCGAGATCCCCGGACAGCACGGTGCCGGCGATCAGCATCAAGAAGGCGACCAGATAGAGCTGCTGCCACTCGCGGGCGGTGCGCCGGGTCGCGGCCCGGGCCACCATCAGGATCACCAGGAACCCGCCGCCATGGCCGAGGTAGTCGCCGGTCGACACCGCCAGGAGGCCGGCGTAGGCGAAGCCGATCACCGCCAGCGCGGTGAAGGCCCAGGCGTAGCGATCGAGGGACACCCGGGGCGGCTCGAGGAACCACGACCCGATGAGGCCCAGCGCGCCGAACAAGACGATCGGCGCGGCGATCTGGCCGCCGCCGACCAGGGCCAAAAACGCGAACGTCACCGCCGCGTAGCTCGTGGCCTTGTGGGTGGCGGCGAAGCGCATCAGGCCTCGAGCACGTGGTCGGCCCCGGGCCGGCCGCCGGCGGCGACGCCGCGCGGGACGATCAGCACGCGGTCGAGGGCGGCCTCGCCGGCCGGCAGGGGGGTGGCGTCGGTGGCGGGCGGCAGGATGGCCAGCGCGCGCAGGATCCGGATCAGGTGGCCGCGGCCCCGGCCGAGCGGCACGGTGGCGCCGCGGGCGTAGAGCGCCACCGCCCAGCCGTGCTCGAGGTAGCTGGCGGCGTGGCTGCCGGCCAGCGCGATCGCCCGCTCGACCGCGTCATCGATCGCGGCGTCCTCGCGCAGCCGCTCGCCGGCGGCCAGGGCCCGCGCGACCGCGGGCGGCACGGCGTGGTCGACGACGATCGCGACCCGGCGCTCACTCTCGTCATGGACCTCGCGGACCAGGAGCCGGCCGGTCCGCGCGGTCGACCGCCAGTGGATCGTGCGGCGATCGTCGCCGGCCTTGTACTCGCGCAGGCCGAAGAACTCGCCGTGGCGACCCAGGCGATCGCTGGTCCCGGCGCCCAGGTGGCGCGGTCGCGGCGGCAGGCGCGGCACCGGGGACAGCCGCGGGAAGACCACGACCGCGCCGCCGTCCTCGGTGTCGCGCGACTTGCGGAACAGCGTGAACGGGAACCGGGTGGCGATGCGGAACCCGTCGAAGTGGTACTCGCCGCGGCGGGCGAAGGTGTGGCGGTACGAGGTGCGCTGGGTCTTGCCCGGCGGGATCTTGAGGAAGTAGCACTTCTTGTCGAGGGGCCGGCCGCCGACCAGATCCTCGATCTCGATCGAGAACGACGCCAGGCCGGCCTTGCCGTTGGCGACCGCGATCTCCATCAAGAACGGCTGGCCGGCGAAGACCTCGGGGGCGGGCCGGCGGGTGACCCGCAGGCCGCGCATGGTCAGCTCCGACAGCACGCCCGAGGCGATGATGAACGACAGGAGCCAGGCCAGGAGCAGGTAGAGCAGGTTGTTGCCGGTGTTGACCGCCGCCACGCCGACCGCCAGGGCCAGGAACACGAACCAGTTGCCCTCGCGGGTGAAGCGCAGGCGGCGCGGCGGCCGCAGCCGTCGCCACACCCGCTGCCATCCCCGCGGCCGCCTAGTCGCCATCGCCGGCTCCCGCCATCAGGTCGGCACCGGGACCCGGGCGACCAGCTCGGCGATCGCGCGCTCGGCCTCGGCCCGGGCGCGGCCCAGCGAGTCGTGGGCGGCCGGCAGCGTGACCCGGTGGGCCAGCGCCGGCACCGCGAGCTGCTTCCAGTCATCGGGCACGCAGTAGGTCCGGCCGTCGGCCAGGGCGTGGGCCTGGGCCGCCCGGGTCCAGGCCAGGGCGCCGCGGGTCGAGACGCCGACCGCGAGCTGCGAGCTCTTGCGGGTCTCGTCGACGATCGTCAAGGCGTAGTCGAGGAGCGCGTCGTCGATCGTCACCCGCTCGACCGCGCGCTGGGCGGCGGCCAGGACCGCGTGATCGACCACCGGCGCCAGCGCCGCCACCGGGTCGTCGCCGCCGCGCTCGCGCAGGAGCGCCCGCTCGACGGTGCGCTCGGGATAGCCGAGCTGGATGCGCAAGAGGAAGCGATCCATCTGCGACTCGGGCAGCGGGTAGGTGCCGAAATGTTCGACCGGGTTCTGGGTCGCCAGGACCATGAAGGGCGGTGGCAGCGGGTAGGTGGCGTCGTCGATCGAGACCTGGCCCTCGCTCATGGCCTCGAGGAGCGCCGACTGGGTGCGCGGCGCGGTGCGGTTGATCTCGTCGGCCAGGACGACGTTGGCGAAGATCGGGCCGTGGCGCAGCTCGAAGGTCTTGGTCGCCGGGTCGAAGATCGACACGCCGGTGATGTCCGACGGCAGGAGGTCGCTGGTGAACTGGATGCGGTGGAAGGTGCCACCGAGGGCCGCCGCCAGCGCCCGGGCCAGGGTGGTCTTGCCGACCCCGGGGATGTCCTCGATGAGCAGGTGGCCGCGCGCCAGGAGCGTGGTGACCGCCAGGCGGATCGCCCCGGCCTTGCCGCGCACTACCGTGGCGATCGCGGCCTCGAGTCGGCGGACCGCGGCGACCAAGTCTCCCGTCGGCACGGTTGGCGTCGGCCCGTTCGCGGCCGTCACGTTGGCGGTGGGCACCTCGGCCGGTGCGGGGGCGACGGCGACCATGTCGAGCGAGTATAGCGGACCCGGCGCGGGTTGCGGAGCGTCGCCACCGACGACCGCGGTGGCGGCGTCAGCGGGCGCTAGCGGCGCAGCTCCATGAGGAGCTGGAGCACGTACCAGAACAGGGTCGCGATCGTCGAGAACAACATGAGCGCGGCCGCGACGTGGGCCTGGGGGTGGAACGACCGCAGGACCGTGCTGGTCTGGTACAGGAT
The DNA here is from genome assembly GCA_018057825.1 of Kofleriaceae bacterium. Classification (GTDB taxonomy): domain Bacteria; phylum Myxococcota_A; class Polyangia; order Haliangiales; family Haliangiaceae; genus UBA2376. Next base: position 23,649 of record JAGPCY010000050.1, on the reverse strand, counting down.
GTACCCGGCCATGAGGACGATCATGGCGCCGACGAAGACCACGCCGAGCTGGAACCCGAACACCATCGACGCCACGATCAGCCCGAGGGCGGCGAACGACGCGATGACCAGCGCGCCGCGCAAGAACGAGAAGTCCTTCTTGGTCAGGAACACCGTCAGGGTCAGGCCGCCGAAGATCGCGCCGGTCAAGAGCGCCGCCGACAGCACGAGCTCGCGGAAGTCGGCCGTCGAGTTGCTGGTGTAGTAGGCCAGCCACAGGAGCGGCTGGAGGATGATCGCCTCGAGGGTGACCGCCAGGGCCAGGCCGGCGTACTGCAAGACCCGCGAGCTCGGCGACGACGCCAGGCGCTGGGCGCCCCAGCCGGCGACCATGAACAGCGCCAGGACCAGGAGCCAGCCGCCGGGGCTGCCCAGGACCTGCAGCGACAGGCGCGCGCTGGTCTCGGTCTGGAGCAGGCCAGCGGTCAGCCCGGTGAAGGCCAGGAGCGCGACGCCCAGGTGGGCGTAGGTCCGGCGGAGGAAGGACACGCGGTCGCTCACCCCGAGAGTGGCGACCGCACCACGGATGACGCGCGCGGAGGACATCATGACGGGCAGTGTAGCGCACCTCGGCGGCGCGGGAAGGCGCGGTCGCCGGCCCGGGGGCGACCCGTGTTACCGTCGGGCGTGGCCCCGGCGACCGACGACGTCGCGAGCGGTACCTGGCTGGTCGAGCGCCCGGGCGGGCCGGCCGGCCTGGAGGTGCGGCGTTGCCGGTTCGAGGTGGTGGCCGGCCCCGACGCCGGCCTGGTGGTCGAGCTGGCGCAGCCGCGGATCGTGATCGGCCGCGGCCCGGCCGACGTGACCCTGACCGATCGCCGGGTGTCGGCGCTGCACTGCGAGTTGACCCTCGAGCCCGCCGGCTACCGCCTGCGCGATCTGGACTCGACCAACGGCACCCGGGTGTTCGGGGTCCGGGTCATCGAGGCGCTGATCGAGCCGGGCGCGACGCTGGCGGTCGGCGACAGCGCGGTGCGGTTCGCGGCCCTGGCCGACGCGGCCCTCTTGCCGCTGTGGCGCGAGCCGCACTTCGCCGGGATGATCGGCGCCTCGCCGGTGATGCGCCGTTTGTTCGACGCGATCGCCCGCGTGGCGGCGACCGACGCGACCGCGCTCGTCACCGGCGAGACCGGGGTCGGCAAGGAGCGGGTGGCCGAGGCCATCCACGAGCAGTCGCCGCGGCGCGAGCGGCCGTTCGTGGTCCTCGACTGCGGCGCCACGCCGGCGACCTTGTTCGAGGATCAGCTCTTCGGTCACGAGGCCGGGGCCTTCACCGGCGCCCACAAGACCACGCCGGGGCTCCTCGAGGCCGCCGCCGGGGGCACCCTGTTCCTCGACGAGATCGGCGAGCTGCCACTCGACGTCCAGCCCAAGCTCCTGCGGGCGGTCGAGACCAAGAGGGTCCGGCGGATCGGCGGCACCGAGGCCCGGACCTGCGACGTCCGGCTGGTGGCGGCGACCAACCGCGACCTGGCGGCCGAGGTCAACCGCGGCGCCTTCCGCGCCGATCTGTACTACCGGCTGGCGGTCGCTCGGCTCCACGTCCCGCCGCTGCGCGAGCGGATCGGCGACGTCGCGCTCCTCATCGAGCACTTCTTGGCCGAGCTGCCGGCGGGGCGCGGTCAGGCCTTGCCGTCCGGCTTTCGGACCTGGGCCGAGGGCCAGCGCTGGCCGGGCAACGTCCGCGAGCTGCGCAACGCCGTCGAGCAAGCGGTGTCGGCCCTCGAGGTGCCGGGGTTCGTGCCGACCGCCGAGCTGCCGCCGGTGATCGCGGTCGATCTCGCGGTGCCGTTCAAGGACGCCAAGCGACAGATGATGGACGCCTTCGATCGCAGCTACCTGACCGCCCTGTTCGATGCCCACGACGGCAACCTGTCGGCCGCGGCCCGGGCCGCCGGCCTCGATCGGATGTCGATCTACAAGATGATCCAGCGGCTCGGGATCCGCACCCGCGGCCGATGACCGGGCCGGCCCCGGCGCCGGTCGTGACGACGCCGCGGGTCGTGCTGGCGGCCCTCGCGGTCTTGTGTCTCCTAACGGTTCCACTGATCGTGCCGTTTTCGCGGCAGTCAGTCTTTTTCCGCGTGGTCACGATCGTCGTCTTGTCAGCGCAAACCGCGACCTGCGCGATCCTCGCGTGGCGGGCGCGACCGGGGGCGCGCCGGCGCCGCGCCGAGGTCGTGGCGCTGATCGCGATCGCCGCGGGCGCCGCGGTCCCTGGGTACTTCGTCGGGCCCAACGCCGGCTTCGCGGCCCTGGGCGCGCTCCTGGTGGTGGCCGGCGGGCTGGTCACCGCGGCCACCGATGCCCGCGCCTCGGCGGTGGCCGGCTGGTGGGTGTACGGCGCCCTGGCCGGGGGCCAGGCCGCGGTCGTGCTCGCGGTCCTGGCCGGGGCCTTGCCCGATCGCTCGCTCACTCCGATCGACATCCCCGGTCACCCGGTCTGGCATCACGTCGCCGCCCACGTCGCGCTGCAGGCGATCTACCTGGTGGCCTTCGTCGCCGCGCGGCGGTTTCAGCGGCGCTATCGCGCCCTGGCCGGCGAGGTCGCGGCCCGGCTGCGCGAGGCCGCGCGGCAGCGCGCCCTGGTCGCCGAGGCCCGCGCCGACTACGCCCGGGCGCTGGCCCGCGGCAAGGGCGAGGGTGGGGTGGGGGCGCGGGCGCGAGCGGCCCCGGCCGCCGCGGTCGGCGCCCTCGAGGACACCAGCCTGGTGGTCGCGCCGCGCCGCGACGACCGCGGCCGCGACGATCGCGTGGGGCCCCGTGGTCCCGACGAGCTGGCCCGGTGGATCGACGGCTGGGTCGCGACCGCGGGCGCCGACGACCGCGAGCCGCGGGCCGCGGTCCACGCCCTGGCCGCCGGGGTCTACCGTGAGGCGACCGGGGGCCCGATCCCCGAGGTCGCGCCGGGATCCGCGCCGGCGCTGCCGCCGGCGCCGCCGGTGCCGCCGCCGCTGGCCGCGGTCCTCGCGGTCGGGCTCGCACCGGATCCGGCGGATCGCTTCTCCGACGTCGGCGGCGCCGCGCGCGCGCTGCACGCCGCCCTGGCCGGGGTGGTCGATCCGCCGGTGGCCGCGGCCGCGGCTCGGATCGTGGCCGTGACGCCGTGGGGCGCGGCGGTGGTCCCGCCGTCCTCGAGCGGGCCGCCGCGGTCGCGGCCCGCGCCGCCCTCCGCGGCACGCTCGCCGTCGCCGCCGCCGCCACCGCCACCATCGCCGCCGTCGCCGCCGCCACCATCGCCGCCACCCGCAGTGGCCCGCGCCTGGCTCGCGGCCTACCAGGCCAAGATGCGCGGCGTCTACCTCGCCATCCTCGCGCTGTGCCTGGGCGGCGCGGCGCTCTTCGCGATCATCATCGTCGATCGGGTCGCGCTCCTCGTGGCCTGGGCGGCGATGGCCGCGGTGGTCGCGATCATGGCGCTCCACGCCGCCTTGACCCGGCGCCGCCCCGACGGCTCGGTGTACTGGCCGTGGGCGGTGATCGGCCTGGCGTCGGTCGGCCCGGCCTACGCCCTGGGCCTGCACTCGGGCTTCGCCGCGATCCTCGCGGTCGTGCTGTTCGCGGGCGGACTGTTTCGCGGCAGCGTGACGACCGCCTGGTACGATCGCCGGGCCTGGGTCCTGATCGCGATCGTCGTGGCCCACACCGCGGTGTTCGCGCTGGTCGCCAGCGGGCAGCTCGCCGATCGGGGCAACGTCGCGTTGCGCCAGCCCGGCGCCGAGGCCTGGGAGCCGTATCTCGTCCACGGCGCGCTCCTCGCGGTCTACGCCCTGGCCTTCGTCGCGGGCGATCTGGTCGATCGCCGCCAGCGCGCCTTGCTCCTGGCCGGGCAAGCTGCGGCCGAGGGCGCGGCCCGCCAGGAGGCGCTCCTCCTGACCGCGCGCGCCGAGCTCGATCAGGCCCTGGCCGAGGCCGCCGACGGCATCTTCACCGACGCGGTGATCGATCACTTCGCGGTCGGTCGGCTGCTCGGACGCGGCGGCATGGGCGAGGTCTACGCCGCCGTCGACACCCGCGACGAGCGACCGGTCGCGCTCAAGCTGGTGCGCGGCGATCGGGTCGGCGACCCGTCGTTCCTGGTCCGGTTCGCCGCCGAGGCCGCGGCCCTGGCCCGGGTCGACAGCCCGCGGGTGGCGCGGGTCTACGCCCTGGGCGGGCTCGATCGCGAGCTGCCGTACATCGCGATGGAGCGCTGCGATGGACCGTCCTTGGCCACCGTCCTGCGCGCGCGCGATCGCCTCGGGCTCGCCGAGCTCGCGGCGCTGGTCGAAGACGCCGCCCGGGCGCTGGTCGATCTCCACGCCGCGGGCGTGATCCACCGGGACGTCAAGCCCGACAACCTCATCCAGGTCGTCGTCGACGGGCGCTGGAAGCTGGTCGATCTCGGCTTGGCCAAGCTCGGCGACGCCGCGGTCGATCCGACCCAGCTCGTCGGCACGCCGGCGTACATGGCGCCCGAGCAGGTCGACGGCCAGGCCGACGCGCGCGCCGATCTCTACAGCCTGTCGCTGGTCCTGTACCGCGCGGCGGTCGGGCGTCCGGCCTTCACCGGTCGCGACCCGATCGCGATCGCGGCGGCCGCGCGCCGCGAGGGTCCCCCGGCGCCCGACGCCGCCGCCGAGCTGCCGTCCGACCTGCACCGGGCCCTGCGGATCGGGCTGGCCGCCGAGCCCGCCGATCGCTTCGCCGACGCCGCCGAGCTGGCGCAGGTGTTCGCCGAGGCCCTGGCCGGTCGGCTCGCCCCGGCGTGGCGGCGGCGCGCCGATGATCTCCTGGCCCGCGCGCCCTGGCACCGCGACGCCGCATCGACCGCGACCTGAGCCGATCCTCGGCCGACTGCAACCTCAGCCGAGCAGCCGCGGTCGATCGCTGTCGACCGACGTCGACACCGCGGTCGGTGGTCCAAGGACTTGCGCTGGCCGACCGGTTGCAAAGCCCCTGACCGTGCTGTCCTCGCCCCGCGCGTCCCTCGCCCTCGCCCTCGCCCTCGCGTCGCTCGCCGCCTGCGCCGGGGAGCCGCCGCCCTACGATCCGATCGACGAGCGCAACACCTACGCCAACGGCCAGTGGACCTGCACCGGCACCACCGGGCACGGCGCCAACCCCACCGGCTCGTACTACGTGACGTCGTTCGGTTGCTGGACCGACGCCGCAGGCCAGACCCACGGCGACGGCGATGACAACTGCATCCCCTACTGCCAGTCGGGCGCCGCCGCCCAGGGCCGCGGCGCGGCCTACCAGGCGCTGTGCGGCGGCCTGAGCGGCCGGGCCTGCGAGGAGGCGGTCAACTGGTACGTCGCCGACTCCGATCGCTTCGGCTGTATGACCCGGCTCCGGGTCACCAACCCGGCCAACGGCAAGGCGGTGATCGCGGTCGTCCTCGACAAGGGCCCGAGCTGCACGATCGAGCGCCGGGTCGACTACTGGGTGCTCGACGCGTCGTACCGGGTCACCGACTACCTGTTCGGCGGCCCGATGGCGGCCACCGAGCGCGGCGAGGTCACGGTCGAGGTGGTGGCCGACGACACCCCGCTCGGGCCGGTCACCGCGCCGTCGCCGCCGCCGCCGCCACCGCCAGGCCCAACCGGCGGGACCCCCGACGCCACCTGCGGCGACCCCGCGGCCTGCACCGTCGACGACGACTGCGTCTGCCACGAGTGCAGCTCGGATCTGTGGTGCGCCAACCCCGCGCACTGCGATCGCGACGGCGTGTGCGATCAGTACGTCGAGGGCTGCGCGTGCGCCGACTGCGCCGGGCACGCGGCCTGTGGCGACGCGCCGCCGCCCCCACCGCCGCCATCCACGATCTGGCGTCCGGCGCCGGGCACGACCTGGCAGTGGCAGCTCTCGGGGACCCTCGATCCGTCGCTGCCGGTCGCGGTCTACGACGTCGATCTGTACGAGACCTCGGCGGCGCAGATCTCCGCGCTGCGCGCGAGCGGCAAGAAGGTGATCTGCTACTTCAGCGCCGGCAGCTACGAGCCCGGGCGGCCGGACTCGGCCAGCTTCCCGGCCGCGGTCAAGGGGCGGGTCATGGACGGCTGGCCCGACGAGCGCTGGCTCGACATCCGCGCCTCCGCGGTGCGCGAGCTGATGGCGGCCCGGATCGCGCTGGCCCAGACCAAGGGCTGCGACGCGGTCGAGCCCGACAACGTCGATGGCTTCGACAACGACACCGGCTTCGCGCTCACCGCCGCCCACCAGGTCGCCTTCAACCGGTTCCTCGCCCAGACCGCCCACGCGCGTGGCCTGTCGATCGGGCTCAAGAACGCGATGGCGATCATCCCCGAGCTGGTCGGCGACTTCGACTGGGCGCTCAACGAGGAGTGCTTCACCTACGAGGAGTGCGCGGCGATGACGCCGTTCATCGCCGCCGGCAAGGCGGTCTTCCACGCCGAGTACGTGGCGGCCTCGCGGACCGCGGCGGTGTGCGCGGTGACGCGACCGCTCGGGCTGTCGACGATCATCAAGCGCCTCGACCTCGACGCCTGGCGCGCGACGTGTCCGTGACCCGGCGCGGTCAGCGCTCGCACCACGTCCGGCCGACGACCGGGGCCGCCAGCACCAGGGCGTGGCAGACCTCGCCGTCGGGGCCCTCGCCGTAGCCGAGGGTGGTCGCGGTCGAGTTGTCCCAGACGCAGGTGGTGGTGATCGTGTCACCCGGCGCCACGGCCAGCGGCGCCACCGCGACCAGCCCCTGGTGGTCGGTGTCGTAGGGCTGGTCGTAGAGGACGTGGTCGGCGCCGCCGGTGGTCACGGTCACGGTGGCGCGGCGGCCGTGCTGCCGGAGATACGGGTAGACCCCGAGGACGGTCATCGCCGCCGTCACCGTGCAGGAGCTGGTCGCGGTCGAGATCCCCGGCGGGACGCGGAGCGTCCGCGCCCCGACGATCACGACGCCGACCTCGGCGGTGATCTCGGCCGGGTCGAGGAGCCGGGCCTCGACACCCGAGGTCCCGGCGAGGGGGGCGTCGGTGACGTTAAAGACGTGGAGCTCGAGGTCGAGGGCGTGGCCGGCCGGCAGGCGCAGGGCCACGCCGGGCGGGAACTCGACCGGCGGGTCGCCGACCACCGCGGCGAACAGGAAGCTGGCCGCAGTGAGCCCGGGATCGTCGACGGTGACCCGGACGTCGTGGGTGCCCGCCGGGGCCAGGATGCGCAGGCCGCCGATCGCCAGGTCGCCGGGCGCGACGGTCGCGTGCACCGCCGGATCTTGGGTCCCGGGGGCCAGGCTCCACGGGACGGTCACGAGCGGGGCCCAGCCGGTCGCCGGCGGCGGCGCGCCGCCGTCGAGACACGCCGACCCACCCGCGAGCGCGGTCACGCCGACGACGACAGCGGCCCGCCGGAGCATCGGCTACTCGGTCGGGAACCCGCGCTTCTTGAGCAGCGCCGTCACCTCGGGATCGCGGCCGCGGAACTTGCGGTAGGCCTCGGTGCGATCGGTGGTGTTGCCGGGCGCCAGGATGTGCTCGCGCATGCCGGCCGCGACCTTGGGGTCGAATAGATCGCCGGCCTCGGTGAAGGCGGCGCGGGTGTCGGCGTCCATCACCTCGCTCCACAGGTAGCTGTAGTAGCCGGCCGAGTACGAGTCGCTGGTGAACAGGTGGTTGAACTGCGGCAGGCGGTGGCGCAGCGCGACCTCGCGCGGCGCGCCCAGCTTGGCCAGCATGTCGCGCTCGAAGGCGGCGGCGTCGACCGCGGTCGCGTCGGGCAACATGTGCAGCTCCATGTCGAGGATCGCCGAGGTCAGATACTCGACGGTGGCGTAGCCCTGGTTGAAGGTCGCGGCGGCCTCGATCTTGTCGACCAGGGCCTGGGGCATCGGCTTACCGGTCTGGTAGTGCTTGGCGAACGTGTCGAGGACCGGCCGCGACAGCACCCACTGCTCGTGGACCTGCGACGGGTACTCGACGAAGTCGCGCGGGGTCACGCCCAGCCCCGGGTAGTTGACCTCGGACAGGAGGCTGTGGAGGGCGTGGCCGAACTCATGGAACAAGGTCTCGGCGTCGTCGAGGGAGATCAACACCGGCTGGCCGGCCGGGGCCTTGACGAAGTTGTTGTTGTTCGACGACAGCGGCGTCAGGGGCTTGCCGGTGAAGGTCTCGTGGCTGCGGTAGGTGGTGGCCCAGGCGCCCGAGCGCTTGCCGGCGCGCGCGAAGTAGTCGCCGTAGAACAGGCCGACGTGGGCGCCGCCTTGGCCCTTGACCTCCCACACCCGGACGTCGGGGTGGAACACCGGCACGGTGCCGGTGATCTCGTGGAACGTCAGGCCGTAGAGCCGCTTGGCCATCCAGAACGACGCCGCGATCATGTTGCCGAGCTCGAAGTACGGCGTGATCTGGCCCTGGTCGAGGGCGTACTTCTTGGCCCGGACCTTCTCGGCGTAGTGCAGGTAGTCCCACGGCTCGAGGACGAACTTGGCGTTGCCGCGCTCCTTCTTGGCGATCGCGGTCATGTCCTTCACCTCCTCGCGCACCCGGGCCACCGCCGCTGGCCACACCCGCATCATGAGCTCCTTGGCCCGCGCCGGCTCGACCGCCATGGTGTCGGCCATGCGCCAGTGGGCGTGGGTGGCGAAGCCCAGGAGCTTGGCGCGCTCGGCGCGCAGGCGCACGATGTCGGCGATCAGGGCCTTGGTGTCGTTGCCGTCGCCGTTGTCGCCGCGGCCCTTGAACTTCTTCCACACCCGCTCGCGCAGGTCGCGGCGGGTCGAGGTGGTGAGGAACGGATCGACGCTCGACCGGGTGTTGACCACGGCCCACTTGCCGGCCAGGCCGCGCTCCTCGGCGGCCGCCTGGTAGCCGGCGATCTGCGACGGCGACAGCCCGGCCAGCTCGGCCTTGCTCGACAGCACGGTCCAGGTGTTCTCGTCGGCCAGGACCTTGGCCGAGAAGTCGGCGAAGGCCGAGGCCAGGGCCTCGTTGATCTTGCCGAGCGCGGCCTTGGCGGTGGCGTCGAGCTTGGCGCCGGCGCGGACCAGGCGATCGCGGCGCAGCTCGACCAGCCGGCGCTGCTCGGCGGTCAGCTCGGCGCGGGCGGCGTAGACCGCCTCGATGCGGGCGAACAGCGCGCCGTCGAAGTTGATCTTGTCGAACGCGGCGGCCAGCTTGGGCTGCCACTCCTTGTCGAGGGCGACCACGTCGGGGTTCGACAGGTTCGACGACATCACGCCGAACAGCGCGTCGATGCGGTCGAGGTGCCGGCCGGCGTCCTCGAGAGGAACGATGGTGTTGGCGAAGGTCGGCGCCGCGGGATCGGTGGTGATGACCTCGATCTCGGCGTCGAGCACGGCCAGGGCGGCGGCGTAGGCCGGGCCGACCTGCGCGGCGTCGAGCTTGTCCCACGGCGGCACCCCGCCGTAGTCGCCGGTCCACGGCGCCAGGAGCGGCAAGGCCTCGGCGGCGGCGCGCAGGCGCGCGACCTCGGCCTTGGCGGCGGCGTGGGCGGGCGACTCGGCGACCGCCGAGCCGGAGCCGGGTCCAGGTTTGGTGGTGGCCTTGGGGCCACAGCCACCGCACAGAGCGGCGGCGACGAGGAGCGAGGCGAGGGAGCGAGCGACCGTCATGCCCCGGACTCTATCGGGAAAGCCGGCCCGCGCCACGCCCTGGGGCCGGCTACGCCGCCGGCTTGGGGGCACCTCGTCGCGGCTAGCGCGTCGCCTTGACCTTCTTGATCTCCTCGAGCAGCTCGGGCAGGGCCTTCTCCCAGGTCGTGACCACCCCGTAGTCGGCGACCTGGAAGATCGGCGCCTCGGGGTCCTTGTTGATCGCGACGATCGTCTTCGAGCCCTTCATGCCGGCCAGGTGCTGGATGGCGCCCGAGATCGCGACCGCGAAGTACAGGTTGGGGGCGACGATCTTGCCGGTCTGGCCGACCTGCCAGTCGGCCGGGACCATGCCGGCGTCGGTGGCCGCGCGCGACGCGCCCATGGCCGCGCCCAGGAGGTCGGCGAGCTCCTCGAGGACCTTGAAGTTGTCGCCGTTGCCCATGCCGCGGCCGCCGGCGACCACGCACTTGGCCGAGGTCAGCTCGGGGCGATCGCTCTTCTGGCTCTCGACCCGGTCGATGCGGGCGCCCTTGGCGTCGAGGTCGCCGGCGTCGGCCGCGGTGACCGCGCCGGCGGCGCCGGTCGGCTCGGCCTGGGCGAACTCCGACTGCCGCACGGTCACGCACACGACCGGGGTCGAGACCTCGATCGTCGCGTAGGCGTTGCCGGCCAGGATCGGGCGGGTGAACTGGTTGCCGGCGTCGATCCGCGAGATGTCCGACGCCATGCCGGCGTCGAGGAGCGCAGCGACCCGCGGCAGCAGGTCCTTGCCGACCGAGGTCGCGGTCGCGCACACCACGGTGGCGCCGTGCTCGCCGGCCAGGCGGGCCACGATCGGCGCGTAGGTCTCGGCCAGGTAGGCCGCCAGGTCGGCGTGCTCGACGGTGATGACCCGAGCGGCGTAGGCCGCGGCGGCGGCCCCGGCGGTGGCCGCGCCGGCGCCGATCAAGAGCGCGATCACCTCGCCGCCGTGGGCGGCGGCCGCCTGGCGGGCGAAGGTCAGGTTGGACAGGGCGGAGGCCTTGAGGGTGCCGCCGTCGTACTCACAGAACGCGAGGATGTTGCCCATGGAGGTGGGATCCTTGTTGGTCGGGGTTAGCGAGGCCGAGGCGCGACTCGGTGGACGAGGTGCGGGGACGGTCATCGTCGCCGAGCGCGCCGGCCGCGGGGGTCACAGCGCCTTGGCCTCGTCGACCAGCTTCTGCACCAGGGTGGCGACGTCGGCGACCTTCTGGCCGGCGGCGCGGGCCGGCGGCAAGGTGATCGCCAGCTCGCGGGTGGCCGGGCCGACGTCGACGCCGAGGTCGCCGATCGACTTCTGGTCCATCGGCTTCTTCTTGGCCGCCATGATGCCCTTGAGCGACGCGTAGCGCGGACCGCCCTCGCCGGTGCCGTAGCTGTGGCTGGCCGGGGTGATGTTGTTCTTGACCGAGGTCGGGGCGACGATGCGCAGGTCGACGGTCACGACGCCGGGCAGGGCGATCGTCTTGTACTCGACGCCGGCGTCGACCTCGCGGCCGACCGCGATCGACGCCTTGTCGGCGGCCAGCTCGACGGTGGCGGCGAAGGTCGCCTGGGGCCAGCCCAGGCGGCCGGCCAGCATCTGGCCGACCTGGTTGGCGTCGCCGTCGACCGCCTGCTTGCCCATGATCACCAGGTCGGGCTTCTCGGCCTCGACCACCTTGGCCAGGACCGCCGCGACCACGCGGCTGTCGAGGGCCTTGTCCTCGCCGTCGATCCGGATCGCGCGATCGGCGCCCATCGCCAGGGCGCTGCGGAGCTGCTGGCCGGCGTCCTCCGGCCCGATCGTCACCACCACCACCTCGCCGTGGGACTCGCCGGTCGCGGCGTTCTCCCGCAGGCGCAGCGCGGTCTCGACGGCGTACTCGTCGAAGGTGTTGACCACCCAGCTCGCGCCGGCCAGGTCGATTTGGCCGTCCTTGAGCTTCACCTTGAGCTCAGGATCGGGGACTCGCTTGATCGGGACCAGGATCTTCACGCGGGGCTCCTTCGTTCGAGACCAGTGGTGATGAAGGCCGCCACCCAGTCGACGGCGCGGCCGAGGTCGAAGTCGTTGCCGGACGGCGCTGGCATCTTGCCGCGTTCGCGGCCGGTGGCCAGGGTCGGCGGCGGCTTTTGTCCGCGCCGCCGCGGCGCGCGCCCGAGCAGCCACGCCAGGGCCATCTCGTCGAGCACGCCGAAGATCATGCGCGCCGCGTGAGGCGCGGGGACGGCGTCCGACAGCTCGCCGGCGGCCTGGCCGCGCGCGATCACGCCGGCCAGGAGGCGGAGCAGCTCGCCGAACCGGTGCGGCGAGTATTCGCGCATGAACTTGGTCGACTGCCGGAGCTCGATGGTCAAGACCTCGGCCGCGGTCGGCTGGGCGACGATCAAGTCGAGGTAGGCGCGGACGAAGGCCACGAGCTGCGCGCGCGGTCCCACCGCGCCCTCCACCGCCTCGGCCAGGAGCTGATTGACCCGCTCCATCCGCGACTCGAACAGGGTGATCAGCAGATCGTCCTTGTTCTTGAAGTAGAGGTAGATCGTGCCGTCGGCGACCCCGGCGGCCTTGGCGATGTCGGCCACCTTGGCGGCGTAGAAGCCGCGCTCCGCGAACACGCCCTCGGCGGCCTCGAGGATCCGGTCGCGCTTGGCCGCGCGATCGGGATCGGCGCTGGCGCGTCCGGGCCGAGCGGCCGATGAATGAACCGTCATTCACCCGTCTGGTACCGCGAGTGACGCACGACGTCAAGGCGGCGCGCGGTCGCACGCGGATCGCCCCGCTTGCGTCGGCCCGGCGGCCTCGCTACAACCCACCGGTGCAAACGCCGCGGAACCGCAACGAAAACCGGTCGCTGCTCGGCCGTCTGGTCGGCTCGCTCGCAATGGTCATGATGGCCGGCCTCCTGGTCGGCGCGTCGTGCAAGAAGGAGACGGGGCCCAAGGCCAACCCGGCCGACGTGATCAACGCCGCCGACAAGGCCAACGGCACCGGCGCGGGCACGGTCGGCGCCGGGGCCTCGGCGCCGATCGATCGTACGCCGCTACCCGGCTACGACGTCGCCGCCCTGCCGGCCGCCAAGCAGGACCTGTTCTTCTCGCTGGTCGGCTCGCTGTCGTCGCCGTGCGGCAAGGCCCACAGCCTGCGCACGAGCGTGACCTCCGACGCCTCCTGCGTGCGCGCGCCGTTCGCGGTGCGCCTGGTGCGCGAGCTCATCATCGACGAGCAGGATCGCCAGACCGTCACCGAGATCTACGAAGAGCGCTACCTGAAGAACCAGAAGGTCTGGCCGATCGAGACCACCGGGGCGCCGTCGGTCGGCTCGGCCGACGCGCCGGTGACCCTGGTCGAGTTCTTCGACTACGGCTGCCCGGCCTGCGTGCAGGCCAAGCCGCTCCTCGACCGCGTGATCGAGGAGAACAAGGGCCGCCTGCGCACGGTCTACAAGATGTACCCGCTGGTCCAGGCCCACCCGGACTCCTTCGGCTGCGCCCAGGCGGCCTTCGCCGCCGCCGCCCAGGGCAAGTTCCACGAGATGCACGACATCCTGTTCCGCAAGTTCGGCAACCAGAAGCGCGACGACCTGCGCAAGTACGCCGCCGAGATCGGGCTCGACCTGGCGCGCTTCGAGGCCGACTACGCCGCCGCCGAGATGCTGGTCAAGGCCGACATGAAGCACGGCAACGACGTCGGGGTCGACTCGACGCCGTCGCTATACCTGAACGGTCGCGCCTACGGCGGGCCCCTCGATCCCAAGTACATGGCGGCGGCGATCGACGAGGAGATCGCGGTCAAGGCCGCGGCCGCAGCCCCCGCGCCGGCCGCGCCCGCCCCGACGCCCGCCGCGCCCGAAGCACCTGCGCCCGCCGGCAAGTGAATCTCGCCCGGCCTCGGGCCGTCCCAGGAGTACCCATGCGTCGCACTGTGATCGCCGTCGTCGCGCTGGCCCTGGCCACCGCGGCTCCCGCCGTCGCCGAGGTCAAGAAGGGCGACCGCGCGCCCGAGCTCGACGGCGCCAAGGACAGCCGCGGCAAGGCCTGGCGGCTCAAGGCCCAGCGGGGCAAGTGGGTCGTGATGACCTTCGGCGGCTCGTGGTGCAAGCCGTGCAAGAAGGAGCTGCCGGCCTGGGACAAGCTGGCCGCCAAGTGGAAGCCCAAGGTGGTGTTCGTCGCGGTCAACCTCGACAACGACCCAGCCAAGGGCAAGAAGTTCATGGACGGGCTCAAGCTCAAGCATCTGGTCCGGCTGTACGCGCCCGAGGAGAAGGCCGCGGCGGCCGACATCTACGCGCCGCCGACCCAGCCGACCACCTTCGTGATCGATCCCAAGGGCATCGTCGTCGAGATGCACGAGAGCTACACCAGCGGCGACGAGGCCAAGCTCGACAAGGCCCTGGCGGCGCGGGTCGGCTCGTAGCGATCGGCGGGCTCGCGCGGGGCCTTGGACTGTCGTCCGTACGGCGGCGGTCAGCGCCGCAGGATCAGCGGCTCGGCGGGCGCGGTCGGTGCGGCGCAGGTGGTCCAGTCCGACGGCGGCGCCGGCGGGTGGACGGTCAAGGTCAGGGCCCCGCCGCCGCACGCCACCGCCGCGATCGGCGTGGTGACCCGGCAGAACTGCGCGCCGCGCTCGAAGCGACGGGTCAGGGTCCCGGTCAGGCCAGCGCTGCCGCGGGTGAGATCGATCGCCGCCGGCGCGCTCATCACGCCGGGCGGCAACACGGCCGCGGGCTCGCGATCGATCGGGTACAGCTCGATGCGGCCGCGGCCCTCGAGGGCCTGCCAGCGACCGCTCGGCGCGCGCCACACGCCGGCCAGCGAGCCGCCGCAGTCGGCGGTGAGCGCGGGGCCTTGGCTACACCCGCCGGCGGCCACCGCCAGCGCGGCCGCCGCACGAGCGATCACGTCTGGTCCCGGAGCTGATCGGCCTGATCGTGGGCGCGCAGGGCCTCGATGATGTCGTCGAGGTCGCCGTCGATCACCGCCGGCAGGTTGTGCTTGGTGAGGCCGATGCGGTGATCGGTCACCCGGTCCTGCGGGAAGTTGTAGGTCCGGATCTTCTCCGACCGATCGCCCGAGCCGACCATCGAGCGCCGGCTGTCGCGCTCGGCGGCCTGGCGCTGCGCCAGCTCGTGATCGTAGAGCCGCGAGCGCAGCACCTTGAGCGCCTTGGCCTTGTTCTTGTGCTGGGACTTCTCGTCCTGGCAGTAGACGACGATGCCGGTCGGGAGGTGGGTCAGGCGCACCGCCGAGTCGGTGGTGTTGACCGACTGGCCGCCCGAGCCCGAGGCGCGCTGCACGTCGTAGCGCAGGTCCTTGTCCTCGAGCTTGATGTCGACCTCCTCGGCCTCGGGCAAGACCGCGACCGTGGCGGCCGAGGTGTGGATGCGACCCTGGGCCTCGGTGGCCGGGACCCGCTGGACCCGGTGCACACCCGACTCCCACTTGAGCCGCGAGAACACGTCCTGGCCCTCGATGAGGACGATGATCTCTTTCCATCCGCCCGCGGCCCCGGGCGACGACGACATCACGTCGCACTTCCAGCCGTGCCGCTCGGCGAACCGGCTGTACATGCGGTAGAGGTCGGCGGCGAACAGCGCGGCCTCGTCTCCCCCGGTGCCGGCCCGGATCTCGAGCATCGTGTTCTTGGCGTCGTTGGGATCCTTGGGCAGGAGCAGGATCTTGATCGCCTGCTCCGTGGCGTCGCGCTCGGCGTCGAGGGTCCGCGCCTCGTCGCGCGCCAGCTCGCGCAGCTCGGGGTCGGTCTCGGCCGCCACCATCTGGCGGGCGGCGTCGAGATCGGCGCGCAGCTTGCGGTACCGCGCCCAGGCCCCGACCAGGGGCTCGAGCTCGGCGTGCTCGCGCGACAGCTTGCTGAACTCGGCGCGGCGAGCGATGACCTCGGGATCGCCGAGCAACGCCAGCACTTCTTCGTGGCGGCGGCTCAGCGCCGCCATCTTTTCGTGGAAGCGCGGTTCGTCGAACATGGGGCGACCTGATCCTGATCAGGTGCGGCCGGGGCCGCCGTCGTCGATCAGGTCTTGGTGCCGTACTTCTTCTTGAACCGGTCGATGCGGCCGGCGGTGTCGAGGAGCTTCTGCTGGCCGGTGAAGAACGGGTGGCACTTGGCGCAGATCTCGACGGCGAAGTCGCCCTTGGTCGAGAACGTGTCGTAGATCATCCCGCAGGCGCAGGAGATCTTGCTCGGGCGGTAGTGCGGGTGAGCGGCGGTGTCCTTCATGGTGTCCTCGGGGCCACGCGTGCCGACGCGAGATTGCGCCGGGGGGTGCGGGCCAAAGCGGAGGCGTTTACTAGCAGGTTCGCGGCCGGCGGTCTACGGCCGGACCGCGTCAGGCGGGAGGCCTGACGCATTTCAGCGGGTTAGGCGCCAGCCGGGGGAGGGGCCAGGCCGTCAGGGGCCTAGCCAGGGCGGCCGCGCCGGATCCTGGGAGGGATAGAGCGGCAGGATCTCGCGGCCCGGCGCGAGGTCCTGGACCGAGCGGTAGCGCGCGCCCAGGTCGAGGCGGACGTAGACCTTGCGCGCGTCGGGGACGCCGAAGCTGGTCGACACCACCATCTGCTCGTCGCCGATCCGCTCGAAGCCCTCGGGGATCACGTCGTGGCCGTAGATGCAGAACCGGCCGCCCAGGGCGCGCACGAACCGGGCGGCGGCGGCTGGCGCCGCCGAGCGGGCCCACAGGATCGGGCCGATCACCGGCACGTCGAAGATGTCGAAGGGCGCGCCGGCGGCGAAGCCGTCGAGGGACGCGGCCTCGATGTCGGCCGGCGAGTCGATCGCGGCGCCGGGAGCGCCGTGGGTGAAGACCGCGCCGCACGGCGCGACCGCGGCCAGGGCGAAGCCGCGCAGGACCTCGCGCAGGCGGGCGGCCGCGGCCGGGCCGAGGCGCCGCTCGAGGACGTCGACCTCGTCGTGGGCGAACTTCGAGGTGTGAGGCCCGCCGATGTGGCCATGCTCGTGGTTGCCGAGGAGCGCGTGGACCCGCCCGGGGTGGCGCAGCGACAGCACGACGAACTCATCGATCACCTCGTCGGAGGCGTCGCGGTAGTACTCGCCCAGGAAGTCGGGCCAGTCGGCCGCCTCGAGGTACGGACCGTGGATCAGATCGCCGGTGAACAAGAGGTGGGCGTCGCCGCCGGTGGCCTCGGTGGCCTCGTCGAAGACCTCGACGATCCGATGGAAGTCGCGCAGGCAGCCCTGGAGGTCGGTGCAGACGATCAGGACCCCGTGGTCGGGCAGGCGCAGGAGCCGCGCCATCAGCCAGCCAGCGCGGCGCTCACCGCGGCGATCAGCGCGGCGCGATCGCCAGCAGTGGAGGCGGCGGTCGCGACCGCGGCGTCGTCGGCGGTCCGGGCGCGGTGCCAGGCGGTGAGGTCGCCGACCAGGGCCTCGGCCTGGCGCGAGTAGCTGGCGGCGCGGTCGAGTGTCGGGGCGGCGCCCGGCGTCGGGCGCCCCAGCACCAGCTCGGCCGACGCGGTCTCGGCCAGCTCGTCGGCCATGACCTCGTCGAGGCGCTGGCCCGAGTCGATGGTGAGGGTGCCGATCAGGGTCAAGCTGCCGCCGCCGAGCAGCCGGCGGGCCCCGGCCCACAGCCGGCGGACCCGGACCGCGGCCGCGGCGTCGAGGGCGCCGATCAGCGCGCGGCCGCTGGGCGGCGCGACGACGTTCCAGGCGCGGGCCAGGCGACCCAGCGAGTCGATCACCACGATCGCGTCGCCGCCGGCCTCGGCGATCCGCTTGCCGCGCTCGACCAGCATCTCGACGAGCTGGACGTGGCGGGCTGGAGGATCGGCCAGGGTCGAGACCGCGACGTGGCCGTCGAGGCCGCGGCCGAGCTCGCCGGCCTCCTCGGGGCGGACGTCGATCGCGACCAGGGTGACGTGGGCGGTCGGATGGTTGGCGACCAAGGCCCGGGTCAGCTCACCGAGGAGCCCGCTCTTGCCGCCGCGCGGCGGCGCCTTGATCAGGATGCGCTGGCCGAGCCCCAGGGGCGCCAGCAGATCGGCGTGGCGCACCAGCGCTGGCGCGCCGCGCACGTCCAGGCTCGCGGTCGCCGGGCCGGCCGGACGGTGCTCGAAATCGGCGCGGTGCGGGTGCTGATCGGCGGGGCCGCCCTCGACGGTCTCGACCCGCAGGAGCGCGAAGTAGCGCTCGCTCTCCTTAGGCGCGCGCACGGTGCCGCGGACGGTGTCGCCGGTGCGCAGCCCGAACCGCCGGATCTGCGACGGCGAGACGTAGACGTCGTCGGCCCCGGGCGCGAACGTGGCGTCGGGGTTGCGCAAGAAGCCGAAGCCGTCGCTCAGCACCTCGAGCACGCCCTCGGCGTGGGTCTCGCCGCGCCGGTCGGCGTGGGCTTCGAGCACGGCCAGGATCAGGTCGCTCTTGCGCAGCTCGCGCGCGTCGTCGACGCCCAGGCGCTCGGCGGTGGCGAGCAGGTCGGCCTCGGGCATGCGGCGCAGCGCACCCAGCTCCAGCGCGGCGGCCGGCAGAGCGTTCGACGAGGACGAGGGGCTGGGCGGGGCCACGGGCGGGAGGTTGGCGCCGCGCCAGGCGACGCGACACGAGCGGAGGTGACGACTAGAGTAGGGACCTCGATGGCGATCGGTCAAGGCGCGCCGGTACGTCGGATCCGCGCGGTGGTCACCGGCCGGGTCCAGGGCGTTAGGGCCCGCGAAAGAACAACCCAGCCGATCTCGCGGCCGATCCATCCCGGCTGGCGGCGTTACTCGTCGGTTTCAGACCGAGAGTGTGCGCCGCTCCTCGCGCCTTGCCATCCGGGCGCCTCGACCGCGATCTTCGACCGACGTGTTCATTCGCGGGCCCTTCGCTTTCGCGCGTCGACCGCTCGCCTTGCGACGCGCCTGGGGCTCTCGGGGTGGGTCGCCAACCGCGCGGACGGCGCGGTCGAGCTCGAGGCCGCGGGGCCGGCCGATGCGGTCGCGGCGCTGGTCGGGTTCTGTCGGCGCGGCCCGCGGCTGGCCGAGGTCGCCGGGATCGAGGTCACCGAGCTCGCGATCGATGCGCAGCCGTCGACGGGCCGGGCCGCGGGCTTCGCGATCGCCGCCGATCGCTAGCGCCTCGATCGGCAGGCTGGGGGGCATCCGACCGGCGGCGCGGGAACTTCGGCGGTCTCGCTCGTTCTACCGCCGGAGCCTCCCGTGACTCGCCTTCCCAGCCCCGCCCTTTGCCGGAGAGCGCCGTCGTGAGCGCCGCCGCGCTGCGACTACGGCGCGCCGAGCTCGGCGAGCGCCATGGACTCGCGCTGAAGCTCCGGCAGGCCCCGGGCCATCTCGCGGACGTAGAACTCCTCGGTGCCGGGGCGGGGGCCCTTGCCGCCGCCGACCGGGACCGGCTGCACGGTGCTGCCCGCCACCGCCAGGTCGGGGTCGATGAGGAGCGCGTTGGCGACCACCGCGCCCAGCTCGTCGCGCTTGAGCTTGAGGTGATCGTAGACGGCCAGGGTGTTGGCGTCGACGAACCAGGCGTGCAGCCGGTCGGCCTGGTACAGGTCGGCGTAGAACACCAGGGTGGCCTTGCCGGTCGGCGAGGGCGTGAGGGTGCCGTCCCAGACGCGCGGGGCCGGCGCCTGGAGGGCGGCCTCGTGGGTCGCGGTCGAGGGCGGGGCCGGGTCGGCGCAAGCGGCGGCGAGGGCGAGGAGGGGGATCGAGAGGATGAGGCTGGGGCGGTGTGCCATGGTGGGACTCCCTGTGCGATGATCGAGTGGCCGGGTGGGAACTGGGCGGACCAATGTCCGCTGACGCTATTACGGTCCGACCCGGCAAAATTCCGCCTCACCCCCATGGAAAAGCCGCCACCGGCCGATCCGCCGCCGTCCGACGCCGATCGGCGCGCCGCCCTGGCTGCGCTGGTGCGCGAGCATGAGCCGTTCCTGCGGGCGATGGCCCTCCGGCTATGTCGGACGCAGCTCGACCCCGGCGACCTGGTCCAAGATGTCCTCGAGCGCCTGGTCACCAACGCCGAGCGCATCCCGGCCGACGTGCCGGTCCGCGCCTGGCTCACCCGGGTCATGCACAACCGGTTCATCGATCTGGTGCGGCGCAGCCGCGCGGTGGCGCCGGTGGCCACCGAGGAGCTGGCTAGCCCCGAGCCCGAGGTCGAGCCGTGGTGGCACCGCCTGAGCGCTCGGGATGTCCACGAGCGGATCGCCGCCTTGCCCGAGGAGCTGCGCGAGGCGTTCCGGCTCTACACGGTCGACGGCCTGTCGTACCTGGAGGTCAGCGAGCGCCTCGGGATCAGCCGCAACACCGTCGGCACGCGCATCCTGCGGGCGCGCCGGCGGATCCGCGCCATGTTCACGGGGGTCGACGATGAGTGAACAGGTCCACGCGCTGACCCAGCGCTACTACGACGGCCAGCTCGACCCCGAGGCCGAGGTCGCGGCGCTCGATCACCTGGCCGGTTGCCAGCGCTGCCAGGACGACCTCGCGGGGTGGATGGCGATCGACGCCGCGGTCGGGGGCGAGCGCGCAGCGGCGGCGGTGCCGGGACCCGCCCTCGCGGCCGCGCCCAAGCCTGCGTCCCAGCCGGCGCCGGTGGTGCCCCTGGCGCCGCGCCGCGCCCGTCGGGCGGCCCCGGTGTTCGTCGCCGTCGGGCTGGCGGCGGCGGCGGCGGTCGCGATCGGCTGGTGGGTCACGCGCCCCGGGCCGCAGCGGGCGGCGGCGCCGCGCCTGGCCCTGGCGCCCACCCGCGCCGTCGAGGTCCGGGTCGCCGACGCGGCGCTCGATCGTCACCGGCCGCTGCGCGTCGAGCGCGGCGCCATCGCCGGCGAGCGGTTCGCGCTGGCCGACCTGGCCGCCCTCGAGGCCCACGCGCCCCGGGCCTACGTCGGGGCCTTGGTGCTGGGCGGCGATCTCGCGCGGGCCCGTGCCGCGCTGGCGTCGGCGGACGACCCCGGCAGCGAGATCGATCGCGCGGCGCTGGCGCTCCTGGCCGGTGATCCGCTGGCGGCTCTCGAGGCGGCCGACCGCGCGTTGGCTGCCGGCCCCGCACCGGCCGCGGCGTGGAACCGCGCCTTGGCGCTGCGCGACCTCGGCTTGCCGCGCACCGCGGCCGCCGCCTTCGCGGCGATCGCCGCCGCCGGCGAGCCCGGCTGGAGCGACGAGGCGCGGGCCCTGGCCGACGGCCTGCGCGGACCGGTCGAGGCCGGCGAGCGCGCCCTGGCCGAGTTCACCGCCGCCGAGGCCGCGCTCCTCGAGGGCCGCGGCGCGATCGAGCCCGCGCTGGCGGCGCGCTTCCCGGGGCCGAGCCGGATCGCGCTCCATGACGCCTTGCGGGCCGCCACCTCGGCCGACGACGCACGTCGACTCCTGCCCTTGGCCCAGGCCATCGATCGCGCCACCGGCGGCGACGGCGCCGCGCGCGCCGTGGCGCGAATCGCCGACGGCGACTTCGCGATCCGCGGTCGGTTCGCCGCCCGCTACCGGTCCCTGGTGCTCGGCGGCCTGGACGCCGCCGCGAGCGACGCGCTCCTCGGCGAGCTCGATCGCGCCGGGCCGGCGGTAGCCGATCTGCTGTACGGCGCGATCGTCTTGGCCGGCGCCGTCGACGATCGGTTCGCGCGCCTGGCCGCGCTCGCCGAGGACGAGGGCGATCCGTGGTTCACGCTGCACGTGGCCCGCGAGCGGGCGCGCCGCCAGCGCGCGGCCGGCGACCTGGCCGGCAGCGAGGCGACCTTGCGCGCCGCGATCGCGGCGTGCCCGACGACCGTGGCCTATCGCTGCGGCACCCTCGGCCTCGACCTGGCCGCGCAGCTCCTGGCCAGCCTGCGGCTCGCCGAGGCTGCGGCGGCGGCGACCGCGGCGCGCGGGCACCTGGTGGCCGCCGGCACGCCGGCCCTGGCGTCGGTGGCGGTCGGCCATCTCGGCGAGATCGAGCGGCTGCGGGCGCGGTTCGCGCCGATGGCGGCCTACCTCGACGAGTACCTGGCAGCGGCGTCGGACGACTGCGTGCGCCGACGTTTCGTCGGGCTGGAGCGCGCCGCCGCGGCGTTCTGGCAGGGCGACGTCGCCGGGGTCCGCGCCCACCTGCCGGCGCCCGGCGCGTGCGGCGAGCCGCCGCCGGCGCCCCAGGTCATGGTCGCGGTCGATCTCGCGCGCCTGACCGGCGACCCCGCCGATCGCGCGCGGGCCGACGCGGTGATCGCGGCGATCGCCGACGATCCGGTGGGGCGGATCGCGGCCGCGGCGGCTCGCGGGCGGCTCGACCTCGAGCGCGATCCGACGGCGGCCCGGGCCGCGTTGACCGCCGCGATCGCTGGCGCCGACGCCGCGCCGACCGACGCCAACGCCGGCGAATTTCGCGCCTGGGCCTACAGCACGCTGGTCGACGACGCCGCCGCCCGCGGCGACGGCGCCGCGGCCCTGGCGCTGGTCGAGGGTGAGCTCGGCCTGCCGCCCGTCGCCGGGTGTGTCTTGGCGGTGTCCCTCGACGACGATCGGGTGTCGGCGGTGGCCCGGACCGCGGCCGCGCCGCCGGTGGTCCACCGCGCGCGCATCGCCGCGATGCTGGCCCCGACCGCCGCCGAGCTGGTGCCGCCGTCGATCGCCCAGGCCTTGGCGGCATGCGCGACGGTGTCGGTGGTCGCGCGGCCGCCGCTCCACGCGCGCGCCGATCTGTTGCCGATCGATCGGGCCTGGGCCTTCGTCAGCCGGCCGCCGTCGCCGGGGCCGCTTCCGAGCGCCGGTCGCGCGGTCATCATCCGCGACCCGAGCCCGCCGGCGGCCCTCGGCCTGCCGCGGGTCGGGACCCGTGCGCTCGAGGCCCCGGGCGATCAGGTGCTGGCCGGGGCCGAGGCCACGCCGACCCGCGTGATCTCCGCGCTGGCCGACGCCGCCTACGTCGAGCTCCACGTCCATGGCCTGGTCGATCTCGGCCGCGCCGAGGCCTCGCTCTTGGCGCTGTCGCCGGAGCCCGACGGCCGGTTCGCGTTGACCGCCGCGACGCTCGGCGGGCTGACCCTCGCGGGCCGCCCGATCGTCGTCCTGGCGGCGTGTGAGGCCGCCCAGGCCTCGCCGCTCATCAACCGACGGTGGGGACTGCCCGACGCGCTCCTGACCGCGGGCGCGCGCGCGGTGATCGCGGCCGCGGTGCCGATCCCCGACGACGACGCCGGTCGCTTCTTCGCCGCGGTGCGGGCGCGCCTGGCCGCTGGCGCGTCGCCGGCGGAGGCGGTCGCGGCCGAGCGGGCCGCTGGCGGCGAGCCGTGGCGGGCCGCGGTCATGGTGTTCGAGTAGCGGCCGCGCCTACGGCAGGTTCGGCGCCGGGCAGTAGGCGACCTCGGGGGCGCACGCCGCGCACTCGGCCTCGCAGCTCGACTGGGTGGCGTCGGGGCAGGTCTCGGTCGGGCAGGTCTCCTTGCAGTACTCGGCGCGGCCGGAGTCGTCGCACGGTGGACCGGGCACCGCCATCGTCGAGGTTTCGGCGCAGGCCGCCACGGTGGCGAGGAGGGCCGCGAGGGCAGCGCGGACCGCGTGGGTCAGGGCGCGAGGGCGCCGGGCGGGGGACGGGGAGCGGGGAGTGGGCATGCCGCCCCTCGTCGCAAGCCGCGCGCCAGCCGACGACGACCACGGTCCGCGGCCTTGGGCGCCGACGCGGGCGAGCGTGCGGGCAACGATGGCTGAATCGGCCGGCAAGATCGTGCGGTCGCGGCCGATTGGGCGGCTGGCGGGGGAGACCCGGGGCGGAGGGGGAGACCGAAGACCGAGGCGGAGACCGAGACCGAGTCCGAGACCGAGACCGAGGCCGAGACCGAGTCCGAGACCGAGGCCGAGACCGAGACCGAGGCCGAGACCGAGGCCGAGGCAATGGCGGAGACCGAGACCGAACCCGAACCCGAGACCGAACCCGAGACCGAGGCCGAGACCGAGGCCGAGACCGAGGCCGAGACCGAGACCGAGGCCGAGACCGAGGCCGAGTCCGAGACTGAGGCGGAGGCCGAGACCGAACCCGAACCCGAACCCGAACCCGAACCCGAACCCGAACCCGAACCCGACCCCGAACCCGAACCCGACCCCGACCCCGACCC
>JAGPCY010000074.1 GCA_018057825.1 Kofleriaceae bacterium | reverse complement strand
GGTGAGCCACCCCCGAGGAGCCGTCGTCCACGCCGCCCTCGCGCGAGGTCATCGCGCCGCCGTCGCCCGGCGCAGCGCGGCAGCGAGCCGCAGCGCCGCCCAGCGCAGCGCAGCGCCGACGAGCCGCGTCGCCGAGCTGGCCACCGCCCGGCGCAGCGCAGCGTCGACGAGCTGCCTCACCGAGCCGGCGCAGCGCAGCGTCGACGAGCTGCCTCGCCGAGCCGGCCCTCGCCCAGCGCAGCGCAGCGCAGCGCCGCGCCGCCGCGCACGCCACCGCCCGGCGCACCGCGCCGACGAGGCGCGTCGCCGAGCTGGCCATCGCCCGTCCGGGGCTCCGTGGTCGGGGTGCCCTCGCGACCTCCCGCGCACCGTCCCGCGCCATCGGCCGCAGGCCGCACGCGGCGACGACCTACCGCGCGAACGGCGGCCGACGTCACGGGCCGTGCGCGTCGGTCGCGGACGGGCGAACCCCAACCACGGAGCCCACGACATGCTCGATGCCCAGTTTCTCGTCCTCGATCTCCTCCGCGCGCTGGAGCCGCTGTGCGTGCAGCTGCAAACGCGGTCCCCCGCGCTCGCCGATCAGCTCCGGCGCGCGGCCACCTCGATCGGCCTCAACCTCTCCGAGGGCGTGCACCGCACCGGCCGCGACAAGAAGCACTCCTACCGCATCGCCGCCGCCGAGGCCCAGGAGACCAAGTTCGCCCTCGAGGTCGCCCTCGCCTGGCGCTGGCTGGACGAGCCCGCCGTCGCCACCGTCCGCGTCCTCGCCGACCGCGTCGGTCGCGTGACCTACGCCCTCGCGCGGTAGCCACCTCCGCGGGCCCCCGGGCCCGCATTCCTTCTCCTCGTCCTCGTCCTCCTCGGACTCGGACTCGGTCTCGGACTCGGGTTCGGGTTCGGGCTCGGGTTCGGGCTCGGTCTCGGCCTCGGTCTCGGACTCGGTCTCGGACTCGGTCTCGGGCTCGGGTTCGGGTTCGGGTTCGGGTTCGGGCTCGGGTTCGGGCTCGGGTTCGGGTTCGGGGTCGGGTTCGGGGTCGGGTTCCGGTTCCCGTTCCGTCTCGGCCTCGGTCTCGGACTCGGTCTCGGTCTCCGCCTCGGCCTCCGCCTCCGCCTCGGCCTCGGTCTCGGCCTCGGTCTCGGCCTCGGTCTCGGTCTCCGCCTCGGCCTCCGCCTCCGCCTCGGCCTCGGTCTCGGCCTCCGCCTCCGCCTCGGCCTCCGCCTCCGCCTCGGCCTCGGATTCGGTCTCGTCCTCCGCCTCCCCGGTGCTACCTTCCCTCCATGGTGATGGGTGCGTGGGTGTCAGCGCCGCTCGAACGCGGCTATCCGCGATCGCTTCTGGCCTTGCCGCGGCCGCCGATCCTCGACGGCCTCGGCCGCTGGCCGACCACCCAAGCGATCGCGATCGTCGGCTCGCGGGCGGCCAGCGCTCACGCCATGGCGACCGCCCACGCGCTGGCGGCGACCGCGGCCGGGGCCGGCTGGGCGGTGGTGAGCGGCGGCGCCCTGGGCATCGATCGCGCCGCCCACCGCGGCGCCCTGGACGGCGGCGGCGCGACCGTGGTCGTCCTCGGCACTGGCCTCGACGTCCGCTATCCCGAGCGCAACGCCGCGCTGTTCGGCGAGGTGGTCGCCGCGGGCGGCGCGCTGGTGTCGATGTTTCCGCGCGGCGCGCCCCCGCGGGCCTGGCACTTCGTCGCTCGCAACGCGGTCATCGCCGCCGCCGCCGAGCTGGTGGTGGTGGTGGCCGCGGCCACCCGCTCGGGCTCGCTGTCGACCGCGCGCGCCGCTCGGGTCCTCGGCCGCCGCCTGGCCGCGGTGCCCGGCACCGCGGGCACCGATGCGCTCCTCGCCAGCGGCGCCCTGGCGATCCACGACGGCGACGATCTCCGGGCGGTCCTGTCCGGCGCGCTCCCGCCGCCGCGGCCGATCGCCCTCGACGGCGCGCTCGCCCACCTCCTGGCGGCCGTGCCGATCGAGGGCGCGCCGGTGGCGGTGCTCGCCCGGGCCGCCGGGCTGCGGGTCGGCGCTGCCGACGCGATGCTCGCCGAGCTGGTCGGGCTCGGGCTGGTGGCGATCGACGGCGAGCGCTACCGGCGCCGCTGACCGGCGCCGGCGCGATCAGGCCCGCTTCTTGGCGGGCGCCTTGGCCTTGGCCTTGGCGGGCGCCTTGGCCTTGCCCGCGGCCTTGGCCGGCGCGGCGTCGTCGGTCGTGGCCTTGGCCTTGGCCGGCGCCTTGGCCTTGGCCGGCGCCTTGGCCTTGGCCGGCGCCTTGGCCTTGGGCGCCGCGTCGTCGTCGTCGCCCGCGGCGACCGCCGGCTTGGCCTTCTTCTTGACCGGCCGGGCCCCCGAGCGCGCCTGGGCCTCGGCCCGCGGGTCGCGGCCCTGCTCGCGGAGCTTCTCCTCGCGGAGCGCGATCAGCTCCAGGGCCTCCTCGAGGGTCAGCGCCGTCGGGTCCTTGCCGTTCGGCACGGTCGCGTTGACCTCGCCGTCGGTGACGTAGACCCCGAACTGGCCCTTCTTCACCATCACCGCCTTGCTGGTCACCGGGCTCACGCCGAGCGAGGTGCCGGCGGACGCGCCGCGGCGACCGAAGACCCGGGGCTGGGCCAGGAGCGCCACCGCCTCGTCGAGCGTCAGGTCGCGGAGCTGATCGTGGCCGGTCAGGCTGCGGGCCTCGCGCTTGCCGTCGCCGGTCATCATGTAGACGTACGGTCCGTACTGGCCGTCGGAGGCGATGACCTCGGCGCCGGTCTCGGGGTGCTTGCCCAGGACCTTGGGGAACTGCAGGAGCTGGAGCGCCTGCTCGTAGGTGAGGGTCTCGGGGCGCATGCCCGGCCACAGGCTGGCCATGCGCGGCGGCGGCGCGTCCTTCTTGCGCTTGCCCTTGGCGTCGAGCACCGGCTCGCCGACCTGGATGTACGGCCCGAACCGGCCGACCTTGACGAACACCGGCAGCCCGGTCGCCGGATCGGTGCCGACCGAGCGGTTCGAGCTGGCCGACTGGCTCAGCAGATCGAGGGCCTTCTCGACCGTCAGCTCGTCGAGGGGCAGCTCGGTCGGCAGGTTGGCGCGGCGCTCGCTGTCGCCGATCTGCACGTAGGGGCCGTAGCGCCCGACCCGGGCCACCACCGGATCGCCGTCGGCGGTGGCGCCGATCGGGATCGCGCAGATGCCGCGCGGATCGATGTCGGCGACGCCGTCGCCGATCTTGGCGTGGAGCCCGACCTTATCGAGGGGCGCCGGGGTCGACGGCCCGGGGCGGGCGCCCTCGGGCCGAGCCTCGTGCTTCTCGATCGGGCGCGGCCCGGCGTCGCCGAAGAAGAACTGGCTCAGCCACGGCCGCGACTTCTTGTCGCCCGACGACACCAGATCGAGGTCGTCCTCCATCTTGGCGGTGAAGGCGTAGTCGACCAGCTCGCCGAAGTGGGTCTCGAGGAGGTTGGTCACCGCGAACGCGGTCAGGGTCGGCACCAGGGCGCCGCCCTTCTTGAACACGTAGCCGCGGTCCTGGATGGTCTGGATGATCGACGCGTAGGTCGACGGCCGACCGATGCCGCGATCCTCGAGCTCCTTCACCAGGCTGGCCTCGGTGAAGCGGAACGGCGGCTGGGTGGTGTGCTCCTTGGCCTCGACCGCCAGCGCGCGCAGGCGATCGCCCTGGGCCAGGGGCGGCAGGAGCTTCTCTTGATCCTCGAGCTCGGCCTCGGGGTCGTCCGTGCCCTCGACGTAGGCGCGGAGGAAGCCCGGGAACGTGAGGACCTTGCCCGACGCGGTGAGCACCGCGCGCTCCGGGCCGGCCGGGCGGTCGGCGGCCTGGTAGGCGATGCTCGGGCTACCGGCCAGCTCGGCCGCCATGCGGATCTGGGTGCGCTCGCCGCTCGCGTCCTTCATCTGCGACGCCACCGTGCGCTTCCAGATCAGGTCGTAGAGCTTCCACTGATCTTCCTCGAGCTGATCCTTGACCGACTCGGGGGTGCGGAAGACCTCGCCGGCCGGGCGGATGGCCTCGTGGGCCTCCTGGGCGCCCTTGGCCTGCTTGGTGTAGACCCGCGGCTCGGCCGGCAGGTACTCCGGGCCAAACAGGCTCTCGACCTGGCTGCGCGCGGCGGTCAGCGCCTCGGTCGACAGCGTGGTCGAGTCGGTGCGCATGTACGTGATGAAGCCGTTCTCGTACAGCCGCTGAGCGGTGCGCATCGTGCGCTGGGCGGTGAAGCGCAGCTTGCGCGCCGCCTCCTGCTGGAGCGACGAGGTGATGAACGGCGCGTAGGGCTTCTGGGTGAACGGCTTCTTGACGACGTCGGTGACCGCGATCGCCGGCTTCATGTCCGGCGACAGCGCGTCCTTCACCGCGTCGGCAAGGGCCGCCGACAGCCGCAGCACCTCGGCCTTCTTGGCCGCCTCGGACAGCGCGCCGGTGCCGGCGTCGAAGTCCTTGCTGGTCGCGATCCGCCGCCCGAACACCTCGACCACCTCGGCGGCGATCGCGGCCTCGGCCACCACCGGCGTGACCGTGGCGGTCAGACCGTAGTAGCTGCCGCTCTTGAAGGCCAGGCGCAGGCGCTCGCGCTCGACGATGAGCCGGGTCGCCACCGACTGCACGCGGCCGGCCGACAGCCGCGGCGCGATCTTGCGCCACAGGACCGGCGACACCTCGTAGCCGTAGAGGCGGTCGAGGATGCGGCGGGCCTCCTGGGCCTCGACCAGCTTGTCGTCGATGCCGCGGGGGTGGGCGATCGCGTGCTTGATCGCCTTCTCGGTGATCTCGTGGAACACCATCCGCCGCACCGGCACCTTGGGCTTCAGCACCTCGTTCAGGTGCCAGGCGATGGCCTCACCTTCGCGATCTTCATCGGTCGCCAGGTAGAGCTCGGAGGCGCCGGCCAAGAGGTCCTTCAGCTTCTTGACCTGGGCCTTCTTCTCGGCCGGGACCACGTAGAGCGGCTCGAAGCCGTCCTCGACGTTGACCCCGGTGCGGGCCCACGGCTTCTTCTTGTAGGCGTCGGGGATCTCGTCGGCGCTCGACGGCAGATCGCGGATGTGGCCGATCGACGACTCGACCACGGCCTTGCCGCCGAGGAACTTGCTGATGGTCTTCGCCTTGGCGGGCGACTCGACGATGATGAGCGGGATGGCCATCGGGCGGTGGCGTTCTTTACGCGACCGGCGCGGTTCCTTCAACCCCTCACTCCCCGGCCATGCTGTGACTAGCGGGAATCACAGCGGATGTTTTCCGCGGGTGGGGCCGGCGCGGGCGCCGCGGCCACCTATATATAGGTGCGCGGCCGGTCGCCGGTAGCTTGACCGCCGGCCGGTCGCGCGCCAACGTGGCCCCCATGACCGCGTGGATCGCGCCCGACGTCACGGTCGTCGGCGGTGGCATGGCCGGGTGCGAGGCGGCGTGGCAGCTCGCCGAGCTGGGCTTTCGGGTCGCGCTGTGCGAGGCCAAGCCGGCGGCGATGTCGCCGGCCCACCAGACCCCGCTCCTGGGCGAGCTGGTGTGCTCGAACTCGCTGCGCTCCGACGACGTCGCGACCCCGGCCGGCATGCTCAAGCGCGAGCTGCGCGAGGCCGGCTCGCTGGTGATCGAGACCGCCGGTCGCCACCGGGTGCCGGCCGGCGCCGCCCTGGCGGTCGATCGCTTCGCCTTCGGGCGCGGCCTGACCGTGGCCCTGGCGCTGCACCCGCGGATCCGGATCGAACGTCGGGCCATCGAGACCTGGCCCGACGGGCCGGTGGTGGTCGCGACCGGTCCGCTGACCGCCGGGCCGATCGGCGCGCTCATCCGCCGCCACCTGGGCGGCGACCGCATGTACTTCTACGACGCGATCGCGCCGATCGTCGCCGCCGACTCGATCGATCTCGACCACGCGTTTCGCGGCTCGCGCTGGGGCGCCGAGTCGACGCCGGCCGAGGGCGACCTTGCCACCGCCGGCGACTACATCAACTGCCCGATCGACAAGCCGACCTACCAGGCCTTCGTCGCGGCGGTGAAGGCCGGGCGTCAGGTCGTGCCCCACGAGTTCGAGGAGCCGCGGTTCTTCGAGAGCTGCCTGCCGATCGAGGTCATGGCCGAGCGCGGCGACGACACCCTGCGGTTCGGGCCGATGCGCCCGGTTGGCCTCACCGATCCGCGCACCGGGCGCTGGCCCTACGCGGTGGTCCAGCTCCGCCCCGAGAACCGCCACCTCACCGCCTACAACCTGGTCGGGTTCCAGACCCGCTTGGCCTATCCCGAGCAGCAGCGGATCTTCGCGATGGTGCCGGCCCTGGCCCGGGCCGAGTGGCTGCGCTTCGGCTCGATCCATCGCAACACCTACGTCGACGCGCCGCGGATGCTCGACGACGCCTTCGCGATCCACGAGCTGCCGCGGGTCCAGCTCGCGGGTCTCCTGACCGGGGTCGAGGGCTACATCGAGTCGTGCGCGATGGGCCTTTTGGCCGCGCATCTGTTCGCCGATCGCGCCGCCGGGCGCCCCCTGGCGCCGCCGCCGCCGACCACGATGATCGGCGCGCTGTACCAGCACACCCGGACGCCGCGCGGCCCCAAGGAGCGCTACGCGCCGACCAACGTCAACTTCGGGCTGTTGCCGCCGCCGCCGCACCCGCAGCCCAAGGCCAAGGATCGCAAGCGGCGGATCCAGGTCGAGCGCGCGATCGCCGACTTCGACGCGTGGGTGGCGGCGCGCCGGGCCTTGGCCGCGGCGTGACCCGAGCGCTGGCGCTGGCCGCGCTGGCGCTGGCGTTGGCGTGTGGGCCGCGGCCGTCGTCGGAGCGCCCGCGTGCGGCCCCGACCGCGTCCCCGCCGACCGACCGAGCGCGCGCGATCGCGCCGCCGATTGCGCCGCCGAACCCGCCGCGCCCGCCGCCGCCGACCGGCCCACCGCCGACCACCACGATCGCGGTCGACTTCGATCCCGCGGCCGATCGCTGGCACCTGCGCTGGGACCTGGGCGCGCCGGCGGTGGCCCTGCGCTTCGAGCGCGTCGCCGCGATCGATCGCGCCCAGACCTGGCAGGTCGGGCCTGACCTCGCGTGGTCGACCGATCGCGACGGCGTGGTCCTGCGCGCGGTCGACGGTCAGGCGCGGGCCCGCTTCACCGCTACCGTCGCCACCGACCCGCGCACGCCGTCGCGGTTGCCGCCGCTCCACGTCCGGTTCGCCGATGGCGGTCGGCTGATCGATCTGGGCGCGGTCGCCGCCGACGGAGAGCTGTGCACCGACGATCGCTGCGGGCCGATCCTGCGCCCGCGGCGCTGGGAGCTGACGGCGCCGGCGCGCCAGCTCCGGGTCGGCGCGCGGGTCGGCGTCGAGCGGCTGACCTGGGACGAGGCGCGCGATCGGCCGCGGCCGTCCTACGCCTACGCCGGCGCCGAGGTCGGCGCGCCGGGGCCGGCGGCGATCGTGCTCCTCGATCGCGGCCTGCCGACCTGGCTGGCGACCGAGACCGAGCGCTTGATCGCGGCGGTGTTGCCGGCGCTGGCCGCGCGCACCGGCCTGGCGCTGCCGGCGCCGCCGGTGGTCTTCGTCGCGCGCGCCGCCGGCCGGTCGCGGCGGATCGCGGTCCGCGGCCGCGCGGTGCCCGGCGCGCTGGTCCTCGAGGCGCGCGGCGACTGGCGACGGCGGCGGCCAGCGGCGCTGGCGCTGTGGCGCGAGCTGGTGGTCCACGAGGCGCTCCATCTGTGGAACGGTCAGGTCGCGCGCCGCGCCGATCGCCGGGACGAGTGGCTGTCCGAGGGTGCCTCGACCTTCGTCGCCGGCGCCGAGCTGCGCGCCGCCGGGCTCCTCGACGCCACCCGCTACGGCCGCCGCGTCGTCGCCGCCGCCAACCGCTGCGCCGCGCTCCTCGACGGGCCGCTGTACGGCGATGGCGTCGACGCCGCGTATTACCCGTGCGGCGAGCTCCTGGTCCTGGCCATCGATCGCGCGCTGGTCGGGCAGGGCGGGGCGCTCACGCTCCTGGCCGGCGTGTGGGGCGCCGCCGCCGCCGCCGAGCGTCCCTACGCCACCGCCGAGCTGTGGCCGGCGCTGACCGCCGCCGGCGTCGGCGCCGACGACCTCGCGGCCTGGCGCGCGGTGGTCGAGGTCGGCCTGGGCGCCGACCGCCTGGCCACGGTCCGCGGCGTCCTGGCCCGGGCCGGCGTCGTCACCACGATCGTCCGCGGCCGTCGTCCGCGCCTGCGCTTCGTGCGCTGGACGTCGCCGGTCTGATAGCGTCCTTGCCATGCGACTCCTCGGCAAGCTCGCCGTCGTCACCGGCGCCACCAGTGGGATCGGCGCCGCCCTCGCTCGGGCTCTGGCCAAGGAGGGCGCGGCGGTGGTCGGCGGCGGTCGGCGCGCCCCTGGCGCGGTCCGTCGCCCCGACGCCGGCCAGGTCGCCCTGGCTCACCTCGACGTCACCGACGAGGCCGCGGTCAAGGCCGCGTTCGCGGCGCTGCCGCCGCCCGACGTCGTGGTGTGCTGCGCCGGCACCGGCACCTTCGCGCCGCTCCACACCGCCTCGGTCGACGACCTGCGGGCCATGCTCGACACCCACGTCGTCGGCACCTTCCTGTGCGCGCGCGAGGCCCTGCGGCGGATGATGCCCGAGCGGCGCGGCCACATCGTCGCGATCGCGTCGATCTCGGCCGATCGCGCGTTCCCCGAGTGCGCCGGCTACACCGCGGCCAAGGCCGGGCAGCGCGGCCTCATGCGGGTCCTCGCCGAGGAGGCGCGGCCTTACAACATCCGCGTCACCACGGTGTCGCCGGGAGCCACCGACACCCCGATCTGGGACGATCGCCCGGGCTTCGACCGCGGCAAGATGATGAGCGCCGACGATCTCGCCGGGCTGATCGTCGCCGTGGTCGCCCGGCCGATGCTCGCGATCGAGGAGTTGACCGTGACGCCGCCCGCCGGATCGCTGTAAACCTCTGGCATGTCCACCACCCTCGGCATGCCGGTCCAGACCTCGCTGTCCTTCGACGACGCCCTCGTCCGCGTGCCCGAGGCGCTCAAGGCCGAGGGCTTCGGCGTCCTCACCGAGGTCGACGTCACCTCGACCTTCAAGGCCAAGCTCGGCGTCGACTTCCGTCGCTACCGCATCCTCGGCGCGTGCAACCCGACCCTGGCCCACCGCGCGCTGTCGACCCACCTCGGGGCCGGCATCATGATGCCGTGCTCGGTGGCGCTCTACGAAGGCGACGACGGCAAGGCCACCGTGGTCGCCGTCGATCCCAACCAGACCCCCGCCGCCGGCGCGCCCGAGCTCCACGCCATCATGGGCGAGGTCCGCGATCGCCTGGGCCGGGTCATCGCGGCCCTGGCCTAGAGCACCAAACGGTTGTGATGCCTGCTGCACTGCGCTTCGGGCGTGCGGTGCGAACAGGTACCCGCTGCCACCCAACGATCGTGGCCTGGGCGGCAGGAGGGGACGATGACCCAGCAACTCGATCCCGCGGCGCTCCTGGTGGACGTCGGCTGGCTGCGCGCGCTGGCCGCGCGGCTCGCCCACGATCGCGATGATGGCGATGACGTCGCGCAGGACGCACTGGTGGCGGCGTGGCGCAAGCAACCCGACGCGCGCGGGTCGCTCCGACCGTGGCTCGGCAAGGTGGCGCGCGATGGCGTGCGCATGCTGCGGCGGGGGCGCGCGCGCCAGGCGGCCCGCGAGCAGGTCGTCGCGGTTGGTGCGAACGGGGTGGCCCGCGGCCCGGAGCAGCTCCTCGCCGAGGCCCAGCTCCACCAGGCGCTGGTCGCCGCCGTGCTGGCCCTCGACGAGCCCTATCGGCGCACGATCCTGGCGCGGTTCGTCGACGGTCAGGAGGCCGCGGCGATCGCGCGCGCGGAGGGCGTGCCAGCCGGCACCGTGCGCTGGCGCCAGGCCGAAGGGCTGCGGCGACTCCGCCTCGCCCTCGCGGCGCACCGGCCCCGCGTCGAGCGCGGACTGGCTGCGGTCGGCGCGCTGCGGCGGGGGCCGGCGCCGCTCGGCGGCGCGTGGGTGATCGCCGCAGTCGCCGTGGTCCTCGTCGCGGTCGCGGCGCTGGGGTGGAGCCGCCGGCCCCCTGGTGGCGGCGAAGGTCCGCCACGGCCACCGCCGATGTTGGCCGGCTCGGAGGAACGAGTCCTCGCGCGCGCGGTCGGCTTGGCGCCGGCGGTCCCGTCGGTGTGGACCGCGGCGCGCCCGGAGACCGTGCCGGTGGCTGGCGTGGTCGTCGACCGCGCCGGCGTGCCCATCGCTGGCGCCGAGGTGATCGTCGACCCGGCGGTGGCCCTCGACGGCGTGCCGGTGGCCCGCACCGTCAGCGACGCCGACGGTCGCTTCGCGATCGCCACGCCATGGCACGAGGTCGCGGTGATCGTGGCGCGGGCTCCCGGCTACGCCGACGCCGCGGAGCTCATCGATCCGCGCGGCCGACGGGGCGCGCGGCCCGAGGCGCTGGTCCTGACCTTGACCGACTGTGCCGACCGGGTCGAGGGACGGGTCCGCGACGCCGGCGGTGGGGCGGTGCCGGAGGCCGTGATCCGGCGCCTGGTTCCGGGCACGGCCGGCCGGTATCAGCCCGCGGTCGTCGGCGATGGCGAGGGTCGGTTCTCGATGTGCCTGCCGCCTGGGACCAGCTCCCTCGTCATCGGCGCTCCAGGCTACGAGCACGTGGTCCGCGAGGTCGCTGCCCACCAGACCCAGGTCATCGACGTCGCCCTGGTCCCCGAGGCGCGGCTGAGCGGGCAGGTGGTCGACGCGGCGACCGGCGCGCCGCTGGGCGCCGCCCAGCTAACCCTGTGGCCGACGCTGCGGCACCCCGGGGGGCCCGCGGAGCGCAGCGCGCTGACCGGCGCCGATGGACGGTTCACGCTCGACGGGCTCGCCGCCGGGCGATTCCAGCTCACCGCGTGGGCCGCCGGGCATGTCACCGCGATCATCGACGACGTGGCGATCCGGCCGGCGGTCGACGCCGCCGACCATGACCTCGCGCTTGTGCCCGCGACCACCCTCCGCGGCGTGGTCACCGCCGCCGGTCAGCCGGTCAGCGGCGCCGAGGTCTTCCTCGAGCGCGCGCTCGGGGCGCCGCCGGTCGCTTCGGCCCACGCGATCACCGCCGCCGACGGCAGCTTCATGGTGGACCGGGTGCCGGCCGAGGCCGGGCTGGTCGTCGTCGTGCGGGACCACGTCGTCGTCTCGCCCTCGACCGTCGACGCCCCGGCCGCCGAGCCGGTCGCGATCGCGGTCGAGGTCGCGGCCGCGATCACCGGCGTCGTGGTGCAGGACGGTCGGGCGGTCCCGGGCGCCGAGCTGTGGCTCGACCGTCCAGGCCGGCCGGTGCGGACGCGCGCCGATGGCGGCGGTCGGTTCCAGCTCGCCGTGCCGCCCGGCCGCTATCGGCTGGGCGCGCTGGGCAGCGACGGCTTCACCTCGGCGCCGCTCGTCGTCGACGCCCCCGGCGCCGGGCCCGTCACGGTGGCGCTCGACGGCCACGCCGCGATCGAAGGCCGGGTCGTCGATCGCGGCGGTCAGCCGGTGATCGGGGTCGTGATCTCGGCGCACGAGCTCGCCCGCGACGATCGCGGGGTCAGCACCAGCGCGCTCGACGGCAGCTTCCGGATCGCGGCGCTGGCGGGTGGTCACTACCGCCTGCGCGTCGATCCCTACCCCGGGGCGACGGCGCCGCTGGCCTGGCTCGATGGCCCGCCGAGCGCGATCGCGCTCGCGGATGGTCGAGCCGAGGTCTCCTCGGTGGTGTTGCGGGTCGATCCGATGCCATCGGTGATCGCCGGGACGGTCGTCGACGGCCATGACGCGCCGGTCGCCGACGCCTACGTCCGTCTAGGCCCGGCGGCGGTGGTCGGCCGGCCGGTCACACGGACCGGCCGCGACGGGCGGTTTGCGCTGGCGGCGCGTGGCCCGGGTCCGTTCACGATCGAGGTCAGCGTCGACGGCGAGGCGCTGGCCCGCGTGGGCGACCTCGCGCCCGGCGCGCGCGACCTGATCGTCCGGGTCGACGCGCCGGAGTAACGCAGCTAGCGCCAACCGGAGAGGCCGGGACCGAGACCGAAGCCGAGACCGAGACCGAGACCGAGACCGAGACCGAGACCGAGGCCGAGACCGAGACGGAGGCCGAGACCGAGACCGAGACCGAGGCCGAGACCGAGGCCGAGACCGAGACCGAGACCGAGACGGCGACCGAGACCGAGGCCGAGACCGAGACGGAGGCCGAGACCGAGGCCGATCGTGTCGAAGGGGGCGCCAGCCCTGGTCCCTGGCCGACAAACTGGCCCGGTGACCTCGGTCGGGCCTACGATCGCGCGATGGACTGGGACGTCGCGATCGCCGAGTTCGCACGCTATCTGGCGAGCGAGCGCGGCTACTCGCCCAAGACCAGCGAGGTTTACCTGGCCGAGGTGGTGGCCCTGCGCGATGGCATCGCGGCGCGCCGGGCGCCGCGGCCGCCGCTGGCGCCGGCCCAGGTCGACGCGATCGAGGTCCGCCGCCACCTGGCCGCGCTGTTCGACGGCAATCGCCCGGCGACGATCGGCAAGAAGCTGTCGGCGCTGCGCGGCTTCTTTCGCTTTCTGCACAAGCGCGGCGCGATCGCCGGCAACCCGGCCAGCGCGCTGCGCGGCCCCAAGAAGCCCAAGCCGCTGCCGCGGGCCCTCGACGTCGACGACACCTTTCGCCTGGTCGAGGCCCCGGCCGGCGGGCCGCGCCCGACGGTGCGCCGCCGCGGCGTCGACGAGGAGGCCCGGGCCGCGGCGCTCGCCGCCCGCGACGCCGCGCTGTTCGAGGTCATCTACGGCAGCGGCCTGCGCGTTGCCGAGGCCTGCGCGCTCGACGTCGGCGATCTCGAGCGCGATCGCTACGGCACCTGGACGGTCCAGGTCGCCCGCGGCAAGGGCGGCAAGCGCCGCCTGGTGCCGCTCGGCGATGTCGCGGCGCGCGCGGTCGCGGCGTGGCACGCGGTTCGCGCCTGGGCCCCGGGCCCGGCGCTGTTCGTCAACGCCCGCGGCGGTCGCCTGACCCCGCGCTCGGTCCAGCGCGCGGTCCGGGCCTGGGCGATCGCGGCCGGGGTCACCGCGCCGGCCACCCCTCACGGGCTGCGCCACTCGTTTGCGACCCATCTCCTCGACGGCGGCGTCGACCTGCGCTCGATCCAGGAGCTGCTCGGCCACGCCAGCCTGGCCTCGACGCAGATCTACACCAAGGTCTCGCTCGACCACCTGATGAAGGTCTACGACGCCGCGCACCCCCGCGCGCAGGCGCCAGCCGACGAGCGTGGTAAGCCTCCGGTCTCGTGACCACCGAACGCTTGATCCGCTCCACCACCATCCTCACCGTGCGTCGGGCCGGCGCCGTGGTCGTCGCTGGCGACGGCCAGGTGTCGTTCGGCAACACCGTCATGAAGCGCGGGGCCAAGAAGGTCCGGCGCCTGGGCGAGGCGGCCGGCGGCGCGATCGCCGGCTTCGCCGGCTCGGCGGCCGATGGCCTGGCCTTGTTCGAGCGCCTCGACGGCAAGCTGCGCGAGCACCGCGGCAACCTGCGGCGGGCCGCGGTCGATCTGGCCAAGGACTGGCGCTCGGACAAGGCGCTGCGCCGCCTCGAGGCCATGCTCCTGGTCGCCGATCGCGAGGGCACCTTCGTCTTGTCGGGGCAGGGCGACATCATCGAGCCCGACGACGGCATCGCCGCGATCGGCTCGGGCGGGCCGTTCGCGCTGGCCGCGGCCCGGGCCCTGGCCGGGCACACCGAGCTGTCGGCCCGCGCGATCGCCGAGGCGGCGATGGCGATCGCCGCCGACATCTGCATCTACACCAACGGCAACCTGACCGTCGAGGAGCTGTCGTGAAGAGCCTGCCCGCCGCCGCGCTCACCCCGGCCGCGATCGTCGCCGAGCTCGACCGCTACATCGTCGGTCAGCGCGAGGCCAAGCGCGCGGTCGCGGTCGCGCTGCGCAACCGCTGGCGGCGCCAGCAGGTCGACGGCGATCTCAAGGACGAGATCGCGCCCAAGAACATCATCCTCATCGGCCCGACCGGCGTCGGCAAGACCGAGATCGCGCGCCGCCTGGCCAAGCTGGCGCGGGCGCCGTTCTGCAAGGTCGAGGCCTCGAAGTTCACCGAGGTCGGCTACGTCGGCCGCGACGTCGACTCGATCGTCCGCGATCTGGTCGAGGTCTCGGTGAAGCTGGTGCGCGACGAGGAGGCCGCCCGGCTGCGCGGCCGGGCCAAGGACGCCGCCGAGGAGCGCGTCCTCGATCTGCTCTTGCCGCGGGCCTCGGGCGGCCACCGCTTCGGCGAGCGCCCGGGGGAGCCGGGGCCGACCGTGATCGATCCGACCCGCGAGAAGTTCCGCGCCATGCTGCGCGACGGCCGCCTCGACGATCGCGAGGTCGAGGTCGACCTGACCGAGGACGGCGGCAACCCGCTCATGCAGATGTTCTCGGGGCCGTCGACCGGGGGCCTCGACGAGGCCAGCCTGGGCGGGCTGCGCGATCTGTTCGGCGGCCTGGGCAAGAAGTCGCGCCGGCGCAAGCTCAAGGTGCCCCAGGCCTGGGCCGCGCTGACCGAGGAGGAGGTCGAGAAGCTCATCGATCGCGACGCCCTGACCCGCGAGGCGGTGACCCGGGCCGAGCAGGACGGCATCGTCTTCCTCGACGAGATCGACAAGATCGCGACCAGCCACGAGCGCGGCGGCGCCGACGTGTCGCGCCAGGGCGTGCAGCGCGATCTGTTGCCGATCGTCGAGGGCTCGACGGTCACGACCAAGTACGGGCCGGTCAAGACCGACCACGTCCTGTTCATCGCCGCCGGCGCCTTCCACATGGCCAAGCCGAGCGACCTCATCCCCGAGCTGCAGGGCCGGTTCCCGATCCGGGTCGAGCTCGAGCCGCTGACCGCCGACGACTTCGTGCGCATCTTGACCGAGCCGAAGAACGCGCTGACTGCGCAGTACGCGGCGCTCCTGGCCACCGACGGCGTGACCCTGGAGTGGACCGACGAGGCGGTCCGCGAGCTCGCGCGCATCGCCGCCGACGTCAACACCCGTACCGCCAACATCGGCGCCCGCCGCCTGCACACCGTCCTCGAGCGCCTCCTCGACGATCTGCTCTACAACGCGCCCGACATCGGCCGCCAGACCATCCCGATCACCAAGGCCTACGTGATCGAGCGCCTGGGCGCCCTGGCCGCCGACGACGACCTGGCCCGCTTCATCCTGTAGCCGCGGCGCGATCGACGGCGCCCCCGGTCGCCGCGTATGCTCACGCGGTGCGCGTCGTCGTCGCCGTGTCCCTCGCCCTGGCCGGGCTCGCTGGCGCCGCCGGCCCAGCCCGCGGCTTCCAGATCGACACCACCGTCACCGCCGGCTGTCACGAGCGGATCACTGACGCCGCTCGCCGCGCCGCCGGTTGGCCGCGGCAGGCGCCGGCGCTGACCGAGGACGATCGCCGGGCCATCGCCGATCTTCCGTTCACCGCGCCGACCGCGATCGCCGAGCCGTGGACCCTGGCGCTCTTGATCGGCGTGCGATCGAACGATCTGCGCGACAACCCGCCGACCGATCTGGCGGCGCTGGTCCACATCCACAACGACCCCGACGATCAGCCGGCCCACTGCATCCGGCGGGCGGAGCACGACGGCCCGGCCGGCGACGTCCTGGCCCTGGCGGCGTGTCGCGCGTTCATCGAGGGCGAGCTGACCGCCGGCGGCTGGTTCGCGCCCGAGGTCGATCACGCGGTGCGCGAGCCGGTCGCGGTCTACCTGGCGTTTCGCGGTCGCCTCGAGCTAGCGCTGCCGCGCGCCGCCTTCCGCCTGGGGCGCGCGGTCCACGCCCTCGAGGATGGCTTCACGCACACCCTGCGCAACCCCGGCGACGATCGCGTGCGATCGGTCCTCAACTGGATCGACGTCGCCGACCCCGACGACTACCAGGTCGAGCGCGACGGCCTAGGTCACATCGGCTGGGTCGATGACTGTCGCCGCGATGAGGCGCGGGTGGTGCAGGGCGTGACCGCGGCCGAGGCGGCGGTGACCGAGCTGATGGTCGCGCTGGCCGCGCCGACCGCCGCGGCCCGGTCGGCCGGCATGGCGGTGGCCCTCGATCGCGCCCTGGCCCTCGAGCCCGGCTGCACCGCGGCCAACCGGTACTGCGACGCCGTCGAGCTCGACGATCCGACGACCGGCGGGTGCGCGGCTGGCGCCGGCGGCGGCGGCGCGGTGCTCGCGCTGGCCGTGCTGGGCGGATGGTGGCGCCGCCGCCGCGGCGCGGGTGGGCTCGCGGTCGAGGGGACGCGCCGCTCGACGATCCGCCCGACCCTGGTCGGGCTCCTCGGCCTCACGCTCCTCGTCGGCCTGGCCCTGCGCGCGGCGCCGGCGGTCGCTGAGCCCTTCGCGCCCGGCCTCCATCTCCACGGCGGCGGCGGCGCGGCCCTCGATCGCGGCGCGCTGGCGATCGGCGGCGGCGCCCACTGGCGCTGGGCCAGCGGCGCGGTCGCCGGCGCGACCGTCGAGTGGAATCCCTGGATCTCGCTGGACGTCGGTCGCGCCGCGCCGGGCTCGATCAACGCCTACGCGGTGGTCGGCTATAGCTGGTTCACCACCGCGCGCTTCGAGGTCCACAGCCACGGCAAGCTCGGCGCCAGCGCGATCCTGTTCGAGCTGGTCGGCGTCGATCGCGGCCAGATCGGCGCGTACATCGGCGCCAGCCTGCTGGGCGCGAGCGTGCGGCTGCGCGACGACCTGGCGCTGACCCTCGACCCCAGCGACTTCGCGATGCCGGCGCCGCAGCTCACCGGCTTCCCGTTCTACTACCGGCAGTATCGGATCTCGGTCGGGCTGACCTGGCGGCCGTGACCGGCGGCCCAGTAGGATGCCGCGGTGGAAGCCGTCATTGCCAAGGCCCGGGTCCTGGTCGAGGCCCTGCCGTTCATCTCGGAGTTTCGGGGCAAGACCATCGTCGTCAAGATCGGCGGCGTCGCCCAGGATGATCCGCTCCTGCGTCGGCGGTTCGCCGAGGACCTGATCCTGCTCGACTGGGTCGGGATCCACGTGATCGTGGTCCACGGCGGCGGCAAGCAGATCACCGCCCTGGGCGATCGCCTCGGTCACGTCGCCCGGTTCGTCGACGGTCAGCGCGTCACCGACGCCGCCCAGCTCGAGATCGTCGAGATGGTCCTGGGCGGGACGCTCAACGCCGAGCTGGTGCGCCTCATCAACCACCTGGGCGGCGCCGCGGTCGGCCTGACCGGCTGTGACGGCGGCCTGGCCCGGGCCGAGATCTGCCGCCCCGAGCTCGGGCTGGTCGGCGAGGTCACGGCGATCGATCGCACGGTGCTCGATCGCCTGCTGGCCGACTTCATCCCGGTGGTCGCGCCCCTGGCGGTCGGTCCCGACGGCGGTGCGCTCAACGTCAACGCCGACGTGTTCGCCGCGCGTCTGGCCCAGGCGGTCGGCGCCGAGAAGCTGGTGCTCCTGACCGACATCGCCGGCGTCCTCGACGGCGCCGGCGCGCTCCTGCCGTCGCTCACCGAGGTCGAGGCCCGGCAGCTCATCGCCGACGGCGTGATCAAGGGCGGCATGATCCCCAAGGTCGATAACGCCCTGGCCGCGCTGGCCGCCGGGGTGCGCAAGGTCCACATCATCGACGGTCGCCTCGAGCACGCGCTGTTGCTCGAGATCTTCACGACCGACGGCGTCGGGACGCAGCTCGTCGGGTAGGCGGAACGGCCGAGACCGAGACCGGGACCGGGACCGAGACCGAGACCGAGACCGAGACCGAGACCGAGTGGCGGCCGAACCGAGTGGCGGCCGAACCGGGCGGCCGAACCGCGGGCGGCCGAACCGCGGGGCGGCCGAACCGGGGCGGCCGAACCGGGGGTCGTTTCGAGAGACAGGCGTGGCGGGGCGGCCGAACCGGGGGGCGGCCGAACCGGGGGTCGTTTCGAGAGACAGGCGTGGCGGGCGGGGCGCGGGCGGCGCGGCGGGCCGGGCGAGGGGCGGGCGCGACGGGGCGCGGTGGCGGCAAAACCAGCGGATCGGCCACGCCGCGACGGCGCGTGCGGGGGGCACGCGCTGGGCGGCGGACCGGGGCGGTCGTCACGCGACGGCGGCGACCGTGATGTTCGCGAAGCGCGCGAGCCAGTACGTGCCGGGCGGGAAGACCGCGGGCAG
>JAGPCY010000017.1 GCA_018057825.1 Kofleriaceae bacterium | reverse complement strand
TCCGCTTCGTCCTGCCGCCACGTCGCTCGCATCGTCGCTACGACCGCGTCGTCAAACGCAAGGACAGTCCCTACGCGCGTAAGTCCACGGCTCACCGGGCGAAAGGCGTTAACTGACCGGCATTGGAACCGGAACCGGAACCGGCGCGGGACGGTGCGCGGGAGGTCGCGAGGGCACCCCGACCACGGAGCCCCGGACGGGCGATGGCCATCTCGGCGACGCGGCTCGGCGGCGCGCTGCGTCGGGCGGTGGCGTGCTCGGCGACGCGGCTCGGCGGCGCGCTGCGTCGGGCGGTGGCGTGCTCGGCGACGCGGCTCGGCGGCGCGCTGCGTCGGGCGAAGGCCAGCTCGGCGAGGCAGCTCGTCGACGCAGCGCTGCGCCGGCTCGGCGAGGCAGCTCGTCGACGCTGCGCAGCGCCGGCTCGGCGACGCAGTTCGACGCAGCCCTGCGCCGGGCGGTGGCCAGCTCGGCGGCGCGGCTCGTCGACGCTGCGCTGCGCCTGGCGGCGCTGCGGCTCGCCGCTGCGCTGCGCCGGGCGATGGCGGCGCGATGACCTCGCGCGAGGGCGGCGTGGACGACGGCTCCTCGGGGGTGGCTCACCCTGCGCGCCCTGCGCGCACGGGCAGTGCCCACGACCGAGGCTGGCTGAAGGCGAGGTGAGAGTGCGGGAGGCGGTCGTGGTCACGGCCCCTGCGCTTGTGGGCGCGTGGCGGGTGAGAGCCACCCCCGAGGAGATCGTCATGTTCCACGCCCAGACCATCGCGCATGAGTTCGTCGCTGCCGTCCGTCCCGTCATCGCTGCGGTCAAGCCGCAAGACCAGCACCTCGCCGACCAGCTCAAGCGCGCGTCGACCAGCGCCTCGCTCAACCTCGCCGAGGGCAACCGCCGCGCGGGCCGCGATCGCGTCGCGCGCTTCCGCATCGCCTCCGGCGAGTGCGGCGAGGCGGTCGACGCGCTGCGCCTCGCGGTCGGCTTCGGCTACGTCGCCGACGGCGCGATCGCCGACGCGCTCGGCCTGGGCGATCGGCTCTGCGCCATGCTCTGGCGCCTGACGCACCCGCGGCCGTGACGGCGCCCGTCGCCGGATCCGGTCACCGTGCCGGATCCGGCCACCGTGCCGGATCCGGTGCCCGACCCCGACCCCGACCCCGACCCCGACCCCGAGACGGAGACCGAGTCCGAGTCCGAGTCCGAGTCCGAGACCGAGTCCGAGTCCGAGTCCGAGTCCGAGTCCGAGTCCGAGTCCGAGACCGAGTCCGAGTCCGAGACCGAACCCGAGTCCGAGACCGAGACGGAGACCGAGGCCGAGTCCGAGGCCGAGTCCGAGACCGAGTCCGAGTCCGAGTCCGAGTCCGAGTCCGAGGCCGCAAATCGTTTGAGTGCAAACGAATGGGTTGCCAGGGCGGGCCAGGCCGGGTACACCCATGGCCGGACACGTCCCGGGAGAAGAGCGGCCGCG
This sequence comes from Kofleriaceae bacterium, assembly GCA_018057825.1. Lineage (GTDB taxonomy): Bacteria > Myxococcota_A > Polyangia > Haliangiales > Haliangiaceae > UBA2376. The sequence continues at coordinate 175,200 of JAGPCY010000017.1, read as the reverse complement.
TCAGCCCGACGCGGTGGACGGACGGGACCCTTGCTGGCGGCTGCGCGCCGCGCTGGAGGCTCCATGTCGCTCGTCATCGTCGCCAACCGTCTGCCCGTCGCGGTGGCCGGTCCCCCCGAGCGTCCCGCGCTGCGCCCGGCGGACGGCGGTCTGGTCGCGGCGCTGCGCGGGCTCCACGGCGCCGGCGATACCCGCTGGGTCGGCTGGCTCGGCGACCCCGGCGGCGCGACCGCGACCGCGCTGGCGGACGAGCTGGCCGCCCGCGACCTGCACCCGGTGGCGCTGACGCCGTCCGAGGTCGCGCGCTACTACGACGGCTTCGCCAACGGCGTCCTGTGGCCAAGCCTTCACTACCTGATCGATCGACTGCGCCGCGACACCCAGCGCGACTGGGAGGCCTACCAGGAGGTCAACCAGCGCTTCGCCGACGCCGCGATCGCCGCCGCGCGACCGGGCGATCGGATCTGGATCCATGACTACCACCTGATGCTGGTGCCCGAGCTGATCCGGCGCCGCATGCCCGAGGCCAGCATCGGCTTCTTCTTGCACACGCCGTTTCCCGCGGTCGACGTGTTCCGGATCTTGCCGTGGCGCGAGCCGCTCCTACGCGGGGTCCTGGCGGCCGACCTGATCGGCTGCCACACCGCCGGCTACGCCGAGCACCTGCGGGCCGCCGCGGTCGCGCTCCTGGGCGCCACCGCCGCCGGCAGCGACCTCGCCCTCGACGACCGGGTCACCCGGGTCGACGCGTTCCCGATCGGCATCGACGCCGCCGAGCACCTGCGGCTGGCCGCCAGCCCCGAGGTCGCCGCGCTGGCCGCGACCTGGCGCAAGGCCGGCGGTGGCCGGCGGATCGTCCTCGGGCTCGACCGCCTCGACTACACCAAGGGCTTCCTGCGCCGCCTGCTGGCCTTCGAGCGCCTGCTCGAGGGCTGGCCGGCCTGGCGCGAGCAGGTCCAGCTCATCCAGGTCGCGGTCCCGACCCGCGATCGGGTCGACGAGTACGCGGCGTTTCGCCGCGAGGTCAATGAGCTGGTCGGCCGCATCAACGGCCGGTTCTCGACCCCGCTGTGGACCCCGATCCAGTTCCTCCATCGCACGGTCAACCCGATCGAGCTGGCGGCGATGTACCGCGCCGCCGACGTCATGCTGGTGACGCCGCTGCGCGACGGCATGAACCTGGTCGCCAAGGAGTACTGCGCCGCCAAGGACGATGGCCGCGGCGTGCTGGTGCTGTCCGAGCTGGCCGGCGCCGCCGAGGAGCTGCTCGAGGCGCTCCTGGTCAACCCCTACGATCTCGACGCGGTGGCCGCGGCCCTGGCTCGGGCCCTGGCCATGCCGATCGACGAGCAACGGGCGCGCATGACCGCGCTGCGCGCCACGGTCCTGGGCAACGACGCGCCGGCGTGGGCCGAGCGCTTCCTCACCGCCCTGGCCCGCGAGCCGGCGACCGCGAGCGCGCCGACCACCCCGCTGGCCGGCGAGCTGCACCGCATCCGGACCCAGGGGCGGCGCCTGATCGTCGTCGACTACGACGGCACGCTGGTGCCGTTCGCGGCGACTCCCGACCTGGCGGTCCCCGACCCGGGGCTGCGCGAGCTCTTGCGCGACCTGGCCGCCGAGCCGACCACCACGGTGGCGGTGGTGTCGGGTCGCCCCCGGGCTGCGCTCGAGAGCTGGTTCGGCGACCTGGACCTCGCCCTGGCGGCCGAACACGGCGCGTGGTGGCGGTGGCCGGGAGATCGCTGGCAAGCGGTGGCCGAGGCGCCGGCTGGCCTGGCGGCGGTGACCGACGTCCTGGCCCGGATCACCCGCCAGACTCCGGGCAGCCGGGTCGAGATCAAGGAGCGATCGGTAGCCTGGCACTACCGCCTGGTCGACCCGCTCCTGGCGTCGCGCCGCCGCGACGATCTGATCATGGCGCTGGCGCCGCTGGTCGGCGACGCCCTCGAGCTGCTCGAGGGCGCCCGGGTCCTCGAGGTCCGCGGCCGCGGGATCGACAAGGGCGGCGCCGTGCGCCGGCTGATCGCGGCCGCCGGGGTCGACGAGGCCGAGGTCGTGATCGCCGGCGACGACGTCACCGACGAGGACATGTTCGCCGCGGTCGGCCCGGCGGCGGTGACCATCCGGGTCGGGACCGGCTTGTCGCGGGCCCGCTTCCGAGTGGTCAGCCCGGCCGCGCTGCGCGCCGCCCTGGGGAGCCTGCGATGACCCGCCCGCACGACGCCCTCGATCATGGCGCGATCGGCAACGGCCGGGTCCTGGCCCTGATCGCGCCGACCACCGCGATCGAGTGGCTGTGCCTGCCGCGGTTCGACGGTCCGGCGCTGTTCGCCCGCCTGCTCGATCGCGCCGGCGGCGGCACCTGCCGGATCTTGTGGCGCGGCGCTGAGGTCAGCGGCGCGATGAGCTACCTGCGCAACACCAACGTGCTCGTCACCCGCGTCGGCGACGACACCGAGGCCTTCGAGGTGATCGACTTCGCGCCGTGGTTGCCGCTGCCGCGTGGCCACCGCGCGCCGCCGATCGTGGTCCGCCTGGTGCGGCCGGTGCTCGGTCACCCGCGGATCCGCCTCGAGGTCGACGCCCGCCCCGACTACGGCCGCGCCCCGCCCCGGGTCTCGACCTGCGACGACGGCCTGGTGATCGACGCTGGCGCCGAGCGCTACCGGGTGTGGTCCAGCGCCCCGGCCGACTACCTGGCGGATGGCCGGGACTTCGCGTTGCGCGAGCCGGTGTTCGTGGCCATCGGCCCGGCCCAGGTCGCCGCGGCCGACGTGCCGACCGCGGCGGTGATCGACGAGTGGCTCGCCGCCACCGTGACCGCGTGGCGCGACTGGACCAAGACCTGCGCGTTGCCGAGCTTCGCCGCCGACGCGGTCCTGCGTTCGGCGCTGTGCCTGAAGCTCCACATCTACGCCGACACCGGCGCGGTGATCGCGGCCGCCACCACCAGCATCCCCGAGGCCCTCGGCACGCCGCGGACCTGGGACTACCGCTACTGCTGGCTGCGCGACGCCGCGTTCGTGGTCGAGGCGCTGCGCCGGCTCTCGCACCTGCGCGAAGGCGAGCGGTTCCTCGACTTCTTGCGCGACGCGGTCGAGGGCGGCCCGCTCTTGCCGGTGTACTCGCTGACCGGCGGGCGCGAGCTCGACGAGGTGCTCCTGCCGCACCTGGCGGGGTTCGCCGGCAACGGCCACGTCCGCATCGGCAACGCCGCGGTCCACCAGCGCCAGCACGATCTGATGGGTGAGATCGTCTTGTGCCTCGAGACCCTGGTCGGCGACCCCCGCCTGGTCCTGCGCGACGAGGCCGCGCTGTTCCCGCTGATCCGCCGCATGGTCGAGGAGGCGATCGCGTTGGCCGCGGTGCCCGACACCGGGATCTGGGAGTTCCGGACCCTGCTCCGCAACTACACCTTCTCGCGCGCGATGTGCTGGGTCGCGGTCGATCGCGGCGCCCGGCTGGCGGCCCGGTTCGGCGAGCCGGTGCTGGCGGCGCGCTGGCGCGAGCACGCGGCGCGGGAGCGGGCGGTCCTCCTCGACCGTGGCTTCAGCGCGCGCCACGGTTACTTCACCCAGGCCCTCGACGGCGAGCACCCCGACGCCTCGCTCTTGCTCCTGCCCAGCCTGGGCTTGATCGACGCCCGCGATCCGCGGTTCCTCTCCACCCTCGACGCCTACGCGGCGCGCCTCGCGCCCGACGGGCTCATGCGCCGCTACGTCAACCCCGACGACTTCGGCGATACCACCTCGGCCTTCACGATCTGCAGCCTGTGGTGGGCCGAGGCCCTGGCCCTGGCCGGGCGGCTCGATCAGGCGGTCGAGGTGTTCGCGCGGATCGCCCGCCACGCCAACCCGCTCGGGCTGTTCTCCGAGGACCTCGATCCGGCGACCGGCGCCTTGCTCGGCAACTTCCCGCAGGCCTACACCCACGTCGGGTTGATCAACGCGGCGATGACGATCGGCGACCTGCTCGACGCCCGCGATCGTCGGTTCGGGCCGTGGACCGGGCCGCGACCGCCATGAGTCAGCGCGCCGCCGGCGCGCCGCGGCTCACACGTCTTCGTCGACGTCGGTCAGGTGCCAGGCCGAGGGATCGAGGATCCGCGCCCGGGCCGCGGCCGAGGTCGTCGCGCCCACCGACACCGCGATCATCCGGGTCGAGGTCCGCGGCGCGAAGCCGCGCGCGGTCAGCGCCTCGACCAGCCACGGCGCGCCGAGGTAGCGCATCGACAGCGAGGTCGCGCCGGCCTGGTACGCGACCAGGGGCAGGTAGTCGAGCAACGCCGTCACCTCGGCGCGGTGGCCGAACAGATCGCGGACGTGCGCCACCCCACCGACGACGTCGACCACCGCGTAGGCCCGGAGCGCTCCGGTCGCGCGGTCGCGCGCCAGGTGCCAGGTCCGCTCGGGGCGCGGGCCCATGCGCCAGGCAAGGAACCGGTGGGTCCGCTCGGCGATCACCTGGTACTCGCTCCGAGCCCGAGCCCACAGCTCGTCGAGGCCGGCGTCGGGGCGCGGCCGCGCCTCGAACCGGGTGCGCGACACCGTGGTCGCCGCCGCCAGCGCGCGCGGCGCCAGCGAGACGACGTCGGCGGCCAGCCCGGCGGCGGCCGCCAAGGCCGGGACCTGGGCCGCGCGCTGCGCCCACGGTCGGAGCGCGGTCGGGACCTCGGTCAGCGCCGCCTGGTCGAGGCGATCGACAAAGGCCGCGCGCCGCAGCGGCTGGGCGTAGCGCCCGACCGTGCCCAGCGCCTGGTAGCCGGCGCGCTTGAACACGCCCTCGGCCAGCTTGTTGGGGAAGCCGTAGGCGAGCTGATAGTGCTCGTCGACCAGGGCCTTGCCGGCGCGGACCAGCGCCAGCGCCGGGCCGACCGAGCGATGGGCGCGATCGACCGCGAGATCGGCGAGCAACCCGGACCGCCCGAGCTCGTCGCCGAGCTGGAACCGGCGGATGCCGACGCCGGCGGTGCCGACCGGCGCGCCGTCGGCGGTCAAGACCAGCACCGCGTCGGGGGCGTCGGGCGCCTCGAGGTAGAGCCACGCGAACTTGTCGGCCGGGTGGGCCTCGAGCGTGAGGTTGTCCTGCCACAACCGCTCGAGGTCGTCGCGGGCCTCGGTCGGCGCCGCGGTGATCACCCGGTAGGCCGACGGCATCAGCGCCCGCTCTGCTCGCGGCGGATGCCCTCGCGGACGCCGACCCGGGGCGCCCAGCCGAGGAGCTGCGCGGCCCGGCCGGTGCCCCACTGCAGGCGGGCCAGCGCCGACTGCAGGCGGTACAGCGCGATCGGCGACGGCTTGCCCAGCGCGCCCAGCGGCAGCTCCGACAGCTTGCCCAGCCCGAACACCACCGGCCGGGGCACGGTCAGGGTCTTGCCGCCGCCGGTCAGCTCGAGCACGTCCTTCTGCTTGAGCGCGGCGCCGTCGATGAGCTGGATGATCTGGCCGCCGACCAGGCGCTTGTCGACGCTCGCCAGGATCGCGTCGACGACGTCGTCGATGTAGATGAGCGGCAGCTCGAGCTGGCCGTCGCCGAGGATCAGCCAGCGGCCGCCGGCGCGGCGCGCGACCGCGCCGTTGACCAGGGGGATGCCGCCGCCGAAGATCTGCCCCGGGCGCAGGATGACGCAGGGCAGGCCGGCCGCCGCCGCCGCGCTCACCAGCTTCTCGGCCTCGAGCTTGGCCCGGGTGTAGGCGCCGCGCTCCTCGGCGCGCGGCTCGAGGGCCGCCGACTCGTCGATCACGCCCTTGCCGACCGAGCCGGCCCAGTCGATGACCGACATCGACGAGATGTGGACGAGCTGCTTCACCCCGTACTTCTTGCACGCGTCGATCACGTTGCCGGTGCCGACCACGGTGCCGCCCAGGTGCTCGGGCCAGCCGCCCTTCATCGCCGCGCCGACGTGGATGACGATCTCGGCGCCCTTGACCGCGCGATCGACCGCGGCCGGATCGCCGAGGTTGCCGATCGCGTACTCGACGCCGGCGATCGGCTTGGTCGGGATGCGTCGGACCATCGCGCGCACCTTCTTGCCGTCGGCGACCAGCCGACGCAGGACCGCGCCGCCCAGGGAGCCCGACGCGCCGGTGACCAGGAACGGCACGCGGTCCGACAGCGGGAACTTGGCCAGCGCCGCGGCGTGCTCGGCGTCGGCGGCGCGCGCCACCTTCTCGACCCACTCGACGACGTTGACCGCGTCCTCGACCGACACCGCCGGCGGTTGGCCGGCCGCCAGGCGGCGGTAGAAGTCGGCGATCAGGTTGCGCAGGCCCTGATAGCTCTGGACCTCCTTCTTCACGAACTTGTAGACCCCGATCGGCACGTCGATCAGCGGCTGCAGCGAGTCGGTGAAGGCGTTGATCAAGCGCTCGGCGGCCTTGGGCAGCGGCGTCGACGCGCGCTTGCCGTGGAACATCGCGAACAGATCGACCCGCAGGACGCCCTTGGTGCCGTGGATGATGATCTGGCTCTGCATCGGCTTGACGTTCCAGGTGAGCTGGAACTGCCCGAGCCCGCGCTGACAGCGGACCACCGCGCGCCACTCGTCGAAGGCCAGGTTGGGATCGCCGCCCAGCGAGCGCCACGACGCCTCGACGTCCTCGATCGTCCCGAGGAGCTCCTGGATCAGGTAGAGGCAGTGGACCCCGATGTCGCGGAACGGGTAGCCGGCGTCGCGGTAGTGCGGGGGCAGCGGGCCACCCTCGAACGGCGGGTACTCGCTGCCGCGCAGGATGTCGACCGAGACGATCTGCCCGAGCGCGCCCGACCGCACCGCGTCGAGGGCGCGGGCCACCTGCGGGTCGAACAGGAGCGAGTGGTTGACGGTGATGGTCTTGCCCTTGGCCTTGGCCAGGGCGACAAGCTCCCGGCCCTCGGCCGGATCCTCGGTGACCGGCTTCTCGACCACGACGTGGCAGCCGGCCTCGAGGGCGGCCTTGGCCACCTTGCCGTGGGAGCTGGGCGGGGTGAGGACGTGGATGACGTTGGCGCCGGCGGCGACCAGCGCGGCTAGGGACGGGTAGACCGTGACCTGGTGCTTCTCGGCGAAGGCGGCGGCGCGGGCCGGATCGAGATCGACCACCCCGACCAGCTCGACGTCGGGCAACGCGCGGACCGCGGCCACATGGAACTCACAGATGTTGCCCGCGCCGATCATGCCGGCGCGAAACTTGGCTTGGCTCATGACGTCGTCTTCCTCTTCGCTGCGATGTCGTCGACCACGCGCGACACCTCGGCGACCCGGGCGGCCCAGGTCTCGGAGCGCATCGCGTCGGAACGGGCGCGGCGGCGGGCCGGGCCGCCGTCGGCGAGGGCGGCCACGATCGCGGCCTCGGTCGCGTCGACACCGTCGGCGACCGTGCACAGGTGCTGGTAGCGCACGACCTCGGGCACCGGCGTCGACACCACCGGCACGCCGGCCGATAGGTACTCGCGCAGCTTGATCGGGTTGACGAACGTCATGCGCTCGTCGATGCGGTAGGGGATGAGGCCGACGTCGAACGCCTTGCAGTACGCCGGCAGCTCGGCGTGGGGCTTGCGCCCGAGCAAGTGGACGTTGGGCAGGCCCTTGACCGCGCTGACGTCGGCCAGCGCCTGGCCCAGCAGCACGAACGACCAGCCAGGGCGGCGCCGAGCCAGGGCCGCGATCAGCTCGTAGTCGACCCAGTCCTGGAGCGTGCCGTAGAAGCCGATGATCGGCCGCGGCAGCTTGGCGACGTCGGCCGGCAGCGCGGTGGCGTCGTCGAGGGCGCGGGCGAACAGCGCGTGATCGACGCCGTGGGGCGAGACGAAGGTGGCCGGCTGCTGGGCTCGCTTGGCGTCGGCCAGGGCGTGGTTGATCGCGAAGCAGGCGTCGACCTTGGCCAGGAGCCGGGCCTCGGCGGCGCGGGTGGCGCGCTCGTCGAGGTACGAGAACAGCGACCACTCGTCGACGCAGTAGTAGACGCTGGCCCGCTCGCCCAGGGTGCCGACGTAGTCGGCGGTGTTGGGCAGAAACGTCCACAGATCGAAGTCGCGCAGGCCGAGGCGCCGGCGAACGACCGCGATCGTCGCGCGCAGGATCGACTGGTTGATCCGCTGCGCCACCGGGTTGTGCGGCAGCGGCAGGACCAGCGGCGAGAACACCCACAGGTTGTCCATGACCTGGACCGGCCCGCGGGCGAACTCGCCGAGCTTGCGCTTGATCTTGCCCAGGTCGCGGCCGCTGGTGAGCTTGGGGGTGCGGGTCGCGACCGAGTTCAACCACAAGACCGGGCGCGAGCGCGCCAGCTCGATGAGCACGTGGTGGTTGCTCGTCGGATCTTCGTGCCAGTCCTTGGCGAACGCGATGATGCCTGGTCGGCCGGCCATGGCGCTGCGAACGTAGGGAAATCGACGAGCGATGTCCACCGGCCGGGGCGAGGAACGCCCGAGGCGGAGAGCGAGACCGAGGCGGAGGCGGAGGCCGAGGCGGAGGCGGAGGCCGAGACCGAGACCGAGGCGGAGGCCGAGACCGAGACCGAGACCGAGACCGAGGCCGAGGCGGAGGCCGAGTCCGAGACCGAGGCGGAGGCCGAGACCGAGACCGAGACCGAGGCGGAGGCCGAGACCGAGACCGAGACGAGGCCGAGACCGAGACCGAGGCGGAGGCTGAGACCGAGGCGGAGGCGGAGGCGGAGGCGGAGCCAGATCGAAGGATCTCGGCGACGATGCTACGAGTCGTCGAGGGCGCGGTCGTCGCGGCCCTTGCCGCGGCGGGCGACGCCCAGGGCGTCGAGCTTCTTGCGCAGGGTATTGCGGTTGAGCCCGAGGATCTCGGCGGCCTTGAGCTAGTTGCCGCCGGTCCGGGCCAGCACCAGATCGAACAGCGGTCGCTCGACCCGCTCGAGGATCTTGTCGTAGAGGTCGTGGAGCGGGTAGCCGTCCATGCGCTCGAGGAAGCCGGTCAGCTTGGCCTTGACGATCTCCTCGAACGACAGGTCCTCCATCGGCACGCGCTCGGCGACCACCGGCAGCACCGCGTCGACGTCGCCGGCCTCGATCCGGCTGCCGCTGGTGTGGACCACCAGCCGGCGGGCCAGGTTCTTCAGCTCGGCGACGTTGCCCGGCCACGGGTACTTGACCAGGCGCTCGTAGGCCCGGGTCGAGATCGTCAGCTTGCCGCGGCCGACCTCGTCGGCGTAGTGCCGGACCCAGCGCTCGACCAGGGTCGGGATGTCGCCGCCGCGCTCGCGCAGCGGCGGCACGTCGATCCGCCGGGCCGACATCGGCTCGTACAGCTCGGCCGCGAGCATGCGGGCGGCGACCGCGCGCTCGAGATCGAGATCGGCCGAGCCGACCACCCGGACGTCCCACACCTCGCCCGACGAGTCGGGGCGGCGCTCGCGCTCAGGGGCGCGGATCGCGCGCCGCAGCGCGCGCTGGCCAGCGGCGGCGACGTCGCACACGTCCTTGACCAGGAGCGTTCCGCCCTGGGCGGCGCGCAACATGCGCTTGGCGCGCTCGCCGTCATCGCCGCCCTCGCCACCGGCGTCGAAGGTCGGGCGGACCGCGACGAAGCGGCCGGCGCGGCGCGGGCTCTGGTTGTGCAGCACCCGGGCCACCAGCTCGCGGCCGGTGCCATGCTCGCCACACACCAGGACCGGACCGTCGGAGTCGGCCAGGCGCTCGATCGTGGCGACCACCGCGCGCATGGCCGGGCTCTCCGCGACCAGGTAGTCGCGCGGGGCTGCGTCGGGGCGCGCCATCAGGCGGCGTCCTCGACCGCGGTGCCCAGCTCGACGCGATCGGCGTCGGCGGCGACCCCCCGCGCGGCGCGGCGCGCGAGCTGCTCGGCGAAGAACGCCTCGGCCAGCGCGACCGTGGCGTCGACGTCGGCGGTGCCCCATAGCGCGGTGCGCAGGCGGCTGCCGCCGTGCAGGCCGCGGGCGTACCAGGCGCAGGCCTTGCGGACCTCGTGGAGCACCCGTGGGCCGTGCTTGAGCTCGAGGATCAAGCCGACGTGGCGGCGGAACACCGCCTGGCGCTCCTCGAGGGTCGGCGGTCCGGGATCCGGACGCCCGGCGGCGACCGCGCGGATGCGGGCGAACAGCCACGGGTTGCCCATCGCGCCGCGGCCGATCATCACCGCGTCGCAGCCGGTGGCCTCGCGCATCCGCGCGAAGCCGGCGACGTCGACCACGTCGCCGTTGCCGACGACCGGGATCGCGGTCGGGACCGCGGCCCGCACCGCGGCGATGATCGCGAGGTCGGCCTGGCCCGAGAAGCCCTGGCTGCGGGTCCGGCCGTGGACCGTGATCATGCGAGCCCCGGCCTCGACCATCGCGCACGCGAACTCGGGCGCGTTGCGATGGGTGGCGTCCCAGCCGGCTCGGTGCTTGACCGACACCGGGACCTCGGCCGGCACCGCGTCGACCACCGCGCGCACCAGCGCCTGGGCGACCTCGGGCTCGCGCATGAGCGCCGAGCCACACTCGCCGGCGACCACGCGCTTGGCCGGGCAGCCCATGTTGATGTCGACGAGCGACGCGCCGATCGCGACCGCGAGCTGCGCCGCCTTGGCCATCGGCTCGCACTCGCGGCCGAAGATCTGCACGCCGAACCGGCGGCCGCCCAGGCTGGCGGTCATCTTGCCCTGGGCCTTCTTGTCGCCGACCATGAGGGCGTGGGCGCTCAGGAACTCGGTGACGGTGAGGCCGACGCCGTGCTCCTCGGCCACGGTGCGAAACGGCAGGTCGGTGACCGCGGCCATGGGCGCCAGGACCACGGGAGTGTCCACCTCGATCGGTCCGACGCGCATCGGCCGCCGAAAATAAAGGATCGGCTGGGCAAGGCAAGCGCGAAGCGGTGTGGTCAAGGGTAGCGGTCGGGCCGGCCTCGGTGTGGCACACTGCCGGGCCATGCGCGCCCTCGCGCTCGCCCTCGGTCTGGTGGCGCTGGTGGTGGCCCCGGCGCGCGCCGACGAGCCGCCGCTCCGCCTGGCCTTCGTCGGCGACGTCATGTTCGGGCGCTACGTCCCCGGGGGCTTCGCGCCGATCCCGGCCGAGCGCGACGACCCGTTCGCCTCGGTGGCGCCGGTCCTGGCGGCGGCCGACCTGGCCTTCGCCAACCTCGAGACCCCGGTCATGGCCCGACCGCCGGCGAAGAGCCCGTGGGGCACCCGGATGCGGTTCGTCGCCACGCCGGCGCGCCTGGCCCGGGTCGCGGCCGCGGGGATCGACGTGGTGTCCCTGGCCAACAACCACCACTACGACGTCCGGGCGGCCGGCGTCGCCGAGACCCCGGGCCACGTCGCCGCCGCCGGCCTGCGCGCGGTCGGCGCCGCGGTCGCGACCGCGCCGCTGCGGGTCGAGACCATCGAGCACGCCGGGTGGCGGCTGGCGGTGATCGCCGCGACCACGGTGCGCAACGGCACCCAGCGCGTCGGTCAACCGCTCTTGCCCCACGTCGGCGAGCGCGATCTGGTGGCGACCCTGGTGCCGCTGGTGACCGCGGCCCGCGCCGACCACGACTTGGTCCTCGTGCTCATGCACTGGGGCGTCGAGTACGCCGAGGCCCCGAGCAAGCGCCTGGTGGCCGCCGCCCGGGCGATGGTCGACGCCGGCGCCGACGCCGTGATCGGCTCGCATCCCCACGTGCTCCAGGCCATCGAGCGTTACCGCGGCGCGGTGATCGCGTACTCGCTGGGCAACTTCCTGTTCGACAACACCCGGCCGATCGAGCGCCAGACCGGGATCTTGACCCTGGCGTTCGCGCGCGCGAGCGGCGCCGCGTGCCTGCACGGCGCCGAGTTCACGCCGGCGCTCATCGACGCTCGGCCGCTCCACCACCCGGCGCTGGCCACCGGGCGGCGCGGCGCGATCGTGCGCGAGCGGGTGCGGCGGTTGTCGCGGGCGCGGCCGTTCGTGACGGCGTGGACCGACGACGGCGATCGCTTGACCGCGACCGGCGCCTGTCCGCCGTGACGGGGGGAGACCGAGGCGGAGACCGAGACCGAGGCCGAGACCGAGACCGAGGCGGAGGCCGAGACCGAACCCGAGACCGAGACCGAGGCCGAGACCGAGACCGAGACCGAGACCGAGGCCGAGGCCCGATCCCTACAGGTCGTCGGGCCGGTTGACGCTGGCGAAGCTGGCGAGGGTCGGATCGATGGCGCGGGCGTCGGGTTCCTCGAGCCAGGCCACGGTCAACGCGCCGAGCGCCGCGCCGACCCCGCGGCGGCCGTCGGCCAGCCGGGCCGCGAGGTGGGGCAGGGTCCGCACGTGCCACAGCGCGCACAGCGGCTCGGGCCAGCCGCCGACGCGGGGCGCGACCGCGTCGACGGTCGGGACCGCGCGCGCGATCAGCGCGTCGAGGAGCGCCGGCGCCAGCCGCGGCATGTCGCCGGCCACCGCGAGGAGCCACGGCGTTCGACACGCGGTCAGCGCCGCGACCAGCCCGGCCAGGGGCCCGGCGTCGGGGATCGGATCGTGGACGTGGCGCAGCTCGGGCGCGAGCGGCGCGCCGGCGATGGCGATCGCGACGATCACCTCGGTGACCCGCGGCGTCAGGACCGCGCGCTGGCGGGCGAGGATCGTGACGCCGTCGACCACGAGGAGCGGCTTGCACACGCCGCCCAGGCGCCGGCCGCGGCCGCCGGCGAGGATCACCGCGGTGAGCTGGTCAGGGGCGAGCACGATCGACGACCGCGCAGGACGCACCCAGGGCGCGCGGTGTCCCCAGGCTACCGAGCGCGCGATCCCGGCGCAACCCGGCCCGCCGCCGGTGCGGCGTCCGAGCGGAGGCGCTGTGGCAAGGTACGCGCCATGACCGACGCGTTGGTCCTGTCTCCGACCTCCGATCCGCGGGTCTTCGTCGCGCCCGACGGCCGTCGGTTGACGCCCCCGCACGACTGGTCGTGTCTGCCGCCGGGCGATGCCGGGCTCACCCGCCGGGTCAAGGCCGCCGGTCCGTCGTGGCAGGTCGTCGAGCGCCGCGGGCGCAAGCAGTTCTCGCGCGGGCTGTGGGCGCCGACCGCCAACGTCGAGGCGGCGCGGGCCGCGATCGAGGCCGAGCGCTCGACCGAGGCCTACGCGCGGCGGCTCACCGCCGATCGCGCGCGCCGCGATCGCGCCCAGGTCGCGTACGTGGCGGCCTTCGAGCAGGAGGTCCGCGGCTTCCTCCGCTTCGCGCCGCGCTGGGCCACGCTCGGCGAGCGCCTGGCCGCGCTGGTCGCGGCCCACGCGACGCCGGTCGGCAGCGGCACCGTGGCGCGCACCCAGCGCCTCGAGATCGATCGGCGCGCCGAGGCCGCGGTGATCGCGTGGATGCGCCACCAGACCACGAGCTACGATCACCTGCGGATCGCGCGGGTCGCTGGCGCGCGCCGCGAGGTCCGGCGCGAGCTGGCCCAGCTCTCGCGCGCGGTCCTCGACCTCCATCGCACGCCGACGCCTCACGCCGCGGCGGCGTGCTCGCTGTGTCAGGCGGTCGCCGCCGCTGCTGCCCCCGCCCCGAGCGCGAGCGCCAACGCGACCCCGACCATCGCCGCGCCACGTCCACCGCTGGCCCTCGACGACGACGCCCTCGACGCCCTCGAGCTCTGAGCCGGGGCGCGACGCCCGCCGGCGGTCACTCGCCGAGCAAGAGCTCGAGCTTGGTCTGGGCCGGGGTGGTGATCTCGAGCCCGTCCTTGCCGAGGTAGGCCGAGATCTCGGTGCGCACGCCGAGCTGACCGGCGACGTACAGCCCGGGACCGACGGTGAAGCCCGAGCCGACCACCAGCGCGCGCGGATCGCGCACCTCGGTGTCGTCGAGATCGGTGCCCGAGCCGAACAGATCGGTGTCGAGCGAGTGGCCGGTGCGGTGCAGCGCCAGATCGATCTGCCCGGAGATCATGAGCGAGGTGTTGGCGGCGCGATCGACCTCCCAGCCGGCGATCGCGCGGCGGCGCTTGAGCCGATCGCGGATCAGCTCGAGGACGGCGTCGCGGGCGCCGGTGGTGGCGGCGAACAGCTCGGCGACCCGGGGCGAGACGATCGCGTCGGCCACCGCGACCCAGGTGGTGGCGGCGTAGACCCCGCCGTCGACCTTGCCAGCCAGACCCAGGAGCACCAGGTCGCCGCGGGCCAGGGTGGCGTCGCGGCCGGGCCCGGGGGCGTAGGTCGGATCGGCGGTGTTGCGGCCGAAGGCGACGACCGGCGGTGGGCCGACCAGGCCGCGGGTCGCCATGCCGCGGACCACGCGCTCGACGACCTCGCGCTCGGTCACCGCGACACCGCTCCGCAGGCGCTCGGCGACGAACGCCAGGGCGTCCTTGCGCAGCTCGGTCAGGTGATGGGCCGCGAGGTAGTGGGCCTTGCGGCCCTCGGGCCCCCAGCTCGCCTTGGCGAACTGCACCAGGACGTGGCTCGGCTTGACCGTGACGCCGGCGGCGCGGACCAGCTCGACGGTGCCGGCGTCGACCCGCGACAGCGACGGCAGCTCGCCCTTGGGCGAGTACTCCATCGCGATCGTGCGCCGACCCTTCAAGACCTTCTTCAGGGTCGCGGCCAGCTCGCGATGGCTGGCGTAGGTGACGCGGCGGCCTGGCACCGCGGCGAAGCTCGCGACCTCGGCGCCGTGGACCACCAGGATCGGCTCGCCGGTGCGCGGCACCAGGTAGAACCAGCGCCGGCTGGCGGCGCCGGTGATCTCGACCAGGCTCTGGGCGATCGGGTTGCCGCCGCCGTGATCGGTGAGGAGCCAGCCGTCGAGGGCCTGGACCGCGAGCAGGCCCTGCACCGCGGCGACGTCGATGCGGCCGGTCGCGGTGGCGGTCGGCGCGGTCGGCGCGGCGTAGGGATCGACCGGGGCGGGCGGACGGGCCGGGGGCGGTGGCCCGATCGGCGCGGTCGGCGCGGCGTAGGGGTCGACCGGCGCCGGCGGCGTGGGCCCAACCGGCGTTGGCAGCGGTGTTGGCGGCGGCGGTCGCGACGCGGGCGCCGGGGACGCTCCGACGGTGTCGGGATCCTTGGGGCCGCGGGCGGCGTAGGGATCCTGGGGGCCGCGGGCGGCGTACGGATCCTGGGGGCCGGCGGTGGCGTCGGGCGCGCGCGGCGCCGGGGCGGCCGGCGCGGCGTAGGGATCGAGCGGTCCCGGGTCCGCCCGCGCGGGCGCCGGAGGTGGCGGCTTCTTGCCCTTCGCTGGCTTGGCCGGCTTCACCGGCTTCGCCGGCTTGACTGGCTTGGCCGGCGCGCTGGGCGCGTAGGGATCGACCGGCTGGGCCTCGACCGGCTGGGCCTCGACCGGCTGGGCCCACGCGGCCGGGGCGACGGCCGGGGCAGCGACGAGGAGCGAGGCGACGACGAGGGCGCGACAGATCATGGCGTCTCCTGGCCAGGGCGAGGGTCGACAGCGCGGCGGACCAGCGCCAGCTCGCGCACGATCGCCTCATGGATACCACCGCCGGCCGCCACCGCCTCGCCGGCCGCCGGTCGGAACCGCCCGCCCCGTGTGTCGGTCACAATCCCGCCGGCCTCGGCGACCACCAGGGCGCCGGCCGCCAGATCCCAGGCCGACAGCCGCTGCTCCCAGTAGCCGTCGAGGGCGCCGGCCGCCACCAGGCACAGGTCGAGGGACGCCGCGCCCAGGCGACGGACGCCGCCGGCGACCCGCTGGAAGTGCTCCCAGGCGTCGAAGTTGTTGGCCGGGTTGGTCGCGCGATCGTAGGGGAAGCCGGTCACCAGGAGCGCGCGATCGAGGCGATCGATCGCGCTCACCGCGAGGCGCTCGGGACCGCGGCCGCGATCGGCGAAGGCGCCGCCGCCGCGCCGGGCCCAGAAGGTCCAGCCCAGGGCCGGCGCGGTCACCACCCCGACCTCGAGTCCGTCGGGGCCCTCGAGACCGATCGAGATCGCCCACAGCGGCAGGCCGTGGGCGAAGTTTACCGTGCCGTCGATCGGATCGACCAGCCAACGCCGGGCGCCATCGCCGGCGCCGCCGCCCTCCTCGCCGAGGAACCCGACCCCGGGCGCGATCGCGGCCAGCCGGGCGCGGAGCAGCTCCTCGATCCGGGTGTCCCACTCGGTGACCAGATCGCGCGGGTTGCTCTTGTGGCGGATCTGATCAGGGCGGGCGCCGGCCACCAGCGCCGCGGCCTCGGCGGCGATCGCGCGGGTCGCGGTCAGCAAGGGCTCGAGCTCAGCGTCGTCGACCATGGCCCGAGCCTACCGGGTCCCCGCGCCGACCGGGGCCACGCCCGACCGTTACAGGTCGAGGCGCATCGCCACGAACTTCGAGTCGGTCGACCGCGCGAAGGTCGTGGTCGCGGCGACGTCGGGCGACACCGTCGTCCGATCGACGACCCGGAAGCCCAGCTTGGCGGCGAAGAAGTCGCTGGCGGTCTCGGTCAGGAGGTAGATGCGGCGAACCCCGCGGTAGCGGGCCCACTGCACGACCACGTCGGCGAGGATCCACCCCAGGCCTTGGCCGCGGGCGGTCGCCGCCACCGCGAGGTCGCGCAGGATCGCATCTTCGCCGAGGACCTCGAGCGCGACCGCGCCGACGCTGCCGTGCTCGTTCTTGAGGATGAAGAAGTGGCGCAGATCGCCGTCGGCGGCGTCGGTCACCGGCAACCCCACCGAGGCCAGGAGCGCGCGCACCGCCTCGCCGTCGGTGTCGCGGGCCGGCATGACGGCGTCGCCGATCGCGGTCAGGAGCTTGTCGTGGAAGCCATCGAAGCTGCCCGACGACAGCGCCACGACGACGTCGCCGGGCCCGGCGGCGCCGGCGACGTGCTTGACGATCGCGTCGACGTCCTCGATGTGGGCGGCCGGGGTCCCCGAGCGGTGGAGATCGAGGGCCAGCTTCTCGGGATCGAAGCGCTCGTCCTTGGGGATCTTGTGCGGGTCGAACAGCCGCCCGATCACGACGAGGTCGGCGTGGGCGAAGGCGCCGACGAAGTCGTCCTGGAAGGTCCGACGGCGCGAGGTCGCCGAGCGCGGCTCGTAGGCAGCCAGGATCCGGCGCTTGGGGAAGCGCCGACGCAGGCCCTTCAGGGTCTCGCGCACCGCGGTCGGGTGGTGGGCGTAGTCGTCGAGGACCCACACCCCGCCGGCGATGCCGCGCAGCTCCTGGCGGCGGCGGACGCCGGCGAAGCTGCCGACCGCGCGGCGGACGATCTCGACCTGGACGCCGCGATCGAGGGCGATCGCGATCGCCGCGACCACGTTGCCGACGTTGTGGCGCCCGGCCAGGAGGGTCTCGAAGCGGCCGCGGGCCTCGCCGCGGCCGACCAGCTCGAAGCTGACCCGTCCGCTCTTGGCGTACTCGACGTGGTGGGCGTACCAGGTGACCCCGGCCGGGGCCTCGCTGCCCTGATCGACCACGGCGTAGGCCTCGACCCGGCAGCGGGCCGCGGCGGCGACCGCCATCGCGTCGGCCGACTCGGCGCACACCACCAGGTGACCCTCGGGCGGGATCAGCGCCACGAACTTGCGGAAGGTCTCTCGTACCTCCTCGAAGGTCGAGAAGATGTCGACGTGGTCGAGCTCGACCGAGGTGAGGATCGCGCTGTCGGGGTGGTAGTGGAGGAACTTCGAGCCCTTGTCGAAGTACGCGGTGTCGTACTCGTCGCCCTCGAGGACGAACTCGGGGCCGCGGCCGAGGTGCCAACCCTGGCCCAGGCCGATCGGCACGCCGCCGACGAACATCCCGGGGTCCCGGCCGGCCTCGAGGAGGAGGTGGGCCAGAAGCGAGGTCGTCGTGGTCTTGCCGTGGGTGCCGGCGACCACGATCGAGTGGCGGCCGGCCACGAGCTCTTCGCCCAGCACGGCCGGGAACGAGGTCAGGGTCAGGCCGCGCTCGCGGGCGGCGGCGACCTCGACGTGATCCTTGCCCAGGGCGTTGCCGATCACCACCCGGTCGGGCTGCCAGTCGAGGTTCTCGGCGGCGAAGCCCTCGAACACCGGGATGCCCAGCGTGCGGAGCTGGTCGCTCATCGGCGGGTAGACCGCGGCGTCCGAGCCCCGGACGTCATGGCCGGCCGCGGCCAGTAGACCGGCGACGGCACCCATGCCGGTGCCGCCGATTCCGATGAGGTGGACCTTCACGGCGGGCGGAAGGTATACGGTCGGGTGGGGTCGGTAAAGTCACGAGGGCAGTTTTGCCGGGCCGGCCCGATCGCGTTATCCTGGGACGTCGTGGCTCGGACGGAACGTCGGCTCCATCACCGCGGCGAGGCCCGCCCCGGCCGCCACCTGCAGGTGCGGTGGCGGAGCGACGGCCCATGGGCCGAGGCGACCACGCGCGACATCGGCGTCGGCGGCGCGTTCCTGTGCGAGGTCGCGCTGCCGATCGACACCGCGATCACCCTGGCGCTGCCGGTCGCGGGTCGCGCCGACGCCCTGACCCTCGACGCGGTCGTGCGCTGGGCCTCGCCCGACGGCATCGGTGTGCAGTTCCTCGACGTCGACATCGACGTGCTGCTCGCGCTCAACGAACTCCTGGCCGATCACGCCGATGCGCGCTAGCGCGGCGGTCGTCGCGGTCGCGCTCGCGGCGGGGCTCGCGGCGGGGCCGGGGGTATCGTCGGTCGCGCGGGCCGAGGCGCCGTCGTCGCCGTCGCCGCCGCCGTCGGGTCGGTGGCCGGTGGCCGAGCCGGCCGCGGCCCGGGCCATGCTCGATCGCCTGGTCGGTCAGCGCGCCGGCTGGCACGACGGGGTCTTGACGATCGTCGACGTCGCCGGCGCGGGGCCGCCGTGGATCGGCGTGGTCGAGCGGCGCGGCCAGGCGCTGTGGCTGGTCGGCGACGGCGTCGCCTGGCGGCTGACCGGGCCGCTGGCGCGCCCGCGGCTGGCCGGGCCCGGCTACCTGATCTGGGCGATCGGCGCGCCGGCCGGCGATCGGCTGGAGGTCACGCGCCTCGGCGTCCTCGCGCCGCCGCCGCGGTGATCGGGCTCGCCGCAGAGCTCACGGGCGCGGCAGGATCATGCGCGCGAAGCTCGCCGGCTCGACCACGCCCTGCTCGGCCATCCACCCGAGGACCTGGTCGGCCAGGGCTCGCCCGGCGGCGCCGCCGACCAGCTCGCCGCGCGCCAGGCGCGCGACCTGGGCATGGAGGGCCAGCTCGGCGCCCCGCAGGCGATCCTCGGCCGCCGCCAGCTCGCGCACCGCGCGATCGCGGGCGCCGTCGCGTAGGCTGGCGCCGGCGGTGAGGAGCGCGCCCAACGCCGGGCCCCAGGCCGCGCTCTCGCCCTCGAGGGTGGCGACCGCCCGGCGCACCACCGCGCCGCGATCGGCGCGGGTCGAGGCCAGGGCCGCGCGCCCGAGGAGGAAGTGGGCCTCGATCCGCACGGTCTGGACCCGCAGGAGCAGCGAGCGCTCGAGGTCGCGCCAGGCGCGCTCGACCCGGGCCAGGGCGCCGTCGCCGTCGCCGACGTAGAGATCGATCTGGCCGTTGGCCAGGACCTGGTAGTAGTCGTGGAGGTGGAAGTCGGCGTGCTCGCCGCGCTCGATCGCGACGCCGAGGGCGTGGGCCCGGGCGTCGGCCGGCTTGCCCATCACCAGCCAGGCGACGTTGGACCGCCACGACCGCAGGCCGTGCTGCGAGTAGACGTCGCCGCGCTCCTCGGCCTCGCGCAGGAGGATCGGCGTCAGCCGGGCCAGCTCGGCCAGCTCGCCGGCGTAGAACAGGTTGGCGAGGAAGAACAGCTCGGTGAGATCGAGCTCCCATCGACCGCCGCTGCCGTGATCGCGCATCGACCGGCGGCCGCGGTCCATGAGCTCGTGGGCGCTGCGGCGGCGGCCGGCCAGGAAGTCGGCCAGGCCGATCGTCGACTCGACCAGCCCGATCACGAACGGATCGCCGACGTCGGCCGCGACCTCGCGGGCCCGGGCCGCGACCTTGGCGATCTTGGCCTCGGCGACGTCGCCGGTCGAGGCCAGGTAGCCGACCTCCAGCGCCAGGGCCATCGCGACCCGGCGCGGCTCGCCCAGCGCCAGGGCCCGGCGCAGATGCCAGAGCTGCACGACCTTGCCGAGCACCGGATCGGCGAACGACAGGCCGCTGCACACCGACCACAGCAGATCGACCGCGCGGGCCTCGGGGCGGGCGACCTCGACCAGGGTCCGTCGACGGAACCGGGTGCCACGCACCGCCAGGAGCACGCGCTGGCTGACCAGGTTCCACACCGTGGCCCGCCGGCTCGACGGCAGCTCGCACCCGATCGCGGCCAGCGCCGTGCGCGCCAGGGCCAGGCCGTCGTCGAGATGGCCGGAGCGCAGGAGCTGCTCCATGCGCTGGCGATCGAGCTCGCCGCGCTCCTCCTCGGGCGCCAGCGGCCGGGCCAGCTCGTAGAGGCGGGCCGCTTCGTGGAGCTGGCCGGCGTTGACCAGGGCGGCGCCGCGGCTGAGCAAGAGCGCGTAGCGGTGGGCGTCGTCGAAGGTGCCGGCCTCGAGGGCGATCGCGTAGAGATCGGCGGCCCGGCGGAACGCCAGGGCCTCGGCGGCGGCCGCCGCCGCGGCGATCGCGTGCTCGGCGGCGGCCTGGCGCTCGCCGGCGCCCAGCAGGTGATCGACCAAGGGCTCGCGGTCGTCGGGGGCGGTCCGCTGATAGGCGACGGCCAGCTCGCGGTGGGCCGCGACCAGCTCGCCGGTGGCCAGCTCGTCGACCACCGCGCTGCGGATCCGATCGTGGTAGGGCTCGAGCTGATCGCGTCCGACCTGGGCCCGGATCAAGCGCTCGGCGCGCAAGGTCGCGATCGCGCCGCTGGCGTCGGTCAGGCCGGCGCCGGCCGCGGCCAGGGTCGGCGCCATGGGGCGGCCGGCCACCGCGACCGCGCGTAGCACCGCGCGGGCGTCGTCGGGCAGCCCGGCGATCCGGGCCCGCAGAAGCTCGTCGAGGGTGGCGGCGCCGTTGGCCGACACCGCCGAGCGCGCCAGCTCCGACAAGAACAAGGTGTTGCCGCCGGCGTCGCGCACCAGCGACTCGGCCCACTCGCTCGAGCCACCCGGCAGGCCCGACAAGGTCGCCACCAGATCGGTGGCCTCGTCGAGCGCCAGCGGCAGGACCTCGAGGGTGCGGACGTCGGGGACGATCGAGCCGCCGGTGATCCGCTTGTGGATCGCGGACAGGATCGCGCCGTCGCGATCTTCGGTGCGGTGGAGGAGCACCAGGAGCAGCGGCGGGCGATCGGCGCGGGCGATCAGCTCGACCAGGAAGCCGACGCTGTCGTCGTCGCCCCACTGGAGATCGTCGACCACGATCACCAGCGGGCGCTGGGTCGCCAGCCGGGTCAGGAGCACGCGCAGCGCGTTCCAGCCGCGCCGCCGCAGCTCCTGCGGGTCGGTGGGCTGGAACCGCCGGTGGATCGGCTCGGCGATCTGCGGCACCCGGCGCAGCACCGGGAACAGCCGGGCCAGGGCGGTGATGTCGTCGGGCAGGAGCGCGCCGAGCTGGGTCGGCGGCAGGCGCAGGAGCGCGCCGGTGAGCGCGTCGATCAGGGTGTCGAGGGTCTTGTACGGCACCGCCTCGCGCTCGTAGCAGCGGCCGGCCAGCACCAGCGCGCGATCGGTCAGCCCGTCGAGGAATCGGTTGACCAGGACCGACTTGCCCATGCCCGAGGCGCCGTGGACGAAGACCGTCACCCCGGCGCGGCGCGAGTCGACCAGGGCCTGATTGAGCTCGCCGAGCTGGGCGACCCGGCCGACGAACGGCGCGGCCACACCGACGGTGCGCTCGACGGTGCGGGTGGCCTCCGACGGCTCGCGCCCGAGGGCGCGCAGGATGGCGACGCCGTCGGGCCGATCGCGCGGATCGATCGCCAACAGGCGCGCGCACAGGAGGTCGAGGTCGGCCGGGCAGGTCGGCGCCAGGGCCCGGGCCCGCGGCGGCACCTCGACCTGCTTGCGCCGCATCAGCTCGTCGGGGCGGCCCTCGAAGGGCCGGCGCCCGGTCAGCGCCTCGTAGAGCATGACCCCGACCGAGTACCAGTCGCTGGCCGAGGTCAGCGGGGTGTCGGCGGCCTGCTCGGGCGACATGTACGCCGGCGTGCCGACCGCGGCCCGCTCGTGGGTGTGATCGACGCCGGCCAGCTCGACGTCGGCGACCAGCCCGAAGTCGAGCAAGACGACCCGCCCGGTGTCGTCGACCAGCACGTTGGACGGCTTGAGGTCGCGGTGCAGCTTGCCGGCGACGTGCAGGGCATGGACGCCATCGCAGAGCTGGTAGAGCGCGGCCTCGAGGCGAGCCGGCGACAGCGACGCCGCCAAGATGTCGGCGCGCGACCGCGGCGGGCGCACCGGCGGCAGGGTGTCGTCGTCGGTCGGTGGTCGCGCCGGGTCGGTGGCGGCCGCCGCCGGATCGTCGTCGTCGGCGCTGGGGCGGACCCAGTCGATGAACGACCGACCGGGCACCAGCTCCATCGTGAAGAACCACTCGTCGCCGGTGGTGTGGAGCTCGTGGAGCCGGCACAGGTTGGGGTGGGCCAGATCGCACAGCGCGCGGAACTCGCGCTTGAAGCGATAGAGATCGCGCGCGCCCGTGGCCTTCAGGGTCTTGAGCGCGACCTCGCGCCCGGCCGCGCGATCGTAGACCCGGTACACCACGCCCATGCCGCCGGCGCCGAGCTGACCGCGCACGACGAAGCGATCCTCGCGCGAACTGGTGCGCTCGGCGGTGTCCCCCACGGCGCGAGTGTAGCGCGCCGGCCGCCCGACTCGACGGCAAAGCGTGGCCGTCCGGGTCACCCCGCAGGCATGAACCCCACGGCCCCGGCGCGGTGCCGACCGCGCTATAAGCGCGCCATGGACGCCGACACGCTCCTGGCCGCGCTGTGGGACGACTACACGCGCACGACCCCGCAGGCCGCTCGCATCCACGCGCTGTTCGCGGCGCGCGGCGACGCGATCGTCAACGATCACGTCGCGCTCCGCACCTACGATCGCGGCGGCCTCGGCCTGGCGGCGCTGGCCGCGCCCTTCGAGCGCGCCGGTTGGATCCGTCGCGACGCCTACCGCTTCCCCGACAAGCACCTGCGCGCCGCCTATTGGCTCCACCCCGAGCCGACCCGCCCCAAGGTCTTCGTGAGCGAGCTCATCGTCGACGAGCTATCGGCGGCCGCTGGCGCCGCGATCGACGGCCTGCTCGCGCAGCTCCCGGACGGGTTCACCGCGCGCGCCGACCTGCCGTGGGCCGGGCGGCCGTGGTCGGTCAGCCACGCCACCTACCAGGCGCTCCTGGCCGAGAGCGAGTACGCGGCGTGGGTCGCGGCCTTCGGCTTCCGGGTCAACCACTTCACCGTCGACGTCGGCGCCCTCGCCAGCTTCGCCACCCTGGCCGAGGTCAACGAGTTTCTCGTCGGCCACGGCTTCGAGCTCAACCGCGCCGGCGGCCTGATCAAGGGCAGCCCGGCCGATCACCTCGAGCAGTCCTCGACCTGCGCCGACGCGGTCGAGGTCGACTTCACCGACGGCGTCCACCGCGTGCCGTCGTGTTACTACGAATTCGCCCGCCGCTACGATCTGCCGACCGGCGAGCGCTTCCACGGCTTCGTGCCGGCCTCGGCCGACAAGCTCTTCCACTCGACCGACGTGCGGGTTCGTAGCTGAGTTCGCTGAGTTCGTACCCGGTGCGTCGCGCGCGGGCGCCGTGGCGTTCCTCTCTACGAACCCGGTACGCGTGACCCCATCGACCTCGGACTCGGACTCGGACTCGGACTCGGACTCGGTCTCGGATTCGGTCTCGGTCTCGGTCTCGGACTCCGCTTCGGATTCCGCCTCGACCTCGGTCCCGGCCTCCGCCTCCGCCTCCGCCTCCGCCTCCGCCTCGCCTCCGCCCGTCTCTACCGCCGCCGCCGACGGATCATCGCCGCCAGGCCCAGGCCGACGAGGGCCGCGCCGCTGGGCGCGCCGCCGGTCGAGCAGCCACCGGTGATGTCGTCCCCGTAGCCGTCACCGTCGGTGTCCTCGTCCGGACCGGGCGGGTCGACCGGGGCGGCGCCGCGCGACACGGTGACGTTGATGCGCTGGGCGGTGGTCTGGTTGGCGCCGTCGATGGCGCGCACCTCGATGGCCAGCGCGCCCTCGGGGCGGTTCGACACCGAGAACGAGAACGGCGCGGTGGTCTTGGTCTCGGCCAGGGTGCCGTCGAGCCACAGCTCGACGCGGTTGAGATCGGTGTCGACGATCTGGGTCAGGACCTGGAAGCTCGGCGGCACGGTCGCGCCGTCGATCGGCGCGTTGAACTGCGCCATCGGCGCCGGGTTGGGCGGCGCCGGCGGCGCGTACAGCATCGCGATGCCCTGGCGATCCATCGCGGTGAACGACAGGTCGGCCGAGGTGCCGTTGCACTGCGGGTAGTGCATGACCGACGCGGCGTCGTAGGGCGTGAGGCCGCGGTACTGGTTGTCCTCGTAGCACTGGGTCGCGCCCGACTCCGGGCGGGTGTGCTCGTGGCGCAGGCCCAAGGCGTGGCCCAGCTCGTGGGCCAAGATGTTGCGCAGCGGCCAGGTCAGGCGCGGATCGAAGGCGGTGCTGTCGATGAGCACGTTGCGATCGCCGCGCGGGGTGTCGGGGAAGAACGCGCGGGCCAGGTACTGGCCGTTGGCGTTGACCGGGTTGACGTCGAAGGCCACCGCGGTGTTGACGTTGCAGCTCGCGTCGAGCTCGGGGCGGTAGATGAAGTCGACGTCGGCCATCATCTCCCAGCCGCCCTCGGCCGCGCCCTGCATGGCCTGCACGACCTTGGCCTTGTTGGCGCCGAAGGTGTCCGAGACGCAGTACGAGAGCTGCTTGCGCTGGGTGGCCGTCCACTTCACGTCCTGGCCGCCGACCGAGTACACCGCCAGGGCGCCCGGCTGGGTCCCGGCCCAGATCTCGTAGAGGCGCTCCTCGCTCCGGATCGGGGTGTCGCCATCGACGATGTACAGGCCGCTCGGCT
Organism: Kofleriaceae bacterium; assembly: GCA_018057825.1. Classification (GTDB taxonomy): domain Bacteria; phylum Myxococcota_A; class Polyangia; order Haliangiales; family Haliangiaceae; genus UBA2376. The sequence goes on along the minus strand of JAGPCY010000017.1, from coordinate 150,323 downwards.
CGCGGAACTGCTTGGCCTTCCACTCCTCGAACGACAGGCCGGTCTGGTTGGTCCCGACGTCCGGGTGCTCGACGCAGGCCGTCAGGAGAGAGAGTCCGAGGCCGGCCGCCAGCAGGGGAGTGCGCATGTCGACCTATAATACAAGGTCGATGCCAGCGATGGGGGACGCAAATTCAGCCGGTTGGATTGCGAAACCGACGCCTCAGCGGCGCAGTTTGCCCCGATCTGGTGCCCACAACCCCGGTCGGGGCCCCGGACGCCCGGACAGTCCCGACCCGGCGGGACCCCCGGGCCGGCCCGCTCCGGCTATGGTCGGCGCGTGAACTACTGGCTCATGAAGAGCGAACCCGACGCCTTCGGGATCGACGATCTGGTCCGGGTCAAGGTCGAGCCCTGGACCGGCGTCCGCAACTACCAGGCCCGCAACTTCATGCGCGATCAGATGCGCGTCGGCGACCGGGTGCTGTTCTACCACTCGAACGCGACCCCGCCCGGCGTCGCCGGCCTGGCCCGGGTCGCGCGCACCGGCGTGGTCGACGCCACCCAGTTCGATCCCGCCAGCCCGTACTACGATCCGGCCTCGCGGCCCGACGAGCCGCGGTGGATCTGCGTCGACGTCGAGCTCGAGCGCAAGCTGCCGCGCCTGGTCGCCCTCGACGAGCTGCGCGCCAGCCCGGCCCTGGCCGGCATGCTGGTCCTGGCCCGGGGCCAGCGCCTGTCGGTGCAGCCGGTCGAGGCCGCGCACTACAAGGCCATCGTCGCGATGGCCGGTCGCGCGCCGGTCGCGGCGGCGTCGGCGCCCGCCGCCAAGCGCGGTCGCTCGTCCGCGCGCTAGACCGGAGCGCCGCGCGTCGAGCGCCCGCCGCGCGCTCCTCGCACCACGCCGGCCGACGCGTCGCAGTTGGGCCGCGAACCGACGTACGATAGGCCGATGGCCCGCGCCCTGACGACCTCGCTCGCCCTCGCGCTCGCCGTCCTCGGCGCGCCGCGGCTCCCGGCCGCCCAGCCGGCGCCGCCCACCGCGCCAGCGCCGCCCGCCGCGGCCCCGGCCTACGATCCCGACGCGCCGCCGCCGGCGGGCTGGCGGCTCATGTTCTCCGACCTCACGATCGCGCGGGTCAACCCGCTCGGGCTCGAGACCCGCGGTCGCCTCGGGCTGCAGCGACGGCTGTACCGGGCCGAGGGCGCGGTCGCGCGGACCAACTTCGCCTTCGCCGGCCTCTACCCCAAGCTCAACCCGGCCAGCGCTCAGCTCGGCGTCGGCGGCGAGGTGCAGCCGCTGTCGATCTTCAACCTCCGCGCCCTGGTCGAGGTCCAGCAGTTCTTCGGCACCTTCGGCTTCCTGCAGTCGTTCTCGTCGGCCGACCTCAACTACTCCGACGCGCGGCTGCGCGACCTGCGAGACGATCCGACGCGGTCGCCGCGCGCCGCCGCGCTGTTCCACGCGTCGATCCAGCCGATGCTCCAGCTCAAGGTCGGGCCGATCGCCCTGCGCGCGCTCCTCCAGCTCGACTACTGGGACGTCGATACCCGGGCCGGCGACACCACGGCCTACGAGGCCACCTTCGACACCCTCTTGCCCGATCGCGGCTGGACGATCTCGACCGACACCGATCTGCTGTACACCGGGCACCGCGGGCTCGCCGTGGGGCTGCGCCACAGCTCGGTGACGCCGCGCTACCGCGCCGAGCACTTCACCGACGCCGCGACCTTCGTGGCCTACGACGGCGACAACGCCCATCAGCGCCTCGGCCTGTTCGCGGCCTACACGCTGTTCGATCGCGGTCCGTCGCGGTGGAACAAGCCGACCGTCATCTTGATCGCGTCGTGGTACCTGTCGCATCGCTACCGCACCGGCGCCCCCGACACCTTGCCGGTCATGACCACTAGCGAGGACTTCACCAGCCGCGCCGTGCCCTACGTGCTCCTCGGCTTCGCCTTCGAGTCCGACCTGCTTCCCGTCGCGCGTTGATCCTCCCTCTCGGTCTCGGCCTCGGCCTCGGCCTCCGCCTCGGTCTCGGTCTCGGTCTCGGCCTCCGCCTCCGCCTCGGTCTCCGCCTAGAACCGTACGTACGGACCGATCGCGAGATCCAGCCCACCGAGCGGCGGCGCCGGTCCATCCGAGCTCGGCGTCGCCATCATCGTGTAGCCGATCGCGATCATCGCGCCGGCCCGCCGGGTCCCGAGGCGCCAGTCGGCGCCGACCCGCAAGAACGGCACGACGTCGCGGTCGGCCGTGCCGTGGACGGTGGTGCGGACCAGCGCCAGGCCCAGCTCGACCTTGGGCTCGGGCACCATCGGCCGGCCTTCGGCCCAGCGCAGGCGTCCGCCCACGCTGGCCTCCCACAGCTCGACGTTCAGGCGATCGTCCTCGTCGAAGCCGCGGGCGACGTCGGCGCTCTGCCAGGCCGCGCCCGCGGTGGCCTCGAGGCGCGGGGTCGCCAGGTAGTGCGCGGCGAACCGGGCGCCGACCGGCGGTCGCCGGGCCGCGCCGCGCCAGCCGTAGGCCAGGGCGTCGTCGACGAAGTGGCCGCCGTCGCGATCGAGGGCGGTGACCCGCAGGGCCAGGGCCAGGGTCATCTCGAGGCGGGCCGGGCGCGGCGCCGCGGTCGGCGGCTCCTCGACGGCCACCATCGAGGGCTGGGCCGCCGCCGGGGCCGCCGCCAGGGCCATGGCCAAGGCCAGCGTCACCGCCGCGGCGCGGGCGCGCTCAGTAGACAAGGCGCCCCTTCGACAGGCGGACCTGCAGGTTGTCGATCCGGCACGGCAGCGCGCCGGCGGTCACCTCGATCGACTCGAAGCTCGCCGGGCGGTCCGGTGGCAACGGCGGGAAGGTCAGGCGATGGGGTGAGAACCGCTCGAGGCCGCGCTGATCGAGGGTCAGCTCGATGGCGTAGAGATCGTCGCCGACGAGCCGAAGGTCGAGGGCGCCGGGGCCGGCGCAGTCGGTGGTCAGCTCGACCCAGTTGCCGTCCGAGAAGTCCTCCTGCCAGTCCTGGTTCGGGGCCTGGCGCGCGATCGACAACGGGTGGCGGGCCGAGGCGCCGGGCGCGAGGGCCAGGCCGTGCTCGCCCGGGTGATACGTCGTCGTCCGCGTCACCGCGCCCGTGGTCGACCAGCCGCACAGGTCCTCGCAGGCCTCGAAGTCGTCGTACCACTGCACGACGTCGTCATCGGGCGGCATCAGGCAGGCCAGGGTTGGCGCGGCGGCGACCGCGAGGGCGAGGCGGAGCATGGCCCGCGGTTGTGCACGCCCTGCGCCAAGGACAACCGCGCGGAACCTCGCGGGTCCTTCGCGCGAGTCGCGACACCGGCGCCGGACCGCGACTCCGATGTCGCGGCTACCCGCGGCCGAGCCAGGCCAGGAGCGCCTTGCCGCGCTCCTCGGGGATCTCGACCGCGACCTCACCGGCCGGCTCGCCATGCCAGTCCGAGCCCCCGGTCGCGACCAGCCCGAGCTGATCGGCGACCCGCAGCCAGCGATCGCGTTCGCCGGGATCGTAGCGGCCGTAGCAGGCCTCGACCCCGTCGAGGCCGTCGCCGCGATAGCGCCGCAGATAGCGGGCGGCGCGGTCGCCGTGCTGGTGCGGATGGGCCAGGCTGGCCCGGGCCCCGACCGCGCGGACCGCGGCCAGCCCGTCGGCGATCGACAGGCGCGCCAGGGGCACGTCGGCCGGCCCTCCGTCGTGGAGCCAGCGGTCGAAGGCCTCATCGCGATCGGCGACCGCGCCCTGGGCCACCAGGGCGGCGGCGATGTCGGGGCGGCCGACCACCCGGCCGTCGGCCCGGGCCAGGATCGGCTCGACGTCGAGGACCACGCCGAGGTGGAACAGCCGGGCGGCGATCGCCCGCAGGCGCTGGCGGCGGGCCGCGGCCTGCTCGGCCAAAAGGGTCTCGAACTCGCCCCAGCGCTCGTCGCTGGCGACATCGTAGACCAGGACGTGGACCGCGCGCCGGTCCTCGACGCAGGTCAGCTCGCAGGCGCGCAGCGCCCCCGGGACCGCCGCCGCCAGCTCCCCGCACCCGGCCGCGGTGTCGTGATCGGTCAGGGCCGCGACGGTCGGCGCGCGCGCCGTCAGCCGGGCCGCGACCTCGGCGACCGTCGCCGTGCCGTCGGACCAGCGCGAGTGGCAGTGCAGCTCGATGCGCACGGCGCACGGTAGCGCTATCGTCAGGCGTGGTCGACTGGTTCGAAGCCGAACCGCCGCTCCGGCGCCATCTGTTCGACGTCGTCGATCGCTTGCGTCGGCGCGCCGCGCAGCGCTGGTGGCTGGTCGCGATCTTGACCGTGGTCCTGACCGGCGCGGTCGTGCGCAAGGTCGCCAAGAAGCCGCGCCTGCACCGGGCCCGCGTGATCCTCGCGATCACCGAGGGCGATCTCAACGCCGGCTTCAACCCGACGCCGCTCGGCGAGCTGGCCGACTACATCAACCGCGTGCTCTTGTCGAGCGAGCGCCTGCTGGCGTTCTGCGACGAGCGCGGCCTGCTCAAGCGCGAGCGCGCGTTGTACGGCGATGCGATCGCGATCTCCGAGTTTCGCGATCAGCTCTCGGTCGGGGTGTGGCGCAACTACTTTCAGTACGCCTGGTCCTACGACGAGCGCCGCTCGGCCCGGGTCGCGGTCGCCTTCACCGACGCCGATCCCGACTTCGCCTACGAGATGGCCCGCGGCCTGGCCCACATGATCCAGGACGGCGAGGCGCTGCGGCGCGGCCAGGCCGCCCTCGAGCTGGCCGCCCAGGCCGAGGCCGGGATGGCCCGGGCGCGGGCGCGGCTCGACGAGGTAGCCCGGGAGCAGAGCCAGATCCAAAACGCCCTGGTGGAGGCCCAGCTCGCCGGCCGGACCGACGACGTGATCGTGCTCCGGGCCCGGGCCGTGACCCTGGCGACCGAGTGGCGCCGCGCCACCGAGACCTTCAAGTCGATCGAGGGCGCCACCGACCTCGACCAGCTCCAGGCCCAGGTCAACGCCGCCGGCCTGGCCCTCGACATCGAGATCGTCGACGAGCGCCGGCCCAAGAAGGAGACCGGCAGCCGGATCCCCGGGCTGGTCATCCTCGGCGTCATCACCTTCTTGATCGTCGGGCCGGTCGTCACCCTGGTGGTCGGCTCCTTCGACCGCAAGGTCCACGACGCCGAGGACCTGCGGCGCCTCAAGCTCCCGGTGATCGGCCATGTGCCCGGGTTCCCTGGCGATGGCTACGGATCGCTCCGCAAGCGTGGCGTGCGGGTCCGTCGTGTACCATCCTACCGACGATGGCTGTGACCGCCCCGACGGCTCGCGATCGACTCGATCGCCTGTTCCTGTTCATCCACCGCGCCAGCCGCTACTGGTGGCTGACCGTGGCGATCATGATCATCGGCGGCGCGGCCTCGGCCGCCTTCGCGATGTCCCGGCCCAAGCTCTACACCTCGGGCGCGGTGCTGTACTACCAGGAGCGGCTGCAGACCAGCCTGCTCCAGGGCCGCGACGTGTCGACGATGCACCGTAACATCGGCGAGCGCTACCGCGAGCTCCTGCTGGCCCGCAGCTCGCTGGTCGAGATCATCCGCGACCCGGCGCTGAACCCGTTCCCCGAGGTCCTGGCCGCCGAGGGCGAGGACGCCGCGGTCGAGGAGCTGCGCCCCAACATCGGCTTCCGCCCGCGCGGCGCCAACACCTTCGTGATCAGCTACCAGGACAGCGACCCCGATCGGGCAAAGGCGGTGACCCAGAAGCTGACGATGCTCCTCCGCGACAAGGCGGCCGCGGTCCGGGTCGAGTCCGCCCAGGCCACCGCCAAGTTCGCCGTCGAGCTTCGCACCGGGGCCCTCGATGAGCTGCGCGTCCGCCAGCGCCGCCTGAACGAGTTCCTGGTGGCTCACCCCGAGTTCGTCGTCGACGCCAACGCCGCGGGTAGCGCCGAGGGCGCGGCGGTGCGCGCGCTCCAGGACCGCCGGACCGCGCGCCCGACCACCGACCCCGCGACCACCTCGGTGCTGCAGGCCCTCGAGCGTCAGCGCGCCCGCATCAAGGCCCGCATCGAGAACCCCGACGCGCCGATCGCCGCCCCGACCCCGGTGCGGCGCGAGCGCACCCCCGAGCAGGTCGCGGCCGACCAGAAGGTCGCCGAGGTCGAGCGCGAGGTCGCGGCCGCCAACCGCCGCCTCGAGGACGCGCAGTCGAAGTTCACCGACCGCCACCCCGACGTCCTGTCGGCGCGCGACAACCTGACCGCGGCCCAGGCCCGCCTCAAGGCCGCCAAGGCCGCGGTGCCGCCCGACGCGGTGGCGGTCGACGACCCGCTGCCCTCGACCCCGGTCGATCCGGCCCAGCTCCAGAAGCTCCTGACCGACGTCGAGCGGCAGATCGCCGCCGAGCGGGCCCGCCGCGCCGGCAGCGGTGGTGGCAGCGCGGCCCCGGCTCCGGACGCCGGCGCGGCCGCCGCCGCCAACTCGGTGGTCAAGCTCGAGGACGACTACCAGCAGCTCAAGCTCGACGTCGACGAGCAGAAGCAGCGGGTCGACTCGCTGGCCGACAGCGCGTTCCGCGCCGAGCTCGAGGCCCAGCAGCGGATCGCCGAGCAGGGCGACAGCCTGTCGATCGTCGACGGCGCCTACCGGCCCCTGCGGCCGTCGGGTCAGCCCAAGCGCAAGCTGGTGATGATGGGCCTGGTGGTGTTCACGATGCTCGGCGCCGGCCTCGCGGTGGCCCTGGCCCTCCTCGACGACCGGGTCTATCACCGCGACGATCTGATGGCGGTGTCGCCGGTCCCGGTCCTGGCGATGATCCCGCGCGGGCGGCGTCGGCGGTGGTGGTTCCGTCGGCGCTGATCGGCTACGCTCCTAGCCCCATGGCCAAGCGCGGCAAGTTCGGCGATCGCCCCGAGGGCGACGACCAGCTCGAGGTCGCGACCCGGGCCGTGCCGGTGGCGATGCCCCTGGTGACCCAGCCGATGGCGGCGGTCCGCCCCGAGAGCGTGTCGGCCCGGGCGCTGGTGCACACCTTCGACAGCCGTCCGCCGCCGCTGGCGACGGTGGTGTCGGCGGCGGTCGCCGCCCCCAGCAGCCTGCCAGATCAAGCGCCGCCCGAGATCGGGCTGACCCAGCACCACCTGCCCGAGGACCAGCCGCCGGATCGCCGGCTGATCCTCCACGCCGAGCCCGACTCCGAGCGCGCGGCCCAGTTCCGGGTGCTGCGCCACCACATGCTGTCGGCCGGCCGACCCCAGGTCATCGTCGTGACCAGCCCCGGCCCTGGCGACGGCAAGACCACGACCGCGGTCAACCTGGCCTTGGCCCTGGCCGAGTGCAACCGCGCCAAGGTGCTCCTGGTCGAGACCCACCTGCGCCGCCCGCAGCTCGCCGAGGTGTTCCGGTTCCACCCGCCGTGGTGCTTCGCCGAGCAGCTCGCGTCGCATCGCCACCAGCCGATGTTGCCGTGGGGCGTGGTCGACATCCCGCAGCTCTGGCTCCACGTCGCCGCGGTGGCGGCCAAGCCCGACGCGGTCCAGCTCCTCGACGCGCCGGCCTTCGCGATCGCGATGGAGCGCCTGCGCCTGGGCGGCTACGATCACATCGTAATCGACGCGCCGCCGGTGTCCGGCACCGCCGAGGTCAACCTGCTGCAGGACGCTGCGGACGGCGTCTTGCTGGTCGCGCGGGCACGCCGCACGACGCGGCGGCAGGTGAGAGATGCGATCGACCAGATCTCGACCCGCAAGGTGCTTGGGACGGTCATGCTGGATCGGTAGAGGCGGAGGCGGAGGCGGAGACCGAGGCGGAGACCGAGGCGGAGGCGGAGACCGAGGCGGAGGCGGAGGCCGAGACCGAGACCGAGACCGAGGCGGAGGCCGAGACCGAGACCGAGACCGAGTCCGAGGCCGAGTCCGAGTCCGAGGCGGAGGCCGAGACCGAGGCGGAGACCGAGTCCGAGGCCGAGGGCGTAGGGCCGAGTTCGACGCGTGCGCAGGTGACGGCGAGTCTCGACGGCACTTGTAACCGCCCGGCGACAATCGAGAAATCGCTCCGGGTAGGCCAAGGACACGCGCGGTGCGTTTGTCTATCATCGCGCCACGCGAACTCCGCGGAGGGACGCGCGGCATGCCGCCGCGAGGCCCACGTGCGCGCCGGGAGTCCCATGAGCAAACGTCTCGTCCTCGCCCTCTCCGCGACCCTCGCCACCGCCGGCCTCGCCGCGCCCTCGACCGCCCACGCCTTCTGCGGCTTCTACGTCGGCGGCGGCGGGGCCGAGCTGTTCAACAACGCCACCCAGGTGGTGTTGATGCGTCAGGGCACCCGGACCGTCTTGTCGATGGCCAACAACTACCAGGGGCCGCCGACCGACTTCGCGATGGTGGTGCCGGTGCCGGTGGTCCTGCAAGAGGCCGACGTGAAGACCCTGGACAAGGACATCTTCGCGAAGGTCGATCAGATGGGCGCGCCGCGCCTGGTCGAGTACTGGGAGCAGGACCCGTGCGCGCCGGAGTACTACCCGTACGACGCCATCCCGGCGCCGATGATGGAGTCGGCCGGCGCGGTCAAGCAGATGTCGCCGGTCGAGGACGACCTGGGCGTGAAGATCGAGGCCAAGTTCACGGTCGGCGAGTACCAGATCCTGATCCTGTCGGCGACCGACTCGTCGGGCCTCGACACCTGGCTCCGCCGCGAGAAGTACAACATCCCCAAGGGCGCCGAGCCGCTGCTGCGGCCCTACGTCGAGGGCGGGTCCAAGTTCTTCGTCGCCAAGGTCGACCCCAAGAAGGTCAAGTTCGTCGACGGCATGGCCCAGCTCTCGCCGCTGCGCTTCCACTACGACAGCGAGGAGTTCTCGCTGCCGATCCGCCTGGGCCTGGCCAACTCGAACGGCACCCAGGATCTGATCGTCAACATCCTGGCCCCCGAGCAGCGCTACGAGCTGGCCAACTACGGCAACGTCACGATCCCGACCAACCTCGACGTCAAGCCCGAGACCAAAGGCCAGTTCGGCGCCTTCTACGCGGCGCTGTTCGATCGGACGATCGAGAAGAACCCCGGCGCGGTGATCACCGAGTACGCGTGGGACGCCTCGACCTGCGATCCGTGCCCGGGGCCGCAGCTCGACGGCAACGACTTCTACACCCTGGGCGCCGACGTCCTCGGCGGCGACTACTGGGGCTTCGTCTTGACCCGGCTCCACGCCCGCTACGGCAAGTCGGACATGAAGGAGGACCTGGTCTTCAAGGCCGCCGGGCCGATCGTCGGCGGGCGCGAGTTCGTGGTCGACGAGGCGACCCGCAAGCTCGAGGAGCGGTCGCGGCCCGACTCGATGAACAACTTCCAGGCCCGCTACGCGATCCGCCACGAGTGGACCGGCCCGATCACCTGCGAGAAGCCGATCCGCGGCCGCTGGGGGGGCCCGCCGGGTGACCAGCTCGCCGAGGGCGACGCCATCGCCGCCACCGACCTGGCCTTCGCCCCGCGCGGCCAGGTGTCCTTGCCCAACCTGGTCGAGCAAGACATCCCCGAGCTCGGCGTGGTCGCCGGGCAGCCGCTGCCGGGCACGGTCAGCAAGGCGTCGTACCCGGGCTGCACCTGCGCGTCGTCGGGCGGCGCGGCCGGTGGGCTGGCCTTCGCCGGCGGCGCGGGCGCGGTCTTGGCCGCCGTGGTGCGGCGTCGCCGGCGGCGTTGAGCCCCCGTCCAACGAGTGGATCCCAGCGCCGTCGGCGCAGCACGACAACCGGAGGAAACCTGATGCGGACGATGATCGCGATGACGATGGCCCTGGGTGCGCTCCTGGTAGCGGCGCCGCGAGCCGAGGCGTTCTGCGGGTTCTACGTGAACGGGGCGGGGTCGGAGATGTTTAACGACGCGACCCAGGTGGTCTTGATGCGGGCGGGGACGCGGACGGTCTTGTCGATGCAGAACAACTACAAGGGGGCGCCGGAGGCCTTCGCGCTGGTGATCCCGGTGCCGACGGTCCTGCAGGAGGCCGACGTGAAGACCCTGCCCAAGGAGGTCTTCACCCACGTCGATCAGATGGGCGCGCCGCGCCTGGTCGAGTACTGGGAGATGGATCCCTGCTACGTCGAGCCCGACTACCGCGAGGAGTCGATGGTCATGCGCTCGGCCGCGGCTCCGACGGCGATGCCGGCCGACGCGCCGATGAAGGACCTGGGCGTGACGATCGAGGCGCAGTTCACGGTCGGCGAGTACCAGATCGTGATCCTGTCGGCGAAGGACGCCGCGGGCCTGGACACCTGGCTGCGGAACGAGAAGTACCAGATCCCGCCGGGGGCGGAGCCCTTCCTGCGGCCCTACGTCGAGGAGGGGATGAAGTTCTTCGTGGCCAAGGTCGACCCGACGAAGGTGAAGTTCGAGGACGGCCGGGCGGCCTTGTCGCCGCTTCGGTTCCACTACGACAGCGAGACCTTCAACCTGCCGATCCGGCTGGGGCTGGCGAACTCGAGCGGGACGCAGGATCTGATCGTGTCGATCCTGGCGCCGGCGCAGCGCTACGAGGTGGCGAACTACAAAAACGTCACGATCCCGACCAACCTCGACGTGAAGGACGCGGTGAAGGACAAGTTCGGCGAGTTCTACGCGGCGTTGTTCGACCGGACGATCGAGAAGAACCCGGGCGCGGTAGTGACGGAGTACGCGTGGCAGGCGACCAACTGCGATCCGTGCCCGGGGCCGGTGATCGCGATGAGCGAGCTGTCGACGCTCGGGCTCGACGTGCTGGGCGGCGAGAAGGGCGTGGCCAAGCCCTTCGAGGGCGACGCCATGGGGTTCGTCTTGACCCGGCTCCACGCGCGCTACGGCAAGACCGTGACCGAGGACCTGGTCTTCAAGGCGGCGGAGCCGATCGTCGGTGGCCGCGAGCACGTCGTCGCCAACGGCAAGCTCGAGGAGCGGTCGCGGCCGGACTCGATCAACAACTTCCAGGCGCGCTACGCGATCCGCCACGAGTGGACCGGGCCGATCACCTGCAAGAACCCGGTGCGTGGGCGCTGGGGCGGGCCGCCGAACGGCGTGACCGGCGGTGGCGTGAAGCCGGCCCTGGACCTGGCCTTCGCCAAGCGTGGCGAGGCCAAGCTGCCGGAGCTGGTGCGCCAGGACATCCCGGAGATCGAGGTGACGATGGCGAAGGCGCCCGTGGGCAGCGCGCCGACGGCCGGGACCGCGGCGCCGACCGCGACGCCGCCGGCGACCGAGGCGCCGAAGAAGAAGAGCGGCTGCGGCTGCCAGACCGACGGTGGCGCGGGCGCGGCGCTGGGCCTGGTCGGGGGGCTGGGGGTGGCGGCCCTGGTGACCCGGCGCCGCCGTCGGCGCTGAGGCTCGTGAGCCGCGCGCGCTCGACCACCGGCGCGCGCATCGGCCGAGGTTTGGTGGGACGAACCGAGGACCGGCCTTTGGGCCTGACGCGAAGGAGCTGCCGATGCGGACGATGATCGCGATGACGATGGCCCTAGGTGCGCTCCTGGTGGCGGCGCCGCGAGCCGAGGCGTTCTGCGGGTTCTACGTGAACGGGGCGGGGTCGGAGATGTTTAACGACGCGACCCAGGTGGTCTTGATGCGGGCGGGGACGCGGACGGTCCTGTCGATGCAGAACAACTACAAGGGGGCGCCGGAGGCCTTCGCGCTGGTGATCCCGGTGCCGACGGTGCTGCAAGAGGCCGACGTGAAGACGCTCGGCAAGGAGGTCTTCACCCACGTCGACCAGATGGGCGCGCCGCGCCTGGTCGAGTACTGGGAAGAGGACCCCTGCTACCAGCCGCCGCGGCCTCGACCTGGCCGGCGCGGTCAGGTCGTGGCCTCGGCCGAGCCGATGGCACCTTCGCCCAACTCCATGGATCTGGACGTGGTCGTCGAGGCGAAGTTCACGGTCGGCGAGTACCAGATCGTGATCCTGTCGGCGAAGGACGCCGCGGGCCTCGACACCTGGCTGCGGAACGAGAAGTACCAGATCCCGCCCGGGGCCGAGCCCTTCCTCCGGCCCTACGTCGAGGAGGGGATGAAGTTCTTCGTCGCCAAGGTCGACCCGACGAAGGTGAAGTTCGAAGACGGGCGGGCGGCCTTGTCGCCGCTTCGGTTCCACTACGACAGCGAGACCTTCAACCTGCCGATCCGGCTGGGGCTGGCGAACTCGAGCGGGACGCAGGATCTGATCGTATCGATCCTGGCGCCGGGGCAGCGCTACGAGGTGGCGAACTACAAAAACGTCACGATCCCGACCAACCTCGACGTCAAGGACGCAGTGAAGGACAGGTTCGGCGAGTTCTACGCGGCGTTGTTCGACCGGACGATCGAGAAGAACCCCGGCGCGGTGGTGACGGAGTACGCGTGGCAGGCGACCAACTGCGATCCATGTCCGGGGCCGGTGATCGCGATGAGCGAGCTGTCGATCCTCGGGCTCGACGTGCTGGGCGGGGAGAAGGGCGTGGCCCGGCCCTTCGAGGGCGACGCCATGGGGTTCGTCTTGACGCGGCTCCACGCGCGCTACGGCAAGACCGTGACCGAGGACCTGGTCTTCAAGGCGGCGGAGCCGATCGTCGGTGGCCGCGAGTTTCTCCAGGACGGCAACAAGCTCGAAGAGCGGTCGCGATCGGCCTCAATCAACAACTTCCAGGCGCGCTACGCGATCCGCCACGAGTGGACCGGGCCGATCACCTGCAAGAACCCGGTGCGCGGGCGCTGGGGCGGGCCGCCGAACGGCGCGACCGGCGGTGGCGTCAAGCCGGCGCTGGACCTGGCCTTCGCCAAGCGCGGTGAGGCCAAGCTGCCCGAGCTGGTGCGCCAGGACATCCCGGAGCTCGAGGTGACGGCGGTGAAGGCCGCGGCCTCTGCGACGGCCACACCACCGGCGACCGGGTCGGGCCCCGCGACGAAGAAGAGCGGGTGTGGCTGCCAGACCGATGACGGCGGCGGCGCGCTCGCGACCCTGGGCGCGGCCGGCGCGGTCGCGCTCCTGCTCCGGCGCCGTCGGCGCTGACCGACTGAACGACCGACGGCTCGCCCTGACCCGACTCGAGTACATGGACCGACCACGAAGGAGACCGACGATGCGGACGATGATCGCGATGACGATGGCCCTGGGTGCGCTCCTGGTAGCGGCGCCGCGGGCCGAGGCGTTCTGCGGGTTCTACGTGAACGGGGCGGGGTCGGAGATGTTTAACGACGCGACCCAGGTGGTGCTGATGCGGGCGGGGACGCGGACGGTCCTGTCGATGCAGAACAACTACAAGGGGGCGCCGGAGGCCTTCGCGCTGGTGATCCCGGTGCCGACGGTGTTGCAGGAGGCCGACGTGAAGACCCTGCCCAAGGAGGTCTTCACCCACGTCGACCAGATGGGCGCGCCGCGCCTGGTCGAGTACTGGGAGATGGATCCCTGCACGCCCGACTATCCGATGACCACCACCGCGATGCCCGCGGGCGTGATGCTCGAGGGGCGCGCCGGCGGCGGCGGGAAGGGCGACGGCTTCGGCGTGACGATCGAGGCGCAGTTCACGGTCGGCGAGTACCAGATCGTGATCCTGTCGGCCAAGGACGCGGCCGGCCTCGACGGGTGGCTGCGGGCGGAGAAGTACCAGATCCCGCCGGGGGCGGAGCCCTTCCTCCGACCGTACGTCGAGGAGGGGATGAAGTTCTTCGTCGCCAAGGTCGACCCGACCAAGGTGAAATTCGAGGACGGCCGGGCGGCGCTATCGCCGCTCCGGTTTCACTACGACAGCGAGACCTTCAACCTGCCGATCCGGCTGGGGCTGGCGAACTCGAGCGGGACGCAGGATCTGATCGTGTCGATCCTGGCGCCGGCGCAGCGCTACGAGGTGGCGAACTACAAAAACGTCACGATCCCGACCAACCTCGACGTGAAGGACGCGGTGAAGGACAAGTTCGGCGAGTTCTACGCGGCGTTGTTCGACCGGACGATCGAGAAGAACCCGGGGGCGGTGGTGACGGAGTACGCGTGGCAGGCGACCAACTGCGATCCGTGCCCGGGGCCGGTGATCGCGATGAGCGAGCTGTCGACGCTCGGGCTCGACGTGCTGGGTGGGGAGAAGGGCGTGGCCAAGCCCTTCGAGGGCGACGCCATGGGGTTCGTCTTGACGCGGCTCCACGCGCGGTACGGCAAGACCGTGACCGAGGACCTGATCTTCAAGGCGGCCGAGCCGATCGTCGGTGGCCGGGAGTTTCTCCAGGACAACGGCAAGCTCGAGGAGCGGTCGCGGCCTTTCGGGATCAACAACTTCCAGGCGCGGTACGCGATCCGCCACGAGTGGACCGGACCGATCACCTGCCAGAATCCGATCCGCGGACGCTGGGGCGGGCCGCCGAACGGTGTGACCGGCGGTGGCGTGAAGCCGGCCCTGGACCTGGCCTTCGCCAAGCGCGGCGAGGCCAAGCTGCCCGAGCTGGTGCGCCAGGACATCCCGGAGATCGAGGTGACGATGGTGAAGGCGCCGGTGGGCAACGCGCCGCCGCCGACGGCCGGGACCGCGACGCCGCCGACCCCGCCGACCCCGACCCCGCCGGCGACCGAGGCGCCGAAGAAGAAGAGCGGCTGCGGCTGCCAGACCGACGGTGGCGCGGGCACGGCGCTGGGGCTGGTCGGTGGGCTGGGCGTGGCGGCCCTGGTGACCCGGCGGCGCCGTCGGCGCTGACCGACTGAACGACTGAACGACTGACGGCTCGACCTGACCCGATCCGACACGAGCCGACTCGAGTACATGGACCGACCACGAAGGAGACCGACGATGCGGACGATGATCGCGATGACGATGGCCCTGGGTGCGCTCCTGGTAGCGGCGCCGCGAGCCGAGGCGTTCTGCGGGTTCTACGTGAACGGGGCGGGGTCGGAGATGTTTAACGACGCGACCCAGGTGGTCTTGATGCGGGCGGGGACGCGGACGGTCTTGTCGATGCAGAACAACTACAAGGGGGCGCCGGATGCCTTCGCGCTGGTGATCCCGGTGCCGACGGTGCTGCAAGAGGCTGACGTGAAGACCCTGCCCAAGGAGGTCTTCACCCACGTCGATCAGATGGGCGCGCCGCGCCTGGTCGAGTACTGGGAGATGGACCCCTGCTACGCCGAGCCGGAGTACGACAAGGTGGCCATGATGGAGTCGGCCGGCGGGGCGATGCCACCGCCGTCGCCATCGCCGCGCGGCGGCGACCTGGGCGTGACGATCGAGGCGCAGTTCACGGTCGGCGAGTACCAGATCGTGATCTTGTCGGCGAAGGACGCCGCGGGCCTCGACACCTGGCTGCGGAACGAGAAGTACCAGATCCCGCCGGGGGCCGAGCCCTTCCTGCGGCCCTACGTCGAGGAGGGGATGAAGTTCTTCGTGGCCAAGGTCGACCCGACGAAGGTGAAGTTCGAGGACGGCCGGGCGGCCTTGTCGCCGCTCCGGTTCCACTACGACAGCGAGACCTTCAACCTGCCGATCCGGCTGGGGCTGGCGAACTCGAGCGGGACGCAGGACCTGATCGTGTCGATCCTGGCGCCGGCGCAGCGCTACGAGGTGGCGAACTACAAAAACGTCACGATCCCGACCAACCTCGACGTGAAGGACGCGGTGAAGGACAAGTTCGGCGAGTTCTACGCGGCGTTGTTCGACCGGACGATCGAGAAGAACCCGGGGGCGGTGGTGACGGAGTACGCGTGGCAGGCCACCAACTGCGATCCGTGCCCGGGGCCGGTGATCGCGATGGGCGAGCTGTCGACGCTCGGGCTCGACGTGCTGGGCGGCGAGAAGGGGGTGGCCAAGCCCTTCGAGGGCGACGCCATGGGGTTCGTCTTGACGCGGCTCCACGCGCGCTACGGCAAGACCGTGACCGAGGATCTGGTCTTCAAGGCGGCGGAGCCGATCGTCGGTGGCCGCGAGCACGTCGTCGCCAACGGCAAGCTCGAGGAGCGGTCGCGGCCGGACTCGATCAACAACTTCCAGGCGCGGTACGCGATCCGCCACGAGTGGACCGGGCCGATCACCTGCAAGAACCCGGTGCGTGGGCGCTGGGGCGGCCCGCCGAACGGCGCTACCGGCGGCGGCGTGAAGCCGGCGCTGGACCTGGCCTTCGCCAAGCGCGGTGAGGCCAAGCTGCCGGAGCTGGTGCGCCAGGACATCCCGGAGATCGAGGTGACGATGGTGAAGGCGCCGGTGGGCAGCGCGCCGCCGACCGCTGGGACCGCGACGCCGCCGACCGCGGCGCCGCCGGCGACCGAGGCGCCGAAGAAGAAGAGCGGCTGCGGCTGCCAGGCCGACGGTGGCGCGGGCGCGGCGCTGGGCCTGGTCGGGGGGCTGGGCGTGGCGGCCCTGGTGACCCGGCGCCGCCGTCGGCGCTGACCGCGGGGCGCGACACCGCGGCCGCGCTCGATGACAATGCCCTGAGACGACCGGGCTCCGGCCGCCAGCCCGGCGGTCCTCCGGCGAGGAGAACCGACGATGCGCATGATGATCGCGATGACGATGGCCGTGGGTTCGCTCCTGGTAGCGGCGCCGCGGGCCGAGGCGTTCTGCGGGTTCTACGTGAACGGGGCGGGGTCGGAGATGTTCAACGACGCCACCCAGGTGGTGCTGATGCGGGCGGGGACGCGGACGGTCTTGTCGATGCAGAACAACTACAAGGGAGCGCCGGAGGCCTTCGCGCTGGTGATCCCGGTGCCGACGGTCTTGCAAGAGGCCGACGTGAAGACCCTGCCCAAGGAGGTCTTCGCCCACGTCGACCAGATGGGCGCGCCGCGCCTGGTCGAGTACTGGGAGGAGGACCCGTGTGCGCCGGAGCTGGAGTACAAGGGGGGCTTCGGCACCGGCCGGGCGCAGCTCGGCGCAGCCCGGACCCGCGAGAGCAGCGACCGCGACGACTTCGGCGTCACGATCGAGGCCCAGTTCACGGTCGGCGAGTACCAGATCGCGATCCTGTCGGCCAAGGACGCCGCCGGCCTCGACGGCTGGCTGCGGGCGGAGAAGTACCAGATCCCGCCGGGGGCCGAGCCCTTCCTGCGGCCGTACGTCGAGGAGGGGATGAAGTTCTTCGTCGCCAAGGTCGACCCGACGAAGGTGAAGTTCGAGGACGGCCGGGCGGCGCTGTCGCCGCTGCGGTTCCACTACGACAGCGAGACCTTCAACCTGCCGATCCGGCTGGGGCTGGCGAACTCGAGCGGAACGCAGGATCTGATCGTGTCGATCCTTGCGCCGGGGCAGCGCTACGAGGTGGCGAACTACAAAAACGTCACGATCCCGACCAACCTCGACGTGAAGGACGCGGTGAAGGACAGGTTCGGCGAGTTCTACGCGGCGTTGTTCGACCGGACGATCGAGAAGAACCCGGGGGCGGTGGTGACCGAGTACGCGTGGCAGGCGACCAACTGCGATCCATGTCCGGGGCCGGTGATCGCGATGGGCGAGCTGTCGACGCTCGGGCTCGACGTGCTGGGCGGGGAGAAGGGCGTGGCCAAGCCCTTCGCCGGCAACGCCATGGGGTTCGTCTTGACCCGGCTCCACGCGCGGTACGGCAAGACCGTGACCGAGGACCTGGTCTTCAAGGCCGCGGACCCGATCGTCGGCGGCCGCGAGCACGTCGTCGCCAACGGCAAGCTCGAGGAGCGGTCGCGGCCGGACTCGATCAACAACTTCCAGGCGCGGTACGCGATCCGCCACGAGTGGACCGGGCCGATCCAGTGCGCAAAGCCGATCCGCGGGCGCTGGGGCGGTCCGCCGAGCGGCGTGACCGGCGGCGGCGTGAAGCCGGCCCTGGACCTGGCCTTCGCCAAGCGGGGAGAGGCCAAGCTGCCCGAGCTGGTGCGTCAGGACATCCCGGAGCTCGAGGTGACGATGGCGAGCGCCCCGGCGACGATTCCCCAGACCCAACCGCCGGCTGGATCGTCACAATCCCCAGCCCCGACCCCGGCCGCTGCGCCTCCGGCCCAACCTTCCGCAAAGAAGAGCGGGTGTGGGTGTGAGACCGGCACGACGGATTCCGCCGTCGGGCTGGGTCTCGGGGGCGCGATCCTGGCTACGATCGTCCGCCGCCGCCGTCCTCGCCGCTAAAGGAGCTCGCATGCGCCGCACTGCCCTCGCCGCCGCCGCCCTGGTCGCCGTCCTCACGGCGCCCCGCGCGGCCCACGCCTTCTGTGGCTTCTACATCAATGGAGCCGGGTCGGAGATGTTCAACGACGCGACCCAGGTCGTGTTGATGCGCAAGGGCACCCGCACCGTCCTGTCGATGCAGAACAACTACAAGGGGCCGCCCGAGGCCTTCGCGATGGTCATCCCGGTGCCGACGGTGCTGCAAGAGGCCGACGTGAAGACCCTGCCCAAGGAGGTCTTCCAGCGCGTCGACACCATGGGCGCGCCGCGCCTGGTCGAGTACTGGGAGCAGGATCCGTGCGGGCGCGACTGGGAGGAGTTCGATCGGCCGAGGCGCAAGATGGCGCCGCGGGTGGCGGCCGGCGCGATGCGGGACGAGTCCACGGCGGATCTCGGCGTGACGATCGAGGCCAAGTTCGAGGTCGGCGAGTATCAGATCGTGATCCTGTCGGCCCGGGACTCGACGGGGCTCGACACCTGGCTGCGCCAGGAGAACTACCAGATCCCCAAGGGCGCCGAGCCGTTCCTGCGGCCCTACGTCGAGAGCGGCCTCAAGTTCTTCGTCGCCAAGGTCGACCCCAAGAAGGTTCGCTTCACCGACGGTCGCGCCGACCTCTCGCCCCTGCGCTTCCACTACGACAGCGACGAGTTCAACCTGCCGATCCGGCTCGGGCTGGCCAACTCGAGCGGGACGCAAGATCTGATCGTGTCGATCCTCGCGCCCAATCAGCGCTACGAGGTCGCGAACTACAAGAACGTCACGATCCCGACCAACCTCGACGTGCGCGACTCGGTGCGGACCTCGTTCGGCACGTTCTACGCGGCGCTGTTCGACCGGACGATCGCCAAGAACCCCGGCGCGGTGGTGACCGAGTACGCCTGGGCGGCCTCGACCTGCGATCCGTGCCCGGGGCCGAACCTCGGCGGCAACGACTTCCAGCTCCTGGGCGCCGATGTCCTCGAGGGCTCGGTGGCGTCGCCCAGCCGCTACAACGGCTGGGACTTCGTCTTGACGCGGCTCCACGCTCGGTACGGCAAGGACCTCACCGAGGACCTGGTGTTCAAGCAGGCGGCGCCGATCGTCGGCGGGCGCGAGTTCCGTAACGGCGGGAAGCTCGAGGAGCGCGCCAGCCCGTCGTCGGTCAACAACTTCCAGGCCCGCTACGCGATCCGCCACTGGTGGACCGGACCGATGCAGTGCGCCAACCCGATCCGCGGTCGCTGGGGCGGTCCGCCCAACGGGCGGCAGCAGCTCGCGATGGCTGGCACCGGCACCGCCTTCGCGCCCCGCAAGGCCAACCTGCCGCGCATGTTGATCACCTCGGCGCCCGAGATCGGCGTCCGCGCGTACAAGCGGCGCAAGCCCAAGCCCAAGCTCGCGCCCGCGCCGGCCCCCGGCTCGGCGACCACGCCCGGCAAGGCCCCGGCGGCGGCGACGTCGCTGTACCACGCGGCCGGTTGCTCGACCGGTGGCGCCGGCGAGCTGGGCGCCCTGGCCGCGGTCGGCCTGGCGGCGATCGGCCTTCGGCGCCGGCGGCGGAGCTGACCGCCCATGCGCGCCGCGGTCCCGCTCGTGTTCGTGGCCATCGCGGCCTGTGGCGGTGAGCGCCCCGCGGTCGTGCCGCCGGCGACCCGGCCGAGCGCGCCGCCGCCGATCGAGGCCCTCCTGCCGCGGGCCCCGGGGCCGTGGTCGCCGTCGCTGGTGACGATCGGGCCGGGCGCCCGGCAACCCGGCGAGTCGTTGGCGGACGTCGACACCTGCGCGACCTGTCACGCCGACGTCACCGCGCAGTGGCAGTCGAGCATCCACTCCTTCGCGTCCTTCGCCAACCCGATCTACCGCGGCAACATCGAGGTCTTCCGCGCCCAGCACGGCAAGGTCGAGAGCCAGCACTGCGGCGGCTGTCACGACCTGCCGCTCGAGATCGACGGCGCCATGCGCGACGAGGTCGCCGCCGATGATCTGCGCGCTCACACCGGCGTGTCGTGCCGGGTGTGCCACGCCGCGAGCGCCCCGACCACCGACGGCAACGCCAGCTTCGTCCTGGCCGCCGGCGAGCTGCCGACCCCGAACGTCGACGATCCGGCCTCGGTCGAGGCCCATCGGCGCGCGGTCGACGTCAAGCCGCTAGGCGACGAGCTGTGCGTGACCTGTCACCGCGGCTTCCTGTCGCCCGACCTCGGCCTGCCGATCCACCTGAGCGGCATCGACGAGCCGACCGCGTGGCGCAGCTCGGCGTGGAACGGCGCCGGCGCCGGCCGCGTCGACAAGGTCGACAAGCAGGGCTGTATCTCGTGCCACATGCCCGAGGTCGCGGTCGGCGAGGACGACTACAGCGGCGACGGCAAGGCGCGCGCTCACACCTTCGCCGGCGGCCACACCTGGATGGCGGCCATGCGGCGCGATCCGGTGCAGCTCGCGCGCATCCGCGAGATGCTGGTCGGCACCGCGTCGATCGACGTCGCGGCGGCGATCGTGCCGGCCGACGCCGCGGGCGGCGGGCCGGTCACCCTGGGCGGGCGCTGGCACCTGCCGGCCGACGGCGCCCCGGTGGTGCCGGGCAAGCGCCTGGCCCTCGACGTCGTCCTCCGCAACCTGACCACTGGCCATCGCTTCCCCGGCGGCGTCACCGACATGCAGGACACCTGGGTCGAGGTCGAGGTGCGCGACGCCCGCGGGCGCCTGGTCGCGGGCAGCGGCCTGCGCCACGCCGACGATCCGACCGACACCGAGGCCCACGTGCTGCGGGCCTACCCGGTCGACGAGCACGGCCGGCGGATCGAGCAACACCAGCTCTTCGCGTTCCGCGCGGTCGTGGCTAACCACTCGATCGCGGCGCGCGACGCCGCGGCGATCCGCTACGCGATGGTGGTGCCGACCAAGGTCGCGCTGCCCCTCGAGGTCCGGGCCCGGCTGCGCCATCGCACCCGTGGGCTCGAGCATCAGCGCGTGACCTGCGAGGCAGCCCGGCGCCCCGACGGCGCGGCGTTCCTGCGCCAGGCCCTGGCGCTGCGCGACATGGTCGTCGATCCGTGCGCGCCGCAGCCGATCACCGAGATCGCCGCGACCACGGTGTGGCTCGGCGACGGCGCGGCGGCGCGGGCGACGCCGTCGACCCGCGCGGCCTGGGAGCGCAGCTACGAGCACGGCATGGCGCTCACCCAGGTGATCGGCGAGCGGCTCGACGAGGCCCGCGGCGTCCTCGAGCACGCGCTGACCGTGACCCCGGCCGGCCCCGACGGCGATCGGCCGCGGGCGATGATCCTGGTCCAGCTCGCCAGCGTCGCCGGCAAGCAGGGCCGGGCCGACGACGCGCTGGCCCTGATCGCCCGCGCGCGCGCGCTCCTGCCGGCGCCCGGGCCGGCCGCCCTCGACGCCTACGCCGCCGAGGCCCTGGCCCGGGTCTGGCGATGGGCCGAGGCCGAGCCGTTCGCGCGGGCCTGGACCGACAAGGCCCCGGCCAACGTCTTCGGCTGGATCATGCTGGCCCGGGTCCGCGGCAGCCTGGCCGACGATCACGGCGCGCTGGCGGCGGCCAAGCGCGGGCTGGCGCTGTCGCCCCGCGATCCCGATCTGCTGCGCAGCCAGGCCACCGCGCTGGCCAAGCTCATGCCGGGCAGCGACCTCGCGGCCCAGGCCCTGACCGCGTACGATCGGTTCCGCGCCCCCGACGCCGCCGCGCAGCTCCGCATGGCGTGCGCGGCCGCGGATCCGGTGTGCGCGCGGGAGCGCGAGTTCGGCCACACGCACGCGTTGACCCTGGCGCGTTGACCCCGGCACGGTAGTACAACCGCCCGGTGACCGTCACCCGCGCCTGGGGTCTCGCGGTGTCGCTGGCGATGCTGGCGGCGGTCGCGTGGCCGCTCGGCCGCGATCCGCTGCGCGGCGACAGCTTCCCGCTGTCGACCTACCCGATGTTCGCGACCCCGCGGCCCGACGCCCGGCTGCGCATGGCCTACGTGATCGCGACCGGGCCCGACGGTCGGCGCCGCCACGTCCCGCCGGCCTTGGTCGCCAGCCCCGAGGTGATGCAGACGATCATCACGGTCCAGCGCGCGGTCGCCCGCGGCGAGGCGCCGGCGCTGTGTCGACGGGTCGCGGCCGGGCTGGTCGGGCGGGCGCGCTACCGCGGTCTGACCGAGGTCCAGGTGATCGCCGGCGACCACCGCGCGATCGCGTACCTGGTGCGTGGCGAGCGCGGCAGCGAGCGGGTGGTGGCGCGGTGCCCGCTGGAGGCGCGGTGAAGCGCCTGCTCGACGCGTGGTTCGCGCCGGCGCCGGCCGAGCGCCTGGCGGCGATGCGCATCCTGGTCGGCGGCTTTGCGTTGATCTATCTGGTCGTGCAGCTCCCGCTGTGGCTGGGCGACGGTCAGTTCGCGCGCCGCGACTTCCACCCGCTGGGGCCGCTGGGCTTCCTCGACGAGCCGCTGTCGCGGGGCGGGCGGCTAGCGCTGGTCGGCGCGGCGATCGCGCTGGCGGTGCCGTTCACGCTGGGCTGGGCCTACCGGGTGATCGCGCCGCTGTTCGCGCTGGTGCTCCTGGCCGCGCTCACCTACCGCAACTCGTGGAGCATGCCGTTCCACACCGAGAACCTCCTGGTCCTCCACGCGATCGTGCTGGCGGTCGCGCCGGCCGCCGACGCTTGGCGGGTCGGCGGTGGGCCGGGCGCGGCCGGGCCCGACGAGCGCTACGGCTGGCCGCTGCGGCTGATGGCGGCGATCACGGTCACGACCTACCTGATCGCCGGCCTCGCCAAGCTGCGGCTCGGCGGCTGGGCCTGGACCGACGGCGACGCCCTGGCCGAGCAGATCGCGATCGACAACCTGCGCAAGCACCTGTCGGGCTCGCCGATGAGCCCGGTGGCGGCGGTCTTCCTCGAGCACGGCTGGCTCCTGCGCGGGCTGGCGATCGCGACGGTGGTGGTCGAGGTCGGCGCGCCGCTGGCGCTGTTCCATCGGCGGTTGGCCGCGGTCTGGGCGATCGCCGCGTGGGGCTTCCACCTCGGCGTGGTCGTGCTGATGGCGATCGTGTTTCCGTACCCGCTGGTCGGGTTGGCCTACGCGCCGCTGTTTCGCTGCGAGCGACCGCTGGCCTGGGTCCACGGGCGCTGGCGGCGGTGGCGCGAGCGACGGGGCCGGGTCACGGCGTGAAGGTGGTGTCGACCCAGCCGGTGCCGCTGACCATCGCGCGCAGCCACGCCAGGTAGGCGTCGCGCAGGGAGTCAGGGCGATTCTTGGTCGTGATCACGTGACACGACACCGTGCGGCAGTCGTAGGCGCGGTTGTCGGCGACGAAGCTGCGGGCGTTGGGATCGGCGGCCAAGGTCGCGCGCAGCTCGTCGAGGAGCGCGGTGAACTCGTCGACGGTGCGGCCGTCGGCGGTGGTGGGATCGAACGCGAACGACAAGAAGCCGTAGCGAGAGGCTGGATCGAGGCTGCGGTTGTAGGCGCGAACCGCCGGGAACGTGGTGCAGGTCGGGCACGGCGGGGTCACGCCCCACAGCGTCCACTTGTCGGCATCGGCTGGGTTGGGAAAGCCCGGCGTCGAGTCGATCACCGAGTGGACGGTGGTCGCGAAGGTGTCGCGGACCGCGCGGTACTGAAAGGTCGCGCCGCCGCCGCCCGCGCTGGTCCCGGCGAGGAACACGCGATCGAGATCGGGGAACGTCGCGCCCAGGCGGGCCAGGGCCAACGCGGCGTTCTTCGCGCCGACGAAGTAGGTCGGGCGCGCCACGCTCCCGACCATCATCTCGACCACCGCGTCGCCGGCGTGGGCGTCGCCGGTGCAGTACGGGATCATGACCATGTTCATCGTCGCGAAGGGGTTGCCCGACGCGGCGTCAGGCTGGAACAGGGAGTAGCTCCGCAGCTTGGACTCGGCGGCGGCCTCGGCCGCGCCGTAGCCGGTGACGTTGGCCGCGGTCGGATCGAGCCAGCAGGTCTCGGCGTCGCTGCACGAGCCGCCGCCCTCGAAGTACAGGAGGAGGTCGCGGCTCCCCGGCCGCAGGCGCACGATGATGCCGGTCGCACCGCCCTGAGCGCAGCGCGCGCCCTCGATCGGGATGAAGGTCCAGGTGTCGGGCGGCGCGACGATCGGCTCGGCGCTCGGCGGAGCGTCGGCGGTGGTCGCGTCGATCGCGACCGCTCCGTCGCTGGCGCCGGCGTCGGGCCCGGGCTCGGCGGGATCGGACGCACCACAGGCGGTGGCGACGAGGGCGATGAGGGCGGCGAGGACGACGGCGCGAGGACGGAGGCCGGAGAGATGCATGGGAGCGAAGACAGCAACCGGCGTGCCGCGCGGCGCCCCGTTGCGCCTGGCGGTTGGGCGCGTTGACCTGTCCGGTCGACCAGACAGGTGTCGGGTGGGGCGGTCACGCCGCCGCGGCGGAGCACGCTGGCGCGGCGGTTTGGCGCGGCGGCCGGCGGCACGGTGGTTGCTGTTCTTGGCGGCATGCGATCCGCCCTCCGCTTGATCACGTGCGTATCGATCTTCGCCGCGATGGCGTGTGCCGCCGACGATCCGGGCGGTGGGGTCGACGCCGGGCTGTCGGTGAGCTGTCGCGAGGCCGTCGATCACAGCGACTACGCCTGGCTCGAGGCCAAGGTCTTCCAGCCGAGCTGCGGGGCGTTCAGCGCGTGCCACAAGGGCGCCGCCGACGACGCGATGGGCCTCAACCTCGAGGCTGGTCAGGCGCGCGGCAACCTGGTCGGTCGGCCGTCGCAGACGCGGCCGGGCGAGACGCTGGTGGTGGCGGGCGATCCCGCCCGCAGCTATCTCCTGGTCGCCCTCGGCCAGCGACCCGGCACGCTGCCACCGAGCGGCACCATGCCGGTCAACTCGCCGACCCTGTGCGCCGAGAAGCGCGACGCGGTCGAGCGCTGGATCGCGGCGGGCGCGCTGCCGTGAGCGGCGTGAGCGGCTACAGCGACGGTCGCAGCGGTCGGGTCCGGGTATGGAACGGCGTGACCTCGATCGCGAACGGCCCGACGGTCGTGCCGTCGTCGCGCTCGAGCACGACCTGATGGCGACCGACCGGCACCTCGATCGGGTTGGGGGCGTAGCCGCGGGCCACGCCGTCGATGACGACCCGGGCCCGGGCCAGCCCCGGGCCGGCGACCTGAAGCCAGCCGCGTTCGGCGGTGGCAGGGCCGTCGGCGGGCCGGACGCCGGCGTCGAGCGGGGGGCGCGGCGTCGTCGGGCGCACTGGCCGCGCCACCGCGTCGCCGACCCCGGCGTCGACGGTGGGGCCGGCCGCATCCGGGGCGGCGTCGTCGAGCGGGGCGGCGTCGACGGCGGCGTCGACGGCGGGGGCGGCGCGCTGGCCCGGGGCGACCGCAGCGTCGAGGCCGGGGCCGACGGCGGCGGTGGCCGGGGCCGAACGGTCGCCGAGCGCTCGGACCGCGAGGGTGCCCCCGCTGGCGAGCGCGCCGAGCGTGGCGACCGCCAGCCAGCGTCGACGCGGTCGGGGCGCCGGCCGCGGGATGTCGTCGGCGGGAGCCGGGCCGGCGTCCTGGGTCGGCGGCGGCGGTGGCGGGGGCAGCGGCGCGGTGGCCGGGTCGGGGGACGTTGGCCGCAGGCGAAACGTCGGCGGACCGTCGGGCCGACCTGCCGGGTCGTCCTCGGCCGGCACCAGCTCCACGCCGAGGAGCTGATCGAGGAGGCCCGGGCGGCGGCGGGTCGGCCGCAGGGTGGCGAGGAAACCGCGCAGGTGACCGCGGGCGTCGCGGTCGAGGCGCTGGGCCAGGAGTCGACCGAGCGCGTCGGCCAGATCGCCGGCGGTGGCGAAGCGATCGTCGGGCCGCGGC
This sequence comes from Kofleriaceae bacterium, assembly GCA_018057825.1. GTDB lineage: Bacteria > Myxococcota_A > Polyangia > Haliangiales > Haliangiaceae > UBA2376. The sequence continues at coordinate 124,471 of JAGPCY010000017.1, read as the reverse complement.
GCGCAGGCCCGAGCGATCACCGCGGCCAGGTCGGCCGGGACCTCGGGGGCGATCGTCGGCGGCTCGCCGAGCAGGCTGGCGGCGATGGCCGCCGGCGCCTCGACCGGGCTGGCGCCGGCGAGCAGGACGTGGAGCGCGCAGCCCAGGCCGTAGACGTCGGTCCGACCGTCGAGGGCGCCGCGCAGGCGTTGCTCCGGGGCCATGAACGGCACGGTGCCGCGGACCACCCCGGTCTCGGTCGGGGCCGCGCGGTCGTGGGCCCAGGCGATGCCGAAGTCCGACAGCTTGACGTCGCCGTCCCACGACACCAGCAGGTTGCCCGGCTTGACGTCGCGGTGGACCAGGCCGAGGTGGCGGCCGCCGTCGGTGGCGCGGTGGGCGTGGTCGAGGGCGTGGGCGACGTCGGCGGCGATGATCAACGCGATCTCGACCGGGAGCCGACCGCCGGCGCGGCCGCGCAGCTCCGAGGCGTTGACGCCGTCGACGAACTCCAGCACCTGGAACGGCCGCCCGTCGACGACGCCGTAGTCGAGCACCCCGACGATGCCGGCGTGATGGAGCCGGGCCGCCAGGCGGGCCTCGTCGAGGAACTGGTCGATCAACCCCGGGATCAGCGCCAGCTCGGCGGCGATCTGCTTGACCGCGACGCGGCGGGTGAAGCCGTGGGCGCCGATCATCACCGCCTCGTAGACCTCGGCCATCCCGCCGGCGCCCAGGCGCCGGACCATCTGGTAGCGGCGGTCTCCAGGCGTGACGGCGCCGTGCATGCGGAGCGGCGATGGTAGCATCGAGCGCGATGCCGCCGCGGGCCGCGTTGGTCGTCGTCGCGGTCACCGCCGCGTGCGCCACCGCGCCGCCGCGACCGCGCCTCGGCGTCGGCGTGGTCGTGACCGGGACCGCGGTCGCTCGCGACCGGACCCTGGCGGCCGCGGCGACCGTCGACCTCGACGGCCTCGCGCTGGCGCCGGTCGCGCTGCCGGTGGCGCCGTCCGCGCCGCCGCCGTCGTCGGCGGTGCTGGCGGTGGCGACGGCGCGCGCCGCCTACCTCGAGCGCGGCGACTTCGAGACCTGCACCGCGGCGCTGCGCGAGGTCGAGGTACCGGAGCTGCTCGCCGCGGGGGCCCGCGAGCTGGCGGCCCGGGTCCTGGTGTGGCGGACCGCGTGCGCGTTCGGACGGCTGGCGCCCGCGGAGGCCGCCGACCACGCCGCGGCGCTGGCCGGGTTCGGCTTGGCCTTGCCCGACGACGCCGGCGCGGTGACCCCCGACGTCGAGGCCATCCTGGTCGCGGCGCTCGATCGCGCCGGCGCCGCCGCCCGGCTGACGGTCGAGGTCGACGGCCGGGCCGGCGCCCGCCTCACCATCGACGGCCGTCCGGCGGAGTGCGCCCTGCCGTGCACCGTCGCGCTGGCGCCCGGGGACCACGTCGTCGCGGTGACCGCCGACGGCGCGGCGCCGGCGTGGCGGGTGATCCGGGTGCCGGTCGCGGGGCCGGTGACGATCCCCCAGGCGCCCGCAGCCCCGGCCCTGGCCCTGGCGCAGTGGCGCGCGCGCGCCGGGCGCGGCCTGCCCCTCGACGACGCCGCCGGCCTGGCGCTCCTCGCGCAGGGCGCGGGCGTGCGCCGCCTCTTGTACCTCGGCGCCGGCGAGCGGCTGCGCGGCGCCCTGGTCGTCGACGGGCTGGTCAAGGCGCGCGGCGCCCGGGCGCCCGGCGAGGTCGCCGCCTTGGTCCACGATCTCACCACTCGCGGCGGGCTCGTGCCGGCGCCGCCGCTGTGGCGTCGGCCGCGGTTCTGGGGCGCGCTCGGCGTGGCCGCGGCCGCCGCGGCGGCGATCACCGCCGCGATCGTCCTCGAGCCGGACGTCCGCACCGAGGTGGGCTTCCGATGGTGACGCTCCGACGCGCCGCGCTCGCGGCGAGCGCGCTATTCGCGGTCGCCTGCCAGCGCGACCATCGCGTGCGACTCTTGCTCGGCCCCGACGAGGAGACCCTGACCCGCGGCTTCCTGTGCGAGGACGACGGCGGTGTGCCGCTGGCCGCGCGCGGGTTCGCCGACGGCCGGCTCCGCTTCAACCTGGTGGTCGAGCTGATCGACCTCGGCGGCGTGCCGGGCTGCCGCGGCGAGGAGCTGCTCGCGTGGTGCGAGACCCACACCTGCGCGCCGATCACGCCGGCCGGCGGGCGCTATTGCTTCGGCCTCGACGTCGCGGCCGATCCGAGGAACCTGCCGGCCCTGGTCGGGGACCTCTACGCCCAGCTCGCGGCCGGGCCGCCGATCGTCAGCGACGCGCCGTCCGCGCCGGTGGTGGTCCGCGCCGTGGCCACCACCGAGCCATGCGAGGCGCTCACCGCCGGCGGCCCCTTCGCGTCCGACGCGCTGGTCGGCTGCGCCTATAGCTGCCCGGTCCAGCTCGATCTGGTCGACGAGGTCCAGCTCTCCCTCGACACGCTGTCGGCCCGCTGCGAGCGCGAGGTCGTGGCCTGCGCCAACGGTCCATTCTAGTCGGCCTCCACCTCCACCTCCGCCTCGGCCTCGGTCTCGGTCTCGGCCTCCGTCTCCGCCTCGGTCTCGGTCTCGGTCTCGGTCTCGGTCTCCGCCTCGGACTCGGTCTCGGTCTCGGACTCGGTCTCGGCCTCGGACTCGGTCTCGGTCTCGGTCTCGGTCTCGGTCTCGGTCTCGGCCTCGGACTCGGTCTCGGTCTCGGCCTCGGCCTCCGCCTCGGTCTCCGCCTCGGCCTCGGCCTCGGTCTCGGTCTCCGCCTCGGTCTCGGCCTCGGTCTCCGCCTCCGCCCCCGTCCCCGTCACTTCCGGCCGTGCTTCTGCAGCAGCTCGATCAGGTGCGAGCGCGTCATCCGGGCATGGCGCGCAGCAGCCGAGACATTCCCGGCGGTGCGGGCCAAGAGCGCGTCGAGGTAGCGGGCCTCGAAGGCCTCGGTGACCGCGGTCCGGGCCTCGCGATACGGCTGATCGACGTCGATCGAGAGCTGCGGCGCCGGGCCGGTCGGGCCCGGGCTGGCCAGCGGCGGCGGCTCGCCCATCGCCACCGCGGCCTCGACCAGGTTGCGCAGCTCGCGGACGTTGCCGGCGAAGTGGTGGCGGCGCAGCTCGGCCATGACCGGCGGCGAGATCAGCTCGTCGAGGGGGCCGTCCCAGCCGGCGTCGCGCAGGAAGTGCTCGATCAGCGGCGCGAGATCTTCGGGCCGCTCGCGCAACGCCGGGGTCACGATCGTCACCACCGCCAGGCGGTAGAACAGATCGAGGCGGAACCCGCCCTGGTTGACCTCGGCGCGCAGGTCGCGATGGGTGGCCGCGACCACGCGCACGTCGACCGCGACCTCGGCCCGTCCGCCGAGGCGCCGGACCTTGCGCCGCTCGAGGACGCCCAGGAGCGCGGTCTGCATCGCCGGCTGGAGCTCGCCGATCTCGTCGAGGAACAAGGTGCCGCCGGCGGCGGCCTCGAAGGCGCCGGCGTGGGTGCGGTCGGCGCCGGTGAAGGCGCCGCGCTCGTGACCGAACAGCTCGCTGGCCACGAGCGTCGGGGCCAGCGCGCCGCAGTCGACGGTGACGAACGGGCCGGCGCGGCGTGGCCCGAGGGCGTGGAGCGCGCGTGCCACCAGCTCCTTGCCGGTGCCGCTCTCGCCGTTGATCAAGACCGAGACCTCGCTCTGCGCCGCGCGCGCGACCTGAGCCATCAGGCGCCGCATCGCTGGCGAGCGCCCGACCAGCCCGGCCAGGGCGTCGCCGCCGTGGATCTCGACCTGGATCGGCGCGGTGTCGGCGACCCGCACGGTGGTCGCGCCGCACCGCAGGGTCGCGCCGGCGCCGACATGGCCGCGGGCCAGGCGGACCGCGCCGGCGTAGGTGCCGTTGGTCGACCCGTGGTCGGTCACCAGGATCCCCAGGTCGTCCTGGCGCAGCTCGACGTGGAACCGCGACACCGTCGGGTCGGTCAGGCGGAGATCGCTGCCGGCGGCGGTGCCGATCGTGAGCACGTCGCCGGTGGCGCGGGCGCCGAGGTCGGGGCCGTCGATCACCTCGCAGGTGAGGCCGCGGACCGGCAACGACGAGATCTGGTGTGGCGTGGTGGGATCCACGGCGTGAGCGTAACCGGTCGCGCTCGGTCCGTCCGCCGCGATGGCGGTCAGGTCGACAGGTACACGTAGCTGATGCACATCTCGTCCTCGGTGCTCTCGCCCCAGGTGACCGGCGCGGTGTCGTCGCTGGTGTCGTAGCGACAGGTGATCTCGAGGCGGTCGCCGCCGCGCACCGGCAGCGGCGCCGCGTACCAGTAGAAGTGCTGCCAGTGGAAGTTCCAGGTCACGAGGTCGAGCAGGCAGGCCTCGCTCGAGCCGCGCAGGCGCAGCCCGCCGCTGACGCCGCGCTGGTGCATGTGCATCACCGCGCCCCACAGCCGCCCGGTGGCCGCGGTCGGCAAGGTCAGGGACCCGACCGTGGCGACCTCGAGCTGGCCGGGCGGCAGGTTGACCGGGGCGCGCACCGGGGCGATGCGGGCCTCGTCGGCGACGCTGTCGGCCAGGGTGAACTCGACCGCGGTGCGATCGGTGCCCCCGTCGGAGCCGGCCAGGTTGTAGTGCATCTGCACGATCATCTTGCGGCCGGCGCGGACCCGGATCCCGGTGTCGGCGGGGAACAAGACGGCGCGATTGCCCGGCACCCAGCCGGCGAGAAACGACGCCGCGGCCACCGTCGGACCGCCGACGCACGGGTAGCCGGCGCCGGGGGCGGCGTCGTCGAGAGCGGCCGCGGCCGCCTCGGCGGCGGGGTCGGGCAAGGCGTAGACGATCACGTGGTGGACCACGGTCGGGTTGCCGGGGCTGACCTGGAACGCGGTCAAGAAGCTCTCGGCGGTCACGCCGGGATCGACCACGAAGCAGCGGTAGTCGTCGTCGAGCGTCGCGTCGGGGAGGTAGTCGAGGCCGAGATCGAACCGGGCGTCGACCCGCGGCAGGGTCGGCCCGGGGTTGGGCGGTGGCGAGGCGTCGGCGGGATCGCCGGCGGCGCGATCGCCGTTGGCCCAGGTCACCAGCGTGTCGATCTCGTCGTCGGTCAGCCACTTGTTGCCGGTGAACGACTGGCAGCTCCCCGAGTCGTCGGCGTAGTAGGGCGGCATCTGCCGGGTCATGACCGCGAAGGCGATCGGCGCGGTCTCGGCGGCGGCGGCCGCGTCGTCGTAGGTCGCGAGCGGAAACGGCGCCAGGCGATCGGGGTCGGCCGAGTGACACTCGACGCAGTTGTCGGCGAGGATCCGATCGACCTGGCCGTAGTAGACCGGTCCGGGCGGCGGCGGGGGCGGGTTGGAGTCACCGCTGCAAGCGGCGGTGAGCGTGAGGAGGAGCGACACGGCACGGAGGCGCATGCCCCAGCCGATTGCACCGGGCGTGCCGCGCCTCGGCCGCGCCGTCCTTGCGGTTGCGCGTCAGGCGCCGTCTGCCGCGCCCGACACCTGTCCGGTCGAGCGGACAGGCGTGGCCTTGGCCAGGACGTAGAGCTCGTTCTCGGGGAACCACCAGCGGGTCGCGCCCAGGGCGCGGTGCTCGCGCACGGCCAGCCCGGCCTCGGCGAAGCGGGTCCGCCAGCCGGCCGGGGTGCGGAACTGACCGCGCCAGCCCATGAACGTGAAGATCAGGAGCCAGACGTGGAAGGCCTTGGTGCGCAGCCGCGCCCGCCAGGAGTCGGCGCGATCCTCGCCGACCACGATCACGCCGCCCGGCGCCAGGAGCCGTCGGGCCTCGGCCAGGACCGCGCGATCGTCGGCGGCGTGGTGGAGGACGTAGAGCAGGAGCACCACGTCGAAGCGCTCGTCGGGTGCGGTCGGCACCCGGCCGTCGGCGAGCAGGCGCAGCTCGACGTCGGTCGCGTTCTTGTCGACCACGTCGGCCCCGACCACGCGCGCGCCCAGGCGATCGCGCAGCGCGGCCAGGAGTCGACAGTCCCAGGCGCCGAGATCGAGGACGCGGGCGCCCGGCGCGACGTGGGGCGCGACCGCGCCGTAGTTCCACGCCAGGTGCTCGGCCTCGAAGCCGGCCTTGGTGGCGGCCATGCGCGCGCGCCAGGCTCGCGGGCTGTAGAGGAGCTGCCACCAGCGCGGCGCCGGCGGCGCCAGGGCGGTGGTCGCGGTCATGGCTCGCTCCCGGTCGGCAGCGCCACCGTGCGGCCGCGCCACCGCACCGGCGCGCCGCGCAGGTGATCGAGGCCGGCCGCGGCGCTGACCGCGATGAAGGCGAGGACCGGCAGCGGGAAGGCCAGCGCGCTCCACCACGGCACGCGCGCGACCGCGCGTTGATCGCGAGCCAGCATCGCCGCGGTCGCGAGGTAGGCCGCGCCGGCGATCGCCAGCCAGGTCGCGCTGCCGGCCGCGGCCGCCAGCGCCAGGCCCAGGGGCACGCCGAGGAGCCAGGCCACCACCGCGATCATCTCGGCCGCGCCGCCGCCGCCGGCCGCCGCCATCCCGGCGCGGAAGCTGCGCCGCCAGCCGCGCAAGAACGCGCCCAGCCCCTCGGGGTACATGCGCACGCCGAGCGCGCCGGGGGCGTGGAGCAGCGCGAAGCGACCGCCTCCGTCGACGACCTTGGCCGCCAGGTGGAGATCCTCGGCGATCTGGCCGGCCACCGCGGCGTGGCCCCCGAGGCGCTGGTAGGCCTCGCGGGTGAACAGGAGGTACTGGCCGATGCTGTAGCGGCGCGCGCCGCGGGTCGCGGTGGCGCCGGCGCGGCCGGCGACCAGGAGCATGAGCTGAAACCCGCCTTGCAGCCGCTCCCACCCGGCCTCGATGCGGTGGGTCGGGATGATCGACACCAGCTCGGCCTCGGTGGCGCGGGCCAGGGCCAGCTCGAGCGAGGCCGGTCCATGCTCGGTGTCGGCGTCGGTGAACAACAGGTGATCGCCGGTGGCGCGGGCGGCGCCGGCGGCACACGCCCACGACTTGCCGAGCCAGCCGGGTGGCAGCGGCGCCGGCGTCACGACGATCGCGCCGGCCGCGCGCGCCAGGTCGCCGGTGCCGTCGGTCGAGTGATCGTCGACGACGATGACCTCGTGGGGCCGGACCCCGAGGCGGGCGATCGACGCCAGGAGCCGCGGCAGGTTGTGGGCCTCGTCGCGGGCCGGGATCACGATCGACACCCGCGCGTTCGGCGCCTTGGCTGGACATGGCGCCAGGCGGGCGACCTGGGCCAGCCGCCAGCGCCAGACCACCACGCCGACCGGCGCCAGGGCCACGATCGCGATCGCCAGCGCGGTGATCACAGCGCGCCCAGGGTCGCGGCCACGCCCGGATAGCCGAGGGCCCAGAACCACCACCAGCCGACCATCATGATGCCGTGGCCGAGGAAGATCCCGACGTGGGACCACATCTCGACCGGGTCGGCCTGGGACGAGGTGTAGCGCTTCCAGTGGAAGCCCTCGTCGAAGACGCTGAACATGAACGACAGGCCGGTCGTGACCATGGCCGGGATGACCGCGCCGCGGTGGGCGTAGGCCAGGACCAGGAGCACGCAGCTCGCGACGCCGTTGACGATCGTGATCTGGTGGATCAGCGCCTCGCCGCCCTTGAGCGCCTCCTTGTAGATCGTGCGATGGCCGATCGTGTCGATCGCGATCGCGACCGAGAAGATCGCGGCGCCGATCGGCACCAGCCACGCCTCGACCGGGAACCGCACGCCGTGGGCGTGGCCGAAGGCCAGGAACCCGGCGGTCGAGAAGACCAGGCCGAGCATCATGCCGATCCACACGATGTAGACCTGCCAGTCGGTGCGATCGAACTCGCGGATCCGGCCGACGTAGACCAGAAACGGATTGGTCGAGCGGTCCGGCGTCGACGGTCGGGTGGCCGGCGCCCCGACCGGGGCGGCGTCAGAGGCGAGGGACATCGGCGAGCTCCAGGATCGAGGACGGGATGAGAGGGCGGCGGCCGCGGACGCGCGCGAACACGCGGCCGGGCACGCCCAGCGTCGCACCGGTCAGGGCCGCCGTCACGTGGCCGGCCTTGGCGACCCGGCCGACCACCGCGCGCTCGCCGATCGTGCGCGGGCCGCGGCGGCGGATCGCGGTGCCGATCGCGCGGTAGACCCGAGCGGCGGTGCGGATCGCGGCCGAGGCCCGGCCGGGCAGGGCCGGGTAGCCGCTGGTCGCCGAGCGGTAGTAGCGATCGGCGCGATCGAGCAAGACCCGCTGGACCTGGTGGAGCGGCGGGTACAGCTCGGGGGCCAGCGGCGTCCCCAGCCGAGCGTGGAGGCCGCCCAGGCCGTGGGCGGCCAGGACGGTGTCGGGCAGATACAGGCGCCCGCGCTGCCAGTCCTCGCCGACGTCGCGGCAGATGTTGGTGAGCTGCATCGCGATGCCCAGGTGGGTCGCCGGCACCAGCGCGCGATCGTCGGACAGCCCGAGGACGTGGCACATGATGAGGCCGACCACGCCGGCGACGCGATAGCAGTACGTGAACAGATCCTCGTCGGTGTCGTAGCGGGTATCGGCGACGTCCATCGCCATGCCGTCGAGGAGCGCCGCCGGATAGGCCCGGGGGATCCGGCGCTCGGCGACCACCGCGGCGAAGGCGCGCCCGGCGAGGGTCCGCGGTGCGCCGCTGTAGATCCGCTCGAGCTCGGCGCGCTCCTCGGCCAGCGCCGCGGCGACCCGATCGGCCGGCGCCAGATCGATCGCGTCGTCGGCGCCGCGGCACCAGGCGTAGACCGCGGCCGCGTGATCGCGCGCCACCGGCCCGAGCAACGTCGACGCCAGCGCGAACGACCGCGAGTGCTGCGCGATCACCTGGCGGCACGCCACCAGGTCGGCGCGGCCGGTCAGCGCCAGCGCCTGGGTCACGTCGCCTCCGCCAGCGCGCCGCCGACCACCGCCGGCGCCAGCTCCGGCACCTTCAGGCCGAAGTCGCGGGCGATCACCGACATCGTGGCCTTGGCGCTGGCGACCACGCCGGGCACGCCGGCGCCAGGGTGAGTGCCGGCCCCGACCAGGTACAGGTTGGGGATGTGATCGCACTTGTTGTGCGGGCGGAAGTACGCGCTCTGGGTCAGGCGCGGCGCGACCGAGAACGCGGCGCCGTGCTTGGCCGCCAGCTCGTCGCGGAAGGTGAGCGGCGTGATCCAGCGCTTGGTGGTGACGTGCTGGCGCAGGTCGGGCAGCAAGGTCTCGAGGGTGGCCAGCACCTTGTCGGCGTAGCCGGCGCCGTCCTTGGCCCAGTCGACCGCGGCGTTGCCCAGGTGCGGCACCGGCGACAGCACGTAGAACGCGCCGTGGCCGGCCGGGGCCAGCGACGGATCGGTCAGGTGGGGCGCGTGCAGGTACAGGCTCATGTCGTCGGGCAGCGCCGGGCCGTGGAAGATCTCCTTCAGGAGCTCGCGGTAGCGCTTGCCGAAGACCACGGTGTGGTGGGCGATGCGATCGGCGTAGGTCTGGTCGGTGCCGAAGTACAGGACGAACAGCGACATCGACCAGTCGCTCTTGGCCAGCTTCTTCTGCATCGGCTTGGCCCGCGGCTCGGCGCCGTAGAGCTTCCCGTAGGTGGCGTCGAGATCGGCGTTCGACACGACCAGATCGAAGGTCGTCGTCTGGCCGCGGGCGCTGACCTGGTGGCGGCCGTCGGCGTCGACGGTGACCCGCTCGACCGGGGCGTTCAGGTGCAGCTCGCCGCCCAGGGACTCGAACAGCCGGACCATCGCCGCGACCAGCGCGCCGGTGCCGCCCTTGGCGAACCACACGCCCCAGGTCCGCTCGAGGTGATGGATGAGCGTGTAGATCGACGAGGTCTCGAAGGGGTTGCCGCCGACCAGGAGCGAGTGGAACGACAGCGCCTGGCGGACGTGCTCGTCCTTCACGTAGCGCGCGATCGTGCGATAGACCGAGCGATCGGCGCGCAGGCGACCGAGCTGCGGCGCGACCTTCACCATGTCCCAGAAGCGCAGAAACGGCGTGGCCGCGAGCTTGGTGTAGCCCTGGTCGAAGACCTTGCGCGAGTAGTCGGCGAACTTGCGGTAGCCGTCGACGTCGCCCGGCGCGCGGGCGGCGATCTGCGCCACCATGCTGTCCATCTTGCCGTCGTAGTCCATGGTGTGGCCGTCATCGAGCCAGTGCAGCCGGTAGAACGGCGTCACCGGCAGGAGCTCGACGTCGTCGGCCAGACGGCGCCCGGCCTCGGCCCACAGCTCCTCGAGGCAGTGCGGCGCCGTGATCACCGTCGGGCCGGCGTCGAAGGTGTAGCCGCCGTCGCGATAGACGTAGGCGCGGCCGCCCGGCAGGTCGCGGGCCTCGAAGATCGTGGTCGGGACCCCGGCGGTCTGGAGCCGGATCGCGGCCGCCAGGCCGCCGAAGCCGGAGCCGATCACGGCGGCGCGAGTGAGACGTCGATCAGCCATAGCTGTCCTCCATGCGAGCGAACAGGGCGGCCAGGCCGGCCAGGGCCGGGTGGTCGCCGGAGCGAGCGCGGGCGGCGGCGAGGCCGGCCGCGAAGGTGCCGCGGATGTGGCGCCGGCCGACCGGCGCGATCGCGGCGTAGAGATCGTCGGCCAGGGCCTCGAGGGCGTCGTCGCTCGGCTGGCCGCGCAGGCGATGCTGGGCCCGGACCACGGCGACCTCGTCGGCGACCTCGGCCAGCCAGGCCCACGGCCAGGTCACGCGTTGACCGCGCAGATCCTCGAGGCCCTTGGCCCGACGGCCGCGGGTCAGGCTGCCGAGATCGTCGAGCATCTGGAGCGCGGTGCCGGTGGTCGCGCCCAGGCCGCCGATCGCGGCGGCGTCGTCGGCGGTGGCGCCGGCCGCGGCGGCCGCGAGCTCCATCGCGAACCCGGCCAGCGCCGCGGTCTTGCCGCGGGTGATCGCCGCGCACACCGGCGCTAGCTTGCCGTGCTCGACCTCGCTGGCCCGCGCCCGCAGATCGAGGGCCTGACCCTGGTGGCAGACGCGCAAGGTCGCGAGGGCGCGCCGGTGCAGGTGGAGCTGCGCCGTCGGCGACGAGCCGAGCTCGGCGAGGTGCTCGAGCTGCTCGAGTTGCTCGAGGGCCCAGAAGTAGAGCCAGTTGCCGCTGTTGATCGCCAGGGCGTCGCCGTAGAGCTGATGGAAGGCCGGCGCGCCGCGGCGCTCGCCGGCGCCGTCCTCGAGATCGTCGATGATGAGCGAGCCGGCGTGGAGCGCGTCGATCACCACCGCGACCGCGGTCGGCATCGGCCCGACGCCGCCGCCCAGGGTCCAGCCCAGGGCGCACAGCGTGGTCCGCAGCTCCTTGCCCGGCCGGCGGACGAACTCGTCGAGGGGACCGGTCAGGGCCTGGGCCCACAGCGCGGCGGGCACGCCGGGGTCGAGGTCGCACGCCTCCCAGCCGCGATCGAGCGCGTCGGCCAGGAGCGGCAGCGGTTGTGGACGCGGCGCGAGCTGGCTCATCGGGCCTCCAAAGTAGCGCCGCCCGACAGGACGGCACGCCACGACAGCCCGCGGGGCGGGCGACGCAAGAACACCCGCGCGCGATCGGCGCGGGTCATGGTGAGCGCGTAGAAGCGACCGATCGTGTCGGGGGGCAGGCGGTAGAAGTGCTCGAGCACGCCGCGCCGCTCGCCGGCCGGGAACCACCGGAACATCATCCACACCAGCCGGGTCGCGAACCCGAGCTGGGCGCGCTGGGCCGCGACCGCGGCCGCGACCGCGCCCGGCAGATCGTCGGTGGCCAGGCCGTCGGCGATGGCCTCGGCGAGGCGGGCCGCCATCGGCAGCGAGTAGCCGGTCACCGGGTGGAACCAGCCCCCGGCGTAGCCCGCGACGAGGAGGCCGGGGACCGGCTCGACCACGTCGGCCTGCCAGGCCAGGGGCAAGACCCCCGACTCGGTGCGCACGAGCTGGCCGCGCCAGCCGTTCTCCTCGGCGTAGGCCCGGGCGCGGGCGGCGACGGTCGCGACGTCGAGGTACGCGCCGGCGCTGAAGTACGTGTCCTCGACCAGCAAGCGATCGGGCGCGAGCGGCAAGACGTACAGGAAGCGGTAGCCGTCGATCTGCGCGACCCGCGCGTCCATGAGCAGCGGGCGCGTGACGCCGTGCGGGCGATCGAGGACCAGCTCGACGCCGACGAACTTCTGGTAGCCGCCGACGCCGACGTGATGGTCGGGGCCGCGGGCGTCGATCACCCACGGCGCGGTGAACTCGCGGCCGTCGGTCAGCTCGACTCGCCCGGGGCCAACCGCGCTCGCGGTGGCGCGATCGATCACCTCGACGGTGGGGCCAAGGCCGCGCACCACCGGGTCGACGCGGTCGCTCGGGATCGCGGCGTAGCCGCTGGCGAGGGTCCGGCGATAGCGTGGGAACGCGACGTCGTAGCCGCCCCAGCGGTGGCCGATCAGCGGCCCTAGGTGCTCAGCCATGCGCGGCGACACGTCGGTGGCGTGGAAGCACCAGGTGTGGTTGCCGCCGAGGCGCTCGCCGCGCTCGAGGATCGCGATGCGGCGTCCGGGCGCGCGGGCGTGGACCGCCACGGCGATGAGCGCCGCCTGGAGGCCTCCGCCGACGATGACGAGGTCGTACGTCACCTGGCCTTGGAGCGATGGCGGACGAATCGGTTACGCAGAATCGTTCATCTCGGCCAGGGGTGAATCTCGTGATTCTAGCAGCTTGGGCGCGACTCGCGGCCTGGGCGCCGGAGGAAACCGGTCGCCGGAGGGCCGATCCCGGCGCCTCGGCGGCCGGATGCGGTCGGCGGCCGGATGCGGCGGTCGGCGCTCCCCGGACGCCGGTCGGCGCCGGCCGCGCCGCGTTGGAGTATCGTCGTCCCTGTATGGACGTGCCGGGTATGGGTCACGACGGCGACGCCGGGGCCGGGCGGGGCGGCGCCGCCTTGCTCGCGATCGCGGCCAGCGCATCTGCGACCCAGATCGCCGAGACCCTCCTGGGCAGCGGCGCCGGCTGGCGGGTCGCCCGGCCGGTCGACGGCGCCGTCGATCGGCTCGAGCTCAAGCGCGCGGTCGACGAGCTCGGCGCGGCGGCGCCGGCCATCGCCCTGATCGTCCTCGCCGCGCCGCTGGCGATGATCGCCGGCGCGCCGTCCGTGATCCTCGCCGCCGAGGCCGAGCGCTACCCCGACGACGCGAGCCTGGCGCTGTCCTGGCTCGGCGAGCGACTGCGCGCGGTGACCGCGCCGACCGTGATCGTCCTCGCCGCGCCGACCTGGCCCGAGGCGTCGGTGGTGACCGCGAGCGTGGCCGCCCTCGAGGCAAGCGATCCGCTGGTGGTCGTGGCCGCGCCGGGCGACGACGTCGTCGCCAGCCTGGCGGCGGCCCTGGCCGGGGCCGCGCTCGATCCGACCACCGGCACGATCACCCTGGCCAGCCTCGGGCGCTACCTGGGCGCGGCCCTCGGCGAGTGCCGCGTGCGTCCGACCGCGCGGGTGGCCTCGATCCTGACGCCGCCGCCCGTGGCTCCCGAGCTCGAGCTCCTGCGCTCGCGGCGGAGCGGGGCGTCGGGCTCGGCGTCGGTCGGCGTCACCGGCGTCGGCACGGTCTTGCCCGGGCGGTTCCGCCTCGACGAGGAGCTGGCCCGCGGCTCCTTCGGCGCGGTCTATCGCGCGCGCCAGCTCGCGGTCGATCGCGACGTCGCGATCAAGCTCCTCCACGACGACCTCGATCCGACCAGCGCCGATGGTCGGCTGTTCCTCCACGAGATCCGCGCGGTCGGGCGCCTCGATCATCCCAACGTCGTGCGCATCTATCAGGCCGACGTCAGCCACGACGGGCGGCTGTTCTACGCGATGGAGCTCTTGCGCGGATCGACCTTGGCCGCGCTGTGCGCCGACGGACCGCTGCCGGCGCCGCGGGCGGTCGCGCTGATCGGGCAGCTCCTGGCCGGGCTGGCCGCGGCCCACGAGGCCGGCCTGGTCCACGCCGACGTCAAGCCGGCCAACGCGATGGTGGTCGAGGCCCGCGGCGGCGAGCGCCTGGTGCTCCTCGACTTCGGGCTGGCGCGCCTGCGCCAGGCCGAGCCCGCGGCGTCGGCCGGCGGCACCCCGGCCTTCATGGCGCCCGAGCAGCTCCACGACGGCCGGGTCGACGCGCGCTCTGACGTGTTCGCGGTCGGGCTGGTGCTGGTGACGCTCCTCACCGGCTGGCGCCGCACGAGCGCGCGCGACCTGGTGCCGCCCCTCGACGGCATCGCCGATCCCCACCTGCGCGCGGTCCTGGCGCGCGCCCTCGCCCTCGAGCCCCGCGAGCGCTACCCGAGCGCGGCCGAGTTCGCGGCGGCCTTGGCCCGCGAGGCCGCGGCGCCGCCACCGCCCCGGCCACCGTTCGTCCGCCTGGCGTCCTTGACCGAGGCCGACGCCGAGCGCCTGTGCGGGCGCGATCGCGAGCGCGCGCTGCTCCTCGATCACGTGCTGTTTCGCAGCGCCGTCGTGGTGACCGCGCCGTCGGGCGTCGGCAAGACCTCGCTCCTGCGCGCCGGCCTGGTGCCGCGGCTCGCGCAGCTCGGCGTCCTCGGGCTCTACGCCTCGGGGCGGGCGACGCCGCTGGCGACGCTCGTCGAGGCCCTGGCGCCGGGGGCGCCGGATCTGGCGACCGCGCTCGATCGGCGCGCCGGCGCCGGCCGGGTGGTCGTCGTCCTCGATCAGGTCGAGGCGCTCCTCCTCGGCGATCACCCGGAGCTGACCGCGATCCTGGCCCTGGTGCGCGAGCCGGCGCCCGAGGTCGCGGTGGTCCTGTCGGTGCGCGAGGACTTCCTGGCCCGGCTCCTCGATCGCGCCGAGCTGGTCGGCGCGCCGGCGCCGGTCGTGCGCATCGGCCCGCTCACCCGCGAGGCCGCCGAGCTGGCCCTGGTGACGCCCCTGGCCGAGCGGCGGATCGAGGTCGAGCCGGCGCTGATCGCCGCGGTGGTGGGCGATCTGGTCGCCGCCGCGGGGGCCATGGGGCCCGAGCTCGGCTGGGGCGACGCGCCGGCGGTGTTCCCGCCTCACCTGCAGCTCGTCGGCGCGGCGCTCTACGACGCGCTGCCCGACGACGAGCCTCGGCTCACGCTGGCCCACTACCAGGCGCTCGGCGGGTTCACCGCGGTGGTCGGCGAGCACCTCGAGCGCGTCCTCGAGACCGAGCTGACCCCGGCCCAGGGGGCGATCGCCCGCGAGCTCTTCATCGCCCTGGTCACCACCGCCAGCAGCCGGGCCACCCGCGACGAGGCCGAGCTGATCGCGCTGGCCGGCGGCGACGGCGCCGCGGTGGTCGCCGTCCTCGAGGTGCTGCGCGCCCAGGGCCTGGTGGCGCCGGTGCGCGGCGCCGAGCCGCGCTGGGAGCTGGCCCACGACAGCCTGGTGCCGCGGGTCCTGGGCTGGCTCGATCGCCAGGACCTGGCGCGGCGCCGGGCCATGGAGCAGGTCCGTTATCACCTGCGGCGCGCCCGCGGCGGCGGGGTCAGCCTGCTGTCGAGGGCCGAGCTGCGCGAGCTCGAGCTCCACCCGGGCGCCCTGGCCGAGCTCGACGCCGAGCACACCCGCCGGGGCGGCGAGGCCCTGCGCCCGACCGAGCTGGTGGCGCGGTCGCGGCGGGTGGCGCGCCGGCGCGCGGTGGCCGTGGCGGCGCTGGCCGTCACCGTCGCCGCGGGGGTCGGCCTGGCGGCCTACGATCGTTGGACCATCGCCGCCGCCGCCGACCGCGAGCGCTCGATCGCCGAGCGCGATCTGGGGCGCTTCACCCTCGCCCTGGCGCCCTTCGACTGGGATCCACCCCTGGCGGTCGTCGACGCGCCCGGGGGCCGGGCCCGCCCGGTCGAGGCCGGGGCGCTGCCGGCGCTGCGCCTCGCGATCCACGATCCCGATCCCGCCGATCCCGACGCGCCGGGGCCGGTGCGCCCGACGGCCCGCGCGACGATCCGTCCGGTGTCCGGACAGCCGGGGCGGTTCACCGTCGAGGCCTCGGGCGGCGGCGCCTTCCTGGTCATCGACGGCCGCGGCCGCGCCGGCGAGGCGCCGTGTGGACCGTCGGTGATCCCGGTGCGCGCCCTGCCGGGGTACCCGCGGCGCGCCGCTAGGCCGCCGGAGTTCACGATCGCGGTGCCGACCTGCCAGGCCACCTGGGCCGGCATGATCGAGATCCCGGCCGGGCCGTTCATCGAAGGCGGCCCGGGTGAGCCCATCTCGGAGCGCATGCTGTCGGAAGCAGATACCGCGCACGAGCGAGTCTCGGCCCTGCCGGACTTCGCGATCGACCAGACCGAGGTCACGAACGCTGCCTACTCGATGTTCACCAGCATGGCGAGCTTCAGCGGGATTCGCGCACCGATCTACGCTGACTCAGCGCAGCTCGAGCGCGCGATGCTGCCCGAGTATCCGGTGACCAGCCTGCCGTGGGGGCGCGCGCGTGCGTACTGCGCGTTCCTCGGCAAGCGCTTGCCAACGCGCGGAGAATGGCAGAAGGCGCTACGCGGAGGGTTGTCGCTGCCCGGCGGCGGCATCAACCCGTACCCGCGACGCAACTATCCGTGGGGGGACCCGACGCGCGCGATCACGGCGAACGTCGTGTTTGAAGTAGCCGTCAGCCCAATGCCGGTCGGCTCGGTCGCGGGAGACCTGAGTCCCTACGGCCTCGTCGATCTTGCGGGCAATGTCCAAGAGTGGACGAACGATCATGACGAACGGGGCCTAGCGATTGCCAGCGGGGGAGAGTGGTCGGAGACCCGTGCGGAGGGCCTAGCCGACATGCTGGCGATCTCACACAGCCGTCCGGAGGGCTTGGTAACCTACTACCTCGGCTTGCGCTGCGCGCTCTGAGCCTCGTGGCTGACCCTATCGCGCTCCTCCCAGCTGGCGACCGAACTCGCCCATCATGCGGTCACGCAAGTGGGGCGTCACCCGCAGAAGAACCCCTTCGCCGTCAGGTGCCGCATAGGTTCGGATAAACCATCCGTCGAGAAGTACGGACATTCGCCAGACGATGTCATTCGCCAGGGGTGCGAATAGCTCGTAATCTGGAATTGCAAGGAGTCCGGGCACGCGTCTCACTTCGGGGTCGCAACGGTGGAGGATGTCGATGAACTGGCTCGGCCGAATTGGCAGGATGTCCCACTTGCCCGGCCGTCGGCAGAGGCGTTGGTCTTCCGCTGCGGCGTCTTCAGAATCGGCATGTAGGTTCTTCTGGAGAACGCCTACGTTCTGTAGCGGCCTGTATGTCGACGCCGAGGCGAACCACTGTCGGTAGGCCCTCTCGATCGTGCTTGCCTCGCCAGGCCCCGGATCGCGCGAGCCCTCGCGGTAGCCGCGCAATAGAGTTGGCTTCGTGAATTCCGTTGTCGAGAAGTCGGGCTCTCCGATGGGCATTGTCGTGCCAGCGACGTTTACCGTGTGGTTCGTTTGGTCGCGAAAGGCGCGCCACAGCACCCCCATCGCTGCCCAGCCATCGTGGGCTGCCGTGCTGCATCCGAGTAGCACGAACGCACGAATCTTGGCGGCGATCGGTGCGCACTTGCTCGCGAGCTGCTCCGCTACTGCCTTGTCGGAGAGTGTCCAGTCTCCAAGTTGGAGGACCCCCTTGTAGCTGTGAGCGATGAGATAGGCGACAATCTTCTTGTCTTCCTCATATCCCGAGACTCGGCTGGTCAGCTCGGAGGCCAGGTTTATGTTCGCCGGAGCGACGGCTCCGGTCACGCAGATCTCGTTGGTGAGCTTCTGTTGAACCTCCTTGAGTGTGTCGTCGGGCCGGTCATGGCTGATGTTCAGGGCCTGGACGTTGTTGTCTGGCATGGCTTCAGCCCATTCCGACCGGCATCTTCGGTCCGCGCAGAAGGTATGCTCGGCGCAGGTTGATGTAGAGCCCGCCCCGGTCGCCCTTGGCCGGTGTCTTGGCCAGCATCTTCTCGGCGGATCCGGCAAGGTCGAGGTCTGGCTCGACGTCGAACGTGCAGTCTTCGGGCGAGTCGAGGTCGACCTGGATGCTCTTGTACGCCTTTGCGCGATCCAGGCGATCAAAGATGTCGAGCGTGGCCGTGCGACCTTGGATGGAGGTGACTTCGCATTCGAATCCTGTGTAACGTTTGGAGCTGAAGGTGCCGTCTGGGAAGGCAACGCTCGTGAACTCGTAGTTGTAGGCATCGCTGGGGAGCCATCCCGCGACAAGGGCGCCGAGCTTCTTGTGGTGGCTCGACTCGATGTGGATCGAGCCAACGTACTGGCCGCGCGGCAGCTCAGCAAGCGGCCCGATCGTCGAGATGGCGATGCCGTCGGTGTTTTGATCTGGTCCGAAGACCGTTGGGAGTGGAACCCAAGCGGTCCCGAGGATCGCATCGGGGCAAATCCCACGGTCGTCGAATAGGACCTGGTCCCATGAGGGTGCCGTGGTCGGAGTGGCCAAGAAGCTCACCTCGAACCAGCGCTTCTCGTCGGTCAGATCGAGTGGGGCTCCAGCTCGAGCGACGGCCGCGACCATGCACCTGTGGGGGCTCATGTGCTTTACGATGACGGCACCGGTGGCACGGAACTTTAGTGGAGTGGCCATGTCGTGTCCTCTCGGGATTGGCGGGCGGCTATCGGCCCGATCCGCCGCCGCTGCGCAACCCCAGCGACGCGATCAGGTTGTAGACGTGGGCCCGGGCCAGATCGAGCTGGCGGGCGGTCTGGGTGATGTTCCAGTCGTTGGCCTCGAGGATCTCGAGCAGGTAGCGCCGCTGGAACTGGCGGGTCGCGTCCTGGTAGGTGGCGGGGCCGGGGGTGGCGTCGACCGCAGCCGCCGGAAACAGGTGGTGGACGTGGAGCACGGAGGAGCCGGCGCCGTGGGCGCGGATCGTGGCAGCCTCGACGGCGTGGGCCAGCTCGCGGACGTGGCCGGGCCAGGGCGCCTCGCGGGCGGCGACGATCGCGCGCTGCGACACCGCGAGGGTCGGCAGGCGATGGCGGCGACAGGTCTCGGCGCACAGGTGCTCGATGAGCGCCGGGATGTCGTCGCGGCGTTCGCCCAGGCCGGGCATGACCAGGGGCAAGACGTGGAGCCGGTAGTACAGGTCCTCGCGGAACTGCTTGGCGGCGACGCGCTCGCGCAGGTCGGCGTTGGTCGCGGTCACGATGCGGATGTCGGCGCGGGTGACCTCGGTGGCGCCCAGGGCGTAGTACTCGCGGGCCTGGAGCAGGTGCAGGAGCTTGGCCTGGGCGGCCGGTGACAGATCGCCGATCTCGTCGAGGAACAGGGTGCCGCCGTCGGCGGCCGCGACCTTGCCCGGCAGCTTCCGGGTCGCGGTCGAGTGGGCGCCGCGCTCGGCGCCGAACAGCTCGCTCTCGAGGAGCGTGTCGGGCAGGGCGGCGCAGTTGACGGCGACGAAGGGCCCGGCGGCGCGCGGGCTGTTGTCGTGGAGGGCCCGGGCCAGCGCGGTCTTGCCGGTGCCCGACGGCCCGGTGATCAGCACGTCGACGTCGAGGGGCGCGACCAGCGCGGCCTGTTGCAGCACCTGGCCCAGGGCCGCCGACGCGCCGATGAGCTGCGGGCAGCGAAAGCGCTGGCGGACGTCCTTGGTGTGATCGGTCGCGGCCGGGGCCCGGCGCGCGCGCAGGCGATCGGCCAGCGGCGCCAGGTGGCGCGCGAACAGCTCGGCGCGGTCCCGATCGTCGTCGGTGAAGCCGCCCGGCTCGGCGCGGCCCTGGAGGTAGATCACGCCGACCGGCGGGTGGCCGATGGGCGCACACAGGACCGCCTGGATCGCGTGCTGGCGGACGCTGCCCTGCTCGGCGAAGCGCGCGTCGTCGAGGGCCGACGCGGTCGCCAGGGTCCGGCCCTCGGCCAGGGTGCGGGCGATGATGCCGCGCGAGATCGACGCGCGGATGGTCGAGACCTCGTCGGCGCTGATGCGGTGGCCCTTCCAGTAGCGCGGCTCGCCGTCGTCGTCGGACAGCTCGAGGTACGCGACCCGCGCGCGGGTGACCTCGACGATCAGCGCCAGGGCGCTGTCGAGGAGCGGGCCTGGCTCATCCTGACCCGACAGCTCGAGCAGGCGACGGTAGAAGTCGCGCTCGGCCATCACGTCCGCGAGAGACCCCCCGGTCTGGCTCATCGTCCACATCACAGCGTACACGAGTTCAGCAACCTTCGGACCAACGCTCACCCTGCGCCGGTGGACCGGCTGCGCGGCTCCGCGACGGCGATCGTCCACCGCGGTGGTCGGTGCCCGCAGGTCGGCGCCGACGGGCTCGGTCGGCCGCGGGCCCGACGTGTGCAAGGCCTCGCCCCATGTCGCTGGTGTTGCCGTCTGTGGGACGCCCGACCGGGCGCGACCCGGCGTCGTGGCTCGATCGGGTCGTGCGCCTGGTCCCGATCGAGATCCTGTCGCCGTATCTCCTGGCGGTCGAGGTCGCGCGCCCGACGGGCCCCCTGGCCCTGGCGCTGGTCGGTGTCGGGCTGGTCGCCACCGTCGCTGGCCTCGCGCTCCACGCCCGCCACCACCGCCTGGCGGTCGCGCCCGGTCAACACGCGCTCCGGGGCACGACCTTCCTCGCCTGGGCCTTCGCGATCGCCAACCCGCTGGCGCCCGGCCCGGCGATCGACCCGCGGATCGCCGCCGGGCTCACCGTCGTGGTGCCCGCGCTGGGCGCGCTCCTGTTCACGCCCGCGGGCGCCACGCCCGCTCCGGCCCGCCGCCGTCCACCCGACTAGACACCGCCGCCCGCTCGTCGCCTCGACTGGACGGTCGTGGCAGCGCGAGCGTCAGATCTGCGGCGACAGCCACAGGGTCGGCACGAAGGCGTCGGCCTCGGGATCCTGGCTGGCGTTCAGGGCCCGGGTGATGCCGGCGCCCAGGCGGACCTGCTCGAACACGCCGAACAGCATGACGTCGAGGGTGTAGTCGTAGTGGTAGTCCTTGTCCGGCCCCTGGCTCCAGGTCCGGGCGCCGCCGCGGGCCAGCACCCCGACCCGGTTAAAGTTGCCGAACCGCGCGCCGACCGTGAGCTGGCCGCCAGCGCCGCCGTAGTGGCGGGTCGCGCCGCGGTTGTCGGCGTAGAACTCGGCCGACAGCGAGGCGAAGGCGCTCCACTGGGCCCGGGTGTGCTCGCCGACCGCCTCGACCGCGAAGGCGGCGCTGGCCCGGTCGTCGATGGTGATCGCGCCGGCCCGCGCGCCGACGGAGCCCGACCAGCCGAGGGCGATGCGGTAGTCGCCGTCCTTGATCTGGGCGCAGGGGTCGCCGTCTTTGGCCACCGCTTGGTCCTGGGTGCAGACCCGCTGGCCTTCTTTCGCGCGCTTCGTCGCGCTGCCGAACGCGACCCGCATCGCGAACATCGCCGACGACGCGCTGACCGGGGCGCCGCCGCGCTCGGCGGCGAGGAGCGTCACGGTCGACTTCTCGACCGCGAAGCCGCCGTCGAAGGCGTCGATCGTGTAGCGGACCTCGGCGCTGGCGTCGTCGACGTCGGTGGCCTGGCCGAGCTGGAACGGCACCGACAGCGACGCGCCCTTGCTGTACCAGGGCAACCCGGCGCTGCCGCCGGTGGTGAACTGCGGGTAGGTCGGCGCGAGCTTGGTCTGGGCCGGCGCCGCCTCGGCCTTCTTCGCGTCCTCCTCGCGCGTCTCGAGGGTCTTGAGCTTCGCTTCGAGCGTCGCCACCTGCCGGCCGGCGTCGCTGGCGAGACGCACCGCCTTGGTCAGTTGCTCGGTGGTCAGAACCACAGGTTTCGAGTTGGCGTCGACGTCGGTCGGCGGCGACCCCTTGCCGACGTCGTCGGGCGCGCGCGTCGGCGTCGGCGGTGCGGGCTGGGCCAGGGCCGGGGCGGTGGCGCCGAGCAGGGTGGTCACGATCACGCGACGAAGGCAGTACGACATGGGGTCCTCCACCGACAGTCCCGAGCAAGGCGCGCGCCGCCGGTGGCGCCCGTTCCAGCCCGCTCCGCCGAGGTCTGCGACCAGTCGGCTGGACAGCGGCCCCGCGCTGTCGTCGGAGGTGGACACGACCGAGAGTCCGAACCCGAGTCCGAGACCGAGACCGAGACCGAGTCCGAGTCCGAGTCCGAGACCGAGTCCGAGACCGAGACCGAGACCGAGACCGAGTCCGAGACCGAGTCCGAGGTCGAGGGTTTAGAACGAGCCGCGGACGCCGAGGGCCGGCAGGATCGGCAGCTCGGTGATGGGCTCGCGCTCGGTGAAGTCGAAGTTGTAGCTGTACCCGAGGACCCGGGCGTGGGCGTAGACGTTGGTGATGTCCAGGTAGGCCGAGAGCTGGAACCCGTCCCACTTCCACTTGCGATCGATCCGCAGATCCGCCGCGTGGTAGTCCTCGATGCGGGCCGAGTTCACCGGGCCGTACTGCGCGATGTAGGCGTTGGCGTCGGCCAGGTACAGCGAGCCGGTGACCGGGGTCTCGGGCTGGCCGGTGGCGTACTGCCAGCGCGCGCCGATCTCCCAGTTGCCGAGCTTCCAGCTCCCGACCGCGATCAGGTTGTGGGTCTGATCGAAGTCGAAGAGCCGGCGCATCGCGCCGTCGCGATCGATGCGGTCCGAGCGCGAATAGGTGTAGGCCAGCCAGCCGAAGAACTTGGGGTACTGCGCCTTCACCAGGTACTCGACGCCATAGGACCGGCCGGTGCCCGAGTTGACGTAGGACTGCTCCGGCATGGTCTGGGCCAGGAGCGGATCGACCGTCAAGAGCGACTGCCGGGCGGTGTAGAACCCGGTCGTCGAGGCGGTCAGGGACGGCGCCAGCTTGACGTCGACGCCGGCCACGAACTGCCACGCGGTCTCGGGCGCGACGTAGTCGGGGATGCTCTCGCCGAACTCGAAGTTGCGCGTGTACAGGCCGACCGCGCCGCGAGCGGTGAGCTGGTCGTCGAGCTCGCGCACCACCTGCAGGCGCGGGCTGAGTGTGACCTCGCCGAGCCGATCGTAGTAGTCGAGGCGCAGGCCGCCGGTGATCGCGGTCTCCTTGTCGGGCCGCCAGTCGGTGGCCAGGTAGGTCGCGGCCACGCTGTTCGAGAAGTTGAGCTGCTGCTCGATCAGCGGCAGGGTCGAGAAGTTCGACGGCGGCGGCTGGCCCTCGGGGGGCTGCTGCGGGAACCGGACGTTGACCTCGCGCGGGTCGTAACGGACCTCGGCGCCGGCCCGGACCTTCCAGGTCTTGTTGGGCGTCCACGCCAGATCGTCGCGCAGCTCGGCGGTGTAGCGGTTGACCTTGATGAAGCGATCGTCGCCGATCTCGACGCGAAAGCCCGAGGTGCCGAGGGCCGCGACCAGGCGGTTACTCCACTCGCCGCGGGCCCGGGTCCACTGCGCGATCGCCTTCGAGAAGCTGGTCTCGTTGTCGAAGCCGGTGAACTCCGGCTCGTTGGGATCGAACTCGTTGGAGATGAGCGACAAGAGGTCGAAGCTGGTGAGCGCCAGGAGCGAGAACTTCTCGCCCTCGCGCCGGCGCCAGTCGACCCGGAGCTGACCGTCGTAGTAGGTCGGCGCGGTGGTGAAGTTGACGGTGTCGCCCAGGACCACCGGCAAGATGAAGTCGATGACCGAGCGGCGGGCGGCGGCGGTCAGCGTCACGCCGTGCTTCTTGGACAGCGGCGTCTGAATGAAGCCGGCCAGGTTGATGAACGACAGCTCGGCGAAGCCGGTGGTGTTGGGCGCGGCCTCATCGCGGGTGACGACGTTGATCACGCCGCCGGTCGAGCGGCCCTCGTCGGCGCCGAACCCGCCGGGCAGGAACTCGATGTTGGCGATGAACTCCGACGGCAAGACGCTCTGCAGGCCGAAGAAGTGATAGAGGACCGGGACCTCGACGCCGTCGATCGTGATCTTCGAGTCCTCGGGCGCGGCGCCGCGGATCACCACCAGGCCCGGGCCCGAGCCGCCGCCGACCGCGTTGCCGACGCCGGGCAGGCTGCGGACCGCGGTCAGGGCGTCGCCGCGGGCGCCGGGGATGCGGGTGATCTGCTCGCGCGGCACGTCTTGCTTGCCGGGCGGCGGCGGCACCGGCGCGTCGTCCTCGATCTCGACGGTCTCGAGGGCCGCGCCGGGACGGTAGATGAGGGCGATGTAGTCGACGATGCCGCCGTCGGGGACGATGATCTCCTCGCTGGCGTCGTCGTAGCCGGGGGCGCTGATCGTCACCATCACCGGGCCGGCGGGCAGGTCGACCGTGAACTGCCCGGCCTTGCCGGTGGTCACGGTGGTCTCGCCGATGACCACGGTCGCGCCGGCCACCGGCTTGAGCGTACCGCCGTCGAGGACGTTGCCGACCACCGGGTCGGCGGAGGCGGTCGCGGCGGCCGCGACCAGGATCAGAGACGACAGGGCCAGGTCACGTCCGCGCATCAGCCGCACCAGTGTGGCGGACCGCGGTCGATCGTCAAGACGGTCGGCGCCCGCACCACCGCTGTCACCGTCCCGCCTCGAAGGGCTGGTCCTGGCCGCGGGCCGGCAGGTACGAGGCGTCGCCGCGCAGGTAGCTGTCGACGGCGCGGGCGGCCTCGCGACCGTGGGCGATCGCCCACACGATCAGGCTGGCGCCGTGATGGGCGTCACCACAGGCGAACACCCCCGGGGCGGCGGTGGCGTAGCCGGCGTCGACCGCGATCGTGCCGCGCGCGGTCAGGCCAACGCCGAGCTCGGTGGTCAGGGCGCCGACCGCCGGCCCGGTGAAGCCCAGCGCCAGGATCAATCGATCGCACGGCAGCTCGACGGTCGCGCCGGTCGCGAACAGCTCCCCGGGGTGACGACCGGCGGTGCCCGGCGCCGCGGCCAGGCGCTCGGCGCGAACCGCGGTCAGGCGCCCGTCGACGCCGACCAGCTCGGTCGTGCGGAGCGCGAAGCCGCGCTCGCCGCCCTCCTCCTGCGAGGACGAGGTGCGGAAGACCAGCGGCCAGGTCGGCCACGGGTTGTCGGCCGCCCGGGCCTCGGGCGGCGTCGGCAAGAGCTCGATCTGGGTGACCGAGGCCGCGCCCTGGCGGAGCGCGGTGCCCAGGCAGTCCGAGCCGGTGTCGCCGCCGCCGAGGATGATCACGCGCTGCCCGGCGACGTCGTGGGCCGCGGCCGGGCGGTCGCCGGCGACGACCCGGTTGGCGTCCTCGAGGTAGTCCATCGCCAGCATCACGCCCGCCAACTCGCGGCCCGGCACCGCCAGGTCGCGCGGACGGCCGGCGCCGATCGCCAGGACCACCGCGTCGTGGTCGGCGGCCAGCGCGGCCCAGGTCGGATCGGCGCCGACGTGGACCCCGCACCGGACCTCGACGCCCTCGGCGGTGAGCTGGGCCAGGCGGCGATCGATCACCGCCTTGGCCAGCTTGAAGTCGGGGATGCCGTAGCGCAGGAGGCCGCCCGGGCGATCGCTGGCCTCGTAGACGATCGAGCGGTGACCGGCGCGGGCGAGCTGCTGGGCGCAGGCCAGGCCGGCCGGGCCCGAACCGACGATCGCGACGCGCTTGCCGGTGCGCAGGCGCGGCGGCGCCGGGCGCGGCGCGACCCAGCCCTCGGCCCAGGCCCGCTCGGCCAGCTCCTTCTCGACGTGCTCGATCGTGATCGGCGCGCCGTCGAGGCCCAGCACGCACGCCGCCTCGCACGGCGCCGGGCACAGCCGCCCGGTCAGCTCGGGGAAGTTGTTGGTCGCGTCGAGGCGGCGCCAGGCCGAGGCCCACTGACCGCGCCACAGCCGATCGTTGAAGTCGGGGATGGGGTTGCCGAGCGGGCAGCCCTGCATGCAGAACGGCACGCCGCAGTCCATGCACCGGCCGGCCTGCTGGCGTAGCGCAGCGTCGTCGAGATGGCCCTCGACCTCGGCCCAGTCGCGGGTGCGCTCGGCGATCGGACGACGCGGCGCCACCAGCCGCGTCCACTCGATGAACCCGGTCGGCTTGCCCATCACGAAGCTCCTTGCGCGGCGCGCGGGCGGGCGGCGGCGCGGCGCGCCTGCAGGACCCGGCGGTACTCGATCGGCATGACCTTGACGAAGCGCGGCACCACCTGCTCCCAGTTGTCGAGGAGCCGGGTGGCCAGGACCGAGCCGGTGAACCGGACGTGATCCTCGAGGAGGCCGTGGACCAGCCACAGGTCGCTCTCGTCGACCAGGCTGTCGAGGTCGACCAGCTCGCGGTTGACCAGGCTGGCGAACCGCTTGTCCTTGTCGAAGACGTAGGCGGTGCCGCCGCTCATGCCGGCCGCGAAGTTGCGTCCGGTCGGGCCGAGCACGATCACCACGCCGCCGGTCATGTACTCGCAGCCGTGATCGCCGACGCCCTCGATCACCGCGCGCGCGCCGCTGTTGCGGACCGCGAAGCGCTCGCCGGCCCGGCCGGCCGCGAACAGCTCGCCGGCGGTCGCGCCGTAGAGCGCGGTGTTGCCGATGAGCGCGTTGTCGGCGGCGACGAAGCGCGCGCCGCGCGGCGGCCGCACCGCGATCCGGCCGCCCGACAGGCCCTTGCCGACGTAGTCGTTGGCGTCGCCCTCGAGGGACAAGGTCACGCCGGCGGTCAGGAACGCGCCCAGGCTCTGGCCGGCCGAGCCGGTCAGGTGGACGTCGATCGCGCCGTCGGGCAGGCCGTGGGCCCCGTGGCGACGGGCGATCTCGCCGGCCAGGAGCGTGCCGACCGCGCGTCGGGTGTTGTCGATCGGCAGGTGGACGGTGGCGGCCGGTCCACCGGCCAAGGCCGGCGCGGCCTGGGCCAGGATCGCGTGGTCGAGGTGATCGGCGGTCGACCACGGCTCGGCGGCGACGAAGCGCCGCGGGCCGTCGACGGTCGGGCGATGGAGGAGCGGCGTCACCTCGAGGGCCCCGGGCTTGCCGCCCAGGCCGGCGCGCACCCGCAATAGCTCGGTGCGCCCGACCAGCTCGTCGAGGGACCGCACGCCGAGGTGGGCCAGGTGGACGCGGACGTCCTCGGCCAGCATGGTGAAGAACGCCACCACCTGCTCCGGCGTGCCGCGGAACCGCGCGCGCAGCGCCGGGTCCTGGGTCGCGATGCCGACCGAGCACGTGTTCTGGTGGCACTTGCGCAACATCACGCAGCCGGTGGCGATCAAGGCCGCGGTCGCCAGGCCGTACTCCTCGGCGCCCAGACAGGTGGCGATGATCACGTCGCGCGCGGTGCGCAGCCCGCCGTCGACCTGGAGCCGGACCCGGCCGCGCAAGCGATGATGGACCAGGACCTGATGGGCCTCGGCCAGGCCGAGCTCCCACGGGATCCCGGCGTGGCGCAGGCTCGACAGCGGCGACGCGCCGGTGCCGCCCTCGTAGCCGGCGATCACGATCGCGCCAGCTCGGGCCTTGGCCACGCCGGCGGCGACCGTGCCGACCCCGACCTCGCTGACCAGCTTGACCGACACCCGGGCCGCGGGGTGGATCGCGGTCAGGTCGTAGATGAGCTGCGCGAGATCTTCGATCGAGTAGATGTCGTGGTGCGGCGGCGGCGAGATCAGGGTCACGCCCGGCGTCGAGCACCGGACCTTGGCGATGCGCTCGTCGATCTTGGCGCCCGGGAGCTGACCGCCCTCGCCGGGCTTGGCGCCCTGGGCGATCTTGATCTGCAGATCGTCGGCGTTGACCAGGTAGTGGGCGGTGACGCCGAAGCGCCCCGAGGCGATCTGCTTGACCGCGCTGCGCCGCCAGGTGCCGTCGGGCTCGCGCGTGAAGCGGTGCGGCTCCTCGCCGCCCTCGCCGGAGTTCGAGCGCCCGCCCAGGCGGTTCATCGCGATCGCCAGGGTCTCGTGGGCCTCGGCGCTGATCGAGCCGAACGACATCGCCCCGGTGACGAAGCGCCGGACGATCGCCGCCACCGGCTCGACCTCGTCGAGGGCGATCGCGGCCTCGGGCGGCGGCGCCAGCTCGAGCAGATCGCGCAGGACCAGGGGCGCGCCGGTCGCGCCGGCGTCGCATCGCGCCTGGTAGCGCGCGAACTCGGCGCGGTCCTCGCGATCGACCGCGGCCTGCAGCGCGGCGATGGTCGCCGGGTTCCAGGCGTGGCGCTCGCCGCGGCGCCGCCACTGGTAGCGGCCGCCGACCGGCAGCTCGTCGACGATCGCCACCGCGCCGCGGCCGAAGCCGCGATCGTGGCGGGCCAGGGCCTCGGTCGCCAGGGCCGCGAGATCGAGGCCGCCGATCCGGCTGGGCGTGCCGGCGAAGGCCCGCGCGATCACCTCGGCGCCCAGGCCCAGGGCCTCGAAGATCTGCGCGCCGCGGTAGCTCTGCACCGTCGAGATGCCCATCTTCGACATGACCTTCAAGAGGCCGTCGTCGCAGGCGTGCAGGTAGCGGGCGATCGCCGCCTCGACCGGGCCGGCGACGTCGCCGCGCGCCACCAGGTCGGCGACGCAGTCGAGGGCCAGGTACGGGTTGACCGCGGCGGCGCCGTAGCCGATCAAGACCGCCAGGTCGTGGACCTCGCGGGCCTCGCCGGTCTCGACCAGGAGGCCGGCCTCCATGCGGGTGCCGGTCCCGACCAGGTGCTGCTGGACCGCGCCCAGGGCCAGGAGCGCCGGCACCGGGGCCCGTCGGGCGTCGACCCCGCGGTCGGACAGGATGAGGATGTTGCAGCCGTCGTCGATCGCCGCCGAGGCCTCGGCGCACAGCCGGTCGAGGGCGGCGGCCAGCCCGGCGGGCCCGTCGGCGATCGCGAACAGGGTCGACAGCCGTCGGGTCTCGAAGGCGCCCTCGTGGAACGCCGCGATCTTGGCCAGGGTCGGGTTGTCGAGGAACGGCCCGGGCAGCCGGACCTGGTGGCAGCTCTCGGGCGTCTCGTCGAAGGTGTTGCCGTCGGGGCCGAGGTTGGTCTCGAGGGTCA
Source organism: Kofleriaceae bacterium (assembly GCA_018057825.1). GTDB lineage: Bacteria > Myxococcota_A > Polyangia > Haliangiales > Haliangiaceae > UBA2376. Next base: position 95,758 of record JAGPCY010000017.1, on the reverse strand, counting down.
TCACCAGGGCCTCGCGGATCGGATCGATCGGCGGGTTGGTGACCTGGGCGAAGAGCTGGTGAAAGTAGTGGGCCAGGGTCGGGGCCTCGGTCGACAGCGCGGCCAGCGGCGTGTCGGTGCCCATCGAGCCGACCGGCTCCTTGCCGGTGTCGGCCATCGGCGCGACCAGCAGGTGGACGTCCTCGTCGCTGTAGCCGAAGGCGCGGAGCTGGGCGAACAGCTCGTCGCCGGCGATCGCGGCCGGCGCCGGCGCCGGCTCGAGCTCGTGCATCTCGAACACGTTCTTGTCGAGCCACTTCCGGTACGGGAAGCGGCCGGCGACGTCGCGCTTGAGCTCGTCGTCGGCGACGATCCGCCCCTCGTCGGTGTCGACCACGAACATCCGCCCCGGCTGCAGGCGGCCCTTGGCGACGATGCGCTCGGGCGGCAGATCGATGACCCCGGTCTCCGACGCCAGGATCACGCGATCGTCGTCGGTGCGCCACCACCGGGCCGGGCGCAGGCCGTTGCGGTCGAGGGTAGCGCCGACGACGAAGCCGTCGGTGAAGACCATCGCCGCCGGGCCGTCCCACGGCTCGACCAGCGACGCGGCGTAGCGATAGAACGCCTTCTTGTCGGGGTCCATCGCCGGGTCGCCCTCCCAGGCCTCGGGGATCATCATCATCATCGCGTGGGGCAGCGAGCGGCCGCCCAGGTGCAAGAGCTCGAGCAGGTTGTCGAACTGCGCCGAGTCGCTCTTGCCCGGGACGATGATCGGCGCCAGGCGCTCGAGGCCGCCGCGGAACTTGGCCGAGCGGAGCTGGCTCTTGCGGGCGTCGATCCAGCCGACGTTGCCGCGCAGCGTGTTGATCTCGCCGTTGTGGGCGACGAAGCGAAACGGCTGCGCCAGGTCCCAGGTCGGCAGGGTGTTGGTCGAGAACCGCGAGTGGACCACCGCGATCGCCGACACCATCTCGGCGGCCCGCAGGTCGGGGTAGAACGCCGCGAGCTGGTGCGGCAGGAGCAGGCCCTTGTAGACGATCGTCTCGGTCGACAGCGACGCGACGTGAAAGGTGCCGCTGGGGTCGAGCCCCTCGGTGCGGACCCGGTTCTCGGCCAGCTTGCGGATGACGTACAAGGTCCGCTCGTAGGCCGACGGCGGCACCCGCAAGAGCCGGACGTAGAGCTGGCGGAACACCGGCATGACCTGCTTGGCGGTCGGCCCGACGGCGCGGGCGTCGATCGGCACGTCGCGCCAGCCCATCACCCGCTGGCCCTCGGCGGTGACCGCGGCCTCGAGGACGCGCTCGCACGCCGCGCGCGCGGTCGCGTCCGACGGCAGGAACACCTGGGCGATGCCGTAGCGGCGGCGGCGCGGCATGTCGAAGCCCAGGCGTTGGCCCTCGGCCTTGAAGAAGCGGTGGGCGAGCTGGAGCGTGATGCCGGCGCCGTCGCCGGTCTCGGGGTCGGCGCCGCACGCGCCGCGGTGGGCCAGGCGGGTCAGGACCCGGAGCGCGTCTTCGACGATCTCCCGGGACTTCTCACCTTTGACGTGCGCGACGAACCCCACGCCGCAGGCGTCACGCTCGGTCGTCGGATCGTAGAGGCCGGCGGGCGTCGACATGTTGCGTCATGTTAACGCGTCGCGTTAGCTGGCGCAGCCCCGGGCGCGCCTCATACAATAGCGATCTATGCGTCAGTTCACCTACGGGCTGGTCGCCGTCGTCTTGTCCCTCGCCGCCGTCGGATGCAAGGACAAGCCGAAGGCCGGCGCCGCCGCGGCGATCAAGGTCGACGAGTCCGCCGAGCAGGCGCTGATCGCGCGCCGCGACGCCTTGCTCAAGAGCCGTCAGGGCCTGGCCGACGAGAAGGCCAAGCTCGACGCCGAGCGGGCGCGGATCGCGGCCGAGGGCGGCGACACCGCCGAGGTCGACCAGCGGGTCCAGGAGCTGGCCACCAAGGAGGCGGCGCTGACCAACCAGGAGTCCGACATCGTCGAGCAGCTCATGGAGGAGCGCAAGACGCTCCTGGCCGCGGCGACCGGCGGCGCCGACGCCACCGCCCAGGTCGCCGGCCGCGAGGCGGCGACCGCGGCCCGCGAGAAGGCGATCGCGACCCGCGAGGATCGCGTGGCCCAGCGCGAGGCGGTCCTGGCCCAGCGCGAGCGCGAGCTGGCGCAGCGCGAGAAGGAGACCTGCGGCGCCGGCGGCGGCACGACGACGATCATCCAGACCGTCGATCCCAAGGGCGGCAAGCACTCGCGGTCGGAGGTCGACTCGGCGTTCGGCAAGGCCAAGGCCGAGATGCAGACCAAGGGCATCTTGATGGACGATCTGCCGGGGCCGGTGCGCGAGCTGTACAAGGACACGAGCGAGGCGCTCAAGGAAAACGACCTCGGCACCGCCTACGTGACCGCGACCCAGCTCTACCGTCAGGTCAAGGGCCTCGACGTCGACAAGGACTTCGTCCAGGCCAAGAGCTACCGCCTGTCGGCGCTGGCCAAGCGGCGCTCGCTGCCCGACGGCGATCAGAAGGCCGTGTCGGAGCTCCTGGGCAGCGCGACCGAGCTGTTCGTCGACGGCAAGTACGGCGCGGCGAACAAGAAGCTGAACGCGATCTATCCGTATCTGTCGAAGTAGCGGGGGCCTCGGCCTCGGCCTCGGTCTCGGCCTCGGTCTCGGCCTCGGTCTCCGCCTCGGCCTCGGTCTCGGTCTCGGTCTCGGTCTCGGCCTGGGCCTCGGTCTCGGCCTCGGTCTCGGCCTCGGCCTCGGCCTCGGACTCGGCCTCGGTCTCGGCCTCGGTCTCGGGTTCGGCCTCGGCCTCCGCCTCGGTCTCGGTCTCGGTCTCGGTCTCGGCCTCGGTCTCGGTCTCGGTCTCGGTCTCGGTCTCGGCCTCGGTCTCCGCCTCGGTCTCGGTCTCGGTCTCGGCCTCCTCCTCCGCCACCGCCTCCGCCTCCGCCTCCGCCTCTCACCGATCAGCGCAGCAGCGAAAGCCCGTCGAGTAGTCCCAGTGGCTGACGTCGTGGGCGGTCGTCCGGTACAGGCAGCCGTCGCCGTTTACCCGGGTGTCGACGAAGAACCCGCCGCGGAAGGTGCCGGCAGGATCCGCGGTCCACTCGTGCAGGTTGCCCATGAGATCGACGATGCCGTCGGCCGAGGCGCAGCCGGGGTGGGCGCCGGTGCGGGCCAGGCCGTCGGGGAGCTGGCCCAGGCACGGATGATCGATCATCGAGAACACCGAGCCGTCGCTCGACTCGAAGTACTGGATCGCCGGGTGACAGGTGCGAGCGTCGTTGCATACCCCGGGCTGCCGGGTCGGGCCGTAGGGGAAGGTCGTGGCCGGGCTGCCCTGGCACGCGCGCAGCCACTCGGCGTCGGTGCACAGGCGCTTGCCGGCGGCGGCGCACGCTCGGCCGGCCTGGGTCTGGTTGATGTAGCCTTGGGGCACGACCCCGGGCGCGCTCACCGCGCTCACCGCGGCCGAGCCCGGGTTGGCGTAGGGCGAGTGGCCGCGGCCGTCGGCGGTGACCAGCGCCGCCTCCCAGCGATCGATGCAGAACCCGGCGACCGCGGCCATGCCGGGTGGACAGCCGCCCAGGCCCGGCGGTGGCGTCGGCGCGCCGTTGACGTCGGGGCGATCGCCGGCGCTGCAGGCCGGGATCGGGTTGGTGAGGCACGCGGTCGAGGTCGCCGCGGTCACCGTGAGCGTGAAGCTGCCGGGCGCCGGGGCGCCGCCGCCGGCGCAGCTGTCGATCGCGAGCCAGTAGGTGCCGGCGGCCAGATCGGCGACCAGCCCGCGGTCGTCGCGGATCACGCAGTCGGTCGCGAGCGCGGCGGCCGCCGGGGTCCGCACCAGGTGGACGTCGACGTCGGCCCCGGCCTCGACCGCGGTCAGCTCGACCGCGATCACGGTCGGCGCGTCGAGGGTGAGCTGATAGACCAGCTCGGGGCCGCGCTCGTCGATCGTCGGCGCGCAGTCGTAGCGCTCGGCTCGGGTCTCGACCGCGAGCCGGGTGTCGCCGCTGACAGTGGCCGGCAGCGCCGGCACGACGATCGGGTTGGCCCAGGTGCCGACGGCGGCCGCGCCGTCGACGGCGGCGTCGGTCGTGGGCGGGGCGCCACCGTCGGGGTCGGCCGGTCCGCCGCCGCAGGCCGCGAGCGCCACGGCCAGCGCCGCCGCGCATCTCACGGCGGATCGACCTGACCTTCGCGATCGGCGTCGAGCTGGTAGTCGATCGCGGCGCCGATCGCGACCCCGGCGCCGACCGCCAGGACGGTGACGCCAGCGACCGCCCACCACCGGCGATACCAGCGCGCCGGTCGATCGACGTAGCGGATCGGCCCGGTCGGGGTCGGGGTCGCGGTCGACGACACCGCCGACTCCACTGCGGCGAACTTCTCGAGCTTGACGTCGACCGGGGTGCGCTGGCCGAAGCCGATGTCGATGAACCGGACGTAGTCGCGGTGCTCGGGATGCGTGACCCGCAGCGCGTGGGGGCCGACCGACAGTCGGACCACCGGCGTCGGCGACTTGCCGTGGCGCTTGCCGTCGATGTAGATCGACGCGCCGTCGACCGACACCGTCAGCGCGAGCTGCCCGACGAAGCGCTCGGGATCGAGGAGCCGGGTCACCGCGCCGGCGACGCCGCCCTCCTCGGGTTGCGCCATCGACACCCGGACCCGGCGGCGCTCGGCCTTGGCCGCGACGTCGATCGCGCCCAGGGCCAGCACCTGGACGTCGCCCAGGCCGCCGACCTCGCCGAACACCACCAGCTCGGCGCCGACCAGGGCGCCCAGCTCGCTCAGGCACGCCGCCTCGCCGTCGCAGGCGCGGAGCGCCGGCTTCTTGGCCTTCTTGGTCGCCTCGATCACGTCGGCGGCGCTGATCACCTTGGCGCCGGCGACCAGCTTGCCGAGCTCGGCGCCGACCTGGCCCTCGAAGCGGCGGGCGGTCGACGTGGTGTCCTCGGCGCCCAGCATGGTCAGCGGCGCGACCGCGATGACCTTCGGCGGCGTCGGCGGCGTCGGTAGCGTCGGCTGGGCCGACGGCGCCTTCTGGGCCAACGCAGCGCCGACCGGCGCGATCATCGTCGACGCGATCGCCGTCAGCGCGATCATCGCCGTCGCGATCATCGCCCGCGCGGCGAGCCCCGGCCGCCTCACTTGCACGACACCTCGGCGCAATCGACCACCGTCGGTCGAGTCGCGACGTAGCCGATCGCGACGCCGGCGGCGACCGCCAGCACGCCGGCGCCGACGTAGGCCCAGGTCGAGCTGTACCAGGGCGTCGGCCGGCGCTCGACCACCCGCGTCGAGGGCAGGGTCCCCACCTGGTCGGGGGCCACCGTCAGCCGGACCACGACCCGGCTGGCCTTCTGGAACCGCACGGTGATCTTGTCCTCGAAGGGCGTGTAGCCCTTGGCCGAGACCCGCAGCGTGTGCTCGCCGAGCGGCAGCTTGGTGATCGGGCCGGCCAGCGGGGTCACGCCCGCGGTCTTGCCGTCGAGCTCGACGGTCGCGCCCAGCAGATCGGTCAAGACCACCACCGAGCCGTAGAGCTGCTCGGGGGCGAGCAGGCGGTAGGCCGCGACCCGGATCGCCTCGATCAGCTCGTCGGGGCTGCCGCGCAGCGGGTCGGTGGCGATGCGGCGGATCTGGGTGCCCTTGGCGACGTCGACCGCCTTGATGTTCATCACGTAGTTGTCGCCCATCGCCGCCACCGAGCCGGTGACCATGACGTCGACGCCGAGGCGCTTGCCGATCGCCGACAGGCACTTGTCGTCGCCGCCACAGCCGGCCAGCTCGCGCTGCCCGGCCACCGCCTTGTCGACGTCGCGGCGGGTCGGCAGCGGCGCGGTCGCCAGGCGATCGAGCTCCATGCGGAACAGCGCCTCGAGGCGACCGACCAGCTCGGCGTCGATGCCCAGGGCGTCGATGCGCCACACCGCCAGGCGCTGGGTCAGGGCCTGCTCGGGCAGGACCTCGTCGGACGGGGCCGGCGGGGACAGGGCTGGCTGGGGCGGGGTCGGCTGGGCCGCGCTCCGCCGCGCCGGGGTGATCGCGACGAGCGCGACCATCACGGCGACGACGAGCGAGAGGAGGCGAGCCGAGGGGCTCCGGACCGACACGGGGCGATCCTACACCAAGGCCCACGCGCCCGCGTGCTACGGTCGCCGACATGCGTGCGCCAGTTCACGTCGGGGTCGCGGTCGCGTTCGCCGCGGCCTGCTCGTCGGTCTCGACGGTGCGGATCCAGCCCGAGAACGTCGCGGTCAGCCCGGGCCTGCGCCCGGTGGCGGCGATCCAGGTCAACGCCACCTCGGCCTACGTGCTGTTCATCCCGATCCCCGGCGGGGTCACGCTCGATCGGGTCGTCAACCGGATGTTGATCGTCGCGGCCAAGACCATGGGCGCCGACAAGGTCGCCAACCTGCAGTTCGACATCACCCCGGACGCCGGGATCTGGACCCTGCGCAAGCTCCTCGGGTGGCGGTCGGCGCAGGCCTCGGGGGTCGCGGTGCAGGTCGAGGAGCCGGTCGACCCGCGCGCCGACGACGGCCCCGAGCCGGCCGCACCGCCGGCGCCGTGATCGCGGCGCTCAGGCCAGCCCGGCCTCGACCAGCCCCGCCAGCTCGGTGATGTCGGCCGGGCCGAGGGCGGCGCGCGGCAAAAACGGTAGCGTCCGGTGCGGCGTCGTGATGGCCCGGGCGATCTCGCCCAGGTAGCGATCGGCCAGGGCGCGCCGGCCGCGCGACAAGAGCGCGTGGTCGCGCATCGCCGCCAGGGCCGGGGCCGGATCCGCGGCCGCGACCAGCGCATCGGCGACCTTGGCCGCCGGCGAGCCGAGCGGGAAGTGATCGGGGACGATCTGGTTGACGAGCACGCGGGCCGGGGTGATGCCGAGGCCGCCGAGCTTGCCGCACAGCTCGCTGGCCTCGGCGACCGGCATCTCCTCGGCCAGGGTCACGACCACCGCGGCGGTGCGCTCGGGATCGCGCAGGAGCGTCTGCACGGTGCGGGCGTCGCGCGTCAGCGGGCCCTCGGGCACGGTGTCGACGATCACCCACGGGATGCGCAGCATCGACAGGCTGTGCCCCGAGGCCGGCATGTCGAACACGACGGTGTCCCACACCGGCTTGCCTCGCTTCTCCTCGGTGGTGTGGAACCACGCCTTGCCGAGGATCGCGTAGTCGTCGAGGCCGGGGATGGCGCGCAGGAACGCCTTGGTGACCCGGTTCTCGAAGATCATCTGATAGACCTTCTCGAACTTCAGGATCATGAGGCCGTACTCGCGCAGGGCCTCGGCCGGCGTGGTGTTGACGCCCCACAGGTTGCGGCTGAGCTCCGACAGCGCCGGGGTCAGGCTGGCCTTGCCGAAGTACGGGCCGTGGCGATCGGCGGCGTTGGACTGGTAGAGGAGCGTCCGGCGGCCGCGCCGGGCGCACGCGCTGGCGATCGCCGCGGCGACGGTCGAGCGGCCCACGCCTCCCTTGCCGAGGACCAGGATCAGCCGTCGATCGAGCAGCGACACAGCGCGCGCACCTTAGGGCCGGGGCGGCGGATTGTCGATCGATTTCGCGGCCGATGCGTCAGTCGCCGCTCGGCTTCATCGGGAACAGCGGCTCGCCGTGGATCTCGAGCTTGTAGACGCTGTTCTCGGTCTCGACGTAGATCATCTTGCCGGCCGGCTCGCCCAGGACGCGCTTGACCGGGGTCGTGATCATGCGGTGGCCGTGGGGATCGCGGAAGATCACCATGCCGCGCCCGACGATCGGATAGCTGATCAGGTACCCGGTGTAGACGCGACCGAGACCGGCCGAGCTGCGCTCGACGCTGTGATCGCGGATCTTGCGGGCGGTGACGCTGACCATCGGCTTGCCGCTAGGCTAGAGTGTACGCGCAGACGCGGCGCCGGTCACGTCGGATCCGGGCGGCCCGCGATGGCACACCGCGGCATGCCACCCGACGTCTCCCCACCTACGATCGAGGCCTTCTACGAGGAGATGCGGGCGCGCCTGGGCGTCGGCGCCGACCTCGGCACCGGCCCGACCGTCGTCGCCCCCGGGATCACCCTGGTCTCGGTGCGGACGCCGACCTTGCCGCCGGCGACCCACACCGCCTGCTACCTGGTCGGCGACCGGGAGCTCATCGCGATCGATCCGGCGACCCCGTGGCCCGACGAGCAGGCCCGGCTGGCGGCGGCGATCCCGGCCGGCGCCCGGGTCACGCTGATCGCGCTCACCCACCACCACGGCGATCATGTGGGCGCCGCGGTCGAGCTGGCCCGGCGCACCGGCGCGCCGATCGCCGCCCACCCGGCGACCGCGGCCCGCCTCGGCGCGCGGGTCCCGGTGACGCGCCACCTCCTCGACGGCGAAGAGCTCGAGACCGACCGCGGCGCGCTCACGGTCTTGCACACCCCGGGGCACGCGCCCGGCCACCTGGCGTTTTGGGATCGCGGGTCGGGCGCGGTGATCGCCGGCGATCTGGTGGCCGGGGTCGGCACGATCCTCATCGATCCGACCGGCGGCGAGGGCCACCTGGCGACCTACCTCGCCAGCCTCGAGCGCCTGCTCGCGCTCGGGATCGGCGCGCTCCTGCCGGCCCACGGCCCGATGATCGCCGACGGCCCGGGCAAGCTGCGCGAGTACCTGGCCCACCGGCGGATGCGCGAGGCGCGGGTGGCGGCGGCGCTCGACGACGCGCCGCGCACGGTCGACGAGCTGTGCGCGCTCGCCTACGCCGATACGCCGCCGGCCCTGGCGCCGATCGCGGTGCGGTCGTTGGTCGCGCACCTCGACAAGCTGGCCGAGGACGGCCGCGCGGTGGCGGTCGAGGATCGCTGGCGGCGGGCGTAGACCGTCGGCGAGCGTCGGCTATAGTGACAGGCCGTGGTCGATCTGCGCCGCTTCCTGGACCTCCCCTCGGTGGCGATCGTGCGCGATCTGCTGCGCCGGTGGTGGGGCCTCGAGCTGGCCTTCGCCGATCCCAAGGGCTACGTGCTCGATCACGCCGACGGCAAGATCTTCCCGTCGCAGAACGAGCTGTGCAAGCTGGCGCTGTTCTCGAAGGAGGGCTTCCGCCGCTGCAACGAGAGCGTGCGGGTGGTGGCCGACCACCTGCGCGCCGGGCGGGCCGGCGGCGCGGGCCAGCCGCCGGGGGCCTACGTCCATAGCTGTCACCTCGGCTTCGACGTGGTCGCCGCGCCGCTGTGGTTCGGCGACGAGCTGGCTGGGTTCGTGTTCACCGGCGGCAGCGTCCGCGACGCGTTGGCCCCGGTGGCGACCGCTGAGCTCTTGCGCAAGGTCCGCGAGTTCGCTGACGTCGAGGGCGACGGCGCGCGCGCGGTCGCCGAGCTGCCGCGCCTGCCCGAGGCCGAGCTCGAGCACCTGCGCGATCTGATCGCGACCGTGGCCGCCGAGTGCGTGCGGGCCGCGCCGCGCTTCGTCGGCACCAAGCCGGCCACCGCCGGCCACCCGTTCAACGAGATCGTCGGCTCGAGCCCGACCGTGCGCGAGATGCTGCGCCTGCTCGAGAAGATCGTGAAGAGCGAGTCGACCGTGCTGATCCACGGCGAGAGCGGCACCGGCAAGGAGCTGGTGGCCCGGGCCATCCACGCCCACGGCCCGCGGGCCAAGAAGCCGTTCGTGGTCCAGAACTGCTCGGCCTTCAACGACAACCTCCTCGAGAGCGCGCTGTTCGGCCACGTCCGCGGCGCCTTCACCGGCGCGGTCAAGGATCAGCCCGGGCTGTTCCAGGTCGCCGACGGTGGCACCTTCTTCCTGGACGAGATCGGCGATATGTCGGCGGCGCTGCAGGTCAAGCTCTTGCGGGTCCTGCAGGAGGGCACGTTCACGCCGGTCGGCGGCACCAAGCCGGTCAAGGTCGACGTCCGCATCATCGCCGCGTCGCACAAGGACCTGGCGGGGATGGTCGCCAACCGGCAGTTCCGCGAGGACCTGTTCTACCGGGTCAACGTCCTCAAGATCACGCTGCCGGCGTTGCGCGATCGCGCGACCGACATCCCGACCCTGGTCGAGCACTTCATCCGCAAGCACCGTCGGGCCGGCGGTAACACCGGCGACGAGCTGCCGCGGCCGACCGACGCGGCGATGGCGCTCCTGGTCGGCTACCCGTGGCCGGGCAACATCCGCGAGCTCGAGAACGAGATCGAGCGGGCCCTGGTCCTGGGCGGGGACACCGTCGAGATCGGCCCCGAGCTCTTGAGCCAGCGCATCCGCGACGCCGCCGCGGCGCCGCCGGTCGCGGCCCGCACGCCGCCGCGCGAGCTGACCGGGACGCTGCGCGAGATGATCGAGCGCGTCGAGTCCGAGGTGATCCTGGCCGGCCTGATCCGGACCCACTGGAACAAGTCGCAGCTCGCCAAGGAGCTGGGCATCTCGCGCAGCTACCTGATCCAGAAGTGCACGTACTACGGCCTCGAGCGCAAGGACGGCGGGTGACCACGCCGGCGTGTCCGACCTGCGGACGGCCGGCCTTTCGCGGCACGGCGCGCCCCGATCCGTTCCCGTTCTGCTCGGCGCGCTGCCAGCTCGTCGATCTCGGCCGCTGGCTCGACGAGGAGTTCCGCATCCCCGACGGCCCCGATCAGTCGGGCGGCGGCGTCGACGGCGCGCCGGCCGCCGGCGAGGCGAGCTAGGCCCGCGCGACCTCGGCCCAGGTCAGCCCGAACCGGGCCAGGTACTTGCGCAGGCGATCGGCGTCGTTGGTCGAGGTCCGGCGCGCGCGCGACGCCGCGAACAGTCGGCGCCCGGCCTCGGACAGGCTGGGCGCGTCGGCGCACACCGCCAGGACCTCGGCGAGCTGGACGCGGTCGAAGCGATCGAGGGTCGCGGCCCGTGGGCCGAGGGCGGTCGCGACGCGATCGCCGGGGCGATCGAGGCGCCAGGCGGCGCGCAGCCGCGCGACCTCGCGGGTGACGTCGGCGTCGTCGATCACGCCGCCGGTGGCCAGGGTCGCCATCCGTCGGACCGCGCCGGCCAGATCGCGGAAGTTGCCCGGCCAGGTCGCCTCGGCGCTGGCGGCGAAGGACAGAAACCGGGCCCGCGCCGTCGCGGTCAGCGCGATGCGGCGGCCCAGCTCGGCGGTCAGGCCGGCCAGCTCGTGGTCGAGGTTGGGCTCGAGGTCCTCGGGGCGCTCGGCCAGGCCGGGCAGGCGGAAGGTCCACAGCTCGATCCGCGCCAGGAGATCGGCGCGGAACCGACCGGCCGCGACCTCGGCGGTGAGATCGCGGTTGGTGCCGGCCAGGAGGACGAAGTCGCTCGCCACCTCGCGATCGGCGCCCAGCGGGAACCAGCGGCGGTCGTCGAGGGCGCGCAGCAAGAGGGCCTGCTCGGCCAGGCCGAGCTCGCCCAGCTCGTCGAGGAAGACCGCGCCACCGTCGGCGGCCAGGAGGTGGCCGGCCCGGGCGGTGGCGGCGCCGGTGAAGGCGCCCTTGGCGTGGCCGAACAGCGCGCTCATCGCGGCGTCGCCGCGCAAGGTGGCGCAGTTGACCTCGACCAGCGGCCCGGCGAGCTGGTGGCGCCGCCGCTTGAGCTCGTAGACCCGCTGCGCCAGGCGGGTCTTGCCCGCGCCGGTCGGCCCGAGGAGCAAGATCGGATCGCGGCCGGCGATCGCGACCTGCTCGAGCTCGGCGATGAGCTGGTTGTAGCGCGGCGAGCGGGTGGCGATGCCGTCCTTGAGGAGCGCCTGATCGTGGGCGTGCTCGCGGCGGAACCGCGCGGCCAGGCCGGCGTAGCGCGCGAGGTCGAGGTCGATGACCTGGTACGTGCCGCGCGGACTGCCGGCGCCGCGGGGCCCCGGGCCGGTCTGGATCAGGCGCGCCGGCAGGTGGCGCGACTCGACCAGGAGGAACAGACAGATCTGGACGACGTGGGTGCCGGTCGTGAGGTGGACCAGGTAGTCCTCGCGGTCGCGATCGAAGCGGTAGCCGCGCGCGAACTCGTGGAGCGCGGCGAACACCTGCTCGAGGTCCCACGGGTCGGCGATCGCCAGCGGCCGCGGCACCACCTCGGTCGTCGGCGCGACCTCGGCCAGATCGTCGATCACCTGGCGCACCACCGGCCCGGCGGCGCCGAGGTGCCACAGCTCGAGGCGATCGATCGGCAGCTCGGGGTGCTGGGCCAGCGCGACGGTCGGGCGCCAGCGCCGCCAGCGGTGGGCCTTGCCGCCGGCGTCGAGGGTGGTGCCGACGAAGCCGAAGACGACGCGGCGCTTTCGAGGCATGGCGAGATGAGCGTATCGGACTTTATCGCGTGAGATAAGACGGTCGCCGGACGGTCGTGGGCTTCCGCACCGTTACGCCGTCGCTCGGGGCCGGGCGGCCTGGCACGCCGGATGCTCTATCGCCGACCGTCCCTCACTGGAGCGCTGTCATGACCCACGTCACGAACCTCTCGACCCCCGCCGCGACCCTGGCCTCGCCGGCCGACCGCGGCTACCAGCTCCTCGACGTCGTCGGCGGCGTGCCGGTCAAGGCCTGGACCCGCGGCGTCGCCTTCGAGGCCGAGGCCCAGGCCCAGCTCGCGCGCCTGGCGACCCTGCCGTTCCTCCACCGCTGGGTCGCGGCGATGCCCGACGTCCACGCCGGCCTGGGCGCCACGGTCGGCAGCGTGATCGCGACCAAGGGCGCGATCATCCCGGCCGCGGTCGGCGTCGATCTCGGCTGCGGCATGATCGCGACCCGGACCTCGCTGTCGGCGAGCCAGCTCCCCGACGACCTGGCGCCGCTGCGCTCGGCGATCGAGGCCGCGGTGCCTCACGGCCGCACCGCCAACGGCGGCCCCGGCGATCGCGGCGCCTGGCACGACCTGCCGGCGACCCACGCGGCGGCCTGGACGACGCTCGCCGAGGGCTACGCGGCGATCGCCGCCGATCACCCCAAGCTCGGCGCCGGCAACGCCGCCAACCACCTCGGCACGCTCGGCACCGGCAACCACTTCATCGAGCTGTGCCTCGACGAGGCCGATCGCGTCTGGGTGATGCTGCACTCGGGCTCGCGCGGCGTCGGCAACCGCATCGGCAGCTACTTCATCGAGCTGGCCAAGCGCGAGATGCGCCGCTGGTTCGTGAACCTGCCCGACGTCGATCTGGCGTACCTGCCCGAGGGCTCGGAGCACTACGGCCCGTACCTGCGGGCGGTGACCTGGGCCCAGCGCTTCGCGGCGACCAACCGGACGCTGATGCTCGACGCCACGATCGCCGCGCTGCGCGCGACCGGTCAGGTGCCGGCCTTCACGATCGATCTCGAGGCGGTCAACTGCCACCACAACTACGTCGCGGCCGAGCGTCACTACGGCGCCGACGTGCTCGTGACCCGCAAGGGCGCGGTGCGCGCGGGCGCCGGCGAGCTGGGCATCATCCCCGGCTCGATGGGCGCGAAGAGCTACGTGGTCCGCGGCAAGGGTCACCCCGAGAGCTTCTGCTCGTGTAGCCACGGCGCCGGCCGGGCGATGTCGCGGGCCGAGGCCAAGCGGCGGTTCACCGTCGCCGACCACGCGGCGGCGACCGCCGGCATCGAGTGCCGCAAGGACGCCGACGTGATCGACGAGACCCCGGCGGCCTACAAGCCGATCGATCAGGTGATGGCGGCGCAGGCCGACCTGGTCGAGGTGGTCCATACGCTGCGGCAGGTGGTGTGCGTGAAGGGCTGAGCGATCGCGCCGCTCCTCGTCCCGACCCGCGGGTGACCGCGGGTCGGTGCTTTTCTTCCCTGCGCGTCTCCCGCCGGTCTGGCGGCGCGCGATCCTCGCGGAGACCTCCATGTTCACGATCGACGGCTCTCACGGCGAAGGCGGCGGCCAGATCATCCGCGCGGCGCTGGCGCTGGCGCTCGCCACCGGCCAGGGCTTCACCATCCGCCACATCCGCGCCCGGCGGGCCAAGCCCGGCCTCCTGCGGCAACACCTGACCTGCGTCCAGGCCGCGGCGGCGCTGTCGGGCGCCACCGTCGACGGCGCGCGCCTGGGCGCGACCGAGCTCACCTTCGCGCCCGGTCGCCTGGTGCCGGGTGACTACCGCTTCGACGTCGGCAGCGCCGGCTCGACCTTGCTCGTGGCCCAGGCGATCGTGCCGGCGCTCCTGGCCGACGGTCGCGGGTGGCGCTTGACCCTGATCGGCGGCACGCACAACCCGAGCGCGCCGTCGTTCCCGTTCTTCGTCCGCGCGCTGGCCCCGCTCCTGGCGCGGATGGGCGCGCCGGTCCACGCGCGCCTCGACCGCGCCGGCTTCTATCCCGCCGGCGGCGGCGCGCTCGTGCTCGAGGTGCCGGCCGGCGGTCGCCTGGGCGCCCTCGAGCTACCGGCCCGCGGCGCGATCACCGGCCGCGCGATCGAGGCCATCGTCGCGCGCCTGCCGACGGCGATCGGCGCGCGCGAGCTGGCGACCGCGGCCGCGCACCTGGGCTGGCCCGAGGACGTCGGGCAGATCGTCGAGGTGGCGTCGCCCGGACCGGGCAACACGGTGGCCATCACCGTCGCCGCCGAGCACGTCACCGAGGTCTTCACCGCCCACGGCGCCCGCGGCGTATCCGCCGAGGCCGTCGCCGCCGCCGCCGCCGCCGAGGCCGCCGCGCACCTGGCCACCGACGCCCCGGTCGGCGAACACCTGGCCGATCAGCTCCTCGTGCCCATGGCCCTGGGCGGCGGCGGCCGCTTCGTCACCGTCCTGCCGTCGCTCCACACCCGGACCCAGATCGCGCTCCTCCACCAGCTCCTCGGCGTCGACATCGCGATCCACCCGCGCACCGCCGACACCGTCGAGCTCGTCGTCCCCGCGCGCCGCTGACCGCCGTCTCCGCCTCGGTCTCCGCCTCGGTCTCGGCCTCGGCCTCGGCCTCGGTCTCCGCCTCGGTCTCGGCCTCGGTCTCGGTCTCCGCCTCGGTCTCGGTCTCCGCCTCGGTCTCGGTCTCGGTCTCCGCCTCGGTCTCGGCGCCCCAGCGGGGCGCGTCCCGGGGGAAGGCTCGGCGAGGACCGGGCCTCGCCGAGGGGGGCTCGGTGACGAGCCCCCTGGAGCACTACTCCGTCGGTGGTCGCAGCACCAGGACCGGGCGGCGGCAGGTGCGGAGCAGCTTGTCGGCGACCGAGCCCAGGAGCACGCGGGTCAGGCCGCCGCGGGCCCGCGAGGCGATCACCACGACGTCGGCGCCGATGCGCTCGGCGGCCTCGGCGATGGCCTGGGCGGCGTCGTCACCGGCGAGGACGTGGGCGCGGACGCTGACGGTGGCGAGCGCGCTCGGCGCCAGGGCCAGGAGGCGGCGCTCGAGGGTGGCGCGGTCGGCGCCCTCGCGATCCTCGTCGAGGACGTGGACCAGGTGGACCTCGCCGCCGCGCGCGCCGACCAGGGTGAAGGCGTAGGGCACGGCGTGGTTGCCGAAGTCCGACAGATCGGTCGCGACCACGGCGGTCTTGAAGCGCGGGATCGACGCCATCGTCGCGACGCTGTTGGTCGGCACGCACCAGATCGACATCTTGGCGTCGTGCAGGAGCACCGACGACACCGACGACAGGCGGCCCAGGCCACCCTTCTGCCGGGTGCCGACCACCAGCACGTCGACCGCGGCGGCGTCGGCGATCTCGAGCAGGTGATCGCCGATGCGACCGAGGCCGGTGCGGAACCGCAGCTCGACCGCGCCCTGGCCGGGCAGCTCGCCCAGGCGCTTCTCGAGGTCGCGGCGCAGGAAGCCCTCGAGGACCGGGTCGGCGTCGACCATCGACGCCGGCTTGGTGCCGTAGCGGCGGGCGACCTCGTCGGGGTAGTAGACGTGGCCGGCGATCACGTCGACCGGGCCGATCGCGCGGAGCTGGTGGATGAGCGCGATCGCCGGATCGCAGCTCGCCGACTCGTCGAGGCCGATCATCACGCGCAGCGGCCGGGTCTTGTCGGCCCAGGCCGCGAACGGCGCGGCGTCGCGGACCACCAGCACCGGCACCTCGGCCGACGACGCGACGCCACCGGCGATGCCGCCCAGGGACAGGAGCGTCTTGCCCGCGCTCTCGCCGCGCGATGCCACCACGAGGAGATCGCCGCCCTCGGTCTCGGTGGCCGCCACCAGGGACTCGACCGCCGGGCCGGCGATCAGCTCGAGGCGCGCCGCCGGGATCCGGCCGGTCGACGCCGCGGCGATCGCGGTCGTCAGGTGATCGCGTGCGGCGGTCGCCGCGGCCTCGGGATCGGCGGCGTCGGGATCGAGGATGTGGGTGATGACCAGCTCGCGATCGCCGCGGGCCCGGGCCAGCGCGAAGGCGGCGCTCACGGCCTGGTTGGCGTTGTCCGAGAGATCAGTGCCGCAGACGATGGGCATGGCTTGGGGATGGTACCCGTCTGCGGCGTGGGGGCCAAACCCGTGGGCTGCGGTTCGGCGCCACGCGGGCGCCGCGCAGGAGACCGAGGCCGAGGCGGAGACCGAGGCCGAGACCGAGTCCGAGGCCGAGACCGAGGCGGAGACCGAGGCCGAGACCGAGGCCGAGACCGAGACCGAGTCCGAGGCCGAGACCGAGTCCGAGACCGAGGCCGAGACCGAGACCGAGGCCGAGACCGAGACCGAGTCCGAGTCCGAGGCCGAACCCGAGGGCTCGGCTACCCGAGGTAGGCGACCCGGCCGACCAGCGCCAGCAGGCGTCGGCGATCGCTGGCCTTGGGGCGGACGAAGCGCACGCCCATGCCGGGGTCGTGGACGGTTGGCCCGGGCGGGTTGGACCAGGCGACGACGCCCTCGAACTCCAGCGCGCCATCCTCGTCGGTGAGCCGCAGCCGCAGCGCGGTGCCGACCGACTCCGGGCGCGCGGTCTGCACGAACAGGCCACCGGCGTTGATCGCGGTGCCGCGGGCCCAGACGTAGGTGCCCTCGCAGGTCGGATCGACCTCGACGTCGATCAGCACCTTGATCCGCGGCGCGGCCCGCCGATCGACGAGCGCGCGCGGCACGGCCGGCAGGCGGGTCATGGCGGCGTCATACCCACGGCCGGGCCGCGGGTCAATCGAGGATCGGTCGCGGATCACTCAGTCGAGGATCAACCGACCGATCGCGATCCGGTTGTTGCCGTCCTTGGTGCCGGCCGTCACGGGCATGTTGCGCCAGTTGGGGTTCGAGCCGGTGAAGAACCCGGTGTAGACCGTGTACGAGCCGCGGGCGAAGCTGACGTTGCCGGCGCTGACCTTGAACGTGTCGACGATGTAGTCGCCGGCCTGCCAGTCCGAGGTCGGGCAGCGCTCGCGGATCGGCTGGTGATCGCCGTTGAAGCGCTGGGCGCCGTCGAAGTGGACGAACACCTTCCAGTTGCCGCCGATCGGCCGCAGCACCTTGTAGTACAGCGTCATCGTGAAGTCGTCGCCGCGCCCGACCCGGGTCGGCATCTTCACGCCGATCAGCTCGATCGCGTTGTCGTAGGTCGCCGACACCGGCGTGCCGAGGTCGGCCGGCGGCTCGCGCAGGATCGAGGTCGCGATCGGGTTGTGGTCGCGGCCGCCGGTGACCTGGTTCGACAGGAGCAGCGTCCGCGGGTTGGAGTCGTCGAGGACGTAGAACGCCAGGCCGGTCGCCTTGGCCTTGTGGATCGCGCACAGCTCCGAGGCCGGCGCCATTGCGAACACCCGGCTCGGGCGGCGCAGGAAGCTGAGCAGCGCCTCGCGACCCTCGAGGGTCTCGTAGGGGCCGCCGGCGTAGTAGCGCGGCGCGTTGCCCATCTGCCCCATGATGCCGAGGGTGTCGCCGGGGCGGCGCAGCTCGCGGTAGACCGAGAAGATGTGCTTGGAGGACAGGTTGCGCGACAGCGCGCGGTGCCAGCCGTGGGTCCAGAAGAGCGCCAGCGCCGCGAGCAAGACCAGCGCGGCGATGCCGGCGTAGCGCGCCAGCGGCGCGAGCTGGGCGCGCTCGACCAGGTCGGGCGCCGCGCCGTCGGTGCGGCGCGGCCGCCACAGCCACAGCTCGAGGGCGAAGGCCAGGGCGGCCAGGGCCCCCAGGACCAGGGCCCAGCTCTTGACCGGCGCGCCCAGGAGCCGAGCCTGCGCCGGGTACTTCACCGCGTCGACCGATCCGTAGACCAGCGAGGTCAGGCGCTCGGGGAAGGCCTGCAGGTCCTTGCCCAGCACCACCGCGCCGAGCACGACCGCCAGGCCGACCAGGCTCCACGCCGCGCGCCGGTACACCGTGGGATCGACGTCGGCCTCGGCGCGCCGCTGGTAGAGCGCGTCGATGAACAAGCCGATCGCGACCGCGCCGGCCGGGAAGCCGGTCCACACCACCGGGCCGACCTTGCGGGCGAACACCGCCGCCGCGATCCACGTCGCGGCCGCCCACGCGAACACCAGGGCGCCGGCGAACCGGGCCCGCTCGCCGAGGACCCCGCTGACCAGCGCGCCCAGCGCGATCACCACCAGGATCGAGGCCGGGAACATGCCGAAGCCGGCCTGCTGGAAGAGACCGTTATATAGCGAGCCCAGATGGTCGGCCTTGTGCCAGGTGCCGCCGAGGGCGGTCGACCAGCAGCCGGGCGTGAGGATGCTCTTGCCGGCGAGCTGCCGGGTCTCCTTGGTCAGCGGGCCCAGCTCGAAGACCTGGACCGCGATCCACACCGCGACCGCGATCGTGCCGATCGCCGCCAGGCCCACGGCGGCGGTGCGCCACGGATCGATCGCCGGCAGCGGCGGCTCGACCCGACGGCGATCGAGGGCGCGCCAGCCGGCCCGCAGGCCGACGCCGAGCTCGGGCAGGGCGAAGCCGCCGGCGATCGCGACCGCGACCAGCGGCGGCAACAGGCCGACCAGCGCGCCGCTGCCGTCGAAGGCCAGGTGGGCGCCGAGCGCCAGGGCGGCCAGCGCGCCGACGACGTCGAGGGCGAACTGCCAGCGCGGGACCGCACCCCCCGGGCTCGTGCGCCGCGGCGTCGCCAGGGCCACCAGCCCGTAGATGAGGAGCGTGCCGCCGACCGCGCCGGGTAGCTCGCCGCCGAGCTGGCGGGCCTGCAGGCTCCACAGCGGGAAGCTGGTGAGGACCAGGCCGGCGATGGCCCCGGCGCGCGTCGAGCCCAGGCGCCAGCCGACGCCGAAGACCGCCAGCACGCCGAGCAGGCCGAGGAGCGCCATCGGCACCCGCAGGCCGGCATCCGACGACGCCACCACCGACAGGCCGAAGGCCGCCAGCCGCGGGGTCAGGGTCCGCGCGCCGCGGGGATCGGGGGTCGGCTCGTCGCCGCGATCGCCCGAGGTCGCGCTCTCGCACGGCGCCGCCGGCGCGGCGTACTTGCCGTCGGCCCGGGCCGCAGCCTCGTCGGCGATGGCCATCTCTTGCGGCTCCCACAGGCCGGGGCCGCCGAGGCCGGGCAGGAGCACCAGCGCGGCGAACGCGAGCAGCGCGGCCGCGACCACCAGCGGGCGGGTGACGATCGGAGGTAGGCGCACGCGCGCCGACGGTAGGGAAGAACCGCCGAGCGCGCAAGGCCGGTCTCTTGATGTTCGTGGCGAGGGCGGCCACACTGCGCGCGATGGATCCCGGGCCGCGCCAGGTCGAGCTCGATCGCCTGCATCGCCGCGCCACGATCCGGCGGACCCCGAGCCTGCTCGCGACCTGGCTCGGTCGCTTCTTCACGCCGCCGCGCGCGATCGCGCCAGCGCCGCTGCCGGCGGTGACCCCGGGCGAGGTCGCGATCACGTTCGGCGGCCACGCCAGCGCGCTCATCCGCTACGCCAGCGTCGGGCTGGTTCTCGATCCGATGCGCGGTCGCTGGGTCGGTGGGGTCCACCGCGCGGTCGCGCCTGGGCTGACCGTCGACGCCCTGGCCACCGCGTCGATCGCGCTCCTGTCCCACGGCCACGGCGATCACCTGCACCTGCCGTCCTTGGCGGCGCTGGCGCCCGGCGCGACCGCGATCGGGCCCCTCGGCCTGGCGGCGCGCCTCGGCCGCCACCGCTTCGCCCGCGTGATCGAGCTGTCCGACGGCCGCGGCCTCGACGTCGACGGCGTCCGCATCGACGCGGTCGAGGTCGCCCACGGCGCCGGCGCCGACGGCCCGACCCTGGCGTACGTGATCGCCGGCCCCGGGCCGCGGGTGTTCGCGTGCGCCGACGGCCCCTACGACGCGCGCTTCGCCCGGGTCGGCGCCGCCCATGCGATCGACGTCGCGCTCTTGCCGATCGGCGGGTTCTGGCCGCGCGGGTTCCGCCGTCGCCACATGAGCCCCCTCGACGCGCTCTACGCCTTCGAGGATCTGCGGGCGCGCGTCATGGTGCCGATCCACCACGGCGCCTTCGCGCTGTCGTACGAGCGCCTGGGCGAGCCGGCGCGCTGGCTGCGCGAGCTGGTGGCCGAGCGCGACCTCGACGCTCACGTCCGGCTCCTCGAGCCCGGCGAGTCGGCGGTGTGGCGCGCGGTCGGCGCGCCGTGAGCCGCGGCCCGAGCCTGTGGACCCCGACGCTGGTCCGGGTCACGGTCACGCTCCTCCTCGGCGCCGGGGTCGCCAACCTGTTCGTGATCGCGCCGCGCTTCCTCGGCGAGGCCGGCTACGACAAGCGCGACATCGGCGTGGTCATGGGCGGCTTCAACCTGGCGTCGCTGTTCGCCGCGACCGCGATCGCCGGGCTGTGTCGCCGCTTCGGTTACCCGCGGGTGATCGCGGCGGGCTGCGCCCTGGCCGCCGCCGGGGCCGCGGTGTTCGCCGCCGCCGACTCGATGGCCAGCTTCACCGCCGCCCGCGCGATCCACGGCGCCGGCATGGCCGCGATCATGATCGGCGCGACCGCCTACGTCGCCGAGACCGCGCCCGCCGAGCGGTTGGGTCAGGCCCTCGGCGTGGCCGGCGTGTTGACCCTGGTGGCGATGGCCCTCGGCCCGGCCCTGGCCCAGCTCCTCCACGACGTCGGCGGCTGGGCCTGGGTGTGGCAGGCCGGGATCGTCAGCGGCGTGGCGGCCGCGGCCTTGGCCCTGACCCTGCCGCCGATCGGCGACCACGCGGTCGGTCCGAGCCCGGCGGCGGCGCGGCCGTGGCCGGCCCTGATCACCACCACCCTCGCCGGCGTCGGGTTCGGCGCGATCTGGTCGTTCCTCGCCGACTACGGCCCGCGGGCCGGCGCGCCGGTGGTCACCGGCTTCTTCACCGCCTACGTCGCCGCCGCGGTCACCGCGCGGCTGGCGCTGGGCGGGCTGTCCGATCGCGTCGGGCGGGCCGCGGTCGTGGTGCCGGCGCTCCTCGGCCACGCGGTCGCGCTCCTGGCGATGAGCCGGCTCGGCGCCGGGTGGCACCTGGTCGCGATCGGCGTGCTCTACGGCCTGTGCCATGGCGTCTACTACCCGGCGCTCCAGGCCCTGGTCGTCGAGCGGGCCGGCGGTCATCGCGGCGCGGCGATCGCGGCCTCGACCTTCGCCTTCGGGCTGGGCCTGGTGGTGGCGTCGTTTGGCCTGGGGGCCCTGGCGCGGGCGGTCGGCTACCCGGCGATCTACCTGGTGGCGGCGGCGGCCGGGCTCGCCGCGGCCGGGGTGCTGGCGGCCAGCGAGCGGCGCTAGCCCGCTCGCGCGGCGACGTGCTACACAGCCGGTCCCATGGCCGACCGGGCCCCCGACGTCTCGATCGTCATCCCGATCTATAACGAAGAAGGCATCCTGCGCGAGGCCGTGACCGAGCTGCGCAAGGGCCTGGCGGCCGTGCGCGCTGATCTCGGTGCCCCCGACCTCGTCTTCGAGATCATCCTGGCCGAGAACGGCTCGCGCGACCGCACCGTCGATCTGGCCACCGGGCTGGCGGCCGAGCTGTCCGACGTCCGGACGTTCTCGCTGGGCGAGCCCAACTACGGCAAGGCGCTGCGTCGCGGCATCGAACAGGCCCGCGGCGAGCTGGTGATCTGCGACGAGATCGATCTGTGCGACACCGACTTCTACCGGCGGGCGCTGGCGCTCTTGCGGGCCCGCGGCTGCGACCTGGTGGTCGGTTCGAAGGCGATGCGCGGGGCCAAGGATCGCCGGCCGGTGCTGCGCCGGGTCGCGACCCGGGTCATCAACGGCATGCTGCGGGTCGCCCTCGACTTCCACGGCACCGACACCCACGGCCTCAAGGCCTTTCGCCGCGCGGCGCTCCTGCCGATCGTCGAAGAGTGCGTGATCGACAAGGACCTGTTCTCCTCCGAGCTGGTGATCCGCGCCGGCCGCGCCGACATCTCGATCATCGAGATCCCGATCCGCCTCGAGGAGAAGCGGCCGCCGGCGATCAACCTGGTGAAGCGGGTGCCGGGGGTGATGAAGGGCCTGGTCAAGCTGACCCGGGTGATCCGCTTCGGCCAGGAGCCGTAGCGGTCCCCATGGTCCCGACGGTCTCGGTCTCGGTCGATCTCGATCCGCTGCCCTGCTACTACCGCATCCACGCGCTCGGCCACGCGCCCGACGAGCTGCGCGCGGTGGTGCTCGAGCGCGCGCTGCCGCGGCTGGCGGAGGTGTTCGCGGCCCACGACGTCCGCGCCACCTGGTTCGTGGTCGGCGCCGATCTCGATCCGGCCGAGGTCGGCGCGGCGGCCGCGGCCCGGGCCACCGAGCTCCTGGCCGCGCGGGTCGCCGCTGGCGATGAGCTCGGCAACCACTCCGATCGCCACCCCTACGATCTAGCGCGCCGCGATCGCGCCGCGGTCGCGCGCGAGATCGGCGGCTGCGATGCCCGGCTGCGCGCGATCACCGGCGCGCCGATCGCGGGCTTCCGCGCCCCCGGCTACGACCTGTCGCCGACGATGCTGGCCGAGCTGGCGGCCCGCGGGTATCGCTACGACTCGTCGGTGTTTCCGGCCCCGGCCTACTGGACCGCCAAGCTGGCGGTGATGGCCGGGCTGGCCGCGGTCGGGCGGCCGAGCGGCGCCGTGGTCACCGAGCCGCGGGCCTTGTTCGCGCCGACCGATCCCTACCGGCCGGCGATGGCCGCGCCGTGGCGCCGCGGTCAGGCCCCGGTGGTCGAGCTGCCGATCGCGGTGACGCCGATCACCCGGCTGCCCGCGATCGGGACCTCGCTCCTGGTGGCGCCGCGCTGGCTGCGGACCCGGCTCCTGGCGGCGATGGCGTCGCGGCCGCACCTGAACCTCGAGCTCCACGGCATCGATCTGTGCGACGCCGAGCTCGACGGGATCCCCGGCGAGCTGGTGGCCCGTCAGCCGGATCTGCGGCGGCCCCTGGCGGCCAAGGCCGCGGCCCTCGACGAGATCCTCGCGGCGGTGACCGCGACCCGCGCGGTCGCGACCCTGGGTGAGGTGGCGATCACGGTGCAGCGGAATACCTGACGAGCGTATCGTCAAGCGGTCGTGCCCCGACCGCTCCTCGCCTTCGCCGGCGTCGCCGCCACCGCCTGTGCCCTCGGCTGCGCCACCGTCGTCCCGCGCTTCCCGACCGACGTCCAGACCGCGGTGGTGCGGGACGACATGCGGCGGATGGAGACCGATCAGCTCGTGCTGTACTACCCGGCGCCGCGTCGGGCCCTGGCCGAGCGCGTCGCCGCTCGCCTCGAGGGTTGCGCCACCGCCCTGCGCGCCGCCGCGCGGGTCGACAACGCGCTGACCCGCCGCAAGTTCACGATCGTCTTGCCCGAGGCGCCGTTCAACAACGCCTACGTCTTCCCGCCGGCCCTGGGCATCGAGGACGTCTCGGTGATCCCGACCGGCGACACCCTCGACTTCACCACCGCGTTTGGCCTGCCGCCCGACCCCGGGATGACCGGCTGTCACGAGCTGACCCACTACGTCCACCTCCGCCAGATCGGCGGGCTGTGGCGCGTGCTCGACACGGTGTTCGGCGACCTCGGCACGCCCCAGGGCGGCTTCGATCTGTGGTTCCTCGAGGGGCTGGCCACCTACTACGAGGCCCGGCTGGTGCCCGGCGTCGGCCGGCCGCGCTGGCCGGTGTTCACCAGCCTGTTCCACGCCGCCTACGCCGGCGGTCGCGGCCTGCGCGGCGACTCGCTGTCGGAGTACGCGCGTCTGGCGACCCCCGGCCACCACTACCTGGTCGGCGCGATGTTCGTCGGCTGGCTGGCCGAGACCTACGGCGAGCCCGCGCTGTGGCGGCTGATCGGCGAGCAGGCGACCTCGGCCACGATCGTCTTGGGCGTCGACGGTCGCTTCGACGAGGTCTACGGCAAGGGCATGGACGAGCTGGTGGCCGAGTTCCGCCGCCACGTCGCGCGCCGCTACCCGGTGCGGTCGCGCCCGGCCGATCAGGTGGTGCGCCACCGCCTCGGTGTCGACGCGCGCTGGGCGATCGCGCCCGACGGCACCACCGCGATCGTCGATCACGACGTCGATCGCCCGGCCACGCTGGTGGTGCGTGGGCCCGACGGCGCGGTGCGCGATCGCGTGACCCTGGCCGAGGTTCTGCCGCCGCGCACCTTGGCGATCGCCGACGCGCTCACCACCACCGGCCTCGGCTTCACCGCCGATGGCCGCGAGCTGTACCTGACCGCCCTCGACCTGGGCGCGACCTTCCAGACCACGCGGCTCCTGCGCCTGACCGTCGGCGACGGTCGGCTGGTCGAGGTCGCGCGGGAGCTGGGCTCGGGCGGCGCCCCGAGCCCCGACGGCGCGTCGTACTACGCGCTGGCCAGCGACGGCGATCGCTGGAGCCTGGTCCGCCACGACCTGGCGTCGCGCGTCACCCGCACGATCTGGTCGGCGGCGCCTGGACAGTACGCGCTGCGGGTGGCCGTGGCGCCCGACGGTCGCCGGCTGGCGGTCAGCGTGTGGGACGGCGCGCGGTGGGCGATCTGGCTCCTCGACGCCGCCACCGGCGCGCGCCTGGCCGAGCTGCGGTCGGCGACCGGCGGGCCGGTCTACGACGCCAGCTTCGCGCCCGACGGTCGGCTGGTCTTCCTCGACGCGGTCGATGGTCGGTTCCAGGTCGTGGTCGCCGACGGCGTCGGCGCCCGCGCGGTGATCACCGACGCGCCCTACGGCGCCCTCGAGCCGCGGGTGATCGGCGATCGGGTGCGGTTTCTGGCCCGCGACGGCTGGCGCTACACCCTCGACGAGGTCGCGCTGCCGCCGGCCGCTGGCCCGGCCCTCGTGCCGCCCGGGGTCGGCGAGCCACCGCCGCCGCCGCCGCCGCTCCCGGCGGTCGCGGTGCGCTCGGATCGACCCTACTCGCGGCTCGACGGGCTGTTCGTGCCGCGGCTGCGGGTGCCGACGGTCCTGGCCTCGACCGGCTCGCTGGCGGTTGGCGTCGCGCTGGCCGGCGGCGATCGCCTCGGCTACCTGCGCTGGGGCGGCGCGATCTACGTCGACACCGACACCGCCGAGGTCAGCGGCCAGGCCACCGTGATCGAGTCGAGCCTGGCGCCGTGGCTGGTGGTGGCCTCGGGGCAGCACCTGACCTTCCGCGAGCGCGAGGAGCGACCCGATGGCACCACGATCGATCGCGATCGGCGCGTCCGCGGCGGCGCCTTGACGGTCGGTCGCGACTGGCGGGCCGGGCCGTCGGTGGCGCTGTCGGCCCTGGTGACCGACGATCGGGCCTGGGACGGCGCCAGCTACGTCGAGGCGCCGCGGCTCGGCGGTCAGGTCGCGCTCGGCTACCGCGCCGGGGTCGCCACGCCGATGGGCGGTGCCTATCGCCGGTTCGCGATCGCCGCCGACCTCACGGTCCTGCGTGGGCTCGACGGCGCTCGGTCGATCGGGATGACGGGCGCGCGGCTCGGCGCCGGCGCGACGCTCGGCCGGACCCGGCATCAGCTCGGCGCGGCGGCGCGGTTTCGCGGCGTCGGCAACGGCTACTTGACCCTGGGCGGCGTCGACCCCGGCGCGACCCTGTGGGGCCGTCCCACGATCGACGACGAGCCGACCGCGACCGAGGTGCCGGGCGCGATCGCGGCGGTCGAGCGCCTGCGCGGCTTCGAGGCCTTCGCCACGCTGACCGACGTCGTGATCACCGGCGAGCTCGACTGGCGCTACCCGTGGGTGATCGATCGCGGCGTGACCCACCTCGGCTTCTTGCCGGCGTCGTTTCTGCGTCAGCTCGACCTCGAGCTGTTCACCACCATGGCCTATTCCTTCGAGCCGCCGCTCTACGCCTTCGGCGGCGCGCTGACCGCGCGGTTCGTGTTGTTCCGCGCGCCCTTGGCGCTGCGCTACCAGCTCGCCACCACCCGGCTTCTCGAGGCCGAAGAGCGGCCGTGGGAGCCGAGCCACCTCGTGACCCTGACCGCCGATCTCTAGGCCTCCTCCTCGGTCTCGGCCTCCTCCTCGGTCTCGTCCTCCTCCTCGGACTCGGTCTCGGTCTCGGTCTCGGTCTCGGTCTCGGTCTTGGTCTCGGTCTCGGTCTCGGTCTCGGTCTCGGTCTCGTCCTCCTCCTCGGACTCGGACTCGGACTCGGTCTCGGTCTCGGTCTCGGTCTCGTCCTCCTCCTCGGACTCGGACTCGGTCTCGGTCTCGGTCTCGGACTCGGACTCGGTCTCGGTCTCGGTCTCGGTCTCGGTCTCGGTCTCGGTCTCGGTCTCGGTCTCCGCCTCGGTCTCGGTCTCGGTCTCGGTCTCGGTCTCGGTCTCGGTCTCGGTCTCGGTCTCCGCCTCCGCCTCAGTCTCGCCTCCTCCGCCTCCTCCTCCTCAGCACCAGCCCGACCACCGCGAGCCCCACGCCCGCCCCTCCCGCCCCTCCCGCCGCCCCTCCCGTCGCACATCCGCCGCCACTCGCGCCGCCGTCGTCGGCGGTGATCGTCACGACCAGCCCGATCGTCCCGACGTGGGTGTCGCCGATCGCCAGGGTGAAGACCTCGGCCAGCTCGGTGTCGGTCGGGACCTGGGGCGCGACCGCGGCGAAGGCGAACTCGACGGTGTCGCCGGGCGCGACCTCGGCGGCGAGCACCGCTGGGCGATCGGGCGCCGGCCAGGTGCCGCCGGCCAGCGCGCTGGCGCGCCCGAGCGGTTCGGCGGTGACCAGCGCGGTGCCCGCCGGCCACGCCATGGTCCCGGTGTTGCGCGCCCACACGATGACCGCGAAGGACGCACCGCTGGCCACCGTTCGCGGCGCCATGATCTCCTCGATCGCGACGGCGGGTCCGGTCGGCGCGCAGCTCGCGCCGAGCGGGAAGCCCTCGGCCGGCGCCATGCGCATCGCCAGCTCGGTCATCGGGCCCCACACGCCATCCTCGTCGATCGCCTGGCTCGGCTGGTTGCGGTTCCACAGGCGCTGGAAGGCCAGCACGTCGGTGCCGCGCAGATCCGGCGACGCCGCGTGATCGAAGTGGACGTCGTCGCCCGGCACGTCGTGGCTCCAGCCGTGGGCGCCGAGGAGCGTCACCCAGGCCGACCAGTTGCGGACATCGATCGCGCGCCCGCTCTCGTGGTTGCTGGCCCCGGGAGCCGCGGCGATCGGGATGCCGCAGCGCCCGAGCTGGTACCAGCGGTAGAGCAAGTACTGCTGCGCCACCGTGCGGTAGGCCGAGGTCAGCTCGAGGGTCAGGCCACCGCCCGCGGCCACCGCGTCGAGCAGGTCGGCGCGCGCCGCCTCGCTGACGTAGGGCAGGATCGCGCCGCCGGTGAAGGCGATGCCGTTGCCCTCGGGGAACGCCACGAGCTGACCCGGATCGAGGCAGTCGACCTCGGCGGCGATCTGCCGCGACAGCTCGAGCACGACCGCGGTCGAGCACGCGGTGGTCACGTAGTCACCGACGGTGGCGGCGGCGGTCTGCGCGCCGAGCTCGGGCGACTCGGCGCACGCCGCGGCGGTCAGCCCGAGGGCGAGCGCGAGGACAGGCGAGGGGGGGATGCGCATCGGATCGATCGGCGCAAGCGCCGCGACCAGCGTACCGCGTCCGGATCACCACGATCCATCTGATCAGTGTCGCGGTGCCGCCGGTTTCTTTACCCGACGATCGCGAGTTGATAGGGATTTTGGGGCATGGCACCACCGCTGCCTCGACCGATCACCGCCGGGACCGGCGCCGCCCCCGCGGCCGTGCCGTGCGTCCCGGTGGCGCGCCTGGCGGTGGCCACCGTGTGGGTCGACGGCGACGAGCTCGAGGTGGCCACGGTCCGGCTCGACTTCGACTATGGCGGGCTCCTGGTCCGGGCCGGGACCCGGGCCGCCGCCACCCCGCGGGTCCGTCGCGACGGCGCGGCCGAGGTCAGCGCCCGCCGCATCCTCGAGGGCCTGGGCGCGATCGATCTGTCGTGTCTCGACGACTGCGAGACCGACGGCGCGGTCGACTACGCGGTCCGCCTCGATCGCGACGTCCACGCCCTGTGCGCGTTCTCGGCCTACGCCCTGCCGCAGCTTCGGACCCTGGGCTGGCGGGTCGAGGTCGCCGCCGACTACCCGTGGCAGACCGTGTCCGAGGACGTGCCGTTGACCGCCACCGTCGCCGGCGACGAGCAGCGCCCCGACTGGTTCAGCGTCGAGCTCGGGGTCGACGTCGACGGCCACCGCGTCGATCTGTTGCCGGCGCTCCTGGCGATCCTCGACGCCACCTCGAGCCTCGAGCAGCTCGCGCGGACGCCGCGCAAGTGCATCGCAGTCCCGGTCGGCGACAAGCGCTACTTGCCGGTGCCGCCCGAGCGCCTGCGCCTGTTGCTCGCGGTCCTGCGCGAGATGTACCGCGAGCGCGACGGCAAGCTCGGCGCCCACCTGACCCGGGCCACCGCCCTGGCCGAGCTGGGCGCGGCGCTCCACGACACCGGCCGCCCGGTGCGCTGGACCGGCGCCACCGAGGTCCGCGACCTCGGCTACGATCTAGCGCTGGGCCCGCGCACGGACGCGCCGGTCGCCGCCGCTGGCCTGGCCGCGACCCTGCGCGGCTACCAGGAGGACGGCGTGCGCTGGCTGCAGCACCTGCGGGCCTGCGCCACCGGCGGCATCCTCGCCGACGACATGGGCCTGGGCAAGACGCTCCAGACCATCGCCCACGTCCTCCTCGAGAAGGAGGCTGGGCGGCTCGATCGACCGATCCTGATCGTCACCTTGACCAGCCTGGTCGGCAACTGGCAGCGCGAGTTCGGCAAGTTCGCGCCGTCGCTCAAGGTGGTGCCGCTCCACGGCGCCCACCGCGCCGAGCGCCTGGCCGAGATCGCCAGCCACGACGTCGCGATCACCACCTACCCGCTGGTGTGGCGCGACAAGGACGCCCTGGCCGCGCACCGCTTCCACACCGTGGTCCTCGACGAGGCCCACGCGGTCAAGAACCCCGACGGCCTGGCCCACGAGGCGATCCGCGCGCTCGGCGCCGACAACCGGCTGGCGCTGTCGGGCACGCCGATCGAGAACCACCTGGGCGAGCTGTGGGCGCTGTTCGACCTGGTCAACCCCGGCATGCTCGGCACCGCCGACGAGTTCAAGGCCAGCTTCCGGATCCCGATCGAGCAGCACGGCGAGACCCGTCGGCTCGACGCCCTGCGGTCGCGGGTCCGGCCCTACCTCCTGCGCCGGACCAAGGAGTCGGTGGCCAAGGAGCTGCCGCCCAAGACCGAGATCGTCCGCGCCGTCGATCTGTCGGGCGCCCAGCGCGAGCTGTACGAGGGCCTGCGCATGGCGGCCCACGCCGACGTCCGCGCCCAGATCCGCGAGCGCGGCATCGGCGGCTCGCAGATCGCGATCCTCGACGCGCTGCTCAAGCTGCGCCAGGTGTGCTGCGACCCGCGCCTGGTCGGCGTCGAGGCGGCCAAGAAGGTCACCGACAGCGCCAAGTACACCATGCTGCTCGAGCTGATCACCCAGCAGCTCGGCGCCGGCCGCCGGATCCTGGTGTTCTCGCAGTTCGCGCGCATGCTGGCGCTCATCAGCGAGGGCCTGCTCGGGCTCGGCGTCGGCCACGTCACCCTGACCGGCGCCACCGCCGATCGGCAGAAGCCGATCGACGCCTTCGAGCGCGGCCGCGCCGACGTGTTCTTGATCAGCCTGAAGGCCGGCGGCGCCGGCCTGAACCTGACCTCGGCCGACACCGTCATCCACTACGATCCGTGGTGGAACCCGGCGGTCCAGGCCCAGGCCACCGATCGCGCCTACCGCATCGGCCAGCAGAAGCCGGTGTTCGCGTTCAGCCTGATCGCGGCCGGCTCGGTCGAGGACCGCATGCTGGGTCTGCAGAAGCGCAAGCGCCAGCTCGCCGACAGCATCATCGCCGACGGCGCCGACGCGCTGCCCGGGCTGTCGGCCGGCGACATCGACGATCTGCTCGCGCCCCTGGGTTGATCGGCGCGGGCTGATCGGCGCGGGTTGATCACGCGGCCGGCGGCCGCGACGGGCAGCGCGCGACGAACCACGCGCCGTAGGCCATGGCCGCGGCGGCGATCGCCGTGACCCACCACGGCGCCGACGACCAGCCGATCAGGTAGACCAGCGACGCGATCATCGACAGCCACGAGACCCACTTGGTGCGCCAGGAGATCACGCGGTGGGCGCGCCAGGCCCGGAGCGTCGGGCCGAAGATCCGGTGGGCCAGGAGCCAGGCCTCGAGGCGCGGCGAGCCGCGGGCGAAGGCGCCGAGGGCCAGGAGCATGAACGGCGTGGCGGGTAGGCCGGGCAAGATCACGCCGGCGACCCCGAGGCCGAAGCAGATCCAGCCCAGGCCGATGTACAGCCAGCGGATCGGGGCCAACGCCATGGCGCGGCATCCTCGCACGCCGGCGTCGCCAGCGGTACGCTGGTGGCGATGACCGTGTCGCGGTTCGCGCCGTCGACGACCGGCGAGGCCCACCCGGGGACGCTCCTGTCGGCGCTCCTGGTCTGGCTCGACGCCCGCGCGAGCGGCGGCCAGGCGCTCCTGCGCCTCGAGGATCTCGATCACACCCGGTGCCGCGCCGAGTGGCAGGCCCAGCTCGTCGACGATCTGGCCTGGCTCGGGCTCGACTGGGATCAGGTGATCGTCCAGAGCCAGCGCCGGGCCGATCACGAGGCCGCCCTCGATCGCCTGGCCGCGGCCGGGCGGCTGTACCCGTGCACGTGCTCGCGCCGCGATCGCGCCGGTGGGCGGCGCGCCCCCGACGGCGGCTGGGCCTACGACAACCGCTGCCGCGATCGACCGCTGCCGCCCGACGGCTGGCGCGCGCCAGGCGCGGTGGTGCGGGCCCGCCTCGACGACGGCTGGCTGGCCTTGACCGACGACAGCGGCCTCGACCTGTCCCAGGACCCGGCCCGCGACATGGGCGATCCGATCGTGGTCCGGCGCGACGGCGTGATCGCGTACCAGCTCGCGGTGGTGGTCGACGACGCCGCCGCCGGGATCGATCGGGTGGTGCGCGGCCGCGATATCGCGCCGTCGACGGCGACCCAGGTCCGGCTCCAGGAGGCCCTCGGCCTGCCGCGACCGCGCTACCGCCATCACCTGCTGCTCCTCGCCGAGCTCGGCGGCAAGCTGGCCAAGCTCCACGGCTCGATCCCGGCGTCGCACCTGCGCGCGCGCTACGACGGGCCGGGCCTGTGCGGGTGGCTGGCCTGGGCGGCCGGCCTGACCCCGACGTCGGCGCCGATCGCGGCGCGCGCGCTGGTCGCCGACTTCGCGTGGTCGCGGGTGGCCGTCGACGATCGCCGGGTCGAGTGGCGCGACGGTGACCTGGCGCTGACCTGAGGTCTACGAGCCGGCGCCGCGCCGCGGCTTCGCGGTCGTCTCGGCCTCGGCCGGGCGACGGGCCTTGACCGACCAGTACGGGTTGCGGATCTCGCGACCGTTGAGGTCGGTCCAGGCGTAGTCCTTGTCGCCCGGGCGGTGATCGAGGTGGACGAAGTCGCTGCCCGGGTACCAGCCGACGCCGACCTCGCGGTGGGTGGCCCAGACGTAGTCGCGGACCTCGGAGGTCGTGACGCCACGGATGCGGAAGTCGAAGGCCCGGCCCTGGCGGTGGCGCGACGACCGAGCGTCGGTGGCGCGGAAGGCCGACACGTACTCGATGGTCTGGCCGGGCCAGCGGGCGCCGACGTCGGCGATCATGCGCAAGAGCCCGCGGTCGACCGCGTGCTGGCGGTGGGTGCGCTTGCACTGAAACAGCGCGCGCAGGCGCTTCATCGTGTCGGCGTCGACGTCGCCGTCCTTGCCGATCGTGAAGGTGTGGCTCGACGGGTGGTTGACGTCGAAGATCGTGACCTCGACCCGGTCGGCCGCCAGCACCTCGGCGGCGCGTTCGAGGGCCGCGGTGGTGGCGTCGACGACCGAGCCTGGCAGCGCCGCCGGCTGGGCGAACCACCCGACCGCGACGAGAGGCAGGAACGCGAGACCAGACATGGACCGGAGCTACATCAAGGGGCGTGCCATGAGCGCCGCCGCCGCGGTCTCCTCGGGCCCGCACGATCTCGGCGACTTATTCGCTGGCCGCAGCCTGGCGCGGTGACACAATGGCACCACTCTCCGAAATCCGGAGGGTGGTCACCGGAATCCGGTCATGGCCCGCTCTCGCGCCCCGACGCAACAGCTCGCGCCGATCGCCGCCCCCGCGCCGCGCTGGGTCAGCCTGATCGGCGCTGACGGCACCCTGGTGCGGCAGCCGCTCAGCCGGCGTCGACTGCGGGTCGGCAGCGGCAGCGACGCCGATCTGGTGGTCGCCGATCCCCACGTGTCGCGACTGCATTGCGAGCTCGAGCCGACCGCGAGCGGCGTGGTGCTGCGCGACCTCGGCTCGACCAACGGCACGCTGGTCGGCGGCGCCGCGATCCGCGAGGCCCTGCTGGCGCCCGGCGTGGTCGCGGTGATCGGCGGCAGCCGGTTGTTCGTCGAGTCCGACGCCCCGGCCCCGGCGCCGCTGCGCTTCGGCGGCGCGACCTCGGCGGCGCCGGCGATGGTCGCGGTGTTCGCGATGCTCGACAAGCTGGCGGGCTCGGAGGTCACGATCCTCCTCGCCGGCGAGACCGGCACCGGCAAGGACCTCTTGGCCCACGCGGTCCACGAGGCCAGCCCGCGCGCCGGTGGGCCGCTGGTGGTGTTCGACTGCGGCGCGGTCACCGCCTCGCTCATCGAGAGCGAGCTGTTCGGCCACGAGAAGGGCGCGTTCACCGGCGCGGTCGCCGAGCGGGCCGGGGCCTTCGAGCGGGCCGCCGGTGGCACCCTGTTCCTCGACGAGCTGGGCGAGCTGCCTCTCGAGCTGCAGCCGCGCCTCCTGCGCGCCCTCGAGCAGCGCGAGGTCCGGCGGGTCGGCGGCTCGGTCGAGCTGGCGGTCGACGTCCGAGTGATCGCGGCGACCAACCGCGATCTGGCGGCCGAGGTCGCGGCCGGCCGGTTCCGTCACGATCTGTACTTCCGGGTCACGGCCGCGGTGGTCGAGGTGCCACCGCTGCGCGCCCGGCCCGAGGATCTGCCGCTCCTGGTCGACGCCCTCCTCGAGGGGCGAGCCCACGCCACGCCGGCGGCGATGGCGGCCCTGGCGGCCTACGACTGGCCGGGCAACGTCCGCGAGCTGCGCAACGTCGTGACCACCGCGCTGGCCATGCTCGACGGCCCGGTCCTCGACGTTCGCCACCTGATGTTTCCGGCGGCGGCGCCGCGCCGCGATCGCGCGCGCGAGCTCGACCGCGACCCCGACCGCGACCCCGCCGACCTGGCCGAGCTGCCGCTGGCCGGGCAGTCGCTGGCGGCGATCGAGCGCGCCGCGATCGCCCAGACCCTGGCCCGCGAGGGCGGCAACCGGACCCGGGCCGCCAAGGCCCTGGGCATCGCGCAGTCGACCTTGTACGAGAAGCTCAAGCGCTACGGGCTGTGACCGCGGCGCCGACGATCAACGCCGCGCCGCGCGGGCGCGCTCGCGCAGCATGAACAGGTACAGGCCCTCGACCTTGTCGCGCGCCCACGGGGTCCGGCGCAGGAACTTCAAGCTCGACGCGATCGACGGATCTTGCGCGAAGCAGTTGATGCGGATCTGGCGGGCCAGCTCGGGCCAGCCGTAGTGGGCGACCAGCTCGGTCAGCAGGTGCTCGAGGGTGATGCCGTGGAGCGGGTTGCGCGGCTGCGTGGTCGCCATCGGGGCCGCCAGCATACGGCGGTCGGCCGGGTGTAAGGCGCAAGAAAGCACCGGCCGGTGGCCGGGCGGGCGCGCCGCGTGTACGGTCGTCGCGATGCGCTTCACCGACGAGCACAAGCAGCTCCGCAAGACCGTCCGCGACTTCATCGACAAGGAGGTGAACCCGCACTGCGACGCGTGGGAGGCCGCCGGCGCGTTCCCGGCCCACCAGGTGTTCAAGAAGGCCGGCGACCTCGGCCTGCTCGGGGTCAACAAGCCCGAGGCCTACGGCGGCATGGGCCTCGACTATTCCTACGCGATGGTGGTCGCCGAGGAGCTCGGTACCTGCGCCGGCGGCTCGATCCCGATGGCGATCGGGGTCCAGACCGACATGGCGACCCCGGCCCTGGCGCGCTGGGGCGCCGACGAGCTGCGCCGCGAGTTCCTGGCCCCGGCGATCGCCGGCGATCAGGTCGCGGCGATCGCGGTCAGCGAGGTCGGCGGCGGCTCTGACGTCGCCGCGCTCAAGACCACCGCGAAGAAGGACGGCGACGACTACGTGATCAACGGGTCGAAGATGTGGATCACCAACGCCGCCCAGGCCGACTGGCTGTGCGTGCTGGCCAACACCGGCGACGGCCCGGTCCACCTGAACAAGACGCTCATCATCGTCCCGACCAAGACCAAGGGCGTGACGATCGGCGCCAAGCTCGACAAGCTCGGCATGCGCGCGTCGGACACCTGCCCGGTGTACTTCGAGGACGTGCGGGTGCCGCAGCGGCACCGCATCGGCATCGAGGGCTCGGGCTTCATGATGCAGATGGTGCAGTTCCAGGAGGAGCGGTTGTTCGGCGCGGCGTCGGCGCTGAAGGGCATGGAGAAGGTGATCGATCAGACGATCGCCTACTGCAAGGACCGCCAGACCTTCGGCGCCCCGCTCATCGACAACCAGGTGATCCACTTCCGCCTGGCCGAGCTCAAGACCGAGATCGAACTCCTGCGCTCGCTGGTCTACCGCGCGGTCGAGGACTACGTCGGCGGCGCCGACGTGACGATGCTGGCGTCGATGGCCAAGCTCAAGGCCGGGCGCCTGGCCCGCGAGGTGTCCGACGCTTGCCTGCAGTACTGGGGCGGCATGGGCTTCATGTGGGACAACGTCGCGTCGCGCGCGTACCGCGACACCCGGCTCATGTCGATCGGCGGCGGCGCCGATGAGATCATGCTCGGCATCATCTGCAAGCTGATGAACATCCTGCCGGGCAAGAAGAAGAAGAAGGCCGAGTAGCGTGGCGCCGGCGACCGCGGTAGCGTCGCCGCCGATGAAGTCCGTCGCGGCGCTCGCCGCCCTGGCCGCGCTCGCCTGCGGGAGCGACGGCGGCTCCGACCCCAAGGCCCCGCCGGCCCCGCGCACCGCGCTGACCGCGGTCGACGCCGGGGCGCCGCCGGTCGACGCCGGGATCACCGAGTTGCCCGGCCACGATCCGACCGGGGCCTTCGCCCTCGATCCCGATCCGGTGCCGCGGCCGAGCGGGCGCGTCCGCGATCGCGATCGCGCCGGGGTCCAGCTCCTCCTGCGCTCGACGCCGCCAGGCGCGGTGGTCCTGGCCGATGGGGTGCGGGTCGGCTCGACGCCGGTCCTGTGGCTGGGCGAGCCGGGGGCGGCCCACGAGTTCACCTTCGGGCTGCCCGGCCACGCCGTGGCTCGCTACAAGTTCATCGTCGTGTCGGCCGGCGTGGTCCACGCGCGGCTCAACCGGGTGACGAGCGATCCGGTGCTCCCGCCGGAGCTGCCGGTCGGTGCGCCGCCGCCCGAGCGCCCGCGCCCGGCTCCGGTGCCGCCGCCGCCCGTCGATGCCGCGCCGCCGCCACCGATCGATGCCGCGCCGCCGGTCGAGCTCGACGCCGCCGCGCCCATGGTTCCGCCGATCGGCCCGTCGCCGTGATCTGAGCGCCTCGGTCTCGGTCTCGGTCTCGGCCTCGGCCTCGGTCTCGACTCGGTCTCGGCCTCGGTCTCGGTCTCGGCCTCGGACTCGGTCTCTGCCTCGGCCTCGGTCTCGGACTCGGACCCGGCCTCGGTCTCGGCCTCGGCCTCGGTCTCGGCCTCGGGTCTCCGCCTCCGCCTACAACCTGTACAGCGTCAGCGCCGCGCCGCCGCGGGGCAAGACCGGGTGGCGCTCGAGGACCCACAGCGTGTCGCCGGCGAAGCCCCAGCGCGGCGCGACCTTGTCGACCAGGAGGCGGGCGCGTCGGACCGCGCGGTCGCCGACCACCTCGAACAGATCGAGGTAGCGCGGGTCGGCCTTCTGGCGGCGCACCGCCGACGGGTTGGTGGGGTCGACCACCATGGACAGCCAGGTGGTCGCGCCCTTCTGCGCGTACTGCACCGACAGCGGATCGTAGACGTCGACGGGCTGGTCGAGGGTCAGCTCGGTCGGCTGGCCATCGCGCCACAGCTCGAGGGCGGTCAGGTCATCGGCGATGCGGGCGAAGACCCGCTGGTTGTCGTGGGCCGCGAGGATCGGGATGCGGCGCGCCAGGCCCATCGGGTCGGCGATCGACTGGTCGCTGACCCAGCGCCCGGTGCCGAGGTCGTAGGCCGCCCAGGTGTCGGGGCCGCGCTGGTCGTCGGCCTTGCGCCAGACCCCGCCGCGGACCCCGACCGCGACCGTCATCTCGTCGACGAAGTAGATCGGGCGGAAGTCGAGGCGGAGGTCGCGGCGCTCGGCGCCGGCCAGGACCAGGCGGGCCGGCTTGCCGCCGAGCTTCTTGCCGGTGCGGGGATCGACCACCGCGACCGCGTGGGCCTCGCCGCCCTTGGCCTTGGGATCGACGACGTAGGTCACGAGCGCCGGCTTGCCGCCGACGGTGAGGACGCCGATCCGAGTGCCGGGCTTGTGGGCCCGCAGCTTCTTTCCTGTGCGATCGACGACGATCGCGCGCTCGCCGCCGTCGACCGCTTCGATCACCACCAGGGCGCCGTCGGGCAGTGGCACCAGCCGGCTCGCGGCCGGGGCCAGCTTGCTGAGGTCGACGGTGGCGGACACCGCGCCGTCGGTGGCGGCCACGGTCGTCGCGGTCACGGTGGCGCCGCCGGCCTCGCGTACGATCGCGACCACACCGCCGGCGACCGTGGCCACGCCGTCGTCGAGGAAGCCGTTGCTGGGCCGCAGCTCGCCGACCCGGGTCAGGCCGACCAGCGGCGGCGGCGGCGGATCCTTCACGACCTTGGGGGGGCGGGGCTTGGCGACGGACAGCGGAGCCAGCGCGGTCAGGAGCACCGCGGCAGCGAGACACGACCACAGGCGCGAGCGCATGAGTCCGTCGTGTGCCACGCCCGGCGCCGCCCGGCAACTTCGTCGAGGTCGGCTCACCCCGGCGACGTGGCGAGCGCCACAGCCAGGGCCGCCGCGACCTCGGCGTTGGCCAGGGCCAGGGCCCGGTTGGCCGCCACCGCGGCGCCGCCCGTGACCTCGGCTAGGCGGCCGAGCAGAAACGGGGTCAGGCGCTTGCCGCTGACCCCGGCAGCCGCGGCCTCGGCCAGCGCGGTCGCGATCGCGCGATCGATCGCGTCGACGT
The DNA here is from genome assembly GCA_018057825.1 of Kofleriaceae bacterium. Classification (GTDB taxonomy): domain Bacteria; phylum Myxococcota_A; class Polyangia; order Haliangiales; family Haliangiaceae; genus UBA2376. The sequence continues at coordinate 58,323 of JAGPCY010000017.1, read as the reverse complement.
CGAGGGCGGCGGCGACCGGCACCGGGTTGGCGACCAGGACGCCGCCTTGGCCCAGGCCGTCCCAGCGGGTCCGGCAGATCGCGGCCAGCGCGGCGGCGTCGTCGACGCGGTGCTCGAGCGTCAGGCCCGATGAGCGCGTGTAGAACGCCGGCAGCTCGGCGGTGTGGTAGCCGATCACCAGGACCCCGAGGGTCTCGAGGGTCTCGAGGGTGCGCGGCAGGTCGAGGATGGCCTTGGCGCCGGCCGACACCACCGCGATCGGGGTCCGGGCCAGGGCGACCAGATCGTGGGACACGTCGGCGCCGTCGCCGCGGTGGACGCCGCCGATGCCGCCGGTCGCGAACACCCGGATCCCGGCGCGGGCGGCCAGGACCGCGGTGGCGCTGACCGTGGTCGCGGCGCACCGGCGACCGGCCACCGCGACCGCGAGGTCCGTCGCGCCGGCCTTGGCGAAGGCCGGGCCGTCGGCGGCCAGCCGGGTCAGGAGGTCGTCGTCCAGGCCGATGCGGAGCGCGCCGTCGACCACCGCGATCGTGGCCGGGGTGGCGCCGCCGGTGCGGACCGCGTCCTCGAGGGCGCGGCCGACCTCGAGGTTGGCCGGGTAGGGCAGGCCGTGGGCGATGATGGTCGACTCGAGGGCGACCACCGGTCGACCGTCGGCGACCGCGGCCGCGACCTCGGGGGCGAAGGCCAGGGGCAGCGTCACGGCACCGGCGCGATCGGCGAGTGCACGCTGTACATCGTCGCGACCACGTCCTCGAGGGCGCGCGGCGGTGGATCGAGGAGGCGATTGATCGTCGCCGCCAGCGGGATCGTGCGGCGGCGGAACCGGTTCGGCAGGACCGCGAACACCGTCGGCTCGATGGTGTAGCGCCCGACCTTGGCCTCGAGGCCCGAGTCGCGCATGAGGCGCTCGAGCTCACCGCGGGTCCAGTGCTTGACCCGGTTGGCCTTGGGCGGCGCCAGGCGACCGTACAGGCGCGCCGGCAGGCCGCCGATCGCCCGGGCGTTGGGGAACGACGTGTCGAAGACGATCGCGCCGCCGGGCCGGAGCGCGCGGGCCAGGTGCGCGAAGGCCCGCTCGACGTACTGCTTGCCCATGTGCAGGAACACGCCCGACGAGACGACGACGTCGATCGAGTCGTCCTCGAGGGGGACGTCGTCGATCGACGCGCACACCAGGTCGAACCCGGCCCCCGGGAACAGGTCGAACTCGCGGCGGTAGCGGGCGAACCGCGCCAGCATCTGGCGGGCGATGTCGACGCCGATGTAGCGCTCGCAGGTGACGCCGCGCTCGCGTGACAGGAGCATCGCGACCCGGCCGTAGCCGCAGCCGACCTCGAGCACCGTGCCCAGGTGGCGGCGCGGGAACTCGCGCCACAGCCGCTGCCGGGTCGCGGTCAGGGTCGCGTAGTCCTCGCGGCCGTGGGACACGATGCCGGTCGCCGAGTAGACCGCGTCCTCGTCGGCTTCGCGGTTCCAGATCGCGCGGTAGGGGTCGGCCTCGTCGACCTGACCGGCCGGATGCCAGAGCTCGCCGTGGCGGACGAAGCCGTCGAACATGGGGCCTTGTCGCGCGCGCCTCGGGCGCTGTCAAGCCGGCCGATGGTGGCGGCGATCACGCGGGCGGCGATCACGCGGGCGCCGAAGCACGCCGGCGCCGATCACCCGGGCGCCGCGGCCGCGGCCGCCGCGCGACAGTCCGACAGCGCGCGATCGAAGGCGCTGCGCAGCGACTCCATCTGGGCCGCGCCGAGGCGCTGGCCGAGCTGCGACAGGCCCCACAGCCCGGCGCCGGCCAGGGCCAGACCGGCGGCCAGCCACAGCGCCCAGGTCTGGTCGCCGCCCTTGACCGCCGCGCCCGAGGCCGCGACCACCAGGGCGACCACCAGCCCGACGGTCAGGGTCAGGTAGCCGAAGGCGAAGCCGGTCCACACCGACGGGTGGGGACCGAACCGGGCGAAGACGTGGGCGCCGCCATCGCGGGCGCTGACGTCGATGGCCAGCCACGGCGACCACACGCGCTGTTCGCCGGCCGGCACGCTCAGCAGGAAGTGATCGTCGTCGCGCTCGGCGTGCTCGACCCCGCCGCCCGGGATGCGCGACCGCTTGAAGGTCAGGCGGCCGTCGCCGAGATCAGCGGCCAGCCGCGCCACCACCTCGCGGCTCGCGCACGGCAGATCGACGGCCCAGCTCGGTCTGAGCGCCAGCGACATGACGCCAGTGTCGCGCGGCGGCGTCGGCTTGTCACGCCTCACGCCTCGGCGGCGGCCAGGGCGCGCTCGGCGGCGGCGGCGGCGGCGCGGGCCTCGGCGACCACCAGCTCGGCGCGATCGGCGGCGGCGCGGGCCAGCGTCAGCGCCGCGGTGGCCTCGGCCAGGCGGGTCCGGGCGGCGGCGGCCTCGGCGCGGGCGGTGGCGATGCGGGCCCGACGGGCCGCCGCGGCGGCGGCGCGAGCGGCCTCGGCGGCGGCGGCCAGGGCAGCCTCGGCGGCGGCGCGGGCGGCCTCCGCCTCGGACTCGGCCTCAGTCTCGGCCTCGGCCTCGGTCCCGGTCTCCGTCTCGGTCTCGGCCTCGGTCTCGGCCGCGGCCTCGGTCCCGGCCGCGGCCGCGGTCCCGGCCGCGGCCCGCGACGTGGGGCTTCCGCTGTCGACGAGGGAACCTGCGAAAGCGGCCATCGCTTCGAAGCCGGGAGGTTCGAGATCTTCGACGAGCTGCCCGGGCGGGACCTCGCCCCAGCCAGCCGCGGTCAGGGCCCGCAGGTTGGTGTCCAGGCGGGCCAGCATCGCCTCGCTGGCCGGCTGGTCGCAGGCCCGGGCGAGCTCGACCGCGCGCGCCCGCAGGGTGGCCAGGGCCGCGCGTTGCCGGCCGGTCGCGGTCAGGTCGCCGGCGGCGATCGCGGCGGTGGCCCGCGCAAGCTCGGCCCAGGCGTCGCCGGCGTGGCGCCAGAGCTGATTGACCGCCCAGGCCGCCGGGGTCGGGCGGGCCAGCTTGGCGATCGCCGCCGCGCCGGCCTTGTCGCCGGCGGCCTTGGCCGCCGCCGCCAGCTCCTTGCGCACGGCGACGAACTGCGCGAGCGGCGCGCCGTAGAGCGCGACGCGCGCGTCGGCGGTCATCCCAGCACCGGCAGCCCGCGGCTGCGCAACATCGTCCGGTACTGCTCGGCGAGGCGCGCGATCACCAGGCGGTGATCGAAGCGGGCGACCGCCCGGGCCCGACCGGCCGCGCCGTGGCGCGCGCGCAGCTCGGGATCGTCGAGGTAGCGCGCCAGCGCCGCGGCCAGCGCGCTGGCGTCGCCGGCCGGGACCAGCGCGCCGGTCTCGCCGTCGGCGACCGCGTCGACGCAGCCGTCGACGCGCGACGCCACCACCGGCACCGCCATCGCCCCGGCCTCGATGAGCACGTTGCCGAAGCCCTCGCGCTTGGTCGGCAGCGCCAGGACGTCCATGGTCGCGAACACCGCCGGGAGATCGCGGCGCACGCCGAGGAAGTGGACCTGCGGATCGTCGCGTAGGAACGTCAGCACCGCGCCGTCGACCGGGTCGGTGGCGTCGTCGCCGCCGACGATGACCAGGTGGCGATCGGCGCGCCGGAGCTGACGCCAGGCCTCAGCTAGCTCGGCCAGGCCCTTGTCGCTGGCGATCCGGCCGACGAAGCCGATCACCTGGGCGGTCGCGGCGATGCCACAGGCCGCGCGGATCGCCGCCGCCGCCGCGGTCGGCGCCGGGCCGGGCGCGAGCCACTCGACGTCGACCCCGTTGGCGCTGCCGTCGCCCAGCACCACCAGGCGCGACGCCGGCGCCAGGCCGTGCTCGATCGCGCGGGCCCGCAGGCTGGCGCTCACGCACAGGGTCAGGTGGGCGCTGGCGCAGGCCGCCTGCTGCGAGCGCCGCACCAGCTCGCCGCGCGCGCCGGTCATGGTCGCGAAGCGCAGGCCGTGCAGCGTGTGGATCCGGCACGGCACCCGGGCGATGGTCGCGGCGGTGCCGACCAGCATCGCCGCCTTCGGCGTGCCGGCGTTCACCAGGTGCGGTCGGATCCGGCGCAGCGCCACCACCAGATCGGCGAGCGCGCGGGTGTCGGCCGCCGGCGCCGGCGCCCGGGCCATCGCCACCGGGACCATGGTCGCGCCCTCGCGCGCGCACAGCGCGTCGGCCGCCGGCCCGGGGTTGGCGATGAAGTACGGATCGGCGCCGCGGGCGCGCAGATCGGCGAGCTGGCCAGTGACCAGGGCGGCGCTGACCGCGTCGGTGACCGCCACGACGATGCGCGGGCGGGTCATCGGTTGGCCTCGGCGACCGCGCGGTAGAAGCGCTCGAGGCGGCGATCGCGCTCGCTCTCGCGGAACCGATGGGCGGTGGCGCGCTGCCGGGTCGCCATCGCCTCCCGCCGCGGGCGATCGAGGTGATCGAGCAGCGCCGCCAGGGCCGGCGGATCCTCGGGCGGGAAGCGATCCTCGGCGCTCAGCACCTCGGGCACGCCGCCGACCGACGCGCCGATCGCCGGCAGGCCGAGCGCCATCGCCTCGAGGAGCGCCCGCGGCATGCCCTCGGTGCGCGACGGCAGGACCAAGACGTCGTGGCCCGGCAGCGCGGCCTGGACCGCAGCCGACGACGGCAGCCGGCCGCGGAAGGCGACGCGGTCGGCGACCCCGAGCTGGCCGGCCAAGGCCTCGAGCTCGCCGCGCAGGTGGCCGTCGCCGATCACGGTCAGCTCGATCGCGCGCGTGGTCAGCGCCAGCGCGCGGAGCAAGAGGTCGAGGCCCTTGTACGGTTGATCGAGCGAGCCGACGAACACCGCGCGCAGCCGCGGGCGCTCGACGATCTCGATCGCCGGCGCGGCGAACAGCGCGTCGGGCAGGTCGACGTCGGACACCACCTCGACCACCGGCTGGCGGCCCGGCGGATAGGCGGCCTGGAGCGCGCTGGTGGTGACGTAGGTGAGCGCGGTCGCGGTCCGGACCTGACGGGCGGTCAAGGCGATCACCAGGCGGCGGAACCGTCGCTGGCTGGCGGTGCCGGCCAAGGCCAGCGCCGGATCGCCGACCACCTGCGCGCCGAAGCGACGTCGGCGCGCCACCAGCGCCGACCACGCCAGCGTGCCGACGAAGCCGGGCAGGCGCAGGATCGCCGCGCCGGGGCGTCGGGCGACCGCCGCCAGCGGCGCGAGCAGGCCGCGCGCGACCCGCGGGAGCTGGCCGGGGCCGAGGAAGTCGGGCAGCGCCACGAACTCGACCCCCGGGCCGTCGGCCCGGACCGCCGTCGACGGCAACGGCCGGGACGCTACCCGCGCCACCACCGCGACCTGCTCGAACACCCGGTGGTACCGGGTCCAGAAGCGGTACGGGTGGAGGCTGTCGGTGTAGACGTGTCCGTCGGGGCCGCGCAGATAGTGCAGCTCGCTCGACAGCAGGACGTGCATTCGTCTCGCCATCGTATCAGCCGCGATGCGCGGTCGCGACGCGCGCACGCGCCGATGTTGCAAACCGGCGCGCGATCGTCGACGGGCGTGGCCTGACCACCGCCCGAGAGCTGCCCGCCAACCCCGGATTCGTCGGACGGCGACCGCGCCGGCGCGGCCGCCCGTCACCGCAGCTCGAACTCCTTGCAGAACGCCGCGGTGGTCGGGGGCTCGCCGTCGGGGCCGGCGGCGTCGAGGGGCCAGCGCCGCTGTCCTTCGTCGGGCCAGTCGTGCAGGCAGGCGTCGCGGCCGGCCAGCCAGAACGCGCAGTCGCGGCAGGCCGAGCGCAGCTCGAAGCGGCGGGCCTCGTCGATCAGGCGGGCGGTCAGCGGGAACAGCATGGGTCGAGGGCCCCGGCGGGTGGACGGAGCCTACCGGTGATCACGGCCTCAATCGAGATCCCAGTCGACGTCGCTCATGCTGTTGGCCCGCCCCAGGTCGACCGCGCGGGTCGCGTCGTCGTGGACCGAGGCCGGCGGTCGGGCTGCCGGTCGGGCCGCTGGCCGCGCGCGATCGCGCTCGCCCGCGAGGATCGCGCCGAGATCTCCCAGCTTGGTCGCGTCCTCCTCGGGCAGGCGGGCGTAGCGGCGCGACTGATCGCGCGGGCCGAGATCGATCGAGCCGGTGGCGCTGTCGCCGGAGTACAGCCCGTCGTCGGCGCGGGTGGCCTCCTCGTCGAACAAGGACAGCGGATCGACCGCGTGGAGCCGGGTCGCCTCGCCGTGCGCCATGAGGGCTCGCGCGTCGACCGCGTGGAGCCGGGTGGCGTCCTCGTGCTGCATGATCGCCCGCGGATCGAAGGACGCCATCCGAGTCGCCTCGTCGGCGCTCTCGGCCAGGAGGCGCGGATCGACGCCGACCGCGCGGGTCGGCTCCTCGCGGAACTCGGCCCGCGGCGCCGGTCGCTTGAGCGCGCGCCCGGCCGGCGGGTCGACCTGGCGGGTCGGCTCCTCGACGAACGGCGGCGGCGGTCGCGACGCCGGTGGGCGACGCTCGGCCTCGGCGGCGGCGCGCTGGGCCTTGCCCGGCTTCATCCGCACGCCCGGCCCGAGCTCGATCTCGTCGGCCTTGCCCGATCGGGTGCGCGGCCCGGCCGCGGTGGCCTTGGCCAGCCCGACGATCACCGCTGGCTTGGCGACGATGTCGCCCGAGGCCGGCGGCGCCTGGCTGGTGCGATGGGCGCGGCTGGGCGCCGGCGCGGGGGCCGCGGGCGCCGGACCGACCGCGGCGCGGTGGCCCGGCGCGAGATGGCGCGGCGGGGCCGAGGTGTACGGCGCCGGGGTCGGCTCGGGCGCCGGCCCGGCCGCGCGCAGGGCCGCCAGGTCGACGAACGACACCCGGGACTCCTCGTCGGCGAGGCGGCCGCCCTCGTCGCGGAGCATGCGCAGCACGCGGGTCCGCTCGCCGGCCGACAGGGCGTCGCGCTTGCCGACGCTCGAGCGCTGACGCTTGGCGAACTCCGACAGCGGGATCGGCTGTTCGACCTTCTTGCCGCTCTGGGTGAACAGGCCGGTGGCGGCCCGCAGCCACTTCTTGGCCCCGGTCGAGCCCGACTCCGCGCTGGGATCGTCGAGCCCGACGGTGGCCAGGGCCCGCTCGACGTCGGACGGCAGCCGATCGCGATCGCGGCTGGTCGCGACGGGCGCCTGCGGCCGGCCGGTGATGAGCTCGGCGGCGCGGGCGGCGTCCTCGGGGCACGGCGCGGCGCTCGGCACCAGCCGGCGCACGAACCCGTCGGTCTTGCCGAGCGAGTACTGATGCGGGCGCAGCACGAACCGGACCCCGAGCTTCTCGAGCCAGGTCACCGGCGGATCGGCGCCGATCAAGACGAAGGCGGCGTGGTTCGGGTAGCGCTTCTGCGAGCCGTCGTCGAGCTGGAGGATCACGGCCTCGGCCTCGAAGGCGACGACCTGGGAGCCGTACTTGGCCTTGAGCCGTTGCTGCGCGGCGTAGCCCTCGATGGTCTGCCGGTTCTTGGGCGCGGCGCGATTGAACGACTTGCCGCGGTAGCTGATCATCACCCGGGCCCCGGCGTCGGCCAGCGCCACCGCGGCCTCGACCGCGGAGTCGCCGCCGCCGACCACCAGCACGTCCCGGCCGCGCCACTCGTCGGGATCGTCGAGGAGACTGGCGACCTTGGGCAGGTTCTCGCCCGGGACCTGGAGCGTGCGCGGCTTGCCGCGGGTGCCGGTGGCCAGGACCACGCGCTGGGCGCGGTAGGCCGCGACCGTGGTGCGGACGTCGAACCAGCCGTCGCCCGCGCGCTGCACCGCCTCGACCGCCTCGCCCAGGTTGATGCGCACGCCGGTGCGCTCGATCAGCTCGCGCCAGATCGCGACGAGCTGCTCCTTGCTCGAGTCGAACACCGGCAGGAGCGACAGGTTCTGGGTGTCGTAGGGCTCGGCCATGACCAGCTTGCCCTTGGGGTAGCGCGCGATCGTCGACGCGATCTGCTGCTCCTTCTCGAGGAGCACGTAGGACAACCCGCGCTGGATGCAGGTGAGCGCCGCCGACAGCCCGCCGGGGCCCGAGCCGATGATCGCGACGTCGACGGTGGTCGGCCCGCGCCCGGCCGGCGCCAGGCCGGTCCGCAGCATCTGCTCGATCACCGCGCGCCCGAGGTTGGCGGCGTTCTTGACCAGAGGCTTGCCGGCGACCTCGCCGATCAGGTACTGGCCGGGCACGCCGGTCTGGTAGGTGTCGTCGAGCTCGGGGACCTTGAGCGGCGGTGGCTCGGCGCCCTCGGGGAACATCACCAGGGCCTCGGTCGGGCAGGCCCACATGCAGGCCTCGCACTGGATGCAGTCGTGGAACCGGAGCACCCGGCTCTTGTTGTCGACCAGATCGAGGACGTTGGTCGGGCACACCGCGACGCAGGCGTCGCAGCCGGTGCAGCGATCATCGTTGATGTCGTGGACCAGGATCCGCGGGCCGGCGACCGGGCGGGCGACCGCGGCCAGCCGGGCCTTGCGCGCGCCGAGCATGGTGAACAGCGCCATCACGGCGATGGCGAGTCCGCCCAAGCTCAGGGGGACGACCCAGGACACCCGTCCAGCATAGGGGGTGGGCGGTGCCCAGGACAATCGCCATCCGCGGTCTTGCGCGTCGGCCCGGCCAGTCGCTACCGTGGCCTCGTGGCGATCGATCCCGGCCTGCGCGTGCTCGGCGAGGATGGCGCGCCGGTGCCGCTGGCGGCCTTGTGGCGCGACCGTCCGGCGGTGATCGCGCTGGTCCGCCACTTCGGTTGACTGTTCTGCCGCGAGCAGGTGGTGCAGTTGCACCGGGCCGAGGACCAGCTCGCCGCCGCCGGCGCCGAGCTCGCGGTGATCGGCAACGGCGCGCCGATGTTCCTCGCCGGCTTTCGCGAGACCACCGGCTACCCCGGGCGGCTCTACACCGATCCGGATCTGGCGGTGTATCGCGCGTTCCGGCTCCGGCGCGGCCTGACCACGGTGGCGCGGCCGTCGGTCGTCGGCCACGCGGTGCGGGCCATGCGTGGCGGGTTTCGCCAGGGGCGGACCCAGGGCGATCCGCTCCAGCAGGGCGGGGTGCTGGTGGTCGGCACCGACGGTGAGCTGGCGTATCGCTACGCGTCGTCGGAGGCCGGCGATCATCCGCCGCTGGCGCCGATCTTGGCGGCGGCGCGTCGGGCCGCGAGGGCGGGCGGGTAGGCGGAGGCGGGGCGGAGGCGGAGACCGAGACCGAGACCGAGGCGGAGGCCGAGGCCGAGACCGAGTCCGAGACCGAGACCGAGTCCGAGTCCGAGACCGAGGCGGAGACCGAGACCGAGACCGAGACCGAGACCGAACCGGAACCCGACCCCGACCCCGAGGCAGAGGCTAGAACTCGGCCTGGCGCGGCGCCCGCGGGAACGGGATGACGTCGCGGATGTTGTCGATGCCGGTGGCGTACTGGATGGCCCGCTCGAAGCCGAGGCCGAAGCCGGCGTGGGGCACGGTGCCGTAGCGCCGCAGATCGCGGTACCAGCCGTAGTCCTGCTTGGGCAGCCCGAGGGCGTCCATGCGCGCGTCGAGGACGTCGAGGCGCTCCTCGCGCTGGCTGCCGCCGATGATCTCGCCGATGCCGGGCGCCAGGACGTCCATCGCGGCGACGGTCCGCCCGTCGTCGTTCTGCCGCATGTAGAACGCCTTGATGTCCTTCGGGTAGTTCATCACCGCGACCGGGCCCTTGATGACCTCCTCGGTGAGGAAGCGCTCATGCTCGGCCTGGAGGTCCATCCCCCACGACACCGGGAACTCGAACTTCTTGCCGCTGCCCTCGAGGACCTTGATCGCGTCGCCGTAGTCCATGCGGGCGAAGGTCGACTCGACGAGCGCGGTCAGGCGCTGCCGGCAGGTCGGGTCGACGTGCTTCTCGAAGAACGCCAGGTCGTCGGCGCGCTCGGTCAGGAGCGTCCGGTAGATCGACTTCAGGAACGCCTCGGCCAGGTCGGCGTCGGCCGCGAGGTCGGCGAACGCGATCTCGGGCTCGATCATCCAGAACTCGGCGAGGTGGCGCCGGGTGTTGGAGTTCTCGGCGCGGAAGGTCGGCCCGAAGGTGTAGACCTTGCTCATCGCCATGCAGTAGGTCTCGACGTTGAGCTGGCCCGACACCGTCAGGTGGGCCTGCTTGCCGAAGAAGTCCTGGTCCCAGTCGACGCCGCCGGCGGCGGTCCGCGGCGGGTTGGCGGCGTCGAGCGTCGAGACCCGGAACATCTGGCCGGCGCCCTCGGCGTCCGACGCCGTGATGATCGGCGTATGGATCCAGAAGAAGCCCTGCTCGTGGAAGAACCGATGGACCGCCATCGCCAGGCAGTGGCGGACCCGGGTCACCGCGCCGATCACGTTGGTGCGCGGGCGCAGGTGGGCGACCTCGCGCAGGTACTCCATCGAGTGGCGCTTGGGCTGCATCGGGTAGGTGTCGGGGTCGTCGACCCAGCCCACCACCTCGACCGCGGTGGCGCGTAGCTCGACCGTCTGGCCCTTGCCCTGGGACGCCACGACCTCGCCGGTGACCCGGACCGCGCAGCCGGTGGTCAGGCGACCGACGGTGTCGGCGAAGCCGGGGAGCTCGGCCGGCGCCACGACCTGGAGCGGCTCGAAGCCCGAGCCGTCGTGGACCGCGACGAAGGACACCCCGGCCTTGGAGTCGCGTCGGGTCCGGACCCACCCTTCGACCACCGCGGTGGAGCCCACGGCGACCTGGCCCGACAGGATCGCTGCGATCGAGTGCTTCATGGGCCCGGGCTGATACCACGATTGCGGCCGCGTTTCTCGGTCGCGCGGGCGCGCGCCCCGTCGGCCACCTCGGTATAGTCGCCCCCGTGGTTCGTCCCGCCGGGCAACGCTCCCTGGCCGGTTTCACTCTCGGCGAGCACCTCGCGCGCCAGGTGTACGGCGATCTGTATCGCGCGACCGGCGATGGCCGGCGCGACGCGCGCCTGTTGATCGTCGATCCGGCGCTGGTCGCCGAGCCGGCGTTCGCCGAGGCGCTGTCGTCGGGGACGGCGGCCCTGCTCGGCGCCTTCCAGCACCGGGCGGTGGTCGGCACCCTGGTGGTGGCCCGCGACGGCAAGGACCTGGTGATCGTCACCGAGGCGGTGCGCGGCGGCAAGAGCCTCGAGGACCTCGTGGCCGGCGGTCGGCCCCTGCCGCCGCGGATCGCGGCCGCGATCGCTCGCTCGGTGATCGACGGGATCGCGACCGCCCACGCCGCCGGCATCACCCACGGCGCGATCCACCCGCGCAGCGTCGTGGTCGACGACGACGGCGCCGTGCGCGTCACCGACTTCGCGGTCGGCCACGCGGCGATGATGGCGGCGGCGGCGGGCTCGACCGCGGTGTCGCTGCGCGGCCTGGGCGGCTACCTCGCGCCGGAGATCGCGCTGGGCGACCCGCCGACGCCGGGCGGCGACGTCTACGCCCTCGGCGCGCTGGTGTTCTCGCTCTTGTCGGGGACGACCCCGCCGGGGACGCTCAACACCACGCCGGCGGTCGAGCGCCTGGTCCAGCGTGCCCTCGACACCGATCTACATCGGCGGTTCGCCACCGCGATCGAGCTGCAAGAGAACTTCATCGAGGCCCTCGAGGACGATCGCTGGGACAGCGCCAGCCCGGCCGAGGTGGCCCGGGCCCTGGCCGAGCTGGCGCCGCCGGCGGCCAGCGGCGACGACGGCATCGAGGATCTTCTGGCCAGCCTGTCGGGCGCGGTCGAGGTCACCAAGCCGACGGCGGCCGGCGCGGCGTCGCCACCGGTCGCGGCCCCGATCGCGGCCCCCGCCTCTGGGCTCTCTGGGCTCCCGGGGCTCTCTGGGCTCCCGGGGCTCTCTGGGCTCCCGGGGCGCGGCAAGCGCGCCACCGGCGCGCTCGACGCGGTCCTCGACGATCTCGACGACGCCAGCGACGACGCCCACACCGTGGTCGAGGATCCGCGCGGCCAGGCCGGGCGCGATCCGATCTCCGAGCTGATCGCGCTGACGCCCAGCCCGACGCCGCCGCCGAGCGAGCCCGAGGCGCGGCCGCGGCGCGCGCCGCTTCAGGCCCCCGAGCCGACCGGCGAGATCGTCGCGCCGGCGCCGAGCCCGGCGGTCGAGGTGGCGGTCGCGCCCGCGCCCGCGTCGTCGCCGTCGTCGGCCGCGGCGGTCACGCCGCGCCGGGCTCCGCCCTTGGTCGAGCTGCCGCCCGAGGTCGACCCGCCCAAGCTGGGTCGCGGCAAGACCTGGGTGTCGATCGTCGCCGGGTTGGTGTTCGTGGTCGGCGGGTACTTCCTGGTCACGGGCCTGCTCGACCAGGGCAAGGAGCGGTCGGCGAAGGAGCGCGCGGCCGAAAAGGCCAAGCTCGAGCGCGACAAGAAGCGGGCCGAGCTCGAGCAGGCGCTCGCCGATCGCAAGGCCAAGTCGGGCAAGGTCCGCATCACGTCGTCGCCGGATCTAGCGGCGGTGTGGCTCCTGCTCGGGCGTGGACCGTTCGAGTCGGTGTCGATCAGCACCGCCAACGTCTGGGAGCTGCGGGTCGAGCTCGAGGGCTACCAGACCCAGGACCTGCACGTCGTCGGCAGCCAGTGGACCGGCACCAAGGAGGCGTTGAGCGCGACCGTCGAGGTCAAGCTCACGCCGGCCACCGCCACCAGCCCGAAGCCGCCGGCCATGCCCAAGGCCCCGGCGGCGACCGAGACCGGCGGTCCAGTGGACGGCCGCGGTCGGCTCAAGGTGGTGACCGATCCGCCGGGCGCGGCGGTGTACCTCCTGGTCGGTCAGACCAACCGCATGGAGTTCGACGGCCTCGAGGCCGGGCGCGACTACGAGTTCAAGCTGACCCGCGACGGTTCGCTGCCCGGGTTCGTCCGCATCGCCGCCGAGGACTGGCGCGAGCCCACCGATCCCAACCTGCCGGGGGCGGTGGCCAAGCTGCGCACGTCGATCGATCGCGCGGTCGAGTTGACCCCGGCGCCGCCAGTCAAGGGAGCGGGCGGTCGCTAGCCCGACCGACCGGATGAGCGCGCCCCGCCTCCTCCGCGTCCGGTGCCCGCGCTGGGATCAAGTCGAGGCGTTCCTGCGCAAGAAGCTGCGCGGCGATGGCCGGCTGTCGATGAAGGTGCCGTTCGCCGACGGCCTGGGCGCGCCGGTGACGGTGGCGATCGAGCTGCCCAACCAGCTCGTGATCGCCCTCGACGGCGTGGTCGCTGCGCCAGCCGCGGGGGACCGCGCCGACGCCGCGGTGGTCCAGCTCACCGGCGCGCGGGCCGCGATCGAGCGACTCGAGGCCATGCTGGCCGACGCCCGGGCCAGCGGCGCCGGCGCCGATCTCGGCGCGATGCTCGCCGAGCGCGAGGCCGCGTTGCGGCGTCGACGCCAGCAGGCCGCTCACGAGGTGCTCGGCTGCGCGCGCCGGCCGACCGTCGACGAGCTGCGCACAGCGTGGCGGGCGCGGGTCCGGGCCGAGCACCCCGACGCGGTGGCGCGCTTCCACAGCGCGGCCCTGCGCCTGACCGCCGAGGAGACCGTCATCCACGTCGCCCGCGCCTACGAGCGCCTGCGCGCGACGGTGGTCGCCGATCACGGCGCGGTGATCGCCGGCACCAGCGTGCGGACCGCCGGCGCCCTGGTGGTCGATGTCGGCGCCCAGGACGGCTTCGACGTCGTGCCCCTGACCCCGCCGGTCGCCGACACCGTCGAGTCCACCGTGGTCACGAGCGTCGAGGTGGCCGACGAGGCGACCGCGGTGACCGGGCCGCCGCGGGCGGTGCGCGGCTCGACGCCGCCGGCGCCGCCGGATCTGACCTCGGTCACCGGCCGGCGCGGCGCCGCCAGCGTGCCGCCGGCCCTGGCCCTCGAGCTCGACGACCTGCCCGTCGGGCCGCCGGCCGGACCCCCGCCGGCGCCGCCGATCGGGCTCGAGCTCGATCTGCCGTCGCCGCCGCCCCGGCCGCGCCCGATCACCGCGCGTCCGCCCGCGCCGCCGGTGACGACCGTCGAGCAGTCGCTGCGGCTGGCCCGCTCGGGTCCGGGCGATCGCTTCGTCCGCGCGATCCGCGAGCGCCTGGTCGACGACGACGCCGCCGGCGCCGCGTCGCTGGCCACCGCCGCGGCCCAGGTCTACCCGCGCGACCGTCGGCTGGCCGCGCTGTGCGAGATCGCCGCGGCCCAGGCCGCGGTGACGCGCGGCGATCGCGCCGCGGCGATCGCGGCGACCCGCGCGGCGATCGCGGCCGACCCCGACGGCGACGAGGCCCGGCGGGTGCTCGCCGCCCTCGAGCAGGGCGCGGCTCTCGAGTCGGGCCTGATCGGCGAGGCCTACCGATGACCGCGGCGGTGGTCGGCCTGGCCCTGGGCGATGACGTCTTGCAGCTCGCGGCCGCGGTCGAGGACGAGCTGGCGTGGACCGGCGCGATCCCGGCCACCGTCGGCTACGTGGCCGGGCGGGCGGTGGTCGGCGGCGCCGCCGCCGCGTGCGCGGCCGACGCGCGCCTGGCCCGGCTCCGACGGCACCTGGCGGTCGCCGATCCGCGCGGCGTCGCCGGCGTGGCGTGGCCGGTGGTCGACGGGGTGGCGCGCCCGCCGGTCGAGCTCCTGGCCTGGCTCTTCGCGGCCGCGCTGCGCCAGGTCGAGCGGCGGGTCGGCCCGATCGCCGGGCTCGCGATCGCCGTGCCGGCCGAGCTGAGCGGCCTGGCCCGCCGGGTCGTGCGCGACGCTGGGCTGGCGGCCGGCGCGCCGGCGGTCCGCCTGGTCGCGGCGCCGTCGGCGCTGGTCCTGGCCCTCGACGGCGCGGCCGCGGTGCGCGCCCTGACCCTCGAGGTCGATCGCGACGCCCTGCGGGTGGCGGTGGTCGAGCTGGTCGACGGCGTGATCGATCAGCTCGGCTACACGGTCGAGGTGGCGGTCGATGATCCCGCGCCCGCGGACCTGGTGCCAGCGGCGGTCACCGCCGCCTGCGAGCGCGTGCTGGCGGCGGCCAGCCTGTCGACCGCCGCGCTGTCCGACGCGGTGGTGGTCGGCAGCGGCGTCCACGCCGCCGCGGTCGCCGCCCACCTGGCGGCCTGGCTCGGTCCGGTGGCCCGGGCCGTCCCCGATCCGGCCGGCGCGGTCGCTCGCGGCGCGGCGCGCTTCGCCCGCATGTTCGTCGCCGAGCCGGCGGCGATCGCGATCGACGCCGTCGAGCCGGGCTGGCTCCTCGGGGCCGGCAGCGCCCTGGCCGCGACCGTGGTGCGCGGCGCGATCGCGCCGACGCGCGAGGTCCGGTTGATCGCGCGCGATCAGGCCAACCGCGCGGCCATCGACGTCGAGCTGTGGGAGGACAGCGCGCCGCCGCGACCCTACGGGCGCTACCACGTCACCGGCCTGCCGCCGGGCGCCGGCGCGATCGCGGCCTGCGAGGTGACGATCGACGCCGATCTGATCCCGCGCATCGAGGCCAGCGACATGGTCAACGGCGGCGCCCTGGCGGTGGCGCCGGTGGTCGAGGTTGGCCTTCATCCCGACGCGGTCGCGGCCCTGCGCGCCGCCGTGCTGGAGTGGGAGCCGTGAGCCGCCGCGCGGTCGCGGTGGTCGTGGCGTGGGCGATGTTCGCGGCGATCGCGGTCGGCGCCTGCGGTCCTCGTCCGGCCCCGGCGCCGCCGCAGTTCCTGGCCCTCAACCGCCCCGGCGAGCTGGTCGACGTCGAGGCCGCGGTGGTGCCGGGCCACGTCACGATCATCGACTTCCGCGCCGACTGGTGCGGCGCCTGCGAGGTGGTCGACGCTCGGATCCGCGCCGCGATCACCGGCGACCCGCGGATCGTGGTCCGGATCGTCGACGTCGGCGACGGCGCGACCCCGGTCGCCGCGGCTTATCGCATCCGCGGCCTGCCCCACGTCCTGGTGCTCGATCGCGCGGGCGCGCTGCGCCACCGCCTGGTCGGCAACGACGCGCTCACCGCCGGCGAGGTCGCGCGCGCGCTCGCCGACGAGCCCTGATCGCCGGCGCCTGGGCGCGGCTACACCAGCGACACGCCGCGGGCCGCGAGGTGAGCGGCGCCGATCCAGCCGGCGTCGTCGCCGAGCTCGGCGGCGGTGATGGTCAAGGGCCGGCGGTGGGCCTCGGGGACGATCGCGTCCAGGGCGGCGACGGTGCGCGCGCGCAGCCGGGGCGCGCCGGCCAGGACGCCGCCGCCGAGGACCAGGCGGTCCGGGTTGAGGAGCGTGATCGCGTGGCCCAGGGCCAGGGCCAGATCGTCGGCGCACGCGGTCCACAGCGCGTCGGCCCACGGCTCGACGGCGGCGGCGTCGTCGACGTGACCGGGATGCGCCGCGGCGACCCCGCCGGCCGCGGCCACCACCGCCGGGCAGGCGCCAGCGGCCAGCTCGCGGTGGATCCGCGCCAGGAGCGCGGCGCCGCCGACGTAGGCCTCGACGCAGCCGCGGCCGCCACACCCGCAGCGCGCGGCGTCGGGGCCGCGCGCGATCTTCAGGTGGCCGATCTCGCCGGCGCAGTTGGTCGCGCCCTCGATCAGCGCGCCGTCGGCGACGATGCCGCCGCCGATCCCGGTGCCGACGAACACCGTCAGGACATCGCGGGCGCCGCGGCCGGCGCCGGCGACGAACTCGCCGAAGGCGATCGCGTTGACGTCGTTGTAGACGCCGACCCGGTGGCGGTCGCCGAGGCGGGCCGCCAGGGCCGGGCCGAAGGCGACGTCGCGCCAGCCGAGGTTGGGCGCGACCGCGATCGTGCCGCGGCGATCGGCCAGCATCGCCGCGACCCCGACCCCGACCGGGATCGCCGCGTCGGCCGGCGCCCCGGCGGTGACCTCAGCGACCGCGGCGGCCGCAAGCTCGACCACCGCCTCGACCGTGCGGGCGCCGGCCAGGGGCCGACGGACCGCGCCGGCCCGGGCGCCATCGACCAGGGCCGCCACCCGCAGGTTGGTGCCGCCGATGTCGACCCCGACGACCCAGGTCACGCCGCCCCCGCGCCGGCGATCGCGCCTTCGAGGATGGTCCGGATCTCGGACAGGCGAGCCGGGTCGGCGCCCTCGCAGCGCATGACCAGGGCCGGCTGGGTGTTGGACGCCCGGCACAGGCCCCAGCCGCCGGCGAACCGCGCGCGCACGCCGTCCAGATCGATGACCTCGACCACGTCGGGCCGGGCTCGCAGCGCCGCGGTCACCGCCGCCACCACCGCGACCTTGCGGTCGTCGGCGCAGTCGATGCGGATCTCGGGGGTCGCGACCGTGGTCGGCAGCGCCGCGGCCTGGTCCTCGAGGGACGGCGCGTCGGCCGCGGTCACCAGCTCGAGCAAGCGGGCCCCGGCGTAGATCGCGTCGTCGAAGCCGTACCAGCGATGGGCGAAGAACAGATGGCCGCTCATCTCACCGGCCAGCGCGGCGCCGGTGGCCTTCATGCGCGCCTTGATGAGCGAGTGGCCGACCTTCCACATCTCGGCCTGGCCGCCAGCGCGGCGCAGCTCGTCGAACATCACCTGCGAGCACTTGACCTCGCCGACGAACCCGGCGCCCGGCACCTCGGCCAGGACCGCGCGCCCGAGGAGGATCATGAGCTGATCGCCCCACAGGATGCGGCCGGTGGCGGTGACCGCGCCCAGGCGATCGGCGTCACCGTCGAGGGCCAGGCCGAGCTCGGCGCCGGTCGCGGCCACGGTGGCGATCAGCGCGGCCAGGTTGGCGGGCACGGTCGGATCGGGGTGGTGGTGCGGGAACCGGCCGTCGTAGTCGCAGTACAGCGGCTCGACCGGGAAGCCCAGGCGACGGTACAGCGCCAGCGCGGTGGGGCCGCCGGCGCCGTTGCCGGCGTCGAGCACCAGCCGGGGGCGGCGTGGGCCGAGGTGGATCGCCGCGGCCGCCGCGTCCAGGTAGGCCGGGACGACGTCGTGGTCGGTCACCGCGCCGACGCTCGGGCCGGCGGCGGGCGCGGTCGCGATCCACCGCGCCAGGGCGGTGATGTCGTCGCCGTGCAGCGAGTCGCGCCCGCACAGGATCTTGAGGCCGTTGTCCTCGGCCGGGTTGTGGCTGCCGGTGATCATGACCGCGCCGTCGACCGGCAGGGTGTGGGCGGCGAAGTACAGGACCGGGGTCGGCACTAGCCCGACGTCGGTGACGTCGGCGGCGGTGGTCAGCCCGGCGATCACCGCGGCGTGGAGGCGCGGCGAGCTGAGTCGGCAATCGCGGCCGAGCGCGATCCGCGGCCGGCGAGCGCCGGTGGTGGTGGCGACGCGGGCGGCGATCGCGCGCCCGATCGCGGCGGCGGTGACGTCGTCGAGGTCGCGGTCGGCGACGCCGCGGATGTCGTACTCGCGGAAGATGCGCGGGTTCACCGCGGCATTCTACCCGTTACCGGAAGCGGTCGAGGCCGGCCGGGCCCAGCGCCTCGACCGCGGCCCGAACGTCCTGGGCTCGCTCGACCGGCGTCACCAGGACCGCGTCGCCGGCCCGGATGATCGCCAGGCCCGACACCCCGACCGCGGCCACCACGGTCCCGGGGTCGGTCACGATCAGGTTGTCGCGACCGTCGAGGATCACGGCATCGCCCAGGCGGGCGTTGCCGGCGGGGTCGTGGCCCGCCAGCTCACCGACCGTGGTCCACGAGCCGACGTCGCTCCAGCCGAACTGCCCGGGCACCGCGACCACGCCGGTGGTCCGCTCCATCACGCCGACGTCGATCGACACCGACGGCAAGGTCGGGTATCGGGCCGCGGTCAGCGCGGCCGCGGCCTCGCGATCCCCCGCGGCCAGGGCGGTCGCGATCGCCCGCATCGCCGCGCCGGTCGCCGGCACCAGGCGCTCGAGGTCGGCCAGGAGTCGCGCGGCGCGGACGAAGAACATGCCGCCGTTCCACAGGTGGCGGCCGCCGGCCAGGTAGCCCTCGGCGGTCGCGCGGTCGGGCTTCTCGACGAAGCGCACCACCGGTCGCACCCCGGGCGCGACCTCGCCGTCGCCCAGCTCGAGGTAGCCGAAGCCGGTGTCGGGGCGGGTCGGCGCGATCCCGACGGTCGCGATCACGTCGCGGGTCTCGGCGATCGCGAAGGCGCGCTCGATCGCGACCCCGAACCCGACCGGATCGCCGATGTGGTGGTCGGCCGGGAACGCGCCGAGCACCGCGGCGGGATCGGCGGCCCAGGCGTGGGCCGCGGCCAGGCCGAGCGCGGCGGCGGTGTTGCGCGCCGCCGGCTCGCCGACGATCGCGACCTCGGTCACCGCGGCCTCCACCAGCTCGACCTGGTCGGCCGCGGTGACGATCGTGATCCGCCCGGCGACCGCGCGGGCCCGGGCCACGGTGGCGGCGAGGAGCGACTCGGCGCCGCCTAGCGTTAGGAACTGCTTGGGCCGAGCGCGGCGGCTGGCCGGCCACAGCCGGGTGCCGCTGCCGCCGGCGAGGATCACCGCGCAACGCATGCCGCATCGTCGGGGACCGCGGCCGGCGACGCAAGCCGATCGCGGTGGCACGCGCCGGCGACCCGCCGTACCGTCGGCGTATGGCGCTCGTCGCTCGTCGCCCGCTGCGCGGGTTCGCGGTCCTCGCGATCGCGCTGGTCGTGGTCGCCGTCGGCTGCGCCGGCCGCCCGGCGTGTCCGACGCTGCCGGTCCGGCCGGCCGGCGCGCCCCTGGTGTGGACGGCCCAGCGCGGCGCCGCGACCGTGTGGCTGGTCGGCACGCTGCACCATCTCGGCGCCGACGAGGTTCCGGAGGTCGCGTGGGCCGCGGTCGCGCGCGGTCCGAGGGTCGCCACCGAGCTGGGCGCCGGCGGGCCCGACCCCGAGGTCCTGGCCGAGCTGGCCCGCCTACCGCGGGGGCCTGGCCTCGACACGCTCCTGCCGGCCGACGACTGGTACGACCTCGAGCTGTACCTGTCCGAGGTCATCCGCTCGGCCGAGCTGCGACGGGCCCGACCGTGGTACGCGCTGTCGATGGTCACGCGCCGGGCGGCCCCCGGCCCGTCGCCGTCGATGGACGAGGCGATCGCCGCGCGGGCGGTGGCCGCCGGGGTCGCGGTCGATGCGCTCGAGTCGTGGCGCGAGCAGCTCACCGCCGTCGATCGCGCGATCTCGATCGCCGATCTGCGCGAGGCGCTCCACGCCCGCGCCACGATGCGATGCGACGCCGCCGCGATCGCCGCCGCCTACCGGGCCGGCGACGACGGCGAGCTGGCGATCCGCCTGAACGTCGCCGGGACCGGCGCGCTCCTGACCGACCGCAACCGCCGCTGGCTGCCGGCGATCGAGGCCCTGGCCGACGGTGGCGGCGGCGTGATCGCGGTCGGCGTCGGGCACCTCCTGGGCGCCGACAGCCTGCCGGCGCTCCTGACCGCCCGCGGCTTCACGCTCACCCGCGTCGCGCGCTAGTCGCGGGCGTGGGGCTTGCGGAACAGGTGCAGCGCCAGGCGCTCGGGCGCGAACCGACCGCGGTGATCGGTGATGGTCTCGCCGGTGAAGCCGACCCGGCCCAGCACGCCGGGGCCGCGGCCGTGGGCGGCCGGCAGCTCGGGCACGCTGGTGAAGATGAGCTGGTAACCGGCGGCGTGAGCGGCGGCGATCACCCGGGCGTCGTGGGCGCCGTGGGGGCACGACATCGAGGCCGGCGGCAGCCCGACCAGGCCGGCCAGGGCCTTGCGCGCGCCGGTCAGCTCGCCGTCGAGATCGGCGGCCCGGGTCAGCGGCGTGTGGCTCTTGCCGTGAGCGCCGATCGCGATGAAGTGGCCGGCCAGGTTGCGGAGCTGATCCGCGGTCACCATGTAGCGCGTGTCGTCGGCCAGCGCCGCGCCGAGCTCGCCCAGCGCGCGCTCGCGGGCCGGCGGCGCCAGCTCCTCGAGCCGCGCGATCACGCGCCGCAGCGGCTCGAGGTCGGCCCGCGCGCCGAACCGCGGCGCCGCCGCCGGATCGCCGCCGGTCGCCGCCCACAGCCGGGTCGCCGCCGCGGCGTCGAGCCGACCGGCCAGCCAGGCGCCGATCAGCCGCTCCTGGAAGAACGGCGCCGCGCGATCGACGGCGTCGGCGACCACGAACAGCACCGCCGGCAGGCCGGCCCGCCGCAGGTGGCCGAGGGCGAACTCCTCGTTGTCGGCCCAGCCGTCGTCGAAGGTGATGAGCAGCGGCCGCTCCGGCAGGCGCGGTCCCCCGGCCCGGGCCATGAGGACGTCGTCGAGGGTGACCACCTGGTAGTGGCGCTTGAAGAACGCCAGGCAGTCGGCGAACAGGTCGTCGCGCAGGCTGTACTCGGGATCGGCGGTCGGCCAGCGCGGATCGCTCGGCGCCAGGACCCGATGGAACATCACGACGGTCAGGCGATCGCGGTTGCGCCGCCGATGGAAGGCGTCGAGGGCCCCCGAGTGATAGAGCGCGCGTTGGACCGCAGACGACTTGGCGAGCTGGACGAGGCGGGCGCGCGCAGACATGGCGAAGTGGTAGCGCACCCGGGCGCGCGCGGTCCATCCCCGACGCGGCGGGCTTCGACACCGCCTGCGCGCGCGGGTTCCCTCCGATCGTCGCGTTGCTCGCGCGCGCGCATCCGTGCGATCGTGCAAGCGCGGCCGCGTCGCCGTGTCGAGGAGATCGATGATCCAACGTGCCTGCCTCGCGTCGCTCCTGATCGCGGCGGTCGCCGCCTGCGGCAAGTCCGAACCGAAAGGCTCGGCCACCTCTGGTGGCTCGGCCCCGGGCCCGGGGACCGCCGAGGCCGACGTGCCGCGGCCGCCGCCGCCGCCGCCCCAACCGTTGCCGCCGCTGGCCGCCGATCCCGGTGGCGCCACCGGCGCGGTCGCGCGGGCGGTCGCCCTGGGCGGCCCGGCCACCGACACGATCCGCGCGGTCGCGGTCGCCGGCGATGGCGCGGTGGTCACCGGCTTCTTCGAGGGCGACGCCATGCTCACGCCGTACCAGGTCACGTCGGCCGGGCGCAGCGACGCCTTCGTCGCGCGGCTCAGCAAGGACGGCGCGGTGGCCTGGGTCGCGACGCTGGGAGGCCCCAACGACGACACCGGCAACGCGGTCGCGGTCAGCCCCGACGGCACGATCGCCTTCGGCGGTTTGTTCTCGAAAACCGTCGCGTTCGGCGCCACCAAGGCGACCGCGGTTGGCTCCGACGATCTCTACGTCGCCGCGGTCGGCGCCGACGGCACCCCGCGCTGGCTGTGGACCGCCGGCGGCCTCGACTCCGACGAGCTGACCGCGCTGGTCGCCACCCCCGACGGCGGCTTCGTCGCCGCCCTTTCGTGGGGCGGCAAGGTCGACTTCGGCATCACCACCGCGGTCGCGCGCGGCTACGACGACGCCGGCCTGGTCAAGCTGTCGGCCACCGGTCAGGTCGAGTGGTTCACGCCCGTGCAAGGCGACGGCAGCGAGGCGATCAAGCGCCTGGCGGTCGATCGCAACGGCACGATCTACGCCCTCGGCGGGTTCCAGCAGACCCTCGACCTGGGCGGCGGGCCGTTGACCTCGGCCGGCGCCATGGATCTGCTGATCGCGCGCTTCGACGCCAGCGGTCGCCACGTCTGGAGCAAGCGGGTCGGCAATCCGTGGAACGAGGTCGCCGGCGGCATTGCCGTCGATCGCGCCGGCGGGCTGGTGATCACCGGCTCGTTCGACCGCGACGTCGACTTCCTCGGTACGCCGCTGGTGGCCGGCGGTGAGTCCGACGTGTTCGTCGCTCGCCTGACCGGCGACGGCGCGCTGGTCTGGGTCAAGCGCTTCGGCGCCACCCGCGAGGACATCGGCTACGGGGTCGGCGTCGACGATGCCGGCCACGCGGTGGTGGTCGGGTTCTTCCAGTCGCCGATCGATTTCGGCGGTGGTCCGCGCAAGAGCAAGGGGCAGAAGGACGGCTTCGTCGCCCGCTTCGATGTCGAGGGCAAGCACCTGTGGAGCACCCGGTTCGGCGACTGGGACGACGACTACGCCACCTCGGTCGCGGTCGCCCCCGATGGCACCGCCTGGGTCGCCGGCCTGTTCCGCTACCAGCTCGACCTCACCAGCCCGCCCTTGACCGCGACGCCGTCGGGCGAGCCCAAGGTCGGCAAGTCCGACGCCTTCGTCGCGCGCTTCGAGCGCTAGCCTCCCGGTCTCCGCCTCCGTCTCCGCCTCCGCCTCGGCCTCTGCCTCCGCCTCGGTCTCGGCCTCGGTCTCGGTCTCCTCCTCGGCCTCCGCCTCGGTCTCCGCCTCGGTCTCCGCCTCGGGTCTCCGCCTCGGTCTCGGTCTCCGCCTCGGTCTCGGTCTGCCCCGGCCTCCGCCTCACCCGAGGAGCTTGGGCCCACCGCCGCTCGGGCCGCGGGTCAGCGGCCGATGCAGGACCACGCGCTGGCCGGCCTCGCGCCCGGCGGCGTGGGCGCCGTCGGCGCGGACCCGCTTGCGCCGTCGGGTGATGCGCGGGTTGCGCCGGTGGTAGTGCTCGTCGAGATCGGCGTCGCCGACCCAGATGAGGCCGGTGCCGCGCAGCTCGGTGCGCTCGGCCCGGAGCTTGTCGTGGAAGCCGGCGATCACCCCGGCCTGGTAGCGCGCGCGATCGTGGCCGCTGCGGATGCGGGCGTCGGCGCGGTTGGCGTGCCAGAGCCGCTCGGCGGTCGCGCGCAGGAACTCGAAGACGTGCTCGGCCATGTCGAGGTTGGCCGCGGTGCCGGTCAGCTCGAAGACCTGGCCGTGGCGACCGAGGGCTGGCAGGTAGACCGGGATCTGGATCACCCGGACGAAGAAGAACTCGGCCAGGAGCACCGCGATCATCCCCTCGGCGGTGGACCGCCGCGCCGTCGGATCGCCGACGTGCCGGACCTGGTAGGCGTGGCGCTGGCCGACGCCATCGACGTTGTAGCGCAGCATCAGCCCGTGGGCCGTGCGCATCGCCGCCTCGGCCTCGTGCTGGTTGGCGCTGCCAGCCAGCGCCAGGAGCTTGCGGATGCGCTCGAGCACGCGATCGCCGGCCGCGCGGTCGCCGTCCTCGGGCACTGGCGCGCCGTGGGCGCGGGCGTCGATGCCGCGCTCGGCGCACACCCGCTGGAAGGTCGGGCCGTGGGCGTCCTCGCCGCGCACCGCCAGCACCTCGTCGACGTACTGGTGGGCCATCTCGTGGAGCAGCACCGACACCACCTCGGGCCACGGGCGCGCCACCACCAGCGGCCGCGACAGCTCGAGCGTGCGCGTGGCGCGGACCCACTGGCCGAGGCGGGTCGCGGTGTCGGACAGCGCCAGGGTCGGCGGGCGCAGGCGCTTGCCAAACCGGGCGTGGTTCTCCCAGTCGAAGCAGCGCGCGAGCTCGCGCAGGAGCGCCGCCTCGAGGTCGGCGGTGAGCTGGGCCAGGGGCGGCGGCGCCTCGGTCCCCGGCGCCTCGGTCACGGACGCCTCGGTCACGGACGCCTCGACCCGCGGCGCCTCGACCCGCGGCGCCTCGACCCGCGGCGCCTCGACCCGCGATGCGTCGGTCGCGGGCGCGTCGGCGCGCGGCGGTGCGGCGCTGGCCCAGGGGAACGCCTGCTGCATGGCGCCGCAGCGTACCGCGCGCGATCGCCGCGGTCGATCCTCGGGATCGTCCTGGTCTCCGGGGCGAAACGCCTGCGACCGCCGACCGCAGCCGCCGACCCGCCCTGGCATCATCGAAGGTGCGTGTTCGACCCGTCGACCCTGCCGCCGATCTACCCGGTCAACGAGTTCGGGCCGCTCATGCGCGGCCTGGCCATCGGCGCGGTCGGGATCCTCCACGTCTTCCTCGCCCAGTTCGCGATCGGCGGCGGGATCCTCCTCACCTACTTGCAGTGGCGGGCCGGCCGCGGCGATCCGCTTGCCCGCCGCTTCATCGCCTCGTTCTTCCGCTACCTGGTCCTGACGAGCTTCGTCGCCGGCGCGGTCACCGGCGTGGCGATGTGGCTCATGACGATCCAGGTCGGGGCCCGGACCATCGGCCTCATGGTCGATCACTTCCACTGGCTGTGGGCCACCGAGTGGGTGTGCTTCGCCGTCGAGGTCGTGGCCGGCTACACCTTCTTGCGCCTGGGCGATCGCCTCGCCGATCCGCTGCGCCTGCGCCTGCTCGCGCTCTACACCATGGCCGCGATCGGCAGCCTGTTCTGGATCAACGGCATCCTGGCGTGGCAGCTCACGCCCGGGGCGTGGGCCGCCAGCCACGATCTGTGGGCCGGCTTCTTCAACCCGTCGTTCTTCCCGTCGCTCGGCTACCGCCTGATCGTCGCGATGACCCTGGCGGCCCTGGTCGGCATCCTGGTCGTCGGGCGCCTCGACCTCACCCGCGACGAGCGCCATCGCCTGATCTCGACGATCGCCCGCTTGCTCGTGCCGATGCTGGCGATGCCGCTTTTCGGCCTGTGGTTCCTCGCGGTCATCCCGTCCGACAGCCGCGCCTGGTTGACCGGCGGCTCGGTGGCGATGTCGATGTCCCTGGCGATCGCCGGCGGCGCCACCGCGCTCATCGCCGCCTGCGCCGTCGGTGGCCTGGTCGTGCGCGGGTTGTACGCCAGCGGCGCCACCGCGGCCTTGCTCCTGGCCCTGGCCTTCGCCGCCACCGCCGCCGGCGAGCTGGTGCGCGAGGGCGCGCGCAAGCCGTACACGATCCGCGGCGTCCTGTACTCCAACGCCATCGCGCCCGACGAGGTCGCGCGCCTGCGCCGGGTCGGCTCGGTCGCCGACGATCCGTACCCGCTGCGCGACGCCGCGCGCTATCCCAACCCGCAGGTCGCGCTCGGCGCGCGGGTCTATCGCGCCCAGTGCTCGGCCTGCCACACGCTGCACGGCGCCAACGCCCTGGTCGAGCTGATGGGTGGCTGGGGGCTCGATCAGCAGCGCTTGAACGTCGCCCAGCTCCAGCGGACCAAGGGGTTCATGCCGCCCTTCGCCGGCACCGCCGCCGAGGTCGAGGCCGTGGTGCAGCTCGTCCGCTGGGAGCGCGCGGGCGGCGACCTCGCCGAGGTCGTGTGGCCGGTGTCCGACGATCCCCGGACCCTGGCGCAGATCCAGGCCTGGCTCGACGAGGCCGGCCCCGAGGCCGCCGATCGGAGGGCGCCATGATCGCCGCGGTGCCCGAGGGCGCCGGCCCGTACCTGGCGCTCGCGATCCTCACCTTCGCGCTCCACGCCCTGGCGATCGGCTTCGTGGTCGCCGGGACCGCGGTCGTCGCCCTGGCCGCGGCGCGCGGGCGGGCCGACGCGCCGATCGCGGCGGCGACCCGCGACTGGCTGCCGTTCGCGCTCGGCCTGGGCATCACCGCCGGGGTCGCGCCGCTCCTGTTCGTGCAGCTCCTCTACCAGCCGCGCTTCTACACCGCCAACCTGCTGCTGTTCGTGCGCTGGCTAGCGATCGTTCCGGCGCTGATCGTCGGCTTCTACGCGCTCTACCTGGGCAAGACCGCGCGGGTCCACGCCTGGTCGCGTCGGCGGCGGGCCGCCCTCGATCTGGTCGCCCTGGCCGGCTTCGTCTTCGTCGGCTGGTCGTGGATCGAGAACCACGCCCTGGCCCTGGCGTCGCCGACCACCTGGGCCGCGCAGTACCAGGCCGCGAGCCTGCGCTACGCCGACCCGGCGATCGCGCCGCGGCTGGTGCTGTGGCTGGGCGCGGCGGCGGCGGTGTGGCCGGCCGGGGTCCTGGTGGTCATGCGCCCGTCGGCCTCGGCCGTGCGCGGCCTGGCCGCGGTCGCCACGGTCGGCGTCGCGGTCGCGATCGCCGGTGGCGCGTGGTGGGCCGGCGCGGTCGAGGGCCCAACCGCGGCCTCGACCCTGGCCACCCCGTGGCTCATCGCCGCGGCCGTCCTCGCGACGCTCGCGGTCGCGCTGTGGTGGTGGGCGGTGCGCCGCGGCGGTGGCCTGCGCGCCGCGATCGTCGGCGCCACCGCCGGGGCCATGCTGGCGTGGGCGGTCGCGCGCGAGGCCAGCCGCGTGACCGCGATCGATCCGCGGCTCGCGGCGCGGGTCGCCGCCGCCGGTGGCGTCGTCACGTTCGTCGTCTCGCTGGCGATCGGCGCCGCCGCGATCACCTGGTGCCTGCGGCTGGTCCGGCGAGCCGCGCCGCCGACCTGATCACGCCGCGGTCGCGGTGAGGCCGTCGAGCGTGACCGCCAGGGCGTGGACCACCGCGGCGATCCGCACCGCGTCTTGCACCTGCGCCGCGGTCGCGCCCTTGGTGCGCACCACCTGATCGTGGGACTTCACGCACGCGCCACAGCCGGTCACCGCCGAGGCCGCCAGGCACCACAGCTCGAAGTCGAGGGCGTCGACCCCGGGGTTGCCGATGAGCTGCATGCGCAGCCGCGCCGGCAAGGTGTGGTAGTCGCTGCCGTCGCCGACGAAGTGCAGGAACCGGTAGTAGACGTTGTTCATCGCCATCACCGACGACGCGCCGCGGGCCGCGCGCAGGGCCGCGGCGTCGAGGTGGCCGGCGGCCGCCGCGGTGATCGCGGCGATGACCTCGGGCTGGCGGGTCGCCAGCGCCGCCGCCACCGCGGTGCCCCAGTGCTGCTGGGGTGTCAGGCTGGTGGTGCCGGTGACGATGCCCAGGTTGATCTTCAGATCGCGGGCGTAGTCGGGTAGACGGTCCTTGATCGCGTCGAGGGTCATCGGCTCCTCCAGGTCGATGGCGCGGGTGGTGCGGCAGGGCGGGCGGGGACGGCGCTCAGGCCGCGCTCAGGGTCGCCTCGCCCTTCTTCCAGTTGCACGGGCACAGCTCGTCGGTCTGCAGGGCGTCGAGGACGCGCAGGGTCTCGGCCGGGTTGCGCCCGACGCTCATGTCGGTGACCTCGACGAAGCGGATCACGCCCTCGGGGTCGACGATGAAGGTCGCGCGCCGGGCCACGCCGGCGGCGCGGTCGAGCACGCCGGTGCCCTCGGACAGCTCGCGCCGCAGATCGGCGATCATCGGGAACGGCAGGCCGCGCAGATCGGGGTGGTCCTTGCGCCACGCCAGGTGGACGAACTCGCTGTCGGTCGACACGCCCAGGAGCTGGGCGTCGCGGTCGCGGAAGTCGCCGTCGAGCTTGCCGAAGCCGGCGATCTCGGTCGGGCACACGAAGGTGAAGTCCTTGGGCCAGAAGAAGTAGACCTTCCACGTGCCGGGGAAGCTGGCCTCGGTGAGCTGGGTGAACTCCTTGCCGGAGTCGAGGGAGACCACCGCGGTGGCGGTGAAGGAGGGGAAGCGATCGCCGATCGTGAGCATCGTGGTCCTCGTGGGGTTGGGGCGGCCGGGGCCGCGTCGATGGGCTCACCTTGCGGTCGCGCCGGCGATAACGCCAATCGACCAAGATGATGCGTGTGATAGGCTGGGGTAATCATGGCCGCCCGCCGACCCCGTCCTCGCCTGCGCCCGCCGACCCCGGCGCCGACCGCCGCCAAGCCGGTCGCGCCGTCGAGCGCGCTGTCCTTGCGCCAGCTCGAGTACGCGGTGGCGGTGGCCGACGAGCGCAGCTTCCGCCGCGCTGCCGCGGCCTGCGCGGTGACCCAGCCCGGGCTGTCGGCGCAGATCGCCGCCCTCGAGCACGCCCTGGGCGTCCAGCTCTTCGAGCGCGATCGCCGCCGGGTCCTGGTCACCGCCGCCGGCGCCGAGGTGGTGGCGCGGGCCCGGATCGCGATCGCCGCCGCCAGCGCGGTCCTCGACGGCGCCCGCGCCAGCGCCGAGCCGCTGACCAGCCGGCTGCGGCTGGGCGTGATCCCGACGATCGCGCCGTACCTCTTGCCGTCGGTCTTGCCCGCGGTCCGCGCGCGCTACCCGCGCCTCCAGCTCATCCTGCGCGAGGAGCGCACCGCGACCGTGCTGGCGCTCCTCGACGACGGCCGCCTCGACGCCGGCATCCTGGCCCTGCCGGTGCCGGGCGATCTGGCCGCGGTCCACCTGTACCGCGAGGACTTCCTCCTGGCCGCGCCGCGCGATCACGCGCTGGCCGCCAAGCCCGATCTGCGCGAGGCCGATCTCGACGGCGAGACCGTGCTCCTCCTCGAGGACGGCCACTGCCTGCGCGATCAGGCGCTGGCGGTGTGCAGCGCCGCCGGCGCCCACGAGAGCGCCGAGCTGCGGGCGACCAGCCTGCCGACCCTGACCCAGATGGTCGCCGGCGGCCTGGGCGTCACGCTCCTCCCCGAGCGCTCGGCGCCGTCGTTGGCCGGCCGCGGCAGCGGGGTCAGCCTGGCCCGGTTCGCGCGCCACCCGCCGGGGCGCGACGTCGGGCTGGTGTGGCGGATGTCGTCGGCGCGCGGGCGCGAGCTCGGCCTTCTGGCCGAGGTCCTGGCCGGCAAGCCGCGGTGAGCGCGCGGCGCGGCGGTCGCCGGCGGTCGCGTCAGGCCGCGGTCCGCGCCACCAGCTCGTCGACCACCGCCGTCGCCGGCCGGCCGCTGGTGTCGATCACGTGGTCGGCCAGGGCGTAGCGCGGCGCCCGCGCCGCCAAGAGCGCCTCGAGCTCGGCGAAGGCGTGGGGCTTCTCGGCCATCGGCCGACGATCGCCCTGGGCCACCACCCGATCCCAGTGATCGATCGCGCGGGCCTTGAGCCACACCGTCTGGCAGCGCGCGCGCAGGAGCTGGTAGCTGGCGTCGTCGACCACGATCGAGCCGCCGGTGGCCAGGACCAGGCGGGTCCGCCGCGCCAGCAGGCGGCGCAGGACCTCGCGGGCGACCCGGTGGTAGTAGGCCTCGCCGTGGAGCTCGAAGAGCTGCGGCAGGCGCAGGCCGGCGGCGGCCTCGATCTCGGCGTCGACCTCGACGAAGCGCGCGCCGAGCCGGGCCGCCAGGGCCGGCCCGATGGTCGACTTGCCGGCGCCGCGCACGCCGAGGAGCGCGATCGCCGGCCGGCGGCGCTCGGCGGCCAGCCCGGCCAGGAGCTCGGCCGGCGAGGTGCCCAGGGCCGCGGCCACCGCCGCGAACCGGGACAGCGAGATGTTGCCGGTGCCGGTCTCGAGCTGGGCCAGGAACCGCTCGCTCAGCCCCGACGAGGCGGCCAGCTCGCGCCGCGACTGCCCGAGCTGCTCGCGGGCGGCCCGGACGCGGGCCCCGACCATGGCGAGCAGCGGGTCGGCCATCGGTCACGCAATATATTGCATCGAAAGCCGACGAGCAAGCACTAAACTGCTTGCGACCCCCGGCCGCGCTGCGGTAGATCGTCGCCCCATGGATCCGACCTCGTTCGAGACCCACCCCAGCCGCTACCACCACTGGAAGCTGGCGATCGCCGGCGACCGGGCGACCTTGACCATGGCGGTCGACGCCGAGCACCCGCATCGACCGGGCTACGAGCTCAAGCTCAACAGCTACGACCTGTCGGTCGACATCGAGCTGGCCGACGCGATCAACCGGCTGCGCTTCGAGCACCCCGAGGTCAAGGCGCTGGTCATCACCGCCGACCTCGACCGGGTGTTCTGCTCGGGCGCCAACATCTACATGCTCGGGCAGTCGTCGCACTCGTTCAAGGTGAACTTCTGCAAGTACACCAACGAGACCCGGTGCTACCTCGAGGAGGCCAGCGCGCTGTCGGGCCTGCGCTCGCTGGCGGCGTGCAAGGGCACGACCGCGGGCGGTGGCTACGAGCTGGCCCTGGCGTGCGACGAGGTCGTGCTGGTCGACGACGGCAGCTCGGCGGTGTCGTTCCCCGAGACGCCGCTCCTGGCGGTCTTGCCCGGCACTGGCGGCCTGACCCGCCTGGTCGACAAGCGCAAGGTCCGCCGCGATCGCGCCGACGTGTTCTGCACCGTCGCCGAGGGCATCAAGGGCAAGCGGGCCAAGGACTGGGGGCTGGTCGACGGCCTGGTGCCGCGCTCGAAGTGGGACGCCGAGGTCGCGGCGCGCGCGAGCAAGCTGGCCGCCGCCACCGACGTGCCGCGTGGCCCGGCCCTCGCCCTCGACGCGCTGGCGCCGACGATCGGCGCCGACCGCTACACCTATCGCCACGTCGAGCTGGCGATCGATCGCGCGGCCCGGACCGCGACCCTGCGGATCGCCGGGCCGACCATGCCGCCGCCGGCCACCGCCGCCGCCGGGGGCGCCGACCAGTGGAGCCTGCGGGCCTTCCGCGAGCTCGACGACGCGCTCCTGCGCCTGCGCTTCGACTACCCGGAGGTCGCGGTCGCCTTGATCCGCACCGCGGGCGAGCGCGACCTGGTGGTGGCTCACGATCTCGCCCTGGCCAAGGATGGCTCGGGCCTGGCCCGCGAGATCCGGCTCCTGCAGCGCCGCGTCCTCAAGCGCCTCGACAACACCGCGCGGTCGCTCTACGCGGTGGCCGACGCCGCCGACACCTGCTTCGCCGGCGTCCTCCTCGAGACCGCCCTGGCCGCCGATCGCTTCTACATGTTGCAGGACGGCGCCGGCGCGATCGCGGTCGCGACCTCGGTCGCCAACGACGGCGCGCACCCGACCGCGACCGGCCTGACCCGCCTGCAGGCGCGCTTCTACGGCGACCCGGCCCAGGTCGGCAAGGTCCTGGCCCGCGGCGCCGACGGGCCGATCGCCAGCGAGGAGGCCGAGGCCCTGGGCCTGGCGACGATCGCCCTCGACGACCTCGACTTCGCCGACGAGCTGCGCATCGCCGTCGAGGAGCGCGCGTCGCTGTCGCCCGACGCCCTGACCGGCATGGAGGCGTCGCTGCGCTTCGTCGGCCCCGAGACCGTCGAGACCAAGATCTTCGGCCGCCTCACCGCCTGGCAGAACTGGATCTTCACCCGCGCCAACTCGACCGGCGAGCGCGGCGCCTTGACCCTGTACGGCCAGCCCGAGCGCCCGGCCTTCCAGTGGAACCGGACCTGAACCCGTCCCCGCACCCAAACCCTCGCGAGGCCCCATGACCGCTGTCATCACCGACGAGAAGATCCCCAACAACGTGAACCTGGCGGGCGACCGGCGCCTGCAGCGGGCGCTCGAGGAATGGCAACCGCACTTCCTGTCGTGGTGGCAGGACATGGGGCCGGTCGGCTTCCAGACCAAGGACATCTACCTGCGCACCGCGGTCTCGGTCGAGTCCGACGGCTGGGCCCACTTCGACTACGTCAAGATGCCCGACTACCGCTGGGGCATCTTCCTCGAGCCCAAGCAGGAGGGGCGGACCCACGGCTTCGGCGACTTCCACGGCCAGCCGGTGTGGGACGAGGTCCCGGGCGAGTTCCGCAACCTGCTGCGCCGCCTGATCGTCACCCAGGGCGACACCGAGCCGGCGTCGGTCGAGCAGCAGCGCCACCTGGGGGCGACCGCGCCGTCGCTCTACGACCTGCGCAACCTGTTCCAGGTCAACGTCGAGGAGGGCCGCCACCTGTGGGCGATGGTCTACCTGCTCCACACCTACTTCGGCCGCGACGGCCGCGAGGAGGCCGAGGAGCTCTTGCGTCGGCGCTCGGGGGACTCCGACAAGCCGCGCATCCTGGGCGCGTTCAACGAGCCGACCCCGCACTGGCTGTCGTTCTTCATGTTCACGTTCTTCACCGACCGCGACGGCAAGTACCAGCTCGCCGCCCTCGCCGAGTCGGGCTTCGATCCGCTGGCGCGGACCTGCCGGTTCATGCTGACCGAGGAGGCCCACCACATGTTCGTCGGCGAGACCGGCGTGCAGCGGGTGGCCAAGCGCGCCTGCGAGCTGATGAAGCAGGATCCCAACGGCGACGTCCGCGCCAAGGGCGGCATCGATCTGCCGACCCTCCAGAAGTACCTGAACCTGCACTTCACGCTGTCGCTCGATCTGTTCGGCGGCGAGGTGTCATCCAACGCCGCCGACGCCTTCGCCGCCGGCCTGAAGGGTCGGTACAAGGAGGACCGCTACGCCGAGCACAAGCTGATCGGCAGCCACTACACCATGGACGTCCTCGAGGAGGGCCGGGCGGTGACCAAGGACATCGCCATGCGCAACGCGCTCAACGAGGTCCTGCGCAACGAGTACATCAAGGACTGCCAGCGCGGCGTCGATCGCTGGAACAAGACCATCCGCGACGAGGGCATCGACTTCGAGCTCAAGCTGCCGTCCAACCGCTTCCACCGCCAGATCGGCATGTGGTCGACGGTGTGCGCCACCCCGAGCGGCGAGCTGATCGATCGCGCGACCTGGGACGCCAAGAAGGGCGACTGGCTCCCCGACGAGTCGGACGAGCGCTACATCAAGAGCCTGATGAAGCCGGCGTCGAACCCGGGCCAGATGGCGTCGTGGATCGCGGCGCCGGCCAAGGGCATCAACGGCCTGCCCGACGACTTCGTCTACGTCCGCGACTGAGCCGCGGCGACACACGGCCGGGCGGGGCGGGACGGCCTAGCGGGCGCGGCGCTCCGGCACCGCCGCTGGCACGAGCTGGCACGGGTGGTGGTGTCATCGCGCGGCGGCGCGCAACCGCGCGCGCCAAGCGAGCCGGCGCGGCACGCGGTTCGCAATCGGTGCCGGCGCGGCCCGCCACGGCCGCGGAGGATCATCACCGTGAAGTCACTCGCGCTCTGTCACCGTCTCGCCGTGCTCCCCATCGTCGCGTGCGCCGCCCTGGTCGCCGTCACGCCACCCGTCACCGGGTGGGCCTCGACCGCGCCTCCGCCCTCCCCAGCGGTCACCGACGTCAGCGAACTCATCGTGTATCGCCGCGGTGAGGTCGTGCCGCAGGATCAGTTCGTCGATCTCGGCCCGCCCGGCGACCTCGGCGGCCAGGTCCTCGAGGGCGACCCGGCGATCTCGGCCCGCGTCGACTTCGCCGACGGCGCCTTCACCGCTGGGGTGTTCCAGGCCACCCGCGGCAAGGTGCTCATCCACTTCCCGTTCACCGAGCACGCGACCATCCTGTCAGGCTCGGTCGAGTTGACCGACGCGACCGGGGTCACCGTCACGTTGCGCCCGGGCGATAGCTACCTCATCACCCAGGGCTCGAACATCCTGTGGAACGTCCGCGGTCCGCGGGTGCAGAAGTCCTTCGCCAACCGCGTCGCCGCCGCCGATCGCCCTGGGCCGATGCGCATCTACCGCGCGCATGCCGCGGTGCCGGCTGGCGACCTCGTCGACCTCGGCCCGCCCGAGGCCCTCGGCGGCGTCGTCTTGGGCGGCGATCCGCAGGTCGCGGCGCGGTTCGACCTCGCCGACGCCAGCGCCGGCCTGATGGTGATCTCCGAGGGCGCCTTGCGAATCGACTTCGCCTTCGCCGCCCACGCCGCCGTGACCCGCGGTCGCGTCCAGCTCACCGATCGGCTGGGCCGCACCGCCACCTTGCGCCCGGGCGACGCCTACTTCGTCCGACCTGGCGCGGTGGTCCGCTACGACCTGGGGCAGCGCCCGCTCGAGCAGTCCTTCTTTCACACCGTGCTGTGACCCGTGCTGTGAGTCGTCCGCGACTGAGCCGCGGCGACCCGGCGCCTACTCGCCGCCGCCGCACGGATCGGCGCTGATCGTCGCGGTGGGCGCGCTCCGCTTGCTCGCGCCGCCGTCGTCGTCGGCCGCGGCCTCCTCGGTCTCGGCCGCAGCCTCGTCCTCCGCGGGGACCGCGGTGGCGGCGGGCTCGGGGGTGGTGGCCGGCTTGGCCTTGGTGGCGCAGCCGGTCAGGGTGACAGCGGCGGCGAGGAGGAACGCGGCGACGACGGTTGGCATCGCCCGACGGTAGCGCGAACCACCGGCTGGCCGGAAGCGCGGTACCCGCCTCGCACGCAGCCCCGCGATCCTTATCTGCCTCGGCCTCCGCCTCCGCCTCGGCCTCCGCCTCCGCCTCCGCCTCGGCCTCGGTCTCGGACTCGGCCTCGGACTCGGCCTCGGCCTCGGGTTCGGGTTCGGGTTCGGGTTCGGGTTCGGGTTCGGGGTCGGACTCGGTCTCGGCCTCGGTCTCGGTCTCGGCCTCGGCCTCGGGTTCGGACTCGGACTCGGACCCGGCCTCGGCCTCGGCCTCTGTCTCGCCTCGGACTCGGCCTCCGCCTCCGCCTCCGGCCTCGCCTACTTCCAGCGTCCCACCACCGCCACCACCGGGTTCAAACCGGCGCGCGCCGCGGCCCGCAGCGCTTCGGACTGATCGATCATCGTCGCGAACACCGGGCCGACCGTATAGTACGTGCCGACGAACAGCTCGCCGAGCACCGACCGCCGCAGCGCGGCGTCGCGGAACTGCCGGAGCATCGTCACCTCGTTGGCCAGGGCCGTCCCGTAGGCGGCGGTCGCCACGAAGCAGGCGTCGACCTCGCCTGCGGTGCGCTCGAGCGTCGTGAACGAGGTCGTGGTCAGGGGGCCGTAGTTGCGGCACTCGTCGAAGGCGCGGATCGCGACGTGGTAGGTGGTCTGCGGCAACAGGCCGGTCAGCTCGAAGGACTGCACCTGGCCGGCGTCGTCGGGATCGAGGGACCGGGCCAGGGGCGTGGCGTCCCCGAAGGTGGCCTCGGTGATCGGGTCGTGCGCGCGGTAGCGGACCTCGTAGCCGGCGACCTTGCCCAGGGCGCCGTCGTCGCCGGGCGCGACGAACGTGACGAGCGAAGAGGTCACGTCGATGTCGGCGGCGACCAGCTCGGCGGCGGGCCCGGGCGCGACCGCGTCCTCCTCGGGGCGGGCCCGGACGCGGACCCGGAACATGTCGCTGCCATCGACCCGGACCAGGAGGCGCGAGGCGCCCGAGCCGGGCACGGTCGCGGTGATCGTGGCGTCGGGCGGGCTGACCAGGCCGTCCTCGCCCTCGGGATCGCCGTAGCCGGCGTAGTCGAGGGTCATCGCTACCTCGGTGGCGGCGGTGCCGATCCGCACCGGCAGGCGGTACAGCACCGAGGGCTGACCGCGATACGGCAGCCCGTAGTCGCCGTAGAACACGTTGGGCGCCGGGTAGCGCTCCTCCGAGTAGGTCAGGTTGTGATCGAACTCCTTGGCCACCTCGACGTGGACGACGTAGTCACCCGGCGGCAGATCGCGCGGCATCGGCCACGAGAAGCTGTGCGGCGCGTTGCCCGGCGGCGTCGCTTGCGACACCGAGTCGAAGGGGTTCAGGTCGTCGAACATCGCGACCGCCTCGTGATCGAGGCCGGGGACCCGGGTGATGTCCTCGCGCGGCGGGTACTTGCTCTTGACCGTCGGGTCGAACATCCCCTTGTCGGTGTACGACGCGCTGGCGCAGGTCGCGGTGTCCCACGCCGCCTCGTTACGCTTGATGGGCCGGCAGAAGAACGACTCGATCGACGACTGGTTGCTGCCGTGGGAGAGGTTGCTGTCCTGGCGATCCTGAAAGATGAGCTGCGGGAACTCGAGGCCGTGGCGATGGGCCCAGATCGGGAACGTGGTGATCCGCCGACCGTAGGGCCACATCGGGCCGCTGTTGAAGTCGTACCGGCCCGGGCGGTTGCCGATGCCGCGCCGACCGACGGCGTCGGTGATGTACATCGTCGCGATGAAGTTGCCGGCGGTGTCCTCGAGCCAGGCCACGACCTGGACCTGGGGCGACGGCTGGGTGTCGACCTCGATCACCCGGCACTGGGCCTGGGCGGCAGGGGTGGTCGGCACGAGGGCGGCGCAGGCGCCGGCGAGGAGGACGGCGGTGAGGGTCCCGAGGCGCATCGCCCGTGAGTATTACCGCCGACGGCAGCGGAGTGAAGAGGCGATCGTCACGTCGCTGGCGATGGACGATTCGTCGCGGCAAGGGCGCGAAGGCAGGTCCCCGCGGTCCCGGCCGTGACCGATGTCGCGTCGCCGGCGCCGCCCGCGAGGCCGGCGCCCTGGCGGTATAGTCGGCGCGCCGATGGCCGAGCCCGAGTACCTGGTCCTCGATCTGGAGACCGTCCCCGACACCGCGCGGTGGTCGCGCCCGGAGCTGCCCCACGGCGTCGAGGCGCCGTTCCCGCCGACCTGGGCCCACCGCATCATCGTCGTCGGCTGCCTGTGGCTCGGCCGCGACTACCGCCTGCGTCGGCTCGGCGTGATCGGCGAGGGCTCGACCGACGAGCAGCACATCCTGGTCGAGCTGTCGCGGTTCGTCGGCCGGGCCAAGCCGGTGCTCGTGACCTACAACGGCCGGGCCTTCGATCTGCCGGTGATCGCGCTCCGCTCGCTGTGCCACGGCGTGCCGCTGGCCTGGTACTACCGCGAGCGCGGGGTGCGCTACCGGTACAGCGAGGAGGGCCACATCGATCTGTGCGACTGGCTGGCCGATCACGGCGCGACGCGGTCGGGTTCCCTCGACGCGGTGGCTCGGCTGTTCGGCCTGCCGGGCAAGGTCGGCGTCGACGGCTCCCAGGTCGAGGGCCTGTACCGCGGCGGCCAGCTCGCGCGCATCCAGGACTACTGCCTGGCCGACGTGGTCCAGACCGCCTTCGTGCTCCTGCGGTTTCGCCTGCTCCAGGGCGTGCTCGCGCCGGCGGCCTACGTCGACGCCGCCACCGCGCTCCTCGAGGCTCTCGGTGGCGAGCCGCGGGTCGCCGACGTCATCGCGCGGATCGATCGCGGCCAGCTCCTGGCCTGCGCCGATCCCGCGACCCGGACCCGGCCCGGCGAATCGTGACCGCGGGCGCGTCCGATCGCGGCGCGCTGTGGGCGCGACGGCTGCCGCTGGCGTGGTTTCGCCGCGACCCGGCCGCGGTCGCGCGCGGTCTGGTCGGCGCGGTCCTGGTCCACGGCGAGCGGGCCGGCGTGATCGTCGAGACCGAGGCCTACCTCGGGCCCGAGGACCGGGCGTCCCACGCCCGCTTCGGCCCGACCGCGCGGACCGCGGTCATGTTCGGCCCCGGCGGCGTGACCTACGTCTACCTGTGCTACGGAGTGCACCAGATGTTCAACATCGTGGCCGATCGCGACGGCGTCGGTGGCGCCGTGCTCATCCGGGCCATCGCGCCGCTCGGCGGGTTGCCCGACGATCCGGCGGTCGGCCGCGGCCCGGGCAAGGTCACCCGGGCCCTCGCCCTCGACGCGCGCCACCACGGCCAGCTCCTCGATCGCGAGGCGCTGTTCGTGGCCCGGCGCCGCCGCGCCGGCGCGATCGCGATCGGTCCGCGGATCGGCGTCGACTACGCCGGGGCCTGCGCGCGCCGCCCGCTGCGCTTCCACCTGGCCGGCCACCCGTCGGTGTCGAGGCCGCGGTGAAGGTCCGGTTCCTGCCGGCCGACGTCGTCGTCGAGGTCGCGGCCGGCACGACGCTGTTCGACGCCGGGGCCCAGGCCAGCGCCGGCATCGCCACCGCGTGCGTCGGCAAGGGCACCTGCGGCCTGTGCCGGGTCAAGGTCGTCGACGGCGAGGCCGCGCTGTCGCCGTACTCCGACGACGAAGAGCGCCACCTCGGCAACCTCTACCGCATCACCAAGCTCCGCCTGGCCTGCCGGACCCGCGTCGACGGCGATTGCACCGTCGAGGTCCGCGGCCGGCCGGGCAAGCGCTGAGCCCGGCGCGCGCGGCGCCGCCCCGTCAGTCCAGGACGCCGGCGGCGCGACGCCCGGCCGGTGGCCGATGCTAAGATGTCCCTCGAATGGCGCAGCCCTTCTCCCCGGCGCAGGTGGTCTGGATCTTCGCCGCCGAGGACGAGTCGGTCGCCCGCGAGCTCCTCGACCTCGCGGCCGTCCTCGAGTTCCAGGGCCTGCTCAAGAACTGGAGCCGATTCGACCTCCACTCGGGGCACGCCCCAGTCGACGCCCTCGTGGCCCGCGCGCGCAGCGCCGACGTGCTGGTCTTGCTGCTCAGCGCGGCGCTCCCCTCCGCGGTGCCGCCGCCTCAGCTCGAGGCGCTGGTCGCCGGGGCCAGCGCCAGCCACCGGACTCGGGTGGTCGCGGTCGCGGTGCGTCCCGGTGGCGAGCTGTTCGGCCTGAGCCCGCGAGCGGTCCTGCCGCGGGACGGCGCGCCCCTGCTCGGGCGTCCCAATCGACGCGACGCGATGCTCGAGGTCATAGGCGCCCTGCAGAGCGCCGCCACCCTGCGCCGCTCGGCGGCGGCCGGCGACCTCGGCGCGCTACCCCTCGGCGACAGCTCGCCGCCGCCGGTCGCCATCGTGGCTCCGGCCAGCGCGCCGACCCTGGACGGCGTCGAGCCCCTCGACGCCCAGCTCTTGGCGACCTCCATCAACGACATCTTTCGCCTCGACGGTCCTCCCACGCACACCTTCGTCGAGCCAGCGGGCTTCGGCGAGCTCAAGCTCGAGCTACGGACGATGGGGACGGGCCTCATCCTCGAGGGGCCGTCGAAGGTCGGGAAGTCGACCGCGACCCGGAAGGCGATGGCCGCCCTCGGCGTCCCGCCCGAGGCCCAGATCTGGTGGCACGGCCAGGACCTGCCGCCGCTGGTCGAGTTCCAGCGCACCCTCGACCAGCTCCGCAGCGCGACGACCAACACCTGGCTCTTCATCGACGACTTCCACTACGTCGAGGACCCGGCCTACCGCCGCTCCCTCGCCGTGTGCATGAAGCTCCTGGCCGATCAGGATCAGCGCCACGGGAAGGTGACGCTCATCGGCATCAACCCGCTGGGCGAGTCGCTCATCTCGGCGATGCCGGATCTGGCCGGCCGGTACCGCGCGCCCCGCCTCTTCGTCGACCGCGACCTGCAGGTGAAGAGCAAGGTCGCCGAGCTCATCATCCTCGGCGAGCGGGCCGCGAACCTGCGCTTCACGCGGCGCGACGAGTTCGTCGATGCCGCCGGCGGCAGCTTCTTCCTGGCGCAGTGGCTGTGCAACCGGGCCGCGGTCAAGGCCGGCTTCGAAGCCGCGCAGCCGAGAGTGGCGGAGGTGAGCCTCGGCCCGGCCGACGTGATCGGTCTCATCCAGGGCGAGCTGTCGGCGCGGTTTCGCGGGCCGCTCATCGACTTCGCGGGCTTCGACCAGGCGTCGCCGCCGCCCCGCGGCGCGGCGCTGTCGCTGTTGTGGCTCCTCGGTCGCAGCCCCGAGGGCTTCGTGCCGGTCAAGGAGGCGCGGCTCCGCTTCCCGATGTTGACCCGGTCGCTCGATTGGTTTCTGGCCAGCAACCTCACGCAGTGCTTCCGCGACCACCCGCGCCTGCGCGGCCTCCTCTACTACAACCCAGCGACGACCACGCTCACGCTCGAGGATCCGCAGCTCAAGTTCTACCTTCGGGAGCTCGACTGGGTGACCTTCGCCGAGGCGAGTGGGCTCGGCCAGGTCGCGTTCCACGCCGAGGACGGGCCGCTGTGGCCGCGGGGCGTCGAGGCGACCGGCACGGCGCACGGGAGTTCGATCGTAACGGGCACCGGGAGTGTCTTGCTGGCCGACGTCAAGGCCCACGGGAACGCGACCGTGGGACCGCGGCCGCGCCGTCTCCTGCATCTGTCCGACCTGCACTTCTCCAACCTCGACCAGTCCAAGGTCGCCTACGCCCAGCTCGCGGCGGATCTCCGGCAACAGGACATCGACGCGAAGCTCGATGCGCTCGTCGTGTCCGGCGATCTCGTCAACCGCGCCGACCCCAAGGAGTACGACGCGGCGCGGTTCTTCCTCGAGCTCCTGATGAACGGCTTCGGGCTGTCGTCGCGTCAGGTCGTCCTCGTCCCCGGGAACCACGACGTGAGCTGGGACCTGTCCCGCTCCGCGTATCAGCTCGTCCGGCGGAGCGAGCACCGCGCCCCGCTCGTGCCCGGCTCCTACGTCGAGCACAGCACCTCGGTGATCGAGGTGCGCGACGACGATCGCTACGGGCAGCGCTTCCAGCCCTTCGCGGATCTGGTCAAGACGATCACCGGTGAACCCTATCCGCTCGCCGCCGTCGACCAGGCGACGCTCCATAGCCTCGACGACGGCAAGCTGCTCGTCCTGGGACTCAACTCGGCCTGGGAGAACGATCATCACTTCCCCGACCGCGCCAGCATTCACGGTGGCGCGCTGGCCGACGCGCTGATCAAGCTCGGGCCGGCGAGCGCGGAGCAGCTCCGGGTCGCGGTCTTTCACCATCCGATCCACAGCGGCGAGGAGTCGCGGATCAAGGACGTCGGCTTCTTGCAGCAGCTCGCGGTCCACGGGTTTCGCCTGGTGCTGCACGGCCACGTCCATCGCGCCGACGCGAGCCTCTACCGGTACGATCGAAGCCCGTCGGGGGGACGCCAGCTCGAGGTGGTCGCCGCCGGCACGTTTGGGGCCCCGACCCGCGAATGGGTCCCGGGCTACCCGCTCCAGTACAACCTGCTCTTGATCGCTCCGGACGCGATCACCGTCGAGACGCGCAAGCGGGAGGAGGTCAATGGGGCGTGGTCCCCTGACGCGCGATGGCAACAAGGCCCAGGCCAAGACCCGCTGCCCCGCTACGTGATCCCGCGTTCGCCCGAGCGGTGACCGGCGGCGCCGCCCGTCAGTCCATGACGCCGGCGGCGCGGATCGGCTCGAGGTCGATGCCGTAGGCCTCGTAGACCTGGCGATCGCCGCGGGCCAAGGAGCCCCAGTGGTCTTGCCAGGCCTGGCCGAAGTAGCGGTGCGGGTCGCTCATGATCATGAAGTCGCGCAGGAGGCCCGGCAGGTTGGCGGGGTCGTCGAGGCGGAACTGGATCGCGGCGCGGGTGTCGAAGTCGGGCGGGATCGCGCGGGCGATGTCGCCCAGATCGCTCCAGCCCATGGCGGCCAGCTCGGCGAGGACGTCCTCGGTGGTGCCGTTCCACTCGGCCACGAAGGTGCCATCGGTGTGCTGGCGCGCGAACCGCTCGGTGAGCAGCTCGGCCAGGCCTTCGGGGGTGATCGGCCCGAGGCTCCGGGTCGCCACGCCGTGGG
The DNA here is from genome assembly GCA_018057825.1 of Kofleriaceae bacterium. GTDB lineage: Bacteria > Myxococcota_A > Polyangia > Haliangiales > Haliangiaceae > UBA2376. The sequence goes on along the minus strand of JAGPCY010000017.1, from coordinate 16,817 downwards.
TGATCGCGAGCGCCGCGCCGGCTCGGGCCGGGGCGCTCGATGGAGGGTTCGCGGGGGCCGGGCGCGCCGGGCCGCCACAGGCCAGCCCGACGGCGAGCGCGATCGTGATGGAGAGGGCAAGGCGCGCGCCGATCATGGGAACCTCGCGAGGTAGAAGGGCGTGCCGGTCGCGGTGACGTCGACCTCGAGCTCGGTGACCCGACCGGTCGGCGGGTTGACGATGCGCAGGCGGTGACGGCCGAGGGGCAGGCGGAGGGCCTTGGCCGGGGCCCGGCCGACCTTGCGCGCGCCCAGGTAGACCTCGCCCCAGCCATCGGCGATCTGGAGCTGGATCGTGCCGGTCTGCGGCCGCAGCGTGCGGGCGAACCGGACCTCGCCGGCCGGGGTCAGCTTGAGCGTGTCGGCGACCGCGACGTACGACGGCTTGGCCAGGCCGATGCGGGTCGGGTGCGCCGGGACGTCGTCGAGAGTCAGCGGGGTCACGCCGACCTCGACGCCGTCGAGGGTGACGGTGGCCCCGGGTGGATCCGAGGTGACGATCAGGCGGGCCCCGGCCGGCACCATGACCGGCCGCAAGCGCAGGGTCTGGCCGGCGGCGACCTCGACCTGCTCGCGATACGGCTGGTAGCCGGGCAGGGTCAGCTCGAGGGCGATCGCGGTGGCGGCCGGGATGGTCAAGGTCGTCGGGGTGGCGGCGATCGCCTGGTCGCCCAGGGTGCCGCGCGCCCCCGCGGGCGCGCTCTCGATCACCACGGTCGCGGTGGTCGGCGCCGGCGGCGGCGTCGGGGGTGGCGGCGGGGCGGCGTCGATCGCGGCCACCGCCGGTCGCGCCGGGCTGCGCGGCCAGGCCACCAGGGCGATCACGGCGGCCACGCCGAGCGCGGCGGCGCCGCCGGCCAGCCAGCGCGCCCGCGATGGTCCCGCGGCCGGCAGGCCGGCGGTCAGGCTGGCGCTCGGCGCCGGGCCGGGCGCGAGGCGCGCGCTCGGCATCGGCGGTGGCTCGCCGGGCGCGGCCCACGGCGCCAGCGCCACCGTGGTCTCGTCGAGCTCGAGGCGGGTCAGCCCGTCGGCGCCGACCGTGCTCTTCAGCACCGGCACCGACTCGTCGATCGGCGCGGGTTCGCCGCCGGCGTCGGCCTCGGTGGTGCGGCGCGGTCGCGCGGTCACGGTCGCGCGCTCGGTCTGCGCCAGGGCGGGGTTGGGGGTCGCGGCGAGCCCCGGGCCGGTCGCGTCGGCGGTCTTGCGCTCGCCGTCGCCGCGCGCGGTCCGGCGATGCTGCGACGCCTCGGACGCCATGTTGGCGAGCTGGGCCCGGATGATCGCGTCGAGGCGCTTGCCGGTCGGAGTCGCGGTGTCGAGGGCCTCCGACACCACCTCGGCGACGTCGAGCGCGGTCGAGATGATGCTCGACTCGTAGGTCAGCTCGGTGAGCGCCCGCAACAGCACGGCCGGGCGGGTCGGGCGCTGGTCGGGCAGGCGGGCCAGGGCGCCGTGGAGGATGTCGTCGAGGCGCGGCGGCAGGCCGGGGCGGACGGCCGACGCGCGCGGCAGCGGCATGTCGTTGATGTTGCGGATGATGTCCTCGGCCTCGTCGCCGGGGAACAGCTTCTCGCTGGTGAAGATCTCGTACATCACCGCCGCCGCCGAGAACATGTCGCTCTTGGTGTCGACGGCGTCGCCGCGGGCCTGCTCGGGCGACATGTAGCGCCACTTGCCCATGATCTTGCGGCGGCCGCCCGGCCCCGAGCGCGGCTGAGCCGCGACCGCGATCCCGAAGTCGGCGATCTTCACCTCGCCGGCGCGCGACAAGAGGATGTTCGACGGCGAGACGTCGCGATGCACGACGCCGTGCTGGTGCGCGAAGTCGAGGCCGCGGGCCAGCTCGATCGCGATCTGGAACGCGGCGGCGATCGGCACCTTGGTGCCGCGATCGCGCAGCCGCCGCAAGAGCGCCGCCAGGTCGAGCCCGTCGACGTACTCCATGGCGATGAACAGCGACCCGGCGAAGCGACCGAAGTCGAAGACCTGGACGATGTTGGTGTGCGACAGCCGGACCGCGACCTTGGCCTCGGCGATGAAGCGATCCTCGAACTCGGGATCGCGGGCCAGCTCGGGCAAGATGCGCTTGATCGCCAGGGTCTTCTCGAACCCGTGGGCGCCGTAGGCCTTGGCCAGGAACACCTCCGCCATGCCGCCGACCGCGATCCGGTCCAGCACGTCGTAGCGTTCCAGGCTTTTCTGGGGGACCTCGGACATGGCGGGGCCGGTCAGGCCGGGAGGATGCCCTATAGTATGGCCATGCGCGCCCCGGTTGCGCTCGCCGCCTTGGCATTCGCTGCGTCTGCGGCGTGGGCCGAGGAGCGCGCGGTCGTCGTGGTCGACGCCACCGCCGATGGCCGCGGGGCGCCGGTGGTGGCGCGCTTGAACGCCGCCCTGGGCGCCGCCCCCGACCTGGCGCCGATCGCGCCGACCTTGATCGACGCCCTGGCCGTCGCGACCCCGACCGACGCCGGCCCCCTGGCCGCGGCCACCGCCGCCCTGGCCCAGGCCCGCGAGCACATGGCGCGGTTCGCCAGCGGCGAGGCCCTGGCGGTGGCCCAGGCCGCGATCGACGCCGGGGCGGCGGCCGCCGGTGACCCCGAGGTGCGCGCCGTCCTGGCCGAGCTGGCCTTCGTCGAGGGGCTGGCCCTGGCCGACGGCGAGCTGGCGGCCGCGCGCCCGGCCTGGACCCTGGCCCACGCCCTGGCCCCGGGGCGGACCCTCGATCCGGCCCGCTATCCGCCGGAGCAGGTCGCGGCCTTCGCGGCCGCCGCCACCCCGGCGCCCGGCTCCGGCGCGGTCATGATCGCGGCCCCCGGCGCCGCCGAGGTCCTGATCGACGGCGCGGTGATCGGCCGCGAGCCCGCGGTGGCCCAGCTCGCGCCCGGACCCCACCTGGTGACCGCGCGCGGCGACGACATCGCCCCGGTCGGCCGGCGGGTGGTCGCGGCCGCCGGCCAGACCGTGCGCGTCGACCTGGTGCCGGTGCTCGAGGTGCCGACCTTGCGCGCGGCGCGGGCGCGGGATCGGCTGCGCGCGGCGGCCGACGACGGCGCCCGGTTCGCGGCGCTGGTCGCGCTCCTGGCCGTCGGTGGCGCCGACGACGCCATCCTGGTCGTCGACGGCGGTGCCGGCCTGGCGACTCGGCTCTACACCAAGGCCGGCGGCCTGGGCCCGGCCACCCCGTTCACCGACGATCTGGGCGCGGTCCTGCGCGCCCTGCGACCGCTGCCGCCGGTCGAGCCGCCGCGGCCACCGGTCGAGCCGCCGCGGCCGCCGCCGCTCCCCGAGGCGCCGTGGTACGAGCGGCGCTGGGCGCGCATCGGCATGGGCAGCGTCGGGGGCCTGGTCGTGCTCGCCGTGGTGGTCGCGATCGTGACCCGCGGCGAGGGCGAGACCAGCCTGGCCGGCACCATCGAGGTCCAGTGAGCGCGCGGCGGGCGGCGGCGGCGATCGCGGCGGTGGTCCTCGGGTGCAGCGGCCCCGAGGAGTTCGCGCTGTCGCTGTCGTGGAGCCCGGGGCCGACCCAGGAGTGCCCGATGCTGGGGCAGATGCCCAAGACCTGCGCCGACATCCCGGTGTCGTGTGACGCGGTGGCCCGGCTGCGGGTCGTCGACACCGAGGATGGCGCGGTGCTGTACACCGCGTGCTTCGACGTCCCGGCGACCGGCGACATGTGCGGGCTGCGCGAGCTGACCTTGCCCCCCGACATCGTCTTGCCCAACCGCATGGTCCGGGTCCAGCTCGCGATCTGGGCCAAGGATCAGCTCCGCGACGCCGACCTGGGCGGCGCCACCTGTCCGGCCTTCGGACACTTCGACGCGCGCGGCTACCCGCAGCTCAACCTCGATCTCCAGCCCTTCGTGCCGACCCCGGCGATCGGCCGCGAGGTCTACTTCCCGATCGGGGATCGCGAGCTGGCGCGACTCGAGCTCGGCTGCTCCGACGTCGGTCAGCTCGACACCGAGTCGTGCCGCAACCGCAACCTGCGGCTCGACGTCGCCCTGGCGGCGCCGCCGAGCTTCCGCACCCCGACCGCGCTGGTCGATGAGCTGTCGGTCCGCTTCGGCGCCACCTCGACCCGCGAGGGCGCGACGACCTTGCCGACCACCGGGATGACCACCTTGAACGCGACCACGATCGACGACGACATCCACTGGACCGGCACCGTGCCCGGGCCCCTCGATGGCCTGCGCTGCGTCCAGGCCCAGCTCACCGGCGGCGTGCCGCCGACCGCGACCTGCCGCTACCCGGTGGCGCTGCCGTCGGGCGACGTCGCGTTCACCGCCTACCTCCTCGAGGCCGGCCTGCTGAACCAGATCGAGGCCGCGCTCGGGCGCGAGCTGCCCGACGACGGCGTCGTGATCGGCTTCGTCGTCGATCGCGCCAACGCCGGCGTCGCCGGCGCGCAGGTGAGCGGCCTGGCCCCCGGGCCGGAGATCGATCCCATCACCGTGCTCTACCCCAACGCCGACTACACCGGGCTGCAGCTCGGCGGCACCAACCCCGACGGCGTCTTCGTGTCCCTCGACGCGGCGATCAGCGCGGTGTGGCACGCCCAGGCGCCGGGCTTGCGCGACGCCGGCGCGTTCGGCGGCGCGATCAAGCGCCACGTCACCGCGGTGGTCTTGCCGATGGAGCCGGCGCCATGAGCCGCCGCTGGTATCGGGTGGCGGTGTCCGACGGCGCCGCCACCACCCTGGCCGCGGCCGAGGCCGAGCACCCGGGCGCCGCGATCGCGCTGGTCGTGGCGCGCCTGGGGCGCGGCGGTCGGCGGGTCTGGCCGGTCGCGGCGGCGGCGGTCGACGGCGGCGCCGCGCCGCTCGGCGAGGCGGTCGGTCGCGGGGTGGTCGTCTTGGCCGAGCCGCCGACGCTGCCGAGCTTCGAGTATCCGACCGGCGTGGTCCCGACCCTGGGCGAGCGGGCCCGCGCGGCGATCGCGCCCGGGCTGCGCCGGCACCAGGACGGCGACACCCAGGTGATCGAGGCGGTGGTCGCCGGGGCCGCGGTGCGCGAGGTCTTCCTCGACGTGGTCGAGCGGCTGCCGACCATCGACAACCTCGAGGTCGAGGTCGCCGATCACCTCGATCCGCCCGGGCTGCGCCAGGTCTGGCTGACCCCGCGGCTGCGCGACGTCCGGCGCGCCATCCGGTTCCTCGACGACTTCGAGGTCGACTGCCTGGCCAGCGGTCACGTCGACGTCGCCGCCTACGTCCGGACCCCGCGCTCGACCTGGCGCCTGACCCAGCACAAGACCCTCTTGTGGTTGTCCGACGACGCCGGCCTGACCGATCAGGTCGCGACCTGGCTGGCCCGCCACGGCCTCGAGGCGGTCGATCCGCTGGCCGACGTCGCCAGCGGGCCGCACCTGCACTACCGCGGCGAGCGCTCGAGCGATCGGGCCCGGCTCCTCGACAAGCTCAAGCGCGCCGGCCTGCGTCGGGTCGTGCCGCCGCCGGGGTGAGGCTCACCCGCCGAGTGTCCGGATCTCGGACAGCAGGTCGTCGAGGTCGTCGCCGCGGGTCAGCGGGTTCATGATCGCGGTCCGCAGCCAGCGGGCGCCGGCGAGCTGGGTGTCGAGGAAGTACAGGCGTCCGCGATCGCGCCCGCGGGTCCGGATCGTCGCCTGCAGCTCGTCGAGGGCGGGCCCGGGGGCAGGCCCACCGGCCGGGCGGTAGCGGAAGCAGACGATGTTGGCCTCGGGCCGGACCGCCAGCTCGAAGTCGGCGGCGGCGTCGATCCGCTCGGCCAGCGCCGCCCCCAGGGCGAAGACCCGCAGGACGTAGTCGCGGAAGAACCCGACGCCGTGGGCGCGCAGGCTGGCATAGAGGATCGAGCCCATCATGCGCTTGGTGCACTCGAGCGTGCGCAGCCCGAGGTTCCACCACTGGCGCTCGCGCGCGAACAGGTAGCTGGCGTCCTGGGCGAAGGCGCCGTAGGCGTGCTCGACGTCGCGATACAGCACCGCCGTGCACAGGGCCGGCATCGCCAGGAGCTTGTGGGCGTCCCACACCACCGAGTCGGCGCGCTCGATCCCGGCCACCAGGTGGGCGTGGGCCGGCGTCAGGGCCGCGGCCGCGCCGTGGGCGCCGTCGACGTGCAGCCACAGCCCGGCCTCGGCGCACACGTCGGCGATCGCCGGCAGCGGATCGAAGGCGCCGGTGGCGGTCGAGCCGGCCGAGGCCACCACCGCGATCGGGGTGCGGCCGGCGGCCCGGGCCGCGGCCACGGCCCGCGGCAGATCGTCGGGGCGCAGGCGGAACTGCGCGTCGACCGCGACCGGGATCGCGCCGCCGGCGCCCCAGCCGAGGATGCGGACCGCGCGATCGATCGAGTAGTGCGCGGTGGTCGCCACCAGCACCGCCAGCGGCGGCGCGGCATGACTGCCCTCGGTCCACACGTCGTGGCCGGCCCGGGCCGCGCGCGCCGCCACCAGGGCGGTCAGGTTGCCGAGCGAGCCGCCCGAGGTGAGCAGGCCCCCGGCGCCGGCCGGCAGCCCGAGGGTGCGGGCCATCCAGCCGATCACCGCGAGCTCGTGGGGCGTCGCGGCGCCGCCCATCTCGTAGACCGCCATGCCGTTGTTGAGCAGCGCCGCCATCGCGTCGGCCAGGGCCGCCGACGGCACCGGCGGTGGCACCTGATGGCCGAGGTAGCGCGGGTGGTGCAGGCGGATCGATCCGGCCAGGGTCTCGGTCACGGTGTCGACCACGCTGGCGACCGGCTCGTCGGAGAACTCGGCCGGGCACGCCGCCACCGCGTCGGCCGGCGGCTGCCACGGCAGGACCGGCAGGTCGTCGCCGTCGATCGCGGTCCGGAGATGCGCGGTCAGCGCGTCGATCACCCGGTAGCCGTCGGCGCGGAACCGATCGGGATCGTAGGCGGCGACCAGGCGCGGCGACGGTGGCGGGACGGCAGCGACCGACATCGCCGCCAGCCTACCGCGGCGGGCGCGGGCGGCGGTACAGTGCCGCGGTGGACGTCGGCCTCGGCACGACCCTGGTCCTGACCGCGGTCGCGCTGATCGCCGGCTTCGTCGACGCGATCGCCGGCGGTGGTGGCCTCCTGACCTTGCCGGCCCTGCTCACCGCCGGGGTCCCGGCGCCGCTGGCCCTGGGCACCAACAAGGGGCAGTCGGTGTTCGGCTCGGCGGCGGCGACCGCGCGGTTCGCGCGCGCCGGCAAGCTCGGGCCGCGGCGCAGCGGCCCGGCCTTCGTCGCGGGCTTCGCGGGCTCGCTGGCGGGAGCGATCGCGGTATCGCAGCTCGATCCCAGCGCGCTCAAGCCGCTGCTCATCGCGCTCTTGGTGGTGGCCGCGGTCCTGGTGCTCTTGCCGCGCCCGGCCGCCGCCGCCCCGCCGCGGCGACCGCTCGTCGTCGCCACCGCGGTGGCCCTGGTGATCGGCGCCTACGACGGGTTCTTTGGCCCCGGCACCGGCACCCTCTTGATCGTCGGCTTCCTGTGGCTGGTCGGCGACGACGCCGCCGGCGCCAGCGCCAACGCCAAGGTCGTGAACTTCGCCTCCAACCTGGCGGCCGTGGTGTGGTTCGGCGCGCACGGGGCGATCGTGTGGTCGATCTCGCTGCCGATGGCGGCCGGGCAGTTCGTCGGTGGCCTCCTCGGGGCCCAGCTCGTCCTGACGCGCGGCGGTGGCGTGGTCCGCCTGGCCGCGGTCGCGGTGGCCCTGGCCCTGGTCGCAAAGCTCACGTGGCAGGTCGTGGCTTGACCGGCGCCGGCAGGGCCCGAGTGCCGCCCAGCTCGACTCGCTCGACGCCCAGGTCGGCGTGTAGCGGCACGATCACCTCGTCGACGAAGCGCCGCAGCCAGCCCAGGTCGCGCGGCGCCTTCGACGCCGGCTCGCGGTCGTCGGGCTGATCGGCGATCGGCCAGCGCAGGCGGAAGGTCGCCGGGCCGATCGCGGTCACGGTCGCGGTCGGGGCGTAGGCCCGGACCCCGGCCGCGAAGTCGGCCAGCGCTGGCGCGGCGCGGAAGCTCACGTCGACCATCGGCTCGGTGGCGGCGAAGAAGCCGCGGACCCCGGTGACCGGGAACGGCAGCCCGTCGAGCCAGGCCAGGGCGCGCGCGACCCGGCGCCGCCAGCGGGCCCGGCCGACCGCCAGGCTCAGGTGTCCCGTCACGATCACCGCGCCGCCGACACCCAGCCACAGCGACGACAGCGAGCTGACCAGCCACGCCGCGGCCACCGCCAGCGTGGCGACGTAGCCGAAGGTCATCAGGCAGCCGGCCGGCGGTGGATCGCCGACGGCGGCGCCGATCGCGTCGAGATCGTCGACCGCGTCGACCGCGTGGATCAGCTCGGCGTCGGGGTGGCGGGCGGCCAGGCGTTCGAGGGCGACCGAGCGCGCGTGCGCCGGTCGTCGGAACGGGTCGTCGTCGTCGACCATCAGTCCTCGGTCTGATCCGAGATGTCGAAGGTCGGCGGGCCGTCGTCGCGGCCGGGGTTGGCCAGGCCGAGGCGATGCAGCATCTTGTGGATCGACATGCGATCGATCCCGGCGGCGCGCGCGGCCGCCGAGATGTTGCCGTCGTGGTGGGCCAGGAGCTTCGAGATGTAGCGGCGCTCGAACTCGGCGACGACGTTGCTCTTGGCCGACTTGAACGGGGTGGCGATGTCGACCGGCACGGTCATCGTGGCGTCGGGCGACGACGCGGTGGTCGACGGCGTCGAGTGATCGGTCCGCGGCGGCGGCTGCGGGATCGGCGCGCGCCGGAGCTGGGCCGCGCTCTCCGGCGGCTCGGCCAGGAGCACCGCGCGCTCGATCACGTTGCGCAGCTCGCGGACGTTGCCCGGCCAGTCGTGCTTCATCATGAGATCGATCGTCTCGGCCGCGATGTACGCGCCTTCGCCGCCCGGGGTGGTGGCCAGGATGCCCTCGATCAGGAGCGGGATGTCCTCCTTGCGCTCGCGCAGCGGCGGCACCACGACCCGGGCCACCGCCAGGCGGTAGAACAGGTCCTCGCGGAACCGGCCGCGGTTGACCTCGACGCCGAGGTCGCGGTTGGTGGCGGCGACGATCCGCAGGTCGACCGCGATCGTGCGCTGGCCGCCGACCCGCCGGACCTCCTTGGCCTCGAGGACCCGCAGGAGCTTGGGCTGCATCGCCAGCGGCAGCTCGCCGAGCTCGTCGAGAAAGACCGTGCCGCCGTGGGCGCGCTCGAAGGCGCCGGCGTAGCTGGCGGTGGCGCCGGTGAAGGCGCCGCGCTCGTGGCCGAACAGCTCGCTCTCGATCAGGGTCGGCGGGATCGAGCCGCAGTCGACGACCACGAACGGCCCCTTGGCGCGCGGCGACAGATCGTGGACGCACTCGGCCGCCAGCTCCTTGCCGACCCCGGTCTCGCCGGTGATGAGCACGGTGGTGTCGGTGGCGGCCAGCTTCTGCAGCCGGGCGAACAGCTCGCGCATCTTGACCGACCGACCGAGCATGCCGCCCAGGCGATCGCGCTCGGAGATCTCGAGCTCGACCGACTCGCCGAGGGGCTCGAACTTGAGCCGGGTCGAGCCGACCGCGATCTGGGCCCCGGGCTGGATGTAGACGTCGTTGATGCGGATGCCGCCGACGAAGGTGCCGTTGGTCGAGTCGAGATCGCGCAGGCGATAGCCGCGGTCATCGAGCCGGATCTCGCAGTGCAAGCCCGAGACCTTGGCGTCGGAGAGCTGGACGTCGTTGCCGCGGCGCGCCCCGACGCGGATCACCGGCGCCTCGAGATCGCGGATCAGGCCGGCGTCGGGGCCAGCCGTGACCTCGACCCGGCAGCGCCGCAGCCGCAGGCCGGTGGCGCGGCCGCCGACGTAGGTCACCCAGGTTCCGGAGCGCAGGTCGTCGACCGGCATCGGCCGGCAGCCTACCCCAGGTCGGCCGGTGAAGGTGGGGCGCCGGCCCGGCCGCGGACCGTGCGATACTCGGCCCATGCCGGGGGAGCCGCGCGACTGGTTCGCGACCAGCGAGCCGACCCGGGATCACGACCCGACCGAGCCGACCGAGGTCGACGACGACGCAAGCGCCACCGGACGGTTCGATCTCGGCCGCCAGCCGACCGCGCCGGTCGATCGGACCCGGACCATCGGCCGCTACCAGCTCGAGGTCCTCCTCGGCGAGGGCGCGATGGGCCAGGTCTGGCGGGCTCGCGATCCGCAGCTCGACCGCGCGGTCGCGATCAAGGTCGTCCACCCGAGCATCGCCGCCAGCCCCGAGGCCAGCGCCCGGCTGCGGCGCGAGGCCCGGGCGATGGCCAAGCTGTCCCATCCCAACGTGGTCGCGGTCCACGACGCCGGCGACGATCGCGGTCGGCTGTTCGTGGCGATGGAGCTGGTCGACGGCGTCACCCTGGGCGATCGCCTGCGCGGCGGCCGCCCCGGCGACTGGCGCGTCGTCGTGCCGCTCCTCCTGGCGGCCGGCCGCGGCCTGGCCGCCGCCCACTCGGCGGGGGTGCTGCATCGCGACTTCAAGCCCGACAACGTCCTGGTCGATCGCGGCGGTCGGGTGTGCGTCGCCGACTTCGGCCTGGCGGCGGTCGACGGGCCGGTGGCGCCGACCCGCGCGGTCGGCCACGCCCGGGCCCGCGGCGACGGTGGCGATCTGACCGCGGCTGGCGCGGTCCTCGGCACGCCGGCCTACATGAGCCCCGAGCAGCTCCGCGGCGAGCCCCTCGACGTCCGCTCGGATCAGTTCGGGTTCTGCGTGACGCTGTTCGAGGCGCTCTACGGGATCCACCCGTTCTTGACCGACGACAGCATGACGATCGCCGCCCTGGTCGACGCGATCGATCGCGGCGCGCTGGCGCCGGTGCCCACGCCCGATCCGGTGCCGCGCTGGCTGCGGGCCGCGGTGGTGCGCGGCCTGGCCGCCGATTCGGCCGCGCGCTGGCCGTCGATGGAGGCGCTCTTGGTCGCCCTGGCCCCGCCGTCGCGGGCGCCGCGCTGGCTGGTGGTCGCCCTGGCGGTGGCGGTGGTCGCGGTCGGCCTGGCGATCGCGGTGATCGCTCGCGGCCCCACCCGCCGGTCGCCCGCCTCGCCGCCCGGCGCGCTCACCCCGACCCGGCGCTTCGAGGTGTCGCTGTCGGCGCGGATCGCGCTCGCGCCCGGGGGCGGCCGCCTGGCGATCGCCACCAGCGACCGGATCGACGTCCGCGACCTCGACGGCTCGCGGGTGTGGTCGCACATCGATCCGATCGGGTTCCTCGATCGGGTCGAGTTCTTCGACGACGACCGCGTGCGCTTCGCGCGCTCCCGCGCCCTGACCCTGGTCGAGCTGGACCTCGTCACCGGCGCGGTCGCCGAGCTGTGGACCGCGCCCGACTGGCAGCGCTGGCTCGGCCGGCTGGGCGACGACGATCTGGTGGCCCGCACGGTCGACGGCCGCACCGAGATCGCGCGCCGCACCGGCGGACCGCCGCTCCTGGTCAACCCCGAGCCGGTGGTGGTCGTGGCCCACGCCCCCCGCGGCGACCGCATCGCCTTCATCGCCGAGCGCCGCTACCACGGCCAGCTCATCGTCGTCGACGCCGGCGGCGCGGTCCGGCGCTCGGACTGGCTGCCGGCCCTGACCTCGGTCGCCTGGCTCGACGACGCGACCCTGATCTACGGCACCGGGACCGTCGAGGCCCCGACCCTGTGGCGGTTGCCGCTGGCCGCCGACGGCTTTGGGCCACCGACCCGACACTACGGCGCGGCCCGGGGCTGGTTCGGGCAGCTCGCGGTCGGCGGCAAGCGGATGGTCTTCGTCGACAGCGGCGCGACCTTTCGCAGCCGGCTGGTCGATCGCAGCGACGGCGGCGCCCGGACCCGCGACCTCGACCCGGGCGCGGTCGGCGCGGTCCTGGCCTGGCTCGACGACGGCAGCTTCCTGGTGTGGAACCGAGCCACCGGTGGCGTCGAGCGCCACGACGCCGCCGGGCCGGTGGCCGCCACCGCGGCTCGCCTCGACGGCGAGATCGTCAACGCCACCCGGGCCGGCGACGTCCTGATCGCGGCGCTGCGCCGCGACACCGGCCGCGAGCTGGTCGCGGTGGCGCTCGGCGACGGCCGCGAGCTGTGGCGCCAGCCGCCGGGGTGGGCCCGCGCGGTGCGCTGCGCCGGCGATCGCGCGCCGCCGTGCGTGGTGATCGACGACGGCGTGCCGACCCAGACCCTGCGCTGGCTCGATCCGGCCAGCGGGACCCCCGGTGACCTGGTCATCACCGGCCGGCGGCTCGACGACGTCGCGGTCGCCGACGACGGCCGCGCGGTGCTCATCGGCGACGGCGGCAAGCTGGTGCGCCGTCGGGATCTGGCGACCGGGGTCGAGGTCGACCTCGACGCGGTGATCAGCGTGCGCGCGGTGGCCTTCGATCCGATGGGCGGCGCGCTGGTCACCGGGACCCGGGCCAACAACCAGTACCTCTTGGTCCACGTCGACGGCGCCGGCGCCGGCGCCCAGCTCCTGCAATCGCGCGACGAGCTCCTGTTCCTGCCGCGGCCGGCGCCGGGCGGGGCCACGGTGTCGGTGATGGGGCGGCTGTTCCTGCCGATCCTCTACGAGCTGCCGCGGTGACCGGCGCGGCCCCGGCTTGTCGGCCGCCGCGGCGCCGTGCCACCGTCGGGGCATGAGCCGCGAGTTTCCGCTGCCCGGCGCCCGGCCGCGCTACGCCCCCGACCGGACCTTCGACGTCGAGCACTACCGGATCGCGTTGGCCCTCGATCCGGCGACCGCGTCGGTGACCGGGACCACCACGATCGCGGTCCGCGCCCTCGCCGCGCCGGTCGCCGAGCTCGCCTTCGACGCCGTCGAGCTGACCATCGCCGCGGTCCGCGTCGACGGCGCCCCGGCGCGGTGGTCGTGCGACGGCCGTCGGCTGCGGGTCGCGCCGAAGGCCCCGCTGGCCGCCGGCGCCCGGGCCGAGCTCGCGGTCGACTACGCGGCCCAGCCGCGCCGCGGGCTGTACTTCACCGCGCCCGATCCCGGCTATCCCGACAAGCCGGCGATGGCGTGGACCCAGGGCCAGGACGAGGACTCGCGCCACTGGTTCCCGTGTGTCGACAGCCCCCACGAGAAGGCGACCAGCGAGGTGATCGCCACCGTGCCGGCGGCGTGGACCGCGCTGTCCAACGGCGTCCTGGTCAGCGATCGGGTGGTCGGCGCGCGCCGCACCGCGCACTGGCGGCTCGACGTGCCCCACGCCTGCTACCTGATCACCCTGGTCGCGGGCGCCCTGGTCACCGTCGAGGATCGCTGGCGCGACCTGCCGGTCACCTACCACGTCGCGCCCGGCCGCGAGGCCGAGGCCCAGCGCACCCTGGGCCGGACTCCGCAGATGCTCGAGCTGTTCTCACGGCAGTTCGGCGTCGCCTATCCGTATCCGCGCTACGCCCAGGTCTTCGCCGCCGACTTCATCTTCGGCGGCATGGAGAACACCAGCGCGACGACCTTGACCGACGCCGTCCTGCTCGACGCCCGGGCCGCGGTCGACTACGACGTCGACGCGCTGGTCGCCCACGAGCTGGCCCACCAGTGGTTCGGCGATCTGGTCACCTGTCGCGACTGGGGCGAGGGCTGGCTCAACGAGGGCTTCGCGACCTACGCCGAGTATCTGTGGCGCGAGCACCACGAGGGTCGCGACGCCGCCGATCTCGAGCTCGATGAGTGGCTGCACAGCTACCTCGGCGAGGACGGCGGGCGTTATCGCCGGACCATCGCCACCAAGCTCTACGACGAGCCGATCGACATCTTCGATCATCACCTGTACGAGAAGGGCGGGCGGGTCCTGCACATGGTGCGGCGCGAGCTGGGCGACGACGGCTTCTTCGCCAGCCTGCGCCACTACCTGACCAAGCACCGCCACGGCGCGGTCGAGACCCGCGATCTGGCGCGCGCGATCGAGGACGCCACCGGCCGGGTCCTCGACGGGTTCTTCTCGCAATGGGTAGTGGACGGCGCCGGTCACCCCGAGCTCAAGATCGGGCTGGCGTGGGACCCCGCGACCCGGCTCCTCGAGGTCCGGGTCGCGCAGACCCAGCGGATCGAGGGCGCGACGCCGTGCTTCCGCCTGCCGCTCACGATCGCGCTCACGATCGGCGAGACCACCGTCGAGCACGGCGTCGTGGTCGACCGGCTCGAGCAGGTCTTCTACCTGCCCGCCGAGGCCGAGCCGCGGCGGTGCGTGGTCGACCCCGGTCGCGGCCTCCTGGCCACCTTCGCGATCGAGCAGAGCCTGGCGTGGTGGGCCGATCAGGCGGGCCACGCGCCGCTGGCGATCGATCGCGGGTACGCGTGCCGGGCCCTCGGGCAGCGCGGCGGGCCGCTGGCCCACACGACCCTCACCCGGGTCCTGGCCGACGACAGCTTCTGGGCGGTGCGCGGGGCGGCGGCCGCCGGCCTGGGCGCGCTCCGCACCGAGGCCGCCCGCGACGCCCTGGTGCGCGCGGTGATCGTCGAGGCCCACCCGCGGGCGCGGCGCGCGATCGTCCGCGCGCTCGGCGAATTCCGCGACGACCACAAGGCGGCCGCGGTCCTGGCCGACCTCGTCGAGCGCGGCGACCCCAGCTACTTCGTCGAGGCCGAGGCCTGCCTGGCCCTGGGCAAGACCCGGGCCGCGGCGGCGCCGGCGCTCTTGCGCCAGGCCGCGACCCGGCGCTCGTTCACCGACGTCATCCGCCAGCACGCCTACCGCGGCCTGGCCGAGGCCCGCGACGACAGCGCGCTCGACGTGCTCCTGGCGGGCGCGGCCTGGGGCACGCCGTCGGGCGGGCGGCGCGCGGCCCTGGGCGCGCTGGCGACCCTGTGCCAGGGGCGGCGCGACAAGGACGCGGTGCGGGCCCGCGAGCGCGTCGAGGAGCTGCTCGGCGATCGCGACTTCCGGGTCCAGGCCGCGGCCCTCGAGGCGCTGGCGACCTGGGGCGACCGCGCCGCGGTCGGCGCGATCGAGCGGATGATCGACCGCGAGCTCGATGGGCGGCTGCGGCGGCGCGGCAAGGAGATCGTGCGGGCACTCCGCGACGGCGCCGGCGCGACCGAGGAGCTGGCCCGCCTGCGCGACGAGGTCGCCGCGCTCAAGGCCACCACCGCCGGGCTGCGCGAGCGCCTCGACAAGCTCGACGCCCGGCCGGTCGAGCCCCCGGCGGGACCACGTCGGCCGGCCCGGCAGCGACGCCCGGCCCGACCTCGAGCTCGGCCGCGACGCGCCAAGACCCCGTGATACGCTCACCCCCATGCGCGCCGCCGCTGCCTTGTGCCTCGGCCTGGTCGCCTGCGGGTTCGATCCGCGCGGGGCTGGGGCCCCCGTCGACGCGCCGCCGGGCGACGACGGCCCCGATCTCGACGGGCCGCAGGCGATCGACGGCCCGCTGACCGACGCCGCGGTCGACGCCGTCGACGCCCCGACCTGCACCCCGTCGTGCAGCGGCTTCATCCTCACCACCTGTGGGCCGACCGGCCCGGTCACGACCGACTGCCCGGCGGGCTGCGACGGCGCCGCCCTGGTGTGCCGGGTGTTCCAGCCGTCGAACGACGTGCCGACCGCCGAGGCGCTGGCATCGACCACCGATCTGACGGTGCCGGCTGGACGGGCCTTCGTCTTCAACAGCGACACCGGCGAGATCCTGAGCTGGGCCCACGGCGCCGGCGGCTACACCGATCGTCAGCTCGTGCGGCCCGGCGGTGACGGCGTGATGAACGGCATCGCCTACCGCGGGGTCACCCAGGCCGAGGTCGGCGCGCCGGTGATCGGCACCTGGAGCGTGCGCTCGTTCTCGATGCCCGACGCGACCTCGTGGGTCGATCTGCGCGGCGCGCGCGCGGCGGCGATCGTCAGCGCTGGTCCGGTCGTGGTGCGCGGCTGGATCGACGCCGGCGGCGGCTACGATCTGATGGGCGGCGGCTGCCAGATCTGTCCGGGCGCCGGCGGCGGTCGCGGCGCCACCGGCACCACCGCGGCCACCGGGTGCGCGCCCGGCGGCAACGGCACCGGCGGCTCGGGGCCGACGCAGGAGACCGGCGGGGCAGGCGGCGGCATGTCGGTGCCTGGCGGGGCCGGCGGCGGCGGTCCGCTCGGGACCGCCATCGCGACCTGCGCGCCAGCCACCCTCGATCCGCTGATCGGCGGCAGCGGCGGTGGCCGCGGCCACAACCAGACCCCGATCGCCCTGGGCGGCGGCGGCGGCGGCGCCTTCCAGCTCGTCTCGCTCACCTCCCTGACCGTCGAGGGCGCCGGCGCCCTCATCGACGCGGCCGGCGAGGGTGGCGATGGCTCGAGCGACGATCCGACCACCGGCGGCGGCGGCGGCGGCGCTGGCGGGGCGCTCCTCCTCGAGGCGCCGTCGGTCACGGTCGCGGCCGAGGCCATCGTCACCGCCAACGGCGGCGGCGGTGGCGCCGGCAATACCACCGATGCCGGCGAGGACGGCCGCAACGACGCGACCCCGGCCGCCGGCGGTACGGCGCCCGATGGCACCACGACCTCGGGTGGCGCGGGCGGCGCCGGTGGCACCGGCACGGGCGCCGGGACGAATCCGGGGGCCGGACGCGGCGGCGTGGACGGTGGCGGTGGTGGCGGCGGCGCGGCGGGGCGGATCCGGGTCAATAGCTACGTCGATCGTCCGCGGATCCTGAACGGCACGTTCAGTCCGCCGAATACGACGGGGCTGCGGCCTAGTACGAACTAGAGGCGGAGGCCGAGGCCGAGGCGGAGGCCGAGGCGGAGTCCGAGACCGAGGCCGAGATCGAGGTCGAGGCGGAGACCGAGACCGAGTCCGAGGCCGAGCCCGAGCCCCGACCCCGACCCCGACCC
>JAGPCY010000049.1 GCA_018057825.1 Kofleriaceae bacterium | reverse complement strand
CCGCCCGGCACGTACTGGCTCGCGCGCTTCGCGAACGTCACCGTCGCCGCCGTCGCGTGACGACCGCCCCGGTCCGCCGCCCAGCGCGTGCCCCCCGCACGCGCCGTCGCGGCGTGGCCGATCCGGCAGTTTCGCCGCCGCCGCGCCCCGTCGCCCCGGCCCCTCTCCCGGCCCGCCGCGCCGCCCGCGCCCCGCCCGCCACGCCTGCCTCCCAAAACGATCCCCGGTTCGGCCGGCCGGGGCGGCGGGGCGTGCTGCGGCAATCGTGGCGGTCGAGCCCGAGCCGGCCGGCGCCGCGAGGTGGCCTGCGGCCGCGGGTCGCCGCGCGCAGCCGGTGGCAGCGGGTCGCGGCGCTGCAGCGCAATCGGGACTTCATCGACGCCTACCGCGCCGCGCGGATGCTGTGGCGGGCCGGTCTGCCCGCGGTCTTCCCGCCCGGCACGTACTGGCTCGCGCGCTTCGCGAACGTCACCGTCGCCGCCGTCGCGTGACGACCGCCCCGGTCCGCCGCCCAGCGCGTGCTTCCCGCACGCGCCGTCGCGGCGTGGCCGATCCGGCAGTTTCGCCGCCGCCGCGCCCCGTCGCCCCGGCCCCTCTCCCGGCCCGCCGCGCCGCCCGCGCCCCGCCCGCCACGCCTGCCTCCCAAAACGACCCCCGGTTCGGCCGGCGCGCGGCCGGCCGCCTGCCTCCCAAAACGACCCCCGGTTTGGCCGGCGCGGTTCGGCCGGCGGCCGCCACGCCTGTCTCCCCAAACGACCCCCGGTTCGGCCGGCGGCCCCGGTTCGGCCGGCGGCCCCCGGCCGCCCCCGCGGTCTCGGTCTCGGTCTCGGCCTCGGTCTCGGCCGCGGTCTCGGCCTCGGTCTCGGACTCGGCCGCGGGCTCTCGGCCTCGGTCTCGGCCTCGTCCACCGCGGCGGCCATGCGGTAACGCTGACGTTATATAGCGGACGTGTCATAGATCGACCATGTCGTCCGTAGCCTCGCGGGCCCTCGACGCCCGCTTCGCCGCGCTGGCCGATCCGACCCGGCGCGCGATCCTGGCCCGTCTCGCCGACGGCGAGGCCACCGTCGGCGAGCTGGCCGAGCCCTTCGCGATCTCGCAGCCGGCGATCTCGCGCCACATCCGGGTCCTGGTCGAGGCCGGGCTGATCACCCAGCGCGTCGACGGCGCGCGCCGGCCATGCCGCCTGGTGCCGCGTGGCCTGTCCGATCTCGATCGCTACCTCGCGGTCCTGCGCAAGGGCCTCGAGCAGAACTACCGCCGCCTCGATCAGCTTCTGGCCGCCCGCGACGACGAACCCGAGCGGCGGTGATCGTCGCCGGCGCGGTCGGGAATGGCGCCTCGGCCGCGCCGGTTTGGTCGCGGTGCGCCTCCGCCTCTCGTCCTCGCCTCCGTCCACACGCGCGCCCGCTGACGCCGGCGCCACGCGCGCCGGCCTCGCCCTCGCGATGACCCTGGCCATCGGTTGTGCGGGTGCGCCATCGGCCACGCCTACCGGACCGTGGCTCGACGCGCCTGCGGCCTTCCCGGCGCTGCGCGATCGCCTGATCGGCACCTGGCGCGGCACCACCGCCGACGGCGCCGCGGTCGCGGTGACCTACCAGTCGATCGCCGGCGACAGCTCGCTCCTCGAGCTGTGGGGCACCGCGCCGCGCCTCACCGCGACCGTGTTCCACCCCGACGGTGGAGGGCTGGTGGCGACCCACTATTGCGCCCAGGGCAACCAGCCGCGCCTGCGGGCGGTCGCCACCGGCCCGTCGCAGCTTGAGCTCCGGCAGGCCGACGCGACCGACGTCGATGACGACGAGGCGCAGCTCGTCAGCCTCACCCTGCGCTTCGACCGCGAGGGCTTCGAGCGCGTCGAGGACTACCGCGCCGCCGACGGTCAGGTCGAGCGGACGCGGTGGCGGTTCGTCCGCGCGCCGGCGGGCGCCGGTGATGGCCTCGCCGCCGCGCCCGGCGTACGATGACTGCGTGCTCCGTCGTCGGTCCGATGCGCCACGTCCCCGAGGTCGTCGCGGGGCGCCGGTCGCCCTGATCGCGGTGGTCGCCGCTGCGTGCGCGCAGCCGGCCTCGCGCCCGCCGCTGGCGCATCGCGCGCCGGGGGCGGACCCCGCCGGGCCGGAGGTTCCCGACGAGGTCGCCGCGCTGATCGCGCGCTGGGAGTCGTGCCAGCACTGGGCCGGCGAGGAGCCCTACGACGACGAGCGCCGCCGCGAGATCGCCGCCGGCGTCGCCGCGAGCTGCCCGGGCAACGACGAGACCCGGGCCAGGCTCCTCGAGACGTACGCCGATCGCCCCGACATCGTGCGCCGCCTGCGGGACCTCCCCGAGTAGTCGCCCAGGCCGGCTGGCGGTCGGAACAGGTCGCCGCGCACAGACGTTGAGCCCGCGATGCGCCGCATGCTCCTCGCGTCGGTCGCCCTCGGCGCCTTGGCGCTCCTGTGGGGACGGTGGGCCTGGCCGGCTCACCGGCTGGTGCGCGGGTACGGCGGCGACGTCGCGGCCGCCATGCTGGTGTACGCGCTGGCCGCCGAGCGGGTCGAGCGGCGGCGGGGGCGCGCGGCGATCGCGGCCGTGGTGGCTGGAGGGCTCGAGGTGGCCCAGGCCTTTCACGACGGGCACGGCGGGCTGGCCGGAGAGCTGGTCCTCGGCGCCTCCTTCGACGCCTGGGACCTGGTGGCCTACGCGATCGGGATCGCCGTCGCGGTAGGGGTCGACACCTGGCATCGCCGCGCCGGCGCCGCTCCGGGCCAGGTCAGCCGCACCAGCCCTGCCTGATCCGCCCTCGGCGCGCCGATCGCATCGCCGGCCGGGAAGATCGGGTCGGCGATCCGTTGCACCAAACATGTCGTCCGTCCTGCGTCTCACCTCGGATCGTCTCCTCCCTCTGGCCCTGGCCGCTGCGGTCGTCGGGCTCCTGGCGTGCAAGAAGTCGGCGCCGCCGGCCGATCGCGGTGCCGGGAGCGCCGCCGGGAGCGCCGCCGGTGCCGCCCCCGACCGCGCCGCCGCCCCGGATCCCGCCCAGATCGAGGGCCAGAAGCTCGAGGCCGCCATCACCTGCCTGAACAGCCACACCGAGCGGGTCTTCGAGGTGCGGGCCGGCTACCTGAGCGACGTCGACCCAGCGACCGGCATGCCGGTGCGCAACACCACGATCAACCTGATGGGCCTGGGCAGCTCCGAGGCGTGCGAGCGCGGGATCAAGGCCGCGGCCGCGCTGACGCCGGCGGCGCCGGATCTCGACCAGGCCTCCGCCGGCTACGTCGCCGCGCTGGCCGCCTTCCGCGCCGAGTGGGAGGCCCTCGACGCGTACTACAAGAAGGGTGGGTTCACCGATGATCAGGGCGCTGGCGCGCGCGCGCTCCACCCCAAGGTCATGGCCGCTCTCGACAGGTTCGCGGCCGCCAACCGCGCGCTCCACGGCGCGGTCGGCGAGCGCAACCGCCAGCGCCACCTGGCCGAGCTCAAGGTCCGCGAGCAGCGCGACGGGCGCAACCTCGAGGTCATCATCGGCACCCTCATGCTCGAGGCCCAGACCTTGCTCAGCCACACCGACGGGCCGACCCCGGACGCCACCGCGCTCGCGGCGCAGCTCACGACCTACGGCGCGCTGGTCGATGAGCTCGACGCCTACGTCAGCGGCCACGCCGACGAGGCGGCGCGGTGGGGCTCGCTCGCCAACATCCGCAACTACAGCAAGGCGGTCCTGGCTGCGGCCAAGACCGTGGCGCGCGACGGCAGCGGCCGCGACGAGGTCGTGCGGCAGTACAACTTCCTCGTCGATAATGTGAACCGGCACTAGCGCGCACGAGACCGAGACCGAGACCGAGACCGAGGCCGAGACCGAGGCCGAGACCGAGACCGAGACCGAGGCCGAGACCGAGACCGAGACCGAGACCGAGACCGAGGCCGAGAGCCCGCGGCCGAGTACGAGACCGAGGCCGAGACCGCGGCCGAGTCCGAGTCCGAGTCCGAGTCCGAGTCCGAGACCGAGACCGAGACCGAGACCGAGACCGAGGCCGAGGCCGAGACCGAGACCGAGACCGAGGCCGAGACCGAGGCCGAGACCGAGGCCGAGACCGAGACCGAGACCGACCGCTGACGCCGGCGTCCGCTCGGCCGCGCCGGCTGGTACGCTCGCGAGATGAGGATCTCCCGGCTGTGCGCGTTGCTCTGGGTCGGGCTCGGCGCCTGCGGCGGCGACGGTGCGCCGGCCGCGATCGACGGGGGTCCCGACCCGGATGCTGTCGGTGCGGTCGATGCCACGCCGATCGACGCTGCGCCGACCGGCGGGTGTGGCACTACGCAGGCCACCGGGGTCCAGAACGGCACGATCACCGTCGGCGGCGTCCCGCGCACCTACGTCCTGTCGGTGCCGACCGGGTACGACCCGGCGCGCCCGACGCCGCTCATCTTCGCCTGGCACGGTCGCACCGGCAGCGCCGCCGGCGCGCGCTCGTACTTCGGCATCGAGGCGGCCAGCGGCGGCGCGGCGATCGTGGTCTATCCCCAGGGCCTGCCGGTGTCGGCCGATCCCAACGACACCGGCTGGGAGCTGACCGCCAACGGCCGCGACCTCGCCCTCTACGATGCGCTGTCGGCGCAGCTCCGCGCGACCTACTGCGTCGGCTCGACCTACAGCATGGGCCACAGCTTCGGCGGCTACATGACCAACGCGCTGGCGTGCTTCCGCGGTGGCACCGCCCCGGGCGAGGTCCGCGCGATCGCCCCGGTCGCCGGCGGCGGCCCCTTCGGTGCCTGTCCCGGTCAGCCGGTGTCGGCGACGGTCATGCACGGGACCAACGACGCCGTCGTGCCGATCGCCCAGGGCGAGGGCTCGCGCGAGCACTGGCGGACCGCCGCCGGCTGCGCCGCGACCTCGCAGCCGATCGCGCCGGCGCCATGTGTCGCTTACGACGGCTGCGCCGGCGGACGCACCGTGCGTTGGTGCCAGCACGCCGACACCCAGGCCAGCGGCCACGGTTGGCCGCGGTTCGCGGCGGCGGCGGCGTGGGCGGTGTTCCAGGCCACGCCGTGACCCGCGTCGGTCGGCGTGGTCACTGGTAGCGGATCGTCACTCGCTCGATCAGCGCCCGCAGCGCGCGCTTGACCCCGTCGGTCGTCGGGTGACGGACGATGGCCCAGCCCTCGCCCTCGTAGCCGTCGCCTCGCGGCTGGCCGACTCGCGGCTGGCGCAGCTCGACCAGGGCGTCGCCACACGCCGCGATCGCCTCGTCGAGGCCCTCGACCGACGCCACCCGGGTGCCCGGCCCTTGGCCGCGGAAGAACGCCGAGCCGGCCGCGCACACCCGCGGGCGTGGCGTGAAGGTGTCGTGAGCGATCAGCCGCGCCCAGTCGGCGATCAGATCGGTGCCGTGGGTCAGGCCCATGAGCGGCATGATGTGGACCCCGGGCGGGCGCACGCCGACCTCGTTGACCAGGGCGGTGCCGTCGGCGCGCAGGAACCACTCCATGTGGGTGAGCGCGGTGCCGGCGGCGGAGTCGGCGGCGTCGCCGAACAAGGCGGCGAGGGCCCGCGTGTTGATCGGATGGAACTCGGTCCAGGTCGGGTCGTCGTCCTCGCGCGGCAAGAGCACGCAGTACTGCACCCACGGGGTCTCGAGCACCTCGAGGGGCGAGGGGAAGTAGCGCGTACCCGAGCGCCACACCGGCGCGCCGCGGATCGTCACGGTCTCGCAGGTGTGCTCGCGCGCGCGGACGAACTCCTCGACCTGGACCGGCGTGGCCGCGGTGGGCGGCGTCACCGCCGCGAGCTGGGCGTCGTCGTCGACCCGGAAGGTCGCGCGCGATCCGAGCCCGGCCGGTGGCTTGACGATCACCGGGTAGCCGACGCGGTCGACGAAGGCGCGCAGCTCGGCCGGCGAGCGCGCCAGGGCGCTGGCCGCCACCGGCACCCCGGCCTGGCGCAGCACCGCCTTCATTCGATCCTTGTCGCGGAAGTTGCGCGCGGTCGCGACCCGCAGCCCGTCGATCCCCAGGGCGTCGCGGACCTCGGCCATCGGGAGCTGGAGCTGCTCGAGCGCGCCGGCCAGGCGATCGACTGGGCCGATGCCACGGCTGATCGCGCGCACCGCGGTCGTGAGCTGGCCGCCGTCGAGCGGATCGGCGACCTGGTAGTGGCCGGCGACGCGCGGGCGCAAGGGCGCCGGGATCGCGGCCTCGGGATCGGCGCTGACCACGGTCAGCGTCACGTCGTCGAGCTCGGCGAACGCCCGCACGTACCGGTTGGTGTTCTCGAGAAAGCGCGGCGCGACGAAGACGACGTGGACCACGCGATCACGATACCGGTTCGGCGATCGAGCTACGAGGCGTAGAGCCGGATGTCGGTGGCGGCGGCCTGGGCCATGGCCAGGGCCTGATCCCAGTCGGGGTGGCGCACGACCAGGTAGCCGTCGGACAGGAGGGTGCTCTTCCAATCGCGCCGCGGCGTCCCGGGCCGCAAGAGGTTGTCCTCGACCACGCAGGCGCCGAATCGAGCCAGATAGTCGCGCAGCCCGACGACGTTGGTGATGCGGCCCTGTCCCTGGGCCCGCTTGAAGATGATGCCGACGTTGTAGGCGCGCGCGGTGGTGGCCTCGAAGCGGCCGACCGTGGCGACCCGGGCCCACTCGCGAAACAGGTCGATGTCGCTGGTGTAGTTCATCTGGTCGACCACGCAGGCGCCGCCCGGGCGACACGCGATCTCGCCGAACACCGCCTCGCCGCGGGCGGTGCGGAACCACTCCATGTGGGTCATGCCGTCGCCCATGCCGAGCGCGGTCAGCACCTGGCGACCGAGGGCCAGGCCGCCGGCGACGTCGGGGCGGGTGAGGTCGCGCACCGACAGCATGATCGGCGACACCCACTCGAGGGTCCGCATCTCGAGCGCGTTGGGCAGGTACTGGGTCACGCTCTCGTACACCGGCTGACCGCCCACACACACGGTGTCGTAGGTGTGCTCGACGCCGTCGACGAACTCCTCGCAGATCGCCTCGGCGACGTGACGCATGTTGGGCAAGACCCGGGCGGCGTCGGCGGCCGACTCGACCCGGTAGGTGTCGGCGCTGCCGGCGCCGCTGATCGGCTTGACGATCGCCGGGTAACCGAGCTCGTCGAGCGCGGCCCAGACCTCGGCGACCGAGCGGGCCCGGCGCGCCTTGGGCACCCGCAGCCCAGCCGCCGCCACGCGCTCCTTCATGAGCTGCTTGTCGCGGAACCCGCGGACGGTGTCGACCGACATCCCGGGCAGGCCGAAGCGCTCGCGCAGGCGCGCCGCGGTCAGGACCAGGGGCTCCCAGTTCGCCAGGACCCGGTCGACCTCGCGACCGCGCAGCCAGGCGTGGACCCGGGCGATGACGTCATCCTCGTCCATGATCGACGGCACCTGCAGGTAGTCCGCGAGGTAGCGCCGCAGCTCGGGGTCGGGGTGGCCGTCGCCGACGCCCAGGACCTCGGCGCCGACCTCGGCCAGGCCACGCGTGAACTGACGCATCTCGGGCGGGTAGGTCGGCGACAGGAAGACGACGCGCATGGCGCGATGTAACCCTGCGACGGCCGTCGTCGCCACCGCCCCGGCCGGTCATGCGCCGCCGGCGGCTGCAGGCCTGGGCCCTCGACCTCGCGACCGATCGCAGGCCCGGGCCCGCAGCCGCGCTGCGGGGGCGAGCCATCAGCGACGTACCGGCGCAGCGATTCTCGCGAGTTGTCGCACGCGGGAGCTGGCGGAGGGCTTGCAGAAGGAAGGCGTATGACGCCTCGCTGGTCGTTGCTCCTGGTCCTGTGTGCGGTCGTGGCTTGCCGCGATGACCACGTCGAGCCCACCGAGCGCGCGGTGCCGCGAGAGGCCTGCACGATCGATGTCGACGGCACGCTCATCTGTGTCCGCGACGGTGGGCCCGGCGGCGGCGGCGACGCCCGCGACGGTGGCGGCGGTGACGCGCGCGACGGCGGTGGTGACGCCCGCGATGGTGGCGGCTGTGACGCGGGCGACGGCGGCTGCGACGCGGGCGACGGCGGCGTCGACGCGAACGACGGCGGCGGTGACGCGAACGACGGCGGCGGCGACGCGAACGACGGCGGCGGCGACGCGAACGACGGCGGCGACGGCGATGGCGGCACCGACGGCGGCGACGGCGATGGCGGCACCGACGGCGGCGATGGCGATGGCGGCACCGACGGCGGCGATGGCGATGGCGGCACCGACGGCGGCGACGGCGATGGCGGCACCGACGGCGGCGACGGCGATGGCGGCACCGACGGCGGCACCGACGGCGGCATGGACGCTGGCGTCGATGCCGGCCCGGACGCTGGTCTCGGTTGCCCCGCGAACCCGACCTGCGACGATGTCCACCCGACCACCGGCGCGCGCTGCATCGGCATGTGCGACGGCCGCTGCGTCTCCAAGTACTGGCGGTGGACGTTCTGGGTCACGCAGATGAACGTCGACCGGAACCACTCGCTGGGCCTCGCCGAGCACCAGGGCATCGGCATCCTCGGGTTCGAGTACACCTTCGACGGCCGGTTCCTGTGGAACGCTCCCGGGGCGACGATGCCGCCGTGGCGCCGCAGCGCCGACAGCTCCGAGTGGCGCAAGGGCGATCTGTGGCAGCACAACCGCTTCGACAACTCGACCACGCAGTTCCGCATGCGCACCACCAACCCGAGCGGCGAGACCCAGGCCACTCGGCCCATGTCGCTGGCGACCAACCAGGCCGGGCTGAGCGCCTACTGCGGCATGACCGATCTGATCGATCGCCCCATCTACAACCACGGTCGGTCCCTGGCCCGCACCTTCGCCACGGACTCTGGCTACGAGCGCCAGATCCCGATGACCTGGGTCGGCTACGCCGAGGAGTGCCGGCGCCCCGACGGCACCGCCTGCGCCGGCACCACCGCGGTCGCGGCGCCGGCCCAGATCACGCAGTGCATCTCGCGCCGCGTCACCGACGGCTTCTGCGACAACCAGTGCGGCAACTGCTCGTACGTCATCCCGAGCCGCGGCACCTGGACCGACGTGATCCGGGTCGCGACCCAGGGCCGGGTCGCCTCCTTCAACGAAGGCGGCCGCACCATCCACTACACCGCGGCGCGCACCGCGACCCCGACCGGGCCGACGTACACGACCACCAACGTCGCCGAGTGGGAGTGCCTGCGCCGGTCGTGGGGCTTCTGCCAGGCCTACGGTTGGGTCTGGCATCCGCGGCCCGACGGCTTCACGCACTGTATCGATCCCGCCGCCGAGCTCGCGCTGCCCGCCACCAACACCGCCCATCCGTTCCAGGTCCTCACCAACGGCATCACCGGCGTGCCCCGGGCCCTGACCGGCAAGTACGGCCACAACTCCAACACCGACGCCGAGGCCGCGTTCGTCACCTTCGGCGACTGCGCCCGCGCCCCGGTGGCGACGATGGCCGCGGTCAACGTGTGCGGCTCAGTGTGCGGCGGCGCCACGCCGTGTGTCAGCGGGAACAACACCGCGGTCAATCGCTGGGCGCGCACCGCCGGCTGGCACAACATCGACGATCTCTCGATCGGCTTGTGGCCGGGCGCGGCGGTGCCGCCGACCGACGCCACCTGGCTGTCCCCCGCGCGCCCGATCCCGAGCTGTCGCGACGGCGGCTTCCCCGTGTACGGCATGTGAGGCCGCCCCTCGCGATCACGATCCTCTCGCCTTCTCCCAGGAGCCCTATGCGCACCTCGCCGATCCTCGCCCTCGTCTCTGTCCTCGCGCTCGCCGCTTGCGGTGACGAGGGCCCCCCTTCTGACGCCGAGCACTACGCCGCTGCGACCCGCGAGGTCGCCGCGGCCTGGTGTGGGGCCGTCGCGCGCTGTTGCGACGCCGCCGAGCTGGCGCCGATCGCCGCGGAGTTCGGCTTCACCAGCCCCGAGCAGTGCGCCGGCACCTTCGTCGCCAAGGCGGCAGCGGTCGAAGAGCGGCTGCGCGCCGGTCAGGTCCAGCTCGATCGCGAGGCCATGGCCGCGTGTCAGCGCGAGCTCGCGGCCGCGACCTGCGGTCAGTTCGCGGCGATCGAGGCGACCTGCGCCCGCGCGGTGCGCGGCGCGATCGCCAACGGCGACGCCTGCGACGACGACGGCGTGTGCGCGTCGGGCTGGTGCGGCGAGGCCAGCGAGGACAGCCCCCGCACGTGCAAGGCCGTCCCGGCCGTCGGCGAGCCGTGCGGCACGCGGTGCGTCGCGGGCGCGGTGTGCCAGCCGACCGGCGTCGGCGATCCGGTGTGCGTGGCCACCCTCGCCGACGGCGCGGCCTGCCAGGTCGATGGCCAGTGCTCCG
Source organism: Kofleriaceae bacterium (assembly GCA_018057825.1). Classification (GTDB taxonomy): domain Bacteria; phylum Myxococcota_A; class Polyangia; order Haliangiales; family Haliangiaceae; genus UBA2376. The sequence goes on along the minus strand of JAGPCY010000049.1, from coordinate 52,806 downwards.
GCGGACGGTGCGCAGGGGCGATCCCGGCCGCCGGGACCGCGGGCGTGTGCGCTTCGGCCCCGGTCTGCGACGGCGTCTGAGCCCCGGTCGTCGGCGGCGGAGGATCGAACAGGTGGGTGGTGGATCGTGGTCGCGTCGGCCACCGAGCCGCCCGTTTCTGACTGAGGGATCAGTACCTTGACGACTGGACCGGCCATTGCACCGGTGCGGTGCCATGACCCGGCTCGTCATCGTCGCGGCGCTCGCGGGCCTGACCGCGACGGCTGTCGCCCAGCCCGCCGAGCTGGCCCTCGGCGCAGCCCAGCTCGACCTCGCGCCGCGCCGCGATCTGCTGTCGGAGGAGGCCACCGGACCCTACTGGCGCGGCGCCGCGTTCGCGCAGCTCGCGGCCGGCACCGCGAGCCCGGTCGACGTCGGCGTTGGGGCCGCGGCGGCGCTGTCAGGGATCGGCTGCGACCTGATCAGCGGCGCCGTGCAGGGCCGGCTGCGTCCCCAGGTCGCCGAGCGCGCGGTCGGCAGCGCGCAATGGTCGCTGTGTCTGTCGCGGGTCGGCCTGACCCTGGCGTTCAGCGGCGCCCACGAGGTCGCGGTCGCGCCGGCCCTCGATGGCCGACGTTCGCTGTGGCGCCGTCGCTACGACGGCTCGACCGAGCGCCTCACCGTCGGCGGTGGCGAGCTGTGGCGGCGCGACAGCCGGCATCGTCATTCGTTCATGATGATCACCCTCGGACACAGCGTGGTCCAACAGCGCGATGACGACGGCGACGGGCGGAGCGCGCAGCTCGAGTTCGGGATGTCGACCTACGCCTACCGCTTCGCCGGGCGCACCACCGACGCCAAGCTCGAGCTCGGCGTGGTCGAAGGGGCTGGGCTGAAGGTCGGCGCCGACGATCGCGGCGGCACCGCGTTCACGGTCGCGCCGGTCCGGCTGCGGATCGATCGCGACGGGTGGTCGGTCGCGGCCCACGGCGGTTGGGGCTTCACCGGCGGCAAGCTCACCGCCTCGAGCGAGACCAAGGTCAACGGCGAGGTCGTCGACCAGTGGAGCGAGACCATCGACGGGGCCGGCCTGCCGGTGCTCACGATCCCGGTCGGGGCGGTGACCGCGAGCATCGCGACCGAGTCGCTGTCGCTCCGCGCCGAGGCCGCGCGCACCGTCTTTCCGACCTTCGACGGCAACGTCGCCGCCGAGGACCGGGTCGCGGCCGGCGTCGACGGCGTGTCCGGTCGCGCCCGCTTCTCCCTGGCGCCGTTCGCGACCCGCACCCGGACCTGGACCCGCGACGCCGGTCGCTCCGTCGATCACGCCGTCGGCCTGTCGGCCTCGCTGGGCACGAGCCTGACCGAGCATCTGCGCGCCGATGCCTACGGCGAGTTCGGGCGCTCACCGTACGCGCGGCTCGACGGCGATCGCGCGCCACGGGCCGCGATCGGTGGCCAGGTGGTCGTGGCGTTGACCGCCCGCGCCGCCCGCTGATCGGGCCTCGCCGCGCGCCACCCGTCGGGGCGGGCGAGGCCGAGGCCGGGCCGGGCTGCAACCGCGCCAGGTCGGGCCGTGTCCTTGGGCGTTACAGAGTCCATGTCACCCCGCACGCCCAGCGTCATCGTGGCCGCGATCGGCGCCTTGATCTCGTCGGCCCGCGCCGACGACGACCTCGTTGGCGGGCCGCAGGGCAGCCGCGGCCTCACCGTCGCCGAGGTCGCCCGCACGCAGTGCACGGCGGTCGCGGTCCGCCCGCTGTCGGACCAGGTCTTGGCCGAGATGATGTGCCTGCGCCCCGGTGCGCTCGCCGCCATCGACGACCTCCCGGGCGTCGCGCTCGGCGCCAACGCGTCGCCGGTGCTCAACGCCGCGGCCGCGCGGGCCCTGCGGGCCGCCGCCGACGGCTCGCCGCTGTGGCTCTACTCGACGACGCGCACCGTCGCGCAGCAATACGTCTATCACGCCTGGTATCGCAGCCGGACCTGCTGCGAGGTCGTGACCCTCGCCGCGGCCCCCGGCAGCTCCAACCACGAGTCCGGGCTGGCCATCGACGTGCCCGACCACTCCGCCTGGCGCGACCGCCTCACCGCCCGCGGGTTCCGCTGGTTCGGGCGCCGCGACGTCGTCCACTTCGACTACCGCGGTCGCGGCAAGATCGATCTCCGTCGCCTCGGCGTGCGGGCGTTCCAGCGCTTGTGGAATCGCAACCATCCTGACGATCGGATCCGCGAGCACGGCCGGTGGGACGCCGCCACGGCGCGACGCATGGCCCGCGCCCCTGCCGACGGCTTCCCGCTCGGGCCCGACTGCCGGTGACGGTCCGTCGGGCGCCGCCCTGGGCTATCCGACGAGCGCGAGCACCTCGGCGTGGGCCGCGATCTCGTGATCGACCAGCTCCGGCGCGGCGGCGGCGCGGCGCTGCGGGTTGTACCAGCAGGTGGCGAGCCCGGCGTCGCGGCCGCCGCGCAGGTCCGAGGTGAAGCTGTCGCCGATCATCAGGGTCCGGGCCCGCGGTGGTCCGCCGAGGTCGCCGAGCGCGCGGTCGAAGATCGCCGGCGCCGGCTTGGCGACGCCGACCTCGGCCGACACCACGATCGCGTCGAAGTATCGGTCGAGACCGAGCCGGGCGATCCGCGCCCGCTGCACCTCGGACAGGCCGTTGGTGACGAGCGCCAGGCCCAGGTCGTCCAGGTCAGCCAGGGCCGCCAGGACCTCATGGGCCCCGGGATATAGCTCGCCGAACCGGCCCAGGCCGTCGAGGAAGGCCTCCGCCAGCAGGCCCGGGTCGGCGTCGAGCGCGCGCTCGGTCACCAGGCGTTCGAAGCGCAGCCGCTTGATCGCCGTGGTCGGCAGCTCGCCGCGCTCGACCTGGAGCCACAGCCCACGGTTGATCGCCGCATAGGCCGCGAAGTGGGGCCCTGGCTCGGCGACGCCCGCGACCTCCATCGCGTAGGCGAAGGCCTGGGCCTCCGAGGCGTCGGAGTCGAACAGGGTGTGGTCGAGGTCGAACAGGAGCGCGGCGTAGCGCATCGGCGACCGAGGTTCGCACGGTGGCGGGCCCGCGCAAGCCGGCGCACCTCACCGCGGCTCGAACAGGATCTCGGTGACGTAGAACCGGCCGGGCTCGCGTCGGCTCGGCGCCACGCCGATCGCGCCGCGCCGGGCCTCGTCGATCATCAGGTTGCGCCGATGACCTGGGCTGGCCAGGAACGCGTCGTGGGCCCGGCCGGGGCCGTCGGCGAGCCCGACGTTCTCGAAGGTCTGCGCCGCTGGCAAGCGCGCCCGCGCGACGCGGTCCGGCAAGGTCTCGCCGTCGGGCGCGACGTGTCCCATGAAGTCGAGGGTCGCCATCCGCGCCGAATGGCGACGGGCCATGGCGTGAGCCTGCGGGTCCCAGGCCAACGCCGCTCGTCCGGTCGCGACCCGATCGCGGTTGATCAGCTCGAAGAGCCGCTGCTCGATCTCGACCGCGGTCCGGGCCGTCGGCCCGACCTCGACCGCGCTGGCCGCGCTCGGCGGCGCCGGGGTGCACACGTTCACCACGCTCGCGACCAGGAGGTCGCCGGCCTCGAACTCGATCGTGGGGCTGCCGCCAGGCGTGCAGTCGAACGTCAGCTCCGCGCCGCGCGCGCCCTGGGTCACGTCGAGTCGGCGGGTGCCCGCGTCGGTGACGACGAAGGCGCGCGGCGCCGCGGGCCAAGACCACGGGACGAGCACGCGCGCGCGCACGCCGTCGCGCTCGATCGCGATCGGCGAGGTCGGCGGCGGCATCGCCACCACGGCCACCACCTCGCCGTCCGCGCTCGGGACCGCGGCCACCCCGACCGCGGCGATGCCGGCCGCGCCCCGCAGCTCGGCCAGCGCCGGCGCGAGCTGGGCGACGATCGCCGCGCCGTCGCCGCGCGCCGTCAAGACGTACGGATCGAGGCCGGTGCCGAGGTGGGTCGCGAGGGCGGTGCGCAGGCCCGCGGTCGCCACCACGTAGCCGGTGCTCGCGCTGTTCGCGACCACCTGCGCCACGGCGTCGAGCGCCACGTCGTGGATCGGCGCGGCCCGCTCGGCCACAAACCGCGCCGTCGCCGCGGCCAGGACCTGGTCCCGCGCCGTGGTCGCCGTCGGTGTGGTCGTCCCGGCCCCGTCCGCTGGCGCGTCGATCGCCGGCCGCACGGGGCCGCGCGGCGTGCACGCGATGAGCGCGATCGCCAGGAGCCGGCCGAGGCGGAACATGACCCGAGGGTGCCCGACCCCGACGCCCGACGCCACCGGTCGCGCGTGGCCCTGCGCCCGAGCGTGGTCGGCACTGCTCACGCCGCGAACAGCTCGCCCAGGGCTTGAACAGATCGTTCAAGCCTTGAACGACGTCACCGGCGAGCCCCTCGCGGTGTCGAGGGCCTACGCGGGTCCAACGGTTGCAGTGAGTCTGCGTCGCCGGGCCGCGGTAGTGCCGTCCGCTCGGCAGGCCGTCCATCCAACCAGGAGTTGTCGCAATGCCCACCACGCCGTCCATCGTCGCGTCGATCTGCCGTCCCGTCCTCGCGCTGTCCTTGCTCGCGTCCCTCGCGGGGTGCCTCGAGGAGCCCGACGACGGGGAGCTCGATCTGGCGGAGGAGACCGAGGCCGCCGAGCGGCAGTCCGCGCCGGCCGGTCGCGATCCCGAGCGCGATCCCGAGCTCGAGGCACCGACCGCCGCGCTCGCGAAGCGCACCGTGATCGCGTCGAACGGCACGAAGAGCATCACGTGCTCGATCACGGCGCAGGACCCCTACAAGTTCGGGACCGTGAAGGTGGTGTACGGGGTGTCGAAGGTCACCTGCGACAAGTACGTCAGCAACATCTCCCTGACGAGCTACCTGAACAAGGGCGGCTTCCGCTGGAAGAGCTCCAACATCTCCCGCCAGGACATCGCCCTGACCGTCAACACCAGCGGCGTCTGTTCGGGGACCTCGCTCTACCGCACCGAGGCGGCCTACACGATCACCTTCCCGTCTGGCTACTCGGTCGTGAGCGGCAGCCGGTCCGGCAGCTTCAAGAGCGACAACGCGCCGACGATCAGTTGCTAGCGCGGACTCGATCCGCGGTCACGACCGGCGATCGAGTGCTACGGTGGCGTCGAGGTGTCCCGATGAGCAACGTGTCCGATCGCGTCGACGCGGCGCTCGAGTGGAGCGTGCTCGGCAGCTTCACGCGGGTCGGCTCGGCGGTGCGGCGACGCCTCGACCACTGGGCGCGTCTCGAAGGACCGCGGCTCGCCGGGCGGGTCGTGGTCCTGACCGGCGCGACCTCGGGGCTCGGGCTGGAAGCGGCCCGCACCTTCGCGCGCCTGGGCGCGACCGTCGAGCTCCTTGCGCGCAACCCGGCCAAGGCCGAGGCCACGTGTGCGGCGCTCCGGCACGAGACCGGCCACGCCGCGATCAGCTTCACGGTCGCCGACACCGGGGACCTCGTGGCGCTGCGCCGGGCGGCGGGGGAGCTGCTCGCGCGTCATCGCGCGATCGACGTGCTGATCCACAACGCCGGCGCCCTCGATGACGTCCGCCAGACCAGCCCGCAGGGGCTCGAGCTCACGGTCGCGAGTCAGGTCGTGGGCCCGTGCCTCTTGACGGCCCTGCTCCTGCCCGCGCTCCGGGCCGCTGCGCCGTCGCGGGTGCTCTGGGTGTCGTCGGGCGGGATGTACAGCGAGCCCTTGGCGGTCGACCGCCTGGAGATGTCCGCCGCCGACTACGACGGCACCACCGCCTACGCCCGGGCCAAGCGCGCCCAGGTGACGCTGGTCGAGCAGTGGGCCGAGCGACTGCGCGCCGATCGGATCGTCGTCCACGCGATGCACCCCGGCTGGGCCGACACCCCGGGCGTCGCGCGTTCGCTGCCGACCTTCCGCCGGATCGTCGGGCCCTTGCTGCGGACGCCGGCCGACGGCGCCGACACCTTGATCTGGCTGGCCGTCGACGACGGCGCTCCCCTGGCGACCAGCGGCGGCTTCTGGCACGACCGGCGCGCGCGTCCGATCCATCGCCTGGCCTCGACCCGGCGCTCCGACACCCCCGAGGAGCGCGCGCGGCTGTGGCGCTGGGTGGTCGAGCGGGGCGGGCTGGCGCCGTGAGCGCGCGGCGCCGGTGCGACGCCGTCCAGACCGGCTGACGTCGAGCGCGTGGTCGTCCACTCGAGTGGACGGTCGGCCGCCTGATCACAGGCAGTTCGGCGTGGCCCGCGGTCTGCAAACGCGGCGGCCATGCCTGAACCCTGCGTTCCGCCCGCGCAACAGGTCGAGGCGCTCCACCAGCGCTATCGCGCCGAGCGCGTCGGCTGCGCGCTGGCCACGCAGCCCGAGGAGCTGACGCCCGCCACCGACGTCGAGGCGTCCCTCGCGGTCGCGCTCCACGGCGGCGCCCCGGGCGAGCCGTCGCGGCGCCTGGCCAGGCCCCACGATGAGGCGAAGCGCGACGACTCGACCACGGTCACGTTGGCGCCCGGCCTCGGCCACGGCGGTCCGCGGATCGTCGTCAGCGTCGAGACCTACGACGTCTCGACCTGGCGGGTCAGCGCGACCGCCGAGGTCACCGGCGCCGACCTCGCCGCCCACGCGCCGTTCACCTTCGCCTGGGAATGGGATGACAAGGTCATCGCCACCGGCGTCGCGTCCTCCGCCACCACCTCCTCGATCGGGTTCGTCGTCGACAGCTCCGCGCGCGCGCGCCGCCTGAAGGTGACCGTGTCGAGCGCGGGCCCGGCGCTCGAGCGCGCCGTCCTGGTCGCGACGCCGCTGACGCGCACCGAGTCGCGCGCCCTGCCGCGCCGGCCTGGCCTCGGCCTCACGCCGGGATGACTCCCGACGAACCGGCGCCGTCCGCACCGCTGGCGTCGGGGGCACTTCGCCGGTAGCGTCGGCCATGGCCCACGACAACACCGTTCGCTTGCATCGGGTCCTGCGGGCTCCGCCCGAGCGCGTCTACAAGGCGTTCGTCACACCCGAGGCGCTGGTGAAGTGGATCGCGCCGCATGGGTTCGTCGCCAAGATCCTGGCCTGGGATCCCCAGGTCGGTGGCACCTGCCGCATGGCCTTCACCAACCTCGGCACCGGATCGAGCCACTCGTTCGCGACCACCTACGTCGAGCTGGTCCCCGGAGAGCGGCTCCGCTACACCGATCAGTTCGACGATCCCAACCTGCCGGGCCAGATGTCGGTGACCGTCACGCTCACCAAGGTCCTGTGCGGCACCGAGCTGCACATTACCCAGGAGGGCGTGCCGCCGGTCATCCCGCTCGAGTTCTGCTACGCCGGCTGGCAGGAGTCGCTCCAGCTCCTGGCGCTCCTGGTCGATCCCGAGATCCCCGACGCCGGCCCGTAGCGCCCGCCGCCGTCTCGCCGGAGGGACCAGCCCCCAGGGCTTCAGCGTGGGCCGCGACCGCGGCTCGGCACCACCCGCGCCGGCGGCAGGCCGCGCGCCCCGACCTCGGGGCCGGGTCCGAGCTGCCCGCAGTGGGCGCTGACCAGGGTCGCGTAGGCTGGGTTCGCGAAGCTGAGGAAGATGGTCGGCAGGACCCTGCCGTCGGTCCCGAGGAACCGGACCGGCTGGAAGTTGGTCACCCGGGCGCCGACCAGGGCCCGCCCACGCCAGGCGCGCACCGCGGCGAGCGCGCCGATGGTCGTCATGGTCGGGAGCACTGCGAGCATCACCAGCGGGAGCGCGAAGGCCACGACGATCGGAATCGCGATGAAGACGCCTATGAACACCAGCGCGAGAGCGAGCGCGCCCATCCCCCCCGCGCCGGGATCGCGAGCCCGCAGCGTCGACGCGCACCCGGCGCACGTCGGGACGGACAGCGAGAGCCACTGCTGGCCAGCGAATGGGTCGGCGTACGTCAGGGTCGCGGGCCGACGCTCTATCCCCGTCGTCGTCCCGCAGTTGCAGCACATCGAGTCGGGCATCGTCACGAGCTGGTCGCGGGACGCGAACGAGACGACGTGCCAGTTTGGCTCATCCATGGCCAGGCCCTCCTCCCGCCAGTTCCACCTCGGCGCGACCCGTCTCCGGCCCCGCCTCTGGCTGCCATCCGCGACCGCGGGGGCGCTCGAACCGACACTCATCGACCTGTACGATCATCTCGACCTCCTGCCGCGAGGCTACCTGGTCAGTGGGCGAGACGCGAGCGCGACATCGACCTCGGACTCGACGCGGTGACCCGTCGCCGCTGCCCGACCGGTCACGGCGGGGGCGCTGGCACGAGCTCGAGGGCCAGCCACACCTGATCGCGTACCGGGATTCCGTCCTCGACGAGGTCGGGCGGATACCCGTTCGCCGGAACGAAGACGTCAGGCACGATGTGGGTGAGGCGGAAACCCTGGCGCTGGTAGAACCGGAGCTGACCGACGCCGGCGGTGGCCGTCGAGACCACAAGGCGGCGGGCGCCATGAGCGCGGACTGTCGCGATCGCCGCCGTCACAAGGGCTCGGCCGATGCCCGTACCCTGGCGCGCCGGGACCACGGCCATGCTTTTTAGCTCGATCACGTCGGGCTGGTCGGTCGCAACGAGCTGCAGGTGTCCGACGAGCACGTCGCGGTCGCGCGCGACCAGCACCTCCCAGCGTCGCGGTACGCCGCGAGCTGGGTAGGCGAGTCATCGGCGAGCTCGAACAGCGCCTGCAGCGCGCCGCGATCGCCGGTGAACGGCGCGACGTCCATGACGACAGCGTACCATCGCGGGGCATTCAAACCGTTCCGCGCTCTAGAACAGGTAGCCGACGGACACGTTCACGATCAGCGGGCTATTGGCGATGCCGATGTCGGCGGCGTGGTGGGTCTCATCGCGGTTGGTCGTCGCGTTGAAGTAGGTGTGGGCGTCGCCGTCGAGCGAGGTCGCGACCCGTGGCCAGTAGCGGACGCTGGTCGAGAGGTTGAGCCCGCGCAGGGCGCCAGACCGCCCGCCAAACGGCACCACCGTCCAGTAGACGCCGGCGCCCAGGGTGTACGTGCGGTAGTCCACTACCCGCGTGCGACTGGCGCCGTCGGCCGAGGCGTACTCCGCCGCGAAGCGATGGACCTTGGCCTCGAGTCGCAGGTCGACCAGCGAGCGCAGGGCGGGCAGCGGGTAGGTCCCGCCGACGCCGAAACCGGTGGTGTACGGCACCTGCAGCGTCACGCGCTGCCGCGTCATCTCGTCGCCGAGCTGGTCCGCGAGCTCGAGGCTCCAGCCGTGGGAGTACGCGACCACCAGGTGGCGCCAGCGGACGTCGACCTCGAGGTTGGCGCCGCCGAGGACCAGGGGCTGGAGCAGGCCGGCGTTGATCGCGACCGACAGGCGATCGCGATCCGGGCGCGCGGCCTGGGCCGACGGGGTCTCGGCGACGGCGCGCCCGAGGTCGCCGACGCCTCCGAGGAGGATCGCGGCCGCGAGGCCCAGGCCGCCCGAGGCGCGGCCCGCGCGGTGGGATGACCGATGGTGGGCCATGGCTAGAACGACGCTCCCAAGAGCAGGGCGGCCGTGAGGAAGTAGTCGGGCTTGCCGTTGCGGGGGCCTATGTCGTTGCCGACGCCGAGCGACGACAGCAAGCCGACCTGCGGCGCGACGTAGACGCCGACCGCCCGGGGCGCGCCCGCGACGCCGCCCGGCGCGAACAGGCCCACGCGGTAGCCGAGGTTGACCTCGGCGAACAGGGTCGCCGTGCGATACGCCATCTGGTCGACCTTGTTCGTGCCCCAGGCGAGGCCGGCGTCGAGCAGCGCCTCGGCGTGGAGCCCGCGCCACAGGAAGTAGCGGACGCCGAGGGTCGCCATGTACTCGTCGATGGTCTCGACCACGTCGTGCTCGACGCCGGGCCGGAGGTAGACCCCGACCACGAGGTCGCCGTGGGCCCCGGCCGGCGCGCCCCACAGGTGCCGGGTCACCCGGACGCGGGCGATGCCGACCGTCGGGACGAAGGGCTGGATCGCCTCGGTCTCGATCGCCCAGCGATGGTCGTGGAGCGCGGCGCCGCCGTCGGCGTGGTCCGGGGCGACGGCGGTGACCGGGGGTGGGGCGGGATCGGCGAGGCCGGTGCGGACGCCGAGGCCGAGGCCGGCGAGGCCGACGAGGCCGACGAGGCCGACGAGGAGAGGAAGACGCGATCGCATGCCGTCACCATGACTGTTTCGTGGACGACACGGAATCCGCACCCATGATAGGAGCTATTTCATGAGCGAAACACCATCGCCGCTCGCCCACGTCGACCTGGTCCTGGCGATCGTGCGCGCCGGGAGCGCGACCCGCGCGGCCGAGGCGCTCGGCACCACAGCGGCGACGGTGCTCCGGCGACTCGAGGCCTTCGAGGCCGCGATCGGCGCGCGGCTGTTCGACCGCCTGCCGGTTGGGCTCCGGCCGACGCCGGCGCTGGCGCTGGTCAAGCCGTGGGCCGAGCAGGCCGAGACCGCGGCGGTGGGGATGCTACGCGAGCTGTCCGGGCTCGAGCGTCGACCCGAGGGCACGGTGCGGATCGCGGTGGTCCCGGCGACCGCGGCGCTGTTCCTGGTCCCGGCCTTGCCGCGGCTGCGGGCGGCCTACCCCGACATCACCGTCGAGCTGGCCCCGTCGACCGCGCTGGTCGATCTGAGCATGCGCGAGGCCGATCTGGCGCTGCGCACGGTGCGGCCCGACAAGGGCGATCTGGTCGTGCAGCAGCTCGCGAGCGTGAAGCTCGGCGTGATGCGGTCGCCGTCGCTGGCGGTCAAGAAGGGGGCGAAGCTCCGCGACCTGCCGTGGCTCGCCTACGACCGCTCGCTCGATCACATCCCGGAGTCGCGCTGGCTGGCGGCCCACGTCCCCGACGCCCGGGTCGTCATGCGCTCGACCGAGCTCGGCACCTTGGTGGCGGCGGCCAAGGCCGGCGTCGGCGTCGTGCTCATGGCCGAGGCGGTGGGCGAGCGCGCCGGCGGCCTGGTGCCCGTCCCGATCCCGATCCCGCCCTCACCCGAAGGGGCGCTGTGGCTGGTCGCGCACGCGGCGCTCCGCCCGGTGGCTCGGGTCGCCGCGGTGTGGGACTGGCTGGTCGAGTCATTCCGGCCCGGTCGTCCGGCGCGGCGCTGAGGGCGCGGGCGCCACTACGAGGCGGCCGCCGAACACAGCACCAAGTCGAGCTGGCAGAACGACTCGGCGGCGCCGCTGGTGCCGCCCGACGCGATCGCTTCGTCGAGCGCCTCCTTCGAGGGATAGCGATCGCGCATCACCAGCCGCGTCTGGCCGCCCTGGTCCTCGAACGTGACCGTCGTGACCTGCCCACTGGCGCTGTCCTCCTCGTTGGTCCAGACCAGGCGCGTCGGCGCCACGACCTCGAGGTAGCGACCGAAGACCTCCATCGGCGCCGGCGCGTCCGGGTGACTGAACGCCAGGCGATACCCGCCGCCGACGCGCACGTCCAGCTCGCACGCGACCAAGGTCAGGCCGCAGGACGCCGGCGTCCACCACCGGGCGAACAGCGCGGGTTGGGTCCAGGCTGCGAAGACGAGCTGGGCCGGGTAGTCGAAGGTTCGCGTGACGACGAGCTCTTGCTCCGAGGTGCGGACGGCGTCAGTCATGTGGGTCATCGGTTCGCTCGGCTTTCTTCGTGGTGGCGTGGTCGTGAGGCGGCGCGAGCTCGGCGAGCAGCGCGTCGAGACGGTCGAAGCGCGCGGCCCATTGCCGGCGATAGCCCTCGAGCCAGGCCAGCTCTTCGTCGAGGCGGCGCGGTCCGAGCCGGCAGGTCCGCACGCGCCCGGCCTTCGCGGTGGTCACCAGCCCGGCCTGCTCGAGGACGCCGACGTGCTTGCGCATGCCCGTCAGGGTCATCCGGAACGCGCCCGCCAGCTCGGAGATCGAGGCGTCGCCGCGGCCGAGCTGCGCCAGCACCCCGCGCCGGGTCTCGTCCGACAGCGCGGCGAACGAGGCGTCGAGCCGCGCGCTTCGATGCTGAACCATCTGGTTCAGTATAGGCGGTCGCCCACCGGCGCGCAAGCGGCGCGGTCGGTGCGTCGTGGCCTGCGCGCGGACACGGGGCGCGTGTCTGGCCATCCACGACCGCGCGGGCGGCCAACCTCTTCGCGGGGATAGCGTTGGCAACGAAGCTGCACTCTCGGCGCACCATGATGCGCCCCGGCCTCCTCGCCTCGACCTTGCTCTTCCTCGCGACCTCGGCCTGCGACGAGGTCGACGCGCTCGGACCGGACGCCGGGACGGACGCCATGGTCGCCGGCGACGCGGGCGGGCCTGGCGCTGCGCCGGTGGTGGCGCCGATGGCGGTCGTGGCCCAGGACCTGCCGACGGCCCCGGCCCTCATCGAGCTGACCGAGCTGTCGGGCCAGCTCGGCCTGGTGGTCGGCCGCGGCGCTGGCACCGCCCACGGGCGCATCGACGTGCTCGCCACCGACGAAGCCGGCGCGACCAGGTTGCGCCGCGCCCATCGCGCGACCGACGGCGACGCCGTGACGGTCGGCCAGGTCGTCACGCTGATCGAGGACAGCGGCGCCCGGTGCGCCGCGACCGTGACCCGGCTGGTCGAGGTCGCGGCGTTCGTGCCCGACCCCGCGCACGGCCGGCGCAGCAAGGCCACGCTCTGGCGGATCGCCCTTGAGCGCGACGCGGTGTCCGTGGTCGCCGAGCTGGCCAGCTCGTGCGCCGCGCCGATCGCGGCCGACGAGTCGAACGACGATCGGGTCGCGACCGCGCCGGTGGACGTCGACCAGGACAGCCCCGTCGCGGTCGACGCGCTCGCGCGGCTGCGCGCCCTGCCGCGCTTCGCCGCCGCCCAGGCCGCGTATCGCGCGGAGCCGTACAACTACGACCCCGACCGCCCCGACTGGAGCGAAGGGGCGGACACGCGGGTGACCGAGTTCGTCCTCGCCGGGCGGGCCTACGTCACCGCCGCCCTCGAGCGCACCGGGTGGTGCGGCGACTTCGGCGCTGCGATGTTCGCGGTCTGGCAGCGCCAGCCCGACGGCGCGCTGCGCCTGATCCTCGACACCGATGCCCAGCCCGCGGGCTACGACCTGGCCTTCGACGTCGACCACGACGGCGTGCCGGAGCTCGCGAGCCTGCCGCAGTCCGAGACCGTGTACGAGACGATCGAGGACGAGGGCTGCGCCTGCTGAGCCGGCGCGAGCGGCCCCGGGCCTACCCGCGGTCGGCGCCGAGCCGGTGACCGCTACCGCGGCCAACCGGCGCGCTGATCGGGGCGAGCGTGGACGTGCAGCAGGAACGCCATCTTGCGCGCCACCTGCTTCAGCCGATCGAAGCGGCCGGCCGCGCCGCCGTGGCCCGAGGTCAGGTCGACGTCGAAGACCAGGAGGTTCCGATCGGTCTTCCGCGCGCGCAGCTTGGCGACCCACTTGGCCGGCTCGTAGTACTGGACCTGGCTGTCCCACAGGCCGGTCGAGACCATGATCGACGGGTAGTCCTTGCGCGCGACGTTGTCGTAGGGCGAGTAGCTGAGGATGTAGTCGTACGCGGCCTTGTCCTTCGGGTTGCCCCACTCGTCGAACTCGTTGGTGGTGAGCGGGATCGACTCGTCGAGCATCGTCGTCACGGCGTCGACGAAGGGGACGCTGGCCACGACGCCGCGGTACAGCTCGGGCGCCAGGTTCAGCACCACGCCCATGAGCAGGCCGCCGGCGCTGCCGCCCTCGGCGTAGACCTGATCGCGGGCGCCGTACTTCGCGGCGACGAGGTGCTTGGTCACGGCGATGAAGTCGGTGAACGTGTTCCGCTTGTTCATCAACCTGCCGTCGTCGTACCAGCCGCGGCCCAGCTCCTGGCCGCCGCGGACGTGGGCGATCGCGTAGATCCAGCCGCGATCGAGGAGGCTGACCCAGTTCGGGTTCATCCGCGCGTTCATCGAGGCGCCGTACGCGCCGTAGCCGTAGACCACGAGCGGCGCGGTGCCATCGCGCGGCGTGGTCTTCTTGTAGACCACCGAGATCGGGACGCGGGTGCCGTCGGTGGCGGTCGCGTGCAGGTACTCGCTGGTGTACTGGCCGGGGTCGTATCCAGGCACCGGTTGCTGCTTCAAGAGCGTCGTCGCCTTGGTCGCGACGTCGGCCTCGAACGTCGACGGCGGCGCGACCATCGACGTGTAGGCGTAGCGCACGACCTTCGACGTCGCGTCGGGCAGGTCGATCACCGACATCGTGTAGGTCGGATCCTGCGCCTCGAGGAAGTAGGCCGGCTGTTTGGTCGGCACCACGCGGACCTTGCTCATCCCGCCGGTGCGGACCGTGGCGGCGACGAAGTCGTTGAACACCGCGAAGTCCTCGACCAAGAGGTCGTCGCTGGCCGGGATCACGTCCGTCCACGCGCCGCGGTCGGCCTGGCGGCCCGCGGGCACGCTGACCAGCCGGAAGTTCTTGGCGTCGGCGTTGGTCAGGACCAGGAACCGGCCGCCGAGGTGATCGAGCGAGTACTCGTGGTCCTTCGATCGCGGCAGGAACACCACCGGCGCCGACCGCGGCCGATCGGCGTCCACCAGGCGGACCTCGGTGTTGGTGGTCGCCGCGGCGACGAGCTGGATGTACGCCCGCGACTTGGTCGGGCTGACGCTCACGTAGTAGGACGCGTCGTCTTCCTGATAGACCAGCTCGTGCGTGGTGGTCCCGAGGACGTGGCGGAACACGCGATCCTCGCGCAACGTCACCGCGTCCTTGCCGGTGTAGAAGAGCGTCTTGTCGTCGTTGGCCCACGCCAACGATCGGGCGACGTTGGTCGCGGTGTCGGCGTAGACCTTGCCGGTCTTCAGGTCCTTCACGTGGAGCACGTACTGATTGCGCCCGACGGTGTCGTCGACCCACGCCAGGGTCTTGCCGTCGCGGGTCACGTCGTACGTGCCGATCCGGTAGTAGGGGTGGCCCGCGGCGAGCGCGTTGCCGTCGAGCAGGATCTCCTCGGCGGCGGACATCGTGCCCCGGCGCCGGCAGAAGATCGGTTGTTGTTTCCCGCGCTCGAACCGCGTGTAGTACCAGTAGCCGCCGTCGAAGGTCGGGACGCTGGCGTCGTCCTCCTGGACCCGGCTGCGCAGCTCGGCGAACAGCGTGGCCTCGAGGGCGGCGTCCGTGGCCAGCACCTCGGCCGTGTACGCGTTCTCCGCCGCCAGGTACGCCAGCATCTCGGGGTTGGTGCGGGTGTCGTCGCGGAGCCAGTAGTAGGGGTCGTTGCGGCTGCCGTGGGGCGACGGCACGGCGTGATCGCGCCGCGCGGCGACCGGCGCCACGGGCTCGCCGGGTGCCGGGGCCGGACGCGCCTCCTCGGTGGCTGCGCCGACCTCGGTCGCCGGGCTGGGGATGATCGCCGGGCCGGTGGCGCCGCTGGGGCGTCCCCCACAGGCGGTGACGACGAGGAGCAGCACGAGCGCGCGCGACCGATGGCCGTTCATCACCTATCGCGTACCACGGCGCGCAGGGCCTCGCGATCGACGTGAACGTCGCGCTACACGCCGGGACACGACGTCACGGGTGGGCGAGGGTGCCGACGCGGCCGACGACGCAGTTGGGGGGCACGGCCTGGCCGGGCAACGGCTTGGTCGGGCACGCGCGGAAGGGCAGGAACGACAGCCCCAGCGCGGCCTGGTGGCTGTTGGCGGCGAGCTTGTGGCAGTCGATGCAGGCCGGCGGCAGGTTCGGGTTGGTCGGCACGAAGGGCTCGAGCGAGGCGGAGGCGGAGGCGGAGGCGGAGACCGAGACCGAGACCGAGACCGAGACCGAGACCGAGACCGAGGCGGAGGCGGAGACCGAGACCGAGACCGAGACCGAGACCGAGACCGAGACCGAGGCGGAGGCGGAGGCGGAGGCGGAGACCGAGACCGAGACCGAGACCGAGGCCGAGACCGAGGCCGAGACCGAGACCGAGACCGAGGCCGAGGCCGAGGGGGAGGCGGAGAGCGAGACCGAGGCGGAGGCGGAGGCCGACGTGGGGCCGCGGGGCGACTTGCACTCGGCGGGCCGCGGCGCTCGGGTTTGGGTACACTCGCGCGCGATGCGGATGCTGGTCCTCGTCGCCGTGGTGGCGTGCCGCAACGAGCCGGCCCCACCTGCGCCGCGCCCGCCGGGGGCGACGCCGAGGACTGAGGCGGTGGTCGGGCGCGCGATCGCGGTAGCTCGCGCCATGGCTGGGAGGACGACGATGAACCTGCGGATGACCTTCGCGACCCTGATGATGTCGCTCGTGGCGGCCTGCGCCAGCGGCCCGGGCGGCCAACCGGCGGCGACCTCGGCGCGGGCCCCGGCCGGCCCGCCGCCGAGCGACGCGGACCTCACCATCCTGTTCATGGGGAACAGCCACACCGCGTACAACGATGTGCCAGGGATGGTCGCGGCGCTGGTGCGCGCGGCGAGGCCGGGCCGGTCGGTGCGCAGCACGGAGGCGCCGGCGTGGATGTTCCTCGAGGAGCGGTCCAGCGATCCAGGTTCGCTCAGGTTGCTACAAGGCCGGCCCTCGGACTACGTGGTGCTGCAGGCGCAAGCGATCAGCCAGAGCGGACGCTTTTCGTACCCGACCTCGGGCGCCGAGAAGCTCGTGCGGATGACGCGGCACGGGGGCGCCTTGCCGGTGCTCTTCGCGGAGTGGCCAAGGGCAGGAGTCGCTGAGGCGCAGACGATCTACGACACGTACGTGTCCATCGCGAGGAAGGAGCCGGCCTGCGTGGCGCCGATTCCCCAGGCCTTCGCGCTGGCGCGCACGCGCGCACCGGAGATCTCGCTCTACGCCGACGACGGGAATCACTCCGCGCCGGCCGGCGCGTTCCTCGCGTCACTCCTCCTGGCGGCGACCATCGCCGACGTCTCCCCGGGCGCGTTGCCCGAGCTCCGCGAGCTCAAGGTCGACGCTCGCACGCAGGCCCGATTGCGCGAGATCGCGACCGAGGCCGTGCAGGCGGTCGCGCCGCGGCGCTGGTGCCCGCCAGCGTCCCCGTCGCCGTAGCTCGAGGGGGCCAAGCTGGTCGCGGCGACCGCGCCAACCCCGGTTGGCCAGCGCGCGGGAACCGACCGTCGAGGCTACGGCGCGGACGCGCCGCACTGGGCCGCGGCGTGGTCGTTGACGGCGGCCGAATAGCCCGGCGTGCCCCAGCGCCGATCGGCGGGGTTCGAGAACGCGCCGAAGACGCGCGTCAGCGGCTTGTCGCCGCCGTCGGCATAGCCAGTGGCCGCGCCGCGCCGCACCGCCGCGTAGTCGCCGCCCTTGGCGAAGGCGGTGACGGCGCCCTCGAGGGCCGCGGCCGAGGCCAAGAGGAAGTCGCGGGTCATCACCAGCGGCACCTGGCGTGGGCCGGGCACGACCGACTGCATGTACGGCGCCGTGTGGCAGGCGATCGCGATCACGCCGCGGCTGCGATCGTCGCCGCGCGCGGCGATCGCGCGCCAGTCGAACGTCGCCAGGTCCATCAGCCGGTTGTGGCCGACGTACGCGACGACGTGAGCGTCGCCGCCGGCGGCCAGGGTCGTGCCATCAGCCAGCGTCACGCCCTGGGCGTGCGCGCCGTAGAGATCCTCGGCGTAGCGCGTCAGCGCGCGATCGATCGCCGTGCCGCGCCAGGCCTCTGCCACGACGTACACCTTGACGCGCTTCGGCGCCCCCGCGGCCCGCCACCGCGCCGGGGTCGCGACCTCGCGCTGCCACACCCGCAGGTCGAGGACGTCGGACTCGCCGATCGCGTCGCCGGTGGCGACCAGCGTCGCCTTCCATCCGCTGCCCTTGCGCCCGAACCAGCCGAGGAAGCCCTCGGTCGTGGCCCAGTACAGGTTGGTGCGTGGGTTGTCGCCGTCGCCGAGCTTGGCGTTGCCGCACGCGATGATCGTGCCCTCGCACAGCGGCACGTGCACCTGCACGACCAGCGGCCGGCCGGCGGCTAGGTCCGCCGCGACGCGGGCGTCGAGCCCATCGAACCACGCCGCCGCTTCGGCCGACGGCGCGGCCCGCGCCCCAGCCGACGTCGCGACGAGCAGCAAGGTGACCAGGGCCCAGGTCCGCATGGCCAGGAGCATGGCACCCCGAGCTGCGACGCGCCCGCACCCACAGCCGAAGCGCGCCCCGGTCCGACGAGCGCTGGCGCTCGCCCGGGCCCGCAGTGCGGCGTCACCGGCTCGCGGCCCCACATCGCGGGGACGGTGTCGGCGGCCACGGCTCGGCGTCGAATCACCGGCCAGAACCGAGGGGGGCGCCCTGAGATCGGTTACCGTGCCGCCCATGAGCAAACGCAAGTCCGCCGTCCCCAGTGACCCCACGCCCGAGCAGAAGCTGCTCGCGAAGCTGCGCCGGCAAGCCGCCGCCCGGCTGCTCAAGCGGCGCCGGTCGAAGTCCGGGCAGTAGCCGCGCGACCGCGCGCTCGAGCTCGGTTGGCTCACGGTCGGCGTTGGTACCGAGGGGGCTCGCTCGGTCTCCGCTTCACACCGAGCGAGTGCGCCGCTCCTCGAGCCTCGCCATCAGCCGAGTGGCGTCCCAGCCGGGGACGTGGCCGATCGCGCCGAGCAGGCCCAGGACGAGCCCATCGATCACGTCGTCGGACTGGCCCTCGAGGAGATGCGCCTCGAGCAGCGTCTCGCGGTGGGCCAGGACGTGGGCGTACAGCGCCTCGGCCTGCGGATCGTCGACAGGGTAGGCGGCGCCCAACCCGGCGGCCGACGAGACCCGGGCGACCTGCAGCTCGGACACCCTGATCCGGCTGGCGCCGTCGACCGGCGCGAAGAGGAAGCACGGTACTCCCTGGTGGTGATCGACGGCGGAGCGCACAAGCGCGGGCTGGCCAGCGCGCAGCCGCACGACCTGACCTCGGTCGAGCGCGCGTTCTACGAGCGCGGCAAGCGCGTTCGGCCGATCATGTTGCTCTTGTCGGCCCGGCTCCACGCCGGCGCGGCCCGGCTGCCCGAGAAGGCGATCATGGCGGCGGTCTCGCTCGAGATGCTGCACGTCGCCACCCTGATCCACGACGACGTGATCGACGACGCGCCGCTGCGCCGGGGGCTGCCCTCGATCCACGCCGCTCGCGGTCCGGCGGCGGCGATCGTGCTCGGCGACATGCAGTTCGTGCAGGCGATCCGCACCTTCGTCGACGCCATCGACACCGAGAGCGAGATGGGCCTGGTCAAGCTGGTCCTCGACACCGCGTTTCGCATCTGCGCCGGCGAGCTCGAGGAGCTCGAGACCGATCCCGCCGCGCCCCCGGCGGTGCTGCGCAGCCGGGCATCGCCGACGACGGTTCGATCGCGGGCGGCGCGCTGCGCCGGGCCCGCTGACCTGCATGTTCGCGTACCTCGCGGACCAGAGCGCGTTTCAGCTCGGCGTGTCGCTGACGACGTTCATCACCCCGGATCCCGATCCGGCCAAGCGGAGCTGCCAGGGGCCGGCCGGCTACGCCAACGGCTGCCTGACCGGCATGCTGTTCGTCCAGGTCGGCGGCGCCGACGGCTTCACCTTCGGCCTGGCCGCCACGCTCAAGACCACGATCCAGGACAGCCCGGTCGACTTCGGCGTGCTCATCGCGGTCGCGACCAACGGCATCTTCGTGTCGGGCACGATGAACAACCAGCGGCCGCTGGCGTTCGGGCCCCTCCAGCTCGCCGGCGTCGCGGTCGAGCTGGGCATCTCCTACGAGGGTGTCCCGTCGTTCGGCTTCGCCGCGGAGCTCGACGTGGCGGGCGCCTTCGACAGCTCGATCGCGGTCCTGGTCGACACCTCGAACCCGGCCAAGAGCATGATCGCGGGCGCGCTCAGCGACCTCACGCTGCGCCAGGTCGTCGACGCCCTGGCCGGCGGCTCGGACCCGCTGCCGGCGCCCCTCGAGGACGTGCTCGGCCAGATCGGCATCTCGGGCACCGCCGACGGTGCCTTCACGATCCCGGCGACTGGCGCGGCGGCGGTGGCGGCCGCGCTCGACGGCTACGACGCGGCGACGGTGTCGTCCGCGTTCGCGACCTACGGCCAGGTCGCCGACCTGCCGGCGTCGAGCACCGGCCTCACGGTCTTCGTCGATACCCCCGGCGCGCGCTGGTACCTGACCGCCAAGACCGGGGGCGGCGCCAGCTCGGCCATCACACACTACGAGGTGAGCCGGGCCGACGACGGCAGCCTGACGGTGGCCAAGGAGGCGCAGTTCTACTTCGTGCCCGATCCGGCCGGCTTGCAGATCGGGACGTTCTTCTACCCGGCCGGGATGATGGTCGCGGGGCGGCTGCGCTTCCTGTTCATCGATCTCGACGTCGACGTCGAGATCGCGGTCACCCGCGGCGTCAAGGTCGAGGCCTTCCTGGCGCCGATCCAGCTCGTGTCGCCGAGCTTCTTCAGCATCACCGCGGCGTCGGGGTCGAGCGGCGCCCGGGTGTCGATCTGCACCTACGCGCAGCCGGCGGCGCCCGCGGGTGCGGGCGCCCACGTCTTCGGCAACGCCACCGCGGTCGGGGCGGCGTTCACCTGCGGCTTCGAGCTCGGCGGCCACACCTTCGACCTCGGCACGCTGTGCCTCGACGTCTCGACCGAGGTCCTCGCCGACCTGGCCGGCAAGCTCCTGCGCGCGGTCGAGGACGCGCTGCGCAAGGCCTTCACCGACGCGCCCAAGCTGTTCGCCGACCTGGCGCGCACGCTCCTCAACTGGGCGGACAACGCGATCTCGGCGGTGCTCACCGGGGTGCTGGGCGTGCCGGCCGGCGACGTGGCGGCGATCCTGGGGGCGCTGCCCGCGGTGTGCTCGGCCACCACCGCCGCCAGCCTGCTGTGACCGCGCGCCGCAGGCGAGGTCCGGCAATCCGCGGCAGTGGCTCGAAGACCGAGGGCAGGGGGCGTCACAGGCGGTAGCGCTGGTCATCGATCGGCGTGTCGACCTGACGAGCCCTCCCATGCCGCTCCACCTGTCCACCGCCCAGCCCGCCCGCTTCTCTGACCGTGACCGCGAGCCCGTCGATGACGGCGCCTTGATCCCGGTGCTCGACCCTGGCCTCGGGGTGTTCGCCAGCGTCGAGTCGCTGGCGGCGGGGCCGTCGGAGCTGCCGGTCGCGGTGCGCGGTCGCCTGGTGGGGCCGGTGTTCGCGTGGCCGCGCGAGGTGTATGGCCGTGGCGCGCGGGGCGACCAGGCGGTCACGAGCGTGGTCGGCGCGGCCTTCGAGACCCTGGCTCGCGACGGCCTGCCGGCCAACCGGCTCTTGCCCGCGATCCGCATGGGCCGCGGCGAGCGCGCCATGCTCGACGCCAAGACCGTGCGCGAGCGCGCGTCCTGGGGCTGTGGGCCCGACCTGGCCGCCGCCGGCGAGCACGCGGTCCTCGAGGCGTGGGAGCGCCGGGCGGTCGCGCGCGCGTGGGCCGAGCGCCGGGCCGAGGCCCGGCTCGACGACAGCGGCGAGCCGACGCGGGTCGCGCGGGTGCTCGACTGGCATCGCGCCCAGGGCCGGCGGGTGTCGTCGCTGGTGCTCGAGCGCGCGCCGCCGGTCGTCGCGTGCGTCGCGGTGCCCCACGATCCCGACGCGCCGGCGCTGTGCGGCGTGGCCGCGGGTCGCACGGTCGCCGCGGCCTGGCAAGCCGCGGCCGCAGAGCTGCACCAGGTCCACCTCACGCGCTGCCTGGGCGCGCGCACCGGCGAGCTGCGCGGCCGCCACGGTCGGCTGATCGCCGGGCGCGTCCTCGGCCTCGGGCGCGATCACGTGATCGATCGCGAGCAGCTCGCGGCGCTGGTCGCCGCCACCCGGCGCGCCGCGGCGCCGTCGAGCCTGGCCGCGTCGTCGCAGCCGATCGACGCCCACGCGATCGAGGTCACGCCGCCCATCGCCGCGCGGTTCGGCCGCAAGGTGGTCGCGGTCGTCTTGGCCGGGGAGTGAGCGATCTCGCGACGACGCCGAGCGCGGCGTCGCGCCGGGCGCTTCTGGCTCGCGCGTCGCCGCGGTCGGACCGAGCCCTGCGCGATCGCGCGACCGTGATAGAGATCGGTGCATGACCGGCTGCACCGGCGGGCCCGACGCGGAGCACGCACCGTCCGGTTGCGGGTGCGCCGGGCGCGCGTCGCTGAGCTTCGTCCTCGAGATTGAGGAGGGGTGGCCGCCGGCCGCCGTCGAGTGTCTGCCGGCGACGCGCGTGGGCGCGGGCTATCAGGTCCTCGTGCCCCCGCTGTTCGTCAAGGATCTGTCCGTCGGTGACGTCGTTCACATCGACGAAGAGGAGGCGCAGGGCATCTTCGCGTGGCGCCATCTCGAACGGTCAGGCCACACGACGATCTGGCTGCTCCGGCTACAGCGGAGCGACGAGGTCGATCGAATGCTGGCCAGCGCCCTGGAGCGATTTCGCGAACTCGGGTGCTTCACGTCGTCCATGGAGTCCTGGGGCGCCTACGCGATCGACCTCCCAGGGACGGTCTCGATCCGAGACGCCGACGAGATCCTGGACCGCTTCGATCCCGAGGTGGTCGCCGTGGCCTTTCCCTCGATGCGCCACGACGAGGAGCCCCCTTGACGCGGCCCGAAGGTCGCACACCCAGCGAGACCGGTCCCATCGGGCTCAGCGAGATCGCCGGCGACCGGGTCATCAAGGCGCACCGCCCGCGCGGCCAGTGAGCGTCCCTGCGCCGCGCCTGGCTGACCTATACTATCGGCATGGTGCGGTTGGTTCGCCCGGCCACCCTCGCTGACCTGCTGGCTCGCGCCGACCGCGAGCAACTCGAGCTGGTCGGCGGCGCGTTGGTGCCGAAGGCGGCGCCCACGGCCGAACATGGGCGGGGCCAAGCCGCGACGGTCGCCTCGCTCGGACGGCGCTTCGATCGCAAGCCGGGAGGACGTTGGCCGGGCGGCTGGTGGTTCGCTACCGAGACCCATGTTCAGTACGCGAGCGGCGCCGTGTTCTGCCACGATCTGGCGGGCTGGCGCCGCGATCGGGTTCCCGAGTTTCCATCCGGTTTCGCAGTGCGCGTCCGCCCCGACTGGGTCTGCGAGGTCCTGTCGCCCCACAACGAGAAACGCGACTTCGTGGACAAGCCGCGGGTGCTTCACGCCGCCGAGGTCCCGCACTACTGGATCCTCGATGCGCTCGAGAAGCTCCTCATCGTCCATCGCTTCAGCCCGGATGGCTACACGATGGTGCTGTCGGCCGGCGCGGATGAGACGGTGCGCGCGGAGCCCTTCGCCGCGGTCGAGCTCCGCGTCGCCGTCCTGTTCGGCGACGACGACGACGACGAGTAGCCTGCGCGACGCCGGGCGGCGCGGCTACAATGAAAGGATGATCGAGTTCCCCAGTGTCGCAGAGGTTCCGGCGTCGATGACGATCGATGTGGCGCGGTGGGATCGGCAGTGGCTGTGCGGGGGCGAGGTGCGGCAGTGGGAGGGGGCGACGGCGCCCGTGTACTCGGCGGTGTGGGTGCGCGGGGAGGATGGCGGGCTGGCGCCGATGGAGCTGGGGCGGGTGGCGATGGTGGACGGGGCGGCGGCGCAGGACGCGCTGGCGGCGGCGAAGGCGGCGTGGGACCACGGCCGCGGCCCGTGGCCGACGATGCGGGTGGGCGAGCGCATCGAACGGGTCGAGACCTTCGTGGCCGGGATGCGGGCGGCGCGCGAGGACCTGGTGCGCTTGTTGATGTGGGAGATCGCCAAGACGCGCGCCGACGCGGAGTCCGAGGTCGATCGCACGATCGCCTACGTGGTCGACACGATCGCGGCGCTAAAGGAACTCGATCGCACGGCCGGGCGGTTCAGCGTGACGGGCGGCTTCATCGGACAGATCCGGCGCTCGCCGCTCGGGGTGGTCTTGTGCATGGGGCCGTTCAACTACCCGCTGAACGAGACCTTCACGACGCTCATCCCGGCCCTGATCATGGGCAACACGATCGTGTCGAAGCTGCCGAAGCTCGGGCAGCTCGTCCATCTGCCGCTCCTGGCCGCCTTTCGCGACGCCTTCCCGCCCGGGGTGGTGAACGTCCTGCAAGGCGACGGCCCGACGGTGGTGGGGCCGATCATGGGGTCGGGCGACGTCGACTGCCTGGCCTTCATCGGCAGCGCGCGGGTAGCCAACCTGATCGCGCGCCAGCACCCGCGGCCCAACCGGCTGCGGCGGATCACGGGGCTCGAGGCCAAGAACCCGGCGGTGATCCTGCCGTCGGCCGACCTCGACCTGGCGGTCCGCGAGTGCGTCGCTGGGGCGCTGTCGTATAACGGCCAGCGCTGCACGGCGATCAAGCTGATCTTCGCCCACGCCGACATCGCGGACGCCTTCGTGGCCAAGCTGGCGGCGGCGGTGTCGGCCTTGCCGGCCGGGATGCCGTGGCAACCGGTGGCGCTGACGCCGCTACCCGAGCCGGGCAAGCCGGCGCACCTGCGCGGGCTGGTCGACGACGCCGTGGCCCACGGCGCTCGGCTGGTCTGCGGCGGCGAGGTCCACGGCAGCTTCTTTCGGCCGGCGGTGGTGTACCCGGTGGGCCCGGCGGCCCGGCTCTATCACGAGGAGCAGTTCGGCCCGGTGGTGCCGGTGGCGACCTTCCGCGACCTGGGCGAGATCGATCACTTCATGCGGGCCAGCGACTACGGCCAGCAGATCGCGCTGTTCGGTCGCGACCCGCGCGAGCTCGGGGCCCTGGTCGATGCGCTCATGAACGCGGTCTGTCGCATCAACCTCAACACCCAGTGCCGGCGCGGCCCCGACAGCTTCCCGTTCACCGGGCGCAAGGATTCGGCCGAGGGCACGCTGTCGATCACCGACGCGCTGCGGGCGTTCTCGATCCGCACGGTGGTGGCGACCACGGCGACCGAGGCCAACCAGGAGCTGGTGGGCGAGATCGTCACCCGTCGGCTGTCGGGGTTCCTGTCGACCGACTTCTTGTTCTGATCGGGCCGGTCGGGCCTACAACTCGCGGCGTCGCGGTCGATGCACGAAGGATGAACATCCCGAGTTCGTCCGCCCTCGGCGTGGCCGCGAGCACGCAGTACGCGACCAGCGTCCACAAGCTGGCGCAGGATCAGGCCAAGGTCGACGGCCAGGCTGCGGTCGCGCTGATCGACGGCGCCCAGCCCGAGCCGCCGCCCCCCGGGCCCGACGGCCAGGGCACCCACGTCAACACCTACGCCCGAGGTCGTGGCCGCGTCCGCACCGGGGCGCCGCGCGCGCCGCGGCGCCGCGGCGACCTGCCGCCGCTACACCCCATCCGGATAGAGCCGCGCTTCGCACCCCGGGCAGATGCTGTGCGTGAACTGGGCGTGGGAGTGATGGCTGACGTAGGCCTCGACAGAGACCCAGGCGCCGGCGTCATCGCGGATCTGCTTGCACGCCGAGCAGATCGGCAAGAGGCCGCGCAGGGTGCGGACCTCGTCGAGGGCCGTGGTCAGCTCACCGATGACGCGCTCCTTGTCGAGCTGCTCGCGGCGGCTGATGAGGGCCAGGAGGGCCGGCCCGATCAGGAGCGGCGCGATGATCAACGTGAAGTACATGATCACCGTGCCGGTGTCCGGGGTGAGGCCGGCGGCCTTGGTGCGGCCGGTGGCGACGGCGACGCCGCGCAGGACCAGCAGCGTGGTCTCGATGGCGAACATGGTCCCGAGGAGGCCGCGTTCGCCGGTCAGGCCGGCGCGCCGTAGGCCGATCACGACGGCCACCGAGCGCACCATGACGATGGTGATGAGGACGCTGATGGTGATGCTCACCGCCAGGTAGCTCCAGGCGTGGGACACGCCGAGGGCCAGCGCGGCCAGGCCGAGGAACCCAGCGTGGGCGCCCAGGCGGGACTGGCCGGCGAACCGCTCGAGCCCGATCAGCACGCACTGGGTCGCGGCGACCACGAGCAAGTTGGCGATCGGCAGCGAGACCACCAGCGGCACGCGACCGCGCTGTAGGACTAACGCCAGGCCGAGTCCCTTGAGCGCGAACCCGCCGGCCCACCACAAGAGCTCGGGGGCGGCGCGCCGCCGCGGGTGGCCGATCACGAGGAAGATGACCGCGGTGACGCTCGCGCCGGCGCAGGCGATGAGGATGAGCGTGTGCAGGTCGACGGGGCGCATCCGGAGTCGGTGCGAATCGAGTCGACCATCGACGCGGGTTGTGTAGGGGCGCGCTAGGCCAGCTTGCTGGCCTCGGCGATGACCTTGTCGCAGGCGTCGGCGCAGGCCTTGCACTCGGCGTGCTTGGCAGCGTGCTTGTCGCACTCGGCCTTGCAGTCGCGGCAGGCGGCGGCGCACAGCGCGGCCGCGGCCTTGAGGTGTGGCGAGTTCGACGCCGCGAGCGCGCTGATCATGCCGCACACCGCGAGCATGTCGCGCACCGCCTTGGCGCAGCCGACGATCGAGGTGTCGCCGCCGCCCAGCAGATCGAGGCAGTGCGCCAGGCAGGCGTCGCCGGCGAGCTGGCAGTGAGCCACCGCCATGGTCAACGCGCCGTGGCGATCGCCGGCGTGGTGGCCGGCGTGGGGATCGACCGGCGCGGCCGAGCCGGTGGTCGAGCCCTTGTCCGAGCCGGCGGCCGGAACCTTGTCCTTGTCGCCACCCTTCTGGGCGCAGGCCAAGAGGCTCGAGGACACGCTCGCGGCGACGGTGGCGCCGGTGATGGCGAGGATATCGCGACGGTTCATGGGGACCTCCGGCGCTGACGATACCCGTCGTCGGGCCCCGCGCGGCGATCGCGGCGAGGCGAGTTGTCGCGGTCACCGTCCGGTGGGCGCGCTCACTTCCCAGCCAGGCGATCGGAGATCACCCGGACCAGGAGCTCGGGGGCGCACGGCTTGGGGACGTAGGTGACGCCGCCCAGGGCGTGGCCGCGCTCGAGGGCGCGCTCGGGGCTGTAGCCCGACAACACGACGATCGGCAGGTTGGGCCGGACCGCGCGCAGCCGCTCGGCCAGATCGAGGCCGGTCAGGCCGCCCGGCATGATCATGTCGGTCAGGAGCAGGCGGACCTCGTCGGCGTGTTCGGCCCAGGCCGCGAACCCGCTGATGCCGTCGTTGGCCTCGAGGACGCGGTAGCCGTGGAGGCGCAGGGCCGCCCCGGCGGCCTTCAGCACCATGGCGTCGTCCTCGACCAGGAGCACCAGCTCGCCGTTGCCGGCGGCCGCGCCGGCCGGGCCGCTGGTGACGGCGTCGCGGCGCTCACCGCGCGCCGGGAGGTAGACCCGGAAGGTCGCCCCGGCGCCAGGCTGGCTCTCGACCTCGATCCACCCGCCGTGCTGGCGGACGATGCCGTGGACCGTGGCCAGGCCGAGCCCGGTGCCCTTGCCGACCGCCTTGGTGGTGAAGAACGGCTCGAAGATCCGGGCCCGGGTCTCTTCGTCCATGCCGTGGCCCTGGTCGCTGACCGCCAGGCACAGGTAGCTGCCGGGGCGGGCCTCGGGGATCGCGGCGGCGGCCACCTCGTCGAACTCGACGCGCGTGGTGACGATCGCGATGGCGCCCCCGGTCGGCATCGCGTCGCGGGCGTTGACGCACAGGTTGGTGATGACCTGATCGATCATGCCGGGGTCGCCGTCGATCCACGGCGACGTGGTCTCGCAGCGGTAGCGCAGCGCGATGTCCTCGCCGAGCAGGCGCTGCAGCATCTTGGACAAGCTGCGCACGCCCTCGTCGAGATCGAGGGGGCGCACCGCCATCACCGAGCGCCGGCTGAACATGAGGAGCTGCCGGGTCAGGTCGGCGGCGCGGTTGGCGGCGTCGTCGACCTCGTCGAGCATCGACCGGCTGTCGGCGCTGAGCTCGGACTGGGCCCGCAGCGTGGCCAGGGTCAACATGATGACCGCGAGGATGTTGTTGAAGTCGTGGGCGACGCCGCCGGCGAGCTGGCCGATGCTCTCGAGGCGCTGGGCCTGGGTGAGCTGGGCGGCCAGGCGCGCCCGCTCGGCCTCGGCCGCTTGCATCTCGGTGACGTCCTCGAGCGTGACGTCGACGAAGCGCACGGCGCCCCCTGGGCCGATCACGCCCCGGGCGTTGACGCGGGCGTGGATGGGCTGGCCGTCGGCGCCGCGCCAGGCCAGGGCCCGGCCGGTGACCGCGCCGCCGGCCGCGACCTCGGCGTGGACCACCGAGAGCGCCGCGCCGGCGCGTCCCGGGCCGCGGGCGACCAGCTCGTCCTTGCTGGCGCGGTCGAGCATGCGCAGCGCCGTCGGGTTGGCGGCGATCCAGACCCCGTCCGCGGTCACGCGGTAGATGCCGATCGGCGCTTGCTCGTACAGGCCGCGGAGCTGATCTTCGCGATCCTGGAGCGCAGCCACGGCGGCGCGGCGATCGGAGATGTCGCGGGCGGTGACCACGGTGCCGGTCACCGGGCCGTCGCCATCGACCACCGGGTTGGCGATGGCCTCGACCCAGACCACGTCGCCCTCGGCGTTGTTGATCCGGAACTCGCGCGACACCGAGCGCCGCTCGGCGAGGCAGCTCTCGAGCGCCGACGCGACCGCGGCGACGTCGCTCGGGAACACCGAGTCGATGGCCTTGGTCCCGATGAGCTGACCGACGTCGTAGCCCAGGGTCCGGGTGAAGGACGGCGTGGCGTAGGCGAAGCGGCCGTCGAGATCGAGCAGGCACAGGAGGTCGCGGACGTTGTCGGCCAACGTGCGCAAGAGGGACTCGCGCTCGGCCAGGGTCCGCTCGGCCGCCAGGCGCGCTGCCTCGCGGGCGAAGTTGCCCAGGGCGAAGCCGACGTCGAGGGCCATCTCCTCGACCAGGGCGACCTCGCGCGCGCCGAAGAACGCGCCCTCGGTGGAGTGCAGGCCGAGCACGCCGACCACCGCGCCGTCGATCCGGATCGCGACCGCCGCCAGGTCGCGGAGGTCGTGACGTGAGGCCAGCGCGCGCCAGGCCGGCGAGCCCAGGGCGGTGGCGTCGGCGCGAAACGGCTTGTTGGCGCCCCACGCGTCGGCGCGCGGGACGTCGGCGAGCAGCTCGTTGCACCGGTCGCACATCTCGGTGTGCAGGTCCGGCGCCGACGATGAGCAGGCGACCATCGCCAGCGTGCCGTCGGGGCGGTAGCGCCCGATCCAGGCCAGCGGGAACTCGCCGAACCGCACCGCCAGCTCGCACACGTCGGGCTCGAGGCGCTGGGGATCGGCGGCGCGCACGATGGCCTGGTTGGTCTGACTCAGGACCGCGTACAGCCGGGCCTGGTGGCGCAGCTCGGCCTCGGCCTTGTGCTTGAACAGCGCCATCTCGATGACCACGTGGAGCTCGCGGTCCTCGAAGGGCTTGAGCACGTAGCCGAACGGCTCGGCGGTGCGGGCCCGGCCGATGGTGGCGTCCTCGGCGTGGGCGGTCAGGAACACCACCGGCACCTGATGGCGACGGCGCAGCTCGATCGCCGCGTCGACGCCGTCGACGGGCCCCTGGAGCCGGATGTCCATGAGCACGAGGTCCGGACGCTGCGACCGGGCCAGGGTCAAGGCCCGCTCGGCCGACGGCGCGGTGCCGACCACCTGGTAGCCGGACAGCTCGAGGCGCATCGCGATGTCCATCGCCACGATGGCCTCGTCCTCCACGATCAGGATGCGGTGTGCGGTCACGACCGGATCTCCACGGGCTCGGGGGTGGGGGCGACCTCGAAGCGAACGGTGATCGCGGTGCCCCGCGCGCGTTCGATCGTCAGCTCGCCGTTCAGTTGATCGGTCAGGCGGCGGACCAGCCGCAGGCCCAGGCTCGGGGTGGTCGTCAGGTCGACCTCGGCGGGCAGGCCGACGCCGTCGTCGGACACCGACAGCACCACCGCTTCGCGGTCGCGGGTCGCCGCCACCACGATCGAGCCGCCCGCGCCGGCGCCGAAGGCGTGCTTGAAGGCGTTGGTCACCAGCTCGCTGACCAGGAGCCCGCAGGGCATGGCCTGATCGATCGGCAACGCGACGTCGTCGACCTGGACGGTCAGCCGCGGCGCGGCCTCGGTCAGGTACGAGCGCGCGAGCTGCGCGCCGATGGCCTCGAGGTAGCTGGCCAAGGACACCCGCGACAGGCTCGGCGAGCGGTACAGGGTCTCGTGGAGGAGCGCCATGGCGCGGACGCGGCCCTGGGTGTCGCGCAGCGCGGTCAGGACCTCGGGGCGCTGCTCGCGCTGGGCCTGGAGCGCGAGGAGGCTGGTCACCACCTGGAGGTTGTTCTTGACCCGGTGGTGGACCTCCTTGAGGAGCGCCTCCTTCTCCTCGAGGGACGCCCGCATCGCCGCCTCGGCGCGCTTGCGCTCGGTGATGTCGATCATCGAGCCCATGACGTGGGTCAACTCACCGCGGGCGTCGCGCAGGACGGCGGCCGCGCACTGCACGGTGAAGGTGGTGTCGTCGCGTCGACGGGCGGTGAGCTCGCCCTCCCATTGCCCGTCGCGGAACAGGGCCTGGGCCGATGCGGCCAGGGTGTCGCGCACCACGACCACGTCGCGCGGCTGACCGATGAGCTGGCTGGGGTGGTCGTAGCCCCACTGCCGCACCAGCGCGGCGTTGACCCACTCGATCGCGCCGTCGGCCCGGGCGATCAGCATCGGGTGCGGCGCGGTCGCCATCGCGCTCTCGGCCAGGCGGCGGGCTTCCTCGGTGGCGCGCCGCTCGGTGACGTCGTTGATCACCGCGAGGAAGACCCGGCTGCCGTCGCTCTCCATGACCTGCAGGCGGACGTCGACCGGGTAGGTCGTGCCGTCGGCGCGGCGGTGGACGGTCTCGAAGGCGAGCTGGGCGACGGTGCCCTTGAGCAGCGGCTCGATCACCGCCCGGAAGGTGGCCTCGGTGAAGCTCGGCTTGAGATCGAGCGGGGTCATCGTGCCGATCGCCTCGGGGGCGTAGCCGAGGTTGCGCAAGGCGCCAGCGTTGGCGTAGTGGAAGCGTAGGCTGACCGCGTCGAAGACGTAGATCTCGTTGAGGCTGCGGTCGAGGATGTCCCACAACCTGGCCGCCGTGCCTTGATCGGTGCCCGGGCTGGCAAAGAACTGACGCGCGGTGACGTCGGTGACCGCGCCGATCGTCCGCACCGGGCGACCGTCCTCGAAGAAGGTCTGCGAGCGGGTCGCCAGCCAGCGCAGCTCGCCGTCGTTGCGGCGGCGGACCCGGTGGACCACGTCGTAGCGGCCGTCGCCAGCGGGGTCGTGGGCCCGGGCGACCGCGGCGGCGATCGTCGGTCGATCTTCGGGCACCACCTGCGCGATGATCTCGCCCAGGGTCACCGGTTCGTTGGGGCCCCAACCGAAATGGCGCCGCATGCCCGGCGACCAGAAGATCTCATCCGTGCGGTGGTCGTGGTCGAGGAACCCGATCCCGGTGAGCTTGGTCACCTCGTCGAGCAGATCGGCCAGCGCGGCCGCGGACAGGGTCGAGACGTTAGGCATCACCACCTCGGGCCGGGCGGGCCCCCGAGCAGGTTATTCTGGACGACGTACCCGTGGCTTGCCAACGTACCGCCGGCGAGCGCGCCGAGGCTGGGCCCTGCGACATGACGCCGCGCGCCGATGGGTCACTCCGGGACATCGCTGGCGGGGTCGAAGGTGATCGCGACGCGGGTGCCGCGGCTGCGGTCGATGGTCAGCCGCCCGCCGAGCTGATCGGTGAGCGCGCGCACCAGGCGTAGCCCGAGGGTCGCGCCGGTCGTCGGGTCGACCTCTGGCGGTAGGCCGGCTCCGTCGTCGGTGACCGACAACGTCACCGCGGCGCCGTCGCGGACCGCGGCGACCTCGATCGCGCCGCCGCTGCGCCCGACGAAGGCGTGCTTGAGGGCGTTGGTGACCAGCTCGCTGACCAGGAGCCCACAGGGCATGGCTTGATCGAGGGCCAGCTCGACGTCATCGACGCGGAACGTCAGGGTCGGCGCTGCGTCCGACAGGAAGGCGCGCGATAGCTGAGCGCCGATCGCCGATAGGTACGGCGACAGCGCGACTCGGGCCAGGTTGGTCGAGCGGTACAGGGTCTCGTGGAGGAGCGCCATGGCGCGGACGCGGCCCTGGGTGTCGCGCAGCGCGGTCAGGACCTCGGGGCGTCGCTCGCGCTGGGCCTGGAGCGCGAGGAGGCTGGTCACCACCTGGAGGTTGTTCTTGACCCGGTGGTGGACCTCCTTGAGGAGCGCCTCCTTCTCCTCGAGGGACGCCCGCATCGCCGCCTCGGCGCGCCGGCGCTCGGTGACGTCGATGAACGAGCCGGCCACGTGGGTCACGGCCCCGGTGTCGTCGCGGATCAGGCTGATCGCGCACTCCACCGGGAAGGTCGTGCCGTCGCGGCGGATCGCGGTCATCTCGCCCTCCCAGGTGCCGTCGCGCAGGAGCTCCGCGACCGCGACCTCGGCCTGGTCGCGCCGGGCCAGGGTGCCGCGGGGGCGGCCGACGAGCTGGCTCGGGTCGTCGTAGCCCCACTGTCGGACCAGCGCGGCGTTGACCCACTCGATCGTGCCGTCGGGGCGGCTGATCGCCATCGGGTGGAGCGCGGTGGCCATGGCCGCCTCGGCCAGGCGGCGCGCGCGCTCGGCCTCGCGGCGCACCGTGATGTCGTTGATCATCGCCAGGAACACCCGGGCGGCGTCGCTCTCGATCACCTGCAGCCGGACCTCGGCAGGGTAGGTCGTGCCGTCGGCGCGGCGCAGGGTGGTCTCGAAGGCGAGCTGGGCCTGGGAGCCGTCGAGGAGCGGCGCCACCAGCGCCCGGAAGCCGGCCTCGGTCGCGGTCGGGTCGAGATCGAGCGGCGTCATCGTGCCCAGGGCCTGGGCGCTGTAGCCGAGGTTCTTGAGGGCGCCGGCGTTGACGTACTGGTAGTGCAGGGTGACCGCGTCGAAGACGTAGATCTCGTTGAGGCTGCGATCGAGGATGTCCCACAGCCGGGCCGCGGTGCTCTGGTCGCTGTCGGGGCTGGCGAAGAACTGGCGGGCGGTGACGTCGAGCACGACGCCGAAGGTCCGCACCGGCCGACCGTCGGCGAAGTAGGTCTGGGCCCGGACGGCCAGCCAGCGCAGCTCGCCGTCGGTGTAGCGGCGGATCCGGTGGACCACGTCGTAGCGACCGTCGCCGGTCGGGTCGTGGGCGCGCGCGATCGCCGCCCCCAGGCGCTCACGATCGTCCTCGTGGACCTGGGCGATCGCGGTCGCCAGCTCGATCGGCTGATCGTGGCCCCAGCCGTAGTGGCGGCGGAGTCCGGCCGAGAAGTGGATCTTGTCAGCCGCGTGATCGTGCTCGAAGAACCCCAGCCCGGCGAGCTGGATCACCTCGTCGAGCAGATCGACGACGGCGGGATCGGGCAGCTTCAGGGCGTCGGGCATCACCACCTCGGGCTCCTTGTGAGCCCCACCGGCACAGTAACAACTATCTGCCTCCGCGATGCAACTTTTGCAGGCCTTCTCACCCGATCGGGGTGAGTCGATGGGGGGCGGCCGGTCGCATGGATCGGCAGAGGTCGGACGACAGGGAGGCGGGGACGGAGACCGGGACCGAGACCGAGTCCGAGGCCGAGACCGAGACCGAGACCGAGTCCGAGGCCGAGGCGGAGACCGAGACCGAGGCCGAGACCGAGACCGAGACCGAGTCCGAGGCCGAGACCGAGACCTAGACCGAGTCCGAGGCCGAGACCGAGACCGAGACCGAGGCCGAGGCGGAGACCGACCCCGACCCCGAACCCGAGAGTCAGTAGCGCAGCCAGCGCCACAGCTCGGCGAGGCTCGGGCGCTTGCCGTACATCAAGATGCCGACGCGGTAGATGCGAGCGGCCAGGCGGGCGACGATCAGGGTCGACGCGATCAGGATCGCGAGCGAGCCGAGGAGCTCGCCAGTGGTGGCGCCGCCGAGGAGCCAGCGCATGGGCATGAGCACCGGCGAGGAGAACGGGATCATCGTCAGGGCGGTGGCGGCGCCGCCGCGGGGATCGCCGGCGACGAGCTGCACGCACAGGACCGGGATGACCAAGAGCATCGCGACCGGGGTCTGGGCCTGCTGGGCCTCTTGCTCGGACGACACCATGGCGCCGACCGCGGCGTAGATCGCGGCGTAGAAGAAGTAGCCGCCGAGGAAGTAGATCAGCACCACGGCGACGTCGATCGCGCGCAGCGCCGGGACGTTCCAGGCTCCGGCGGCGATCCCGAACACGCCCAGGATCTCGCCGCGGAACCGCATGGTCAGGAGCGCCATCGCGACCCAGATCGCGATCTGCACCAGGCCGACCGCGCCGACGCCCAGGATCTTGCCGAGCATGAGGGCGTGGGGCTTGGCGGCGGCGACCATGATCTCGACGATGCGGTTGGTCTTCTCCTGGACCACCGAGCGCAGCACGTTGACCGCGTAGAGGATGATCGCGATGTACAGCGTGAACATCACGGCGTAGCCCACGATCAGCGCGGCCATGCCGCTGGCGCCGCCAGCGTCGCCGGTGGTGTGGCGCGGCGCGAAGCCGACCGGGGCCAGGAGCGCGGCGAGCTGGCCCTCGGGGATGCCGGCGTCGGTGGCGCGCAGGGCCAGGACCGCCTGCGCGACGGCCTGGTAGAGCGTGCGCATCGCGTGCTCGTTGGCGGCGTTGGCGCCCTGGTACTGGATCGCGGCGCCGCCAGCGACCGCCTCGGCCGGCACGGTCACGAAGCCATCGATGGCGTCGGCGCGGATCCGCCCGAGCAGCTCGGCCTCGGGAGTGTCGGGGCTGACGGTCTCGACCTGCCACTTGGCGCCAGCGAGCTGCGCCGCCAGGGCCGGCGCGACCCGCTGACCGGGGCTGCGATCGACGACCGCGATGCGCGCCGAGTTGTCGACCGCGCGGCCCAGGAGCGCCGGCACGAGGATCGTGCCGAGCATGAGCACCGGGCCGAGGAGGGTGACGATCACGAACCACGGTGTGCGGACGCGCTCGAGGAACTCGCGGCGCGCGATCACCAGCCAGTCGGGTTGACCGGCGCGGCTCACGCGACCTCCCGGCGCTCGGCGACCTCGGCGGCGGTCCGGCCGACGGCGTCGACGAACATCGTGTGCAGCGAGGGAGTGACGTGCTCGAACCGCGCCAGCCCGACCTCGGCGGCGACCAGCGCGGCCAGCAGGCGCTGCGGCGCGACCGCCGGCGCGACGTCGAGCTCGGCGACCAGCGGGTCGGTCGGATCGCGGCGGACCGGGCCGGCGACCAGGCTGGGGTCGGCCAGGACCGGCGCGGCCCGCGCCGCGGCCGCGGCGTCGACGAAGCCGAGGGCGACCCGGCCGGCGGTGGCGGCGGCGCGCTTGAGCTCGGCCAGGCGGCCGTCGAGGACCTTCTTGCCGCGGGCGATGATGCAGATCTGCTCGCAGATCTGCTCGGCCTGCTCCATCAGGTGGGTCGAGAACAAGACGGTGGCGCCGCGATCGCGCTCCTGCCGGACGATGTCGCGCAGGACGTCGGCGTTGATCGGATCGAGGCCGCTCCACGGCTCGTCGAGGATCACCAGCTCGGGCTGGTGGATCAGCGCGCACGCGAACTGCACCTTCTGCTGCATGCCCTTGCTGAGATCGGCGACCTTGTTGCTGTGCCACTGGCCCAGGCCGAGGCGCTCGAGCCAGCGCGTGGTCCGGGTCTTGGCGTCGGCGCGGGTCAGGCCGCGCAGCTCGCCCATGAAGCCGATCATCTCGGCCACTCGCATCTTCGGGTAGAGCCCGCGCTCCTCGGGGAGGAACCCGACGTGGGGCGCGGCGGCCCGGCCCGGGCGCAGCCGGCCGAGCAGCTCGATCGTGCCGGTGTCGGGCGCGATGATGTCGTTCATCATCCGCAGCGTGGTCGACTTGCCGGCGCCGTTGGGGCCGAGGACGCCGTAGATCACGCCGGCTGGCACCGTGAACGACAGGTCGTCGACCGCGGTGTGGTTGCCGAAGCGCTTGCTGACGCCGGCGACGGTGACGGCGGCCGCGGTCATGCCTCGGCGCTCCCGGTCAGAAGCTCGAGCACCGCCATGCGCACCGCGACGCCCCAGCTCACCTGCTCAAGGATGACCGCGCGGCCGCTGTCGGCGACGTCGGGGGCCAGCTCGACCCCGCGGTTGATCGGGCCCGGGTGCATGACGATCGCGTCGGGCTTGGCGTAGGCCAAGGTCCGCGCCGACAGGCCGTAGGTGCGGGAGAACTCGCGCGGGTTGGCGAACCGCGGGGCCTCGCCGGCGGTGCGCTCGTGCTGGACCCGCAGCATCATGACGACGTCGGCGCCGTCGAGGGCGTCCTCGAGGCGGGTGGTGATGCGGCTGCGCTCGCGGGTCAGGTCGCCGCCGAGCTCGGTCAGCCCCGGCGGCAAGAGCGTCCACGGCGCGCACAACCGGACCCGGGCGCCGAGCTTGGTCAGGCACAGGAGGTTCGAGCGCGCGACCCGCGAGTGGGCGAGGTCGCCGACGATCGCGACCTCGAGTCCGGCGAGCTGGCCCTTGTGGCGGCGCATCGTGGCGGCGTCGAGCAAGGCCTGGGTCGGATGCTCATGCTGGCCGTCGCCGGCGTTGACCACCGCGCACCGCAGGGTCCGGGCCAAGAGGTGCGGTGCGCCGCCCATGGCGTGGCGGACCACGACGACGTCGGGGCCCATGGCGTCGAGGTTCTTGGCGGTGTCGAGGAGCGTCTCGCCCTTGGCCGCCGAGCTCTGCGAGGGCGAGATGTTGACGGCGTCGGCGCTCAGGCGCTTGGCCGCGATCTCGAACGAGGTCCGGGTCCGGGTCGAGTTCTCGAAGAACAGGTTGATGACGGTCTTGCCGCGCAGGGTCGCGAGCTTCTTGACCGGCTCGGCGGCGATCGCCTGGTGGCGGTCGGCCAGGTCGAGGATCACGCCGATCGCGGCGGCGTCGAGGTCGGCGATGCCGACCAGGTGGCGATGAGCGAACGAGGCGGATCGCGTGGCCACGGGGTGGGAGTAACGCGCGCCGGCGCTGACGGTCAAGCCGCGGCGGCCCGTCGGAAACTCGTCGCCGGTGGTGGAGGTCGGGCGGCGCCGGGCCGGCAGGCGACCGTAACCTCCTGAGTTCACGCGTGGTATCGCGGTTGCTACTGGTCGGACCATGGTCCGAACGGTCGCTCGATCTCCCCTGGTTGGCTCGATGGCGGCGGCGCTCGTGGCGAGCGCGCTGGCGCCGGCGGTGGCCCGGGGCGACGACCTGCCGCCGCCGGTGCTCGAGGCCGGCGAGGTCCCGGAGGAGGCCGCGGTGGTGGCGGAGCCGACCGTCCTGGCGCCGGCCCTCGCGCTGGCGCCGCCGTCGAGCGTGCCGCGCGATCCCGACGCGGGGGTCCTCCTGTGTAGCCTGCTGCCGCGCCGCAGCCTGCACGCGGTGGCGGTCGGGGCTGGGTACGACGCGCGGGCGGCGGCGATCGCGGATAGCGGTGGGTCGCGCGTCGAGCTGGGCGTCACCGCGCGGGTCGACGTCGCGCTCGACTTCGACCTCGGCGACTGCGCGGGCGGCCAGACCGTGGCTGCGTCGCTGGCGGTCGCCCCGCGCTGGGACCCGTCCCTCGGGCGCGGCCTCGACGTGATCGCCGCGGTCGGCGCCAACCCGACGCCGACCTACGACGATCGCGCCAACTGGGCGATGGCCCCGGGGAGCTGGGACCTCGAGGTCCGCGGCCGGCTGGCGGCGCGCCCCGGGAGGTTCGCCGCCGCCGAGCTCGATCGCGCGGCCTTCGACGCCTACGCGCTGGCCGGCGCGGTGCGCATGGTGCGGATCGAGACCGGCGACTGCGCGCGGGTCGGCGACGGCGCGTACTCGCAGCGGCCGTGTGATCGCGACGTCGCGGCGCGCGAGGCCTACACCTTCGACGTGTTCCCGATCGGTGGCGCGGTCGAGCGGATCGATCAGGGCACGCGTCGGCTCGAGCGGCGCTGGGACGGCGCGATGCTGCGCATGATCGGACGGACGACCAAGGTGCCGTTCGAGTTCCAGCTCGACTTCCCGCGGCTCGAGCTGCGCGAGGTCCAGGTCGGCGAGCAGGTCGCGGCGGTCGACGTCATCTGGCCGCTGTACGTCGCGCTGCGCAACCCGACCACTGGCACGCTGTACCGGATCGGCTACGGCAGCGTCATGGCCGACGACCCCGAGGCCGGACCCGAGGAGGTCGAGGCGCCGGCCTTGTTCGCGATCGGCGCCGGCTACGGCGAGCTGACCGGCAGCGGCGCGATGATCGGGCTCGAGCGCGACGCCACCTTCGACATGCGGCTGCGCCCGGCGATCGAGCTGCGCGCGACCACCGAGGCCTGGGCCCACGTCGGGCCGTGGACCCTGACCGGCCGCGGCGTCCTGGCCCACACCGCGCCGATGGCGCCCGACGGCACGCTCGGGGCCGGCACCGTGACCGGCGGCGTCGAGCTGGCGGCGGCGCGGCGGCTGTGGGGGATCGACGCGCGCCTCGATCTGACCGGTGGCAAGAGCTACTACGCCGAGCTCGATGGCGGCGCGCCGATCGCCGCGTGGAGTGGTCAGGCCGCGTTGACGCTGTCGCGATCGGGTGCGGCCGGGACGACCGCACCGGGCATGGTGTACGCTCGCTAGGTATGGCCGCCGGCGACCGCTCGGGTACCGCGATCGACGGGCGCTACCGCCTCGAGAAGCTGATCGGTCGGGGCGCGATGGCTGACGTCTACCGGGCGCGCGATGACGTCGCCGGCCAGACCGTGGCGGTCAAGATCCTCCGCGATCAGGTGGCGCGCGATCCCGAGGCGGTGGCCCGGTTTCAGCGCGAGGCCGACGTCCAGGGCAAGATCTCTCATCGCAACGTCGCGGCGCTCTACGCCAGCGGCGTGACCGAGTTCGCCGAGCCGTACTTGGTGGTCGAGCTGTTGCGCGGCCACTCGCTGCGCGCGGTCCTCAAGCAGCAGGGCGCGGTCGCGCCGGCGCGCGCGCTGTCGTACGTGTGGCAGGCCTTGCAGGGGCTGGCCGCGGTCCACGCCCAGGGCGTCTTGCACCGCGATCTCAAGCCGGCCAACCTGATGCTCGAGCCGTCGCCGGGGCCGGTCGAGCGGGTGATCGTGATCGACTTTGGGTTCGCGGCCCTCGAGGGTGGCGCCAAGCTGACCGCGCGCGGCCATGTGGTCGGCAGCCTGACCTACCTGGCCCCCGAGCGCCTGCGCGGTCGGCCGGCCGATGCGCGCAGCGATCTGTACGCGCTCGGGATCATCTTGTACGAGCTGATCGCGGGGCGGGCGCCGTTCGTCGGCGCCGACGACTACGAGCTGATCAGCGCCCACCTGCACGACGATCCACCGCCGCTCGACAGCGTCGCGCCGCAGCCGCCGCCCGAGGCGGTGGTGCGCCTGGTCAACCAGGCGCTGGCCAAGGAGCCGGAGCGGCGCTTCGCCTCGGCGCAGGCGATGGCGTCGGCGATCGAGGAGGCGGCGCGGACGGTAGCGACGGAGCGTTAGCGGCCGTCGCGCAGGGCGGCGAGGAGCTCGTCGCGGACGATGGCGGCGAGATCGACCGCGGGCTTGCCGGGCGGGATCGTGGCGACCGGGCTGTGGGGCGCCGGCGCGCAGGCGACGACCGGGCGCGCCGAGGCCCCGTCGGAGGGGCGGGGCGCACCGTCGGGTGGACGGGCGATCAGATCGGCGGCCAGCTTCGAAG
Organism: Kofleriaceae bacterium; assembly: GCA_018057825.1. Lineage (GTDB taxonomy): Bacteria > Myxococcota_A > Polyangia > Haliangiales > Haliangiaceae > UBA2376. The sequence goes on along the minus strand of JAGPCY010000049.1, from coordinate 13,435 downwards.
CACCATCGGCGGCGCGGCCCAGCCCGGCCTTGGCGCGGGCGGCCAGCAGCGGGGCGAGCGCGGCCTCGGGCAGCGGCCGGACGCCGCCCAGCGGCGCGGCCGCGAGCGCGATCTTGGCCAGGTGCTCGACCAGCTCGAGGCGCAGGAGCGCTTGCTCGAGGTCGGCGCCCCAAGCGATGACGCCGTGGCCGCCGAGCAGGACCGCGTCGACGGTCTCGCACCACGGGGCCAGGGCCGCGACCGCCGGTTCGCCGGGGGGCGCGAAGCCGACCCGGGGGATGATCGGGCCGAGAGACACCACCGCCTCGGCGATGAACGGCCGCGCGATCGGATGGTCGGTGACGCCGCCGGGGCCGCAGGCGATCGCGGTGGCCGCCACCGGGTGGGCGTGGATCACGGCGCCGACGTCGGGCCGGCGCTGGTAGACCGCGAGGTGCAAGCCGAGCTCGCCGAAGACCTTGCCCTGGCCGATCACCTTGCCGGCGGCGTCGAGAGTGAGGACGTCGCGCTCGGCGATCACCCGCTTCGAGGTCGCGGTCGGCGTGGCGAGGAAGCCGCCGCCGTCGCGGACAGTGACGTTGCCGTCGTGGTTGGCGACCCAGCCGCGGGCGTGGAGGTCGCGGGCGATCGCGGCGATCGCGCCCTTGCGGGTCGGCTGGGGGCCGCTCATGCCTCGACCGCGTCGACGATGCCGACCACCAGCGAGCGGATCGGGACCTGGTCGCCTTGCTTGACGATCTGCCGCACGCCGTTGCCCTCGGTGAGGACCAGCACCCGATCGCCGGGGCCGGCCTGGGCGTGGTCGACCGCGACGAAGCTATCGCCCAGGTCGGCGCCGGCCGGATCGATCGGCTGGACGACCAGGAGCGTGCGACCGGCGAAGGCCGGGTGCTTGACCGTCGCGGTGACGTTGCCGAGGACCCGGCACAACCTCATCGCGCGCGCTCCGGCTTGGCGGTGGCCTGCGGACGCTTGCGCGGCCGGGTGTCGGTGGCCTCGGTCGGATCGTCGTCGACCGGCTCGGGCGCGGCGGTATCAGGTGTCGCGGCGTCGACCGGCGCGGGGGCCGCGGCGCTCCGCTCGGGCGTGTGAACCTCGTCGACGATCCCGACGATCGCGGCGTCGACCGGGACGAACCATGGGGTCAGGGCCAGGGCCGCTTCGCGCGAACCGACCAGGTACACCTGATCGCCGACCCCGGCGGCCACGGTGTCGACCGCGACCTGGACGTCGCCGGTCGACCGGCCGGTGTCGTCGAGCGGCTGCACGAGGAGCAGCTTCTGGCCTTCGAGGCCGGCGGCTTTGCGCGAGGCCACGACGGTGCCGGTGACGACTCCCAGATACATGGAGCGCCGACCGTAACCGGGCCGGCGGGCGGCGGTCAACGCCGCGGCGGCTCACGCGACCGCGACGCCCAGGCGGGCGCGCAGCGCGGGATAGTCGGGGTCGGTGACGGTGCGGACCACCGCAGCGGGGCCGCCGGTCGGCTCGACCAGCGCCGCGGCGCAGTCGCCCGAGACCAGGAGCCCGGCGCGCTCGGCGACCCGCGCCAGCGCGGCCCGGTGGCGATGGAGATCGAGGGCGTCGGCCGGCAGCTCGGCGAAGAGCTGCTCGAAGCGCTGGCGCAGCCGCACCGGCAGCGCGCCGCGCAGGGCCTCGTCGCGGGCGCGTTGCACATCGGGATCGCCGACCCAGCGCGCGACCGCGCCGTGGAGGGCCGGGGCCGCGAAGCCGCGCACCAGGCTGGCCAGGAGCGTGGCGACCTCGGCCGGCGGTTGCCCGGCGACCACCGCGCGCTCGGGCCGGGTCAGCTCGGCGATCGTGCCGAGCGCGAACCGGCGCGCCGGATCGACCGCCGCCGAGGCGCGGGGCCCGAACACCACGATCGGCGTGCCCGCGCACACCAGGCGGAGCTCGGGCGCGGCGGGATCGTCGGTGGCGTACAGCGAGGCCGGGCCGCAGCCGAGGGCGGCGGCGATCCGCACGAAGGCCAGGGCCGCCGGGCTCGACGAGCCGGCGATGCGCCGGGCGGCGCGGACCTCGGCGCGGGCCAGGGCCTCGTCGGGATCGGGCCAGAGCTGACCGGCGGCCTCGGCGAGCGTGGCGAAGATCGGCCCGAGCCGATCGAGGTCGGGGTCGTGGAGGAACCGAGCCCGGGCCTCGGCGTCGAGGCTGCCGCGGTAGGGTTCGTCGGCGGCCATCGCGCGCGCCGGGTGGATGGTGCGAAACGCGGTCTGGTGGAGATCCGGGGTGGCGCCGAGGGCGACCGCCAGATCGAGGGCGGCGGCGGCCTCGTCCGTGCGCTCGGCCCGGCGCAGCTCGTCGGACCAGGCCGCGACCTCGGCGGCGCGGCCCGCGGTCTCGGCCAGCGCCCGGCGCAGCTCGCACAGCTCGGCGCGGCGGGTCGGGTCGGCGGCCAGGACCGGCAGGAGCGCCTGACGCGCCGCGGTCGCGGCCTCGGCGCGCGGCGCCACCGCGATCGCGCGCTCGAAGGCGGCGTGGGCGCTCTTGGCGTCGCCGCGCTCGCGGCGGGCCTCGCCCAGGCGCAGCCACAGCGCCGCGCGCCGCGGCCGATCGGCCGCCGCGCCGTCGTCCTTGCCCGACAGGAAGCGCCCGAGCATGTCGGTGGCGCCGTCGACGTCTCCGGCGGCCAGGGCCAGCTCGCTGGCCAGCTCGACGGCGTCGAGGCTGTAGGGATCGGCGGCGACCGCGCGCGCCGAGGCGTCGCGGGCGCGCTCGCGATCGCCGGCCACCAGGTAGTCGCGGGCGGCGCGATCGAGGCGGGCCGCGCGGTCGGGGCCGTTGGCGCCGAACGCCGCCATCAGCTCGGCGGTGCGCGCCGCGCCGCCGTGATCGCCGGCCAGGTCCTGGCGCTCGAGGAGCTTCTCGAGGAGCGGCAGGTGGCGGGCGTCGAGCGGGTTGGCGGCGCCGACCGCGGCCTGGTAGCACACCAGCGCCTTGTCCTCGTCGGACAGCATCTGCAGCGCCATGTCGCCGAGGGCCTCGAACAGCCGCAGCCGCTCGCCGGGCTCGTCGGTGGCGGTGGCCTGTCGGGCCAGAAACTCGTAGGCCTTGGCCGGCTGGTTGGCCTCGAGGGCCAGCTCGGCCATGGCCGACAACGCCGGGCCGAAGCTCGGGCGCAGCTCGAGGGCGCGGGCGTACAGCGCCGGCGCCTTCTCGGGGCGCAGGCTGCGGATCTCCGCCAGCGCGGCGTGGTACAGGCCGACCGCGACCTCGGCGGCGTGGCGGGGCGCCTCGTCGTGGGTGGCCAGCGCGCCCAGGTGGAGCGCGGCCTCGCGCCAGCGCTTGGCCTTGTAGCGGTTCTCGCCGAGGGCGAGCTTGACCCCGATGTGGCCGCGGTGGAGGCGATCGGCGGTGAGCAAGGTCTCGTAGGCGTCGTCGTCGCGGCCCAGGCGCTCGTAGCAGGCGGCCAGGCGGCGGTGCAGCTCGGCGGTGATGATCGGCGGGGCGCCGGGGACGCCGTCGGACAGCGCGCCGCGCAGGAACAGCTCGAGGTCGTCCCATCGGCTGGCGTCGGCGTACAGATCGGCCAGCGCGATCACCGCCGGCGTGCAGCCGGGGTCGGCGGCCAGGGCCTCGAGCATGCGGCGCTCGGCGACCAGCTCGATGCCGCCGGCCCGCGCCAGGGCCGCGAGCTGGGTCAAGATCCGGGCGCGCTCGGGCGCGGCCAGGGCGTCGTCGCCCAGGCGTTGCTCGAGGAGCTTGGCGGCGCTGTCGGGATCGCCGCCCTGTTCGATCAGGCCGGCCAGGGCCCACACCGCGTCGGCGTGGTAGGGCCGGACCGCGACCACGCGCTCGAAGGCGGCGCGCGCGCCGGCGGTGTCGCCGACCCGATCGCGCAGCGCGACGCCGGCGTCGTAGAGCGCCGCGACCCGGGCCTCGTCGTCGGTCGCCGCCTCGGCCTCGCGCAGCTTGGCGTCGACGAAGATCCTGGGATCGTCGTCGCCGTCGGCCAGGCGGGCCAGCATCGCCAGCGCGGTCGGGTGGGTCGGCACCAGGGCCAGCGCTGCGCCGACCGCGGCCCGGGCGCCAGCGGTGTCGCCGAGCCCGTCGAGGCGGAGCTGGGCCAGCCGCAGGTGGAGCGCGGCGCGCTCGCCCGCCGCGGCCTCGGGGCCCAGGCCCTCGAGCCGGCCCTCGATCACGGCCACCGCCTCGCGATGGCGGCCGGCGGCGATCAGCGCGGCCAGGAGCTGCTCGGTCAGCGCCGGATCGCCGGGGGCGATCGTGCGGGCGTGGCGCAGCGCCGCGGCCGCCTCCTCGGGCGCGCCCAGCCAGTCGGACAGGATCTGGGCTCGGCGCGCCAACAGCGCGGCCCGCTCGGTCGGGGCCGCCGCCAGGGCCGCCCGGCGTCGCAGCACCTCGGCCAGCTCGGTCCAGCGCGCCGCGCCCTGGCACAGGCGATCGAGGGCGGCCAGGGCGTCGAGGTCATCGGGCCACTGGCCGACGAGCTGCTGGTAGTGCTCGATCGCGCGCTCGGGCAACTCGAGCTCGCTCTCGTAGACCTGGGCGATCGCGCGCAGGGCCTCGCGGGCCTCGGGGGTTCCGTCGGCGACCTCGACGATCTTGGCGTGGGCCTCGATGACCTTGCTCCACCGCCCGACCTTGCCGTAGAGCGCGCCTAGCTCGCGCAGCACCGCGACCTCGGTCGGCGCCAACGTGCGCAGGCGCTCGAGGGTGTCGATCGCGTCGTGGGGGTGGCCGAGGTGACCGTCGTAGATCGCCGCCAGCTCGCGCAGGAGCGTCGGGCGTTCGGCCTCGGGCGCCGCGGTGCCCAGCCGCGGATCGGTGCGCTCCTCGAGGGACGCCGCCAGCTCGACCCAGCGCTGGCCGGCGCGGTACAGGGCCTCGAGCTTGCCGCGGGCCACGCGATCGTCGGGGCGCATCCCGAGGATCCGGCGGTACTGCGCCTCGGCCCGCGGCCCGGCGCCCTGGCGCTCGCGGATCGCCGCCACCTCCATCAGGAGCTCGACCGCGGCCGCCGGGGTGTGGGTGTCCTCGGCCAGGCCCTCGTACAGCGCGGCCAGGCGATCCCAGGTGTCGTGATCGCCGGCGAACCGATGCAGCCGCGCCCGGGCCTCGGCGTCGCCGGTCGGCCCACGCCGCGCCAGCTCGAGGGCGCGGGCCAGGGTATCGAAGGCGCGCCCGACCTCACGGGCGCCGTTCTCCCACGCCTCGGCGGCGCGATACAGCCAGCGCACCTTGGCGTCGCCGTCGGTGGCCGGCAACAGGTCGTAGGCGGCGGCCAGCTCCTCCCACGGCGACTCGAAGGGCCGGTGCGGGAGCTGCGGCAGCGGCGGACGGCGGACCGCGGCCTGGGCCTTGCGCGGCGCCGGCGGCGGCTGGGTGCGCGGCACGATCTTGGGGGGGCGCGGCGGCGGTGGCGGCAACCGCGGCTTCCCGGTCGGCGGCGGCGGTGCGCTGGCCTTGGCCAGGGCCTGGGCCGGCGGCAGCAGCTCGTCGATGTCGAGGGGCTGGGTCGAGTCGCCGACCGACAGATCGCCGAACTCGGCGAGGTCGTCGTCGTCGACCAGATCGCCAGAGTCGGGTAGAACCAGCTCTTCGGTGGCGGCGGCGGCGCGCCCGACCGGTTCGGGCGGCGGCAGCTCGCGCTCGAGCTGGATCGGCGCGGCCGGCGGCTCGGGCTTGGGGGTGCGATCGATGTCGCGGTACTTGCCGATCGCGCGCGCCAGGCGCCACAGGTGGGCCAGGGTGTCGGCGTCCTCGGGCGCCAGCATGAACCCGACCAGGTGGCCGCGGAACGCTCGCGGCAGATCCTTCTGCTGCTCCTCGATCACCTGGGCGCGCCGGCGCAGCGCCGCCAGGCGCTCGCCGCCGGTGGCGCGCTCGGCCAGCGCGGTCTCGACCGCCAGCACGTCGGCCCAGGTCCGGGACTTGCCGGCCAGCTTGTACAGCGCGGTCCGGGTGTCTTCGCGGTCGGGGTCCCAGGCGAAGGCCGCCAGGAGCTCGGCGGCGGCCGCCTTGGGATCGCCGAGCTTGTCGTCGAGCAGCCGGGCCTTGTTGGCGTGGAGCTCGGCCCGGGCGGCGCCGCCGATCGCGCGCAGCGCCAGATCGTGACCGTCGACGACCTGGCGCCACAGCGGCCGCTGATCGGCCTCGGCGGCCAGGCGCTCGAGCTCGGCCAGGAGGTCGCGATCGCGCGGCGTCGCGGCCAGGGCCTCGGACAGGGCCGCCATCGCCCGCGGCCGATCCGACAGCCGCCGCTCGCACACCGCCGCCAGCTCGCGATCGATCGCCACCAGGGCCGCCGGGTCGCCGGCGCCGGCCAGGCGCTTGCGCTCGCCGTCGTAGACCTCGGCCAGCTCGCGCCACAGACCGTAGGCCTCTGCGGCGCGCCGCAGCTCGGCCAGCGTCGACGGCTCGGGCGCCTCGTCGTGAGCGCGCCGCCACGCCTTCATGCCGCCGCGGTGGTCGCCGAGCTTCTCGGCGGTGAGCGTGGCGATCCGCTGGTGCAGGCCGCGCCGGGTCCGGCGCTCCTCGGTGCGGGCCAGGCGCCGCTCGAGGACCGCCAGCGCGCCCTTGAGATCGCCCAGGCGCTCGTGCAGCTCGGCGGCGGCGGCCAGCGCCTCGTCGTGGTGGGGATCGATCGCCAGCACCCGCTCGTAGGCCTGGAGCGCGCGCGCCGCGTCGCCCAGCCGATCGCGACAGGTCACGCCGATCTCGAGCGCGCGGGCGATCTTGGCCGCCGGCTCGGCCAGCAGGTACAGCTCGCGCTCGGCGATCCGGACCGCCGACTGGAAGTCGCCGCGGGCCTCGTAGAGCCGGCGCAGGAGCGAGTGGGCGTCGAGATCGGTCGGGGCCAGCTCGGCCACCAGGCGCTCGAGCTGCTTGCAGGCCTCGTCGGTGGCGCCCAGGCGATCGGCCAGCACGCTGGCCCGCTCGCGGGCGGCGGCGGTGGCCTTGGCCAGATCGTCGACGGCGTAGACCTCGGCGTGGACCGCCAGCAGATCGGCCAGCTCGCGGTAGCGCGCGGCGCCGCGGTACAGCCGGGCCAGGGCCTCGAGGGCCGCGCGATCGCGGGGCGTGACCTCGCGCAGCCGCTCCCAGGCCTTGATCGCGCGCTGGCCGTCGCCGAGCTTGTCGTCGACGATCACCGCGTAGCGGGTGAGATCGCGGGCCCGCAGGGCGGCGGCCGCGGAGCCCGGCTCGGGCGCCGCCGCGGTCGGCGGATACCGGACCAGATCGAGGCGCTCGAGCACCGCGGCCAGCTCGCCCCAGCGCTGGGCGGCCTCGTAGAGATCGGCCACCGCGGCCAGGGCCTCCTCGTCGGTGGGCGCGGCCTTGAGCGCTTGCTCCCAGCGCTCGAGGGCGCGGGCGTGATCGCCATCGTCGACCGCCATGCGCGCCAGCCGGCGCATGATCTTGGCCCGCTCGGCCGGGCCGGTGGCGGCGGCGGCGTGGTACTCGAGGGTCTGGATCAGGCGCTTCTTGTCGCCGGCCTGCTCGAGGGCGCGGGCCATGCGATCGAGGGCGTCGCGATCGCCGGGGATGATCTCGAGGACGCCGCTGGCGGCGTAGACCACGCCGTCGACGTCACCCAGCCGGGTCTCGCACATCGTCGCCAGCTTGCGCAGCGCGGTCAGGCGCTCGATGCGCTTGCCGACCGGCCACTCGCGCGGCGCCCCGGCCCGGACCGCGGGATCGTCGCCGAGCCGGCGGGCGTCGAGCTCGAGCTGGCGGCGCAGGGTCCGGGCCAGGCCGGCGTCGTCGCCTTCGCGCTCGTACAGCTCGATCAGCGCCTTGGGCGCGACCTCGTCGTCGGGGCGCAGCTCGAGGACCTCCTCGTACAGCGCGATCGCCCGCCGCGGCTCGACCTGGCGCTCGCGGTAGGTGGTGGCGATCCGGCGCAGGGTGTCGGCGCGCTCGCCGCCGGTGGCCGCCGCCGCGGCCTCGCCCTCGAGGACCGCGACCAGTTGCTCCCACTGCTTGGCGCGACCGCTCAGCCGACGGATCGCCTCGCGGGCCTTGGGGCCACCCGGCTCGAGCTCCTCGATCCGCCGCCAGGCGTCGAGGGCGCGCGGCACGTCGCCCAGGCGCAGCTCGCAGATCTGGGCGATCTCCTCGAGCCGGCGCACCAGCTCGCCGGTCGCGGCGCCAGCCTCGCGGGCGTTGTCGAGGGAGAACTCGTAGAGATCGCACAGTCCGCGGAAGTCGCGGCGCTCGCGGAAGTGCTCGACGTAGCGGGCCAGGGCGTCGTCGTTGGTCGGGTCCAGGCTCAGGGCCTGGTGCAAGAGCTCGGCGGCGCGATCCTTGTCCTGGCCGTGATCGCGCACCAGCGTGGCGAGCTCGAGGAGCTCGGCGACCTGGGCCGCCGGCTCGCCGCCCAGGCCGGCGAGGTCGCGCTCGTGTTGGGCGATGAGCTCGGCGAAGCGTTGGTCCTCGCGCAACAGCGTGCGCAGCCGGGTCGCGGCCGGGCCGCGCGGCGGCTCGAGGCTGGCCAGCTCGGTCAGGGCGGTGATGAGCTGTCCGCGATCCGGACGTTGCCGCTCGAACAGCTCGACCCGCTGCGCCACCAGGGCGCGGCGCTCGTCGTCGGCGCCGGCGTAGGCGGCCAGGGCGGCGCGCTGGGCCAGCAGGCGATCGAGCTCGTCCCAGCGCTCGGCCGCGCGCAGGGCGGCCTCGAGGGCGGTGGCGGCGCCGGCGTGGTACGGGTCGGCGCCGACCGCGCGCCGCAGGTAGCCCAGGCCGGCGCTGGCGTCGCCGGCGGCGAACGCGGCGCGCCCGAGCTCGCCGTACAGCTCGCTGGCCTTGCGGGCGCCGGCCGCGGGATCGTCGGCGGTCGCGGCCCACGCCGGCGAGCCGTAGATCTCGGCCAAGAGTTCGCGCGCCGCCGCGGCCTCGGCGTCGAGGCGGACCGCGCGATCGGCGGCGGCCGCCGCGGCCTTGCCGTCACCGCGGCGCAGCTCGACCTTGGCCAGGGCCAGCCACAGCTTGGCGCGCCCGACCGGCGGCGCCTTGTCGCCGAGCACGTCGAGCTCGGCGCGGTACAGCTTGGCCACCATCGCGTCGTCGCCGAGGGACGCGTAGAGCGCGCGCGCCGCGGCCAGGGCGTCGGTCCGCTCGGGCTCGAGGCGCCAGGCCGCCTGCCAGTGCGCCAGCGCGCGATCGATGCGGCCGAGCTGCTGGTCCCACAGCGCCGCCGCGGTGCGGTGGCGCGCGGCGCGGCGGGTCGTGCCGGCGCGGTCGGTCTTGGCCTTGCCGGGGTTGGCCTCGGCGCGCTTGGTCAGCTCGTCGAGCTCGGCCTCGAGGACGTCGCCGGCCTCGGCCGGCCGGCCGGTGGTGAGGAAGGTCTCGACCAGGCGCGCCGCGGCCTGCTCGTGGGCCGGGTCGAGGGCGCACGCGGCGCGCAGGTCGCGCTCGGCGGCGGCGGCGTGGCCGAGCACGGCGCGGACCTCGCCGGCCTCGGCCCACAGATCGGCGGCCTTGCTCGGGTTGGGCTCGAAGGGGGCGCGCAGCTCGCACACCTCGGCGAGCAGCTCGCCTTGACCACCGGCGCGCAAGGCCGAGCGCACCGTCGCGAAGCGCGCGCCGTCGCGCGGATCCTTGCGGAAGCCGTCGAGATCGGCCGCCGCGATCGGGGTCGGCCGGGTCGGGGTGTCGTCCTGCCGCTGGGTCATCGCCGCCGCGGCGCCTACCGCGGCATCGACGACGGTATCACGGGGCGTCGGCGGTCACAGCCGACCGGCCGGCATTCGCGGGGTCGCCGCCGGCGAAGGTGCCGGCCTTGCGGCTGCCCGACCGGATGTGCTCCGGCACGCCGTGGAGGTCGCGGACCAACCCGAGCACGGCCAGGAGCCGCAGCACGTAGTAGGTGACGTCGTACTCCCACCAGAAGAAGCCCTGGCGCGCCGCCACCTGGTAGTGGTGGTGGTTGTTGTGCCAGCCCTCGCCGAGGGTGACGATCGCCAGGATCGGGTTGTTGCGCGAGTCGTCGCCCGACTGGTACCGCCGTCCGCCCCACAGGTGCGACAGCGAGTTGATCGTGAACGTGCCGTGCCAGCACAGCACCTGGGAGACCGCGAAGGCCCAGGTCAACCCGAACCAGCCACCGATCAGGTAGGTGACGATCGCGGTCGCGATCGGCGGCACCACCCAGTAGCGATCGAGCCAGCGCAGCTCCGGGTAGCGCGCGAAGTCCTTGATCGCCGCGTGGTCGGTGCCCTCGAAGTCGCGGGCGAGGATCCAGCCCATGTGCGACCACCAGAAGCCGCCGTGGTAGGGCGAGTGCAGATCGTCGGCGGTGTCGGAGGCGCGGTGGTGGCGGCGGTGGTGCGCGGCCCACCACAGGACGCCCTTCTGCGCGGTCGCCGTGGCGCCGAGCGCCAGCACGAACTGGAACCAGCGCGAGGTCTTGTACGCGCGGTGCGAGAAGTAGCGGTGGTACGCGGCGGTGACGAAGAACAGCCGGACCGCGTACAGCCCGAGCGCCCAGGCCAGGCCGCGCCACGACCAGCCCAGCGCGACCACGCCCGCGATCGCGCCGACGTGGATCATCCAGAAGGGCAGGGCCAGCGCGTTGCCGTAGATGCTGCGCCAGCCGCGGGCTTGGGCCTTGGCCGCGGTCAACATGCTCACGATCTACCGCGCGGCCGACGACGCCCCGCCGACAATCCGGTCACGGTTCAGTCACGGTCCGGTCGTCACGATCTGGTCGTCACGTCGGGCTCGTGATCGCGGTCACCAGCGCCGCCGGCTCGTCGACCACGACGTCGGCGTCGGCGGCGTCGAGCTCGGCCCGCCCGCGGAAGCCCCAGGCCACGCCGATCGCGCGCATCCCCGCGGCCCGCGCGGTCGCGATGTCCACCGCCGAGTCGCCGATGAACGCGCAGGTGGTGGGCGGCACGCCCAGCTCGTCGGCGGCGCACAGCGCGGCGGTCGGGTCGGGCTTGAGCGGCACCGCCGGGCGCTGGCCGTAGATCGCGGCGAACGGCCACGGCGCGAGGAGCTGCGCCGCCAGCGTCACGGTCAGGTCGTGGGGCTTGTTCGACACCACCGCGAAGGTCAGGCCGGCGTCGGTCAGGCGGTCGAGGGCTGACGCGATGCCCGGGTACAGCCGGGTCTCGACGATCGGCCGGGCGCGATAGGCGTCGCGGAAGTCGGCCAGCACCCGATCGACGTCGGCGCGGCCGGCGACCGCGCGCTCGACCAGGGTCCGCGCGCCCAGGCCGATCATCGTCCGCAGCGCGGCGTCGTCGGGCGGCGCCAGCCCGACGACCGCGAGGGCCGAGGCCAGGGCGGCGCCGAGGTCGGCCAGGCTATCGACCAGCGTGCCGTCGAGATCGAACAGCGCGGCGCGGAGGTGGGCCATGGCCGGCACGATAGGGCCCACGCGCCGGCAAGTCACGAGGGCGCGCCGCCGATCCCGCGCGGTCGCCTGACGGTGCACACTCGGCCCATGCGTTACCGTCCACTCGGCGCCGCCGGCGCCAAGGTCTCGACCCTCTGCCTCGGCGCGATGACCTTCGGCGAGGCCGACGCCCAGTCGTTCATGCATCAGGTCGGCTGCGACGACGCGACCGCCCACGCCATCCTCGATCGCGCGGTCGAGGGCGGCATCAACTTCATCGACACCGCCGACGTCTACGGTCAGGACGGGCTGTCCGAGCGGGTGCTCGGCGCGTGGCTCGCCGACCGCGCCGGCGTCCGCGATCGCCTGGTCCTGGCCACCAAGTTCCGCTTCACGATGGGCGCCGGGCCCAACGCCAGCGGCGCATCGCGCTACCGCATCGTCCGCTGCGTCGAGGACTCGCTGCGGCGCCTCGGCACCGACCGCATCGACCTGTACCAGATCCACATGCAGGACCTGGCGGTCGACGAGGACGAGACCTTGCGCGCCCTCGACGATCTGGTCACCGCCGGCAAGGTGGTCTACCTCGGCTGTTCGAACTACGCCGCCTATCGCCTGGTCGACAGTCTGTGGCGTGCGCGCGCCGCCGATCGCGCGCGCTTCGTCACCCTGCAGGCGCAGTACAACCTCGTCGAGCGCGGCCTCGAGCGCGAGCACGTGCCGCTGTGTCGGCAGTGGGGCCTGGGCATCCTGCCGTGGTCGCCGCTGGCCGCCGGCTTCCTGTCGGGCAAGTACCGCGCGGCCCAGGCCCCGCCCGACGGCAGCCGCCTGGCGCGCTGGCGCGATCGCTGGGGCCGCTACGACACGCCGCGACACTGGGCGATCGTCGAGGCGCTGGTGGCGATGGCGGGCGAGCTCGACGTCACGCCGGCCCAGCTCGCGCTGGCGTGGCTTCTCCACAAGCCGACGGTGACCAGCGTGATCTTCGGCGCCCGCACGGTGGCCCAGCTCGACGACAACCTGGCGGCGGCCGAGGTCGCGTTGTCGGCCGAGCAGGTGGCGCGCCTCGATCAGGTCTCGGCCTTCGAGCTCGGGTACCCCTACGACTTCATCGCCCGCATCGGTGGCGGGGCGTGGTGAGGCCGCGGGTCCTGTACCTGCACGGGTTCGCGTCGGGCCCGGCGTCGACCAAGGGCGTCGCGGTGGCCACGGCGCTCGACGCGGCCGGCTTCGCCGTCGAGCGCCTCGATCTGCGGGTGCCGTCCCTCGAGCGGCTGCGGCTGTCGGCGGCGATCGACCACGTGGTCGCGACGATCGGCGACGCGCCGCAGGTGGCGCTCATCGGCTCGAGCCTCGGTGGCCTGATCGCCGCCCGGGTCGCCGAGCGGGTCGGCGCGGTCGCGGCCCTGGTGCTCTTGGCGCCAGCCTTTCGCATGGCCGAGCGGTGGGCGGCGCGGCTGGGCCCCGACGGGGTCGCGGCGTGGCGGAAGGACGGCTGGCTGCCGATCTACGACTACGCCCGGCGCTGCGAGGCCCGGGTCGACGTCGGCTTCCTCGATGACGCCCTGGCGGTCGACGCCGCCGGCGGTGGCTGGCCGTCGGTGACCGTGCCGACGTGGATCGCCCACGGCACGCGCGACGAGGTGGTCGACGTCGCCGGTTCGCGCGCGTTCGTCGCGCGGACGCCGCGGGCTGAGCTGACCGAGCTCGACGATGGCCACGAGCTGATCGCGTCGCTGCCCGTGATCATCGAGGAGAGCGCGCGTCGGCTGGCGTGGCTGCGCGGCTGAGGTCGCGCCGGGCCGCGCGCGGCGCGGGCTACTTCCGCTTCTGGGCGGGGGCCTTCTTGGCGGGGGCCTTCTTGGCGGGGGCCTTCTTGGCGGGGGCCTTCTTGGCCGGGGCCTTCTTGGCCGGGGCCTTCTTGGCCGGAGCCTTCTTCGCGGGGGCCTTCTTGGCCGGAGCCTTCTTGGCCGGAGCCTTCTTGGCCGGAGCCTTCTTGGCCGGAGCCTTCTTGGCCGGAGCCTTCTTGGCCGGAGCCTTCTTGGCGGGCGCGGCAGCCGGGGCGGCGTCGCGGACGCCGATGGTGGCCGCCGCGGCGGAGGCCGCGTC
>JAGPCY010000073.1 GCA_018057825.1 Kofleriaceae bacterium | reverse complement strand
GCGCGTCGCCCAACTCTGCCTGCCCGACTTCTTCGTGTGCCCAGCTCGCGATGTCTTCCATGCGAGTTAAATCAGGGGCTTCGGTCCGAAATTCCCGAGGCGAGCAGAAATGTGATCAATCGTCAGTCGGTGACGAGCCCCCCAAAGAACTAGTCCACGATCGGCCCCGGACAGCCGTAGCTGAAGGCGACGTTGCCGACCGCGCCGGTCGTGATCTGCTGGCAGTACGTCCCGAAGAACGTGATGGTCATGGCGTCGGGGTAGTAGTCCCAGCCGTTGGTGTGCATGGTCGACCGCGGCACGACCTGGCCGTTCAGGGTCACTGTGACGTCGTCTGGATCGGGTGGCCGGGTCGCCAGCGCGTAGCTGCACGACGGCACGATGATGCCGCCCGAGATCGCCTGCAGCGCGGCGTTCAGCTGGGCCGCGTCGTTGGCCGCGTAGTAGTGCGGCGGACCGCCGGGGCGGGGCACGCCGCCAGCGGTCGCGGCGTCGTTCAGGACGGTGCCCGTGGCGAAGCCGCCGCCGAAGCCCAGGACGAAGGTGCGGATGCCGGCGGTGCGCAGGGCGTTGACCGCGGCCACGGTCTCGGCGGAGGCGGTGGCCGCGTCGGCCGCGCAGTTGGGCTCGCCGTCGGTGGCGAACAGGACGTAGCGCCCGGCCGGGTTCACCGGGAGCGTGTTGTAGTGGGCCAGCGCGGCCTGGAGGCCGGCCGCCGCTGGGGTGTTGCCGTTGGGCGAGCGGGTCATGAAGTACTGCGCGACCTCGGGGGCCTGCCCGAGATCGATCGGCACCCGGACCGCGGCCGACGGCGCGACCGCGCAGTCGTCGTCGGTCGGGAACTCGGCCAGGCCGAACCGGATGTTGTTCTGGCGCTGCCCGACCACGGCGTTGACCGCGTCGCGCATGATGTTCCACTTGGGCGTGAAGTTTGGCGGAAACGACGGGATCGGGCCGGTCATGGAACCCGACCGATCCATGACGATCAGTAGATCCGGTGGATCGCCGAGGTTCTCGACGGCGATGTCCTGGGACTGCGAGCCACACGAGGCGTCGACGTCGACGACCGCGGCGTCAGGATCGCCGGCGGCGGCGTCGGGGTCGACGGCGGCGTCGCGGTCGTCGTCGTCGTCATCGCCCGGGTTGGTCGGGGTCGGGCCGCAGGCGGCGAGGCCGAGGGCGGCGACCAGGGAGGCCAAGGTGCGCATGGCCGGGAGCATCGCCCAGCGCCGGCCACCGCGGGTGGACATGATCTGTCGCGGCGGGCGCCGCGATCGCTCACGGCAGGCTGCGGACGAACAGCACCGCGCCGACCGCGGCCAGGAGCCCGGCGACCAGCCAGCGGAAGCCGCGCTCGCTGACCCGGTGATGGATCCATTCGCCGGCCGCCAGCGCCACGCCGAGGACCGGCACCATCGCGGCGCTGTACCCGAGGGTGGTGGTCGTGAGATCGCCGGCCGCGATCAGCCGGGCCAGGACCACCAGGTTGAGCGTGAACCACAGGACCGCCAGGGTCGCGCGCAACGTCGCCTTGGCGGCGAACATCCGATTGGCGATCGCCACCACCAGCGGCCCACCGGTCGCGAACAGGCCGTGGATGATCCCGGCGGCGCCCAGGACCAGCACCTGGAGCGCCGGCCGCGGCGGCGGCGGCGCGGTCGGGCGCGGCCGGGCCAGGCGCACGAGCTCGCGGATCGCGACCGCGATCACCAGCGCCGCGAACCCGAGCTTGGCGGCGTCGGCGTCGATCACCACCGCCAGGCCGGTGCCGACCGCCAGGCCGACCAGCATCGGCGGCACGATCGTGGTGGCCAAGGCCCGGCCGGCGACCGCGGCGCGGTGACGGATCGCCAGGTAGGCCGACAGCGCCAGGTTGAGTGGCAGGAACACCGCGAGCACGGTCGCGATCGGAAAGCGGGTCGCGCCCAGCGACAGCGCCAGCACTGTGCCGCCGAAGCCGGCGACCGCCTCGACGAAGAACCCGGCGCCCAGCATGGCCGCGAGGAGCGCCAGATCGGTCGACGACACGGCGCTTCATCGCATCGCCGGTCGGCCGGCGCAACCGCGGCCCGTGGGGTTTCGCGCCCGGCGCGGCGCCGCCTACACTGCGCGTGATGGAAGCGCTCACCTCGGTCGCGATCGTCGGCGCCTCGGGCTACACCGGCGCCGAGCTCATCCGCCTCTTGCTCGGGCACCCGCGGGTGACGATCGCGCGGGTGTGCGCGCGCCGCGCCGCCGGCCAGACCTTGGCCGCGGTCTTCCCGCACCTGACCGGCTGCCTCGATGCGCCGATCGTCGGCTTCGATCCCGACGACGTCGCCGCCACCTGTCGGGTCGCCTTCGTCGCGCTGCCCCACGGCGAGGCGGCGCCGGTGGTGGCCGCGCTCGCGGCCCGCGGCGTGATCACCCTCGATCTGTCGGCCGACTTTCGCCTGCGCGACGCCGCGACCTGGGCGGCGTGGTACGGCGGCGGCGATCACCCGACCCACCCGGCCCCGGCGCTCCTGGCCGAGGCGGTCTACGGCCTGCCCGAGCGCCACCGCGCTGACCTGCGCGGCGCCCGGCTGATCGCGGTGCCGGGCTGCTACCCGACCGCGACCACGCTGGCGATCGCGCCCTTGCTCGCGGCCGGGCTGGTGTCGCCGCGCGGCCTCCTCGTCGACGCCAAGAGCGGCGCCTCGGGAGCCGGGCGCACGCCCGGCCTGGCCACCCACCTGCCCGAGGCCGCCGAGGGCCTGCGGCCGTACAAGGTCGCCGGCAGCCACCGCCACACCCCGGAGATCGAGCAGGAGCTCGGACGGGCCGCGGGCGCGGCGGCCACCGTCAGCTTCACGCCGCACCTGGTGCCGATGGCGCGCGGCATCCTCGCCAACGTCTACGCCCAGCCGACCGATCCGACGGCGCCGGCCGCCGCCTATCGCGCGGCGCTCCAGGCCGCATACGCCGACGAGCCCTTCGTCGAGGTGTTGCCCGACGGCGCGCTGCCCGACACCGCCTTCGTCCGCGGCTCGAACCGCTGCCACGTCCAGGTGGTCTACGACGCGCGGGTCGAGCGGGTGCTGGCGATGAGCGCGATCGACAACCTGGTCAAGGGCGCGGCCGGGCAGGCGGTGCAGTGCCTGAACCTGGCGTGTGGCTGGCCGGAGACCACCGGCCTCACGATGGCGCCGATGTTCCCGTGAGCCGCGCGGTCACGGCGCCTTGCGGACCGACATGCAGATCTTGGCGACCTTCGCCAGATCGGCCGCGCCCTGCGACGAGTTGGTCGAGCAGTCCCAGGCCTTGCCGTCGATGACGCGGCGGATCAGGATGCCGGTGACCTGGTCGCCCATCGACTCGGCGGTCCACTCGAGGTGCCAGCCGTCGGCGGTCTTCTCGTCCTTGGTGAAGGCCTTGAAGGTGCCGGCCTCCTTCTGGACCTGCTCCTTGGTCGCCTCGTAGCTCTGCTTGATCATGCCGTAGTCGTCGGCCGCGATCTGACCCATGAGGAAGGTCGTCGGGCTGGCCCAGATGGTCGCCGACGGGAAGCCCGCGCTGGCGGTGTTGTCGTCGACGTTGGCGTCGGTCGGCACCTCGGCCTCGAGGCCGGTCGCGCCGAGCTTCTTGTACTCGAGCTTGACCGCCGGGGCCGCGGCGGCGCCGCCCTTGCCCTCGGCCGGCTTGGCCGTCCCGCCGCCCGCCTCGTCTTTCTTGCCACCGCAAGCGGCGAGCGACAGGGACAGGGCGGCGATGGTCGACAGCGAGAGGATCTTCATGGCGGTGACTCCTGCGCGGGGGGGATGGAAGGCCCGCGTCCGTGTCGCCGCCGTAGTTCACGGTCCGTGCCAGGTCGTAAGTGCCCGAGCTCGCCTGGTGGGCGGGTCGCGGTTGGGTCGCGACTGGCCCGATCGCCGGGATCGGTCGGGTGCGCGCCGACCCAGGCCTACTCCATCCGGCCGCTGGTCGACAGCTTGCCGAGCTCGCGGTACTCGAGGGCGATCGCGCGCAAGAGGTGCTCCTGGCCGAGCGGGCGGTTCTCCTGGGCGGCCAGGAACGCGCCGCGCAGGGTCGAGTTGCGGATGTAGCCACCCGACAGCGGGAAGCGCTTGGCCAGATCCTTGAAGTCGAAGTCGCCGGCGATCGGGGTCGCGGTCGGGATGTGGGCGGCCCACAGCCGGACCCGCATGTCCTCGTCGGGGAACGGGAAGTGCAACCGCAGCGACATGCGGCGCTTGAAGGCCTGATCGATCGAGCCCTCGAGGTTGGTGGTCAGGACCGCGACGCCCTCGAAGGTGTCGAGGCGCTGCAGGAGGTAGTTGACCTCGAGGTTGGCGTAGCGATCGACCGACGACTTGACCTCGGTGCGCTTGGCGAACAGCGAGTCGGCCTCGTCGAACAGGATGACCACCTGGCCGTCCTCGGCGGCGTCGAACACCTCGGCCAGGTTCTTCTCGGTCTCGCCGATCCACTTCGAGACGATGCGGGCCAGGTCGACCCGGTACAGATCGAGGCCGAGCTCGCGGGCGACCAGGCCGGCCACCATCGACTTGCCGGTGCCGGGGGGACCGTAGAACAGCGCGGTCAGGCCGCGCGACGACGACATCTTCTCGTCGAAGCCCCACTTCTCGTAGACCGTCTTGCGGTGACGGATGCGGGCGATGAACTCGCGGATCGAGTCGTGGACGTCGTCGGGCAGCGCGACCTGCTCCCACTTGGCGAGCCGGGTGACGTGGGTCGCGATGTGGGCCAGGCGGGTGGCGATGTGCTGGCGGGCGACCTCCTCGAGCATCGGCCCGGCGTCGGCGTCGGGATCGGGCGCGTCGGCGCCCTCGGTGACCCGGCGCGACACCGCCTGCTTGATGACGTGGGAGATGACGCCGGGGCCGACCCGGTAGCGCGCGGCCAAGCCGTCGACGTCGGCGGCGCGCAGGCCGGCCTCGGCCAGGGCGACCCGCCAGTAGTCGGCGCGCTCCGACTCGGTCAGGGCCGGGACCTTGAGGGTGATGTAGCCCGGGTCGAGGGGGATCGACGCCTCGGGGGCGGCGCGGATGATGACCGGGCCCGGGTGGGCGCGCAGGGCCTGCTTGATCAGATCCTGACCCTCGGTGTCGGCGGGGTCGGCGATCTCGAGACCGCTGACCACCGGGACCGCGCCGCGCAAAAGGGCGCGGAACAGCTCCTGGCGCAGCGCGATCGCCATGAGCTTGCCGGCGCGCGGCAGGCGCTGGCAGTCGACGGCGGCGACGGTGCGGTTGACCCGGGCCGCCAGGGTCGCGATCGCGGTGTGGCGGCCGGCGCCGCGGCGGCCGCGCATCACCAGGCGCAGCGGGTTCTCGGGGGTGCGCGGCGCGGCCAGGGCCATCACCAGATCGCGCTTGAAGGCCGCCGGCAGGTGGAGCTGCTCGAGAGTGCGATCGGCGGTGCGGATCGTGGCGCTGTCGCCGATCGCGCCCTCGGCGGCGCGGCCGCGCAGGCGCTCGACCAGGACGGCGTCGACGGTGATGGCCGAGAACAGCGGCGAGCCCTTGTCGACGCCGCCGAACCGGATCAAACCGAACTTGACCAGGGGCGCGTCCTCGGTGAGCTCGCGCGCGACCCGGGCCCGCAGCTCGCGCTCGTTGCCGGCGACCACCACCTCGATCAGGTAACGGTCGACGATCGGGCGGTTCTCGTCGTTGCCGAGAATGCCGAACAGCCGGGCGATCTCGCCGCGCACCATCGGCGCCAGGGCGACGATCAACACCTGGGCGGCGACCGAGGACAGGCCGAACTGCCGGCACAGCTCGACGAAGGGCAGGCGGTGGCCGGCGGCCAGGCCGGCCCGGGCTCGGCCCGCGGTGCGCGCCGAGATCGCGGCCAGGCGGCCCTCGGCGTCGTTGATCAGGTCGGCGGCGTAGCCCCCGACGTGCCCGAGGATGGCCTTGACCTCGCGCTCGAACGGGTGGGTCTCGTCCGACGGGATGCTCAGGCGGCCGGTGTTCCAGGCGTCGGTGATGGCCTTGGCGGCGCGGGCGGCGACCAGGTCGAGCAGCTCGTCGAGGTGCTCGCGCGGTGAGGTGTAGGGCGGCCAGTCCCCCAGCGGCGCGACCTTCATCGGCTCGGGGTCGGTGCCCAGGCCGATCGGCGGCAGATCCGGGATGACGATCGGCGGCGGGGGCTCGACCTCCTCGGCGCTGTCGGGCGGCGGCTCGGCGTCGGCGGCGTCCTCGCCGGCGGCCAGCGGGCCCAGGGTCAGGGCGTGGCCGACCGGGGTCGGCGCGGCCAGGACCTCGATCGTCACCATCGAGCGCTCGCTCGGGCCATCGCCGTCATCGTCGCTGTCGTCGTCGTCGTCGCGACGACCGCCGGCGATCGACTGCAGCGCGGCGCGCCGGGTGCTGCCGGCGGCGCTGAACAGATCGGTGAACGGGACGTGGAGGACCGGCGGCAGGCCGGCGGGGTCAGCCGGCCCGGCCAGGACGACGTACTGGCCGTCGGCGTCGATGTCGAGGTCGGCGACCGGCATCGGCGCGCCGGCCTCGGCCTGGACCCGGCCGTAACGGAGGTCGACGACCACGAGCTCGTTGGCCAGGGTGCGGATGAGGCCCAGGCCACGGCTCTCGGCGACGCCCCAGCGATCGGCGGTCGGCACGCTGATGCGGTGGATCAACGTGCCGTTGGCCTTCCACACCCAGAACACGTCGCCGCCCTCGGTGCGCTGCAGGCTGGCCATGGCCTGGCCCGAGAACAGCGCGGCGACGTGGAGGACGTGCTTGGGATCGCTGGCCAGCACGCGGCACAGGTCGGGCTTGCCGGGCTCGCCGACCCGCACCCCGTCGCTACCAGCGTTCGCGGTGCGGCGGCCGTGCAGCGGGAACGGGCGGGTACCAGGCGGCAGGACCTCGACCGCGGTGCGGTCGAACAGGCCGGTGACCAGCATGGACGCGCTGCCCAGGACCACCGCGTGGTGGGCGCTGTCGCCGACCGCCGGCTCGATCGCCGCGCCCGGCTCGGGCAGCTCGATGGTCGGCTCGATCGCGCGGCTCGACTCGAGGGCGAACCGGCGGATCCGCCGGCCCTCGAGGAGCCAGAGCGCGCTGCCGACGCAGGCGAAGTCGACCAGCTCGGTGGTGGCCAGCGGCGCGCGCGGCGTGGTGCCCAGGGCGTCGACCAGCTCGACCGCGCCCTTGCCGCGGAGCGCCACGAACCGACCACTGCGCGACATCGACACCAGCCGTGTCCACGGCCGACCCGGACGTTGGCTCATCGCGCCGACGATCGCACCTGGCGCGGCGGGTCGCAAGCCAGCGCCCGCGGAACGCGGTAGCCTCGCGCGGGTGCGGCCGCGGGCCTCGGTCCTGGTCAAGCTGCTCGGCGCCTTCGCGGTGCCGACGCTGGCGTTGTTCGCGCTGTTCGCGGTGATCGCGCTCGAGGTGACCCGGCGCGACCTCGACGCCGAGCTCGGCCACCGGCTCGAGGCGGTCGCCGCCTCGACCGCGACCCAGATCCGCGGCAAGTACCTGGTCGAGGCCGCCGTCGGCGACACCGAGGATCGCGCGTACAAGAACGTCGCCGCCAAGCTGGCCCAGATCGCGGCGGTCACCGGCGCCCACCTCTACGTGATCGATCGCGACTTCGTGGCCCGGGCCGACAGCGATCCGGCGGCGCCGATCGGTGGCCGCCACTACCGAGCCGAGCTCGATCGCAGCGAGCTGGCGGCGGTGTTCGCCGGCGCCACCGCGTCGTCGGTCACCTTCGAGGGCGCCGGCGGCAAGATCTACAAGGCCGGCTACGCGCCGATCCACGCGTCGGAGACCGAGCCCGAGGTCGTGCTGGCGCTCGGCATCGAGGCCCCGGCGGCGTACTTCGATCGCCTGGCCGACCTGCGGCGCAGCTTGCTCCTGTGGGGCGCGGGCCTGACCGCGCTGATCCTGGGCGCGACCTCGCTGGCGGCGCTGGTGATCACCCGACCGGTCCGGCGTCTGGCGGCGGCCGCGGCCCGCATCGGCGGCGGCGATCTCGGGGCGCCGGTGGCCGCGACCTCGCGCGACGAGCTCGGCGTCCTGGCCGAGACCATGGAGGCGATGCGCCGGCAGCTCGCCGAGCGCGACGCCCAGCAACAGCAGATGCTGGCCGGGATCGCCCACGAGGTCCGCAACCCGCTGGCCGGCATCCAGCTCTACGCCGGCATCCTGCGCGACGAGCTGGCCGGCGACGACCGCGCCGGGCACGCCGCCAAGATCGAGCGCGAGGTCGGCTACCTCGATCGCGTGGTCCGCGAGTTCCTCGACTTCGCCCGCCGAGCGCCGCCCGAGCTGGCCGCGGTCGAGGTCGCGCCACTCCTGGCCGAGGTCGGCGAGCTGGCGTCGCCCGACGCCCACGCCCGCGATCTCGAGGTCGCGATCGACGACCCCGCCGGGCTGGCCGTGCGGGCCGACGTCGGCCAGCTCCGCCGGGCGCTGCTCAACCTGGTGCAGAACGCGATCGCGGCGGCCGCCGAGGTCGGCGAGCGCGGCCCGGCGATCCGGCTGGGCGCGGTCCGGGTCGAGGGCGCGATCGCCCTCGAGGTCTGGAACCGCGGGCCGACGATCCCGCCGGAGCTCGAGGCCCGGCTGTTCGAGCCGTTCTTCACCACCCGGGAGAAGGGCACCGGCCTGGGCCTGGCGTTCGTCGCCGAGTTCGCCCGCGCGCACCGCGGGCGGGTCGAGGTGACCTCGGCGCGCGGCGAGACCACGTTTCGTGTGATGCTCCCGGAGGCCTGATGGCTGCGATCCTCATCATCGACGACAACGACACCATCCGCGACGGCCTGGCCCACGCGGTGCGCAAGCTCGGCCACGAGACCGCGACCGCGGCGTCCGGACCGGCGGGCCTGGCCGCGTTCCGCGCGCGCCCCGGCGGCTTCGACTTCGTGATCACCGACCTCAAGATGGACGGGCTGACCGGCGTCGACGTGTTGCGCCAGCTCGCGATCCTCGACCCCGACTGCCCGGTGATGATCGTGACCGGCTTCGGCACCGTCGAGACCGCGGTCGAGGCGATGAAGCTCGGCGCCTTCGACTTCTTGACCAAGCCATTTCCGCCCGAGGTCGTGCGGCTCAAGGTCGAGCGCGCGCTCGAGCTGGCCGCGGCCCGCCGGGCTCGGCGCAAGCTCGAGGCCGAGAACGCCTACCTGCGCGACGAGCAGCGCGCGCGGTTCAACGAGATCATCGGCGGCTCGCCCAAGATCGCCGCGGTCCTGCGCGCGATCGAGAAGGTCGCGCCGGCCGCGACCACGGTCTACATCGCCGGCGAGAGCGGCACCGGCAAGGAGCTGGTGGCCCGGGCGATCCATCGGCTGTCGGGGCGAGCCGACGGCCCCTTCGTCAAGGTCAACTGCGGCGCCCTGACCGAGACCCTGCTCGAGAGCGAGCTGTTCGGCCACGAGAAGGGCGCGTTCACCGGGGCGATCAAGCAGAAGCTCGGGCGCTTCGAGCTGGCCGACAAGGGCACGCTGTTTCTCGACGAGGTCGGCGACGTGCCGCCGGCGATGCAGGTCAAGCTCCTGCGGGCGCTGCAGGAGCAGGAGTTCGAGCGGGTCGGCGGCGAGACGCCGATCAAGGTCGACGTCCGGGTGTTGTCGGCGACCAACAAGGATCTCGAGCGCGAGGTCGCCGAGGGTCGGTTCCGGCAGGATCTGTTCTACCGCCTGCACGTCGTGCCGCTGCGCCTGCCGGCGCTGCGCGATCGCCGCGAGGACATCCCGCTCCTGGCCCAGCACTTCGTCGACAAGCTCGGGCCCAAGACCAACCCGCGGATCCAGGCGGTGGGCGACGCGGCGCTGGGCCGGCTCATGGCCTACCACTGGCCGGGCAACGTGCGCGAGCTCGAGAACGCGATCGAGCAGGCCCTGGTCTTCGCCGACGGCGCCGAGATCGAGGTCGCGGCCCTGCCGGCGTTCCTGCAAGGGACAGCGGCCGGCGACGACGAGCGCCTCGACGTGCCGCGCCAGCTCAGCCTGCCCGACATCCTCGACGATCTCGAGCGCCAGCTGATCTTGAAGGCGTTCGAGAAGGCCAAGGGGGTCAAGACCGAGACCGCGCGCCTGCTCGGCATCAAGACCAGCGCGCTCTACTACAAGCTCGAGAAGTACGGCATCCAGTAGCGGCGCGCTCGCGCCTCGCGCGCGGTCAACGCGCGGCGGTCGCGGCCTCGTGGGCCAGGAGCCAGCGCTTGATCGTCAGGCCGCCGGCGTAGCCGGTGAGCGTGCCGTCGGCGCCGATCACGCGGTGGCACGGCACCACGATCGGCAGCGGGTTGGCGCCGTTGGCGGCGCCGACCGCGCGGGCCGCGGTCGGTCGACCGAGGGCGCGGGCCAGGGCGCCGTAGCCGGTGGTCTGGCCGTACGCGACCTCGCCGAGCGCGCGCCACACCGCGCGCTGGAACGCCGTGCCGGTCGGCGCCAGCGGGACGTCGAAGGTGCGGCGGTCGCCGGCGAAGTAGGCGGCGAGCTGGGCCGCGGCGGCGGCCAGGATCGGGTGGTCGATGGGCGCGGCGTCCGGGGCGTCGGGGGCGTCGTCGTCGGGCCGCCCGAACCGGATCTCGGTCAGCGCGTGGTCGGTGGCGATCAGGGTGAGCGGGCCGATCGGCGATGAGACGGTAGCGGTGGGCATGGTCATCCTCCTCGGGCGCGCGCGGCGCTGGCCGCCGCCCACAGGTGTAGCGCTGCGTAGCCGCGCCACGGTCGCCACGCCTCGCTGGCGGCGATCGCGGCGCGCTCGGTGGCGACGCCCAGCGCGCGGCGCAGCACCAGATCGCCAGCGGGAAACGCGTCGGGCCAGCCCAGGGTGCGCAGCGCCAGGTAGCGCTCGGTCCACGGGCCGATGCCGGGGATCGCGGTCAGGCGCGCTCCGGTCGTCGCCGGATCGGCGCCGGGCTCGAGGCGCAAGCGGCCAGAAGCGACGGCGCGGGCCAGGGCGCGCACGGTCTCGGCCCGCGCGCGGGGCAGGCCGATCGCGGCGATCGCGTCGACCGAGGCCTGGGCCAGGCGGGGCGCGGTCGGCGCGACGTGGGTCAGGCCGGCGTGGGGCGTCGGCAGCGGCGCGCCGAAGCCGGCGACCAGCCGTCCCATCAAGGTCGAGGCCGCGGCGACCGACACCTGCTGCCCGAGGATCGTGCGCACCGCGACCTCGAAGCCGTCGAAGGCGCCGGGCACCCGGCGGCCCGGGCAGGCCGCGACCAGCGGCGCGAGCCGGGGATCGGCGGCCAGGTGGGCGTCGATCGCGGTCGGCTCGGCGTCGAGATCGAAGAGCGCGCGGATCCGCGCGACGATCGCGAGCAGGCGCGGCGCCAGGCTGGCGGCGACCGCGAGGTCGACCCCGACCCGCGGCCCGTCGTCGCGCACCGTGGCGATGAGCCAGCCGCGGTGGCCGTCGAGGTCGACGGTGCGCAGGTAGCGATCGCCGTCGACCTGCTCGACCCCGGCGACCGCGCGGCCGGCGAGGAAGGCGAGGGCGGCGCGCCCGGCGAAGGGCGGGCGCGCGTCGAGGCGGACCAGGAGAGAATCGTCGCTGCGCGTCGGGCGCTCGCCGGCGCGTCGGCGGAACGCGGTCGGCGTGGTCGCGAAGTGCGCACGGAAGGCGGCGTTCCAGCGCCGGACGCTACCGAAGCCGGCGGCCAGGGCGATCGAGGTCGAGCTGGCAGCGCTGTCGTGGAGGAGCTGCTTGGCGACCGCCAGGCGGCGACTGCGATCGAGCGCGCCGGGGCTGATCCCGAGCTCGCGGGTGACGGTGCGCCGGAGGTGGCGATCGGTCACGCCGAGGTGCTCGGCCAGGGCCGGCAAGGAACGCTCGACCAAGAAGCCGCGGTCGATCGCCGCGACCGCGGCGGCGACCAGCGGACTGCCGATCGGGCCGCGGCCCGGCGCGACCTCGGGGCGACAGCGCAGGCACGGTCGGTAGCCGGCGGCCTCGGCCTGGGCCGCGAGTCGATAGTAGGTGCAGCGATCGGCGCGCGGCGTCCGGGCCGGACACACCGGTCGGCAGTAGATGCCGGTGGTCGCCACCGCGATCACGAACGCGCCGTCGAACCGGGGATCGCGGGCGACCGCGGCGGCGCGGCAGGCGAGGGCGTCGAGGTCCACGGCGCGGTTGTAGCGGGCGGCGCGGCGGTGCGCTGGCCGTTTCCGGACCGGGCAACGCGCCGACCGGGATCGCGTCCGGGTCCCTCCGGGTCGCGGTTTTCTGAGGCCGCGGCGGCGCCTGCGCGGTTTTCCGCGATCGTCGCTGACGCGGGTCGCCATGATCCGCTGGGTTGCCGGTGGCACGCGGCCTGCTTAGACTCACGACGTGCGCTGGTTGGTCCTCGCCCTCACGCTCGCGGTCGCCGCCCCCGGCGTCGCCGTCGCCGAGCGTCGGACGCGGGTCGCCCAGGCCCCCGGCTCGGTCGAGGCCGCGGTCGCCGCGGTCACCGCCGCCCAGCGCGAGGTCGCGGCGGTGGCGGCAGAGCACGCCGCCCTCGGTCGCCGCTACGACGCGCAGCTCGCGGAGATCGATCAGCTCAAGCGCCAGCAGGCGTCGTGGCGTCGCGATCGCGCCCTGCGCAGCAAGCTGGCGGCGTCCCTCGAGACCGCCAAGGCCTTGACCGCTCTCGCCGAGCGCAGCCGCCGGGCCAGCGCCTCCTTGGCCAAGGCCAAGGCCGCGGCGGTGGTCGCCCTCGACGTCGCGATCGCCCGCGCGACCCCGGCCGCGCGTCCCGCCCTCGAGCGGCGCCGCGCTCAGTATCGGCCGGCGCCGGCGCCCAAGAAGATCGTCCTGCCCGACGACGCCCTCGACCCCCTCGCCGACCCCGAGGAGCTCGACGACCAGGTCGCGGCCCTGCGCGACGCCGAGGCCGCGCTCGCCGCCGAGGTCGCCCGGCTCGGCCAGCGCGTCGACCGGTTCGCGGCGATGGCCGAGCTGCGCCGCCAGCACGAGCGCGCCGAGTCGATGGCGCGCGACGACGACGACGCGGCGCGCCGGATCGCGCTGCGCGGTGGCGGCTCGGAGAACGGCTTCTCCAACGACGCCGCGCCCGCGCCCACCGAGGGGGCGACCGACGTCCCGAGCGGCCGCGACCTCGCGGTCGCGCTGGCGGCGGTGATCGACGCCCGGACCGTCGACGCCCTCCGGCAGTCCGACGGCTCGAACGACCCCGACACCCGGGCGGCGGCGGCCCGCCAGGCCAAGGCCGCGGTGGCCGCGCGCCTCGAGCTCTTGCGCAAGCGGCGAGCCGCGATCGAGGCCCGGGCGCGCGAGCTGCGGCGGTGATCCTTCGCGTGGCGGCGGCGGTCGCGGTGGTCGGGGGCCTCGCGCGCGGCGCGGTCGCCGAGACCTGGCGCGGCCAGGCCGAGGCCGGCGTCGAGTACGACTCCAACGTCCGCCGGGTCGAGGATCGCGCCGGCCCCGAGGCCGCGCCGATGCTGCGGGCCCGCGCCGACCTGACCGCGCGCGGCGGCGAGCGCACGCGCTGGACCCTGGCGCTGTCGGGCGGCGCCAGGGCCGCGATCGCCGGACCGATCCAGAGCGAGGACGCCATGATCGGGGGCCTCGACGTCGGCGCCGTGCGGCGCGCCAGCGAGCGCCTGGGCCTGACCGCGCGGGCCACCCACTACGAGGTCTTTCCCGTCGAGGGCGCCGGCGCCGCCCGGGCCTTCGCGTCGAGCGGCGTCGATCTCGGCGCCGCCCTGGTCGACGCCCGCGAGCGCCGGGCCTTGGTGGCGGTCGGGCTGCGCCGGCTGGCCTACAAGCCCGATCCCGACTTCGACTGGTCGGGGCCGGCGCTGGCGGTGACCCTCGAGCAGCCGCTGTGGCGCGCCGACGATCGCGCGATCGACCTGGTGGCCGGCTATCGCGTCGAGCGCCGCACCTACCGCGGGCTCGCCTACCACAACGCCTGCGCGCCTGGCGCACCGCTCGAGGTGCGCTGCTTCGTCCCCGGCGATCGCGCGCGCGCCGATCTGGTCCAGCTCGCGTCGGCGCGCGTGAGCTACACCGGGGCCCGCGCCGCCTCGGTCGCCTACGAACTAGCGGCGGTCGACTCGACCAGCTTCGGCAGCTCGTACCTGCGCCATCGCCTGACCGCGGCGGTGACGCTGCCGTTGCCGGCGCGGGTGTTCGCGACCGCGTCGGTCACCGCGCAGCTCGATCGCTTCGGCGAGCCGCAGCTCGTCGCGCGCGACATCGCCAACCAGAGCTTCACCTCGATCGACGACGAGGCTCGCTCGAGCGCGGCGCTCCGGCTCGGTCGCGGGTTCGGCCGCCACTGGCAGGCCGAGCTGCGGTGGTCGCTGCACGCCAGCGGGCTCGACGACGCCACCGCGTATCGGCGCCAGGTGGCCTACGGCGGGTTGACCTGGGAGCGGTGACCGCGCGCGGCGATCGTGGTACGCCCCCGCCATGCTGTCGCGCCTCGTCGTCGTCGCCCTGTGTCTGGTCGCCGCCTGCAAGCGGCCGTCGGTCGAGGCCTGCGAGGAGGCCCTGCGCAACTACGCCCAGCTCACCTACTGGGAGCAGGCCGAGAAGGAGATCGCCGAGGCGCCGATCGGCGAGCGCGAGAAGCTGCGGGCCGCGAAGCTCGCGGAGCGCGACGCCAAGATCAAAGAGGGCCTGGAGTTCTCGGTCGGTCAGTGCCGCGCGGCCCGCGACTTCGACGGCGTGAAGTGCATGAAGGCGGCGCGCACCGCGACCCAGGCCCGGGCCTGCCGCAAGCCCTGGTAGCGGCCGGCCGATCGGTCGGTCAACGACGACGGTGATCCTGGGTCTGCGGCCGGGCCGGCGCCGGCCGCGCGGCCCCGACCCCGACCCCGACCCCGACGGTGACGCCGATCGTGACCCCGGCCGGCACGGCCGGCGCGACCACCACTGGCGCGGCCGGGCCCGGCGTCGACGTGGCCACCGCCGCGCTGGCGTTGGTGCCGAGCCAGTAGCCGGCCTGCCACCGCCACTGGCCGCCGTACCAGATCCAGTGGCCGGGCTCCCAGGCGTAGCCGGCCATCGGCGGCTCGCCGGGCATCTCGTCGATCGGCGCCGGCATCGCGGTCCGCACCGCGCCGCCGCGGGCGACGTGCTGCGCGACCAGGCGACCGCGCACCGCCAGGGCCAGCTCGAGGCGCGCCTCGGCCAGGGCCTCCAGGCGCGCGCGCTCGGCGGCGGCGGCGGCGGCTCGGCGCTCGCGCTCGGCGGTGGCGGCCAGGCGCAGGCGGAGCCGGAGCTCGGGATCGGCGCCGTCGGCGATCAGCTCGTCGCGCAGGCGGGCCCGGGTCCCGCGGCACACGCCGGCGATCCGCGCGTGGTAGTCGCGCGACGCGCCGCGCCGCTCGAGGGTCGCGACCAGCTCGAAGCGGGTCTGGGCGATCTGCCGATGGGCCTCGGCCTGGGCGCGGGCGGCGGCGGCGCGGGCCTCGGCGAGGGCCCGGGCGCGGGCCTCCTCGGCGGCCCATTCGACGTCGACCCGGGCCTCGAGGGCGGCGTCGATCGCGACCGGCGGCGGGGCCGCGGCGACCTGGACCGCGACCACCGCGGGGCGGGCGGTGGCGATCCGGTGCTGGAGCTGGGCGTAGAGATCGGCCCGGGCCGCGACCGCGATCTTGGCGTGGGCCACCGCCTCGCGCTGCGCGCGATCGTCCTGCCGCGCGACGTGGAACTGACCGGTGGCGGTGAGGTCGGGCTCGCGGGGCGCGACCACCAGCGCGCAGGTCGTGGCCTCGGCGTCCGGCACCACGACGGTGGCGCGGCCGCGGTGCAGCCCGGCCCCGACGTCGCCAGGCGCCAGCTCGACGTCGGTCGACACCGCGCTGGCGCCGACCGCGGCCCCGACCGCCGCGCCGTCGACGGTGGCGGTGGCCTCGGCGCTGGCGTTGGGCGTGGCGGCGGCCACCGTCGCCGTGGTCTGGCCGAGCACCAGCTCGCCGACCGCGGCGCCGACCGCGGCGGCCTGGCGCTGGGCCTCCTCGCGTTGCCGACGCAGCTCGACCAGGCGCCGCGCGCGGTAGGCCTCGAAGGGCTCGCCGACCACGCCTGAGGCCATCGCGCTCCCGCAGGTCAAGGTCCAGTCGACCTCGGCGGCGCGGGCCAGCCAGACCTCGAAGCGGACGTCGTAGGTCGAGTGCGGCAGCCCGGGGGGCAGGGCGACCGTCGCCGGCAGGCCGGCGTGGGGATCGCCGCCCGGGCCGACCGCGGTCGGGGCCCCGGCGGCGACCACCCGGCCGGTGCCGACGGCCTGATAGCGCAGGCCGGAGCTACAGCCGGCAGCAAGGGTCAGGGCGAGGACGAGACGAAGCGAAGCCATGGTCGGTCGCCAAAGCAAGGCCCCGGCCAGGGGCTGCGCCTGGCGCGCCCCTTGCCTAACCTCGGCGTCACCATGCTTCGCTTGCTCTCGATGTCTCCGATCCGCCGGCCTGGCCGGCTCACCGCCCGCGCCTGTGAACACCGGCTCACGGTCCCCCGCGCCACAGTGGCGTCAGCGCGCCTCGCCTTGATCGCGGCGGCCGCCCTGGCCGCGGCCGCGTGTGGCGGCGGCCGCGGCGACACCTACACCAAGGCCATCGACCGCCAAGGCGCCTGCTGCGAGCAGCTCACCGCCGGCCGCGACGCGTGCCTGGCCGAGATCGTCCGGGTCGACGACCCCGCCGCCGCCAGGGCGCCCGCCAACCAGGACAGCTACGCCTGCGTCGCCGATCACTTCGTGTGCGACCCGGCGACCGGCCGAGCCACGGCGGAGTCGAACCAGCGCCAGCTCGACTGCATCACCGATCTCGGGCAGTGATCGGGCCGCACGGTCTGTCGACAGGACCTCCGCCGCGATCCCTCACGATCGACCTCGGTCTCGGCCTCGGCCTCGGTCTCGGCCTCGGTCTCGGCCTCGGCCTCGGTCTCGGCCTCCGTCTCCGCCTCGGTCTCGGCCTCGGTCTCGGCCTCGGTCTCGGTCTCGGCCTCGGTCTCGGCCTCGGTCTCGGCCTCGGTCTCGGCCTCGGCCTCCGTCTCGGCCTCCGTCTCCGCCTCGGCCTCGCGATCCCGCTCGTCGCAGGCCCCGAAAACGCGTGACGCCCGCGATCAGGCGGGCGTCGCGCGGTCGCGGCTCCGGGCGCCGCAGGCGTGGACTAGAAGTCCATGCCGCCCATGCCGCCCATGCCGCCCATGCCGCCCATGCCGCCGCCACCGGCCGCCGGCTTCTCTTCCTTCTTGGGCCGCTCGGCGATCATCGCCTCGGTGGTGAGCAGGAGCGACGACACCGACGCGGCGTTGGTGAGCGCGGTGCGCACGACCTTGGTCGGGTCGATCACGCCGGCCGCCAGCAGGTCCTCGTACTCGAGGGACGCGGCGTTGAAGCCGAACGAGCCCTGGCCGTCCTTGACCTTCGACACGACGATCGAGCCGTCGACGCCGGAGTTGGCGGCGATCTGACGCAGCGGCTCCTCGATCGCGCGGCGGATGATCGCCACGCCGAACTGCTGCTCCTCGCTGAGCTTGACGTCCTCGAGGGCCTTGAGCGCGCGGATGAGCGCGACGCCGCCGCCGGGGACGATGCCCTCCTCGACCGCCGCGCGGGTGGCGTGCATCGCGTCCTCGACGCGAGCCTTCTTCTCCTTGAGCTCGACCTCGGTGGCCGCGCCAACGCGGATGACCGCGACGCCGCCGACCAGCTTGGCCAGGCGCTCCTGGAGCTTCTCGCGATCGTAGTCCGAGGTGGTCTCCTCGATCGTGCGGCGGATGGTCTTCACCCGGGCGTCGATGTCGGCCTTCTGGCCGGCGCCGTCGACGATCGTGGTGTTGTCCTTGTCGACCTTGATCCGCTTGGCGGTGCCGAGGTCCTTGAGGGTCAGGTTCTCGAGCTTGAGGCCGAGATCCTCGGTGACCGCCTGGCCGCCGGTCAGGACCGCGATGTCCTTCAGCATCTCCTTGCGGCGATCGCCGAAGCCCGGGGCCTTGACCGCGCAGATCTGCAGCGTGCCGCGCAGCTTGTTGACGACCAGGGTCGCCAGGGCCTCGCCGTCGACGTCCTCGGCCAGGATCAGGAGCGGGCGACCAGCCTTGGCCACCTGCTCGAGGAGCGGCAAGAGCTCCTTCATGTTCGAGATCTTCTTCTCGTGAGTCAGCACGAAGCAGTCATTCAGGACCGCCTCCATGCGCTCCGAGTCGGTCACGAAGTACGGCGACAGGTAGCCGCGGTCGAACTGCATGCCCTCGACGACGTCGAGCTCGGAGTTGAGCGACTTCGACTCCTCGACGGTGATCACGCCCTCCTTGCCGACCTTGTCCATCGCCTCGGCGATCATGTCGCCGATCGCGGTGTCGCCGTTGGCGGAGATCGTGCCGACCTGGGCGATCTCCTTGT
>JAGPCY010000001.1 GCA_018057825.1 Kofleriaceae bacterium | reverse complement strand
AGACCGAGACCGAGACCGAGACCGAGACCGAGACCGAGACCGAGACCGAGACCGAGACCGAGACCGAGACCGAGACCGAGACCGAGACCGAGACCGAGACCGAGACCGAGACCGAGACCGAGGCCGAACCCGAACCCGATCCCGATCCCGAACCCGATCCCGAACCCGAACCCGATCCCGATCCCGAGGCTGCTCTACGCGACCGCGCCGTCGAGGATCGCCAGGCGACCGCGGTCGTCGATGGCCACGCGGCCGCCGAAGGGCAACGCCAGGTTCCGCGCGCCGTGGCCGACCGGGGCGTCCCACCACGTCGGCAGCCCGAAGCGCGCCAGGCGCTCGGCGACGGCGGCGCGGGCCGGTCCCGGGTCATCGGGTTCACCGGCGCGGTGCGGCGGCTCGGTGCAGCGAGTCAGGTCGCCGACGATCGCGCCGCGCGCGCCGCGCAGGACTCCGGCGAGGGCGAGCTGCGTCAGCTCGCGATCGAGCCGGTACGGCGCCTCGCCGACCTCTTCGAGGAGGACGACGGCGTCGGCGACGTCGAGCTGCCACGGCGTGCCGACCAGGTGGGCCAGGAGCGTCAGGTTGCCGGGCAGGATCGGCGCCTCGAGGGCGGCCGCGCCGATCCCGGCGGTCAGCTCGGCGACCACGCCGAGCGGCCGCGGATCAGTCAAGAGGTGAACCAGCGCGGCGAGATCGCTGGCCGGCAGCTCAGCGAGCTGGGTGATGACCGGGCCGTGGATCGCCCGCACCCCGGCCCGCGCCGCCCAGGCCAAGAGCGCCGTGCCGTCGGAGAAGCCGACCAGCGGCTTCGGATCGGCGAGGAGCCAGGCCGGATCGACGTCGGCGAGGATGCGGGTCAGGCCGTAGCCCCCGCGCGCCATGATCACGGCGCGCACGTCGGGGTCGCGCAGGGCCGCGGTCAGCTCATCGGCGCGCCGGCGATCGTCGCCGGCCAGGTAGCCGGTCGCGGCGTCGGCGCCGGGCGCGACCTCGAGGCGGAGGTGGGCGCCGAGTCGGGCCAGGCCGCGATCGAACCGGGGCTGGCGGATCGGCCCGGCCGGCGCGCACACGCGGACCCGATGATGGGGGGCGACCGCCGGCGGGACGATCGCGGTGCGAGCGACGGAGCCGACGGCCTCAGCGACCGCGCTTGCGCTTGCCACGCGGGCCCTTCTTCTTGTCGCCGCCGTTGGCCGGGCCGGCGTCGTCGTCGCCCGCGGCGGCCTCGGCCACGCCGGCGGCGACGATGGCCTCGATGTCGACGGCGGTCATGACCGCGGTGTGACGACCGTCGTCGGCCAGCTCGACCGGGACAGCCTCGGGAGTCCCAGCGTCGGGAGTCCCAGCGTCGGGAGTCCCGGCCGCGTCGCGCTCGCCCTCGGCGGCCGTGGCTGGCTCAGGCTCGGCCTCGTCGGGGGGCGCGACCGCCGCCATCACCTCGGTCGGACGGGCCTCCTCGACCGGCCGGGCCTCGCCGACCGGACCTGGGTCGGCGGCGCCCAGCTCGCGGGTGGCCTGGGCCAGCTCGGCCGGCGGGATCGTCCGGGTCCGCACCTCGCTGGCGACCGGAGCGTCGGCGCGCGCAGGTGCGGTCGCGTCAACGGTCGCCGCCGCGGCGGCCGCGACCTCGCGCCGCGCTTGCCACCAGGCCGCGGCCTCGCCCTCGGCGCACACCTCGAGCTCCATGCCCGGCGGTTCGGTGCGCCCGCCGACCTGCTCGTGGACGGCAGCGACCACCGCGGTCAGGGTGTGGCCGTCCGCCGTGTGGACGGTCAAGGCGGTGCCGGTCGGCATCGGCGTGCCGTGCTCGACATAGCCGCGGCTGCCGGTGGCGCGCAGCCGGACCTTGCGCGCCACCTCGAGCCCGCGCCAGCGGACGTCGACGAAGTCCTCGCTCATCGCGACGACGGTAACACGCGCCGCTCGGTTTGACAGCGCCGCCGCCGCCGGGGAAGCTCGGCCATGGCCGCCGCCGACTGGATCCGCCGCCGCCTCGCCGGGCTCGGCCGCGCCACGCCCGATCCGATCGCGGCCCGCACCGCGGCGTTGGTCGTCCGCACCAACGAGTACGGCTTCGACGACTTCGGCATGCGCAAGGCCGACCTCGAGACCGGCGTCCGGGTCGCCGGCTGGATCTACCGCCACTACTTCCGCGCCGAGGCCGTGGGCCTCGAGCACCTGCCGGCGCGCGGCCGCGTCCTCTTGGTGTCCAACCACTCGGGGCAGCTCCCCTTCGACGGCATGGTGATCAGCGCCGCGTGCTTCCTCGAGCCGCCGGCGCCGCGCCTGGTCCGCTCGATGATCGAGCACTTCGTGCCGACGGTGCCGTTCGTCAGCTACTGGTTCGCGCGCTGGGGGCAGATCATCGGCACGCCCGAGAACTGCCAGCGCCTCCTCGAGGACGACGAGGCGATCCTGGTGTTCCCCGAGGGCGCGCGGGGGATCTCCAAGCCGTTCTCGCGCCGCTACCAGCTCGCCGACTTCGGGCTCGGGTTCATGCGCCTGGCCCTGGCCACCGGCACGCCGGTGATCCCGGTCGCGGTGATCGGCGCCGAGGAACAGGCCCCGGCGATCAACCTCCGGCCGCTGGCGCGGCTCCTCGGCACGCCGTCGTTCCCGGTGGTGCCCTACCCGCCGTTCGTGC
Organism: Kofleriaceae bacterium; assembly: GCA_018057825.1. Lineage (GTDB taxonomy): Bacteria > Myxococcota_A > Polyangia > Haliangiales > Haliangiaceae > UBA2376. The sequence continues at coordinate 434,214 of JAGPCY010000001.1, read as the reverse complement.
CGATCCTGCCGCTGCCCGTGAAGTACCGGCTGCGCTTCGGCGAACCCATGACCTTCACCGGCGATCCCGACGACGACGACGCGGCGATCGCCGACAAGGTCACCACGGTCAAGCGCCGCATCGAGTCGATGCTGCACGTCGGCCTGCGGGAGCGCGCCCATGTCTTCTGGTGAGCGCCCGGCCGGCGACCGTCCGCGCAAGGTCGTGGTCACCGGCATCGCCGGTCGGCTCGGACAGATCGTCGCGCAGTCGCTGCACCGCGATCCCGGCTTCGCGATCGAGGGCCTCGATCGCCGGCCGTTCCCGCGCCGGCCCAAGGATCTGGTCCACCACGAGGTCGACCTGCGCAGCAAGAAGGCCAAAGACGTGTTCCGCCACGGCGACGTCGACGCCCTGATCCACCTGGGCCTCATGCACGATCCGCGGGCCTCGGCCGCCGAGATCTACTCGTGGAACGTCGGCGGGACCAGCCGGCTCCTCGAGTACTGCCAGACCTATCGAGTCCCCAAGCTGGTGGTGCTGTCGTCGGCCAACGTCTACGGGCCGCGCCCCGACAACCCGCAGTTCCTGACCGAGGACGCGCCGCTGCTCGCCGCCCAGCGCTTCCCGCAGATGCGCGATCTGGTCGAGATCGATCACCTGGCCTCGACCTTCCTGTGGAAGGCCCGCGAGGTCGAGACCGTGATCTTGCGGCCGGTCCACATCCTCGGCACGGTGCACAACGCGCCGTCCAACTACCTGCGCCTCGATCCGGTGCCGACCCTGTTCGGCTTCGACCCGATGGTGCAGGTGGTCCACGAGCGCGACGTCGCGCGGGCGGTGGTCGCGGCGCTCGCGCCGGGGGCGCGCGGGATCTACAACATCGTCGGCCCGGGCCAGGTGCCGCTGTCGGCGATCTTGACCGAGCTCGGCCGGCGCACCGTGCCGATCCCGCACCCGCTGGCCAAGCCGCTGTGGGCGATGGCCTTCCGCCTGGGCGCTTCCAGCTACCCGGTCGCCGAGTTCGACTTCATCCGCTACGTCTGCATGGTCGACGGCAGCCGGGCCAAGGCCGACCTGGGCTACGCCCCCCGGGCGACCCTGCGCGAGACGATCCGGGCGGTCGATGAGCCGTGATCCGCGTCGCGGGAGCGTGGCGGGGATTCCCACCCGGGTGTGAACAGATTGCTACACCCCGGTGTGGCCGCAGGTTGACGGAGACCGAGCGGCCGGTTGACGCGTTGGACCACCGTGCGGCTTGTCGCCGAGTCTGACACCCCGACCGATCGCCTAGGCCGCTGGATCCCGGACGTTTCTGTCAGGGTTTCGGACTGTCCGGCGAAAACCCGACGCCCGATGTGCGACCGAACGCCACGATTCCAATAGGTTCGATCCCGGCTGCCAAGATGGCACGCCGAGTGCTTTGTCCTCGCCATGTCGTCAACCGCTCCCCCACCGCTCACCGTCTCGGAGAAGCAGTCATGAAGAAACTCCTCGCCTGTCTCGGCCTCGTGATGGCCGCCTCCCTCTCTGGCTGTACCCTCTACTTCGGCGAGGAGCGGGAGGGCGACTGCCCGGCCGGCACCTACGAGAGCTACGACGACTGGGGCAACGCGGTCTGCATCCCGGGCGGCGGCGACGGCTGGTACTGCAACTCGGACGACCAGTGCGCGGCGGGCTGCTACTGCGACGAGTCGGCCGGCCTGTGCAACGAGGCCGGGTACTGCGCCGCGGACGCCGACTGCGGCCTGGGCATGACCTGCGACTGCTCGAACTCGTGCGTCCCGGTCGGCACCGAGACCCGGTCCTGCGGCTCGAGCTGCTTCGAGACCGGCTGCCCGGCCGGCACCGCCTGCGCCCCGGACGGCACCTGCGTGGTCGAGCAGCCCGGCTGCTCGAGCGACGCCGAGTGCGCCGCTGGCTGCTACTGCGAGGGCGGCCTGTGCGAGGAGTCGTCGATCTGCTCGCGCGACTCGGACTGCCCGGCCGGCCAGCACTGCGATGAGCCGCGCTCGACCTGCTTGCCCGGCACCCCGACCCCGAGCTGCGGCGGCGCGATCACCTGCACCTTCGGCGCGCCCACCTGCCCGGCCGGCCAGGTCCCGCTCATCCTCGACGGCTGCTGGACCGGCACCTGCGCGCCCCTGGCGAGCTGCGATGTCGCCCCGAGCTGCGAGGTCCTGAACACCGAGACCGACTGCCTCGCCCGCGCCGAGTGCGGCGCCGTCTACAACGGCCAGAACTGCACCCGCCCGGACGGCTCGTCGTGCACCATGGGCTCGACCGGCTGCACCTGCACCTCGTTCACCTTCGACGAGTGCCGGGCGGATTAGTCGGAGGGTTTTTCGAAAAAACCCTCCCCCAGCATTCGCTGGGGCCCCCTCCCAAAACGTTCCGACCTGGTCTCAGACGCCCGCGGTTCTCGCGGGCGTTGGTGTTTTCGGCGCAGCGTAAGGGCGTTCAGCGGGGCGATCGTTCTGCGCAGGTGGGACGAGACCTCCGGCAAAACCCTCCCCCAGCATTCGCTGGGGCCCCCTCCCAAAACGTTCCGACCTGGTCTCAGACGCCCGCGGTTCTCGCGGGCGTTGGTGTTTTCGGCGCAGCGTGAGGGCGTTCAGCGGGGCGATCGTTCTGCGCAGTTGGGACGAGACCTCCGGCAAAACCCTCCCCCAGCATTCGCGCGAGCGGCGAACGGGTTGTACGCCGTCGCGAGACGCGGACGGGTGAGGCAGATCCGGGCGCACGCCCGAAGCGCAGCGAGGAGTGTAGTCAACTACACGACGAGCGAGCATCGGACGTACGCCCGGAGGTGCCCACACGGCCGCGTCGCAGCAGGCGTACAACCCGTTCGCTGCTCGAGGGCCCCCTCCCAAAACGTTCCGACCTGGTCTCAGACGCCCGCCGCTTGTGCGGGCGTCGGTGTTTTCGGCGCAGCGTGAGAGCGTTCAGCGGGGCGATCGTTCTGGCGGACTCGGTCTCGGACTCGGACTCGGACTCGGACTCGGTCTCGGTCTCGGTCTCGGGTTCGGGTTCGGGTTCGGGTTCGGGTTCGGGTTCGGGTTCGGGTTCGGGTTCGGGGTCGGGGGCTGCGGGCAACGGGGGTGCGACGACGGGGCGATGGCGAGGTGGGTGGCGGCGCAGTAGAGTCGGCGCATGGGCTTCGGGTTTGCCGAGACGATGTCTGGTACGTGGACGCGCTGCGATGGGCAGGTGGGTGGGGGCGCGTTCGAGTTTCGGGTCGAGGCGGAGTCGGGGCCGCTGGCGGAGTTCCGGCGATCGCGGACGGCGCGGCTGACGGGGGTGGTCGACGCGGCGGGGCTGGCGACGCAGCGGCGGCTCGAGGGCACGCTCGAGATGCGGCCGTTCTTGGGCCGGCGGTTGCGCTACCAGTTCGAGTTCACCGGCGACGACGGCGCGCGCTACGGGTTCGCGGGCCAAAAGGACATCCGCTGGACCGACGCGGCGCGCACCTGGACCGAGCTGCCCGGCGAGCTGACGGACGACGGCGGGCTGGTGATCGGCACGGCGGTGGCGCGCTTCGACCTGCGCGGTCAGAGCCTGGCGTTCGTGCGCTCCTTCCACTGGCGCTGATCCCTGTCCGAGCGGGTAGGTCCGCGAACTTCCTGGCCTCTGGCGGTTGACGCTGCCGGCCAGATGGTTAGCTTCCGGCGGTAGCGACGTGCTAGAACACGCGCCTTCGGCCCGCCCCCTCGGCGGGCCGATCACGATCGGAAGCACCATGGGACTCCTCGAGAAGATCTTCGGTAGTCGCAACCAGCGCGAGATCAAGAAGCTCCAGCCGAAGGTGGTGGCGATCAGCGCCCTCGAGGACAAGATGAAGGCCCGCTCGGACGCCGAGCTCCGGGCCTTGACCGGCGAGCTCAAGCAGAAGCTCGACAACGGCGCCACCCTCGACGACATCCTGGTCGAGACCTTCGCGCTGGTCCGCGAGGGCGGCCGGCGCGCCCTCGGCATGCGCCACTACGACGTCCAGATGATCGGCGGCATGGTCCTGCACGGCGGCCGGATCTCGGAGATGCGGACCGGCGAGGGCAAGACCCTGGTCGCGACCCTGCCGCTATTCCTGAACGCCCTCGAGGGCAAGGGCGCCCACCTGGTCACGGTCAACGACTACCTGGCCCGGCGCGACGCCGAGTGGATGGGTCGGCTGTACGGCTTCCTCGGGCTGTCGACCGGCGTGATCGTCCACGGCCTCGACGACTTCGAGCGCCAGCGCTCGTACAACTGCGACATCACCTACGGCCAGAACAACGAGTTCGGCTTCGACTACCTGCGCGACAACATGAAGGAGTCGCCGGACCGCATGGTCCACCGCGGGCTGCACTTCGCGGTGGTCGACGAGGTCGACTCGATCCTCATCGACGAGGCCCGCACGCCGCTCATCATCAGCGGCCGCGCCGAGGACTCGGCCGACTGGTACGGCAAGGTCGACAAGCTGATCCCGCGCCTCAAGCGCGAGGTCGACTACACCGTCGACGAGAAGGCCCACTCGGCCATGCTCACCGACGACGGCGTCGAGCGGATGGAGAAGCTGCTCGGCATCGACAACCTGTACGACGTCAAGAACCTGCACCTGAACCACCACGTCGCCCAGGCCCTGCGCGCCCACACGCTGTACAAGCGCGACGTCAACTACCTGATCGAGGACGGCAAGGTCGTCATCATCGACGAGTTCACCGGCCGCAAGATGCCGGGCCGGCGCTGGTCCGACGGCCTGCACCAGGCGATCGAGGCCAAGGAGGGCGTCGAGGTCGAGGAGGAGAACCAGACCGTCGCGACGGTGACGTTCCAGAACTACTTCCGCATGTACAAGAAGCTGGCGGGCATGACCGGCACCGCCGACACCGAGGCGGCTGAGTTCCACCAGATCTACAAGCTCGACGTCACGGTCATCCCGACCAACAAGCCCATCGTCCGTAAGGACCTGCCCGACCTCGTCTACAAGAACGAGAAGGGCAAGTTCAAGGCGGTGCTGGCCGACATCGAGGACTGCCACCAGCGCGGCCAACCGGTCCTGGTCGGCACGGTCTCGGTCGAGAAGTCCGAGGTGCTGGCCTCGCTTCTGCGCGACAAGGGCCTGCCGTTCAACGTCCTGAACGCCAAGCAGCACCAGCGCGAGGCCGGGGTCGTGGCCCAGGCCGGCCGCAAGGGCGCCATCACGATCTCGACCAACATGGCCGGCCGCGGCACCGACATCTTGCTCGGCGGCAACGCCGAGTTCATGGCCAAGGAGAAGCTGGCGGCCGAGCGGCAGAAGCTGGCCGAGGAGGCCGCCAAGGCGGAGCCGGCGCGCCCCGAGGCCGATCCGGCGACCGGCGAGGTCGGCGAGGGCCCCGACGGCGGCAGCCCGTACCGCGGCGCCACCCAGCCGGCCTTCGACGAGGAGGCCAAGCTGAAGGAGTACCTGGCCGAGTTCAAGGCCCAGTGCGAGGCCGAGCGCGAGGAGGTGCTGAAGGCCGGCGGCCTGAAGATCATCGGCACCGAGCGCCACGAGTCGCGCCGCATCGACAACCAGCTCCGCGGTCGCGCCGGTCGCCAGGGCGACCCCGGCGTGTCGCGGTTCTACCTGTCCCTCGAGGACGACCTCCTGCGCATCTTCGGGCTCGACAAGATGAGCGGGCTCATGGAGCGCCTCGGCCTCGAGGAGGACGTGCCGATCGAGAGCGGCATGGTGACCCGGTCGATCGAGGGCGCGCAGAAGAAGGTCGAGGGCCGCAACTTCGACTCGCGCAAGAACGTCCTCGAGTACGACGACGTCATGAACCAGCAGCGCAAGACCATCTACGGTCTGCGCAAGGCGGTGCTCGAGGGTCGCTACAGCCCGGAGCCGACCGAGGACGAGCAGAAGAAGGGCATCGTCCCGCCCGAGATCGTCGAGAGCGGCGACTGGAACGTGGCTGGGCTGGCCGCCGAGCTCAAGCCCAAGCTGGCCGAGATGATCGACCTCGTCCTCGAGCGGGTCGCGGAGCGCGACGCCAAGGCGGCGGCCGGCGACCTCGAGGCGATGCGCGACCCGCGGCCGGCCTGGCGGGTCCTGCGCGCCGAGATGTGGCGGCAACACGGTTGCCTCCTCGACCTCGAGAAGCAGATCGCCAAGCCGCGCGCCGAGCTGCACACCTTCTGCGCCGAGCGGGTCGCCAAGTCGCTGATCCAGCAGCGCGAGCGCATCTACGACCTGTGCGAGGGGCTGATCGACGGCGTGATCGCCCAGTTCTGCTCGAGCGATAAGCCCGAGGACGAGTGGGACCTCGACGGCCTCGAGGAGCACCTCGAGGAGCAGTTCGGCTGCGCCTTCGAGCTCGAGCACGGCAACCGCGAGGAGATCGCCGCCTCGGCGTGGAAGATCGTCGAGGCGCGCCTGACCGCGCGCGAGGAGGAGCTGACCCGCCCGTGGCTCATGTACTACGCCCGGCAGTTCTTCCTGCAGCAGATCGACAACCAGTGGATCGATCACCTGAAGGCGATGGAGGCCCTGCGCGAGGGCATCGGCCTGCAGGGCTACGGCCAGAAGGACCCGAAGAAGGAGTACAAGAAGGCCGGCTACGAGATGTTCGGCGAGATGATGCTGCGCATCTCGGCCAACGTCGCGACCGATCTGTTCCGGGTCACCCGCAGCGATCAGTCCTCGGCGATCCCGACCCTGGCCGGCCAGCGCCGGCAGATCGTCGAGGCCGGCGCCGCCGGCAAGGTCGACGAGGCCGAGCAGCTCCTGGCGGCGGTGGCCCGCGCCCGCGCCGCCCGCGGCAAGGCCGCCCAGGTCCCGGCGGGCAAGGCCGCCGATCCCGACGCCAAGGTCGAGACCATGCGGCGCGACCGGCCCAAGGTCGGTCGCAACGATCCGTGCCCGTGTGGGTCGGGCAAGAAGTACAAGAAGTGCCACGGCAAGGACGAGGCCGAGGCCGCCTCCGAGTAGGCGTCGTCGCGAGCGCGCCGCGCGCCGGCGTGCGATGATGCCGGGCATGGACGAGCGCAAGCGCCGCCTGGTTGAGCGCGCGGTCACCGCCGCGGTGCGGGCGCGCCCGGTCCTCGACAAGCGCGCCGCCGCCCTGGCCGAGCTGGTCCCTCTGACCGACGGCGCGATCGCGGCGGCGCGGACCTGGCTCGCCAGCGGCGATCCCCAACCCTCCCTCGACGCCTGCGCGGCGGTAGCCCCAGCGATCGAGCGGGCGTGGCGGCGGTGGGACGATCACGCGAGCCTGACGCGCGACCTGATCGCGCTCAAGCGGGCGGTCCACGCCGCCGAGGCCGCAGCCCTGGCAGCCCGCGCCGCGGCGTGGTCGCCGTTCGATCATGCGATCCGGGACGACGCCGCCGCCGAGGACCGCGCCGCCGACGGTCCGGTCCGCGAGGTGTTCGAGGCCGAGCGGTGCGCGGCCCTGGCGCTGGGCCTAAGCTGATTTTCTGGAGAGGTTTGTCACCAAACCTCTCCCCGTCGGGGCCAGGTCCCCTGTGTTCTTTGGAGAGGTTTGTCACCAAACCTCTCCCCGTCGGGGCCAGGTCCCCGACGGGTCCCCTCTCCGAGCTGCCTCCCTCCGGTCGGCTGGAGGTTCAGCGTAGGTTGCGGAGACCTCTCCCCGTCGGGGCCAGGTCCCCGACGGGTCCCCTCTCCGAGACGCCTCCCTCCGGTCGGCTGGAGGTTCAGCGTAGGTTGGGGAGACCTCGAGGCGGGCTGTGTTTTTTGGGGAGGTCTGTCACCCAGACCTCCCCTCGCCGGGGCCAGGTCCCCGGCGAGCCTCCCCTCCGAGACGCCTCCCTCCGGTCGGCTGGAGGTTCAGCGTAGGTTGGGGAGACCTCGAGGCGGGGCCAGGTCGCCGGCGAGCCGGTGCGCGGCCGGCTGAGGCGCCGATCGAGCGGTCGACAGGCCCGGGGTGGCGGCGGTAGCGTGCCGGCGATGACGCTTCCGCTGATCCCTGGGTTTCGTTTCGCCGGCGTCGCGGCCGGCATCAAGAAGAAGGGCGGCAAGGACGTGGGGCTGATCGCCGCCGACGCCCCGGCGACGGTCGCGGCGGTGTTCACCGGCAACCGAGTCAAGGCCGCGCCGGTCTTGGTCTCTGCCGAGCACCTGCGCGCCAACCGCGGCAAGACCCGCGCGGTGATCGTCAACGCCGGCAACGCCAACGCTTGCACGGGCCCGGCCGGCCTGGCGGCGGCGCGCGCGATGGCGACGTCGACCGCGGGCGCCCTCGGCGTCACCGCTCGCGAGGTGCTGGTGGCGTCGACCGGCGTGATCGGCCAGCCGCTGCCGATGCCCAAGGTCCAAGACGGCATCGGCGCCGCCGCCGCCGAGCTCAGGCCCGACGGGTTCGGCGACTTCGCGGCGGCGATCCTCACCACCGACCGCGGGGTCAAGCTGGCCCATCGCACGGTGACGATCGGCCGGAGCCGCGTGACCCTGCTCGGCTGCACCAAGGGCGCCGGCATGATCGCGCCCAACATGGCCACCACGCTCAGCTTCGTCGCGACCGACGCGGCGGTGCCGGCGGCGGCCCTGGGACGAGCGACCCGGGCCGCGGTCGCGCCGACCCTGAACGCCGCGATCGTCGACGGTGACACGTCGACCAACGACACCCTGGCCGTGCTGGCGTCGGGCGCCGGGGTCGCGCTCGGGCCCGCCGCGCTGCCCCGGTTCACCGCAGCGCTGACCGACCTGCTCGCCGACCTCGCCACCCAGCTCGTGCGCGACGGCGAAGGCGTCCACCACGTCGTCACGATCGCGGTCGCCGGCGCTCGCAGCGAGCGCGACGCGATCGCGGTGGCCCGCCGGATCGCGGTGTCACCGCTGGTGAAGACCGCGATCGCCGGCGGCGATCCCAACTGGGGCCGGGTGCTGTGCGCGGTCGGCAACGCCGGCGTGCCCCTCGATCCAGCCAAGCTGCGCCTGGCGATCGGCGGCGTGCCCGTGGTCCGGCGCGGCGCCGTCGTGCCGAGCTACGACGAGGCAGCGGCGGCCGCCGCCATGCGCGCCCCGGCCTACACGATCGCCGTCGATCTCGGCGCCGGCCGCGCCCGTGCCCAGGTCCTCGCGTGCGACCTGTCCCACGAGTACGTCTCGATCAACGCTGACTACCGATCGTAACCGCGGACAGAGACCGAGACCGAGGTCGAGACCGAGGCCGAGGCCGAGACCGAGACCGAGACCGAGTCCGAGACCGAGACCGACCCGCGCCGCTGGGGCGAGCGTGGGATGGGTGGTGCGCGCAGAGAGCCGACGGGGGCCGGCCGCCCGCTAGGGAGCCCGCGCGGTGGCGCCGACCTCGTGAGTTCCCACGCCAGGACGCCGGTGATGGATCGATCCCTGGTCTCCGACCGCGCTTCTGTGGTCGCGTGTTCATCGCGAGCGAACGGAGAGGCGTCCACCGCGGCGGGTGACCGACGCGGGCAGGCCCACGTCGGCGGTCCCGTGAACCCACAACTCCGGAGTCATCACCGGATCCACGCCGAGGGAGACTGAGGCCGAGACCGAGGCCGAGTCCGAGACCGAGGCCGAGTCCGAGACCGAGGCCGAGGCCGAGTCCGAGTCCGAGGCGGAGACCGAGGCCGATGGGTATGCGAGGCGCTACTGAAGCAACACCGTACTCAGCCCGCGCCAGGCGAGGTAGTGCTGCTCGACCTCGCCGATCTGGAGGAAGCCCAGGGCGGCGGCACACTCGCCGATGCGCACGCCGGGGTAGCGGTCCTGCATCATCAAGGCGCGCAGGAGCTGGTACCGGGTCAGGGCCCCGCGCTCGACGAGGAACTCGCCGAAGGGGACCTCTTGCAGGCCGTCGGCCACGACGTCGACGCCGACCGCCGAGTACTCGAAGAAGTGGCGGAGCTCGGACACGCAGGTTTCGGTACGCAGCGCCATGGGCCCGGCTTGAGCACGTCGCGTACCATCCACGGCGCCGCGGGCAGTCGCATACTTACGCGGCTGGAGACAACCGACCCGGGTGGCCGGCTACTCCCGTAGCCGGCGGCCGCGATCGCCGGCGGTTCACGCCCGCCCCGCCGGTTCCGTCTTGTCATCGCCCCGCCTTCGGGGTCCGCTGGAGGTTCCGTGCGCCCCGCCCTCGCCCTGGTGTTCACCGCGATCGCTTGCCACCGCGACCCCAAGGGGCCGCCGCCGACCCCGGTGGGTCCACCGCCGCCACCGCCGCCCGCTGGCGAGGTCGCGCCGACGCTGCCTCCACCGTCGGAGGCCCTGACCGCGCCGCCGACCGCGCTCACCGACGCGGTCGCCCTGGTGCCCTTCGCCAGCGGTTTCCGCCGGCCCGTCGCCCTGGTCGCCGCCCCCGGCGATCCTACCGATCGCCTCTACGTGGTCGAGCAACCCGGGTGGATCCGGGTGCTGGTCGGCGGCCGGGCCCTGCCGAAGCCGCTGCTCGATCTGTCCGCCGAGGTCTCGGGCGCCAACGAGCAAGGGCTCCTCGGCCTGGCCTTCCATCCCGGCTTCGCGCAGAACCGCCGCTTCTACGTCAACTACACCGATCGCGAAGGCGACACGCGCGTCGTCGAGTACCGGGTCGCGGCCGACGATCGCCTGCGGGTCGAGCCGGGCAGCGCCCGCGAGCTCCTGCACGTCGAGCAACCCTACGCCAATCACAACGGCGGACACCTGGCGTTCGGCCCCGACGGCGCGCTGTGGATCGGCACCGGCGACGGCGGCGCCGCCGGCGACCCGCGGGGCCACGGCCAGAACCCGAGCTCGCTCCTGGGCAAGCTCTTGCGGCTCGATCCCGACCGCCCGGGCGCGACCCCGGAGATCGTCGGCGTCGGCCTGCGCAACCCGTGGCGCTACGCCTTCGATCCGGCGACCGGCGATCTCTACATCGGGGACGTCGGCCAGAACGCCTGGGAGCAGCTCTACGTCGTGGCCGCCGATCGCCGCACCGGCCACAACTTCGGCTGGAACGTCGCCGAGGGGCGGCATTGCTACGACGCCGAGCGCTGTGACCGGAGCGCCTTCACCGCCCCGGTCGCCGACTACCCGCACAGCGACGGCTGCTCGGTGACCGGTGGCGTCGTCTATCGCGGCCAGGCCCTGCCCGAGCTGGCCGGCGTGTACTTCTACGCCGACTACTGCACCGCGCTGGTGCGCAGCTTCCGCTGGCGGCCCGACGGGATCCGCGACCACTGGGACTGGAAGGCGGCCCTCGACCCGGGCTCGACCTTGTCGCAGATCTCGTCGTTCGGCGTCGATCACACCGGCGAGGTCTACCTGGTGGGCCTCGGCGGGGATCTGTGGCGCCTCGAGCGTCGACGCTGATCGCGGTTCGCCGGCCGGCGGCCATTCCCAAGGCCCGGGCAGATCGGGCATAGTGCGCAGCCATGGTCAGGCAAGTGCTCCTGTACTCGCCCAACCCCACCAGCACGGTCGGTCGCGCCCTCATCGCGCGCGGCTGGTCGGTGCAGGTGGCGGCGACCGCCGCCGAGTGCGCGGCGGCCCTGGCCGGCAACCGGGTCGAGCTGGTGATCCTCGACGATCCGCCGCTCGGCGCCGCCAAGGACGTGGTCGCGATGCTCGACGCCGGGGCCGCGGTGCCGCGGCTGTGGCTGTCGACCTGGCCCGAGGCCCCGGTGCACTCGGGGCGCCTCGGGGTCGACGCGCTGGTCCTCGATCCGACCGACGTCGACGCGATCGCCGAGCACGCCGACCGCGTGCTCGCGCCGCGGCCGCGCCGGACCTCGACGGGCAACCTGTTCGCCGTCGGCTCGTCGCCGAGCCTGGTGCCGCCGAAGCCGCGCGGCGAGTGACCGCCGATCGACGCGGCGGCGCTCACCAGGCCGTGCTCACCAGGCCAAGAGGACCTTGCCGGTGGCGCCCTTGGTCTCGAGGAGGTGGTGGGCGTCGGCGACCTGGGCGGCCGGGAAGACCTTGCCGACGTGAGGGGTCAACGCCAGGGCCTCGACCAGGCCGATCGACTGGGTCAAGCGCGCGACCCAGGTCGGGTCCTCGAGGACCTTGAGCGCGTTGAGCGCGAAGATGCCGCTGTTGTCGTCGAACAGCTTGAGCACCGAGATGCGCGGGGTGCGCAGCGCCGCCAGCCCCATGCGCAGGAAGTTGCGGCGACCGTCCTTCACCCCCGACGACAGGCCGATGCAGACCATGCGACCGGTGATCGCCAGGCGCTTGCGCTGCGGCGCGATCTCGGCGCCGCCCGAGGCGTTCAGGATGAAGTCGTAGCCGGTGGCGCTGGCGTCGGCGAGCCAGGCCTCCTTGGTCATGGCCTTGGCGCCGAGCCCCTCGAGGAAGCCGAGCTTCGACGGGCTGGTGGTCAGGCCGGTGACCTCGGCGCCCAGGTGCCGCGCGAGCTGGATCGCCAGGACGCCGACGCCGCCGGTGGCGCACTCGATGAGGACGCGATCGCCGGCGCGGACCCGCGCCATCTCGGCCAGGGCGAGGCGGGCGGTGAAGTAGTTGACCGGCAGGGCTGCGCCCTGGGCGAGATCGAGGTGGCCGGGCAGCGCGAAGGCCTGGATCGCGGGGATGACCGCGCGCGAGGTGTAGCCACCGAAGTACGTGCCGGCGACCACCGGCTGCCCGACGGTGAAGCCGGTGACCTCGCGACCGACGGCGGCGATCGTGCCGGCGACCTCGTAGCCCGGGATGAAGGGCTTCTTGGGAGCGTCGGGATAGAAGCCCAGGCGCATCTGGATGTCGGCGAAGTTGATGCCCGAGTAGGCGACGTCGATGGCGACCTCGCCCGGGCCGGGGTCCTTGGCGGAGGCCGCGCGGACGCGCAGGGTCGTCGCCGGGCCAAAGCTCTCGATCGGGATCTCGCGGGGCTCCATGGGATTCCTCTACAGTTTCAGAATTATCGAACAGTGAAGGCGCAACGAAGCACCGGGCGACCGCCCGGCGCGCTCCGCTAGCGAGGCTCGAACAGCGCGCGCAGCTCGGCCAGGGCCTCGGGGCGCACCGAGCAGATGAGCTGCTTGCCGTCGCGCTCGGTGTCGATCAGCCCGGCGTCGGCCAGCTCCTTGACGTGGTGGGACACGGTCGGCGCCTCGATGTCGAGGCCGCCCAGGAGCCGGGCCAGGAAGCAGTCGTGGGTCCGGCCCTTGGCCAGATCGAGCTTGCTCTCCTCGAGCAGGTTGACGAAGAGCTGCAGCCGGTTGGGATGCGACAGCGCCTTCAGCACGCGGGCGAGGCGCTTGACGTCGGGCCGATCCACGCCCCTTCAGTACGATACTTGTCGAAGTGTGTCAAGCCACGCTGTGGCCACGAAACCGCCGACGGCGGAGCCGCAGCCCCGCCGTCTCGATCATCGCCGCTGCGTCCACCGCGCGGCGCGGGACGCCTTCACTTGGCGGTGACGCGCACCGCGATCCGGCGGTTCTGCGCCTTGCACTCGTCGGTGTCGTTGGCCGCGCACACCGGGTACTCGGGGCCGTAGCCCTCGGCCGCGAGGCGCTTGGCGTCGACGCCGAGGGTGACCAGCTCCTTCACCACGGCGTCGGCGCGGGCCTGGCTGATCTTCTTGTTGGCGTCGGCGGCGCCGGTGTTGTCGGTGTAGCCGCCGATCTTGAGCGTCGCGGCCGGGAACGCCTTCAGGATCTCGGCGATGTTGGTGAGCTGGTCCTTCGAGGTCGCCAGGTCGAGGTCGGCGCCGCCGGCGGCGAAGGTCAGGCGATCGAAGTTCCACCAGGTGTCCTTGTCGACCGGGCGGGCGGCGTCCTTGAGGAACGCCACGAGCTGGCTCTCGATGCCGGTGGCCGCGCCCTTGAGCTCGAACCCGGTCGAGAGCTTCTCGGCGAAGTCGCCGGTGGCCGGCGGCGCCGCGGCGAGCTGCTTGGCGGCCTCCTCGAGGGCGCCGACCTCCTTCTCGGCGTTGGCCAGGTCGGTGCCGAGCTTGCTGACGCCGTTGCCGAGCTCGGTCGTGGTCGAGGTCAGGAGCGCCTCGACGTCGGCCTTCTTGCCGGCCTTGATGGCGTCGGCGGTCTTGCCGGGGAGCTGATCGACCAGGCCCTGGAGCTTGGCGATCGCGCCCTTGTTGTTCTCGATCAGGGCCGCGACCTTGTCGAGGCCGGGGACGGTCACCGGCAGGGACTTCACGCGGGCCGACAGGCCCTCGGTCTTGCCGAGCAGGTCCTTCAACTGAGGCGCGTACTGCGCGACCAGCGCCATGGCCTGCTCCTTGTACTTGGCGAGGTCCGCGGCCTTCTTGCAGGCCGGCAGCGCGATCAGGGCGATCAGCAGCGCGATGAACGGGGCGACGATCTTGGTGCGCACGATGGGTTCTCCTCGGGACGGGACGCGCGCCCGACCGGACGCGCTCGCCCCGCGATCTACCCGGCCACCCCGACACCGCGCAAGGCCCGCGGGGCGCGCGTCGGGCGCGCGTCGGGCGCTACTCGGGTAGCGCCGCGATCACCGCGGCGGTGAACGCGCGGGTCGACGCGGTGCCGCCGAGATCGCGGGTCCGGGTCGCCGGCGAGGTCAGGGCCTGGGCCACGCCGGCCCGCAGGCGCGCCGCCGCGGCGTCCTGCCCGATATGGTCGAGGAGCATCGCGGCCGACAGCATGAGCGCCGTCGGGTTGGCCACGCCCTGGCCGGCGATGTCGGGCGCGGTGCCATGGACCGCCTCGAAGATCGCGCAGCCGACGCCGACCCCGCCCTCGCCGGCGCCGAGGTTGGCCGCCGGCGCGACCCCCAGGCCGCCGACCAGGCCGGCGCACAGATCCGACAGGATGTCGCCGAACAGGTTCATCGTGACGATCACGTCGAACCGCTCGGGCGCGACCACCAGCTTCATCGCGGTGGCGTCGACGATCATGTCGTCGAAGATGAGGTCGGGGTAGCGCTTGGCCAGCTCGCGGCCGGTGTCGAGGAACAGGCCGTTGGACAGCTTCAAGATGTTGGCCTTGTGGACCAGCGTCACCCGCTTGCGACCGTGGCGCCGGGCGTACTCGAAGGCGTAGGTGATGATCCGCTCGGAGCCGAAGCGGGTGATGATCGCGATCGACTCGGCGGCGGTCCGGCGCGGGTCGACGTAGTGCTCGACGCCGGCGTAGAGGTCCTCGGTGTTCTCGCGGACCATGACGATGTCGACGCCGGTGTAGCGGGCCGGCACCCCGGCGAGGGTCCGCACCGGGCGCAGGTTGGCGTACAGGTCGAAGTGCTGGCGCAGGGCGACGTTGACCGAGCGGAACCCGGCGCCGATCGGCGTGCCGAGGGGACCCTTGAGCGCGAGCTGATTGCGGGTGATCGACTCGAGGGTGGCGGCCGGCAGCGGCTCGCCGACCTGCGCGGCGGCCGTCATCCCGGCGAGCTGCCGGTCCCAGGTGACGCGGCCGCCGGCAGCAGCGACCACCTCGACGGTGGCGGCCGAGATCTCGGGGCCGATGCCGTCACCTTCGATGAGCGTCGCGGTCGGGACTGCTGCGGTGGTCATGGCCGGGTCATACCACCGCCGGTGCGGGACCGGCCTCGACTTGCCGCGGCGCCTTGGCGATACTGCCCCGATGCGTCCGTCGCCTCGCTCGCTCGCGCTCTCTGTCTTCCTCGTGGCCGCGTGCGGCGGCGGCGGCGGCTCGTCGGGCCCCGACGCCGCGCCCGACGCCAGCTTCACCACCGGGACCTACCGCGCGACCTGGGGGCCGTACACGATCCCGCCCGGCCAGGAGGGCACCAAGTGTGTCGAGGTCAAGCTCGGCAACGTCGACAACATCCAGGTCCACGAGATCCACAACGTCCTCGGCGACGCCTCGCACCACTTCATCGTCTACCGCAAGGCCGACGGCCCCGAGCGCCGCGAGCCCTACGACTGCCAGCCGTTCACGGGGACCCTCGATCCCAACAACGGCGCGCCGCTCATGATCACCCAGCGCGCCGACGAGACCCTGACCCTGCCCGACGGCGTGGTCTTCACCCTCAAGCCCGATCAGCTCGTCCGGTTGGAGCTGCACTACGTCAACGCCACCGAGGAGCCGATCGCCGTCACCGCGACCGCCGAGTTCCGCACCGTCCTCGGTGCCAACCAGGAGGCCGACTTCATCTTCGCCGGCACGCCCGACATCGATCTGCCGTCGCGGCCGACCGCGCAGACCGTGGGCCCGACCTACCTGCCGCTCCAGGGTCTGGGCGGCTCCAACGTCTTCGCGATCACCGGCCACACCCACGAGCTCGGCACCGACGTCCAGGTCGCGATCGCCACCAGCGCCGACGACCCCGGGACGCCGGTCTACGCCCCGACCAACTTCTCGTGGGACGAGCCCGAGACCGTCTACCACGCGCCGGTGTTCCAGATCCCGACCGAGGGTGGGTTCCGCTTCACCTGCACCTACGTGAACGACACCGGCCGCCGGGTCGGCTTCGGCGAGGGCGTCGACGACGAGATGTGCTTCTTCTGGCTGTACTACTACCCGTCGAAGGGCGCCAAGGTGTGCGCCCACACCAACCAGTTCAACGGGCCCGCCGGGATCGACGTGTGCTGCCCGGCGGCCGAGGGTGACATCATCTCGGCGGCGGCCTGCAACTACCTCATGAACCAGGGCCTGTGACGGTCGCGGCCGTGGCCAGTTGCCCAGGCCCGGCGGCCAGCCGATGATGGCGCCGCACCACCCGGGGGGAACCACCATGTCCGACGACACCGTCCTCGCGAACCAATCCACGATGATCGCCAACCAGGAGCGCATCCTCGCCAACCAGGAGCGCATCCTCACCAACCAGGCGACCATCGCCGGCAATCAGGCGCGGCTCGACACGATCGTGGCCAACCAGAAGAAGATCATGGCCAACCAGGGCAAGCTCGACGCCATCGCCGCCAACGGCAAGCGCCTCGACGCGATCCTGGCCAACCAGAAGAAGATCATGGCGAACCAGGGCAAGCTCGACGCCATCGCCGGGAACGGCAAGAAGCTGGATCTGGTGCTCGGCAACCAGAAGCAGCTCGCCGCCAACGGCAAGAAGCTCGACGCGATCCTCGCCAACCAGCGCTCGATCCTCGCCAACCAGAAGAAGATCCTGGCCAAGAAGGCGTAATGGACGCGCTGGCGCGGGCCGAGGCCCTGGCGCGCGCCGCGATCCTGGCGGAGGTGCCGGCGCCGGCGCTGGTGGCGCTGGCCGCGCGGGCGACGCTCCGCCGCCTGGCGGCCGAGGCCACGCTCACCACCCGCCGCGACGGCTCGGACGTGATCGCGGTGGTGGCCGAGGGCGCGGTGACCGTCGACGGCTCGCCGATCGGGCCCGGAGCCTTGATCGGCGCGCTCGGCGGGTTCGGCGGCGCGCCGGTGACCGCGCGCGCGGTCGGCGCGGCGGTGGTGCTCGAGCTGGCGGTCGACGACTTCCTCGACGTCCTGGCCGAGCACCCGGGGGCGACCACCGCCCTGGCGCGGCGGCTGGCCGCGCGGCTGCGCGAGGCGCCGTGAATCGCGCCGCGTTCCGCCGCGGCGTCGCGATGATCTTCGCGGTCAACGTCGCCGCGATCGCGCTGCGGGCCTACGCCGAGGGCGCGTTCCTGGCGACCTACGGCGCCGGCTGGATCCCGGTGCTCCTGGTCAGCCAGGCGGTGGCCTTCGCCCTCGGCACGCTGGTGTACGACGCCGCCACCGGGCGCGCGCCGTCGGCGACCGTCGACGTCGCGGTCGGGCTGGGCCTGACGGTCGCCGCGGCGATCGCCCCGCCGCTCGTCGCGCGGGGCGGTCCGTGGCCCTTCGCGATCACGCTGCTCACGACCACCCTCGGCTCGGTCGCCAACGTCGCGCTGTGGAACACCGTCGCGGCCTCGGTGGCCGGCCGCGACGCCCGCCGCATGTTGCCGCGGGCCGGCGCCGCGATCACCGCCGGCGGTGCGGTGGCCGGGTTCGCTGCCGCGGCGGTGACCAGCCGCATGGGTGCGGCCGCGGTGCCCCGGCTGGCGGCGGTGGTCGCCCTGATCGCGGTGGCGGCGGCGATCGCCGCCCAGCGCGCCCTGGCCCGCGGTGGCGCCCCCGGCATGGCCGCCCCACCCGGCGCCAGCCCAGGTCTGGCCCGCGATCACCGATCGCTTCTGGCGTGGCTCGCGCTCGCGGCGATCGCCGAGGCCGCGATCGCGACCGCCCTCGAGTTCCGCTTCGGCGCCGCGCTCAAGGCCGCGTACACCGGCGGCGCGCTGGCCACCGCGGTCAGCCTGTTCCACGGCGGCACCCACGCGATCCAGCTCGTGCTGCAGGCGCTGGTGATCCCGCGGCTCCTGACCAGCCAGCGGTTGCCGGTCACGGTCGCGATCCACCCGGCGCTGACCGCCCTCGGCTCGCTGGCCCTGGTGATCGCGCCCGGCTTCGCCAGCGTCGCGGCGCTCCGCACCGGCGAGAAGGTCCTGCGCTCGGCGACCGCGCGCACCGGCCAGGAGGTGTCGCTGTCGGCGCTGCCGCCGGCGCCGCGGGCGCGATGGAAGGTGCTCTTGCGCGGGCTGTTCACGCCGATCGGGGCCGCCGCCGGCGCGCTGATCCTGGTCGGCATCGGCACCGACGTGCTCTTTCATCCGGTCCGGTTCGCGGCGGCGGTGACCGCGACCGCGCTGGTGCTGGCATGGTCGCTGCGACGGGCGGCGCGGGCCTTCGTCGCCGCGCTGGCCGCGCCCCTGGGCATGCGCGCGGTCGCCCTCGGCGGCCCGGCGGCCCCCGGGGTCGATCTCGACGAGCTGCGCCGCGTCGTCGACGCCAGCGGTGGCCCCAGCGGCGCCCTGGCCGCGGCCGCGCTGTATCGCACCGGCGGCGCCGCCGACGAGCTGGCCGGACACCTGGCCCACGACGATCCCGCGGTGCGCCGCGCGCTGTACGAGCTGGCGACCCGCCGCCCCCACGCCGCTGCCACCGCCGAGCTGGTGGCCGCGGTGGCGATCGAGGACGATCCGACGGCCCGGGTCGCTGGACTCGCGGCGCTGGCCGCCCACCGGGCCAAGGACGCGCTGGCCGCCCAGGACGCCGGCCGCGCGGCCGACGCCGACGTGGCGCGGGCGATCCGCGCGGCCCGGGCCGAGGTCGGCCTGGCCACGCCGGCGGAGCGGGCCGCGATCGTCCTCGAGCTGGTCGGGCGCGACGGCGCGTGGGCGGCGCGCATCGCCCGCGGCGATCCGCCACCCGGCTACGACGCGGCGATCGCCTCCGCGCTGGCTGGGCCGGCGCGGGGCCACGCCCTGACCGCGGCCAGCGCCGGTGGCCCGGCGGCCCTGGCCGAGCTGATCGCGGCGCTGGTCGCCGGCGATCGCGACGCCGCCGCGGTGGTCGCCGATCTCGACGAGCGCCAGGCGGCCGCGGTGCTCGAGCGGATCGGCGCGATCGATCGCGACGGCCGGGCCGCGCTGGCCCGCGCGCGGGCCGCGGCCGTGGCCCCCGGCCCGCTGGTGTGGCGGCTGGCCGCCGACCCCGACGCCGACGTCCGAGCCGCGGCGCTGCGCAGCCTGGCCGGCCACGCCCGCGCCGGGCGAGCGCCGACGGTGGCGCTGGCCGACGCCTGCCTCGAGCGCGAGCGCGCCGCGCTGGCCGCGCTGGTGGCGGCCCGCGCCGTCGGTCGGTCGCCGCTCCACCACGGCGAGCTGACCCGGGCCATCGTGCGCGCGACCCGCCGGGTGGTCAGCGCGGCCGCGCTCACGACCGCGGCGGCCGGTCGCGACCCGCTGCCGCTCCTGGCCGCCGGTCGGCGCATGCTCGACGCCCCCGAGCCGTTGCGCCGGCGCGCCCTCGATCTGTTCCAGGAGGTCGCCACCGCGCCGCTGCCGGTGCTGGACCTGCTCGAGGCCTCGCTGCGACCTCCGACCGGCGATGGTGACCGCGCCGGGCTGGCCGCGGTCGATCCCTGGCTGGCCGCGCTCCTGGCCGGCGAGCGCGCCGCTCACGAGCCGGGGCTGGCGGCCCTGCGCCGGTGCGCGTTCTTCGACGATCTCGGCGGCGAACACGTCGAGGCCCTGGCGATCGCCGCGCCGCGCCGCCACCTGGCCGCGGGCGCGCTCCTGGTCGAGGCGGGCGCCGCCAGCGACGCGATGTACGTCGTCTTGACCGGGCACCTGACCGCCGCGGGCGAGCCGGCGCTCGCCTTCGGTCCCGGGGAGCTGATCGGTGAGCTCGGGGTGCTCGAGCAGGCGTCCCGCTCGCGCACCGTCCTCGCCTCCGAGCCGGTCGAGGTCCTCACCCTGTCGACCGAGGCCTTCACCGCCGCCCTGGCTCGCTGGCCTGAGCTGGGCGGCGCGCTCCTGCGGACGCTGGCGGCGCGATGCGCGGCCCGGCCATCGACGAACATCGACGTGATCCCGGCTACCTGGACCGCGACGTAGCCCGCGCAACCGTGTTGACGGCTGTCAGGCGGCCGCGGTTGTGACCGATCGCCGGGCGGTGGCATCCAATAGCCTCGGAGGCTCCATGCCGCGCACGCAGTTCGCTCGCTCGCTGTTCGCCCGTACGCTGTCGGCTCGCACGTTGGCCGCGATCGCGGCTGGCACCTTGGCCGCCGCCGGGTCGGCCCAGGCCACGCCCCACGTCGTGGAGAGCCCGCTCATCAACGCGTCCGGTCACGATCTGGTGGCGACCGGCCTGCCCGCCCGCACCCATCGCCTGGTCATGGCGACCGTGCCCAAGCAACACGAGCGGAGCTTCGCGCAGTTCGTGGCCCGCCACGGCCGCTGGCAGGGGATGTGGGACACGGCGTCGGGCGCGCCCCATCGGCTGTGGGGCCAGGGCATCGCCGCCCCCGGCGCGATGGTCTCGGCCGACGCCGCGCTCGCCGCCGCCAAGGCGGTCCTGGCCGAACAGCTCGCGCTCTTCGCCCCGGGCGCGACCGTCGACGACTTCGAGCTGATCACCAACCAGGTCCACGGCAGCGTGCACGGCCTGCCGATGCGGACCGTGGCCTTCGCGCAGCGCCACCAGGGCCGGCCGATCCTCGGCGCCTCGGTCGGCTTCCTGTTCAAGCAGGATCGGATCATCGTGATCAACTCGTCGGCGATCGACGCCCGCGCGGTGGTCGTCCCGGGCGCGCCGGTCGCGCCGGGCAGCGCCAGCGTCAAGGCCCGGGCCTGGATCGAGGGCGCGATCGGCAGGCCGACCAAGGTCGCCGCGATCGATCCGGCGGTGCGGATCCTGCCGCTCTTCGGCGCCGACGGCGTGGTCGCGTCGCGCCCGGTGGTGAGCCTCGACGTCCACACGAGCGACGCCGCCGCGGCCGGGCGGTGGCGGGTCTTCGTCGACGCCATCGACGGCACCCTGGTCGCCCGCGAGAGCCTCTTGCGCTACGCCACCGGCGCGGTCCGCTACCGGGTCGCCGAGCGCCACCCCGGCCGGCCGCGGATCGACGCGCCGGTGCCGTTCACCAACTTCCGGGTCGGCACGACGACGACGCCGTCCAACGCCGCCGGTCAGATCACCTGGGCCGGCGAGGCCTCGGCCCAGGTCACGACCGCCCTGGCCGGCGAGTACGTCCGGATCAACAACGCCGCTGGCGCAGTGGCCAGCGCGACCCTGACGGTGGCGCCGGGTGGAACGGCGGTGTGGGATCGCTCGACGGTCGCCGCCGACGACGCCCAGCTCACGACCTACGTCGCGGCGCTGAAGGTCAAGGACTACGTCCGGACCAACATCGACCCCAACCACCCGTACCTCGATCAGCAACTCTCGGCCACGGTCAACGAGAACGACACCTGCAACGCCTTCTCGACCGGCGACGACATCCACTTCTTCCGGGCGTCGACGCAGTGCGAGAACACCGGCCGCCTGGCCGACGTCGTCTACCACGAGTTCGGCCACTCCCTGCACGCCAACTCGATCATCCCCGGGGCCGGCGCCTTCGATCGCGCGCTGTCCGAGGGCGTGTCCGACTACCTGGCGGCGACCATCACCGCCGACCCCGGCATGGGCCGCGGCTTCTTCTTCAACGACAACGCGCTACGCCACCTCGATCCGACTCGCGATCGCCGCTGGCCCCAGGACACCACCGGGGAGCCGCACAACGACGGCGAGATCATCGGCGGCACGCTGTGGGATCTGCGCAAGGCGATGATCGCCGAGTTCGGCGCCGGCCCCGGGGTGGCCAAGGCCGACGCGATCTTCTACGCGGTCATCAGCCGCGCCTCGGACCTCCCGTCGACCTTCGTCGAGGCCCTGGCCGAGGACGACGACGACGGCAACCTCGACAACGGCACGCCCAACCTGTGCCTGATCCGCCAGGCCTTCGGCGCCCACGGCCTGGCCATCGGCGCCGGCCAGGCGTCCGGCGCCGACGCGCCGACGGTCAGCCGCAGCGAGGACGGCGGGCTCCAGATCTCGGTCGCGGTCGGCGGCGAGTTCGCCGGTTGCCCGGCCCCTGAGGTCGACGCCGCCACGGTGACCTGGCGGGTCGCCAGCAACCCCAACCCGCAGCTCGTGACGATGACCCGCACCGGCGACGCGATGGTCGCGACCATCCCGGCGCAGCCCGACGGCACGATCGTCGAGTGGAGCCTCGAGCTCAACCTCGAGGGCAACCTGAACCGTTACCCCTTCAACCCGGCCGACCCGTTCTACCAGGTCTACGTCGGCGCGGTCGAGCCGATCTACTGCACCGACTTCGAGACCGATCCGGGTTGGTCGCACGCCGCCAGCGGCGGCGGCCGCGACACCTGGGAACTGGCGACGCCCACCGGCGCCGGCGGCGATCCCCGAGTCGCCGCCTCGGGCACCAAGGTGTTCGGCACCGCGCTGACCGACGGCGTCGGCCAGTACGAGGCCGGCTCCACGGTCCGGGCCCGGACCCCGGTCATCGACACCACCGGGTTCGCCACCGTGCGCCTGCAGTACAAGCGCTGGCTCAACGTCGAGGACGGCTTCTTCGACCAGGCCTCGATCTTCGCCGACGGCGACGAGGTGTGGAGCAACCTCAACAGCAACAACGGCGACGAGTCCAACACCCACCACCGGGACCGCGAGTGGCGGTTCCACGACGTCGACCTGTCGCTGGCCGCGGCCGACGGCTCGGTCCAGCTCGAGTTCGCGCTGACCAGCGACCAGGGCCTCCAGTTCGGCGGCTGGACGCTCGACGACGTGTGCATCGTCGGCCTGCGGTCGGCGCCCGGCGCGTGCGGCAACGGCGCGATGGACGGCGCCGAGCAATGCGACGACGGCAACACCGCCAGCGGCGACGGCTGCTCGGCGACCTGCGCGATCGAGGAGGACACCGGCGACGACAGCGGCGGTTGCTGCTCGACCGGTTCCGGTCCCGGCGGCAGCCTGGTCGCCGTCGGCCTGGGCGCCGCGGTGGCCCTGGTCACCCGCCGGCGCCGGCGCCGCTAAGTCGAGCTCGGCCTCGGCCTCCGCCTCGGTCTCGGTCTCGGTCTCCGCCTCCGCCTCGGTCTCCGCCTCGGCCTCGGTCTCGGTCTCGGTCTCCGTCTCGGCCTCGGCTCGGTCTCCGCCTCGGCCTCCGACGCTCAGCCGACCTCGATCCTCAACCCGGCGGCGCGCAGCCGCGGCACCAGCCTCGGCGCCAGCGCGAACGCCGGCGTCAGGACCCCGCCGCCCGTCGACGGCGGGTCGAGGGCCAGGGTCAAGGCCGCCTCACCGAGCAGCACCGCGGTGCCGTCGTAGCCGGGGTCGCGCTGATCGGCGAAGGTCGCGGTGACGGTCGCGCCGTCGACGGTGCCGTAGGTCCGGACCTGGTAGCGTCCGGCGGCCCGGGCCTCGGCGCTCGGCCCCTGCCCCGGCGCCGGCAAGCGGCGATCGAGCCACGGCCGCACCACCGGGAGCTGCGAGGCCACCGCGAAGGCCGGCAGCGCGGCGCTGACCGCCAGCGCGCCCAGGCCGGCGCGGACCGAGCGCCCCAGCCCCAGGACCTCCTGGTAGCGCCAGTCGGTGCCCCACGGCCGGCCGGCCAGCGCGTGGCTGCGCCGCACCACGCGGGCGTTGATGCCCTGCATGACGAACGGCGCGGTGATCTCACCGAGCGCGCGATCGTAGCCCGGCCCGACCCGATCGCGATCGCGGCCGCGGACGCCGTCGTCGGGATCGAGGGCGTAGGGGTCGGCCAAGAGCCGACGCAGCGCAGGATCGCGACGCGCGTCGTCGATCATCCCGAGCGCGCTGGCGATCGTGCCGCCCGAGGCGCCGCCCTTCATGCGGAAGACCGCGGTCACCGCCGGCGCGCCGCGGCCGACCTGCGCGGTCAGCGCCTCTTGCAGGACCCACACGCTCAGGTCCGACGGGATCGAATCGAACCCGCAGCACGGCACCAGGCGCGCACCGGTCGCGCGGGCGGTGGCGTGATGGCGCTCGATGGCCTCGCGGACGAACGGCACCTCGCCGGTGAGATCGCAGTAGGCGGTGCCGGCGGCCGCGCACGCGGCGATGAGCGGCGCGCCGTAGCGGCGATACGGGCCGACGGTGGTGCACACCGCGGTGGCGTCGGCCGCGACCCGAGCCATGGCCGCGGGGTCGAGGGCGTCGGCCACCACCAGCTCGCTCGGCCGGCGCGGCCCCAGGCCGTCGACGACGTCCTCGAGCTTGGCGCGATCGCGGCCGACCACCGCCCACCGCAGGTCGGGGGGCGCGCTGGCCGCGAGGTAGCGGGCGACCAGGCGACCGGTGAAGCCGGTCGCGCCGAACAGCAGGAGATCGAAGCGGCGATCGCGAGCCATGGCCGCAACCGTACGCCAGGCCGGGGTCGCGCGCGCGGCGACGGCCGGCTATCGTCGCGCGATGTCACCCGCGGTGCGACCGTGAGCCGGTGGACCCGCCAGCGGGTCGCGGTGGCGATCGCGATCGCGATCGTCGCCGGGGTGATGATCTACATGACCGCGACCGGCGGGTTGTCGGCCCGCGCGATCGAGCGCTGGCTGGCGTCGCTGGGGCCGATCGCGCCGGTGCTGTTCGTCGCCGCCTTCGTCGCCGGCGCCCTGGTTGGCCTGCCCGGCATGGCCTTCGTGATCGGCGCACGGCTGGCGTTCGGGCCGTGGCTCGGGTTCGCCCTGGCCTACGGCGGCGGCCTCCTGGCGATCGCGGTGCCCTTCGTCGGCGCCCGCGCGCTCCGCCGCCGCGATGTACCGCCGTGGCGACCGAGCAACCCGCGGCTGGGCAAGCTGTGGGGGCAGCTCGAGGCCCGGCCGCTGGTCGTGGTGATCGCGCTGCGCCTGGTCCTGTGGTTCAACTCGGCCCTGACCTACGCCCTCGCGCTGTCCGGAATCCGGACACGCGACTACCTGCTCGGCAGCGCGATCGCCCTGGCGCCGGTGGTCGCGATCGCGACCTTGCTGTCGGGCTGGCTGGGCGGATAGGCGGAGGCGGAGGCCGAGACCGAGACCGAGACCGAGACCGAGACCGAGACCGAGACCGAGACCGAGGCGGAGGCGGAGGCCGAGACCGAGACCGAGGCGGAGGCCGAGACGGAGACCGAGACCGAGACCGAGACCGAGACCCAGGCGGAGGCGGAGGCGGAGGCCGAGGCGGAGGCCGAGACCGAGACCGAGGCGGAGGCCGAGATCACCAGGCGGCGCGGCGCCGGGCGATCAGCCAGGCGTCGAGGGCGGCCACCGCCTCGGGCGGCGGCTCGGGCGGCAGCGGGGAATCGCCGACGGCGCGCTCCAGGGCCGTGACCGCCAGGGCGGCAACCGCCCGCCAGGCGACGCGCTCGGGCTCGTCGAGCCCGACCCGCTCGCCGGTCAACTTGATCGCGACGAGCGGCGCGACCGCGAGCTGGTAGCGCGGCGCCAGCGCGGTCAGATCGGTCTCGAGCTCGCCGGTCGCCAGCAGGTGGCGACCGGTCAGCGCGGTGCGCAGCACGTACAGGAGCTTCTTGGCCGACGGGCGCTCGTCGGCGGCGCGGAGCTGCGCGGTGGCGAAGCCGCGGTAGTGGCGCGCGACCCGACGCGACAGGGCGGCGGTGACCAGCGGGCGCAGGGTGGCCAGGGCCGCCAGGTCGCCGCCCAGGACCTGGGTCCCGAGCAGGCGCTCGAGGTAGTTGCCGTTGCCGGCCACCACCCCGCGCAGGACGTCGCCCAGCTCGTTCGAGCCGTAGTCGAGCTCGACGCCGTCCACCACGGTCATGCGCTCGGCGCCGCCGGGATCGGCGCGCAGCCCGACCAGCTCGCGGGTCGGCGCGACGTGGACGCACTTGAGATCGAGATCGGAGTCGGGCGACGGGAAGCCGTAGGCGTGGGCGCCCGACAGGTAGATCACCAGGTGGTCGCGCTCGGCGGCGCGCTCGGCCAGGTAGGCGCGCGCCACCGCGGCCTGGTGGTCGGTCAGGGCGGCGAAGCCGGCGGCGGCGATGGCGGTCATGGTTCGTCCTCGAAGCGGGCCGGCGGTGGCGGCGCGGCGTCCTGGCCCCACGGCCCGGGCTCGGCGAGCACCGCGGCCCGGGCGACCACGTGGCGGATGAGCTGGAGGGCCGGCTCGATCCGCGCCAGGTCGGCCTGCCGGGGCAAGCGGCTGGCGGCCCGCGCCGCCTCGAGGGCCGGAGTCATGCCGCGGGCCATCGCCACCACCTCGGCCATCGCCAGCTCGCCGCGCTTGATCGCCAGGAGGGTCGGCGCCAGCGCCGCCGGCACCTGCAGCGGCGGCGGCGCGTCGCGGTCGGCGGCCAGCCAACGGGTCGCGAGATCGAGCAGCCGGATCAGGTTGTAGGCGTTCTTGGGGCGCTGATCGCGCGGCGCGGTGAAGGCCAACCCGGCGCGGGCGGCGTCGACCAGAGCGTCCCACGACGCCGCCGCGAGCTGACCTTGATCGTAGAGCGAGCGATAGAGCTGCTTCACGTAGTCGCGGCTGCGCTGCCGCGCCAGCGCCGCGGTGTCGCCGCCGACCCCGGCCGCGGTGGCCAGTCGGGCCGCGACCTCGTCGAGGGTGAGCGAGGGGTCCGCGGCCAGCCAGGCCACGACCTCGGCGCGGTGATCGGCCAAGCGCTGGTTGTGCTCCAGGCGATCGAGCTGTGACAGCGCGTAGCGGCCGAACGCGCCGTAGATCTCTTGCGACACGAAGGCGTCGCGCACCTCGAGGAGCGGCGCGACCAGGGCCCCGCGCAGATCGTCGGGCGTGGCCGCGAACAGCATCTCGAGGGTGTTGGGATCGGCGCGCAGGCCCTGGCGCACCACCTTGCCGACCTCCCAGTAGGCGCGGGTGCCGTCGGCGCTCGCCAGATCGAGCGGCGGCTCGACCAGGCCGGTGGTCCAGGCCAGCGGCAAGACGAACACGCCGCGGCGATCCTCGTCGCTGTCGGGGCCGGCCAGGCCCCAGGCCCGCGAGCCGACCACGACGTCCAAGACGATCGTCGGCGCCAGCGCGGTCCAGGCGTCGTCGCGCCGCCGGGCGTAGCGGACCTGCCCGGCCTTGCGCGGCACCAGCTCGTCGCGCCGGTAGGCGGCGCGCGCGCCGTCGACGATCGCGACCACCAGCCGCTCACCGTCGCGACCGACCACGCGCCCGACCGCGCCCGCGGTGATGACCCGCTCGCCGACCGCGCGATCGACCCGGGTCGCGACCTCGGTGCCGAGCGGCAACGCCACCGCGGCGGGATCGACGTCGGCCAGGCCGCCCAGGCGCAAGCTCACGCCCGCCCCGCGATCCGCCGCACCACCTGCAGCGCCGGGATGCCGGTCACGCCGCCGCCACCGTGGGTCGCCGACGAAGCCTGGTACAGCCCGCGGATCGGCGTGGTGTAGTCGGCGTAGCCCGGGACCGGCCGCAGGTGGAAGAGCTGGTGGGCGGCCAGCTCGCCGTGGAAGATGTTGCCGCCGACCAGGCCGTAGGTGGTGGCCATCGCGTGGGGGCCGATGACCTGGCGGTGGAGGATGCTGGCGGCGAAGCCCGGCGCCAGGGCGTCGACCCGGGCGATCAGCCGATCGGCATAGGCGTCGAGCGCGGCGGTCTCGGGACGATCAGCGAAGTCGTGCGGGACCCACTGGGTGAACATCGAGATGACGTGATGGCCGGGCGGCGCCAAGGTCGGATCGAACACCGACGGGATGCACACGTCGGCGAACGGCGTGGTCGCCGGACGGCCGGCGGCGGCGTCCTGGAACGCGGCCTCGAGCTGATCGACGTCGTCGGCCAGGACGATCGTGCCGCCGTGGACCTCGGGATCGAAGCCGGGCTTGGCGGTGAACTCGGGCAGGCGATCGACCGCCAGGTTCACCTTCACGACGCCCGAGCGCGACCGCCAGCGCGCGATCGCGGCGACGAAGTCGGCCGGCAGCTCCGACGGCGCGAGCTGCTCGAGGAAGGTGATGCGCGGGTGGGTGGTGGCGATCACGGTGCGCGCGTCGTACTCGCGGCCGTCGGCGAGCGCGACCCCGACGACCGCGCCGTCCTCGACCCGGATCCGCGCGACCGCGGCGTCGGTGACGATCGTCGCCCCGGCAGCGCGCGCGGCCGACGCCAGGGCCTGGGTCACGCCGCCCATGCCGCCGGCCGGGAAGCCCCAGGCGCCGGTCTGGCCCAGGCCGACGTCGCCCAGCTTGTGGTGAGCCATGACGTAGGCGGTGCCCGGCGAGCGCGGTCCGGCCCAGGTGCCGATGATGCCCGACACCGCGAGGACGCCCTTCACCGCCGGCGACGCGAAGTGATCGTCGAGCAGATCGGCGATGCTCATGGTCATGAGGCGGGTGACGTCGGCCACCCCGGTGGCGTCGAGCCGACGCAGCTTCCACGCCAGCGCGAGCTGTCGCCACAACTCGCCGGGCGACCGCGAACCCAGGCGCGGCGGCACCGTGGTGAGGAGCGGGCCGAGCACCGCCGCCAGCTCGCCGAGCCAGGCGTCCCAGCGCGCCAGGGCGGCGACGTCGCGCGGCTCGAACTTGCCGACCTCGGCGGCGCGCCGGGCCGGCTCCTCGGGGAGCATCAGGTAGCGACCGTCGGCGCGCGGCGCGAAGTAGCCGTGCTGCGGGTAGACCCGATAGCCGTGGCGCGCCAGCTCGAGGGTCTCGATGACCGCTGGCGGCAACAGGCTGACCACGTACGATAGCGAGGTCACCCGGTAGGTGGGCCCCCACGGCGTCTCGGTGATCGCGGCGCCGCCGACCACCGGCCGCCGCTCGAGGACCACCACCCGGCGACCGCGCTTGGCCAGGAGGCCGGCGGCGACCAGGCCGTTGTGGCCACCGCCGATCACGATCACGTCGAAGCGATGGGGCTCGACCATCGCGCACGAGCGTACCGCGGCGCCGGCGGGCGCACATCGGCTCCTAGCGGCCTACGCGCCCACCCCGCTACCTTTGAGACCATGGCCCGCACACCCCTGCTCGCATCGCTCCGTACCCGCTGGCGCGACGTCGTCCTGGCTCGTCGCGCCGGCCAGTCGATCGCCGAGGCCCGAGACCGCGCTGGCGAACGCGCCGCCACCGCGCCGCGCCCGTCGCGACGCGATCTCCTGATCGGCGGCGGCGCGGCGCTCGGCCTGGCCGCGACCACCCGGGTCGCCCGCGCGGCCGGCGGCCAGCCGTCGGTCGCGATCGTCGGCGCCGGCATCGCCGGCCTGACCTGCGCGCTGCGCCTGGCCGACGCCGGCATCGACGCCACGATCTACGAGGCCAGCGATCGCGCCGGCGGCCGCATGTTCACCAACCGCACCGGCTACTGGGCGGCCGGTCAGCAGACCGAGTGGGGCGGCGAGCTGATCGACACCGGGCACACCACCGTCCTCGATCTCGCCGCGCGCTTCGGCCTCGTGGTCGACGATCTGTTCGCGGTCCAGCCGGCCGGCTCCGACGAGACCTATCGCGTGCTCGGCGGCTACTACGCCAAGGCCGACGCCGACGCCGACTTCGACGCGATCTACCGCACGGTGCGCGCCGACCTGCGCGCGGCGCCGTTCCCGACCACCTGGGACGACTACCGCGCCAGCGCCGAGGCCCTCGACACGATCTCCGTCTACGACTGGATCGAGTCGCGGGTCCCCGGCGGCCACACCTCGCCGCTGGGCGCGGTGCTCGATCTGGCCTACGCGATCGAGTTCGGCGCCGACACCCACGAGCAGTCGGCCTTGAACCTGCTCTACCTGCTGGCGTACCAGCCCGAGCGCGGCAAGCTCGCGGTGTTCGGCGAGTCCGACGAGCGCTACCACCTGCGCGCCGGCAACCAGGCCCTGCCCGAGGCCATCGCCGCCCACCTCGGCCCGCGCGTCGAGTACGGCCATCGCCTGGCGCGTCTGCGCCAGACCCCAGGCGGCCGCTACCGCCTGACCTTCACCCGCGGCGGCCAGACCATCGAGCGCACCGTCGACTACGTCGTCCTGGCGGTGCCCTTCGCGGCCTACACCTTCGACTACGCCGACGCCGGCTTCGACGATCGCAAGCGGGCCGCGATCTGCGACCTCGGCCGCGGTCACAACGGCAAGCTGCAGCTCCAGTTCACGCAGCGCGGCTGGCTCGGCGCCGGCCCGTGGCCCGGCATCGCCAACGGCTCGAGCTACAGCGACACCGGCTACCAGGCGTCGTGGGAGGTGACCCGAGGCCAGCCCGGCACGCCCGGCATCTTGAACCTGTACTCCGGCGGCTCGGTCACCGACGCGATGCGCACGACGACGGCGTTCGCGACCGCTGCCAACGCCGGGGTCCGGGCCGACGCGACGATCGGCCTGGGGCAGCTCGGCCCGGTGTACCCCGGCCTGCACTGGAACGGCCGGGCGACCCAGTCGCTGTGGCACAAGGCGCCGCTCTTCAACGCGTCCTACTCGTTCTATCGGCCCGGGCAGTACGGCGCCTTCGCCGGCTACGAGATCGAGCCGCAGGGCGGCGTGTTCTTCTGCGGCGAGCACACCTCCCTCGAGGCCCAGGGCTTCATGGAGGGCGGCGCCGCCACCGGCTGGTCGGTCGGCAAAGACGTCCGGCGCGCGGTCCGGGGCCGGTAGCGCGCTTCACCTCGCCCCTCACCTCCTTCTCGGTCTCGGTCTCGGTCTCGGTCTCGGTCTCGGTCTCGGTCTCGGCCTCGGTCTCGGTCTCGGTCTCGGTCTCGGTCTCGGCCTCGGTCTCGGTCTCGGTCTCGGCCTCGTCCCCGCCGCGGCCCTACCCGACGTCGCGCGGCGCCGCCAGCCCGCGCAGCTTGTCCGGGTTCCGGACGAGGCAGATCGTGGCGATGCGGGCCTCGACCACCGCCACGGTCACGACCGCCGCGATCCCCTCGGCGGCGGCGAGCACTAGGGCCGGCTCGCCGTTGAGCCAGACCAGCCGCGGCGCCGTGCCCGCCTGCTTGCGGGCCAGACCGATCATCATGCGGGCCACCCGATCGGGTCCGGTCACCACCCTTCGGGCCGCGGTCACCCGGCCGCCGCCGTCGGACAGGCAGGCGACGTCGTCGGCCAGCATGCGCGCGAGCCCGGCCACGTCGCCGCTCGCGCACGCCGACAGGAACTCGACGAGGATCCGCTGATGGGCGTCGGGCGCGACCGGTCGCGGTCGCCCAGCGCGCACCGCCTTGCGGGCCCGCGCCACGAGCTGCCGGCAGCCGGCCTCGGTCTTGCCCAGCATCGCCGCGACCTCGGCGTGGCGGTAGTCGAAGACCTCGACCAGGAGGTAGGCCGCGCGCTCCGCCGGCGTGAGGCGCTCGAGCAGGTGCAAGAACGCCAGGGACAGCGCGTGGGGATCGGTGGTCGGCGCGGTGGCGATCGGCTCCGGCAACCACGGCCCGACGTAGGCGGCCCGACGCACGCGCGCCGAGCCGAGCACATCGAGGGCCTGGCGCGCCACCATCGTCACCAGGAACCCGGTCGGGTCCTCGATCTCGCGCTGCGCGGCGCCGCTCCACCGCACCCAGGCGTCCTGCACGACGTCCTCGGCCTCGGCGGCGCTGCCCAACATGCGGTAGGCGATCCCGAACAGCCGCGGCCGCAGCGCCGCGAAGATCGCGAGGGGCTCGTCGACGGTCATGGCGGGGAGGTCGGCAGGGCCAGGGCCGACGAGGCCGCCAGGACCGCGACCCCGCGCCGATGATACAGGGCCAGGCTGCGCTGCGCCCATCGCCAGCGCACGGTCGCCACCGTCGAGCGCACCACCCACTCCTTGAGCCACGCCGCCGGCCGACCGCCGATCACGCCGCGGGGTGCGCCGTCGGCGGCGCGGCGCTCGATCACCGCGACCCGTCGGCCCAGGCTGACGCAGGCCCCGGTGTCGCCGAAGCGAAACCCGATGGGCTCGCGCCCGCGCACCACCGCCGCAAGGTTGTCAGCGACCCGCGCCGCCATCGGTAGCGCGGTCTTGCAGCCGGGATCGAGGCGGGCCCCGATCGGGTCGCGCGGCATCGCAGCGTCACCGGCGCCCCACAGCCAGCCCGCGGCGTCGGCGGCCAGGGTGTCATCGACCAGCATCCGACCGAGCCGATCGACCGGCCGACCGGCCGCCGCCGCCAGCGGCGAGGCCACGAAGCCGGCGCACAGGACGGTCGCCGCCACCGCGCGCCGCGCGCCGTCGATCACGATCGCGTCGGGCGCGATGGTCTCGACGGTCGCGCCCTCGATCAGCTCGACGCCACCGGCGACCAGCGCGGCCCGCGCGATCGCCGCGGCCGCCGGGCCCAGGGCGCCATCGCCCAGCCGGCCGCGGGTCACCAGGACCAGCCGGCGGGCCGGCCAGGCCGCCGCCAGCTCGGCGGCCAGCTCGATCGCGGTCAAGCCACCACCGACGATCGCCAGCGGTCCGGGCCGCGGGCCGGCCGCCGCCGCCGCCACCGCCGTCGCCGCGCCAGGATCGTCGAGAGTCAGGGCGTGCTCGCTGCCCGGGATCGCGCGCGCGGTGGCGCTGCCCAGCGCGAGGACGGCGAAGTCGGGCGCGATCGTCCCGACGCTCGTCTCGACCGTGCGGGCCACCGGATCGATCGCGCGCACCTGGGCGCGCGCCAGGCTCGCGCGACCGAGCAGCGGCGCGAGCGCGCGACGGGCGATCGCCTGACCGGCCGCGAGCTGATGCAGGCGGATGCGCTCGACGAAGCGATCGCCCGACGTCCACAGCGTGACGCGCGCGGCGTCGCCCAAGGTAGCGGCCAGGCGGCGCGCGGCCAGGACGCCAGCGTAGCCACCTCCGAGGACTGCGAGTTGTGCGGGTGCCATAGGACCTCCACGGCCAGGACGACCCAGCGGTCCGAAACGTGACGGCCGCCGCGCCGGCCTGGCCTCATCGCCGGCGGCCCGTGAGATCCGCTACCCTCGCCGCGTGTCCGACGTCGTCGACGCCTGGCTCCTCCGGCT
This sequence comes from Kofleriaceae bacterium, assembly GCA_018057825.1. Classification (GTDB taxonomy): domain Bacteria; phylum Myxococcota_A; class Polyangia; order Haliangiales; family Haliangiaceae; genus UBA2376. Next base: position 401,132 of record JAGPCY010000001.1, on the reverse strand, counting down.
GTCCGAGCTATGGCGGGCCGAACGGGCGACCGCCCGCCGGCGGTTTCGCGAGGCGCGCGACGGGGCGACCCTGGCGACCCGGGTCGCGCGCGGCCTGGCCTTGGCCCAGCTCACGGTCAGCGACTTTCGCCCGGCCGCCGGCGGCCGGACCCGGGTGTGGCTGACCCCGCCGCGCACCGTCGATCTCGGCGAGGTCCGCCTCGGCCCCGGCGATCCGATCGTCCTGTGGCGCCAGGCCCCGACCGAGCCCGACGTCGTCCGCGGCGTGATCGCACGCCCCGAGCGCGGCGAGCTGATCGTCTTGGTGACCGGCGATCTCCCCGACGCGATCGTCGACGCCGGCTGCAACCTCGACGTCGAGGCGCCGGAGTCGAGCTTCGAGCGCGGCGACCGGGCGATCGCCCGCGCCCGCGCCGCCAAGCCGACCAGCGCCCTGGCCCGCATGCTCGACGTCCTCCACGGCCAGCGCCCGGCGGCGCGCCGACGCTCGACCCCGTGGACGTCCTTCGATCGCGACCTCGACGACGCCCAGCGCGCCGCGGTCGACGGCGCGCTCCACAGCGACGACGTCGCGCTCATCCACGGCCCGCCGGGCACCGGCAAGACCCGGACCCTGGTCGAGGTGATCCGCCACGCGGTCGCCGCTGGTCAGCAGGTCCTGGTGACCGCGCCGTCCAACACCGCGGTCGACAACCTGGGCGAGCGCCTGCTGGCCGCGGGTGTCGCCGCGCTCCGCCTCGGCCACCCGGCCCGGATCGCCCCCGCGCTCGAGGCCCGGAGCCTCGACGCCCTGGTCGCCGCCTCCGACGGCGCCCGCCTGGCCCGCGACCTCGGCGATCGCGCCCGCGACGAGCGCCGCGCCGCCCTGGCCACCCGCGGCGCCGACGCCCGCGATCGCTGGGCCGAGGTCCGCGCCCTCGAGCGCGACGCCCGCGCCGCCCTGGCCGAGGCCGAGGCCCACCTCCTGGCCACCGCGCCGGTCCTGCTCGCGACCTGCGCCGGCGCCGATCATCACGCGCTGGGCGACCGAGTCTTCCCGCTGGTCGTGATCGACGAGGCGACCCAGGCGCCCGATCCCCTGGCCCTGGTCGCCCTGGCGCGCGGCGAGCGCGTGGTCCTGGCCGGCGATCCCCACCAGCTCCCGCCGACGGTCCTCGACCCGGACGCCGCCCGCGCCGGGCTGGGCACGACGCTGTTCGAGCGCCGGGCGGCCGCCGCCGGCGCGCCGATGTTGGTCCAGCAGCACCGCATGCACGCCGACATCATGGCGTTCCCGTCGGTGTCGAAGTACGGCGGCGCCCTGGTGGCGGCGCCGGCGGTCGGCGCCCACACCTTGATCGATCTCGGCGTCGTCGACGATCCCGAGCGCGGCCAGGCGCTGTGGCTCCTCGACACCGCCGGCAAGGACTGGACCGATCGCCGGGGCGGCCCCGACGAAGGCGAGGCCGATCGCCGCGATCCTTCGACCTGGAACCCTGAGCAGGCCGAGCGCATCGCGCGCGAGGTCCGGCGCCTCCTCGGGCGCGGCCTGGCGCCGACCGACCTGGCGGTGATCGCCGCCTACGACGCCCAGGTCCGCCGCCTGCGCGCGCTCCTGGCCCGCGAGCGCGCGGCCGGCCTCGAGATCGCCACCGTCGACGGCTTCCAGGGCCGCGAGAAGGAGGCGGTGATCGTCGACACCGTGCGCTCGAACCCCGACGGCGAGCTGGGCTTCCTCACCGACACCCGGCGCATGAACGTCGCGCTCACCCGGGCCCGGCGCTTCCTGCTCGTGGTCGGCGACTCCGCGACCCTGGCCGGGCACCCGTACTACCAGGCGCTCCTGGCGTCCCTCGACGCGCGCGATCTCCATGGCAGCGCCTGGGCCGACGACGGCGACCCGATCGCGGGCTGACGCGAACGACCTCTGTTGACCCGCGGTCAACGGCAGGCGCTACACTGCCGCCATGCGCATCCCGGCTGAGCCGCGCGTCATCATCCGCGCCTGCAAGGACTACGACGTCGAGACCCTCCGCCGCATCTACCGCGAGGGCCTCGAAGAGCTGAACCTGCGGCCCTTCGGTCGGACCCTGGTCAAGCCCAACCTGGTGGCGGCCGGCGAAATGTTCCCCCACGCCTTCACCCGCCCGGAGTGCGGCGAGGCCATGCTCAAGGCCCTGCGCGACGTCGGCGCCGGCTCGATGGAGGAGCTGGCGGTCGGCGAGCGCTGCGGCATCACCGTGCCGACCCGGCTGGCCTTCGAGCAGTCGGGCTGGGACGACGCGATCGCCCGGGTCGGCGGCGTGACCCGCCACTGCTTCGAGGAGACCCGCCAGGTCGAGATCCCGCTGTCGCACCCGACCCGCCTGCGCGACTACCTGTTCACCCCCGAGCCGGTGGCCCGCGCCGACTTCTTCGTGAACATGCCGAAGTTCAAGGCCCACCCGTGGACGACGGTGACGTTCTCGATGAAGAACTACATCGGCATCCAGGACGATCGCCACCGGCTGATCGACCACGATCACAAGCTCAACGAGAAGATCGCCGACCTCCAGTACATCATCCAGCCGCAGTTCATCGCGATCGACGGCATCGTCGCCGGCGAGGGCCGGATGTTGACGCCGACGCCGTTCTCGCTCGGGCTCATCATCATGGGCAACAGCCAGGTCGCGTTCGACGCGGTGTGCAGCGCGATCATCGGCCTCGACCCGCGCGGCATCGAGCACATCCGCCTGGCCGAGGACAACGGCTTCGGCACCACCGACCTGGCGCGGATCAAGATCACCGGCGACGTCACCCTCGAGGAGGCCCGGGCCCGCGCCCGCGGCTTCAAGGTCGGGCTGATCCGGGTCGAGAAGTACTTCGAGGGCACCAACATCACCGCCTACGCCGGCCCGCCGCCCGAGCCCGAGCACTCCGACTACTGCTGGGGCGGCTGCCCGGGCGCGATCGAGGAGGCGATCGAGATCCTCCGGGTCTACGACGCCGAGTGCGATGCCAAGCTGCCGCGCCTCCACGTCGTCTTCGGCAAGTACGACGGCCCGATCGCCGCCGGCCCGGGCGAGAAGGTCATCTTCATCGGCGACTGCGCCGAGTGGAGCGGCCAGCTCGGCGGCAAGCTGGTGCAGATCCGGTCGCGCTACCAGGACCGCGCCACCCACGATCCCCACCACGCTCGCCACGACGACATCTTCGCCAAGCTGGCGTCGACCACCGCCAAGGCCGCCGCGACCAAGGCCGCGACCCACATGCGCCTCGAGGGCTGCCCGGTGTCGGTCGCCGAGCAGGTCCTGGCCCTGGTCTCGGTCGGTGGGCTCAAGAACCCGTACACCGACCCGCGCCAGGTCACGACCTTCGCCCGCGGCTACCTGGGCTGGCGGTCGCGGGTGTTCCTGAACCGGCTGCAGAACAAGCGCTACCAGGACAACGGCCCCTTCGCGTCGCGCGGCCAGGCCGCCCCCGAGCTGGCCCGCGTCACCGGCAAGTAGCGACGACCGACGACCGACGACCGAGATTGCACCGCGTGCGCCCGCGCCGTACCATCGACGCGATGCCGCGCTCCCCGATCGCTCGCGCCCAGGTCCACGGCGCCGGTCACCTCGATCACGCCAGCGCCGTCGCTCGCCATGGCGCCCGGGTCGCCGGGCGCCACGCGATCGCGCTCGGCCAGATCGTCCTGTGGCTGGGCCTGGTCGTGCTGTCGTTGACCGCGATCGGGGCCGTCGTGAGCCGGGCCGCGCCCCGCTCGGCCGAGCTCGAGCGCCTGCGCGAGCACCAGCAGCGGTTCCAGGAGATCGAGGACCAGCGCCGGGCCCTCGAGGCCAACCTCCGGGCGATCGAGCTCGCGACGCCACCCCAGCTCGAGCTCGACGCCGTGCTCCGCGCGTACCCGATCCAGCGATGACGGCGCCCCGCGTCCATCACCTCAACTGCGGCACGATGTGCCCGCTGGCCGGCGGCGCGATCGGCTCCGGCACCGGCCTGCGCCGCGGCCTGATGATCTGTCACTGCCTCGTGCTCGAGACCGCCCGCGACGGGCTGGTCCTGGTCGACACCGGCTGGGGCACCCAGGAGTGCGCCGACCCGAAGCTCCTGCCCGGGGCGTTCCGCACCCTGACCGGGCCGGTGCTGCGCCAGGACGAGTGCGCCGCCGCCCAGCTCACCGCGCTCGGCTTCACCCCGACCGACGTCCGCCACGTCGTGGTCACGCACCTCGATCTCGATCACGCCGGTGGCCTGGCCGACTTCCCTCACGCCACCGTCCACCTGCACCAGCGCGAGCTCGACGCCGCCACCGCGCGCGCCACCGTCGGCGAGCGCCGCCGCTACCTGCCGCATCAGTGGGCCCACGGCGCGCGCTTCGCCCCGGTCGCCGAGACCGGCGACACCTGGCGTGGCCTCCCGGCGGTGCGACGCCTGGCCGGCCTGGACGCCGACGTCGCGCTCCTGCCGATGCACGGTCACACCCGCGGCCACTCGGCGGTCGTGGTCGGCGGTGGCGACCGCTGGCTGGTCCACGCCGGCGACGCCTACTTCCACCACGCCGAGCTCGACGACGGCGGCCGCGCGCCCTTCGGCCTGCGGGCCTTCCAGCGCCTGATGGCGGTCGACAACCGCGCGCGCCTGGCCTCGCAGGACGCGCTGCGGCGGCTGCGGGCCGAGCACGCCGACGTCGCGATCTTCTCGGCCCACGATCCGGCCGAGCTGCTGGCGACCGGCTGATCTGGCCTTTCGGGCTGAGCGCGGCCCTAACCTCGCCCTCCCCGCCGGGTCATGATCGGGCCACGCCGCGTGAATGCCGGCCCGGCCGTGGCCGTCCATCCCGGGTCACCCCCGTGACCTGCCCAGGAGCACCCATGTCCCGCCTCGCACGCACCCTGTCTCTGTCGCTGGCCGTCCTCCTGGCCGCGACCTCCCTGGCCGCCGCCGATCGCGATCGCGACCGGGGCCGCGGCCGCGGCAAGCGCCCGGTCGTCGTGGTCCGCCCGCCGGCGGTCGTGGTCAAGCCGCCGGTGGTCGTGGTGCGCCCGCCCACCCCGCCGGTGGTGGTCGCCCCGACCCCCGCGCCGGTGATCGTGACCCATCCGAACAGCGCCCCGCCGGCGCCCCGCGCCGAGCGCCCGGGCCGCGGCCGCCGCGGCATGGTGTGGATCGAGGGTCGCTGGGACTGGCGCGGCGGTCAGTGGACCTGGGTCCGCGGGAAGTGGGCCAAGCAGCAGCCCGGCAAGCGCTGGCGCCGCGGCGAGTGGCGGGACCGCGGCGGGCGCTGGGAGTGGCAGGCCGACGTGTGGATCGACGTCCCGGCCTACCCGACCGCGCCGCCGCCGCCGCCGATCGTCGAGGCGCCGCAGCCGCCGCGCGCCGGCCACGTCTGGGTCGCCGGGCACCACGCCTGGCGCGACGGCGAGTACGTGTGGGTGCCCGGTCACTGGGCGCGCCAGAAGGCCGGCCGGGCCTGGCACGCCGGCGCCTGGACCCTGCAAGGGGACCGCTACGTGTGGATCGAGGGCGGCTGGCGGTAGCGGCCAGCGCCAACGGCGATCGGATCGCGAGCCTCGATCCCGATCCCGATCCCGATCCCGATCCCGATCCCGATCCCGATCCCGACCCCCGATCCCGACCCGACGCCCTACGGCTTGACCGCGAGGGACGCGACGGCGTCGGGGATCCCGATCCCGACCCCCTACGGCTTGACCGCGAGAGACGCGGCGGCGTCGGGCAGCGTCAGCTCGGCCAGCGCGTCCTGGAACCGGACCTTGGCCAGCATCAGCTTCTCCTGGTGATCGACGATGTCGATCGTGGTCCGCTGCACGCGGTCCGAGATCTCCTTCATCTTCTCCTGGAGGTTGCGCGACAGGCTGGTCGCGGTCTTGACCTTGCGCAGCGACAGGATCTGCTCGTTGAGCTCGTCCATGCGGACCCGGTACTCGCCGGCCCGATCGCGCAGGTTGATGATCTTCTCGTCGGTGTCGATGACCTCGCGGTGGATCGCCAGGAGGTCCTTCAACTGCTTGCGCAGCTCGGCCGACGGGTGCGGGCTGTCGACGAAGACCTTCATCATGTCGAGGGTGGTCGGCGACGCCAGGTCGAGGGTCCGGGTCAGCGGCGTGGCCTGGGCGATCTCGACGGTCTTGGTCTCGCCGGCGGCCAGCGCGACCTCGTAGAGGTGGGCGTCGCCGAGGCGCTCGAAGGTCGACGGCGCGTCGATCAGGAGCCAGCCCTTCTCGGTGGTGTGGCGGATGTACAGCTTGGTCGGGACGTGGAGCCGGCTGGTGAAGGTCAGCTTGGTCCGCTTGATGTGCTGGACCTCGGCGGTGAGGATGCCGCGCTGGAGCGTCACCAGGCGCGCCACCTGGTTCTCGGTGCCCTCGTCCTTGTCGACGACGATCTGGCGATCGAGGGCGAACGGCACGACGACGTTGGCCTTGGGCGGGATCGGCTCGGTCAGGCCCTCGCCGATGTAGCGGTCGGCGCCGTAGACCGTGACCGGGCCGGTCTCGAGGGTCGAGTCGGTCGGGTTGTGGAGCCGGACCGCCTTGAACGCAAACTTGTCGTTGCCGCGCTCGCTCTCGGCGTCGTAGAGGTAGACCTCCTCGCCGGCGGTCTCGGCCCGCACCATCGACACCATCACGCTGGTGCCGCGGGCCACCGTCATCGGCACGTCGGACTGGAAGTGGCTCTCGCCGACCGGGGCGGCGGCGCCGTCGGCGGCCTTGCTCGGATCGGCCGCGTCCTTCTCCGGGGTCGGCGCCTCGGTCACCATGCGCACGCCGGCGCGCTGGCCGGGCGCGGCGCCGCGGTTGACGACGCGGATCTGCGCCGGCGGCACCCCGGCGTCGATGAGCTGCATCTTGACGATGTTGGCGCGGTCCATGGCCCGCTGCTCGCTGCCGGGCTCGTTCGGATCGGCGTAGCCCTCGATGATCAGGTTGCGCCGGCTCTTGATCAGGTCGGGCGCCAGGGACGCGACCTTGCGGTCGCCCTCCGAGACCCGCGAGCGCTGGTACTCGAGCTGGGCCCGCTCCTGCTGGAGCTTGGCGACCTTGGCGTCCTTGGCCTTGTCGACCGGCTTGGGCTCGCGGGCCGGCGCCCTGCTGGCCGGGCGCGCGCGACCACCGCCGACGCCGGCGCCGCCGCCGCGGGACGATCCGGTCGAGGTCGGCGCGTAGTCGCCGTCGCTCAGCCCCCCGAAGTCGCTCGCGTCGAGCGACGGCGCGTAGGCCTCGGCCTCCTCGGCGTTCTTGGCCAGGCGGGCGTCGAGGTTCTCGGGGTGCCCGGCCGGGCGCCGGATCTCGTCGTCGCCGAGCTCGGCGACCATGACCGCGCCCTGGCCCTGCTGGGCGCCGCCGTAGGGCGAGACCGCGGTCGGCGGCGCGACCGCGAACTGCTCGTCGATCTGCAAGAGCTCGCGCTCGACCGTGCGCACGCTCCACAGGTCGTAGCGGAACGACAAGGCCGAGCTCGAGCCGACGCCGACCTTCACGTCCTTCCAGTCCTCGCCCGAGGTGTTGTCGACGATGGCCCAGCCCTCGAGCATGACCTTGCCGTCGCCGCCCAGGGCGATGCGGTACGAGGGCTTCCACACCGGCGCCTCGGTCACGTAGGTCAGGAGCACGTCGGCGGTCTGCCCGGGCTGGGTCGCGGTCGGGACGTCCAGGGTCATCTGGAGGAACGGCCCACCCTCGGTCTGCTGGCGCGGGAAGCTGACCGGCAGCGGGGTCTGGGTCTTGGCGTCGACCACGGTCAAGGACTTCAGGAAGTCGTCGACCCGATCGCGCGGCACGCTCACCGTCAGCTTGCCGCCCTCGACCTGAGCCCGGCGCTGATAGAAGGCGACGCCGTTGCGGTAGACCACGACCTTGCCCAGGGCGACCTGGTCGACCTTGACGAAGGTCGAGCGCTTGGGCGGCGGCGAGCAGGCGGCGGACGAGACGGCAGAGGCGAACAAGAAGGCAGACAGGAGCTTGCGCATGGGTCCTCGCGGCGACGGGGCGCCACGCTGGCCGGGCCGACAGGCCCCGCGCGCGATGCGCCAGATGTCGCCGTCAGACGCGCCAGGCCCGCCCCGGGTCTACCGGCGGCGCGGTTTCTTACCGACGCCTGACCGGGGCGCCGGGGTCGCCGGCACCGGGGCTGGCGGCGGGGAGGCTGGCGAGGCCACCGGGGCGGCGGCCGGGGGGGCCGGCAGGGTCGAGGCCGGCGGGGTCAGCCGGGCCGGCGGGGTCGGGGCCGGCGGGATGGGGGCCGGCGGGGTCAGCCGGGTCGGCGGCGGGGCTCCGGACCGGACCGTGGCGCGGCGCTCTTCGAGGGCGGCCAGGGTCTTGGGCCAGTCGGCCTTGAGCAGCCGCGACAACCCGCGATCGGCCAGGAGCCGACCGTCGGTCTGGCACGGCGCGCAGTAGTTGCACTCGTTGTCCGCGTACTTGATCCGCTGCACCGGGGCGCCGCAGCGCGGGCACGGCTGACCGTACTTACCGTGGACCGCCATCTCGGGCCGGAACGCGGTGACCTCCTCGGGGAAGCCGTCGCCGACCTCGGCGCGCAGGCGCGCGGTCCAGTCCGCCAGGCAGGTCTGGGCCGCGGTCAGGAGGCCGGCGGCGTCGGCCGCCGTGAGCTGGCGGGTCTGGCGGAACGGCGACATCCGCGCGGCGTGGAGGATCTCGTCGGAGTAGGCGTTGCCGACGCCGTCGATGATCGTCGGATCGGTCAGCGCGCGCTTGATCGTGTGGTTGTCGGCGGTGAGCGCGGCCAGAAACGTCGCCGGGGTCGCGGCGAACAGATCGAGGCCACCGCGATCGAAGTCGGCCAGGCCGGCGCGGCCGGCGACCAGGTGCAGCGACGCCCGCTTCTGCTTCGACGCCTCGGTGAACAAGAGCGTGCCGTGGGCGAAGTCGAAGGCGGCCTGGCCCAGGCGCCCGGGCAGCTTGGCCCCGGGTGGGCGCCAGCGCAGCCGCCCGGCGATCATCAGGTGGATCACGGCGTGGACGTCGCCGTCGAAGGACAGGATCAGGCGCTTGCCCAGGCGACCGACCTCGGTCACGCGTCGACCGACCAGCTCGGCCGGCGCCGGCGCGATCGTCCGCACCAGGAACGGGCTGGCGATCCGCACGCCGGTGAGCGCGTGGCCACGCGTGAAGGCCGCCAGGCGCTCGACGTAGATCGCGATGTCGGGCAGCTCAGGCATCGCCGCCGCTGGCCCGACGGAACACCAGCACCTTCAGGTAGTCGGCCTCGGGGAAGCGGACCGGGTGATCGACCTCGGGTGGCAGCTCGGCGACCGACACGAAGCCGGCCCCGATCGCGGCGCGCGCGGTAGCGCGAAAGTCGGCGCGGGTGACGCGCGAGGTGCAGCACGCGACGATCAGGTGGCCGCCGGGCGCGACTCGGGCCGCGGCGGCGGCGTGGAGCCGACGGTAGGTGGCCAGGACCCCGGGCACCTGCTCGATCCGCGAGGTCATCGACGGCGGATCGACGACGACCAGCTCATAGGGCTCGGCGACCTGGGGCAGGAACCCGAAGACGTCGGCGGTGACGAAGCGGTGGCGCGCGGGCTCGCCGACGTGATGGGCGGCCGCGAAGGCCAGCGCCGCGCCGTCGCGATCGACCTGCGTGATCACCGCGGCCCCGGCGTGCTCGGCGGCGCGGCCGATCATGCCGGTGTACGCGAACAGGTTGAGCACGCGCGCACCGTCGAGCCGGGCCTCGCGCACCCAGCGTCGCAGCCCGCGCAGATCGAGGAAGGCCCCGGTCTTCTGTCCGGCTTTCGGACTGGCCGCGAAGGCCAGCGGGCCCTCGCGGACCGCGACCACGTCGGGCACCGCGCCGGCGACGACCCGCGGCCCGGCGGCGGCGCCGAACCGCCGGGTCGGGACGCGCACCACCACGCCCGCGGCGCCGACGGCGCGCGCCACCCGCACCGCCGCCAGCCGCGCCAGGGCGTCGAACCCGGCGGCGTAGGCCTGGGCCACCACGGCCGGTCCCAGCACATCGACGACGACCGCCGGCAGCTCGTCGCTCTCGCCGGCGATCGCTCGGAAGCCATCGGTCTCGGCCCGCAGACGCGCCCGGGCGGCCAGCGCGCGATCGATCCGCGCCGCGAAGTCGCGGCCGCGCGGCCGGATCGGGCCGCGGCTGACCACGCGGATCGCGATCGCGCCCTCGGCGGCGTAGACGCCGTGGCCGACCACCTGGTTGCCGCCGTCGTAGAGCGCCAGCCACTGGCCGTCGGCGAAGGCGGCCAGCGCGCTCGAGGTCAGGCCGCGGAAGATCCACGGGTGGCCGCTGGCGACGACCGCCAGGGCGCGCTTGCTGAGCTGGTACCGCTGCGGCGCGGCGCGACGCGGGATCACCGGCGCGAGGCTACTCCGCTCGGCCGCGCGCTGTCGACGGCGCGGCGACGCCCGACGTCACGGCGCCGCGCGGACCCGGGCCACGCCGAGATCGGTGCCGGTGGCGGTGCGCAGGCCGTAGACGAAGTACAGCGAGGTCACGCCGCTGCGCTCTTCGATCGACGGCTCGCCGATCGCGACCACCTCACCGGGCGAGGTTCCCGGGGCCACGAGCGCGAGCTCGGTCCGCTCCGGCCCCCAGGTCGCGGCTTGCCCGGGGTTGCCGCCGGGGGCCCGCGCCGACGACACCAGGGCCTGGTTGTCGGCCGAGAAGAACAGCCGACCGTCGCGGAAGTACGGCATCGTCTCGTGGCGCTCGGCGGTCGACAGCGCGACCCGCACCGGGGCCGCCAGGGGCGTCGCCCCGAGAGGATCGCCGGCGACGAAGAACAGATCTTGGGCGGCGTTCTCGCTGTCGTAGATGATGCCGTCGGGCACGACCGTCGGGTTGCCCTGCACGCTCGACGGATCGGTCAGCGGCACGCGGGCCGGGTAGCGATCGGGCGTGGCGACACCGCCGACACATTGGTACGTGCCGAGGCGGTGGTCGGCGCCGAGCGTGATCGACTCGCGGAACAGATCGACGCCAGGGCTGGTCGGCGACTGATCGAGGGTATCGTGAGCGAACACCACGGTGGCCGCGGTGCCGACCGGCGGGGCGGCGAAGGTCAGACCGTACAACCCAGGCATGCCGGCGGCGTCGAAGGCGATGAGGAACGGCTCGGCGAAGCTGCCGTCGGGCTGGCGGCGAAAGCCGTAGGCCGCCACCGGCGGGAACGCGATCGCGAAGTCCTGGCCGGGCGGCAGGTCGACGCACAGCGGCGGCAGCTCGTCGTGGACCTCGGTCGGCGACACGAACCGCTCGGCCCCGGGGAACCGCGGCCGGGCCGGCGGGCCGAGGGGCCCGAGGCTCACGTTGCACGCGGCGCCGGCGGGATCGAGGGCGGCGGCACCGTCGCTGCCACAGCCGAGCGCGCAGCAGATGATGTCGAGCGGTGAGGTGTCGCTCACCAGGAGCCAGGCGCCATCGGGGCTGACCTCGGCGGAGTCCTCGTAGCCCGGCGTGTTGACCAGGCCCGGCACCAGCTCGGGCTGGCCCCAGTGCGACGCGACCACCGGCAGGATGAGGGCGGTGCGATCGACGCGCTGCCCGAGGGCGGTCACCGACAGCTCGACCACGCCCGACGCGATCGTCGGGCTGACCCGGATCCGGTAGCGGCCGTCGCCGAGATCGGCCGGCGGCCCGACCGTGGCCGAGGTCGCGCTGGTCGCCACCGTCGCGCCGGCGCGGCCGACGCCGTCGATCGTCAGGGTCACGTCGACCAGGACGTCATCGGGGTCCGGCGCCGGATCGCGGTTGAGCGCGACCGTCATCGCCACCACGCCCGCGTCGAGCCCGGGCGCGTCCGGCGCAGCGGCGTCGGGCGAGACCGCGGTGGTGTCGTCGCATCCGACGGCGAGGGCGAGAAGTGTGGCGAAACCCAGCAGCGCGCGAGCCATGCGCGCCGGTGTGGCATGTGGCATGCCAGGCGCACGATCTCGATCCCGACACCGATCCCGAGCCCGAGCCCGAGCCCGATCCCGATCCCGATCCCGATCCCGAGGCCGATCCCGAGCCCGAGCCCGAGCCGGAGGCCGATCCGAGCCCGCGCCCGACCACGGTCAGCGCGCGGTCAGAACGCGCCGGCCAGGCCACCGCCGGTGCCGGTGGTGTACAGCGCCAGGCCGCGGCGCTCGAGGGCGCGGACCTTGATCCGCGGCAGGCCCGCGCGGATGAGCCAGATGCCGCCCAGCGTGGTGAGCGCGCCGGCGCCGCCGGTGATGAGGCCGGCGGTACACATGCCCTCGCGGTCGTCGGCCGAGCAACCGACCGCGGTGAGCACGACGCCGACCACCACCGCCATGCCGCCCAGGGTGGTGAAGGTGATCCCGGTGGCGTACTTGCCGGTGCCGAGGTCCTGCGCGGTCACCTGACTCGGGCGCAGGCCGAGGTTGCCGACCTCCAGGCGCAGCGGCCGGGCCTCGCGCGTCCGCATCGTGATCCAGTGCGGACCGTCGAGGTAGATCTTGCACGGGGTCTGACAGATCGACTGGCGATCGACCATCACCTCCCACGGCATCGCGGTCGCCGACAGGAACTCGGTCTCGACCCCGACCGGCGTCGGCGGGCTGGTCGGTGGCTCGGCCGGGGGCAGCGGCGCGAGGTCGGCGGTGGGTGGCGCGGCCTCGCCCGGGGCGGTGGTCGGCGCGATGGCTGGCTGGGCCGACGCCGGCTGGGCAGACGCAACCCCAACCGCCGCAGCCAGGGTGGCCACGGCCGCGGTCACACGCGCGGGGATGGACATAGCGAACCTCGATCAGACGCGGACGGCGAAGACCATGCTCGCACGATCCGCGGCCGGGCTCAACCGGCAGCGCGGGCCGCCAGGGCCTGGGCCAGCTCGACCCCGCGGGCGGTGTCCTCGTGCTTGAAGAACACCCAGGCGGTGTCGCCCCCCAGCGCGCGCAGGCGGTCGAGCCAGGCGTCGAGCTCGGCGTCGGCGTAGTCGTCCTTGCGCAAGCGCACGTACAGCCACGGCGCGGTCCGCACCACCCGCGCCGTGCCGTCCTCCTTGTCGGCGACGCAGCGCGCGCACCCGGCGTCGGCCAGGATCTGGTCGGTCTCGTCGTCGTCCCACGACGGCGCGGCCAGCTCGAGGGCCACCGCCTTGCCGGGGGGCACCGTCGCCGCCAGGAACTCGCGCAGGAGCCCGGCGTCCTTCTTCAGGTACGGCGGGGTCTGGATCAGCACCGGGCCGAGCTGGTCGCCCAGGGGCTCGGCCATCCGCCACAGGTAGGCCATCGAGTCGTGGGCCTCGGGCGGCCGCAGCTTGGCCTGGTGACTCACCCGGCGCGACGCCTTCCACACGAAGCGGAAGTCCGGCCGACCCGCGGCCGCGCGCCAGCGCGCGACCACGTCGGGCTTCGGCATCCGGTAGAACGTGTTGTTGATCTCGACCGTGGTCAGCCGCGCCGCGTAGTAACCCAGGTAGTCATCCTCGGGCAGCTCCGGCGGGTAGAAGCGGCCTTTCCATTGCGGGTAGGCGTAGCCGCTGGTGCCGACGAGGAAGCGCACCACGGCATCGTGCCACAGCGCCCGCGCGCCGTGCGATCGTCGCCCCATGCCGCAGAAGCCCAAGCGTTATCGCTGCGCCGTGTGCAGTCACATCTACGATCCGTCCGAGGGCGACCCCGCGTCGGGCGTCGCCCCCGGCACCGCCTTCGAGGCCCTGCCCGACGACTGGTTTTGCCCCGAGTGCGGCGCCACCAAGGCCGACTTCGAGCCGATCGACGACTGACGCGCGCACCGCGGTCCGCGGACCTCCGCCGTCAGCGGAAGTTCGCGGTGGTCAGGGTCGCGCCGCCGACGCCGCCGGTCGGCCACGGGAACGCCGCGGACACCACCTGCCCGTCGACGCCGGTCAGCGTCAACGTGAAGGGCCCCTCGCCGAACCCCGCGGCGTCGGTCAACGTGCCGTCGGGGCCACGCACCAGCGCCACCGGCGACGGATGGTTCGCGCTCGTGACCTCGACCCGGGCCAGCGGCACCCGGGCGTTGCGGATCCACAGGCTGGTCCAAAACGGGTTGGCCTCGGTCTGGAAGTCGACGTAGATGGGCCCGGTGTCGTTGCACTTCGCGAACTGCCAGGTCATCGCCCGCGGGAACTCGCCGCTGTCGAGGATCCCGTAGGCCTCCGGGCTGACGTCGATGCTGTTGGCGCTGGTGTCGCCGTAGGTCACCACCCGCAGGAGCGCCGTCTTGCCCGCCGCGGTCTGGACGTAGATGCAGGAGTCGCACGCGCCCGCCACGTCGGGCAGCCCGCCCCACAGCCCGGCCAGGTACACGCCCTCCGCCGCCGCGATCGCCGGCGCATAGCCGCCGGCCGGCGCGCACGCGTTGTGCCACTGGCTCTCCTCCCAGTCGACCGGCCCGAGGTGGAACTGCCCGCCCGTGTACGGCTCCCCGTAGAGCACCAGCTCCCCCGGCTGCGGATCGCCCGGATCGCCGCCATCGCCGCCGCAGGCGCTGGTGAAGGCGACCAGGACCGCGACTGTGCACAGGACTTCGGCACGCGTCATCGTCCGCGATCGTAGCGTGTCTGCCACGCGGGTCCAACTTCCCTGCCAATGCTCCTTGACAGCGACACATCCGTCGCGCACAACTAGGACCGTAAAGTCGGAGGTGCGGATGAGGCTCGCGTGCACGGCGTTGTCTGTAGCGCTTGTGGGAACGATGTGTGGGTGCGACTCGGCGCCTGGCGGAATCGGTCGACCCGAGTGCCTGCGCTTGCGCGAGCACCTGGTCGAACTGAGAACCGTCGCCTCGGGCGACGGCAGCCTTTACGCCTCGCGCGAGGCGCTGCGCTCGTCGCTGGGCGACGGCTTTCTCGTCCGCTGCGAACAATCGGTCACTCGCGCGCAGTGGGACTGCGCCATGGCGGCGCGCGCCACCGACCAGCTATCCACATGTAACGACGACCGCTGACGCTCGCCGAGCGTCTTCATCTCTGGCGCGCGTCAGCTCGCCGGGAAACCGATCGCAGGAGGGAACATGTCCAGGCAGCGACGTTCACGAACCGCGCGAGCACTCGCGCTCTTCCTCTCGTTCGTCATCATCTCGCCTCTGTGGGCCGCACCCGGGGACCTCACCACCGTCCCCGACACCTTCACCGAGCCCAAGGCGCCAAAGGGCCGCGACATCGCCGTCGAAGACGCCACCGTCTCGACCCAGACCGGCGACCTTCGCTACGCGTACCCCATCACCGGCCGCCGGGCCGGATGGGCATGCAGCCAAGCCTCTCCCTCGTGTACTCGTCGTCAGCCGGGCAATACGGCGGCATCGCCGACGGCTGGACACTCCCGATCCCGACGATCCAGCTCGACACGTCCTACTCGTACCTCGAGCAGACCTACATGGCGGGCCTCTCGTCGACGAGCTGGCAACGGCAGCGATTCACGAGTTCACTCTCAGGTGACCGCCCGTTCGTTCGCATCGACGAGGGGGCGTCTCACCCGGATGTCTTGGCCACCTACCGGGCACAGTCGGATGACGGGTACATCCGATACGAACGCATGGCAGCCCACGTCGCGTACCGCTGGCGCGCGCTCGCTCCCAACGGCGTGACCCACTACTTCGGCGACGGCTTCGGCCACGTCGGCTGGACGCCCCTGACCCGAACGGTCGACGCCTACGGAAACACGATCACCTACTCCTGGAGTGGATCTCGGATCTCAACGATCACCTACACTTCGAATCCAACCACGACCCCAAACCTCGCGCCCTTCGCGACGATCCTCTTCGACTGGGCGTCCGTCACCTGCGAGAACAACGAAATCGCCGTGACACACGACCCGCGTCTCGACCTCACGAGGAGCGGGCGTCTCCAGAAGATCCGCATCTACGCGCATGCCCCTGGCGCGTCCTGGAGCCCGGCGCAACACACCCGGGAGATCTCACTCACCTACGACGAGAAGGCGAGTTCCTGCACGGATCGTCATGGGCCCTTCCATCAGCTCATTCGCATCCAGGAGAGCGCCTGGGGCGACACGGAGCCCCGCGTAGACCTGCCGCCGGTCACCTTCGAGTACAACCGGCTCGAGCGGTCCTTCGATCAAAGCCAGGTCGGCGTGACCACGGTCGGCTCACCGGATGTCCCAACGTGGGGCACCCGCTCGCCCGGCCGTTGGCCGACGGTCGAGGCGATGCTGCTCGACTTCGATGGCGATGGCCGCCCGGATCGGCTTCGCACCGTGGACGACCCGAGCGAGTGCCGGTTCGTTTGGCACCGGAACCTGGGCCGTCAACCCACCGGCGAGATCCTGTTCGGGCCGGCGAGCCCAACGATCACGCTCCCGCGCTTGCCCTGGGCTCTCGGGGCCCCTTCTGGTGCCGAAGGCTGCTCCCTCAGCAGCCAGCACACGCTGACGCACAACATGGGAAGTATCGAGGGCTGCGAGGATAACCCGGGCTCCAACCTCGTCTACAGGTGGCTCGACATGACCGGCGACGGTCGACCCGACCTCGTCACAGCGATCCACCATAGCCTCTTCTACAACCCCAACCTGAGCCAGCCATTTGGCCCATGGCCATCCTGCGATGCGAACGTCGAGTTGGCCGCGTGCCCGATCCTCAGCGACGAGTGCGTCCAGGCGGCGATCACCTGCCCCGTTCCCGGCAACTTCGGTTCGACGTGCTACTACGATGACGCCGAGATCGCCGACTGCTTTGCGAGCCCTACCGGGCTGACCCCGTGCGGCAACTTCGTGAACCATAGCGATCCCGACCCGCCTCAGGGCTGCCTGGACGCCTGCTTCGACTCGGTCGAGATGCGCAGCGAGCCGGGAGGCGACTGCCACGACGACCAAGTCGGTTGTTACGAACGGTGTCGAGCTAGCTGCTCGTCACACGACCAGGCCGATGTTCCTGTGCCCGGCCAACCCATTGCGCAGATCAACTGCGAGCTCGTCAGCGCACAGGTCAACACCTGCGGCGGGTATCCCTGGCTCATCTACGAGAACCTCGGCGGCACCCTCAGCCAGACCCCGGAGATCAAATACCAGCCGATCCCCCTCGAGTCCGATAGCGGTGACTCGTCGTTCGGGGGGGACGGCTTCTCATCGACGACGCACGCCCTCCAGGACTTCGATGGCGACGGCGATCTGGACGGCGTCGTAAGGGGCTCTGCGGATGCCGCAGCCGTGCCGACGATGGAGTGGTGGTTCATCTTCCTCAACGATGGCGAGGGCAACCTCGAGCCATGGGCGCCCGGGCACCCCTACTTCTGGCTCGCGCCCCGGAGCGCCCCTCTCTCCCTGAGCTGCACGACGACCCCAGGAAGCAAGTGCTATCCGCTCTTCTTCGGCGAGGGGCAACGGGACAACTTCGACGTGTACGGCCTCTCGACGCTCATGGATCTGACGGGCGACGGGCTGCCGGATCTCACCTGGAAGTACAACCTCAGTCAGTTCGACCCCGGGCGGAACGCGCTCCCGACCTGGGACACCGTGTCCGCGTCTGATGCGGTCTACCTGTATCGGAACGGAGGCCTCGGGTTCTCATGGTCGCGCGTTGGCAGCCTGGTCCCAATCACGGACCTGCTCGCCAACTCCGGCGCTGGCGTGCAGGCCTTCAGCCGGTCGCACTACGATTCGACGATCTCGGCTCCGGGCCCGAGCGGCTTCTCGACGGCCGGGGTCCGGGTGAACCGCGCGAGTCTCCGGGACCTCGACGTCGATGGTCGGCCAGACCTCGTCGAGTCCACGTGGGACTCCTTCATCCAGGCCTGGACGGAGCCCAAGGCTCACGTCAACATCGGCGGCCGCCTGCTCCTGCCCCAGGCTCTCCCTCTGGAGGTCCGGGAGCGTGCAGTGGAGGAGACGCGGGCTTTCGAGGCTGGCGTCCTTCCAACTTCCTCTAACACGTGGGCGGCGACGAAGTCGCTCATCGACCTCGACGGCGACGGCCTAGTCGAGGCGTGGCACGCGAGCATCTCGCCCGATCTGCTCACGGAGTTCCGCGACGGCGATAGCCAGCCGCTGCGCCGACTGCGGCGCATCGAGAATGGCCGGGGACGCACGATCGACGTCATCTACGCGGCAACCTCGACGGCCGACACCAGCGTCGTGATCCAGGCACCAGCCGCGCAGAAGGCGCTACCGGAGTCGCGCTGGGTCGTTCAACGGATCGAAACGAAAGACCGCTGGGACGCAGACGTCGGGCGGACGGATTATCAGTATACGCATCCCGTCTGGAACCAGGATGACGAAGGCCGCTGGGGCTTCCGCGGCTTCGAAGCGGTGACGGCCACGCTGCCATCGCAGGCCAAAGTCACCGAGCGCTACGACTACACCGTGGACTGGAGCGGCCGCCTGAAGACCACGCTCCGGTACCCCGCGGGGCCCGCCGCGACGCCCCACACCATCGAAGAGATGACCTGGGCGCCGTACCAGCTCTTCGGCGGAGCCCTCAAGACCTTCCATGCCACCGCGAAGCGGACCTGGACCTGCAGCAACAGCCAGACCGAGACGGCGTGCCGCGCGTACCCCAGCTCGCTCGGCGTCACGCTCACACAGTGGGCGCCCCAGGCCGACGCCACCAGCCTCCCGCGACTCTACGTGAAGAGCTACGAGTTCACGCAAGACAGCGAGGTCGCCGACGACGGAGACCGGTACACCTTCACCGGGTACGCACTTCTCGCCGAGTCCGGCCTCTACCGCCTTCAGCCAACGACGAAGGCCCTGCTGCAATACCAGGGCGCCGTGCCCACGTGGCAGGGCTACGAGGTGACCACCTTCGATGCTGGAAACCGACACGCGACCAGTCAGCGAACGTTCTTCGGCGTCAACGCCGGTTCGCCCGACTACGCCACCTCGGCGGTCACGACCTGGGACTACCTACCCTCGGGCCCGCGGATGTGGCAGCGGCTGCCCAACCAGCAACCCGCCGGTCCCCGCGAGGAGTACACCTACGAAGCGACCCAACGGTTCGTGGTCTCGACCAGCAACCAGAGGGGCCACGTCACCACCGCCGAGTACGAGCCCGGCACGGGCGCGCAACTCTGGCAGGCCGGACCCAATCAGGTGAGCTGCGGCGCCGGCTGTGTCAACACCGAGACGCGATGGACAGACGTGGATGGGCTCGGCCGCCCGATCGCAACCCATGTCAATCGTTCGAACGGCGGCGCCGCGTGGGTCAAGACCAAGATCGGTGAGGCGATCTACACCGACAGCATGGTCGGCGGCACCCGCACCAAGGTCGTCGAGCGCGCCTTGGTGTCGTACACGACCGGGCAGTGGACCGAGACCGAGACTCAACTCGATGGTCGTGGGCGTCCCGTGGTCGTGAACGTGAAGACCGGCGCGAGCAGCCCCGTCGCGACCACGACCTACGACTACGATCACCGAGGCCACGTGGTCACGATGACGGCGCCGGATCCCTCGGCGAGCCCAGGCCAGGTCGCCTACGTCACCTACACCAACACCTACGACAGCCTCGGACGCCCGACGTCGATGCGGCGTCCCGCGGTCGGCGCGGTCGCGGCCGGGATCGACCTGTCGTACGACGGCACGCGGACCCAAGCCGACGAGGTCGCCGGGAGCGAGGGGGGGCCGGTCGGACGGAAGGTGACCATCGTCGATGCGTTCGGACGGCTGACCGAGGTCCGCGAGTACACCGACCTGGCGGCCAACACCTACGCCACCACGTACTACCAGTACGACGCGGGCGATCGGGTGCGCCGCATCCAAAACGCCGATGGTGTCATCACGGAGCTGACCCATGACTTCGCCGGTCGCCGGACGTCGATCCTACGAGCGGGCCGCACCTGGAAGTACACCTACGACAAGAACGGCAACCTGCTGTCCGAGGCCCAGCCGGCCCCGTCGATCCTGGAGGAGGCCGAGTACACGAACCTCTTCCAGTACGACGAGCTGAACCGCGTGACCCAGCGCCAGGTCGGTGGCCGCAGCATGACGGGCCCCGATCGCACGCTCCTCGGGATCGGCACGATCGCGCTCGGCTACGACACTTGCACCAACGGTGTCGGCCGCCTGTGCAGCTCGACGCATCCGAGCGGCGTGCTGACCGTGCAGTACGGCTACGACCCTGAGGGCAATCGCACCTCGGAGGCGATGACGTTCTCGTTCGGCGGCGTGACCGGCACGCGCTCGACGTCGAGCACCTTCACTCCCAGCGGTCTCGTACAGGACACCTACTACGCCGACAACGCCGCCGCGGCCCCGAATAGCAAGACCCGGTCGACGATCACGTACGACGACCGGGGACTGCCGTCGACCTTGACCTGGACGCCGGCCTCCGGCGGGACGGCGCGAACCGTCGCCGCCCAGACCCGCAACGTCGGTGGGCTCGTCACCTCGCGCACGGCGACGCTGGCCGGCGTGGGGGCCAACTGGCGCAACTTCGGTAGCGCGTTCACCTACGACAAGATCGGCCGGGTCACCGGGCAGACGGTCACCAGCCCGCTGCCTTCGACCACCTACGCCTCGCAGGCGCTCACGTACTTCGGCCAGGACGACCCGGCGACCCTGGCTCACACGATCGACGGCACGACTTACACCTTCAGCTACGGCTACTCGCCCCGCCACGAGCTCCTCTCCACCGCCGAGGCGCAGGGACGCTACTCCGCCGCGTTCACGCACACGGCGGGCGGCAAGCTGGCTACCGCGACGGTCGGCGGCACGGCGCAGCCGGGCGGCGCGACCTTCCCGCGGAACGTCTCCTACCAGTACGCAGCGGCCGTGGACCCGGAGGCCCCGTCCGCGCTCATCAACATCGGCAGCGCCACGGAGCTGCGCGGCTACAGCTACGACAGCGCGGGTAGCCAGACCGAGGTCCGCGCCGGCGGGTCGGCCACCGACCGCTTCGTGTACGACGGCGAGGACCAGCTCCGGCGGGCCCAGAAGCTCGCCAGCGGCTCGGTCACCGGGACCGAGGAGTACTACTACGACGCTGACGGCAACCGTCGCGGCGTCGTGACCCGCAACGCCGCCGGCGCCGTCACCGGCGCCCGGGTCTTCATCGGCGGCACCGAACTCGAGCTGACGTCGACCGGCGCGCTCAGCCAGGCCTTCGCCTACCTCAGCCTGGGTACGCCGGTCGCAAAGATCGTCTCGCCCGCCGGTGGTTGGACCGCCAGCTCCGCGTCGAACGGCGCGTCGGTCATCGAACTCCAGTACCACGGCCTCGCCAACAACACCCTGCTCTCCGTCGGCCCCACCGGCACCGTCCGCGCGGGCTTCGTCTACGGCCCCTACGGCGACGTCATCCGCGCCACCGGCG
Source organism: Kofleriaceae bacterium (assembly GCA_018057825.1). GTDB lineage: Bacteria > Myxococcota_A > Polyangia > Haliangiales > Haliangiaceae > UBA2376. The sequence continues at coordinate 379,928 of JAGPCY010000001.1, read as the reverse complement.
CCAGCACCACGACCATCGGCGCCCAGCGCCGCCGGTTCAACGACAAGTTCCGCGACGATCTCACCGGGCTGAGCTACTACGGCGTCCGGTACTACGACCCGCTGCTCCTGTCGTGGACGCAGGCCGATCCGATGTATCGGTTCGTGCCCGATGCCGCTTGGGCCGAGCCACGGCGGGGGAGCCTGTACTTGTTCGCAGCCGGCAACCCCTTAAGGTATCTCGATCCGGACGGCCGAGATCCATTGCTTGCCGGCGCCGGAGCAGCAGGTGGCGGCATTGGCTTGGCTGTCGGTGGTCCGCCGGGCGCTTTGATCGGTGTCGCTGTCGGAACGGTCGTCGGAACGATCATCGCGGGTGTCGCCACAGTCCACCTCGTCAGGTATGCGAAACGTCACCTCTATGCTGACCGACCGCTGAGACCCCTTCTTACCACGCCCAAAGCCTCTTCGGAGACAAGGAGCCGCCCAACCACCGAAGACAGCACAACGTCGACGCCAGCTCAGCCGCCGCCCCCTGGTGACTGCGAGCCCGAAGATCAGACAGCCGACTTTCTCGCTGACAACCTTCCGGTGGTCGGAGAGATGCTGGCAGGTGCACTCACCGAGCAAGGTGCACGTGACGGCGATCGCTCCGCAAAGCGACGTGGCGGCCAGAAGATGACCGAGGGCGCAAACGTCCGTGCGCGAATCGAACAGTTGTCCGGACTTGGAGACCTTCAGGCTGAGGCAAGAAGACAGGGCGTCGGGGATGCGACGGTCGCCAGCACCAAGAAGTCACAGAACAACCTGCGCTATGCTCTTCGCAGGATTCGTTGCCAAGAAGACTACAGGGAGCAAGACGATGACATCGACTGACAAGCAAGACGCCGCGTTCTGGTCCCTCTTCGAGAGAGCTGCAGCCTTGCGGGAAGAGGGGGACTTTCCGAGGGCGATAGATCAAGCAAAGATGGCTCTCAGGGTCGCCGATTCCGATGCGCGACTCAAGGCTGTCGCAGCCAGGGAGCTCGGACTCGAATGCGATCTGAACGGAGATGTTGCCGGTGCAATAGCCTGGTTCGAGCTAGCCGTTCAGTGCTCGCCACGGTCTGAGCTTTCGTCACTCGGCCTCTATCATTCTTACTTCAACGCCGGCAGACTTCGCGAGGCTCTAGAAGAAGCGCTTCGCTATACTGAAAGCAAGTTCGGGGGGCGATATCAGGAGCTTTTCGAGGACGCCTTCATGGATAGCAAGGAAGAGTTCAGGGAACTGGCCGATCGAGTCCGCGCAAACCTCGTCCGCACTCGTGCAGACCAAGGATCCGATCGGGCCTAGTGTCACAAGGTGGCCGGCGGAGACCACAGACTCGGACCGCCCGCAAACAAGGCAGAAACACGGGCGCGCACATATCGCCGCCGATCCCGGCGTCGCGACGCCTCGAACTCGAGCCGCGCCGCCGCTCATCGTCGCGCGGTGCGCGCGGTGGCGCTCCACGCCGCCTCCAGGAACCGCCCCCCGCCCCTGCTCGACGGCCCCGCCCCGCCTCGACGGCCGTGACCTACGGCATGACCGGCGAGCGCGCCAGCGGGGTCCGGCACTCGGCGTCGAGGTAGATGACGGCGTAGGTGTCGCCGGAGTCGTCGGCGTCGCCGGTGGCGGTGATCCAGCCGTCGCCGCCGTTGATCGTGATCGGCTCGATGCCGCCGATGGCCTCGTCGCTGTCGAGGACGTCCGACATCAGGTTGCCTCGCTCGTCGCGATCGAAGCCGGCGTCCTTGTCGTAGAAGCGCAGGTACACGGTGCGGCCGCTGACCGGCTCGCCGTTGGCGGTGACCCGGAAGCGCAGGGTCGCCCCCGACCACGACAGGCCCGACACCGACAGCGGCTGGTTGACGCGGCCGCGGTTGGTGCCCTGGGTCTCGGTGCGGCCGATCGGGACCTCGTTGGGGACGAAGGTGCCCAGGCGGGTCGGGTTGGGGCCGGGGGTGAACCGCGACTGCTCGGCGAACAGGACCGCGTAGACGTCGCCGGCGTCGTCCTCGGGAGAGGTGATCGTGCCGATGCCGCCCTCGCCGACGGTGACCATGGTCGGCTCGCCGATCTTCTCGTCGGTGTCGTTCATGCCGCCGCCGGCGTCGCTGGCGATCGTGCCGGCGGTGTACCCGGTGGCCGCGCGATCGAAGCCGAGGTCCTTGTCGTAGAACTGCACGAAGACGCGGGTCCCGGCCGGGGCCGGGCGGCCGTCGACGGTGACCGAGAAGTTGAGCGTCGCGCCGTTCCACTCCGAGCTGGCCAGGCGGGTCAGCGCGACCCGCTCGCCGCCGAAGATGTTCTCGCGCATGTCGCCCGCCATCTCGCGCACGTTGGTCGTGGTGCCGCCGTCGGAGGTCACGGTGTCGCGGCTGCCGCGCCGCTCGGCGGCCCGCAGGTCCTGCTCGTAGTCGCCCATCATGGCGCGCCAGATCGGGCCGTAGTCCGGGGTGGCCAGGATCTGGTCGACCGCCGGCGCGGGGATCGAGAAGGTCGCCCGCTCGGGCCGGCCGGCGGCGGTGGTGAGGACCTCGCGCAAGGACGCGCCGATGTCGTTGCCGATGATCCCGAGCTCGCGGCCGGTCATCGTGTCGTCGCCGTGGAACCGACCGCGGGTGGTCGGCAGGCCCTCGGAGCCGGTGACCTCGTTGAGCGCGTCGTGCCAGTGCTTGCTGCGGTTCAACCCCAGCTCGCCCTCGTCGAGGCCGCTCTCGGAGATCCGGTCGAGACCACGCGGCGCCATGTGGCCGGCGGCGAAGGTGTCGGCGAGGAAGTGGGCGGCGAAGCCCTCCTCGAGCATGGCCTGGCGGATGAGCGCGTTGGCCTGGGCGGTGTTGCCGGCCTGCGACGCCGCGAAGCTGCCCGTGGCGGCACGGATCGCCGCGTTGTGGTGGGCGCGGTACTCATTGCCGTTGAGCGGATAGAAGTGGTTGATGTTGCTCTCGGCGCCCATGACCATGACCATGAAGTCATTGCCGACGGGGTCGTCGCTGTCGTGCTCGCGGGCCAGCTCGGCCGGGCTCTTGGCGAAGTCGCCGCCGAACTCGTTGGCCGCGCCGAAGGAGATGCTCGACGGCAAGGTCACGCCGGGGCCGCCGTCGGGGTCGGCGATGTGGCGGTCGTTGGTCTGGACCCGGTTGACGTCGCGGGCGCGGCGCTCGAGGCCGACCAAGGTCGGATCGGTCGTGGCCTGGTTGCCGCCGGTGAAGTCGATCGTGCCGTCGGAGAAGTCGCGGTTGTCGAAGGTCTCGCCGGGGCGGGTCGGGTTGAACTCGCGCCGCATCCGGTTGATCTCGGCGGTGCGGAAGTCGGCGTTGCCCATGGCCAGGATCGCCCCGAGGTTGCCGAACGCGCGGTGCTCGCTGCCGTCCCAGAACTGCACGGCCTGGCGCTGGACCCCGGCGCCGCCGCCGCCCGAACCGACCATGCTGTCGAGGATGGGCTCGGCCGACTGGCCGGCGACCACCGCTTCCGCGACGGCGTCGGCGTGGCGCTCGTAGACGTCGCCGCTCTCGCCGACGCCGCCCTTGAGGGAGACCCCGGCGCGCTGCTGCACGACGTGGGCGGCCTCGTGGGCCGCGGTGTGGAGATCGGGCGCGCCGCCGAAGGCGATGTCGCGACCGGTGGCGTAGGCCTGAGCGCCGAGCGCGGCGCTGGCCGACGCGGCCTCGCCGCCGACGTGGGCGCGGACGTCGCTCACGTCGTGGGCGCCGAAGGACCGCTGGATCTGATCGGCGAAGGGCAAGGCGCCGCCGGAGCCCGAGACGCCGGACTGCGCGACCGCGTGGACCGCGGCGGACTCGTCGTCGCTGCCCTCGCCCTTGCGCTGCACCGAGGTGGACTCGAGGTGCTGGCCGAAGGGATCGTGGGAGGCCGTGGCGCTGGCGGCGACGCTGGCCGACGCCGACGACGCGCCGGGGGCGGCGCGGCGCTGAAGGCTCTCGGTCCGGGTCCGCTTGCCGGGAGCACCGGCCCCCGAAGAGGTGCTGGACCCTTCGGTGGTAGAGGAACCGTCGTAGCCGCGGTCGTGTGCGCTCATACCAATTTGTACGACGGCTCCCCGGCAAAAATCCCCTGTGATCTGGCGCGGGCAGACCACAAAAGGTGAACGGACGTTGGCCGGACCGCCGAGCCAGACAAAGCCTACAAGTTTCTCTGTCGATCGGGGACGGGATCGGGGTCGGGGACGGCCTCGGTCTCGGCCTCGGCCTCGGTCTCGGTCTCGGTCTCGGCCTCGGTCTCGGTCTCGGCCTCGGTCTCGGTCTCGGTCTCGGCCTCGGCCTCGGTCTCGGTCTCGGTCTCGGCCTCGGTCTCGGCCTCGGTCTCGGTCTCGGTCTCGGCCTCGGCCTCGGTCTCGGTCTCGGTCTCGGTCTCGGTCTCGGCCTCGGTCTCGGTCTCGGTCTCGGCCTCGGTCTCGGTCTCCGCCTCGGTCTCGGAGCTCTTGCCCTACCCTACGCGGCGATCCGCACGACCCCGGCGTCGACCGGGGCCTCGAGCGCCGCCGCGGTCGCGTCCCGGGCCGCCGCCAGGGCCCGACGCCCGGCCTCGAGCCGAAACGGCCCCGATCGCGGCAGTCCATCGAGGACCAGGCTGACCAGGCCGTCGCGCTGCGGCAGGGTCAAGGCCGCGCTGCCGGCTCGCCGCCACGGCGAGCGCGACGCGATGTGGTGGAACAGCACCCGCCCGGTCGGCACCCCGGCCAGGCCCGGGCGATCGAGGATCCCGCCATCCCAGCAGGCCCGGCCGCCGACGCGCACGGGGTGGAACAACCCGGGCACCGCGCACGACGCGCGGATCGCGTCGGCGAGATCGCCGTCGCGCACGACGACGGTGCGCCGGGTGGCGATCTCGAAGACGCTGATGTGGGCCGGCACCGCGCAGTCGGCGAAGCGGGTGGTCGGCAAGACCCGGCGCAGGAGCTGGTCGAACTTGCGCCCGGCCAGGAGCCCGACCCCCGGCCGCGGATCCCAGAAGTCGTCGCGGGTCAGGCCGCGCAACACCTCGGCCAGGGCCTCGGGCGCGACCCCGGCGGCGTAGGCGCCGCCGACCAACGCGCCGGCGCTCGACCCCGCCACGGCCGCCGGACGGAGCCCACGCGCGTGGAGCGCGGACAACATTCCCGTGTGGGCGAAGAACGAGAAGAACCCGCTCGACATCGCCAGGGTGAAGGGGCCCTCGGACAGCCACGCGGCCAGGGTCGGCATGCGCGTATATATACGCGGACAAGCGCGACGTACACGACGGCCCCGGCTGAGCGCGGCCACCTTAGCAGTGTGATTGACCGGATCAGTCAGAATCGCGATGGTCGGTCATGCTCAAGAATGTGCTCGTAGGGTGTCTCTGCGTCGCGTGGATGTCCTCGTGTGGCGGCGATGACGGTGATGGGTTCGACCTGGACCAATGCTCATCCGCGCCCGACACCTGCGACGGTGAAACCGTCTGCATCTCTGGGAGCTGCGAGGCTGCCTTTGGCAGGCTGTACCGAATCACCAATGTTGTGGTGCAGCTCCCAACGCTGGATCCGGCTGGCGCGCCGTGGGATGCCGGCGGCGGCGCCCCTGACATCTTCGTCGAAGTCCTGGTGAACGGCGTGAGCGCCGCGCGATCTGCGCCGGTCGACGATATGTTCTCGGCCTCGTTTTCTGGCCCCTTCACGGTGCAACCGATCGGCGGTGGTGACCTCACCATCATGGTGTACGACGAGGATCTCACCGTCGACGACCCGGCGTATAGCTGCGCCGCTGACCCACTGACGGCCGACCTTCTTCGCAGTCGCCAGCTCTCGTGCAACAGCGCGCGGGGACAGATCACGTTCCGCATCGACCCGAGCTGACGTCCGCGATGGCTGCCCACCCTACGTCCGGGCAGGGGCGCCTGGCCTAGCCGCCGATCGACATCGGGGCCAGCAGGGCCTGCAGCTTGCCCAGGGCGGTCAGCAGATCGGGGCGCTCGGTCAGGATCGGACGGCACGGATCGTCGCCCATGGCGTCGAGGCGAGCGCGGGCGGTGCGCAGGTTCCACGTCCGCGGATCGAGCTCGGGGGTGACCTCGTGCCAGCGGAGCGGCATCGACACCGGCGCGCGCTCGACGGGGCGCACCGAGTACGGCGCGACCAGGAGCTGGCCGTGGGCGTTCTGGCCCCAGTCGAGGTAGACCCGGCCGCCGCGCTTGGCCGGGTTCTTGTGGGTGGTGGCCATGGTCGGGTGGCGCTGCTCGATGATCATGCCGATCAGGTAGGCGAGGTTGCGCGCCTGCTCGAAGGTGAGCTGACCGCCCAGCGGGATCAGCACGTGGAGTCCGGTCTGGCCGCTGGTCTTCACGTAGTTGGGCAAGCCGATCGACTCGCACAGCTCGTGGATCGCCAGCGCCAGCGGCACGACGTGCTCGCGCGGCGCGCCCTTGGGATCGAGGTCGACGATGGTCCAGTCGGGGCGGCCGAGATCGACGGTGCGGCTGGCCCAGACGTGGATCGGGATCGACGCCAGGTTGGCCAGGTAGGCCAGGCCGTCGGCGTCGTCGACCAGGACGTAGTGGATCTCGCGTTGGCTGTGATCGCTCCACAGGGTCACGGTGCGCAGCCACTGCGGCGCCCAGTCGGGCAGATCCTTCTGATAGAACCACTTGCCGTCGATGCCGTCGGGGAAGCGGGTGATCACGACCGGCCGATCGACCAGGTACGGCAGGAGCGCCGGCGCGACGTCGCGGTAGTAGGCGATGAGGTCGCCCTTGGTGATGCCGTCGGCCGGCCAGAACACCTTCTTCAGGTTGGTCAGGTTGAGCGCGCGCCGGGGCGCGTCGTCGGTCAGCTCGCCGAGGGCGGCCGGGGCGTCGGCGGCCCGGGCCGCCAGCTCGCCGGTGTGGCGCACCGGCATGGCGCAATCGACGGCGGCCTTGTCGTCGCGCCGCCGCACGAACACCGGGAACCGCAAGGTCGAGTCGACCGGCCACTCGCGGTACCGCACCGCGACCACGAGGGCGGGCTCGATCCAGATCGCGTCGGCGGTGTCCTCGGGACGCGGAAAGCTCGGGGTCCAGCGCGGCGCGGCCCCTAGCTCCTTGCGCAGTCCGATCAGCTCGGCGTCGGTCAGGCCGGTGCCGACCTTGCCGGCGTAGCGCCAGGCGTCCTCGTCGCGCACGCACAGGTGCAGCGCGCCCAGGCCGGCCCGCGAGCCCTTGGGCGGGGTGTAGCCACACACCGCGAAGTCGCCCTCGGGATCGAGCTTGAGCTTGACCCAGTCCTTGCTGCGCGCGCCGGCGCGATAGCGCGAGCCGAGCTTCTTGCCGACCACGCCCTCGAGGCCGCGGGCGGCGGCGGCCGCGAGGAAGGCGGCGCCGACCTCGGGGACGTGCTCGGCGTAGCGGATCGGCCCGGCCGGCGGGACGATCGCCGCCAGGAGCTGCTTGCGCGCCTCGACCGGCAGGCCGCGCAGGTCGACGCCGTCGGCGGCCAGCAGATCGAACACGAACCACACGACGGGGTTGGCGACCGCGGCCCGGGTGATGTCGGTCTTCTTGACCAGCGACGCCCGCTCGGCGAGGGCCTTGAAGTCGGGGCGCCCTTCGCCGTCGGTGATCACCACCTCGCCGTCGACGACCAGGCCGGGCACCGGCAGCGCGCGCAAGGACGCCACCAGCTCGGGATAGCGCGCGGTGGCGTCGGCGTTCGAGCGGTAGCGCAGCATCGCCGCGCCGGCGCCGCCCCAGCCGAGCAGGCGATAGCCGTCGTACTTCAGCTCGAAGATCCAGTCGGGGCTCGAGAACGGCGCCGGCGCGGTCTCGCACAACATCGGCGCGAAGCCGACCGGCGCGATCGCCTTCTTCGGCGCGCCCAGGCCGGCGACCGCGGCCCGCCAGGCCGCGATCCGCGGCGCGCCGGCGGCCAGCTCCTCGGCGGTCAGGCCCGACAGCACGCTCGCCGACGACAGCGGCCCGGCCTTGGCCGCGGCCTCGGTCCAGCCGTCGCGCTTCTTGATGAGCAGCCAGTCGTCGCCGCCGCGAGCCGCCGGCGTGCCCTTGGGCCCGCGGCCGCCGGTCTTGACCAGCGTGAAGGCCCCGCGGAGCTTGTAGCCCTGAAGGCTGAACTTGACCTCGCCGGCGCGCACGCCCTCGCGCGGATCGCCCTCGGGGACGAACCGGCCGCGATCCCACACCACCATCGGCCCGGCGCCGTAGTTGCCCGACGGGATGACCGCCTCGAAGTCGCAGTACTCGAGGGGGTGGGCCTCGACCTTGACCGCCAGGCGCTTGAGGTCGGGATCCATCGTCGGCCCGTGGGGGATCGCCCACGACACCAGCACGCCGTCGATCTCGAGCCGCAGATCCCAGTGGGTCCGGGTGGCGTGGTGCTCGTGGACCACGAACACGCCCGCCGAGGCCCGACGCTCGGTCGGCTTGGCGCCGATCGGCTCGGGCGTGGCGCCCGGGCTGCGCTTGTCGCGGTAGCGCGCGAGCGGATCGTCGTCGGGGTCGCTGCTCATCTGCGCAGGCGCGTGATCTGGCGAGACCCCGCGGCGGGCCGCTATCATAGCGCCATGCCGGCACGCGCCATCGGGACCGCCACCATCTCCTTCGGCCTGGTCTCGATCCCGACCAAGCTCTACACCACCTCCGAGAGCGGCTCGGACGTCTCGTTCAACATGCTGCACGGCGCCTGCGGCTCGCGCTTGAAGCAGCAGTACATCTGCACCAAGGACGGCGAGGTCGTCGAGCGCGATCAGATGGTGAAGGGCTACGAGTTCACCAAGGGGCAGTACGTGGTCCTGACCGCCGAGGAGCTGAAGGCCCTCGACGCGGTCGCCACCAACACCGTCGACCTGAAGGAGTTCGTCCCGGCCGAGTCGGTCGATCCGCTCTTGTTCGAGAAGTCCTACTACCTGGGGCCCGACAAGGGCGGCGAGCGCGCCTACCGCCTGATCGCGCAGGCCATGGTCGAGAGCGGGCTCATCGGCATCGCGTCGTACTCGGCCCGCGGCAAGCAGTACATGGTCGCGGTCCGCCCGTACCAGAACGGCCTGATCATGCACCAGCTCCGCTACGCCGACGAGGTCAAGGCCTGGGCCGAGGTGCCGATGCCCGACCTGCCCGAGGCCAAGCCCAACGAGCTCCAGCTCGCGCGCCAGATCATCTCGCAGATCACGGTCGCGAGCTTCGACGGCGCCAAGTACAAGGACGAGGTCAAGGGCCGGATGCTGGAGCTGATCCAGGGCAAGATCGACGGTCAGGAGATCACCGCCGCGCCCGAGGCCCCGCAGGGCAAGATCATCGACCTGATGGAGGCGCTCAAGGCGTCGTTGGGGATGGCCGGCGGCGCCGCGGCCCCGGCCCTGGCGGCGGTCGACGACGGCGAGGTGGCCCAGGCCAAGAAGAAGCCGCGCAAGAAGTCGGCGTGAGCCGGCACGGCGATCGCAAGGACCGAGCGTCGTGACCGCGCGCGCGCGTCTGCTGGTCGGGCTGGCCCTGGGCCTGGGGTCTGGACCGGTCGCCGCCGACGCTCCCGCCCCCACCCCGCCCGCGCCGGCGCCAGCCGAGGCCCGCGATCCCGACGTCGAGACGATCGATCTCGCGACCGCTCTGGCCCTGGCCGAGGCCGAGATGATCGAGATCTGGGACGAGCGCCCCGACAAGCCCTTCGATCGCGACACCACCCCGCGGCTCGAGCGGGCCGAGCTGGCCCGGCGCGGGGTCACCGACGTCGCCGCCGCCCTGGCGTTGGTGCCCGACGTCACCGTCCGCGAGGCCGGGCGCGGCGGCCGCCAGATCGACGTGCGCGGCGCCCGGCGCAGCGCGGTCAAGCTCCTGATCGACGGCGTCGCGGTCGACGATCCGTTCTACGGCAACTTCGATCTGGCGAGCCTGCCAGCCACCGACCTGGCGCAGCTCCGGGTCGCCACCACGCCGGCCTCGCCGATCGACGGCGCCGGTGGGCCGGGCGGCGTGATCGAGCTGCACACCACCGACGCGATCGGCGCCGCCGAGCTGGTGGCCCGCGCCAACGCCGCGACCGCGCCGGGCGGCGGCGTCGCGGTCACCGGGCGCCACGCCGTGACCGACACCTGGGCGGTGCGCGCCTCGGCTGCCGGCGAGCTGGGCGCGACCACCTTCGCCCTGCCGGGGATGACCTCGGTCGACGAGGATCGCCAGAGCGCGTCGGCGGCGCTGCGCCTCGAGCACCGGGCCGGTCGACGCCGGGTGGTGGTCGACGGCTTCGGCCTGGTGCGCGGCTACGTCGTGCCGCCGGCCGACGAGGGCACGGTCGATCTGACGCGGATCGATCGCGAGGTCACCGGGCGGGCCAGCGGCCAGCTCGATCTGACCCGCGGACGGTGGCAGCTCCTGGCCAACGCCTACGCCCACGGCACCACCCGCGCGACCTCGTTCTTCCGCGATCCGACCCTGACCACGCCGACCGCCGAGGAAGATCTGCGCGCCAACCGCGCCGGGTTCGGGGCGATCGCCACCCGCGGCCTCGGCCCGCGGACCCGCGCGATCGCCGCCCTCCACCTCGACACCGAGGCGGCGCGGGTCGAGGATCTGAGCGGCGTGACCCGGGGCCGCTCGACGGTGGCCGAGGTCGCGGCCGGCGGTCAGCTCGAGACCCCGCGGGTCCGGCTCGACGGCGCGCTTGGCTTGGCGGTGCCGATCGCGGTCGACGGACCGGTCCGCCCCGAGGCCAAGCTGACCGCGCGCTTCGCCCTCGATCGCCACGCGAGCGTGACCGCGACGGTGGCGCGCAAGGGCCGGCTGCCGACCCTGCGCGAGCGCTACCGGGCCGCGCCGGGCGCCGAGCTGACCGACGAGCAGAACGACTTCGTCGAGGTCAAGGTCGAGCTGGGTGGCGCCGGCCTTGAGGTGGCGTCGGCGGCCTGGGTCCGGGCCAGCGACGGCCTGATCAAGAACGACCCGGCGACCCAGACCTTCACCAACACCGGCGCGCTGACCCTGGCCGGCCTCGACGCCACCGCGACCTGGGGCAAGGGCGGCCGCCTCGAGGGCGGCCTGGCCTACAGCTTCGTCGAGGCCCAGGACGACACCGCCGACGAGCCCCTCGACTTCCTGGCCCGCCATCGCGGTCACGTCTACCTGGCGACCCGACCGCTGCGACCGCTGTGGACCGAGGTGCGACTGCGCGTGCTGGGTCGGCGCCTCGATCGCGGCCAGTGGCTGCCGGCTCATGCCAGCCTCGACCTGTCGGCCAGCGCCACCTGGGGCGGCTGGCTGGTGACCGGCCAGCTCACCGACGCGCTCGACGCCCGCTACGACGTGCGGTACCGGGTGCCGTCGGCGGGCCGCACCGCCGGCGCCACCGTCACCCGGCGGTGGTGACCGCGCGCGGCCGGCGGGCGCTGCCCCCGGGCGATCTCGCGGAAAGTCGCCGGGGCGCGATTCGCGGGAATCGCGGGGCCGCAACTTCGGTTCAACTTGGCTAAGATGAGGCCGATGGTCGATACGCTCGGGGCGACCCTCTCTCTGGCCGAGGACGCCGGCCCTCGGGCCGACGCCACCCGGCTGCGGCCAGCGCTGGTGCTCGCCCTCGAGTGCCAGCGGCCGCGCGCGCTGTCGGCGCGCTACGATCTGGGCGAGGTCGGCGCGGTGGTGGTCGGCCGCGGCGCCGAGCGCCGGGCCGAGCGGGTCGGCACCGAGCTGGTGGTGAAGGTGCCCGATCGCTGGATGTCGTCGCGTCACGCGCGGATCGAGCCGTCGTTCGGCCGCTGGATCCTGACCGACACCGAGTCGAAGAACGGCACCTTCGTCAACGGCATGCCGACCAAGCGCTCGGTCCTGGCCGACGGCGATCTGATCGAGCTGGGCCACACGCTGTTCGTGTTCTGCGAGCGCCTGCCGCTGGGCGAGCACGATCCGGCGATCGTCGATCTCGAGCGCGACGGCGTGCCCCACGTCGGGATGGCGACGCTCATCCCCGAGTACGGGCGCGATCTGGCCCGGCTCCGCCAGGTCGCCAGCTCCGCGGTGTCGATCCTCGTCGAGGGCGACAGCGGCACCGGCAAGGAGGTCCTGGCCCGGGCCGCCCATGCGCTGTCGGGCCGCGACGGCGAGTTCGTCGCGGTCAACTGCGGCGCGCTGCCCGACAACCTGATCGAGAGCGAGCTGTTCGGCCACAAGAAGGGCGCGTTCTCGGGCGCCCACGCCGACCACGCCGGCCTGGTCCGCGCCGCCGACAAGGGCACGCTCTTCCTCGACGAGATCGGCGACCTGCCGGCGGCGTCGCAGGCCGCGCTCCTGCGGGTCCTGCAGGAGCGCGAGGTCACGCCGGTCGGCGGCACGCGCCCGGTCGCGGTCGACGTCCGCATCATCGCCGCCACCCACCGCGATCTCGACGAGATGATCGCCGACGGCCGGTTCCGCCACGACCTGTTCGCGCGCCTGGCCGGCTTCCGGATCACGGTGCCACCGCTGTCGGATCGCCGCCCGGATCTCGGCATCCTCATCGGCGCGCTCTACGACAAGCACTTCCCAGCCGAGGCGGTCGGCCTCGACCTCGACGCGGCGCGCCTCCTGTTCCGCTACGTCTGGCCGCTCAACGTCCGCGAGCTCGAGCAGGCCCTGACGACGGCCGCGGTGCTGGCGGGCGTGACCCCGGTCCTGGCCAGCCACCTGCCGGACGCGGTCCGCTCGGGCCGTCCGCCGGGGACCGCGCGCAACGCGCCGCTCACCCCGGCCGACGAGGCCCTGCGCGACTCGCTGTGCGCGGCGATGCGCGATCACCGCGGCAACATCAGCGCGATCGCACGCGCCATGAACAAGGACCGCAAGCAGATCCAGCGCTGGGTGAAGCGGTTCAGCATCGACCCCGAGAAGTTCCGCTAGACCTCGGCCACAGCCTCGGGTTCGGACTCGGTCTCGGCCTCGGTCTCGGTCTCGGACTCGGCCTCGGTCTCGGTCTCGGCCTCGGCCTCGGTCTCGGCCTCGGTCTCGGCCTCCGCCGCCGCCTCCGCCTCCCGTGTCGCTCCCGCGACACTGTGACAGGTGCGACCGCGGTGCGACGTGTCGCCCTGGCACGATCCCCATGCAACCGCGACCAGGGTTCGCGGGTCTAGCCACCCAGACGGGGCGGCATGCCGCGTGCTCATCCCGCCTGGATTCGCCGACCGCTGGAGGAACTCATGCGCCTGGTACTAGCCGCTGCCATCATCGCGCTGTCGTTCCTCTCCCTGGCTCCCGCCTCGGCCTGGGCCGGCGGCGTCCCCCGCCCCCGCCGCGCCACCGAGGTCACTCCCGACGGCGGCGCCGCGGTCACCGGGCGGGTCGTCGATCCGGCGGGCAACGCGGTCGCCGGCATCACCGTGCTGGCGGCCCGCGCCGATCGCGGCCCGCTGCGCCGCGCCAAGAGCGATCGCGACGGCGTCTTCCGCTTCGCCCTGCCCCCCGGCGAGTACGTCTTCTTGGCCCTCGATCACGCGCTGGCCGGGGCCACGCCGGCGATGTCGGTCCAGCGCAGCCTCGCGGTCACGCTCACGGTCGAGCGCGACGCGCTCTCGGCGTAGTGCGCCTGGTACGAGTGGCGACCGCGGCGGTTCGCCCGGCCAGCGCCTGCAGGCCGGCGTCGACCAGACGACTCCAGCGGCTCGGCGGCAGGCCGCGCAGGCGCCGCGTAGCGTCCTGGTAGGCCGGCAGGTCCCAGGCCGCGCGCGGCGTGATCGCCCGCGCGACCCGCACGCCCGCGAGCACGGCGGCGGCGGCGGCTCGCTCGCGCCGTCCCCACGGCAGGGCGTACTGCGCGCGCACCGACGGCGGCAGGAGCGCGGTCGTCACCAGGCGCGCCGTCCCGCCGAGCGCGCCACCGAACAGGAACCCAGCCAGCTCGCGCGCTGGGGCGGTCACGGTCAGGGTCGACGACCCGACGGTGGCGTCGACGAAGGCGCGGAAGCCGGGCCAGTCGGCCGGCAGGTGGGCGCGCGGGATGCCGAACAGGCGCGCGAACCGGGTCGAGCCCTGGTAGTACGCGTCGGCCAGGGCGGGCGCCAGCGGCTGACCGAGGGCGGCGTAGACCGTCGCGACCGAGTCGACCAGGGTCGCCCAGACCCAGGTCAAGGCGTCGAGGTCGTTGCCGGCGTAGGGCGTGCCGCGCGGAAACCGCCCGGCGTCCTCGCCGAGCACGCCGACCACCCGGCCGTGGAGCGCGTGGACGCGGCGCGCCGAGGTCACCGCGTCGTCGAGGGGCCCGAAGGCCATCGCGAAGACGTGGGTGAAGGTCCGGCGGAACCGTCCGACGACGTCGTCGCGGGTGCGCGAGTGCTCGTGGACGCCGTAGGCGACGAACGGGTGGGCGAGCTGGAGCAGCGCCGCCCGGCCGCCGCCGAGGAAGATCGCGGCGTCGCGCTCGAGCTGCCAGCTCGGGCTCCCCGGCCCGTGCAGGCCGGCGCGCGGCTCGGCGACCTCGGCCGACAGCGCCGCCAGGCTGGCCTCGAGCTGGGCGCGCGAGACGATCACATCCGAGGGTCGCGCGCCGGCCCGGGCCGGTCAAGCCGTTGTCGCCGCGAGCCGATCGGCTACGATCGAGGCGTGCGCTGGGCCTCGGCGATCGCCACGACCGCGTCGACTGACGCCGCGTGCGCCGAGGTCACGACCGCGGTGGCCCGCGAGCTCGACGGCGCCCGCGCCGATCTGCTGCTGGTGTTCGTGACCGATCACCACGGCCCGGGCTTCGCCGCGCTGTCGCGGCACCTGGCCGCGCAGTTCCCGGGCGCCGCGATCGCCGGCTGCACCGCCGGCGGCGCGATCGGCGGCGGCCTCGAGATCGAGCACCGCGCAGCGCTCGCGGTCACCGCCGCCCACCTGCCCGGGGTCGAGGTCGCGGTCCACCACGTCGGCGGCGACCCCGACGCCTGGCTGGCGCCCGAACACGACGCCCGGGCGGTGATCGCCCTGCCCTGCCCGATGACCTCGCCGGTCGATCGCTTGCTGGCGTGGACCGATCGGGTGTGGCCGAGCGCGGTCAAGGTCGGCGGCCTGGCCTCGGGCGGGATGACCGGCCGCGGCCGCGGCGACAACACCCTGTTCGTCGGCGACGCCCGCCACCACGCCGGCGCCGCGCTGGTCACGCTCGATGGCGACGTCGCGGTCGACACCGTGGTGGCCCAGGGCTGTAAGCCGATCGGCCAGCCGCTGCTCGTGACCAAGGGCCTGGGCAACGTCATCCTCGAGCTCGACGGACGCCCGGCGCTCGAGGTTCTGACCGAGCTGCACGCCAGCCTGCCGGACCACGAGCGCGCGCTGTGTCGCCACTCGCTGTTCATCGGCCTGGCCGCGGACGGCGATCACCTGGGGCGGCGCGACGTCCTGGTCCGCAACCTGATCGGCTGCGATCGCGGCGTCGGGGCGCTCCGGGTCGCCGCCGCCGTCGAGCTGGGTCAGGTCGTGCAGTTCCACCTGCGCGACGCCGCGACCTCGTCCGAGGATCTGGCCGAGCTCCTGGCCGAGCCGGCGGCGCCGGCGGCCGGCGCGCTCCTGTTCTCATGCGTCGGTCGCGGCCAGGCGCTCTACGGCGCGCCCAACCACGACAGCGGCGCCTTCGCGCGGGCCCGCGGTCGCGTGCCGCTGGGCGGGTTCTTCTGCAACGGCGAGGTCGGGCCGGTAGCCGGCAAGACCTTCGTCCACGGCTACACCAGCGCCTTCGCGTCGTTTCGTCGGCGCGGCGCCATGGCCTGACGCTGGTAGCGCTTTCGTGTAGCTTCGCCGGCCATGAAGCGCACCCTGTTCATCGCCGCGCTGGCCACCCTCGCCCTGGCCGGCTGCAAGAAGAAGGAAGGCGAAGCGACCAAGGACAAGCCGGCCGAGCCCGCCAAGCCCGCCGAGCCGGCCCCGCCGGCGCCGCCGCCGCCGCCCTTCACCGGCGCCCTCACGATCGAGCGCGTCCTGGGCGCCGACCAGCTCTTCGATCGGTCGAAGGGCAACGTCGCCTGGGCCGAGGGCCTGGCCCGGGCCGAGGCCCAGCTCGGCAAGGCCACCAAGGTCGACGGCGCCTCGTACCAGTGGGCGGTGATCGACGGCGACGACTGCGCGTACTACGAGATCGAGAAGGCCGACGGCACCAAGTTCGGCGCCAGCGGCGACATCGTCGGCATGGTGCAGAAGCCGATGAAGGTCGCCAAGGACGGCCCGGCGATGAACCGCGCCGAGTGCCAGAAGATCGCCGGCGTCGAGCCAGGCCCGCCCGAGGACCCGAACGCCGCCGGCCCGCCCGCCGACGGCAGCCCGGTGACGGTCGACGACTTCCGCGGCCTCCTGCCGGCGCGCTCGAAGTGGAAGGGCCAGGTCGTGAAGGTCCGCGGCCACGTCAAGGGCGTGTCGACCTCGTCGTCGGGCTCGGACAAGTGGGTGACGATCCAGCTCCTGGCCGCGGCCGACGACACCAACCCGACCGTGACCTGCGCGATGGCGACCAACGCCGAGGCCACCGCCAAGATCGGCGACGAGGTGATCGCGACCGGCAAGGTCGAGATCGCCGAGATGATGTCGATGGGCTCGGGCGAGGTCCGCCTGGAGCCCAAGCTGGTCGAGTGCGCGACCGAGGCCGCCCCCGCCGGCAAGGGTAAGGGCAAGGGCAAGTAGCTCGTCGGGTCGTCCGGGTTCCGGACGGCGCGGGCGGGCCTCAGGGCTCGTCGGCGCGGTAGGGGCCGAAGCCGTCGAGCTCGGCCATCTGCGCCTCGACCGCGACCCGCTCGCGGGCGCAGAAGTCGACGATCGCGGCGTGTAGGCCGGGGTGGCGCAGCCAGTGCGCCGAGTAGGTCGCGGTCGGCACGAAGCCGCGGACCAGCTTGTGCTCGCCCTGGGCGCCGGCCTCGAACCGCGGCAGGCCGTGGGCGATGCAGCGCTCGATGCCGGCGTAGTACGCGGTCTCGAAGTGCAGGCAGTCGATCGCGACGTCGCTGCCCCAGTAGCGGCCGTAGAGGCCGTGGGCGGTCTCGAAGAACAGCGCCCCGGCGGCCGGCGCCCCGCCGACCTCGACCTCGACCAGCCAGGTCTCGGCGGGCAGCTCGGCGGCGACCCGGTGGAAGAACCCCGGCCGCAGGTAGTCGTGACCGCCGTGGGCCTCGGTGGTCGAGCGGTAGTAGCGATCGAGGCGATCGAGGGTGGCGGCGTCGAGGTCGGGGCCCGGCCGCCAGCGCAGTCGATCGATGGCCGCCGCCACCCGGGCCCGCTCCTTGCGCACCTGCTTGCGCTTGCGCGACGCCAGGGCCGCCAGGAAGTCGTCGAAGCGCTGGTAGCCGCGGTTGGGCCAGTGGAACTGAAAGCTGGCGCGGGCGATGAAGCCGTGGTCGACCAGCCGGGCCTGCTCGTCGGCGGTGCAGAACAGCCAGTGGATCGACGAGCAGTCGGTGGCGTCGGCCACCTCGCGCACCCCGGCGACCAGCGCGGCGGTCACCGCGGCGACGTCGGCCCCGGGCGCGATCAGGAGCCGGGTCCCGGTGGCCGGGGTGATCGGCGCCGCCACCACCAGCTTCGGGTAGTACGCCAGGCCGGCGCGCTCGGCGGCCCCGGCCCAGGCCCAGTCGAAGATGTACTCGCCGTAGGAGTGGCGCTTGACGAAGGCGGCGACCGCGCCGATCAGCTCGCCGCCGGCCTCGACGACGACGTAGGCCGGCTGCCAGCCGGCGCGCCGGCCGATCGAGCCCGAGGCCTCGAGGGCGGTGAGGAAGCCGTGGCGGAGAAACGGCGACGGGCCGTGGTCCAGCCGGTCCCAGGCCCCCCGATCGAGCTCGGCGATCGACGCGACAACTCGCCACGCCAGGTCCGTGCTAGCCATGTCGGAACCCTGTCCCGGAGACGTGCATGAGTCTTGCCCCTGAGCTTCGCCAGAAGATCGAGTCGATGATCGCGTCCGACGCGGTCGTCCTGTTCATGAAAGGTAGCCGCAGCTTCCCGCAGTGCGGGTTCTCCGCGGCGGTGGTCCAGATCCTCGACAGCATGGTGCCCAACTACACGACGGTCAACGTGCTGGCCGACCCGGCCATCCGCGATGGCATCAAGGCCTTCTCGGACTGGCCGACGATCCCCCAGCTCTACGTCAAGGGTGAGTTCGTCGGTGGCTCCGACATCGTGCGGCAGATGCACGCGTCGGGCGAGCTGGCCGGCAAGCTCGGCGACCTGGCGGCCCCCGCGGCGCCGCCGAGCGTGACCGTGACCGCGCGCGCCGCCGAGATCCTGCGCGGCGCCCTGGCCGACGCCGGCCCGGGCGAGGTCATCCACCTCTCGGTCGACGCCCGCTACGAGCACGGCCTCGACGTCGGACCCCGCGAGCCGGGCGCCGCCACCGTCGAGTCGAACGGCATCACCGTGCAGGTCGACGCCGCCAGCGCCCGGCGCGCCGCCGGCGTGGTGATCGACTACGTCGATGGCCCGAGCGGGGCCGGCTTCAAGATCGACAACCCCAACCGGCCCCCGGCGGTCCGCGCGATCGGCCCCAAGGAGCTGGCCTCGCTCCTGGCCAAGGGCGAGGTCAAGGAGCTGTTCGACGTCCGGACCCCGCGCGAGCGCGCCACCGCGACGATCGCCGGCTCGGTGCTGCTCGACGACGAGGTCGCGGCGCGGATCGCCACCCTCGACAAGGCCACGCCGCTGGCGTTCTTCTGCCACCACGGCGGGCGCAGCCAGAACGCCGCCGAGCACTTCCTGCAGCAGGGCTTCCGCACGGTCTACAACCTGGCCGGCGGCATCGACGCCTGGGCGGTGCAGGTCGACCCGTCCTTGCCGCGCTATTGAGCCGCTGACGGCGGCGTGCGACGCTCGCGCCGATGCGCGTCGCGCTCGTCGCCCTCGCCGTGGTGGTCGCGCCGGCGCCGCTGGCGGCCGGTGGCGATGAGGTCGCGGACGCGCCGCGCCCGCCGGCCCCGACCGCGCCGGTGATCGGTGGCACCGCGGTGCCGGCCGGGACCTGGCGCGACGCCGCCGCGATCCTGTTCGACGGCAGCCAGGGCTGCTCGGGGGTGCTGGTGGCGCCGACCGTGGTCTTGACCGCCGATCACTGCGTCGACCCGACCCTCGACGCGGTCCTGCTCGGCGTCCACAACCTGCGCCGGCCCAGCGACGGCGAGCGCATCGCCGTGATCGCGCAGCACCGCGCGCCGAGCGCCTACGATCTGGCGGCCCTGGTGCTGGCCCGGCCGTCGACGATCCCGCCGCGCCGTTTGGCCACCGGCTGGGTGGCCGACGACGTCGTCGACGGCGCGCCGGTCACGATGGTCGGCTTCGGGGCGATCGATCGCGACGCCACCGAGTTCGTCGACGAGCTGCAGCAGGCCAGCTCGACGATCACCGACGTCGGATGCACCCGCAGCGCCGGCTGCGAGGCGACCCTGCGACCGGCCGGTGAGCTAGGCGCCGGCGGCGGCGGGGTCGACACCTGCCCGGGCGACTCGGGCGGGCCGCTGTACCTGACCGGGCCCCACGGCGCGTTCCTGGTCGGCATCACCTCGCGCGGCTACGACGACAGCCAGTACGATTGCTCGGAGGGCGGGATCTACGTCCGCCCCGACAAGGCCGAGCTGGTGGCCTGGGTCGAGGCCCAGACCGGGGTGTTCCTCGAGGACGGCCTCCACCCGAGCGGCGAGGCGATGACGATCGCGCCGGGCGCCACCGCGACCCAGGTCCTGTCCGCCGACGATCCCGACGCCAGCGCCCACCGCTGGGAGATCGCGGCGGCGCCGACCCGCGGCCAGGCGACGATCGCCGCCGACGGGACCCTCACGGTGCTCGCGCCCGCCGAGGAGGGCGACGACGCGGTCGTGGTGCGCGCGATCGACGCCGCCGATCCGACGCGCTCGGCCCGGGTGCGGATCGCGCTGACCTACGGTGTGCCCGACGACGGCGGCTGCTGCGGCGGCGCGCGATCGCCGGGTGGCCCGTTGGCGTTGACCGCAGTCGCGGCGCTGGTCTTGGCCCGCCGCCGGAGGCCTCGATGAGCTGGATGGTCTGTAGCGCCTGTCGGCGCGATCTCAACTTCGGCGCGATCCACTGGGTGTGCAGCGTGTCGACCTGCAACCGCAGCAACACCAACTACAAGTTCTGCTCGGTGGCGTGCTGGGACAGCCACGTCGCGACCCTGCGCCACCGCGACGCCTGGGCGGTCGAGGAGCGGGCCCCGGGTCGCGCCGACGCCGCGCCGCCGCGCCCCGCCACCGCGCCCCCGCCGGCCAGCGCGCCGCCGCGCCCGGTCGTGCCGTCGAGCCCCCCCGCCCCTCGCCCGCCGATCGCGCCGTCGCCGACGCCGGTCGCGGCGCCGACGCCGGTCGCGCCGACGCCGGTCGCGTCGCCGCCAGTCGCGCCCACGGCCGGCGAGCCGGTCCGCCGCATGGTCGCCGCGCCGCCGCCGCCCGCCCCCGCCGCCCCGGCCCTGGCCCAGGCCGAGGCCGAGATCCTGATCGTGGTGTCGAAGCTGAAGAAGTACATCCGCGAGCGCTCGGGCATGAACACCTCGGACGCGGTGGCCGACGTGCTGTCCGAGCACGTGCGCGCGATCTGCGACGACGCGATCCGGACCGCCGCCGCGGACGGCCGCAAGACCGTGCTCGACCGCGACGTGCCGCGGCCGCGCCGCTGATCGGGTAGCCTCTCGGCATGTCCCGCGTCTGGCTCGTCGCGCTCCTCGTCACCGCCGCCGCGTGCGCCTCGAGCGCCCGGGTCGCCCGCCTCGAGCGCCGCCTGGCGACCGCCGAGGCGACCCAGGCCAAGAGCGACTTCGAGCTGCGCGCGTCGCAGACCCGCATCGAGCAGCTCCTCGAGCGCCTGGCCGGCGCCGCCGAGCGCGCCGCCGAGGCCTCGACCCGGGCCGCCCAGCTCGAGGATCAGCTCGCGGCCCTCGAGCGCCGGGTGGCGACGCCCCCGGCGCCCCCGCCTCCGCGCCCGACCGCCAAGCGGCCGGACCCGACGCTGACCTACGCCGTACCGATCGGCCGCGGCCCGGTGCGCGGCAAGCCGACCGCGCTGGTGACGATCATCTGGGCCGGCGAGTACGCCTGTCCGTACTGCGAGAAGGTCCGGCCGACGATCGATCAGCTGGTCGCGACCTACGGCGACAAGCTGCGGGTGGTGCATCGCTCGGTGATCGTCCATCCCCAGATCGCGACCTACGCCGCGCGGGCCGCGTGCGCCGCCCATCGGCAGGGCAAGTTCTTCGCCCTCGATCGCGAGCTGTGGGACCAGGCCTTCGCCAACCGCCGGTTCGCGCCGGCCGAGATCGATCAGCTCGCGATCGGCGTCGGGCTGGCGATGGCGCGGTTCCGCGCCGACGTCGCCGGACCGTGTGTCGCCGAGGTCGAGGCCGATCAGGCCGAGCTGGCGCGCTTCGGGGTCAACGCCACGCCGAGCTTCTTCATCAACGGCCGCTACCTCGCCGGGGCCCAGCCCCTCGCGTCGTTCGCCGCGCTCGTCGACGAGGAGCTGGCCAAGGCCGAGGCCGCGGTCAGCCGCGGCGTCAAGCCGGCCCGCTACTACCAGCAAGAGATCGTCGGCAAGGGCCTGACGGGCCTCGCGATTGCGCCGGCCCACGGGGCGACGCCATAGTCGCGCCATGACTCCGCGCGCCGTCCGCCACGGGTCGAGGGCGCTCGCCCTCGGCGCCGCCGCGTTGACGGTCGGCGCGGTGGTGGCCCTGTCCGACGACGCCGGCCCGCCGGCCCCGGCCCCAGCGCCGGCGCCCCTCGACGACGCGGTCGCGGCCGGCCGGAGCTTCGCCCTGACCTCGTCGGCCGGGCCGATCCGGGTCTGGGTGCCGGCCGGCTATCACCCCGATGGCGCTGCGGTCGTGCTCTACGTCCACGGCTACTACACCGACGTCGAGCGGGCCTGGATCGAACACCGCCTGCCCGAGCAGTTCGCCCTGGCGTCGGTCAACGCGGTCTTCATCGCCGCGGCGGCGCCGGCCGGCGCGCGCCCGCCGGTCACCTGGCCTCACCTCGACGAGCTCCTGGCCGAGGTGTTCGGCGCGATCGACGTCGTGCGCCCGACCGGCGAGCTAGTCGCCGTGGGCCACAGCGGCGCGTACCGCACGCTCCTGGCGTGGGCCGAGCACCCCGGCCTCGACTGGATCATCCACCTCGACGCCACCTACGGCGAGGTCGACACCTGGCTCGACTGGCTGGCGGCGTCGCCGCGCCGTCGCCTGATCTTCATCGGCGACGACACCGTGCGCTGGACCGAGGAGCTGGCCGACGGCATCGCCGCGCGCTGGCCCGGCGAGCTGGCGATCGTCGAGCGCTTCGGCGATGCGCCCCTGCCCGTCGGCTCGCCCCTCGAGCCGCGCGAGCCGATCCGGGCCTGGTACCTGCGCTCGCAGTGGGGCCACATGGCGCTGGCCACCGACGGCCGGGCCATCCCGACGGTGCTTCGGCTGGCGCCGATCGAGGTCCTGGCCGACGGGCCGTGGCGCGAACCCCTGGGCCTGCCCGCGCGCGACGCTGGCGTCGACGGAGCGGCGCCGTGACCGGCTGGTCGCGGCTGGCTCGCCTCGGGCTCGGCCTGGCCCTGCTCCTGGCCTTCGCGCCGCTCGGCCGGCTGCGCTTCGACGCGGTGATCGCGATCACCACCTACGACGCCGCGCCCGGCCCGGGCCCGCGCCTGCCGGCGGCCTCGGGCCTGGGGCTGGCCGCGACCGACCGGCTGCGGGTGGTGCTGATCGACGGCGCCGGCCCCGACACCGCGCAGACGATGGCGACCTGGGACGGGCTGTGTCGACGCGGCCTCGATCTGATCGTCGACGTCGGCTTCCCGACGGTGTCCTTGCCGGTCGAGCTGGCGCTGTGGTCGGGCCTGACCCAGCAGCAGACCGGCGTCCTCTACCACGCCACCGGGACCCCGGTGACGCCACCGCCGGGCGCGATCCCGGCCGCGGTGCCCAACTCGATCGCGGTGGCCGAGAGCCACGCCTACATCATCCACTCCCTGGGCTTCGCCCGCACCGAGCCGCCGACGCCAGCCAAGGAGCTGCCGCCGGGCTGGGCCGAGCGCTGGGTCGACGTCGCGGTGGCGGCGGTGGCGGAGCCGGCGCGCCTGGTGTTCGTCCATATCCTCCGCGTCGACACGATCGGCCACAAGCACGGCAAGCGCAGCGCCGAGTGGCGCGAGGCCGCCGCCAGCTCCGACGCGATCCTGGCCCGCCTGGTGGCCGCCGATCCCGACGCGCGCTGGCTGATCCTCGCCGACCACGATCACCTCGCCACCGGCGGTCACGGCAGCGAGGACCGCGCGATCCGGATCGTCCGCGGCTGCCTGGCCGGGCCGGGGATCGAGCCCGGTCGCGGCGGGCCGATCCACGTCGTCGACGTCGCCCGGGCGATCGCCGACTCGGTTGGGGTCGCGCTGCCGGCGGCCTCGGCCGGGCGGCCGCTGACCGCGGCCCTGGCCGCGCCGGTCGACGACGACGATGTGCTGCCGCGGCTCCCGCGCGATCGGGTCGCGCTGGCGATCGCGGTCCTGCTCCTCGCGATCGTCGCCACCGGCTGGGGCATGGCCGGACGCTGGACCGCCGGCCCGTGGTGGTGGCCGCTGGCCCTGGTGCTCTTGATGGTCCTCGAGACCACGCCGTCGTTGTCGACGCCGATGATCTACAAGAAGCAGGGCCTGACCATGGCGATGCCGATCAAGGCGGCGCTGGCGGTCTTGGCGGCGGCGATGATCCTCGGGGTCCGCCGCGACTGGCGACGCGCGGTGGTCGCGCAGCTCGCGCTGCCGATCGGCGCGGCCCTGGCGGCCTGGATCGTCACCGGCGCGATCGCGTTGCCGTTCGGCGACCGCGTCTGCCCGGTGGTGCCGACCTGGACCGGGTGGTTGCCGCCGCTGACCCTCATCGCGGCGCTGGCGATGGCGGTCGCTGGGCTTGTCGTTCTCGCCAGCGCCGTCCCGCGGTGGTCCGGTCCATCGACACCGGGGGGAACCAGCCGTAGCGACCGCGCAGCTCCTTGACGCGCGCCGGCTCGCGGGCCGCCAGGTCGTTGCGCTCGCCGGGGTCGGTGGCCAGATCGTAGAGCTCGGTGAGGTTGTCGGCCGGGCGGACCAGGAGCTTCCACGGCCACGCCACCACCGCCCACTGCTCTTGCTCGTGCATCACCAGGGTGCGATCGCGCGCGAGCAGCTCGGTCGGCGCGCCGAGCACGTCGTCGGAGAGATCGACGCCGTCCTGGGGCGCCAGCCCGTCGAGGCCCAGGAGGCCGGCCACGGTGGCCGGCAGATCGACCAGCGACATCGCCGCCGGCAGCTCGCGCGGCGCCGCCCCCGGGACCCGGATCGCGACCGGGACGTGGGTGAGCGCGTGGTAGACCACCAGGCCGTGGCGCTCGGGCAAGCGCGGATCGTCGCCCAGGCTCTCGCCGTGATCGGACAGGACGACCACGACGGTGTCATCGGCCAGGCCGCGGCGAGCCAGATCGTCGAGGAGCCGACCGACCTCGGCGTCGACGATCGCCAGGAGCGCGCGGTAGCGGCGATCGATCGGGTTCATCGCGTCGACCACCGCGGCCAGGCGGTCCTCGGGGATCGTGAGCTGGGCGTGCTCGTGGATGTCGAAGTAGTGGACCCACAGCGCGAACCGCCCGGCGCCGGCGCGATCGAGGAACGCCAGCGCGCGATCGGTCATGGCGCCCGCGGTGATGCGATCGCCGACGTCGCGCCGGGCGCCGTCGGTGACGACCCGATCGACGGTGGCCCAGCCGCGGGTCAAGAGGGTCTCGCCGGCGTAGCGCAGGACCTCGCGCGGCAAGATCGCGTGGGTGGTGCGGCCCGACGCCGCCAGGGCCTCGCCCAGCGTGGTGGCGATGGGCTGGAACGGGTTCCACCGCCCGGTCGCGACCGTGGTCATCGAGATGTCGGTGCCGGCGCCGGGCGCCAGCGCGGTGGTGAAGTGGGCCGCGCCGCGGACGAAGCGATCGAGGTGGGGCGCGGCCGGCTCGCCCGGGCGCAGGCGATCGGCCCGCAGGGTGTCGATCGAGATCACGAGCAGGTTGGCGGCCCGGGTGCGCTCGCGCAGGGCGGCGACCTCGGGCCGCGCCCGCCAGGCCGCCAGCGAGCGATCGCGATCGGGATCGTCGGCGGCCACCGGCGGCGGCGCGGCGTCGACGCCGTCGCAGTCCTCGTCCTGCCCGTTGCCGGCCCGGTCGGGCGCGCCGACGTGGCGGGCCGGATCGAGATCGTCGCAGTCGCCGCCGCCGAGGATGGCCGACGAGCCGTCGCGATCGAGATCGACCACGGCGCGGGCCAGCCGCGCCAGGTGGCGGAGCTGATCGCCGCGGGTCGCGACCACCGCGCGGTCGCCGGCGCTCGACAGCCCGAAGCGCGCGGTCGCCACCGCGACCATCACGACCGCCGCGGCGGTGAGCCAGCGGCCGCGCGGCCGATGCGGCGGCCGGCCGAGGCCGAGGCCGAGCGCCAGGGTCGCGACCGCCAGCGCGATCACCACCAGCGCGGCGTGGACCGTCGGATACCCGGAGCGAAACAGGACCGCGTTGGCGGCGCTCACGATCGCCGCCGCGCCGGCGAGCGCCAGCGCGACCGCCGCTCGGCCAAAGCGCCAGCGCCCGACGACGGCCCGGGCCACCGCGATCGCGGCGGCGGTCGCCAGCCAGCCCAGCACCGGGATCGCGATCGGCGCCCAGCGCGCGCCCGGCAAGGTCGCCGCGAAGGCGCCCTGGAACAGCGAGCCCCCGAGCGGGATCGTCACCAGCGCCGACGGCGCGGCCTCGACCAGCGGCGCAGCGCGGCCCAGGGCCGGAACGCGAGCCCGCAGCGCGGACAGCGCCGCCGCGACGCCGGCGATCACCCCGCCGAAAAGCGCGCCGGTCACCGCCGCGACCGCGAGCGCGGTGAGCGCCAGCGCCGGCCGACCGAGGGCGCCCAGCCGCACGACCTCGACCGCGCCCAGACCGAGCCCGGCGCACACCCCGGCGGCGAGCGGATCGGCGAGCCACGAGCGCACGGACATGGCCGCGCATCATGCCACCACCGCCGGCCTTGCGCCGCGCTGGGGCCGCGGGCACGCTCGCTCGTGTCGCGCGCGCTGGCGATCTCGATGGGCCTGGGGGTCGCGGTGGGCGCCGCACACGCCGACGGCCGGGCCATCAGCGCCACCGGCGAGGCGGTGCACAGCGACGAGGTCTCGGGCGGCGCCGTCGGCCTCCACTGGCGCGAACCCCTGGGCCACGATCTGATCGTCGACGGCGCGATCGGCCTAGCCCTGGCGACCGAGCGCGGCGCGACCGCCGCGACCCTGACCAACCCGCGGGTGGCGGTGACCTGGCGACGCGATCGCGCGACCGGCTTCGGCCTGGCCCTGACCCTGCCCGCCGCCAGCCGCACCGGCACCAGCGGCCAGGTCGCCGCGGCGATGGCGGCGGCCCACCGCGTCGACCCGTCGCCCTGGCTGGCCGGCGCGACCACCCTGGCGGCGACCGCGGCGCGGACCTGGCGCCGCCCCCTCGGCGAGCTGACCGTGACCGCCGCGGCGGCCTGGCTGGCGCGCACCGAGGCGCGCGACCTGCCGCTCGTCCACCTCGACGCCGCCGGCGCGATCGCCGCGGCCTCGCGCCTCGAGCTGACCGCGACCTTCGCGACCACCAGCTACCTCCTGGTGGCCGATCGCACCGACGCCTTCGTCCACACGCTGGCGCTGGGCGCGCGCTACCGCGATCGCCGCCTGACGATCGCCGCCGCCGCGGTCGCCCCGGTCGACGCCGCCGAGCGCGCGATCGACACCGTCGGCGCGACCTTGGCGATCACCGTCGCGCTGCCGTGAGCGCACGCACCTCTCCTCCAACTCGGACTCGGACTCGGCCTCGGTCTCGGTCTCGCTCTCGGCCTCGGACTCGGTCTCGGTCTCGCTCTCGGTCTCGGTCTCGGTCTCGGTCTCGGTCTCGGTCTCGGTCTCGGCCTCGCTCTCGGCCTCCCTCCCCGCCTCCCTCTCCGCCTCCGCGCCCTACCGATTCGGCGGATACTTCTGCAGCTTGCGCTGCAGCGACCGGCGGTGGATCCCGAGCCGGCGCGCGGCCTCGGAGATGTTGCCGCCGCAGTCCGACAGCACCCGGTTGATGTGCTCCCACTCGGCCCGAGCCAGGCTGGGGGCGCGGTAGTCGGAGTCGGGCGGCTCGAGGGGCGGCGCCTGACCGCGGGCGAAGGCCGCGAGGATCTCGTCGGCGTCGGCCGGCTTGGCCAGGTAATACGTGGCGCCCAGCCGGACCGCGTCGACCGCGGTGGCGATGCTGCCGTAGCCGGTGAGGACCACGATCTTCGTGTGCGAGTCGATCTCGAGCAGGGCCTTCACCAGCTCGAGACCGCTCTTGCCCGGCATCTTGAGATCGACGACCGCCAGCTCGGGCGACTCGACCCGGGCCAGGGCCACCGCGCTATCGAAGTCGTGGGCCGTGGTGACCTCGAACCCGCGCTCGACGAAGGCGCGCGCGGTGCGGGTGCGAAACACCTCGTCGTCATCGCACAGGAGAAGGGACGGCTTGGTCTCCGACATGCGACGTTAGATACCACTTGCCGGCAGGTCGGTGGTCGGGCGCGGCGCCGGAGCGGCCGACGGACGGCGGGCCCGACCGGCGTCGACCGGCATGGTCACGGTGATGCAGGTGCCGCGGCCGGGCACCGAGTCGATCGCCAGCGTGCCGCCGACGCTCTCGAAGACCGCGCGCGCCAGGTACAGCCCGAGGCCCATGCCGCGGCCGGGCGGCTTGGTGGTGAAGAACGGCTCGCCGATCCGGGCCAGCACCTCGGCGCTCATACCGCGGCCGCGATCGGTCACGTCGAACACCACGACCCCGGCCCGACACTGGGCCGAGACCACCACCTCGCCGTCGGGTGGCGAGGCGTCCTGGGCGTTGGTGATGAGCGAGCGCAGGGCCTGGCTGACCGCGCGGACCGGCAGGTGGACCCGGGTGATCGCGACCTCGGCCGGCACCTGCGACCGCACCGTGGGCTCGCCGCGCGCCCCAGTCAGGGCCTCGGCCAAGAGGGCCTCGACGGTGATCGCCCGCAGCCCCTCGCCGGCCGCGGCGCCGGTGCCGCCGGCCATCTGATCGAGGATCGCGCGGCAGCGCCCGACCTGCTCGCGGATGAGGCGCGCGTCCTCGGCCAGGGTGGAGTTGGCGTGGCCGGCGAGGTGGCGCTCGAGCTCCTTGGCGACCAGGGCCACGGTGCCCAGCGGCGTGGCCAGCTCGTGGGCGGCGCCGGCCGCCATCGTCGCCAAGGACGCCAGGCGCTCCTGCCGCGCGGCCAGGTTGCGGGCCTGGGCCAGCTCGCTCTCGCGGGCCGCCAGGGCGCCGGTGACCCGGACCAGGAAGTGGACGATGAAGGCGGCGGCCACGCCCAGCGCGACCCAGCCGCCGATCGCGCGGGCGTCGTCGCCGACCGCCAGCGGACGGTGATCGACCAGGAGCAACCCGAAGCCGGCGAACGACAGCGCGACCAGGGCCCAGGTCCAGGCCGCCTCGAGGATGACGGTGGCCAGGGCGATCTGCACCAGGTACAGGAAGCCGAAGGGGTTGGTCGCGCCGCCGGTCAGGTGCAGGAGCGCGGTCAGGAGCGCGACGTCGAGGGCCATGACCGCCGCCAGCAGGCGGTCGTCGGCCCGGCCGCGTCGACGCACGGTCGCGGCCAACGCCAGGTTCGAGACCGCGCCGATCCCGACCACGGCCCACAGGAGCACCAGGGGCAGCCCGAGGCGGAGGCCGACGTCGGCGACCAGGACGGTCGCGGCCTGGCCGACCACCTGGGCCCATCGGAGCTGGATGAGCCAGGTCGCGTTGACCGCGCTGGCCTCGGGGATGACCACGGAGCGGCGCGCCACGCCTGAGGTATATCGCACTTCGAAACCGCTCCCACGTGGTCGGCGCCCTGCTCGACCACCGGGCGATGCTACGATGGCGCGATGTCGCGCCTGGTCGCCCTCGCCGCCGTGTTGGCCCTGACCACGCCGGCCGCGGCCGAGGTCTTCGTCGGCGAGGTGATCGCGACCGACGCCGCCTGGCAAGGCGACGACATCATCACCACCGCGATCGTCCGCACCGCCGACGGCGAGGTGGTGGTCGAGCAGCTCGGCGGCCACGCCGACGGCTACACGATGGTCGTGCAACACGGGCCGCCGCCGCTGACGGTCGGGATGCGGGTCGAGATCACCGCCCACGCGCTGACCACCGGCGCGCGGGGCGCCAGCGCGGCGCCGCGCTGGGGCGTGATGGACGTGATCGATCGCGACCACCCCGGCCGCGGGCCCTACGTCCGCACGGTCACCAACAAGAGCCGCACGCCGCTGCGCTGGGCCAAGGGCTGCGTCGAGGTGGCCTACGCCAGCGAGGGCACGAGCCACATCCCAGGCGACGGCGAGCGCGCGGTGATCGAGGCGGTGTTCACGGCCTGGAACACCGGCATCGGCGGCTGCGCGTACCTGTCGCTGGCCAGCCGCGGCGCCGTCGACGCCGAGGTCACGCGCGGCGACTTCCTGTCGATCGTGAAGTTCCGCGACGACCGCTGGTGCCGACCGGCGGTCGACGGCTACCCCGAGCGCTGCCACAGCCACACCGCGGCCGCGGTCACGACCGCGGTGTTCGTCGACGATCCCGACAGCGAGCGCGACGGCGAGCTGGTCGACGCCGACATCGAGATGAACGGCGTCGACTACGCGATCGCGGTCAACGGCGAGAGCCTGGGGACCTCGAGCTGCCAGGCCGATCTCGCCAACACCCTGACCCACGAGGTCGGCCACCTGCTCGGCCTCGAGCACACCTGCCGGGTCGCGGCCGATCCACCGCGGGTCGATGGCACCGGCGCGGCGGTGCCGCTGTGCACCGCGACCAGCGACCCGGAGATCCTCGGCGCGACGATGTATCCGTACCAGGAGTGCGGCGAGACCTCGAAGGCGTCCTTGGCGACCGACGACACCGACGCGATCTGCGCGATCTATCCGATCGCCGCCGGGCCGCTGGCCTGCGAGCCTCCCGACGAGCTGGCCGCCGGGTGCTGCGCGACCGGCGGCGACGGCCGGGGCAGCCTCGCGGTGGCGGCGCTCCTGGCGGCGGTGCTGCGGCGCCGGCGCGGCCGCCCTGGGCGCTGATCTCGAGTCGGCCTCGGCCTCGGTCTCGACTCGGACTCGGTCTCCGACTCGGCCTCGGATTCGGCCTCGGCCTCGGATTCGGCCTCGGCCTCGTTCTCCGGCTCGGCCTCGGTCTCGGCCTCGACCTACCCGCTCTTCATCCCCACTACCGGATGACGCGGGCGGCGGCCTCGCGCAGCGCCAGAGCCAGGCGCTCGGCCTCGTCGGCCGACCCGAAGAGCCGGACCGCGCCCGGCAACGACACCACCACGCGCTCGTCGAGCCGCTCGATCATCACGGTGTGACCGCCGACCGACAGCGTGGTCAGCTCCTGGGTCGGCGACGCGAGCTCGAGCTCGAACTCGTTGGGC
Organism: Kofleriaceae bacterium; assembly: GCA_018057825.1. GTDB lineage: Bacteria > Myxococcota_A > Polyangia > Haliangiales > Haliangiaceae > UBA2376. The sequence goes on along the minus strand of JAGPCY010000001.1, from coordinate 349,520 downwards.
TCAGGCGGGGTGAGGGCGGGCGTGCTGCCCTGGGGCACGCGACGGGGCGGGCGCGGCACCGAGGGCCCGGCCGACGCTGGCGTTGGCTCGGGTTGCACCACGTCGACGAGGCGCTGCCGCTCCCCACGCCGGACATGGTAACGAGAGTCGTCGGACATCAGAGGCACGGTACCGCCCTCGGCGTCCGCGGTCTATCCTCCCGGGCGGGTGACCGACGCCGGCGCCGCGATCGCCCTCACCCTGCGGCGATGGTGGTCAGTGCGCCTCGTCGTCGCCGATCTCTTCGACGGTCGCCAGGACGTCCTTGACATCGAGCAGGCGCAGCCCCTCGTCCCACGGCACGCGGACCCCGGCCTCCTTGCGGAACAGGACCCGGGCGCCGTGGGGCACGCCCGAGACGTTCTCGGCGATCTCCTCGGAGGTCGGACGATCGCGCGCGACCTCGACCACCTCGCCGTAGGTCGCCTCGTCCTGGGCCTCCTTGGCGCCGGCCGGCAGGTACAGGCCGCTGTCGGTGCGGTCGTGGTCGCGGATGATCCGGACCAGCACGCGCAGGCCCAGGGGCAGGATCAGGCGGTGCGGACGACGCGGGGTGAGATCGGAGGGCTCGGCCACGGCGCCGCACTGTGCCACGATCGCGGCCGCGGTCACAGCCGGCGCGAGAACACCTCGGCGCCGTGGGGCTCGAGGCAGGTCACCGCGGTCAGGCCCTCACCGGCGAGGTCGCCGCGGGCCGCGTCGACGACCGCCACCAGGCCGGGCTCGCCACAGAAGCTCGAGCGCAGCTCGAGGACCTCACCGCGCAGCGCCGCCTTGCCGTACAGCCGCTGGCCGGCCAGCGCGCGCTCGAGGCGATCGGCGGCGCCGGCGGGATCGCGCCGCACCGGAGCCTCGGGCGGCGGTGGCGGCGCGATGTCCTCGAGCTCGCCGCCAGCCTCCTCGACCGGCGCCGCGGCCTCGTCGGGGGTGGCCGAGCGCGGGCCGGCGTCGCGTCGGGTCATGGCCCAAGCCACGACGCCGCCACCGGCCAGCACGAGCACCCCGATCACCAGCCACGGCGCGACGCTCGGGGCCGCGGTGGCGGCCGAGGTGCCGCCGCCCTGCTGGGTGTCGCGTTTGCCGCGCGGCCCGGCGGCCGGCATCGGCGCGTGGCACTTCGGGCACCGGGCGTAGCCGAGCGCCACCGCCACGCCACACGCGGGGCAGCGGATCGAGTTCATGGCGTGACCCCGCCGGCCATGTCGTTACGGTAGCGGCCGGCCACCGCGGGATCCAGTTTTGGCGCTTCGGCCCGTCCCCGCCCGCGATCGCGGGCCCACCTCACACCCGCGAGGCGCCCGGATCGCTCGGCACCCGCAGCTCGGTGTTGACGACCGCGCCGACCATCACCGCCAGCGAGCAGGCGTAGAACCACAGGACCACGACCATCGCGCTGCCGAAGGCGCCGTACAGCGATTGGTAGCCCAGCTCGGAGACGTAGTACGACACCCCGAGGGAGGCGGCGAGCCCGAGGGCGGTGGCGACCACCGCGCCCGGCACGATGTGGCGCCAGGCCCGGCGCGGCCCGCCCAGGGCGTAGAGCACGGTCAGGCCCCCGAGCCCGGTCGCGATCAAGACCGGCCAGCGCAGCCACAGGAGCCAGCCGCGATCGCTGGCGTCGAGCGTGGCGACGGTCGCTGGCATCGCCACGACCACGACCAGGAGCGTGACCGCCGACCCGATCGCGCCGAGGGCGAGCAGGAGCGTCACCACCCAGCGCCGCCAACCGCGCCACCGGCTGCGGGTGCCGTCGATCCGCTCGATGCCGGTGAGGAGCGCGTCGGCCGAGGCGCGGCTCGACCACAGCGCCAGCACCAGGGCGCCGGCCAGGGTGTACCCGAGCTCGTCGCGGGAGCGCTGCGAGTAGCGGCCGAGCTGATCGACCAGCAGGCGATAGACGTCCTCGGGGATGACCTGCTCGAGGCCGGACAGGTGGCCCTCGATCTGCACTGGGTCGGCGACCAGCGCGTAGATCGACACCACCGCGGCGAACGACGGCAAGAGCCCGAGCAAGAGGAACATCGCGACGCCGGCGGCCAGGACGGTGGCGTCGTCGCGCCGGGTGTGGCGGAACACCCGATACGGGAGGGACCCGGCGACGTCCTGCCAGGTCGGGCGGCGCAACATCGCGACCAGGGTAGCCGCCCGGCCGGCGCCCCGGCAACGGCTGGCATCGCGCGTGATCCGGTCCATGGGCGCGGCGCCTGGGCCTTGATGTCGTCGCCGCGGGCCGCGATGATGGAGTTATGCGTAGCCTCGTCGTCGGTCTGGTCGTCAGTGTAGCCCTGGTCGCCTGCGGCGACATCCCCGCGGCCCCCGACGCTGGCGGCGACGCCGGGATCGACGCGCCGACCGACCCGTGCGACGCGCCGCAGCTCTCGGTCGATCAGTTCTTCACCTGCGTGTCGCGGACGTTCTGCGACGTCGTGTCCGACTGTCTGGGCGGCGACGTCGCGCACCTCGACTGCGACGACCTGCCGCTGGTGATCTTCGACGAGATGTTCCCGCCGGCGTTCAAGCGCCTGCTGGCCAATAGCGATCAGGCCGGCCGCGCGCAGTGGAACCCGACCGCGGCCTCGACCTGCCTCGCCAACCTGCGCGACGCCCAGTGCGAGCTGTTCTCCAAGGGCATCGGCGACGAGATCTTCCAGTGCGGCGCGATCGTCGGCAACGTGCTCGACGGCGCGCCATGCCAGGGCGACTTCGAGTGCGCGACCCCGGGAGCGGTGTGCGAGGACCCGTCGGGCGGCGCCGGGGCGTGCGGGACCCAGGTGTGTCGCAAGCCCGCGGCCACCGATCAGCTGTGCACCGACCTGCCGTGTGGCCCCGGCGATCACTGCGTCCGCGCCCGCGTCGGCACGACGACCACCTCGACCTGTCGCAGCGGCGCCGCCGGCGCGGTGTGCGACGGCTCGCAGGACTGCGATCGCGACCTGTTCTGCAACGGCGGGCGCAACGATCAGACGGCGGCCGGCATCTGCACCGCGGCCAAGCCGGTGGGCTCGATCTGCAGCGAGGACCGCGAGTGTCGCGGCGAGCTCCTGTGCGTCGGCGAGACCGACACCGCGACCGGGTTCTGTACCGACGTCCGCGTGCCTGGCGCCCAGTGTGACGCGCTCATGGGTTGCTTCGGCGGCCAGCAGTGCGTCGGCAACCAGAACCAGCTCGGCACCTGCACCGCCCCCGCCGGCGCTGGCGACGCCTGCGCGACCTCCCAGGGCATCGCCTTCTGTGGGTTCACCCTGGCCTGCGACGGCGGCACCTGCGCCGTGGCCGGCAACGTCGGCGATCCTTGCACGTCGAACGCGGGCAGCGGCGTCCTGGCGTCCAACCCCAACGGCTGTAGCGGCGACCTGCACTGCTCGACCGCGATCGTCGGCGGCAGCGCCGGCACCTGCGAAGCGCCGCGCGCCGACGGGCAGGCCTGCCGCAGCGACAGCCACTGCGAGAGTGGGTTCTGCGGCAGCAATCAGCTCTGCGCGCCGATCCCGGTCTGCTTCTAGCTCGGCCTCCGCCTCGGTCTCGGCCTCCGCCTCGGTCTCGGCCTCCGCCTCGGTCTCGATCTCGGCCTCGGTCTCGGCCTCGGCCTCGGTCTCGGTCGCGGCCTCGGCCTCGGTCTCGGTCGCGGCCTCGGCCTCGGTCTCGGTCTCGGTCTCCGCCTCGGTCTCGGCCTCCGCCTCGGTCTCGGCCTCGGTCTCGGTCTCCGCCTCGGTCTCGGTCTCGGTCTCGGTCTCGGTCTCGGCCTCGGTCTCGGCCTCGGTCTCGGTCTCGGTCTCGTACCGATCGGCACGTGGCGGGCATCGCGGCGCGCCGAGCGCGCGGTCGCCTCGTCTCGCGACGGCCTTCAAACCCTTCGGTGCTCGAGTGGCCGTCCGACGATGACTTCTGCTATGACCCGGTCGCGCATGTGGTCCGAGATCGTCGCTATCTATCGCTCGTCGAAGAAGAAGCAGGACATCAACTGGTTCACCGAGCACGTCGCGCGCCGCGCCGGCGCGCCGCTGGTCTGGGCCCTGCGCGACACCCGGATCACGCCCAACCAGGTGACGATGTTCGCGGTGGTGGTGTGCGCGGCGGCCGGCGCGCTGTGGGTGAGCTGGCTGTCGTGGTGGGGGCTGGTGCTCGGAGCGCTGATCTTCGAGCTGTCCTTCGTCCTCGACTGCGTCGACGGCATGCTGGCGCGGGTCCGCAAGCTGGCCTCGCCGCTCGGGCACCTGCTCGACTTCCTCATGGACGAGCTGAAGGCCATGCTGCTCTACGGCTGCGTGACCGTGCGGCTGTGGCGCCAGACCGGCGATGACTGGCTCCTGATCGTCGGCCTGGCCGGGCTGTTCTGCCTGGCCTCGGGCATCGCGCTCACCTCGTTCATGCGCCGGCCCGAGTACGGCGCCAAGCCGCCCACCGAGGACGGTCAGCCGGCCGAGGTCGGCGGTCGCCGCGGGCCGATCGGCCGCGCGATCTCGGCGGTCGAGTGGGCGGCCCGCGTGGTCGTCCACTACCCGCAATACATCTGGCTGTGCGCCGCCGTCGACCGGATCGACCTCTACTTCTGGGCCTACGGCGCGGTCAACCTGCTCTACCTGGGGCTGTCGATGCTGAAGATCGCATTCCGCCTGGGGCGGTTCGCCCCCGTCGAGGTCCGGCCGTGAAGGCCATCGCCATCGCCGCCGGCCGCGGCAAGCGCCTGGGCAGCCACACCGACGAGCTGCCCAAGACCCTGGTGCCGGTCGGCGCCCGCTCGATCCTGGGCTGGCAGATGCGGGCGCTGGTGGCGGCCGGCGTCGACGAGCTGGTCATCATCCGCGGCTACCGCGGCGACGTCCTCGAGGCCGGCGCCCGGGCCACCGCCCCGCCCGGGCTGCGCCTGCGGTTCGTCGACAACCCGGCCTGGGAGCGCAACAACATCCTGTGGTCGCTGGCGTGCGCGCGCGCCGAGCTCGACGGCCCGGTGCTCCTGACCTACAGCGACATCGTCTTCACGCCGGCGGTGGCGCGGGCCGCGGCCGCGGCGCCCGGGCCGATCGCGCTGGTGATCGACGCCGACTTCCGCGACATCTACGTCGGCCGCACCGAGCATCCCCTCGACGAGGGTGAGGTCGCGGATCTCGACGGCGCGGGCCGGGTCCGGCGGGTCGGCAAGCGCGCCCTGCCGCCGGCCGACGCGGTCGGCGAGTTCATCGGCCTGGTCGCCCTCGACGCCGACGGCGCGGCGACGGTCGGCGCGGCGATCGACGAGCTGGCCGAGCGCTACCGCGGTCGCGGCGACGCGCCGTACCAGCGCGCGGCGCGCATGGACAACGCCTACCTGACCGACCTGCTGCAGGACCTGATCGACCGCGGCACGCCGACCCACCCGGTCTTGATCCACGGCCAGTGGCGCGAGATCGACACCGGTCAGGACCTCGAACGCGCGATCCGGCTGCTAGAGTCGTCGTCCGAGGAATGGTCATGAAGCTCGCCCTGGCGTCTGTGTTTCTGGGTCTGGTCGTGCTCGCCGGCTGTGACAAGCCGAGCGAGCGCGACTGCCGCCGCGCGATCGGCAACATCCGCAAGCTGATGGGGACCTCGCAGATGACCCTGGCCGACGGCCAGGACGCGGCCTGGCTCCGCTCGTGCAAGGGCGCAGCGAAGAAGAAGTCGGTCATGTGCGCGATCAACGCCACCACCACCGACCAGCTCAAGGCCTGCGGGCTCTTGAAGGGCGAGCAACTCGAGGAGCTCGAGGCGATCGACCGGGCGGTGCGCGAGCGCGCGCCGGCGCCGGCGCCGACGCCGATGCCCGCGCCGACCCCCGAGCCGCCGGCGCCGACGCCGACGCCGGCTCCTGCTGCGCCGACGCCCGCGGCTGTGCCGACGCCGGATCCTGCTGCGCCGACGCCCGCCGCCGCGCCCACGCCGACGCCCGCCGCCGCGCCGACGCCGACTCCCGCGCCCGCGACGCCGCCCCCCGCGCCCGCGGCGCCGACCCCGGCCCCCTCGCCAGCGCCCGCGACGCCGTGATCGAGCCGGGCGCACGCCGCCTGGCGGTCGCCCTCGCGCTGGCCGCTGCGCTCGCGAGCGGCGCGAGCGCCGCGCCGCTGGCCGCCATCGCCGCCGCGCCCGATCCGTGGGCCGCGACGCTCCTCGGTCCGTCGGGTCAGGTGTGGCGCCCCGACGGTCAGGGCGGCTGGGATCAGGTCGGGGCTGGCGGCGCCGCCGCCGACGTCCGCGGCGCCGTGGTGGCCGACGGCCCGGTCGTGGTCGGCAAGGCCGCGCCGATGTACCGCCACGACCGAGACGCCTGGCACGCGGTGCGGCTCGGCGAGCGCGGCAAGACCCTGGCCGGCACCGGGCCGCGGGCGGCGGTGGCGATCGGTCGACAGGTCTTCGTGTGGAGCGGTCAGCGCTGGGTCCGAGCGGCGACCGCGCCGGCGCCGATCACCGCGCTGTGGGCGGCCAGCGACAAGCAGCTCTACGTCGCCGGCGCCGACGTGGTGTGGCGGCTGCGCGGCAAGGCGCTCGTGCCCCACGCCACGGTGGCCGTGCGCGGGTTCGCGACCGGGGTCGGCGCCGGCGCGTGGGCGGTCACCGCCGACGGCGCGCTCTACGACGTCGCGCGGAGGTCCGCGGTGCCGGTGGCCGGAAGCGCCGGGCCGATCGCGATCGAGCAGGTCACCGACGCCGACGGCGAGCCGTGGGTGCTCGGCCGGCGCGGCGCCGCCCGGGTGCTGGCGCGGCGCGAGCGCGGCGCCTGGCTCGAGCTGCCGGGGCCGGCCCTGGCCGACGACGACCTGGTGGTCGGCTTCGCCGCCAGCCGGGCCCGTGGACCGCTGGTGGTCGCGGCCAGCGGCGCGGTGTGGCGCCACGACGCGACCGGCACCTGGGCCGCGGCGCCGCTGCGGGTGATGGCCGAGCCGACCCGCCCGGGCCCCGGCCCGGCGCGCATGCCGCGCTGACCGCGCGACGGCGATTTGACCGCTCGGGTGTTAGCCCCCTATCCTAGCGATCGTGCCGCCCGTGGTTCTCGTCGCCGACGACGATGCGTGGATCCTTCGGATGGTCGCGACCGTCCTCGAGAAACGCGGCTACACCGTCCTCACGGCGACCGACGGCGAGGACGCGCTGGCCCGGGCCCTGGTGACGCCGCCCGACCTGCTGATCACCGACGTGATGATGCCGAAGATGGATGGCTGGGCGCTGGTCAAGGCGCTGCGCGCCCGCCCCGAGCTGTCGACCTTGCCGGTGATCTTCCTGACCGCGCTGTCGTCCGACGAGGATCGCATCCGCGGCTTTCGCCTGGGCGCCGACGACTACGTGCCCAAGCCGTTCCGCTTCGAGGAGCTCGATCTGCGGGTCGCCAAGACCATGCGCCGCACCCAGGTGCTGGCGCAGGAGGCCCGAGAGACCATCCTCGGGCCGTCGCTCAAGGGCGACCTCGCGCAGATCGGCCTGGCCGCGCTCCTCACGATGATCGAGATGGAGCGCAAGACCGGCGTCTTGACGCTGCACAACGGCGCCGGCGGGTCGGCCCAGATCCTGGTCCGCGCCGGCCGGGTGGTCCACGCCCGCCTCGACGACCACGCCGAGCCGGTCGACGCCGAGTGCGTCTATCACCTGCTGGCCTGGTCGACCGGCAGCTTCGAGTTGATCGCGTGCGAGGTCGAGGGCGCCGATCGGGTCATGACGACGACCATGAACCTGCTGCTCGAGGGCGCGCGTCGGCTCGACGAGTCGACCCAGCACGACCTATCGGTCTGACGACGCGCGCGCCACCGACGACTCCGCGCTACGGTGGGGACGTGGCCCGCCTGCTCGCCGCGATCGCGCTCACCACGCTGGCCTGCCGAGAGCCGCGCCCGGCGCCGCGCCCGATCGCCGTGCTGCCCAGCGACGCCGACGCCGCGATCGCGATCGACGTCGTCGCGATCCGCGACACCTGGCTGGCGACCGCGCTGGTCGCGCTGGCCCGGCGGCTCGAGCTCCCGGACTGCGTGGTGGCCCGCGCCCGGGCCGCGACCGCGGTGGCGATCGCCTGGTCGGAGCAGCTCCCCCGCGATGGCTGGCTGGTGGTGCTGACCGGCGGCGACGGCCCGCCGTGTCCGGCGCTCCTCGAGCGCGACGGCCTCGCGACCTGGCACCGCGAGCTGCCGCCGCGGGCCGATGACGACCCCGGCTACTTCGCCGATCGCGAGCGGCGAGCCCGCCTGGCGCGGCGCCGCGACGCGCCGGTGCAGGCGATCGCCGACCACGAGGTCTCGCCCGGGATCGCGGTCGCCGCCGATCTCGGCCTCGACCCGCGCGACGGCGTCGTGGCGCGGGCTGGGCTGCGCTTCGCGACCGGCGGCGCGGCCGACGGCGCCCGGGCCCGCCTCGGCCGCTGGCGCAGCGACCTCGACCCGACCCGGTTGGGCGGCGCCGCGGCCGCGCTCGACGCGCTGACGATCGCTGGCCCGGTAGCCGGCACGCCGGCGATCGAGCTTCGCCTCGAGCTGCCCGGCCCCGACGGCGCCGCCGCCGGCGCGGCACTCGTGACCGCGCTCACCACCGGCGCGGCCTTCGAGAGCCGCGCACCGTGCCCCGCCCCGACGGCCCTGGCGACGTTCGGCCTGGGCTGCGCCAGCGAGATCGTCGTGCCGCGGGCGGCCCAGGCCGCGCTGGCGGCCGCGCCGCGCGCCGCCCCGCTTCGCCCGGGGCCGACCGGTGGCCGGCCGACCCTGGCCGAGGTCGCCCCCGGCTCGGCCCTGGCTGCCCTCGGGCTCCTCGCCGGCGACACGATCGTCGCGATCGACGGCGCGACGGCCGGGCCGGACTGGGCCGCGGTCCTGGTCGACGGCCTGGCGACCGGCGCGCCCGGCACGACCGCGGCGGTGCGGATCCGCCGCACCGGGCGCGAGCTCACGCTGCGCTACCGGATCGCGCCGTAGGCCCGCGGCCACGCGCGCGTTCGACGCCCGCCGGCCGTGACCGCCGGACCGGCGACGGCTACGATCGCCGCGTGACCGAGCGCGCCAGCCGCCGCCGCACGGTGCCGCCGCCGGCGACGCCGCCGTTCCCGCGCGCGGTCGCGACCTGGGTCGGCCGCGCCGACGAGCTGCGCCGGGCCCTGGCGCTCCTCGATCGCGAGACCCTGCACCTGGTGTACGGCGTCGGCGGGGTCGGCAAGAGCGAGCTCATCTACAAGCTGGTGGCCGAGGCCCAGACCACGCCGCGGTGGGCCGAGGCGTCGGCGGTGGTGCTGGCGGCCCAGCCGGGGATGACCGGGGCCCACCTCGCGGCCGAGCTGAAGTCGCAGCTCGGCGCCCGCCGCCGCCGGCTGGCCTTCGCCGCCTCGGCCGGCTCGGCCGCCGACGATCTGGCCGACATCGCCACCGCCCTCGAGGCCCACCCGACCCTGGTGTTCCTCGACGATCTCCACCACCTGGCGGCGACCGACACCGCCGAGCTCCTCGGCTTTTTGTCGCGCCACGTCCGGGCCAGCCGCATCCTGGTCGCGTCGCGGGTCGAGCTGGCGCTGCCCGCCGACGCGCCGCCGCCGGTGGTCCACCGCCTCGGCCCGCTCGACGCCGACGCCACCGCGGCCCTGGTCCGCGAGCTGGCGATCCGCCTCGGGGTGCCGGCGCCCGACGCCGACGCGGTCTTCGCGCGCTCGGGTGGCAGCCCGTTCTTCGTGCTGCGCGAGCTGGCCGGCGACGCCGGCGCCGACGGCGGCCTCGACGACACCGTGCGGGCGCTGCCGGCCGACGCCCGCGCGCTCCTGGTCGCGCTGGCCCACAGCCGCGGCCGGCTGGCGACCGCCGACGCCCAGGCCCTGGCCGGCGGCGAGCACGGCGGCGCCGAGCGGGTGCGCGAGCTGGCCCGCCACCTGCTCATCGACGTCAGCCGCGGCACCGCCCTGGTCCACGATCTGGTGCGCGACGCGGTGACCCGGGTCGCGACGCGCCGCGAGCGCGCCGCCGCCCATCGCGCCCTGGCCGAGCTCCACCTGGCCCACGCCGGCGACGCAGCCAACCCCGACGACAGCGCGCGCCCGCCGTCGCCGAGCGACGCGCCGTACCTGGTCGAGGCCATCCATCACCTGACCGCGGCCGGCGACGTCGACGAGGCCTGGTCGCGGTGCGACGCCCACTACCGGGTGATCGCCGCCGCCGGCCTCGATCACCTGCTGATCGCCAGCCTGCGCACGCTGGGCGACGCGATCGATGACGCCCGCGACGCGATCGGGCTCATGCTCGCGCGGATCTTGATCCGCCGCTCGCTGGTGGCCGAGGCCGCCGACGTGCTCGGCCGACTGTCGGCGGCGGCCCGGGCCTCGCTGCGCGGGCTGCGCCTGGCCGGCGAGATCGCCCAGCGCCGCGGCCGCCTGACCGAGGCCGAGGCGCTGTTCCGCTCGGCCCGCGATCGCGCCGACACCGCGGCCGAGCGGTTCGCGGTCGCCCTCGAGCTGGCCGACGTCGCCGGCCTGCGCGGGCACGTCGACGCCGCCACCGAGGTGCTGGCCGCAGCGCGGGCCGAACACCCGGCCGCGTCGCCGCGAGAGCTGGCCCGCTGGGGCTGGTCGGTCGCGCTAGCCCACCTCATCCCCGAGCGGTTCGCGCGTTCGCTGGCCGCCCTCGAGGAGGCCACCGCGGCGATCCGCGGCGCCGGCCTCGACGATCTCGAGTTCATGCTGGTGATGCTCGAGGTCCTGGCGCGCGCCGAGTGCGACGACCTCGCGACCGCCACCGCGCTGGTCGAGCGCGTGACCCGCGCGGCCGCGACCGGCGCGCTGCGCGAGCACGTCGGCGCGCTGTACGCCGGCGTCGTCGCCCAGGCCGCTGGCGATCTGCCGCGGGCCCGCGCCTACCTGGGCCGCGCCTTCAGCTACCTGGTCGACCACGACGATCACGTGATGGCGTGGATCGCCGGTCACTACGAGGCCCGGGCCCTGCTCACCGCGGGTGAGGTCGACGCCGCGATCGAGCTGTCGGCGCGGATCAGCCGCCTGGCCCAGGCCGCCGAGCTCGACGCCCTGGCCGCCCACGGGCGGACTACCACCGCCGAGGCCCTCGCGATCGCCGGGCAGGCCGCCGAGGCCCGGGCCCTGGCCGAGGCCGCGCGCGACGCCGCCCACGCCGGGCCGCAGACCCGACGCCTGGCCCGCGCGGTCTTGGCGCGCCTGGCCGCCCACGACGGCGATCTCGGCTTGGCCCGCCGGCTCCTCGACGCGATCGCCGCTGAGCTCGACGGCGGCCCCACCGATCCCGAGACCACCGCGGCCCGCGCCGCCCTCGATCTCGACCGCGCCGGCGTCGAGCTGGCTGGCGGCGACGCCCGGGTCGCCCTGGCCGCCGCCGGTCGCGCCCTCGAGCACTACCGCAAGCGCGAGCGCCGCGCGCAGTACGCCCGGGCCCTGGTCGCCCGCGCCGCGGCGCTGATCGCGTCGGCCGATCCGGCCGGGCTCCTCGAGGCCGAGGCCCTGACCGCCGAGGCCACCAGCCTGGCGGGGGCGCTGGGCCTCGGGCGGGTCGCGGCCCGGGCCGCGCTCTTGCGCGGCGCCCTGCGCGGTCGACGCGGCGACGCGGTCGGCGCCCGCGGCGAGCTCCTGGCCGCGGTCCACGCCGGCGTGGCGTCCCTCGAGCACGGCGAAGGCCGGGCCCTGCGCGTCGCCCTCGGCGAGGCCGCGGCGTCGCCGGGCCAGCGCGCGCTCCTGGCGGCGCTCGGGCTCGGCCCGGGCGCGACCTACCGGGTGCTCGGCCGCGCCGGCGCCCGGATCGTCGACGACGCCGAGCTCGATCGCCTGCGCGCCTCGGCCGGCTTCGCGATCGAGCCGGTGCGCGCGGTCATCACCTACAACCAGCGCGGCGCGGTCGCGATCGATCGCGGCCGACCGCTGGCGTGCGAGCTGTTCGCGGCCCTGGTCGAGGCCGCGGGCGCCGTGGTGTCGGCCGAGCAGCTCTTCCTCGGCGTGTGGGGCGGCCGCGAGTACCACCCGCTGCGCCACCGCAACACCGTCTACGTCGCGGTCAAGCGGCTGCGCCAGACCTTGCGCGGCCTGACCGGCGACGATCGCGAGCTGATCGAGACCGCGGCCGGCGGCTGGCGCCTGGCCGATGGCGTCGACGCGGTGGTCGTGCGCCCGGCCGAGGACTGACGGCGCGGCGGACCGCGGCGCGGCGCGCTTGACCGCCGCCGGGCCGCCCCGCATCGTGCCGCCATGTTGCTCACCGACTGCGTCGCGCTCGTCACCGGCGGGGCCTCCGGCCTCGGCGCCGCCACCATCCGCCGCCTGGCCGCCGGCGGCGCCAAGGTCGTGATCGTCGATCGCGACGCCGCCAAGGGCGAAGCCCTGGCCGCCGAGCTGGGCGCCGAGCGCGCCCGGTTCGCCGCCGCCGACGTCACCGACGCCGCCGCGGTCGAGGCCGCGGTCGCGGTCGCCAGCGAGCTCGGCCCGCTGCGGATCGCGGCGTCGTGCGCCGGCGTCGGCTGGGCCGCGCGCACCCTCGACAAGACCGGCAAGCCCCACGACCTGGCGCTGTTCCAGACCATCATCGGCATCAACCTGGTCGGCACCTTCAACGTCCTGCGCCTCGCGGCCGCGGCGATGAGCAAGCTGGCGCCGACCGCCACCGGGGAGCGCGGCGTGATCGTCAACACCGCCTCGGTCGCCGCCTACGACGGCCAGATCGGCCAGATCGCCTACGCCGCGTCGAAGGCCGGCGTGGTCGGCATGACCCTGCCGGCGGCCCGCGACCTCGCGCCCACCGGGATCCGCGTGTGCACGATCGCGCCCGGGCTCATGGACACCCCGATGCTGGCCGCGCTGCCCGAGGACAAGCGCGCCGCCCTGGCCGCCGACGTGGTGTTCCCGAAGCGCCTGGGCGACCCCGCCGAGTACGGCGAGCTGGTGGCCGCGATCGTCGGCAACGGCTACCTGAACGGCGAGTCGATCCGGCTCGACGGCTCGCTGCGCATGCCGCCGCGGTGACCCGCCGGCGGCGTGGCCTCGCGCACGTCACACTCCCGTAGCAAGTGCGCCACCTTGACGCTCCCGCCGGGGCCGTGGGATGAGTCGCCCGTGAACGTCAAGCTGATGCGCCGCATCGACGGCCTGGTCGGCAACCTGCTGTGCTCGGCTCTGGCCGCCGGCAAGGAGCTGTCACGCCCGTTCGCCGGACCGCCCGGCCCGGTGCGCAACATCGTGGTGATGAAGTTCTTCGGGATGGGGTCGATCGTCGTCGCCAGCCCGGCCCTGGCCGCGCTGCGCGATCAGTTCCCGGGCGCGCGGCTGCACTTCGTGACCTTCAAGAGCAACGCCGCGGTGCTCGAGCTCCTGGGCCTGACCGACGAGGTCCACCTGATCGATCCGTCGACGCCGGCCAGCTTCACTCGCACCACCCTGGCGACGATCCGCCGGCTGCGCGAGGTCGGCTGCCAGCTCGCGGTCGACCTCGAGTTCTTCGCCAAGTTCCCGCTGACCCTGGCCAGCCTGGCCGGCATCCCGAAGAAGGCCGGCTTCTACTTGCAGTCCGAGGCCTGGCGCCGCTCGCTCCTCGACGTCACCGGCATCTACAACCACTACTTCCACACCAAGGACATCTTCCTGTCCTTGCCGTACCTGATCGCCACCGAGGATCCGTACTTCCGCGACTTCGCGGCGTGGACCGAGCGCTACCGCTATCCCCGCCTCAACCCGTCGGAGTTCGAGCGCGCGGCGGTGCGCAAGAAGCTGGCTGGCAAGCTCGCGCCCGGCGATGAGGTCGTGGTCGTCAACGCCAACACCTCGCCCGATCTGGCGCCCGAGGCCCGCAAGTGGCCCGAGGCGCGCTACGCCGCCCTCGCCGATCAGCTCGTCGCCGAGCGGCCGCGGGCGCGGGTGCTGTTCATCGGCGCGCCCAGCGAGCGCGCCTACGTCGAGCGCATCGTCGGCCAGTGTCGGACCTCGCGGGCGGTCGCGATCGCCGGCGACCTCGACCTGCGCGAGCTGGTCACCCTGTTCGCCGAGGCCAGCCTGGTGGTGTCCAACGACAGCGGCCCGATGCACCTGGCGTGTCTGGTCGACGCGCCGATCGTCGGGTTGTTCTTCGCCGACTCGCCGGTCCTGTTCGCGCCCCAGGGCACCCGGGTCCGCTCGGTGGTGCCGCCGCTGTACTCGATCCCGCTGTTCACCGTGTACAACGGCAAGGACATCTCGGTCGGGCGTCCGTCGTCGGAGATCACCAACACCGCGGCGTGCACGGTGTCGGTCGACGACGTGATGGCGGCGGTCCGCGAGGTCCTCGATGCCCCGGCGCCGCTGGCGCGCGCGGTGCCATGAGCCGCGGCCTCGACCTCGCCCGCGCCGCCCTCGCCGACGGCGTCCGGGTCCGGCAAGAGCTGATCGCCGCCGAGCTGCCGGCGATCGTGGCGGCCGGCGAGCGCATCGCCGCAACCCTGGCGGCCGGCGGCAAGATCCTCCTGTGCGGCAACGGCGGCTCAGCGGCTGACGCCCAGCACATCGCCGCCGAGCTGGTCGGCCGGTTCGTGGTCGAGCGCGCCGGTCTGCCGGCGATCGCGCTCACCACCGACACCTCGGCCCTGACCGCGATCGGCAACGACTACGGCTACGACCTGGTGTTTCGCCGTCAGGTCGAGGCCCTGGGCCGCCCCGGCGATCTGCTGATCGCGATCACCACCAGCGGCACCTCGAAGAACGTGGTGGCCGCGGCCGACGCGGCGCGGGCCCGCGGCCTCCAGGTCGTGGCGCTCACCGGGGCCCGCGGCCGGGCCTTCGTCGACGCCTGCGACGCCGGCGTGGCGGTGCCGTCGGGCGACACCGCGCGGATCCAGGAGTGCCACATCGCGATCGGCCACGTCTGGTGCGCCCTGGTCGACGCCGAGCACGGCGCGATCGCCGCGGCGCCGCCGGCGCTCGGGCCCAAGCGCTACGATCAGGACGGCGTGGTCGGGTTCCGCGAGCGCTGCCGCGCCCACAAGCGCACGGTGGCGTGGACCAACGGCGTCTTCGACGTGCTGCACCACGGCCACCTGCAGTCGCTGGTCGCGGCCAAGCGCTTCGCCGACGTGTTGATCGTCGGGATCAACAGCGACGCCAGCGTGCGCGCCAACAAGGGCCCCGACCGTCCGATCTTCCCGGCCGAGGAGCGCGCGGCGATGCTGGCGGCCCTCGAGTGCGTCGACGCCGTCACGATCTTCGACGCCCCGACCCCAGTCGAGATCCTGGCCGCGGTCCGCCCCGACGTCCACGTCAAGGGCGCCGACTACGCGCCGCCCCACGGCAAGCCCATCCCCGAGGCCGAGCTGGTGCGGAGCTGGGGCGGTCGGGTCGAGTTCGTGCCGCTGGTGCCAGGTCGGTCGTCGACCGCGACCCTGGCGAAGCTCCTGGCGGGATGAGACCGGCGCTGTTCCTCGATCGCGACGGCACGTTGATCGTCGACGTCGGCTACCCGCGCGATCCGGCCCAGGTCGAGCTCGTGCCGGGCGCGGCCGCGGCCCTGGCGGCCTTGCCGTCGGAGGTCGCGCTGGTCATCGTCACCAATCAGTCGGGGCTGGCCCGCGGGCGCATCACCCTCGCCGAGGCCGAGGCGGTCGAGGCCGAGGTCGCGGCCCAGTTCGCCGCCGCCGGGGTCCACTTCGCCGGCGCCTACCGCTGCCCCCACGGCCCCGACGACGGCTGCCGCTGCCGCAAGCCGGCGCCCGGGATGCTCGAGACCGCCGCCGCCGAGCTCGGCCTCGAGCTGGCGCGCTCGATCATGATCGGCGACAAGCCGTCCGACGTCGCCGCCGGCCGGGCCGCCGGGTGTCGAGCCGCGCTGTGGTTCGCCGCCGCGCCGACCGCCGACGCGGTCGACGTGATCGGCTGGCCCGCCGCCGGGGCCCAGATTGCGGCGCTCCTGGCTTTGGAGTAGCGTCCGCGCGCCATGTCGATCGGAGCCGCCGCCGTCGACCGCCTGCGCGGCCACCGGGTGCTGGTGATCGGCGATCTGATGATCGACGAGTACCTGCGCGGCGAGGTTCACCGGGTCTCGCCCGAGGCGCCGGTGCCGGTCCTCGACCTGCGCGCCACCGAGCATCGCCTCGGCGGCGCCGCCAACACCGCCCACAACCTGGCCCGGCTGGGCGCGACCGTGACCGTGGCCGGGGTGGTCGGCGACGACGATGGCGCCCGGATCCTGGCCGAGGCTCTCGAGCGCGCCGGCATCGCCGCCCGGCTGTGGCGCGATCCCACCCGCCCGACCACCCGCAAGACCCGGGTCGTCGCCGGCGGCCATCAGATCGTCCGCATCGACGCCGAGCGCCGCACCGCCATCGACGGCGCCGCCCTGACCGGCCTGCTCAGCCTGACCGACGCCGCCATCGCCGAGACCGACGCGGTCGTGCTGTCGGACTACGCCAAGGGCGTCATCACGCGCGCGGTCGCCGAGCGGGCGATCGCCGCGTGTCGCGGGCGCGCGGTCCCGGTGGTCGTCGATCCCAAGCAGCGCGACGTCGCGATCTATCGCGGCGCGACCGTGATCACGCCCAACCTCCACGAGCTCGAGGCCGCCTACGGCCATCCCGTGCCCGACCTCGCGGCGATCGACGCCGCCGCCGTCCACCTGGCGACCCGCCTCGACGGCGCCGCCCTCCTGGTCACCCGCGGCGCCGACGGCATGACCCTCTACCAGGGCGGCGTCCGCGGCCATCACGTCGCCGCCACCGCGCGCGAGGTCTTCGACGTCACCGGCGCCGGTGACACCGTCGTCGCCACCCTGACCTTGGCCCTCGCCGCCGGCCTGCCGCTGCCCACCGCCATGGAGCTGGCCTCGGTCGCCGCCGGCCTCGTGGTGTCGCGGCGCGGCACCGCCACCGTCGAGCCCGCCGAGCTGGCCGCGGCCCTGGCGGTTCGAGGCCAGGGGTGAGGCCGGGCGCGGCTCGGCTCGCCGCGCGCGCCGCCGACCTCGCCGTGCCCCTGGCGCTCGCGGCCTTCGGCTGGAGCCGCCCCGACGACGTGCTGTGGGGCGGCCTGGCCTGGCTCGGCGCCGTCCTGACCGCGCTGGCCGGCTGGGGCGCCTTGGTCGAACGGGCCGTCAAGGCGTCGGTCGATCTCGGCCTGCGGCTGGCCTGGGGCGTCGTCGCCCTGCTGGCCGTCGCTGGCGCCCTCCTGGCCGCGCGCGTGCTGACACAACCCGTGCTCCTGGCGCTCCTGGCGGTCGGCTACGGCGGCTATGCCTGGCGGCGCCTGACCGCGGCCGAGCCAGTGGCCGTCGAGCTCGTGCGCGGCGCGCGCGCGCTGGCCGACGATCCGCAGCGATCGATCGCGTGGGGCCTCCTGGCCGCGCTGGCGGCGATCAACGTGCTCCTCGCCGTCGCTCGAACCTATGGCAACCCGTTCGACGACGACGTCGCCTATCTGCCGCTGATCCAGCGCCTCCTCGACGTCGGCGACCTCGACGAGCCCTTCAGCTTCCGTCGCCTGTCCGCCCTCGGTGGCCAGACCGTGCTCGGCGGCCTGACCGCGGCGCGCGGCACCCTCCTCAACCTCTACGCGATCGATCACGGCGTCGGCCAGCTCATCACCTGGGCGCTGCTCATCGGCCTGGTGCGCGGCCAGCCGCGCCGCGAGCCGGCGATCGTCGCGCTGGTCGCCCTGGTCGTGGTGCTCCTCCCCGACGCCTCGACCAACACCGCGAGCCACTGGACCGGCGCGGCGCTGTTCCTCGCGCTGTATCGAACCGCGGTGGCGCTGCCGACCCTCGGCCCGCGCGGACCGATCGTCCTCGGCGCCACCGCCGCGGCGATCGCGACCCTGCGCCAGAACTTCTTGCCCGTCGCGGTGCTGATGCCGGCGCTGGTGCTGGGGGCGCGCCTCGAGCGGCCGCTCGGCCCGGCGTGGCGCCGCGAGCGGGCGGCGTGGGCGGGCGCTGTGCTCGGCGGGCTGGTGGTCCTGACGCCGTACCTGCTCGCGTCGTGGCAGTCGAACCGCACGCTCCTCTATCCGCTCCTGCTCGGCACCGGCAACCCCAACCTCGCGACCACGCCGGCGGCCTGGAGCGTGTGGCAAGAGCTGCAGTTCTTCCTGCGGGTCGCCCTCGATCCCAACCCGATCCGGGTGATGGTGCCGCTCCTGCCGGTGCTGCTCCTGGTCCGCGATCGTCGACCGGGGGCGCCGCTCCGCGCCCTGGCGATCGCCAGCGCGGTCGGCTTCGCGCTCCTGGTTCACAACTTCAGCCTGTCGGACGCGCGCAACCTGTGGCGCTACGCCTTCGGGTTCATGACGCCGCTGGCCCTGGTCCTCGCCCTCGAGGTCACCCTCGCCGGCTGGGATCGTGACGACCAACCCGACGACGCCGTCGCCGCCTCGCGGCCGGCTCGGTGGCTGGTCGTGATCTGTCTCCTCGCCCAGTTCGTCTACACCAGCCGGACCACGCTCACGAACTACCGCGCGCTCGACGCCCACCTGGCGCGCGCCGCGGCCGGTGGCGCGAGCGGCGACGTCGCGGTCGCGCGGCTCTACGGCCGACTCCAGGCGGCGGTGCCGGCCGGCGCGCCGCTGGTCGCGATGCTCGATGACGCCGCCCACCTCGACTACGCCCGCAACCGCGTCATCAACCTCGATACGCCCGGGTTCGCGAGCTATCGGCCCGGCCTGCCGATGTTCGTCGGCGCCGAGGCCAAGGCCGCCTACTTCCGCGACCATGGGCTTCGCTACCTGGCGTTCGTGCGCGGCGATCACTCGCGCTACTTCTATCGACGCGACTACTGGCTCGAGCGGATCTTCTGGGACGTCGAGCTATGGCGCATCGTCGCCGGATACCAGCTCGACATGATCGACTCGTTCGCGGAGCTGGCGAGCCGGTACCCGATCCACTTCGAGGAGGACGGCCTGGTCGTCGTCGACCTGGGAGCGTCGCGATGAGCCGGACCGCGCTGGCGCTGGTCGCGCTCGCCGCCGTCGCCTGCGGTGACCGTCCGCCGTCGGCCGAGGATCGCGCGCGCGAGGCCTTCGTCGAGGGGCTGGCCGCCCGCGAAGGCCACAGCGATCTGTGGCGGTTGATGTCCCGCCTCGAGGTGGTCTTCGAGGAGGGCTGGTCGCGCCCGATGCTCGTCGCGATCGAGCCCGATCGGCCGTGGCGCGACGTGACGCCGCCGCCCGCACCGGCCAGCCGGGGCACCGCGGTGCGATGGATGGGCGCCCGCGCTCACCTGCGCGTGCGCGGCGACGGTCCGCGCCGCTTGCGGGTCTGGGGCCACGTCGACCGCGCCGCGATCTTCACCCGGCCGCGCCTGACCGTGACCGCGGCCGGCCGCGAGCTGGCCTCGTCCCTGATCAACGACGACGGCGACTTCGCGGTCGACGTCGCGGTGCCCGCGGCCTGGCTCACCGGCTGGGTCGACGTCTACCTGCAACTGTCGTCGGTCGGCGAGCCGTGGCGCGAGCCGGCCGCGCAGCGCGTCGTCCGGGTCGAGGGAGTGACGTGGGACGCGGCGCCGTAGTCGCCACGGTCGCGACCGCGAGCCTGGTCGCGCTCACGACGACGGTCTGGCCGCTCGCGTCGTACCGGTCGCAGACCGCGGTCGCTTGCCTCGGCGCGATCTTGACGCTGCATGGCCTTGGGCGCGCGCTCACCTGGCGCGACCCTGGCGCCGCGCCCGCCCAGGTCATCGCCCTCGGGCTCGCCGGGTACCTCGCCGTCGGCGGCTGGCTCGCGGCCGCCAGCGCCCTGACCCAGCCCGTGGTCCTCGCGATCGGCGCCCTCGGGCTCGTCGCCGGGCTGGGCTGGCTGGCGACGGCCCGGCCGCGCTGGACGCCGCCGCGCGCTCCGCTGACGCTCGGGGTGCTCGCGCTCGCCGCGGCGATCGCCGTGGTCGCGGTCCTCGCCGCGGCCGGCGCCCCCGGCGAGTTCACGGACGGCGACGGCCTCTTGCGCGGCGCGGTCGCCCGGCTGGCGCAGACCGGCGCCCTCGACGACGGGGTCGGCCTGCCACGTCACCTCGGCCTGGGCGGCTCAACCGTCGTCCTGTCCCTCGGCGTCGCCCTGCCCGACGATGCGGCGCTCCACGCGATCGACCGCGGCCTCGGACTTGGCCTGGTGATCGCGCTGCTCGCACCGCGCGCCGCCGCGACCTCGCTCGGGAGCTACGGCGCCCTCGCCGTCGTGGCCCTCGTGCTCGGCGTCCCGCCGATGCCGCCCGATCTGGCGCCGGTCTGGATGACCGTGGCGCTGCTGATCGCCCTCCACGACGCCCTCGCCGTCGAGGCCGCCGACGGTGCCGCCCCCGGTCCGCGCACCGCGCTCCTGGCCGCGGGCCTGGCCAGCCTCGGTCACGCCGGCCTGGCGGTCGTCGCGGTCGTGGCCGTCCTGGCCGCCCGCCGGCAGCGCTGGTCGTCGGTCGCGGTCGCGGTCCTCGGCGTCAGTGGCTACCTCGTCGCCGCCGCCACCGCCTCGGGGCTGGTCGTCCCCGCGCCGTCGCCCGGTCGGGTCGCCGCTGGGCTCGCGATCGCCATCGCGGTCTGGGCGATGACCGGCGTCCTCGCCCGCGCCCTCGCCGCGCCGGGCCTCGCCCGCTGGCAGGTCGCGCTGGCCGCGGCCCTCGGCGGTGGCGTCGCGATCGCGCCGACCGCCGGCCTGGTCGTCGCGGCGGTGGGCCCCTACGCGATCGCGCTGGTGCTGGTGTGGACAGCGCGAGCGCTGGCGGCGGGCGATGGACGCCGCTTCTTGGTCGTCGCGATCGCCTTCGTCCTCGTGCTGGTGCCCGCGGGCCTACGGTTCCGGCTCGGCGTGCCGGCCCGGACCTGGGGCGACCGCTGGGCCGATGAGCTCGACGCCCTGCGCGCCACCGCCGCGCCCGCCGCGCCGCGCGCCGCCGCCGCCAGCTATCGAGCCGCCCAGGCCGCGATCCCGCGCGGCTCGCGCGTCGCGGTGTGGGTCGAGGCCGCGGAGCTCCTCGACTATCGGCGCCACGACATCGTCGACCTGCGCTCCGCCGCCGCGGCCGCCTGCCACGGGCGGCGCCAGCGCCTCGACCATCCGGGCCCTCGGCGCTGTCGAGGCTTGGCCGCGCGCCGCGGGACCCTCGCCGCCGACTACCTGATCGTGTCGCCGTCGGCGGCGCTTCCACCCGACGACCCGCTGGCGCGACGCGTGGCGGCGGGCGCGCGGGTCGCGACCACCTCGGACCTCGTCGTCGTCGCGCTCGCGCCCGGCCCACCGTGACGGTTGTGGCGTCGCCGGCCGCCAGCTTGACCCTGGTTGGCTCCCCGTGGCATCACCGCGCCGCCATGAGTTCGCTCGCCTCCTCCCCGGCAGCCTCGGACGCCGCGCTCGGCCCGTGCCGGATCTGCGGCGCCGACCTCGGCCCGGCGGTCACGCAGCCGCGATCGAGCTACGCCGCCGCCGGACGCTTCCAGATCGCGGCCTGCACCGGCTGCGGCACCGGGACGACGGTGCCGTGGCCGTCCGACGACGAGCTCGCGGCGTGCTACGCCGGCAGCTACGGCTACGGCGCGCATGAGCTGATCGCCGCCGAGAAGCGCTACCGCTCGCGTCGACTCGTCGAGCGGGCGGCGCTCACGACCGGGCGGGTCCTGGACGTCGGCTGCATGTTCGGGTTCCTCCTCGACGAGGCCGCCGCCACCGGCCTCGAGACCTGGGGCGTCGAGCTGGCGAGCGAGCCGGCCGCGGCCGCCCGCGCGCGCGGCCACCGGGTCACCACCGGCACCCTCGACGATCATCGCGCCGCCCATCCCGACGTGCGGTTCGACGCGATCTTCGCCCAGCACGTCGTCGAGCATCTGCCGGATCCGCGCGCGTTCTTCGCTGCCGCGGCCGCGCTCCTGGTCCCCGGCGGTCGACTGGTCATCGCCGTCCCCAACTTCGCGGCTCGGCTGCGCCGCGTCGCGGGCCGGTCGTGGGGCTGGTATCAGGTCCCGGTCCACCTGCACCACCTGACCGCCGCCGGCCTCCGCCACCTCGCCCACGACGCCGGCCTCGCGGTCGACGCCGAGGCCACCCGCGGCGGCGACACGCTGTTCCTCGCGCTCACCGCCACGCAGGGGCTCGGCCGCACCGTGCGCGGCGACGACGGCGCCCGCGCCAGCGGCCCCGGCCCACGCCTGGCGCTGGGCCTCGCCGGCCGCCTGCTCCGGCCCTACTACCGTCTGGGCGACGACGAGCTCATCCTCGTCGCGCGCCGGCCGCGCTGATGGGGCCCGCGTCGTCCTCCCTGCGACGCGAGCTCGCGGTGGTTGGCCTCGCGATCGCGATCATCACCGGCTTCGCGCTGTGGCGCATGGGCTACCTGAGCCCGGCGACGGCGCATGAGATCCGGATGACCGACAACAGCCGGAGCGCCTACGTCGCGAAGAACCTCGCCGACGGCCACGGCTACACCACCAACGACCTGCCCGCGGCGCTGCTCGACTTCTACCACCGCGAAGGGCGGCTCGATGATGCGCGCTGGGAGAACGCCGACCGCTTCCCGTTGACGGCCTACGCCATCGCCGGCCTGTACAAGCTCACCGGCTCGACCAGCTACGCCGTCGGCATCACCCTCTACAACGCGGTGATGTTCGTCGCGTTCCTGCTGGTGTTGTACGCGCTGGGACGCGCGATCTGGGGCGAGCGCGCGGCCGCGCTCCTGGCCGTGGCCCTCGCCCTCGCCCATCCCTACACCTACCGCTTCCTGTACTTCAAGGACGCCGACAGTCAGCTCCTCGCGACCGCGACCTTCCTCGCCCTCTACCACTTCCTGTCGGGTCCGGCCCACACCGCGTCGCGACGCTTGCGGATCGGCCTCGGCACGCTTCTCGGCCTGACCTTCCTGGCGCGCCCCAACGTCGGCGCCGCCTTCGCGCTGGCCCTGGCGTTCTTCGGGCTGCGCGCCGCGTGGCGCGACCGCGCCGACGGCGCGCGCGCGGTGCTGCGCAAGCTCCTGATCGGCTACGGCGTGGTCGCGGCCGTGATGATCGCGTGGACGATCCCCTTCGCGATCGACTCGCTGCGGGAATGGGGGACGCCGTTCTTCAGCGCCAACAACCTGTACCAGCTACCGCTCGGCACCCGCTTCGGGATGGGCACCGACACCTGGTGGAAGTACAACGAGCCCGGCCACACCTTGTCGCTGGCGGAGATGTGGCGGGCCGCCCCCGACGACATGCGGCTCAAGCTCACGACGTCGTGGCTCGAGACCGCGCGCGCGACCTTCCGGATGTACGGCGGCGAGCTCGCGCTCACGCTCATCGTCGCGATGGTCGCCGCCCGACGCCGACGCCCGGCCGACGCCACGGCCACCGACGCCGACGCCGACGCCAGCCCGCCGGCGCCGATCGACGGCATCCGCCGCATGCTCGGCATCGCCGGGTTCGCCGTGCTGTTCAACCTCGCGGCCCTGCCGCTGTACGCGTACCAGCGGTTCTCCTTCGTCCACTACCTGGCCTTCGCGCTGCCGATGGTCTGGGTCACGGCCGGGTACGCCCTGGCCGTGACCTTCGCCAAGATCGCGGCGTTCTGGCCGACCTTGGTCGAGCACGTCCGGCGACGGCTGCCGCTGTACGCGACCGGGCTGGCGATCGCGATCGTGGCCTGGAGCCTCGGAAGTCGGGCCAGCATGACCAACCCCTGGCTGATCGAGCCCGGCCGCTGGGCGAACCGGCACTGGCTGGCGGCCCTGTTCGTCGTCGTCGCCGCCATCGGGTTTCGCTGGCTCACGCGTCCGGTGACCTTCAACCGCGCCGTCGCGCTCGTGGTCCTGGTGGTCCTCGCGCGGTGGCGTGGTGACGGCGAGATCCGGCGCGGCCGCAAGGTGTTCTTCCCGATGACCGACCGCCCCGCCGCCGTGCTGCGCGAGCGCACCGGGCTGGTGTCGTCCTTGGCGCTGCAGGCCGAGGTCGCGTGGGAGAGCGGCCGACGCAACATCCCGGCGCCCGAGTACGCGCTGCACCTCTACAGCTATCGCTTCGACCACCAGCTCGTCGTCGAGGACGTCTATCTCGAGAGCGCGGGGGCGCTGATCCAGACCGGGCTCGGCCCGTTCGCCCACGCCGCGCCGGGGTTCGAGACTTACGCCCGCCTGCAGCGCTTCGGCGGATCGCTGCCCGGCTACGAGCGCGTGCTCCACGTCCCCGGCACCCTCCAGATCGGCGCCTTGGTCGCCGACAAGGCGTCCACGATCTTTCGCCTGGTCGACCCCGCCGCCGCCGATCGGGTCGCCGACACGCCGACCCGCCTCGAGCTCGGCTCGCCGGAGGCGATCGTGCACACCGCCTACGGCTTCGACGGCTACGTCCGGCTCGACGGCCGGCCGGCCGTGATCACCACCGACGCGATCGCGCGCCGCTACCAGGGCAGCCGCGAGATCCCGGCCGAGCCGATCGGCATCACCTACTTCCTCGGCGCGCGGACGCCCCGGGCCCTGGAGCTCGAGGTCTATGGCGCCGGCGCCACCACGCTCCGCGTCACGCACAACGTCGATCTGTTCTCCTACACCCGCCGGTCCGAGCTCGCGCGTCACCAGCTCGCGACCGTCGCGCTGCGCCCCGGCTGGCAGACCGTGCGCGTCGAGCTCCCGCCGGCGCTGCTCCGGCGCGGCCTCAACAAGCTCGGGCTCTCGGTCGACGCCATGCCGGCCACCGTCTTGTGCCCGGCGGCCCTCGAGCCTGCCGCGTGCCTCGCCGCCCCACGCCCGGCCCTGGCGAATGGTCGCCCGGACCTGGCGCCACAGCGGATCGTTCGCACCGAGGGTGACGGCCCCGCGATCGCGCTCAACACCGGCCTCTTGCTCGGGACCCTGACGTTCGTCGACTGACGCCGGATCGCGGCGTCCCGCGCTCACCGACGCGGCGCGGTCGGCACGTAGGGCACGTCGGCCAAGGCGGCGTCGACCTGGTCGAGGAACGGACCGAAGCCCGCCTCGGGGAGATACGCCTCGTAGAGATCGACCAGGTAGAGGTTGCGGCCCAGGGTCCAGGTGCGCCAAGCGGGATCGTTGGCGTCGACCTTGGCGTCGACCCGCTGGGTCGCGACGTCGAAGATGGCGTCGTCGTAGTAGTAGAAGCGGGCGTCGCGTCCAAACGTCGTCCGGCGCAGGAGCCGCACGAAGTCCCACATGAAGCTGGTGCCGATCACCGCGACCCGCAGATCGGTGCGGGTCGGCGGCGGCGGCGCGGCCTCGCTCGGCGATGGTGCGGCCGGGATCCCCCACACGTTCAGCACGTAGCCGAGGTCGCGGATGTTCTGCAGCCCGACCATGTCCGGGGCGCACGTCGGCACATCGTCGGCGGCGAGGGTCACACCGAGCGCGCCCGCGGCCTTCGCGATCGCGGCGGTGAACACCTGGCAGGCCGGATAGGCGTCCCAGTGCCGGGCCAGCCGTGGAAACACCGGCCGACCGGTCGTGCGTCGCAGCTCGAGCATGAGCCGGTGGCCGTCGACGAACACCACGCCTTCCCGCTCGAGCGCCGCCACGAACCGCCCGGTCACCTCGCGATCGGAGCGCGGCTCGCCGGCGAACCGACGCCAGCGCTCGGGCAGGCGATCGCGCTCGGTCGTGGTCTTCGCCGCGGTCACGATCGGCAGAAGCAGGCGGCCCCCGGCCAGCCACGCGCGCTGCGCCCGGGCCAGGCGCGCCGCGAGCTCGTCGCAGCGCGTGCACACGTCGGTCCGGCTGATGAAGCCGGTGTCCTCGACGTGGAACAGCCAGCCATCGTGACCGACGACGATCGGCTTCCCGGGCCGGGCCTCGCCGAAGAGCCGGTAGTTGATCGTGTTGTCGGTCCGGATCGCGTACCCGCGCAGCCCCCACCACGCCTCGAGGCGCCGCTCGGCCTCGGCCTGAAACCGGCCGCTCCATAGCTTGGAGAACGCGAGGCGCTCGCGCGGCCGCGGCGGCGTCGCGTCGAACAGCCGGGCGTCGGCGATCAGCCGAAAGCGAGCGTTCACGACGCCGGCCACCAGGAGGAGCCAGATCGTGACGACGAACAGGGCGTAGCGGGCGCGCATCAGAACTTGAAGTAGATGAGCGGGATGAAGGTCGCGTTTAGGACCTGCATGAAGCACAGGATGAGGACCACCGGGGCCAGCGCCAGCCGCACCGGCGACCGGTAGTCGCGCGCCTGATCGCGCCGCAGGGTACGCCAGGCCACGGCGGCGAGCGCGACCAGCGCGAAGACCTCGCTCCGTCGGGGCAGGAACTCGCCCCACACCACCGCCGGAGCGTCGCCCGACGGCGCGAAGCCGACCATGGCCCGGGCGAAGTCGCCGACCTGCGCAAAGCTCTCGGCGCGGAACAACACCCAGCCGAACGTCACGATCACCATCGTGGTCAGGTGGCGAAGCGCGCGCGGCGCCCGCTGGTAGGCCGCGAACCACCACTGCCGCTCAAGCATGACCCAGCCGCCGTGGTAGAGGCCCCAGGCCAGGAAGGTCCACGACGCGCCGTGCCAGAACCCGGAGACCGCGAACACGATGAGGATGTTGCGCCGGGTGCGCCGCTCGCCGCCGCGGTTGCCCCCGAGGGGGATGTACAGGTAGTCGCGGAACCAGGTCGACAGCGAGATGTGCCACCGCGTCCAGAACTCGGTGATGCTCACCGACACGTAGGGATCGCGGAAGTTCTCCTTGAAGGTGAACCCGGCCATGCGGCCCAGGCCGATCGCCATGTCGGAGTAGCCCGAGAAGTCGAAGTAGATGTGGATGGTGTAGGCCAGCGCCCCGGTCCAGGCGATCGCCGGGGTCAGCTCACTCGAGGGTAACGCGAAGGCCTGGTTGGCGACGATCGCGAGCGCGTCGCCGACCAGGAGCTTCTTGCCCAGCCCCCAGCAGAACCGCGAGGTGCCGTCGGCGAACATCTCCATCGACCAGCCGCGCGCGCGGAGCTGGCTCTCGAGATCCTTCCACCGGAAGATCGGTCCGGCGATCGAGTGCGGGAAGAGCATGAGGAACAGCCAGTAGTCGCGCGGGGTCCGCGGCGGCACCGCGTCGCCGCGGTACACGTCGACCATGAAGCTGATCTCTTCGAACGTCAGAAACGAGATGCCGATCGGCAGGATGACCTTGGTCCACTGCCAGGCCGAGTAGCCGAACAGCTCCTGGATCTCGCCGAGCTGCCCGACGAAGAAGTTGGCGTACTTGAAGTACGCGAGGATCGCGAGGTGGACGACCACGACCGCGACCAGCGCCCGCCGGGCCGCCGGTCGACCGCGCCGGGCGTGGATATAGCGGGCGACCGCGAAGTCGAGGACGCCGAGCCCCAGGATCACCGGCAGGAAGGTCGGCGCCCCCCACAGATAGAACAGCAGGCTGAGCGCCAGGATGGCCCAGTTGGCGACCGCCCCACGCGTCGCCGCGGCCACCACCATGTAGACCGGCAGGAAGACCGACAGGAAGAGGAGCGCGGTGAACGGCACGACCGAGGCATCGCGGACGGAGGCCCGCGGCCGCGCAGCCTAGCGCAAGCGCCGGCCGCCAGGGGCGCCGGGTCGCCCGCATCGGTCGCCGGGTCGACGGCGGCCTACCCGCGCAGGCCGAAGAAGCCGCGGATGCGATCGACCAGGTCGGCCTTGACGTCGGCGCGGCTGGTCGCGGCGCGCTGGCCGCGGGCCGACTCGAGGGCCTCGCGACGGGCGGCGAGGACCTCGGCGATCTGATCGGCGATCTCGGGCCGCGCGAGGATGAGGGTCTGGAAGACGTCCTTGTCGATGCGGTAGCACTCGAGGTCGGTGGCGGCGACGACGGTGGCCGAGCGCGCGGCGCCGGTCATGAGCGACATCTCGCCGAAGAACTGGCCGGCGCCGAGCTCGGCGACCTGGCGCGCGCGCTCGCCCGTGCCGAGCTGGACCACGGCGCGGCCGCGGGTGATGAGGTACAGGCCCAGACCGGGCTCGCCCTCGTGGGTCACGGTCTCGCCGGCGGCGAAGGGCTCGGGGCGGAGCGCCGCGGCCAGGGTGGCGCGCTCGTCGGCGCCGAGCGGCGTGAACAGATCGACCGCGGCCAGGGCGGCCAGCCGGCGGCCTTGCTCCTCGTCGGCCTTGCGGGCCCGGCGGTCCTCGGTCTCGGCGGTGACGAACAGCGCCTGGGCCGGGATCGACAGCGGGATGCCGGCGCGGCGGAGCGCGAAGTACGCGCGGATGCGGACCGCGCTGTCGGTGATCTCATCGACCGCCAGGTCGGTCAGCCAGTAGCGAACGGTGTAGACCGCGTAGCTGTCGCGGATGCCGGTGAACAGCACCTGCGGGGGCGGCTCGATCGCCATGTTGGCGACCGGATCGGTCGACAGCTCGCGCAGGATCGCGGCCACCACCTCGGTCGGCGGGGTGCGGAAGTCGACATACAGCTCGAAGGCGCGGCGGAGCTGCACCGGCTCTCCGGTGCGGCGGCCCTGGACGATGACCTGGCCCTTCATGAGGACCGAGTTGGGGACGATCACGGTCTCCCAGGCCCGGGTCTCGATCGCGGTGTAGCGCCAGCGGATCTCGCTGACCCGACCGCTCGGCCCGCCCGGCCCAAGCGCGATCCAGTCGCCGACCTTGATCGAGCTGTCGGCCTGGAGCGCCAGGCCCCCGACCAGGTTGCCCAGCGTGTCTTGCATCGCGAAGCCGATCACCGCGGTCAGGACCGCCGAGGTGGTGATGAGCCCGGCCACGGACCAACCGGCGCGCTTGCCGACGATGATGAGCACGATGAGCGACGCGACGCCGGTGGCGATGTCGACCAGGATCCGCGGCACGGTGACGCCGACCCGCGGCAACACGACCTCGAAGGCCGCGACCTGGACCAGGCCAACCACCGCCAAGAGCTCGCAGGCCAGGGCCGCGACCGCGACCCCGCGATCGTCGTAGCCGGCCGAGGATAGCCCGGCGCCCGCGACCACCAGCACCACCGCCGCGGCCAGGAGCACGGTGGCCGGGCGCAGCCGGCGCCGCGCCGCCGGGGCCAGGCGGCGCACCAGGGCGACGACCACCAGCCACAGGGCGGTCATGCCGACCACGTGGCCGGCGCGGGCGTAGGCGGCCAGCTCGTCGAAGAACGTCACGGCGGACCGCCGACGGCCTCGCCCAGGCCCAGGGTGCGGACCGCGAACTCGCGCGACACCGCGCCGACCTCGTCGACGAAGCCGGCCAGGTTGACGTTCAGGTTCATGGTCAGCGGCGCGTCGAGCGGACGGAAGAAGTCGTCGAAGTGGTGCGGCACGACCAGCTTCGGCGCGAGGGCGCGCAAGAGCCGGTTGACGTAGCGGGCGGTGAAGCGCCGCCCCGAGATCCCGCACAGGAGCACGTCGACGCCGCGGTGGACCAGCGCGTCCTCGATCAGATCGCACGAGCCCTGGTGATAGATCGTGACGCCGGCGACCGCGATGTGCAGGCCCCAGACCTGGCCGCACTTGTAGGCCTGCGGGGTCAGGGCGTCGACGTGCTCGCAGGTCAGCTCGCCGCCGTAGGGCACCCACAGGCCGCCGGCCAGCTTGGCGTGCTTGCTCGGGATGAAGGTCACCGTGAACGGGCCGAGCTCGTAGGGGTGGTGCGGCTCGACCACGACCGCGCGCTCGGCATGATCGTGGAGCGCCATCAGGTGGGCCAGCGAGCGCGAGCCGTAGACCGGACAGCCGGCGCGGGCCGCCAGCGCCGGCACGTCGAGGGCGTGATCGAAGTGGGTGTGGCCGACCAGGATCGCGATCGGATCGGGTAGCGCGGCCAGGCGCGCGGCGTCGGCGCGCACCACCCGGCGGCGCAGCAGATCGCCCAGCGGAAGCCGGGTCAGGTACGGATCGATGAGCAGGTGCTGGCCCTGGTAGCTCAGGCGAAAGCCGGCGGTGCCGAGCCACTGGATCTCGAGGCCGCGGGGCAGCTCGGCGACGCCGGCCTGGGCCCAGGCCAGCTCGCGATGGGCGTCGAGGTCGTGGCGGACCTGGGCTCCGCGCCGGAAGCCGTAGGCAGCGAGCGCGGCCAGGTGGCCGATCGGTCCGAGCATCGGCGCCATGGTAGCGCCGGCGGCGGCGCCGCGGGCGCTCGGGCGGCGGCAACCGCGCGCGCGGCGGGGCGGGCCCTGCCAACCGGTTGGCAGATCGTCCATCGATTGGCCGGCGCGGGGCCCCGACCCTGGTACGGTGCGGTCACCGCGGTCCGCCACTTCGTCGCGCCGCCCACCCGAGGAGATACGCCATGGCCTTCACCCTGCCCCCGCTGCCCTACGCCAAGGACGCGCTCGTCCCCGTGATCTCGGTCGAGACCATCGACTACCACTACGGCAAGCACCACCAGGCCTACGTCAACAACCTGAACAACTTGGTGCCGGGCACCAAGTACGAGGCGATGTCGCTCGAGGACATCGTCAAGGCCTCGGTCGGCCAGGCCTCGGAGAAGCCGGTCTTCAACAACGCCGCCCAGGTGTGGAACCACACCTTCTACTGGCACTCCCTGGCGCCCGGCGCCGGCGGCGAGCCGACGGGCAAGATCGGCGACGCGATCGCCGCGTCGTTTGGCTCCTTCGCCGACTTCAAGGACAAGTTCAGCAAGGCCGCGGCGACGCAGTTCGGCTCGGGCTGGGCCTGGCTGGTCCAGAACGCCGACGGCGGCCTGGCCATCGAGCAGAGCGCCAACGCCGACACCCCGTTCGCCACCGGCAAGACCTGCCTGCTCACGATCGACGTCTGGGAGCACGCCTACTACGTCGACTACCGGAACGCCCGCCCGAAGTACATCGAGGAGTTCTGGAAGCTGGTCAACTGGCAGTTCGCTGAGTCGAACCTGCGCTGAGGGGCGGCGCGCGGACGACGGGGTCGGGGTCGGGGTCGGGGTCGGGATCGGGATCGGGATCGGGATCGGGATCGGGTTCGGGATCGGGATCGGGATCGGGTTCGGGATCGGGATCGGGATCGGGATCGGACTCAGTTTCGGACTCGGTCTCGGTCTCCGACTCGGACTCGGACTCGGCCTCGGTCTCCGACTCGGACTCGGACTCGGCCTCGGTCTCCGACTCGGTCTCGCTCTCCCCGCCGCGCCCCATCGCCCTCAACCGAGGAGCGCGAGCGCGCCCGCAGCGGTGATCGCGCCGAGCACGAACCCGGCGCCCACCGCCCACCCCAGGCGCCGCGGCGTCGCCGCCGGCACCGCGAACCGGACCTCATGCAGCGCGCCG
Organism: Kofleriaceae bacterium; assembly: GCA_018057825.1. Lineage (GTDB taxonomy): Bacteria > Myxococcota_A > Polyangia > Haliangiales > Haliangiaceae > UBA2376. The sequence goes on along the minus strand of JAGPCY010000001.1, from coordinate 318,414 downwards.
GCGTCGACGTCGACCAGGACCACGCCGACCGCGGCGAAGGCGAGCTGGTATTCGAGGAGCTGGCGGCGGGTGGCCGGGTTCGCCAGGCTCGGCGCTTGGGCGCCCGTCTTGACCTCGGCGACCCAGCGCTGGCCGGCGCGCTCGACCAGGTAGTCACAGCGCAAACCGGCGTCGTAGGTCTCGTCGTCGACGGTGACCTCGAGGACGTGGCGGACCTGGGCGGCGACGAGCTGATAGCCGGCGTCGGCCAGGAGTCCGGCGGCCGCTCGCTCGCCGTCGACGGCGGCGCGGCCAACCGCCCGGGCCCGACGCGACCGCGCGGCGGCGGCCAAGCGGCTGCGCCAGCGCCCGACCGCCAGCACGATCGCGACGGTCCCGGCGGCGACCGCTAGGTGCAGGGCGTCCACGCTGCGATCGTGCCCGTCCGGTCTGACGCTCGATCAGGTGACGGACCACGCGCGGGCCCCGGGCCGAACCGGGGGTCGTTTCGAGAGACAGGCGTGGCGGGCGGGGCGCGGCCGGCGCGGCGGGCCGGGAGAGGGGCGGGCGCGACGGGGCGCGGCGGCGGCGAAACCGGCGGATCGGCCACGCCGCGACGGCGCGTGCGGGGGGCACGCGCTGGGCGGCGGACCGGGGCGGTCGTCACGCGACGGCGGCGACCGTGATGTTCGCGAAGCGCGCGAGCCAGTACGTGCCGGGCGGGAAGACCGCGGGCAGACCGGCCCGCCACAGCATCCGCGCGGCGCGGTAGGCGTCGATGAAGTCCCGATTGCGCTGCAGCGCCGCGACCCGCTGCCACCGGCTGCGCGCGGCGACCCGCGGCCGCAGGCCACCTCGCGGCGCCGGCCGATTGGGGCTCGACCGCCACGATTGCCGCAGCACGCCCCGCCGCCCCAGCACCCGCGCGCCGGTGCGCCGCCGCTCGGCGGCCATGGCCTCCTCGACGGCCGCCACTCGCGCCCGCAGGTCGCGCCGCACCACCGCGGCATCCCCGAGCTCCGGCGGGATCGTCAACGTCAACGTCACCTCCTCCGGCAGCGGGCCGTCGGCGCGGAAGAAGTGCCTCGGCCGCTTCACGGTCAGCGTCCGCCCCGCCAGGAGCGCGCCCAGCCCGTTCACACCCGGCCAGTGATGCACCCGCTCGACGAGCAGCCCGGCCACCGGGTTGGTCGCCGCGTACACCAGCTTGTCCATCACGTCCGCTGGGTCCACCAGCTCGACCACACACGGCTCATCCGACGACCAGAAGTTCTCACTCCGCCCTCGCAGCGAGTTCATCGCCCGCGCGATCAGGCCGTGGAAGTACCCCCGAAACTCGACCTCGCGCCCGTGCCGGTCGTACAGCACGTCGTGGTGATGGTTCGACATCGCCGACGGCAGGATGAGCTCGATCTCGTATCGCGCCGCCGCCACCGCCAGGCAGTACAGGAACGTCTGGTTGGTCTCCTCGTCCGGCCGCAGCAAGAGTTCTCGCTGCACGCACCGCCGGTTGATCATCAGGAACCGACCAGGCAACACCTGCCGTGGGAGCGACATCGCCTCGGCCGCACCAGCAAGCGCCTTGCCAACGCCAACTTCGCGCTATCGCAGACGGCGTCTGTCCGGCTTCGTCCGAGATTCGGCCATCTGTCCGGCATCCGGACATTCCCGGACGCGCTGCTCGGCGGCTGCAGAGACCATCCTCCCAGCGCATCGTCCGGCCCGCTTGTCACCAAGGCTGCCGGTCCATTTGTCACCAAGGCTCCCGGTTCGCTTGGAACCAAGGCTCCCGGTCCGCTTGGAACCAAGGCTCCCGATCCGCTTGTCACCAAGGCTCCCGGTCCGCTTGTAACCAAGGCTGCCGGTCCGCTTGTCACCAAGGCTGCCGGTCCACTTGTAACCAAGGATGCCGGTCCACTTGTCACCAAGGCTGCCGGTCCGCTTGTCACCAAGGCTCCCGGTCCGCTTGTCACCAAGGCTCCCGGTCCAAACCTCCCGACCCCGACCCCGACCCCGATCCCGATCCCGACCCCGTCCCCGAGACCGACCCCGAGACCGAGACCGAGACCGAGCCCGACCCCGAGGCCGAGACCGAGACCGCCCCCGAGACCGAGACCGAGTCCGAGACCGAGACCGACCCCGAGACCGAGACCGAGACCGAGCCCGACCCCGAGGCCGAGACCGAGACCGAGACCGAGACCGAGTCCGAGGCCGAGCCCGAGTCCGAGTCCGAGACCGAGGCCGAGGCCGAGTCTACGGCGTCGGGGCGTCGTCGCTCGAGCTGCGCTTGCGCTCGACGCGACCGTCGGGGTGGACGATGACCTCCTCGCGGAACCAGCGCGGCGCGGCCTGCCCCGGCGACGGAGCCGGCGCAGCCTGGCCCGGCGAACGCCCCGGCGTGCGGGCCGGCCGGACGCGCACCGGCCGCGTCTCGGGCAGGGCCTCGAGCTGGACCTCCACGGTCTGGCGCTTGTCGGCGCGGATGACGTCGAGGTTCACGGTCTTGCCGACGCCGCGCATCGCGATCGTGTTGCGCAGGCGACCGAGCTCCTTGACCGGCTGACCGTCGAGCCCGACCACCAGATCGCCAGGCTTGAGGCCGGCCTTGGCCGCCGGGGTGTCGCCCTCGACGCGAGCCACGACCACGCCGGTCGGCGCCTTGATCTGGAACCGCGCCCGGGCGTCGGCGTCGAGGGGCTGGAGCACCACGCCCAGGTAGGCCCGCGACACCCGGCCGTCCTTGACCAGCATGTCCATGATCGGGCTGGCCATGTTGGTCGGGATCGCGAAGCCGATGCCCTGGTACCCGCCGGAGCGCGACAGGATCGCGGTGTTGATGCCGACGAGCTTGCCGTCGAGATCGACCAGCGCGCCGCCGGAGTTGCCGGGGTTGATCGCGGCGTCGGTCTGGATGAAGTCCTCGTACTCCTCGATGCCCAGGCCGGCGCGGCCGACCGCGCTGACGATGCCCATGGTCACCGCCTGGCCGACGCCGAAGGGATTGCCGACCGCCAAGACGACCTGCCCCAGGCGCAGCTTCGACGAGTCGCCCAGGGGCAGCGGCTTGAGCGCCGGCAGCTTCTGGCCCTTGGCCGGCACGAGCTGGAGCACCGCCAGATCGCTCTTGGGATCGGCGCCGATCAGCGTCGCGTCGAGCTCGAGGCCATCGCGCAGCGTCACGCGGATGGCCTCGGCATCGCCGATGACGTGGGCGTTGGTCAGGACCCGGCCGTCGGTCGACACGATCACGCCGGAGCCGAGGCTCGACGCGCGTCGCGGATCGGCCTGACCGAAGCTCGGCGAGCCGGGGTCGTTCCAGAACGGATCGAACGCGAAGGGACCGCGGGCGACCGCCTGAGTGGTCGAGATGTTGACGACGCTGTCGACCACGCGCTCGGCGGTGTCGGCGATGCGATCGCCGGCGGCCAGGGGATTGGCGTAGGCCGGGCGCGGGGCCGACGAGCGAGCCAGGAGGCCAACGCCGGTCGCCAGCGCCAGCGCGCAGGCGCCGACCGCGACGAAGCGACGGAGACGGTTCGGCTGGATCATGGGGTTCCTCGTAGTGCGAGAGCGAGTTGGCGGCGAGGCGCCGACGGCGATGTCGGGCCTCGCGGCGCGTGTGGATCTGATGTCAGGACCGGCGGCGCGGTTGCCCGTATTCCGGGCCGCGCCCAGGGCGATCGCGCTCGCCGCCACGCGCAGCCGAACCGGCGGTCGCCCCCGGTCTCGCGCGCCTGATCCCACGAGCCTCCCTCGCTCGCCTCGACGCCGCCGCCACGCCTCCCCCGCCGCTACTTCGCGAACAGGGTCGGGACGTCTTGCTCGACGCGCTCGGCCTGGAGCGCGGTCAGGAGGCCCGGCACCCGGGTCCGCTCGGTCCACAGGAAGTACTCGACCTTGTCAGCCGCCTTGGGCGGCTCGGCCGCCGGCGGCGCCGCGGCGTCCGGGGTCGCGGGCTGGCCCGGGGTCGCCGGGGCCGCGGGCTGCCCCGGGGTCGCCGGCGTCGCGGGCTGGTCGGGGGACGCCGGGGTCACCGGCGCCGGCGCCGGCGTCACGCGACGCAAGAGCTTCACGGTGCCCAGGGCCTTGCCCTTGGCGTCGCGGTAGGTCGCCGACACCACCAGCTCCAGGCTCGCGGCGTCGAGCTTCGGATCGTAGCTGGTCGGCCGCAGCTTCTCGAGCTTGTCGAGGAAGTTGGCGGCCACGGTGTCGGCGGTCGCGCCCTCGCCCCAGGTCTCGACCAGGGCGTCGGCGTTGGGCGGCGGCGCGTGCGGATCGTCGCCCTCGGGCGTCGACGGCTTGACCTTGATGCGCTGGACCCGCTTCTTCTGATCCTTGGCCGCCAGCTCGACCGACACCGCGTCCTTGGGCTCGAAGGGCCGCAGGTCGATCGGCCGCAGGCTCGGCTCGCCGCCCTCGAGGAGCGACACCATCGTGCCGGTGATCACGAAGGCCTTGTTGGTGTCGAGGTCCTGGACGTAGCGGTCGCTGCCGCCGAAGACCCGGCCGCCGACCACCAGGGTCTTGGCGCCGTCGCCGAAGACCACCGCGATCGAGGTCTGGGCGCCCTCGAGGCCGTAGTCCTTCTTGGCGTCGTCCTTGGGCACGCCGACCGAGCGGATCGCCCGCATGCGCGCGAACTGCTTCACCAGCTTCTCGCCCTCGGGGCCGACCGGGAACTCGCTGGTCGTGGTCTCGGTGATGAACTCCGGCTCGGCCGGCGGCGGCGGCGTTGGCGCCGCCGAGCCCGAGCCAGCCCCGGCCGGATCGGTCGGCGCGGCCGAGCCCGAGCCCGCCCCCGCCGGATCGGTCGGCGTCGGAGTCGGCGTCGGCGTCGGCGCGGCCGGCTTCGGCTTCTTCACCGTCTTGGCCTCGGAGCCCCACCAGTAGGCGTCGGCGCCCTGGCCGCGGCGCTCGAGGCGGACCAGGCGGTTCTCGGTCTGCAGCTCGAGCTTGGTGAGGCTGGCCTCGTCGCGGGTCCACAGGACCACGTCGCCGCCGGTCGAGGGCTTGGCGTCCTCGTCGGCGGTCCAGGTCCGGTAGCCGTAGATGAGCATCACGCCCAGGAGGGCGCCGTGGATGAGGACTCCCTTCATGACGACTTCTCCGGGGTGGTGAAGAGCTTGCCGGCGCTGCGACGGCGGCGCGACGCCAGGGCGTAAGCCACGCCCAGGCCGAGCACCAGGACCGGCGCGAGCAGGGTCGACAGCAAGAACCACAGCGACTGCTGCTTCTTGCTGCGCGTCAGCTCCTTCTCCTTCTCGGTGTTGACGATGCCGGCGAAGGCCTCCTCGCCGCCGAGCCAGCGGATGCTGTCGTCGGGCAAGGTCCGGCTGTTGGTGTCGAGGGCCTTCTGGCCGGTCAGGGTCTGGAACACCCGGTCGGCGAACAGGTCGCTGTCGGCGAAGACCAGGGCGCGCCACGGCTCACCGTCGGTGCCGTCGGGCAGCTTGCGCGCCGGCCCCTCGAGCGCGGCGCCCACCGGGTAGCGGTCGCGCTTCTCGGTCGCGCTGTCGAAGGCGTGGTTGCCGTCGCCGTCGAGCCAGGCCTCGCCCATCGAGCGCAAGATGATCGTCCGCTTGGGCTTGTCGCCGGGGACGGTGAACTCCTGCTCGATCAGCGCCCCCGAGGTCTGGAGCAAGATGGCCTGGTTGGCGGCCCCGCGCGACAGCGAGGTCGTGGCCGGGTGCGACGAGAACCCGTTGGTCAGGGCCAGCGCCCGGTCGGTCGGCTGACCGCGCTCGGGGGTGTAGTTCTTGTCGTCGTGGATGATGCGGCGGTCGAGGCCGACGCCGAGGTACGCGGCCAGCGGCCCGAGCTCGAACTCGCCCTCGGGATCGAGGGCGACCAGGACCCGGCCGCCGCCGTCGAGGTAGCGGGTGAGCGAGGTCAGCTCGCCGCTCTCGAACCGGGTCTTGGGCCCGAGGATCATCACCAGCGTGGCGTCGGCCGGGACCTCGCGGATGAGGTCCATGGTCGCCAGGTTCTTCACCTCGTAGTTGAGCTGGCCGAGGATCGCCTTGATGACGACGCTCTTGGCGTCGGGGTAGCGGCCGCGGTACTGCACCGGCAGCGAGTCGGGGTCGTTCAGCTCGGCGTGGCCGACGGTCAGGTAGGCCTTGCGCTTCTCGCGCACCAGCTTGAGCAGCTCGGTGTTCACCGTCTGATCGAGGATGCGCAGCTTGCCGGTCTGGCGTCGGGCCCGATCGAAGTCGGTGTCGAGATCGAACTTGCCGAACTTGTCGGTCGCCGCGCCCGGCGTCGGCGGCGTGGCGGCCTCGGCGCTGCCCTTGATTAGGACCACGGTGCCGTCCTTCTGCACCTGGTACTTCTGCGCGAGCTGCGCCGACACCATGCGGTCGTGGCGCTCGATCGCGATCTTGCCGGTCTGCCGGGCCAGCTCGCGGAAGTAGCCCTCGACCTCTTCGCCGACCTCGTTGACCTCGGGGAAGAACAGGAGCACCCGCACCGGCTCCTTCATGCTCGAGACGATCTTGCGGGTCGACTCGCCGGGCGCCGCGGTCTTGAAGTACGAGACGTCCTTCTTGACGTTCTTCTGCTTGGCGACGTTGCAGGTGACGAACAGGAGCGCCGCGGCCAGCCCGATGGTCAGCCCCGACACGCCCATCTCGCGGACCCGCTGGAACTCGACGGCGTCGTCGGGATCATCGGTGGTCCACTCGCCGACCGTGGCCTCCATGAAGATCGCCGGCAGGAGCGCGCACACGCAGACGATGGCGGCCGCCAGGGTCATGATCGTGTCGAACTTGGCCAGGGACTTGGGCGTCGCCTCGGCCATGCCGACCCAGCCCAGGCCGGTCTTGGTGGTGGCGAAGTACAGGAGCCCGGCGACCAAGAGGCCGAGGTACGACAGGAGCAAGGCGGTCTCGCCCTGGCGTCGCTTGCCCGACGCGGCGTACCACCGCCAGGCCTGGGCGCCGAGCCCGGCCAGGAAGGCCACGACCATGATGGCGGTGATGACCGTGGCCAGGCTCGGCATCGGCGCCAGGAGGCGCCGGGCCGGCAGGAACAACAGCACCGAGATGAGGAGCGAGACCCGCACCCACAGGCGGGCCGGAGTGGTCATTGCCATCGCTTCGCCTCCAGGGTCTTCACCGCGAGGAGCAGGAAGAAGTACGTGACCGCGAGGTAGTAGATCGCGTCTTTCAGGTTGAACACGCCGCGCATGAAGCCCTGCTGGAAGTGGATCCACCACAGGTCGAGCTCGGCCAGGAGGCCGCGCAGCGGCGGGTCGGTGACCCGGGCGAGCTGGTACAGGAGCACCAGCCCAGCCACCAGGATCGCGGCGACCACCGCGGCGACGATCATCTCGCGGGTCAGGCTCGAGGCGAACACGCCGATCGCCAGGCAGGCGGCGCCGAGCAGCCACAGGCCGAGGTAGCCGACGAAGATCTGCGCGCCGGTGACCTTGCCCTGGCCCTTGATCAGCAACGGGATGTACGACGACAGCACCAGGATCACGGTCAGGAACGCCAGCGCCGCGAGGTACTTGCCGACGACGATCGACACCTCGCGCACCGGCGAGGTCGACAGCACGACCATCGCGCCCGACTGCCGGTCCTCGGCGATCGTGCGGAACGACAGGATCACCGAGATGATCATGACCACGCCCGACGCGCCCCAGAAGAACTGCGAGATCATCTCGCTGGCCAAGGAGCTCTTGGTCGAGAACGCCTGGAACACGATGCCCATGGCGAGCATCGCGATCGCGGCGACGATCCACCCGACGATCGACCGGGTGTAGGCCGCGAACTCGCGGCGGAAGATCGACAGCATGGCCCGCATGTCAGTTGTCCTTGGCCGGGGTGGTCGGGGCGACCATCCGCAGGAAGGTGTTCTCGAGGCCCAAGGTGGCGGCGTCGAGGCGCAACAGATCGAGGCCGGCCCCGACCACCGCCCGGCTGACCGCGGCCCGCAGGTCGCGCTTGCTGGTGACGGTGACGGTCAGGGTGTGATCGTGCTCGGCCGGGACCGCGCTCAGGGTCACCGCCAGCTCGGCCAGGGCGGCGGTGAGCTGCTCGGCGGCCGGGCGATCGCGTCGGTCGGTCGGGATGCCGACCGTCAGCTCGATCGCGAAGGTCGGCTCCATGGTCGCGGCCAGCTCGGTCTCGGTGCCGGTGCCGAGGATCTGGCCGCCGCCCAGGACCAGCAGGCGATCGCAGGTCTGGCTGACCTCGGACAACACGTGGGAGGACAGGAGCACGGTGTGCTTGTCCTTGAGTTCGTGGATGAGCTTGCGCATCTCGACGATCTGCCGCGGGTCGAGACCGCGGGTCGGCTCGTCGAGGATGACCAGCGCCGGCCGGTGGACGATGGCCTGCGCGACGCCGACCCGCTGGCGGTAGCCGTGGGACAGCGTGCCGATGGCCTGGCCGGCGACGCCGATCAGATCGGTCAGCGCGAGCGCCGCGCCGATCTTCTGCTTGCGCTCGCCGGCGTGGACGCCGCGCAGGTCGCACGCGAAGTCGATGTACTCGGCGACCGGCATCTCCATGTAGAGCGGCGGGCTCTCGGGGAGAAACCCGATGCGCTTGCGGACCTCGTGGGGCTCGGCCAGCGCGTCGATGCCCGCGACCTTGACCGCGCCCGCGGTGGGGCGAAGGTCGCAGGCGAGGATGCGAAGCGCGGTGGTCTTGCCGGCGCCGTTGAGGCCGAGGAAGCCGACGGTCTCGCCTTTGTCGATCTCGAACGAGACCGGGCCGAGCGCGCGCCTCCCACCGTAATACTTGGTGAGGTTGGAGACTTCGATCATGGGCCGTCGCCTCCCGGGTGAAAAATGGAGGTCATCGAAAGGAATGAGCTTTTAGTGGTGGTCGTGCGGGCTGTCAAGCCCGGTCCCAGCCCTGCGACGGGTGCGACGCCGCACAAACCGGCCCGGCCCGCGCCACATTCCCGGGATCGCCGACGCGGTCCCAGCGCGATCGCCCGACGCCCACCGAGCCGGCCCGGTCGCTGGCCCGGTCGTTGCTTTCGCCGCTGCTATGCTCGCCGCCATGCCTCCCGACCGTGGGATTCTCCGACGCTGGGGCCCCGCGGCGGTGGCCCTGGCCGCCCTCGCCGCGTGCAGCGACGACGCGCCCGCGGCCGCCCCCGACAGCGGCTCGGACGCCCCGGGCCTCGACGCGGCCGGGCCCGACGCCGGCGCGTACCGCGCCGAGACCCTGGCGACCACGACCTACGCCGACGGCGACCGCACCTGGTCGGTGACCCTGGCGCGGATCCACCGCCCCGACGGCGGCCGCACCTACGTGCAGTGGATCCCGTCGGACAAGCCGGGGCCGCGGCCGGTGGTGGTCGCGACCATGCCCTACGCCGGCATCGCCTGGACCGGCGAGGCCGTCGACACGCGGTGGGCGGCGCTGCCGGCCGGGCAGCACCCCGACGTCGACGGGCCCGGCTACGACGGCCGGAGCCAGATCGTGTACGAGCCCTCCACCGTCGACGGCGCCAGCGACACGGCCAAGCTCCACCTGCTCAATGATCTGTCGGCGCTCCTGGTCTACGGCCGGTTCTACGCCGGCGGCTCGGTCGGCGACGACGTGGCCGACATGCGCGCGGGCATGTGGTTCGTCGCCGAGCAGGCCGGGGTCGACCGCGCGCGGATCGGCACCTTCGGCGGCTCGTGGGGCGGGTTCGAGGCGCTCTACGCCGCGGCCGGCGCCGATCCGCGAGCCCCGGCGGCGGTCGCGGTGGCGATCTATCCGCCGAGCGACTTCGCGACCTGGGTCGAGCACGCCCGCAGCCGGACCCAGCCGGTGCGCGACTTCCTCGAGCCGTACCTCCGGCGGATCTACGCGACCACCGGCGGCCCACCCGACGCGCCCGACGCCGACTACGGCGGGCTTCGCCTCGCCGACCTGTGTCCAACCCTGCCGACCGACACCTTGGTGCTGCACGATGATCTCGACAACCTGGTGCCGATCGCCCAGAGCCAGGCCCTCGGCGCGCGCTGCGGCGCCGACGCGGTGTACTGGCCGCGCGCGGGCGCGCCCGATCCGGGCGCCGGCACCCACGGCCCCCTGGGCGAGGAGCCCGGGTACGCCAGCTACCTGACCTACGCCGTGGCCTACCTGCACCTGCGCCTGGCGCCGCCGAGCCAGGTGGTGGTCGGCCTGGCGGCGAAGGACGCGATGATCGCCCACCTCACCCTGGTGCGAGCCGCGGCCGCGACCGGCCGCGACGTGAGCTGGGCGGCGCCGCGCCTGCGCGAGCTGTGCGACCCGCGCCTGTACCTCTACGATCTGTCGGCGATGCCGATCGGCGTGCGGACCGGCGCGGCGGTGGTGGCCGACGCGGTCAACGCGGTCTGGGGCACGAGCTACACCGAGGCGACGATCGCCGCCGCGCTCGCCGGCGGCTTGCCGCGGTCGTGACGACGCCTCGTCACCGCGGCGGTCACCACAGGCGGAGCTGCCCGGGGGCCGCCGGCGGCGTGAACTGCCGGGTGTCGAGCGGCGGCGGCGTGGTGGCCAGGCCGAGGCGACGACACGCGACCGCGAACCGCTGGGCCAGGAGCTCGGCGTAGGGCCCGGTGCCGCGCATGCGCTGCGAGAAGTCGCTGTCGTAGAGCTGACCGCCGCGGGTCGCGCGCAGGAGCGCGAGCACGCGCTCGGCGCGATCGGCGAAGTGGGTGCGCAGCCAGTCGTCGAAGAGCTGCTTGAGCTCGTGGGGCAAGCGCAAGAGCACGTAGGAGGCGTGGCCGGCGCCGGCGTCGCGACCGGCGGCCAGGAGCGCCTCGAGCTCGCCGTCGTTGATCGCCGGGATCATCGGCGAGGTGAAGACCCCGACCGGGATCCCGGCGGCGGCCAGGCGCGCGATCGTGGCCAGGCGGCGCGGCGGCCGGGCGGCGCGTGGCTCGAGGATCGCGGCCAGCGCCGGGTCGAGGGTGGTGAGCGAGATCGTGACCTGGGCCAGACCGCGGGCCGCCATCGGCGCCAGCAGATCGAGATCGCGCACCACCAGCGCGCTCTTGGTGATGATCGTGACCGGGTGATGGCACTCGGCCAGGACCTCGAGGATCGCGCGGGTCAGGCGGCGGTCGCGCTCGATCGGCTGGTACGGATCGGTGTTGGCGCCGAGGTTGACCGGCGCGCAGGCGTAGCGCGCGCGGCCGAGCTCGCGGCGCAGGACCGCGGCGGCCTCGGGCTTGGCGCGGAGCTGGGTCTCGAAGTCGAGGCCCGGCGACAGCCCGAGGAAGGCGTGGCTCGGCCGAGCGAAGCAGTACACGCAGCCGTGCTCGCAGCCGCGGTACGGGTTGATCGAGCGATCGAAGGGCACGTCGGGGCTGTCGTTGGTCGCGATGATCGAGGCGATGGCCTCGTCGGTCACGGTGGTCGGCGGCCCGGGCGGCAGCTCGTCCGGGGCATCGGCGTCGCGCAGGTCACCCCAGCCGTCGTCGAAGACCCGACGCTCGACCGCCTCAAACCGCCCAGGCGGGTTGGTCACCGCACCGCGGCCGGCGTGGTGCACCGGGGCCGGCGCGTCGGCGGGGCGCCGGTCGGGCGGGCGGCGGCGTTCGCTCACCACCGCAGTGTGGCCGATCGCCGGCCCGGCGTCAGGCTTCGGCGGTGGCGGCCCCGGCGGTGGCGCGCGCGCGGTGGTACGCGACCGCGGGATCGTCGTCGGGCAACGCGGCCAGGGCGGCGGCCGCGCCGGGATCGCCGGCCCGGACCAGGGCGACCGCGGCGCGGTAGGCGTCGAGCGTCGCGCGCCGCGGATCGTCGTCGGTCAGGAGCTGATAGACCTCGGTCGGCTCGGCCCGCCCGCGCAGGACCAGGGTGTCGAGCCAGCGGGCCCGATCCTCGGCGCCCGCGGCCGCGACCACCGAGCCCGAGGCCACCAGGGCCGCCCCGAAAGTCTTGCACAGCCCCTCGAGCCGGCTGGCCACGTTCACCGCGTCGCCGATCACCGTGTACTCGAGCTTCTTGGCGCTGCCGATCGAGCCGGCGACCACGCCGCCGGCGTGGATCGCGATGCCGATCGCGAGGCCGGGCGCGCCGCGCGCGGCGCGGGCCGCGTTCCACCGCGCCAGCGCCGCCAGCATGGCCAGGGCGGTCTCGACCGCCGCCGCCTCGGGCGCCGGGTGCTCGTCGAGGGCCCCCCAGTCGGCCATGATCGCGTCGCCGATGAACTTGTCGATGCGCCCGCCGTGGCTGGTGATGACCGCGGTCATGCCCTCGAGGTAATCGTTCAAGAGCGCGACCACGTCCTCGGGGGCCAGGCCCTCGGCCAGGGTCGTGAAGCGGCGGACGTCGACGAACATGACCGCGACGTGGCGGCGCTGTCCGCGAACGGCGTGGGAGCGATCCGACAGCATCCGCGCCACCACCTCGGGGGCGACGTACTGGCCGAAGGTGGCCTTGATGAACTCGCGCTCCTCGAGGCCGATCGCCATCTGATCGAAGTGGCGGCCGACCACGCCGAACTCGTCGGAGCGCACCAGGCCGGCGCGGACCGTGAGCTGGCCGGCGGCGATCGCGTTGGTGGCCTCGACCATGCGCGCCAGCGGCGTGCGCACGCTCCTGGCGACGATCGCCGCCAGCATGACCAGCGCGAGGATCGCGGCCACCAGGACCGCGGCCGCCACCACCGCGGCCTCGCGCTTGATCGCGGCCAGCCGGGTCGCGCGGACATCGACGCCGACGATCGCGACCGCGGCGCCGGCGCGATCGCGGATCGGCGCGTAGCCCGACAGCACCTCGCCCCAGGCGTCGCGGTACGGCGCGGCCTCGACGGTCGGGCGCTCGAACCCGGCGGCCATGGCCCGGGCCGCGCCCAGCGGGTAGCGCTCGCCGGGCTGACCGGCCGCGGTGTCGCCGACGATCACGATGTCGATCACGATCGTCAGGCTGGTCGCGTCGGGGCCGCGGCGCATGACGTAGAGATCCGAGAAGTCGGGCTCGGCGGCGGCGACCGCGCGGAACCGGGCCTCGAGGCGGCGGTAGGCCGGGCCGTCGACGTCGGCCGGGCCGCGGATGGCGTCGAGGTCGGCCGGATCGATCGACGACGCCAGGGTCATGGCGGCGATGCGCAGCCGCGCCGCCAGCGCCGCGATCTCGCGCTCGACGGCGCGGTCGTAGAAAAACCACGTCACGCTGAGGAGCACGGCCAGGATCAGGCCGCCGTACATGACCGACAGCCGGACGTGAAACCGATGCCACGGGCGCAGGCGTGCGGACGTGGTCGGGTCGGGCACCGCGCCCATCATACGCCGGTCCGCGGTGAGGTTGACCGTCGGGCCGACGGCGATCGCGGCCGCGCTTCACCCTTGACCGGGCGGCCGGCAAGCGGTCCCATCGCGGCGGGGAGCATCATGTCCAGAATCCACCTCGCGTGCCTGTGGCTCGCGGCGGTCGTCGCATCGTCGGGATGCGGCGGCGGCTGTTCGAGCCTCGAACCGATCCCAGGCGGCTTTCCGTCCGCCGCTCGCACCGCCAACGCCGGCCAGGTTCGGGTCAGCCAGAGCGGCCTGGCCGCGGTCGCCGCCGATCCGGCGGCGCTCCTCGGCGGCCTGCTCGGCGGGGCCCTGACCTTCGACGTGCCGGCGAGCTGCGGCGGCAACCCGGCGGTGTGCTGCCCCGGCGGCGTGCCGCAGGCGCCGTGTGGCCCGATCGTGATCGATCTCGAGGCCCGGCCCGGCGATCAGCCGCGCCTCGAGCTGCGCCCGGTGGCCGGGGCGTCGCGCCTCGACGTCACGATGCGCGCCCGGGTCCGCACCCAGATGGACATCCCGGTCCAGATCCCGATCGTCGGCAACTGCGGCGTGCGCATCGACACCGCGCCCGGGGCCAACCCCGACATCAAGATCGACCTCCCGATCAACTTCCGCCAGGACGCCATCGCCGGCACCACGCGCATCGAGGCTGGCGACGTCGCCTTGACCCAGCTCACCAGCGACGACGTTCGCCTGACCGGGAGCTTCGGCTGCCAGGCCGCCAGCCTCGGCATCGGCTTCTTCATCGGCACCTTGACCTCGACCTTCGGCGACGCGATCAAGGACGCGATCTCGAGCCAGACCTGCAAGGCCTGCCCGTCGGGCCAGGTGTCCGAGTGTGGCCCGTTCGCGACCGCGTGCACCGACGAGGTGTGCCTGCGCGCCGACGATACCTGCCTGCAGGAGCTCGGGATCACCGGCCGGGCCCGCGACCTGTTCGCCAGCCTGTCGCCCGGCACCCTCGGCGCGATGGACGTCTATCAGGTGGCCGGCGGCTACGCGACCTCGAACAGCGGCGGCCTGGCCCTCGGGCTCCTCGGCGGCTTCCGCCCGGCCGGCGCGCCGCGCGATCGCTGTGGCCCGGCCGCGCCGGCGCCGCCGCGGGCCACGATCCCGCAGTCGGCGTTCTTCCAGGGCAATACCCGGCCCGACACCGGCGCGCCTTTCGGCCTGGCCTTCGGCCTGCACCAGAGCCAGCTCGACGAGCTGGCCTGGAGCCTCTACGACGGCGGCCTCCTGTGCCTGACGGTCACCACCCGCACGGTCGATCTGTTGACCACCAGCACGCTGGGCCTGATCGCGCCGTCGATCACCAACCTGGTCGCCGAGACCAGCCCGGTCGCGATCGGGCTGCGGCCCCAGGCGCCGCCGCGCATGGTCCTCGGGCCCAACACCTTCACCACCCAGCCCGACGGCACCCGCGCCGTCGACCAGCCGCTCCTCGACATCACCTTCGAGGATCTCGAGCTCGACTTCTTCGCCGCGGTCGAAGGCCAGTACGTGCGCCTGTTCACCGTGGTCACCGACCTGCGGCTGCCGGTCGGCATGCAGGCGACCGCGGCCGGTGAGCTCGAGCCGGTGCTGGGCGATCTGACCGAGGCCTTCACCAACCTGTCGGTCAAGAACAACGACGCGATCACCGAGGATCCGGCGGTCCTGGCGGCGCGGTTCCCGACCTTCCTCCAGCTCGCCCTGCCCGGCCTGGCCGGCGGCCTCGGCTCCTTCGCGCTGCCGGCCCTGGGCGGCCTCGAGCTGCGGGTCACCGATATCACCGCCGTCGATAGCCTGAGCTTCCTGGCGATCTTCGCCGACCTGGCGCCGTCGATGGCCCGGGCCGCGGTCGAGACCGAGGTGACGATCGACGACGTGATCCTGCCGTCGAGCGACGCTCTGGACGATCCCGATCGCTGGACGATCGAGGACGCGCCGCGCATCGCCCTGGCCCTGGGCGGCGACGCCACCGATCTCGAGTGGTCGTGGCGCATCGACGACGGGCTGTGGTCGGCGTGGTCGCCGTACCCGACCCAGGTCGTGACCGCGCGCACCCTGTGGCTGCCCGGCATCCACCGGATCGAGGTCCGGGCCCGGATCCACGGCGAGCCGACGACGATTGATCCCACGCCAGCGGTGTTCGAGCTGCCGGTCAACCTGGCGCGGGCCCGCGGCGGCCGCGGCTTCCACGGCGCGCCCGGCGAGGGCGGCTGTAGCTGCGCGACCGGCGGCGCCGATCCGCGCGCGGCCTGGCCCTTCGGGCTGGCCCTCGTGGCCCTCGCGCTCCGGCGGCGGCGCAGGGCCCGGCGGCGGCCGGACGGCGCGGCGCGGCGGCTGGCAACCGCGGCGGTGGTGCTCGCGCTCGGCGCGGTCCTGCCGGCCTGCAACTGCGGCGGCACCCCGGCCTGCGGCGAGGCCGACTGCCTGCCGGGCGAGGTCAGCTTCGGCCCGCTCGGGCGCCACAACGGCGCCGCCACCGACGGGACCCGGACCGTGGTGTCGACCTACGATCAGGGCCTCGGCGACGTGGTCCTGGTCGACGTCGCCGCCGACGGCACCCGCGAGTTCACCGCCGTCGACGGCATCCCCGACGTCACCCCGACCTACCAGCCGTCGACCTACCGCGGCGGCGTCGCCGAGGCCGGCCCCGACGTCGGCTTCTACACCTCGGTGGCGCTCCACGGCGGCCTGGCCCGGCTGGCCTACCAGGATCGGACCAACGGCACGCTGCGGTTCGCCCTCGAGGACGACGACGGCGAGTTCACGTCCTACGCGCTGGCCGACGACGCCACGGTGCAGGGCGCGTTCGCCAGCCTGACCCTGTCGGCGACCGGCGCCCCGGCCGTGGCCTACCTGGCCGAGAACGTCGCCGCCGCCGGGGGCGCGCGCGCCACCGAGCTGCGCCTGGCCCGGGCCGGTTCGCCGACGCCGAGCGGCCCCGGCGACTGGACGATCACCACCGTGGCCAGCGCGATCGGCTCGTGCGCCGGTCGGTGCGGCGCCGGCGAGACCTGCTTCGCGCCGGCGGCCGACGGCCAGCCCGAGGTGTGCGCGGCGCCGACCACCGACTGCGCGACCGCGTGCGCCGACGATCAGGCCTGCCTGGGCGGCGCGTGCCGCGGCGCGATCCCAGATCCGGGCGCCGCCGATCACCCGCAGGGCACCGGGCTGTTCGTCAACCTGGTGACGCTGACCGACGGCCGGCTGGCGTTGGTCTACTACGATCGGGCGGCGACCAGGCTGGTGCTCGAGCGCGAGACCGCGGCTGGCGCCGGCACGTTCGACCAGACCATCCTCGACGACACCGGCGATCGCGGCTGGTGGACGAGCGCGATCGTGGGCGGCGACGGGACGCTCCACGTCGCCTACCAGGACGGCCGCGCCGACACGGTCCACTACCTGGCGTGGAACGGCAGCGCCGGCGCCAGCGAGCTGGTCGACGACGGCACGCGTAGCGGCGACCGCACCCACCCGGTGGGCGCCGGGGCCACGATCTTCCTGACCGGCGGCGGGCCGGCGATCGCCTACCAGGACGGCGCGACCGCCGACGTCGTGATCGCGCGCAAGGCCGGCGCGACCTGGACCGCGACGCCCCTCGCGACCGGCCGCAACCTCGACGGCTTCCACCTGGCGGCCGCCGGCACGACGCTGGCGTGGGACGTCCTCGATCCGACCAAGCTGCCGCCCGGCAGCCTCGAGATCCGCGCCGCGCCGTAGAGCACGCTAGCCGCGCCGCGCGATCACAGCGCCAGGACGACCGCGACCACGCCGGCGGCGATCGCGACCACCGCCGCGAGGACGATCGGCCACAGCGGCGGCTCGGCCACGGTCGTCGGCGGGGCCTGATCGCGGGTCATCGTCTCGGCCATGAGCATGGCCGCGGCGCCCCCCAGGGCGGCGGCCGCGGGATCGCGGAAGCGCAGCGTGGTGCCGCCGAGGGTGATGCGATCGCCATCGGACAGGATCAGCCCGGGGGCCTCGGTCGGCACCTCGCGCTGGCCGAGGCGGGTGCCGTTCTTCGAGCCGAGGTCGCAGAGCCAGGCGCCGTCGGCGCGCTGCTCGACCACGGCGTGGGCCCGCGACAGATCGGGGTCGAGCACGACCCAGCCGGTGTCGCCGCGGCCGATGACCACCTTGGCCCCGACCCCGGGCAGGACCAGGCGCTGGCCGGCCGCCGGCCCGGACTCGACGAGGAGCTCGGGTGGGCCGGGCGCCTGATCGCCCAGCAGGTCGCGCATGAGCTGGCGGGCCACCGAGTCGGTGCGGGTCGGATCGGCCAGCGGCGCAGCGTCCCACGGCGCCGCGACCAGCCGGGCCGGGCCGAGCGTCAGGCCGCGGCCGGTGACCGGCAGGGGCTCGTCGAGGCCGAGGGCCAGCCCGTCGACGTGGACCCCCGGCGAGACCGCGATCGCGTGGACCGCGTCGCCGACCCGGGCCAGCCGCAGGTGGAGAGGCGCGACCGACGGATCGGTGATGCGCAGGTCGGCGGCCCGCCCGGAGCCACACAAGACCGGGGACGGCAGGTCGAGGACCCGAGGCGGGGCCGCGCCGATCGTCACCGTGATCCGGATCGCCTGTCCGGCTGCTTCCATGGCCCCAGTATCGACCCGGCCACGCCCGGGTTGCGTACCGACCCCGGCAAGGATCGGCTACGCTCCTCGGATGCGCCGCCTGATCTCGGTCGCCTTCGCCGTGTCGTGCCTGACCGGCACGGCCTGCGCGGCCACCTTGACCGGCCGGGTGTTCGTCGATCGCAACCGCGACGGCGTCCGCCAGGCCAACGAGCCGGGGCTGGGCGGGGTCGTGGTCGCCCGCGACCGCGACGCCTTCGTCGAGAGCGACGCCGACGGCGTGTACCGCCTCGACGTCGCGACCCCAACCGGCATCATCTGGGCCCGGGTCCCCGACGGCTTCCGGCCCGGGCCGGTGTGGCGACCGGCCGACGGCCCCGACCTCGACCTGCCGCTGGTCGAGCTGACCGCCGAGGAGGCCGCCGCGCCGCTGGCCTTCGTGGTCGCGGCCGATAGCCACACGCCGTCGCAGTCGCCGACCGATCCTTGGGACGGCGGCGACCTGGCCGACGCGATCGATCAGGCGGTGTCCCTGCCGACCCCGCCGCGGTTCTTCACGATCGTCGGCGACGTCACGCAGGGCAACGCGCCCGATCAGTTCGCCGCGGTCGACGCCGCGCTGGCCGGGATCGACGTGCCGTGGGTGCCGGTGCCGGGCAACCACGACTGGTACGACGGCGGCACCGAGTGGCGACGCCACTGGGGCCCCGACAACTACAGCTTCGACGTCGGCAACCTCCACGTCGTGGTGTGGGACGCCAACTTGCCCGAGGCCACCCAGGTCGCGTTCTTCGCCGCCGATCTGGCCTGGGTCGATCCGGCGATGATCGTGGTCGGCCTGGGCCACGGCTCGCCGCGCGACGAGGTCGCCGATCAGCTCGCGGCCCTCGGGGTCGACTACCTGTTCACCGGCCACTGGCACGCCAACCGCAAGGTCGAGCGCACCGGTCTGACCGAGTGGGGCACCCAGACCTTCATCATGGGCGGCATCGATCAGTCGCCCGCCGGCTATCGGATCGTCACCTTCGACGGCACCGCGGCCCCACCGACCGTGGTCCATCGCGAGCGCCTGGTCACGCCGCACCTGGGCGTGGTCGCGCCGTCGCCTGGCACCTGCGCCGCGCCTGGCGACGTCGAGGTCGCGGTGGCCGCGGCCCTCGACGCCGGCGACCTGACGGTGACCGCGGCGATCGACTGTGGCTCGCCGACGCCGCTGTCGTGGGCCGGCGGCTGGCACTACCGCGGTCGGGTCGGCGCGCTCGCGCCCGGCGCCCACGAGGTCCACGTCCGCGCCACCTCGCCGGGCGGCCGCGCGCTCGAGACCCGGGTGGCCTTCACGGTCTGCGATCCCGCAGCGCCGCCGCCAACCGCCGGCGCCTGGCCGCAGCTCGGTGGAGGCGCCGCCCACCTCGGCCGTCAGGCCGCCCCGATCACCCCGCCGGTGATCGCCCGCTGGGCCACCGCGGTCGGCGGACCGATCGCCCTGGGCTCGCCGGTGGTGGCCGACGGCACCGTGGTCGTGAGCGTCGCCGATCGCGCGGCCGGCGACGCCGGCGGCCTGGTCGGGCTCGACCTGGCGACCGGCGCGGTGCGCTGGCGCTACACCACGCCGTACCCGGTGTCGAACGCCCCGGCGATCGCCGACGGCACGGTCGTGGTCGGCCTGGGCAACGGGGAGGTCCACGCCGTCGCGCTGACCGACGGGGCGCCGCGCTGGACCTTCGACGCCGCCGATGGCCTGCCGATGCTCGAGTCGTCGCTGTGGGCGGCGCCGACGATCGCCGACGGCCTGGTCTACGTCGCGGTCCAGGGCCGGCTGTCGGCGATCGACCTGGCGACCGGCGCCGAGGTGTGGAACCGCGATCGCGCGCCCGGCTATCCATGGCTCGGCACCCTGGCGGCGATCGCGGTCGCCGACGACACCGCCCTGGTGGCGTTCAACCGCGACGACGGCCTGACCGGCTGGAACGCGACCACCGGGGCGCCGCGCTGGAGCAACACCGGCGGCGCGACGGTGGCGATCAACGCCACGCCGCTGGTCGACGACGGCACGATCTACCTGGTCAACGCGCGCGGCGACGCCTCGGCGGCCGAGCTGGCGACGGGCCGGGTCTTGTGGACCACGCCGACCACGCCGGGCGGCTTCGACTGGGGCTACAGCGTGACCGCGGCCCCGGCGCTGGCCGACGGCCGGCTGTTCGTGCCGACCCAGTGGGACGAGCTGGTCGCCCTCGACGCCGTGACCGGCGCCGAGCTGTGGCGCTACGCGACCCCGGGCGGTCCGCTCAACTTCGCGCACTACCGCTCGGCCCAGGCCGGCTTCATCGGCAGCCCGGTGGTCACGGGCGATCTGGTGTGGATCGGCCGCCCCGACGGCGCGGTGGTCGCCCTGGCCGCCGACGACGGCCGCGAGCGGTTCCGCCTCGACCTGGGCGCGCCGATCGTGAGCGGCCTGGCCGCCGCTGGCGACTACCTGATCGCCGCCGGCTACGACGGCACGGTCCACGCCCTGGTGCCGGGCACGCCGGCGCCGCCGGTCACCGGCGGCACCTGCGGCCAGCCCGATCCAGACGAGGCCGAGGCCGGGTGCTGCTCGACCGGCGAGCGCGACGGGCCGGTGTCGATGATCGCGGCGGCGCTGGTGGCCGCGGCCCTGGTCCGGCGGCGTCGACGGCGGGCCAGCCCGACTACGGCGCGGTGAAGCGCAGCTCGCCGAGGGCGACCCCGACCGGCCCGGTCGCGCCCCAGGCGCGCGCGTCGTCGCTGGCCGGATCGATCGGCGCCTCGACCTCGAGCCGCGACAGCCCGACGTCGCCGCGGATGCGCCAGGTCAGCTCGGTCTCGCCGGTGACGGCCTTCTCGGCGACCACTCGACCGTTCCAGCGCACGCGCACGGTCTTGGTCATCACGCCGCGCGGCAGGTTGGGCTTGACCCACAGCGCGACCTCGAGCGGCTCGGGGATGAGGTTGGGCACCAGCGCCGTGGCCTCGCGCGCGACGGTCCAGCGCACGCCGCCGCGCACCGACAGGCCGGGGCCGAAGCCCCGCACCATGAACGGATCCTTGCGGCCGCTGCCGATACGCCAGCGCTCGGACTGGCCGCGCAGGCTGGCCGGCGTGTAGTCGAGGGGCGGCACCCACGGGTAGTCGCCGACGACGCGATCCCAGCGATCGAGCCCGACGCCGTGGCGCAGCGCGAACAGCGCGTTGGCCGGGAACGCGAACGGGTTGCCGACCCGGCGATAGACCGCGACCCCGACGTCGCGCAGCGGACCGCTGACCCGCGGGCAACACGGCCCGGCGACGAACATCGCCGGCCGTCCGCCGTGGAGCGGCCAGACCGCGGTCAGGTTCCACCACACGAACCAGCCGAGGCCAACGACCGCGGCGGCGTGGCCGAGCACCCGGCCGGCGCGGCGCTGGCGCACCACCGCGACGCCGACCTCGAGCCAGGCCGCCAACCCGACCACCAGCGGCAAGGTCATCGAGCACAGCCGGCGCTGACCGAAGCTGGCCTGGGCCCACCAGTCGATGATGATCGCGTTCAGGTAGACCTGGACCACCAGCGCCGCCAGGAGGCCGAGCGCGATCAGCCGGGCCTGGGCGTGGACCCGCGGGCCGCGCACCGCGAGCACGATCAACCCGAGCGCGCCGGCGTAGGCCAGCGGGTGGGTCGAGAACCAGCCGTTGCGCGACGCGAACAACAGCTCGAGGATCATCGGGTAGCCGGGCCGGGTGTAGGACTCGCCTTGCGGCAGCGAGGTGAAGCTGCCGTAGAGGTCGTTCCACACCAACGCCTGCGGGAACAAGACGACCAGCGCGACCCCGGCCATCGCGGCGCCGGTCGCGACCAGCCGCGCGCGGTACCGCCACGGCGCGACGCCGGCCGGCGGGCGCGCCGCGGCCACCGCGATCTCGAGGGCGACCACGACGCCGAGGGCGAGCTCCTGGGTCCGCATCAGCGCGGCCACGCCGAGGAGCCCACCGACCAGGAACACGCGGCGGCGATCCCAGCGCCCGAGGGTGACCGCCCAGGCGTAGAGGAAGCCCGCGGCGCCGGCGGCGTCGAGGGCGTGGCTGTAGCTCGGCATGAAGGTCGCGTAGTAGGTGAGCGACGTGCCGAGCAGGATCGCGACCGCGGCGTAGCTCGACGACCAGCGCCGACCGCCGAGGCGCCGGGCCAGGGCCAGGCCGAGGCCGACGGCGATCATCGCCGCCAGCGCGCTGGTCGAAAACGCGAGGCGCTGATGCCACAGCGTGTAGCCGTGGAGCTGGACCTCGGCGCCGAGGGCGTTGGCGACCACGGCGCCGCCCTGGGCGGTCCACAGAAGCGGGACCCACACCAGCGGCGGGCCGATCGGATGCGGGATGGTCGGCCGCTCGACCCAGCCTCCGGGGGGGCCGAAGGGATCGCCGAACCGGCGCAGGTCGTTGCGGAAGTCGAGATCGCCGTCGAAGGCCAGGGACCGGGCCATGATGAACGACAGGTGGCCGTCGCCGCGGGCCAGGACCGGTCGGTAGATACCGTCGCCGCGCGGCGCGTCGGGATCGCCGCCCATGTCCTGGTTGCAGGTGTACATGAGCGCGATCGTCAGGAAGCCCGCGGCGACCAGCGCTCGGGCCCAGCCGAGGCCGCGGCCGAGCCCGGTGAGCCAGGCCAGCCCACGCCGCAGGCGACCGGGTCGCGACATCGCGCGCATGGTAATAGGTTCCGCGCGCGCTCGCCTAGGCGTGGCCCACCCAACCGATGTCCGCCCCGCCCGACCCCGCCAGCCCCGGGCGCGCCCGCCGCGCCCTGGCCTGGCTCGCGCCGTCGCTGGTCGCCGCCGGCTGGGCGGTGGGCGCCGCCGCGATCCACGATGGCGTCACCCACGTCGACGGCGCGGCGCGAGTCGCGGTCGCGGCCGGCTTCGGCTTCGCGCTGGGCGCGCCGCTGGCGCTGGCGCTGGCGGTGCTGGTCCGGGCCACCCTCGCGGCCTGGCAACCGCGGGCGCTGCTCGCGCGCCTGACCGATCCTGACGGCGCGGCGCCGCGCCTTCTCGGCTGGCTGATCGCGATCGCCTTGGCTCTGGCAGCGGTCGCGCTGGCCGCCAACCAGACCGTGATCGGCCTGGCGCGCGCCACCGCGTGGAAGCCGCGCACGATCGCCGTGCTCCTGCCGATCGCGATGGTCGCGGCGACCGCGGCGATCGCGGCGCTCACGGTGCCGGCGGCGCGTGGCCTGGGCCTGGGCCTGACCGCGCTGGCCGACCGTCGACGGCGCCGCGGCCGCCCGCCGCGGCTGACCGCGCGCGTGGTCGTGGTGATCGTCGGCGTCGGCCTGGCGCTGGCGATGGGCGCGGCCTACCTCGGCTTCGTGCGACCGCTGACCCGACGCTTCGCCCTCGACGGCGGCGGCTTCCTCGCGATCGCGGTGGTCGGCCTGGCGGCGATGCACCTGGCGTGGCGCCACCTGCCGCGTCGGCCGCTGTACGCCGGCGCGGTGGCCCTGACCGTCGCCCTCGGCGGCGCCGCGGTGTGGGCGCGCGCGAGCCAGCCGGCGCTGCTCCTCGGGCTGTGGGGCGGCGACGGCTTCGCCGGCGTGGCGATCGACGTGCTGGTCGACGTCCGCGCGGTCCGCGCCGCGGTCCCGGCGGCGGCGCTGCGCCCGACCCCACGGCCGGGCGCGCCGCGCCGCGATCTGATCGTCCTCACGATCGACACCTTCCGCCCCGATCGCCTGGCGGTCTACGGCGGGCCGGTGGCCGCCCCGGGGCTCGCCGCCCTGGCCCGGCGCGGCACGGTCTTCGAGCGCGCCCTGGCGCCCGGCAACGTCACGCGCCGCTCGCTGCCGGCCCTGGCCACCGGGGTCGCGGCGCCGCGGGTGCGCGGGCGGGTCGCCGGCTGGGCGCTGCGCCTCGATCCGCGTCACCTCACCGTCGCCGAGCGGCTGCGCGCCGGCGGCTACGACACCCTGGGCCTCTTCTGCTGTGACGGCTTCTGGAGCACGACCCGACCGACCGGCCTCGAGGCCGGCTTCACTGACGTCGTGATCGAGCGCGACGCCACCCGGCTGGTCGCGGCGCTGCGCGCGCGACTGGCCGCCCGCG
Organism: Kofleriaceae bacterium; assembly: GCA_018057825.1. Taxonomy (GTDB): domain Bacteria; phylum Myxococcota_A; class Polyangia; order Haliangiales; family Haliangiaceae; genus UBA2376. The sequence goes on along the minus strand of JAGPCY010000001.1, from coordinate 294,550 downwards.
GCCCCGACGCGCCGCCGCTGTACGTGTGGATGCACTGGATCGAGCTCCACGAGTGGGCCGGCGGCGATCCCGACATGCGGCCCGAGAAGCGCCGGCTCTACGACGAGACCTTGGCGCGGGTCGACGGCGCGGTGGTCGCCCTCGAGGAGGCCCTGACCGCGGCGGCGCCGGGGCGGACGCCGATCGTGATGGTCACCGGCGATCACAGCGAGGCCCTGGGCGATCACGGTCAGCCCTTCCACTCGACCGATCTGTACAACTCGCAGCTCGCGGTCCCGCTGATCGTCGCCGGGCCGGGGATCGCGACCGGCCGGGTCCCCGAGGTCGTGAGCCTCCTCGATCTGCCGCCCACGCTCCTCGAGCTGGCCGGCTTCGAGCCCCTCGGTCACCCGAGCTTCGACGGCCGCTCGCTGGCCGACGTCTTGACCGGAGCCCGGGCCGCCGACATCGATCGCGGCCGGGCCTACGCCGCGATGGTGGTCGATCGCCACAACCGCGTGGCCGGCGCGACCCTGGTGGTCGGGCGCTGGAAGCTGGTGCGGCTCGGCGATCGCCCCGACGAGCTCTACGACGTGATCGCCGATCCTCACGAGCGCGTCGATCGCGCGCGCCTCGAGCCCGAGGTCCTGCGCGCGCTCCAGGCCGAGCTCGCCGCCCAGCGCCTACGCGATCGCGCGTCGCCGTTCGCGCGTTGACCGTCGGTCTCGGTCTCGGTCTCGGTCTCGGTCTCGGTCTCGGTCTCCGCCTCGGTCTCGGTCTCGGGCTCCGTCTCCGCCTCGGTCCTCCCTACCGCCGCGGCACCAGCTCGACGTGATCCAGGGCGAACACCTCCCCGCGCCGCCCGGTCGGCGCGGCGATCGCCAGGCGATGCCGCCCCGGAGTCAGCTCGGCCGGCAGCTCGATCCGCTCGACCGCCCAGCCCGGCGCCGCCGTCACCAGGCCGGTCGCGATCGCGACGCCGTCGATCGTCACGTCGATCGCCGGGCTGCCGGGATGACGCACCACCGCCAGCGCGACGGTCATCGGCCCGGCGTCGACGGCGATCACCCAGATCGGCACCGAGAACCGCGCCGGCCCGTCGAGGGCGAACCGCAGCGCCGCGCCGGCCGACAGCTCGACCCGCCCCAGGCCCGGGCTGGTGCCGCGATCGCCGAAGCCGCCGCGGAAGTCGTCGAGGGGATACAGCGCCCCGCCCTCGTGGCGCATCGGCGCGTCGGGCGCGACCGCCAGCGGCACGAAGCGCGCGCCGAGCATGCGCAGCGGCCGGCGATCGGGAAACAAGCGCGCGAAGCCGGCGTCGGCGGCGTCGCCCAGGGACTTCACCACCAGCGGGCGGTTGCGCGCCGGGTGAACCGGATCGTCGGTGACCGTGGCCGGCAGGGTCATCGAGTCGACGAACACCAGGGCGTCGCGCAGCGCCGGATCGGCCAGCGCCTTGACCAGCTTGCCGTCGCCGGTGCGCGGCCGCCGACCGGCGTGCTGCTTGACCGCCGGCCAGGCCGCGTGGAGCCCGACCACCAGGAGCGCCGGCAGCGCCGCGGCCAGCCCGCCGGCGACCAGCGGCCCACGGCGCCCCAGGCGCGCGACCGCCAGGCCGAGCTCGCGGATCGCGGCCGCGCTCGCCAGCACCGCCAGCGGCCACGCCAGGTAGTAGAAGCGCGGGCCGTAGATCACGCCGTGATAGAAGAACAGGCCGTAGCCGCCGACGGTGCCGACGAACAGCGCCGCCGGCAGCGCCAGCCGCCGCGCCGCCGCGCCGCCGCGGATCGCGACCGCGATCAGCCCGAGGAGGGGCAAGAGCACGAGCGGAGTCCACCCCCACGCGTAGCGGACCCAGGCGTCGAGGCGTCGGCGCGAGTTGGCGACCGCGTGCTTGGGCGCGAAGCCGTCCTTGCCGAAGTGCGTGCCCTGGGTGATCGGGCACTCGCCGACGCCCGGCCCAAAGCCGAGGCGGAAGCAGTCGGCGCGCCGCTCCTTCTGCGCCATGAACCGCTCCTGCGGCGTCACCATCGCGGCGCCGGTGAGCGCGCGGTTGTAGGCCAGGTAGCCGGCGACCAGCGGCAGCCCACACGCGACCGCGAGGGCGAACCGCCGCGCCGCTGCCCGCGGCGCGCGGACCAGCGCCAAGACGATCGCCGGCGCGAGCGCGAACGCGACGATCACCGCGTCGAGCTGACGGGTCGCGACCAGGGCGCCCAGCGCGGCGCCACCGACCCCGGCCCAGCGCGCGCGGTGCTCGCCCGGCCACACCACGCCGCGCAGGAGGCCGAGCACCGCCAGCGCTCCGAGGAGCGCGGCCAGCGGGTGGGCCATGAAGCTGGCGGCGTTCATCAGCCGGAACCACGACGCCAGGTACAAGACGATCGCGATCCGCGCGCCCAGGTGATCGCGGCCGAGCAGGTGCTCGGCGAGGAGAAACAGCACCAGCACCAGGGCGGCGCCGAGGAGCGGGTTGATCCAGCCGGGCGCGCCGACCGCGACCCCGATCGCCAGGGTCGCGCCGTAGCCGGGCGGGAACACCGCGTACCAGCGATCGTGATCGTGGAGCCCCCACGACACGTAATAGAACTCCTGGGCTGGCGGCGACGGCGCGGTCAGGTGGCCCTGGGCGAAGGTCCGCGCGGTGTGCAGGTAGCCGAGTTCATCGGGCACGTCGGGCACGCCCTTGGCGATCACCCGGTGGGCCCACACGCCGCTGGCCAGCGCCACGATCATCGCGCCGGCGATGAACCAGCGGCGCGGCGGCCAGGCCAGCGCGCGCCCGATCGGCCAGCCGCGCCAGGCCGCCCCGGCGCCGACCACCAGCGCCGCCGCCACCACCAGCCCGCGCCAGCCGACCAGCGCGCCCAGCCCATCGCCGATCGGACCGCGCGCGCCGACCGCCAGGCCGACGGCGCCGGCCGCGGCCACGACCCCCAGGCCGATCCGGGCCGCGCCGGTCGCGACCCGGGTCGCCCGTCCCTCGCTCACGGCGCCACCTCGATCGGGTTCACGATCGCGTAGGGCGCGACCCCGGGCCGGCCCTTCTCGACGTGGTAGGTCCCGGTCATCCACACCGGCAGCGGCTCGGCGCCGCCGGCGTCGACGCCGATCCAGGTCGGCGCCGCGACGTCGACCTCGAGGGTGACGCGATGGCGCCGCGCGCCGGCCGGCACCGCCTCGGTCCGCACGATCGCGCCGCCGACGCGGATCCGGATCGTATCGGCGCGGACGTAGCTGGCCTGGGCCAGCTCGACGTCGATGCGGACCCGCCGGCTCGGCGCGCGCACGAGCTGCCCCGGCCCGGCGCTGGGTCCACCGGCGACGTCGACCACCTCGACGTCGAGCCACGGGCCGGTGGTGGCGACCGCGCGGCGGGCCCGGAGCTGGGCGACGAAGGCGGCGACGTCGAAGTCGACCACGGTCGCCGCGCGCGGATCGTCGTACAGCACGTAGGTCCGGGCCACGCCGTCCAGCACGCCGTTCAGATGGTGGGTGTCGCTGGTGCCGACCGCGGTCACGCGGGCGCCATGGCCGTAGAGCGTGTAGAAGTCGCGCAGGCTGTCGTCGATGCGACGATCGGCCGGCGGGTTGTGGACGGTGTGGCCGGCCAGCACCTCGACCGCGTCGAAGTCGAGGGGGAACGGCGGCGGCCAGGACACGCCGTTCCAGCCGGCGACGTCGAACAGCGAGTAGACCCGGAACCGCGGGTGGTTGATCTGGATGAGCGGTCGCCCGGGCAGCGCCCGGGCCCAGGCCAGGAGCGTCGGCACCGACCACGAGGCCAGGGTCTCGGGGCTCGGGCTGCCGCCGCGCGGCGCGCCGCGGGTGACCGGCATCGGGTAGACGCCGACGTGAGCGGCGTCCGAGCCCAGCTCGTTGGACGGCACCGAGGCCAACACGCCGTCGAGACCGGCGGCGGCGATGGCCTCGGCGAGATCGCCGTTCGACGCGTGATCCGACAGCGCGGTCACCGCCAGGCCGGCGCACGCCTGACCCATCGCGCGCAGCGTGTCGGGCACGCCGGAGTCGTTGGACCGCGCGGCGTGGACGTGGAGATCGGCGGCCAGCGCGCCGTCGGCGCGCCACACCCGCTCGAGGGGCAGGGTCAGCTCGACGGCCTGGCCGGGCGCCAAGGTGACCTCGGCCGACGCGTACTCGTGCTCGAAGCCGCGCCAGGCGGTGACGCGGTAGCGGCCGAACGGCAGGGCCGGGCTGGGCTCGCAGGCGTCGCCGCCGCCGACCGGCAGCGTGGCCACGCCGTCGGGGAGGAGCACGCCGCCGGCGGTGCCGATCGCGCGCGGCCCGAGCTCGCACGCCCCCTTGGCCTGGCGCGCGCCGTTATACAGGTCGAGGCGGCCCATCGGCAGCGGCCGATCGCCGTCCCAGAACAGCACCCGCGCCGCGATCGGCGGCCCACCGACGCCGTCGGTGACCTGGACCCGCACGCTGGCCGGCGCGCCGCGGCGCGGCGTCTCGCGTTGACACCCGACGAGCGCAGCGACAGCGACGACAGCGGTGACGCGGAGGACGGCCACGGCGCGCCTTCATACCACGCGCCCACCCCGCGATTGCGTCGGGCCGAGCCCCGGGCCACGATGCCGCGGTGCCGCGCCCTCGCCTCGTCGTCGCCCTCCTCGCCACCCTCACCGCGTGCGGCAACGACGGCCGCTGGCCCACCCCGCCGCCGGGGTCACCGATGAGCGCGCCGACGCCGTCGACGCCGGGCGCGGCGGGGACCCCCGCTGGGCCCACCGCGACCCCCGACGCCCGCCACCGCCCGGTCGAGCCCGCCGCGATCGCCGCCGCCAAGGCCGCGCTGCGCGCCGCGCACCCCGAGGCCGGAGCGCGGATCGATCGCGGCGTCGATCAGGTGGGCAGCCTGTGGCGCGCCGAGGACGGCGATCTGGTGGCCTTCGTCGAGCGCCACTTCGCCGCCACCCCGGCCGACGTCGACGCGCTGTTCACCCGCTTCGAGACCCAGCTCGAGCAGGTCGACGGCCTGACCAACGAGCTCATGCGCAGCCTGCGCTGGCACGCCGACGTCGACACCGGCCCGCTCTTGCCGATCGACGACCTGATGGGCGCGGTCGATCCCACCGCCCACGTCGTCGACGATCTGTTCGCGTCGAAGGCGGCCTTCGCGGCGCTCCTCAACTTCCCGCTGACCACCCTGGACGATCGGGTGCGCGACGCCGACGGCTACAGCCGGCGGCAGTGGGCCGAGGTCCGCCTGACCGGCCGCTTCGATCGCCGCATCCCCGGCGAGGCCACCGCCGCGGCCAGCGCCGCCGCGGCCGCCGCCGACGCCTACGTCGCCGGCTACAACCTGTGGATGCACCACGTCCTCGCCGAGGACGGCGCCCGGTTGTTCCCGTCGGGCAAGCGGCTCATCAGCCACTGGAACTTGCGCGATGAGCTCAAGGCCAACTACGCCGACCCGGTCGGCCCGGCCAAGCAGCGCACGATCGTGAAGGTCATGGAGCGCATCGTCACGCAGTCGATCCCGGCCGCGGTGATCGACAACCCGCTGCTCGACTGGAACCCGTTCACCAACGCGGTCACCGTCGCCCCGCCCGCCACCATCGAGGCCGACGCCCCGGCCGGCCGCCCGACCGCGCCAGCCACCGCGCCCGAGCCCGACGTCCGCTTCGGCCACGTCCTGGCCCACTTCGCCGCCGCCCGCACGATCGATCGCTACGCGCCGACCGCGCCGACCCACCTGGCGCGGGCCTTCGCCGACGCCGAGCTGCCCGAGGACCGGGTCCGCGCGATGATCGTGGCGCTCCTCGAGTCGCCCAACGTCGCCGCCGCCGCCGCCGAGATCGAGCGCCGCCTGGGCCGCACGCTCGGGCCCCAGGATCTCTGGTACGAGTTCGGCGGCGGTCAGCTCCCCGAGGCCGAGCTCGACGCCGAGACCCGGCGACGCTACCCGACCGCGGCGGCCTTCAAGGCCGACCTGCCGCGCATCCTGACCGAGCTGGGCTTCGCGCCCGATCGCGCCAAGCTCATCGCCGATCACGTCGCGGTCGATCCGTCGCGCGGCGCCGGCCACGCGATGCAGGCGATGTGGCGCCAGGATCTGCCGCACCTGCGGACCCGGGTCGAGAAGGGCGGCATGGACTACAAGGGCTACAACATCGCGGTCCACGAGCTCGGCCACAACGTCGAGCAGTACCTGTCGCTGTACGAGATCGATCACACGCTCCTCACCGGCGTGCCCAACACCGCCTTCACCGAGGCCCTGGCGTTCCTGTTCCAAGCGCGCGATCTCGAGCTGCTCGGCCGGCCGCGGCCCGACGCCGCCGCCGAGAAGAGCCGGATCCTCGATCACTTCTGGAACACCTGGGAGATCGCCGGCTCGGCCCTGGTCGAGATCGACGTCTGGCACTGGCTGTACGACCATCCGAGCGCCACCGCCGCCGAGCTGCGCGACGCCACCGTGCGGATCGCCCGCGCGACCTGGGACCGCTACTACGCGCCGGTCCTGGGCGGTCGCGGCGAGACCTCACTCCTCGGCATCTACTCGCACACGATCGGCTCGCCGCTGTACTTGTTCAACTACGTGCTCGGCCACCTGATCGCGTTTCAGCTCGAGGAGCACCTGGCCGGCAAGGACGCCGCGACCTTCGCCGCCGAGTTCACCCGGGTGTCGCGCCAGGGGATGATCCTGCCCGATAGCTGGATGCGCGGCGCGACCGGCGCGCCGGTGTCGGCCGAGCCGATGCTGGCCGCGACCGCGCGGGCCCTGGCTGCGCCGTGAGTTCGGCGGCGCGCCCGCGCCGTGATCACGACGCTGGCCGCACGCAGCCGACCGCGTAGCGACCGTCGCCGCCGCGCGGCGCGATCCGCACCTGATCGAAGGCCCCGGGCGCCGCGAGCCGCGCGGTGATGAGGCCGCGCCGTCCGGGCGCGACCTCGGTGACGGTCAGCCGCGCGCCGGCCCGCCAGAACTCGATCTGGTAGCGGTCGTCGCCATCGACGCACACCTCGACGGTGGTCGCGCTGGTGGCGGGCGGGAAGTCGACGATCAGCACGCTGGCCGGCAGGAGGCGATAGGGCTCGGGCCCGGGCTGCCGCACCGCCGCCGCGGCGACCCGGCGATCGTTGGCGCGCGCCAGCAGGTGATCGTCGGCGCCGGTGTTGAGCCGCCAGATCGCGGCGAACCGCGACGCCCGCCACACCGGACCGCGGGTCGCCGACGCGAGGTCGTCCCAGTAGCGCCCCACCGCCGGGTCGGGGAAGCGGCTGGCGCCGGCCGCCAAGGTCGCCGCGTAGCCGTCGGGCATCAGCCGGCCGAGGTGGCCGGGGCGCCAGCGCGCCAGCGGCACCGGCGGCAAGCGGGCCAGGAGCGGATCGGTCAGCGCCAGCAGGTCGACGATGTGCGCGGTCCGCGGCGCGGCCCAGCCGAGCAGGCCGACGTTCATCGCGGTGGTCACGCTGCCCGGGGCCAGGCGCGCGCCGCGGTCGAGCCAGCGGTGGCGCGGCCCGGCGAAGGCGCCGCCGCGACGCACCAGCCCGAGGTCGGGGTAGTAGACCTCGCGCTCGTCGGCGATGCCGTGGGCGTCGACGCTCTGCGACCAGTGCTTGCCGGCGCCGAAGCCGCGCCCGGTCGTCAGGCTGGCCCGCCCGCCGTGGCTCAGGCCGAGGCCCACCACCGCGGCGATCGCCGCCCCGGCCAGCGCCGCCCGCGCCCGCGGCCGCTCGCGCAACCGCGCCAGCGGCGGGGCCCCGTCGAGGAGCTTCACCAGCATCACGACCGCGACCACCAGCGGCGCGGTGAAGAACCGCCCGGCCATGAAGTCGCCGCCGACGTAGGCGATGTAGCCGAGGTAGAGCGCCAGCGCCGCCGACAGCGGCGCCCACCGCCAGCGGCGCAGGCCGAGCGGCGCCACGAGGCCGGCGCCGAGGACCACGACCGAGACCCGATCGAAGCCGACCTGATACCAGAGGTAGTGACCACCGTGGGCCAGGCGCTCGTCGAGGCCGATGCTGGCCGGCAGCTTGGCGTAGGCGGTGTTGGGCAGCGGGAAGCCGTAGTAGATCGTCGCGAAGCCAAGCCACAGCGCGAGCGGCGCGAACCCGAGCGCGATCGCGCCGACGCCGCGCCACGACCGCCCGCGCCACCACGCCGCCGCCAGGATCGGCGCGACTAGAAGTAGATGATCGGCGCGGTTGACCACCGCCAGGGCTGCGACCACCGCCAGGCGCGCGAGCCGCGCCGGCGTCGGCGCGTCGAGCGACGCGTAGTCGAGGATCAACACCACCAGCAACAGGTGGGACAGCGGGTTCTCGAGGCCCGAGGTCGCGTAGTCGACGAAGCTGCGCGACGACGCCAAGGTCACGATCGCGGCCGCGCCCAGCCACGGTCGCGCCGTGCTGCGCCAGCCGATCATCGCCACCACCGCGAGCGAGCAGCCGCCGGCCAGGGCCAGCGTCGTGAAGTAGGCCTCTCGGGTCACGGCGTAGCCGGCCGACAAGACCAACATCCACAGCGGGTGGGTGTAGCTCTGCACCCGCTCGGCCAGGTTCCAGCGCAGGCCGTCACCGAGGACGAAGTTGCGGACCGTGCGCAGCGTGATGTACGCGTCGTCGCAGAGCCAGGCCGACTGGACCAGCGCGACGCCGAACACCGCGAGGGCGACCCCGAGCACCAGGTGGCGACGCCAGCGCTGCGCCGCCGGGCTCGGTTCCGACATGGCGCGGTTGTGGCACGGGGCGTCGCGACGTCACAAGCCCTCGCTTCGGCCTTCCGGGGTTCGCCGCGCTCACGCACTGGCGCTTGCGCCGCCACGCGGCGCGGCTGCCGCCCGCGCCGTGATGATGGGGGAGTCGCGGGCCTTGTCCTGGTCGCCCCGGTCGAGGACCATCGCCACGTCTGCCGGGTGCGAAGGGACCGACGAAACCTGGCGGCAACCGGAGGTGTCCCCGTGATCATGTCGAAGCCCATCGTGTGGTTCACCGCCGGCCTCGCGGTCGGGGCCGGCGCGGTCTTCCTGGTCATGCGCGCGCGCGGCGGCGAGCGTGGCACCGCGACCGGGTCCTCGCCGCCAGCCCGTGCGGCCCACGTCGGACCGACGACACCGCCGCCCGCGCCGACGCCGCCCCCGACGCTCGCGGCCGCGCCCCGCCCCGCCGCCGGGCCGGCGCCTCGCGCCGATGACGTGCCACCGATCGACGCCGACCCGCGGACGATGTCGCCCGAGGTCCTCGACCGCTGGCGCACGCGTCATCACGGCGTCTCGACCGACCCGGCCTTCTGGGACGACCTGCCGCCCGATCCGACCTGGGACGCCGCCCAGGCCGAGGCCGTGCGCGCCCGCCTGGCCAGCCTCGGCGCGCCGGTCGCCGCCAGCGCCGTGACCTGCCGCTATCGCTGCTGCAAGATCGCGCTGGCCGAGGAGGTGACCGACCGGCTCGGCGACGAGCTGTTCTCATCGGTCGGCCTGGGCTTCGGCGCCGCGGGAGGTCGCGCCACCAGCAATGACGGCTCGGGACAGCTCCTCCAGACGGTGTGCTGGCGCAAGGACGGCGCCGACCATCCCGATCGCGCGGCCGAGCGCGCCACGCTCCTGGCCCAGGCCGCCGACGCGGTCGCCACCTGTGGGCGCGGCCAGGCCCCGCCGGTGACCTTGCGCTTGCTCCTCACGGTCGCTCCCGACGGCGAGGTCGCCAAGGTCGACAGCAACGCCGCCGATCTGGGCGTGCCGGCCGCGGCCTGCGCCGAGCGCGCGCTCCTCGAACGCGCCAGCTTCGCGCCCGACAACCAGCCGACCACCGTCCCGCTCCTGGTGACCGTCGGCGGCGCGTGATCGCCCGCGGTCAGCGCGCCGGCTCGCGCGCCTTGTACTCGTAGTAGCGGTCGAGGACCATCTTCACGTACTGCCGGGTCCGGGTGTAGGGCGGGACCTGGCGGCCGTACTTCGACACCGCGCCGGCGCCGGCGTGGTAGGCGGCGATCGTCAACACCAGGTCGCCGTCGAACTTGTTGGCCAGGACGCGCAACAGGCGCGCGCCGCCCATGATGTTGTCGCGGGGCTCGAAGACGTTGGCCACCCGCATGTCGCTCTCGACCGCCGGCATGAGCTGCATGAGCCCCTTGGCGCCGACCGCCGACACCACGTTGGGATCGTAGTCGCTCTCGACGCGGATCACCGCGCGCAGGAGCGGCACTGGCAGGCGGTACAGCGCCGCGGCCTCGAAGATCAGCGGATCGTAGCGGCGAAACCGCTCGGGCGAGCGATCCTTGGCCGGCACCGCATCGCACCGCGCGCAGCCGCCGCGATCGGCCGCGGCCTTGCTGCCGCGCTCCGGGGTGGCGTCGATCAGCTTCTTCCAGCCCTTGCCCTTGGGCTTCAGGTTGGTGAAGTGGACCACGCCCTCGTCGTCGGTGAAGGTGTAGATGTCGGCGGCCGCCGAGCCGACCGCGATCGCGATCGCGGCGGCCACCGCGAGGACGATCGCGAGGCCCACGCGCGGGCGGCGGCGACGGCGACGACGAGCCATAGGGAAAATCCTACCGTGCGCCGGCGGCCGCCGCAAAACTCGGTCGCTCGGCCGCGCCCCGTCGGCCGACCGGGTATGGTCGCGCCATGGCGCAGCTCGAGACCGATTACCTGGTGCTGGGCACCGGCATCGCCGGCCTGACGTTCGCTCTCGACGCCGCCGCCCACGGCCGGGTCACGATCGTCACCAAGCGCGGGGCGCTCGACACCAACACCAACTGGGCCCAGGGCGGCGTGGCCGCGGTCCTGGCCGACGACGACTCCCTCGAGCAACACGTCGCCGATACGCTGACGGTGGGCGACGGCCTGTGCGACCGGGCCGCGGTCGAGAGCATCGTCGCCGAGGGCCCGGCGATGGTCGAGCGCCTGCTGACCGTCGGCACCCGCCTCGACCGCAACGCGGCCGGCCAGCTCGATCTGACCCGCGAGGGCGGCCACAGCCGGCGCCGCGTGGTCCACGCCGAGGACGTCAGCGGCCGCGAGATCCAGCGCGCGCTCCTGGCCGCGGTGGTGGCCCACCCGGCGATCACGATCCTCGAGAACCACATCGCGGTCGATCTGCTGTCGATGGCCAAGTACGGCGGCGAGGCCGCGTGCTTCGGCGCCTACGTCCTCGACAAGACCACCGGCGAGGTCCACACGGTCGTGGCCCGGGCCACCGTCCTGGCCACCGGCGGCGCCGGCAAGGTCTACGTCTACACCTCGAACCCCGACGTCGCGACCGGCGACGGCGTGGCCATGGCCTACCGGATCGGCGCGGTGGTCTCGAACCTCGAGTTCGTGCAGTTCCACCCGACGGTCCTGTACCACCCGATGGCCAAGAGCTTCCTCATCTCCGAGGCGCTGCGCGGCGAAGGCGGCAAGCTGCGGCTGGCCTCGGGCGAGCGGTTCATGGACGCCTACCACGAGCGCGCCGAGCTCGGCCCGCGCGACGTGGTGGCCCGGGCCATCGACAACGAGCTCAAGAAGTCGGGCGCCGACTCGGTGTTCCTCGACATGACCCACCTGGCGCCGGACTTCGTGCGCGCGCGCTTCCCCAACATCGCCGAGCGCTGCCTCGAGCTCGGCATCGACATCACCCGCGCGCCGATCCCGGTCGTGCCGGCCGCCCACTACATGTGCGGCGGGGTCAAGGTCGACGAGGTCGGCCAGACCACAGTCCGCAACCTGTACGCGATCGGCGAGGTGTCGTGGACCGGGCTCCACGGCGCGTGCCGGCTGGCCTCGAACTCCCTCCTGGAGGGCATGGTCTTCGGGCGGCGGGCGGCGGCCGCGGTCAAGGACGCGGTCGCGGTTCGGCCCGGCCACATCATCCCGTGGCAGTCGGGCGACGCCACCGACTCCAACGACGCGATCGTGGTGGCGCTCAACTGGGACGAGATCCGGCGGTTCATGTGGAGCTACGTCGGCATCGTCCGCTCCGACAAGCGCATCGATCGGGCCCGGCGCCGCATCGAGCTCTTGCGCGATGAGCTGCGCGAGTACTACTGGAACTTCAAGATCACGAGCGACATGATCGAGCTGCGCAACCTGGCCCTGGTCGCCCACCTCATCATCGAGAGCGCGCGCCGGCGCAAGGAGTCGCGCGGCCTGCACTACACCGTCGACTACCCGCACAAGCTCGAGGTGGCGCGCTCGACCGAGCTGCAGCTCACCAACGGCCCGGCGGCGTAGCTCTAGAGCCACACCGGCGCAAGGCCGAGGGCGGTTTCACACCCGCCAGCGAGAACCGCCGTTCACGGGATCGCCGCTCGGCCCCCCGGCCAACCCGCGTAACCGAGCGAGACGCCTCGGATTGGCCGTCCCGGCGCCGCGCCCCCGGCCGGTCGCTCGTCGACCGCGCGACCTGGCATCACGGTCGCAATACCCGGGAGCGTTCCCGGGTGGCGTCATACGACGGACGGCCACACGCTGCTCGGGGCCGCCGAGGCATTCCGCCTCGGCGGTTTGTTTTTCGGCGACCGTGCGCGACCGCGTCGGATCGCCTATTGTCGACGCGGATGTCGCGCCTCGTTCCGGCCCTCGCGCTCGCGGCCCTGGCGGCCTGCGGCTCGCTGTCGACCGCGCCGCCCGCGCACACCGGCGCGACCGCGATCGCCCGCACCCTGGCCGGCGACGATCCGGCCGCGGCCTACGCGCTCCTGTCGGCCGACGCCCGTCGTCGGGTCAGCTTCGAGGAGTTCCGGCTGCAGTGGCGAGCCACCGCCGCCGAGCGGGCCTGGCAGGCGGCGCGCCTGCGCGAGGCCCTGGTCACCGACGCCGACGCCGGCGAGCGGGCGCTGCTCCGCTACGGCGACGGCAAGACCGTTGGCCTCGTGCGCGATCAGGGCCGCTGGCGCCTCGACGCGGCGCTGGTCACGCGGACCCGCGCCGCCCGCCCGCGCGAGGCGGTGCGGCGCTTCGCCGACGCGGTGCGAGCTCGCGACCTCCAGGCCTTCCTCGCCAGCTTGACCAACCGCCGCCGCGAGGGCCTCGAGCGCCAGCTCGCCGGCTTCGCCGCCGGCCTCGATCGCAAGGTCGAGGGCACGATCGAGGAGATCGGCACCGACCGGGCCGAGCTGCGCTGGGACGAGAGCGGCATGCGCTACCGCATCATCCTCCGCAAGGAGGACGGCGACTGGCGGATCGACGACATCCACATCCAGCCGGTCGGCGACAGCGACGACGAAGAAGAAGGCGAAGACTAGTACCGGTCCGAGACGGAGACGGAGGCCGAGACCGAGGCGGAGGCCGAGACCGAGGCGGAGGCCGAGACCGAGGCCGAGACCGAGACCGAGGCGGAGACCGAGACCGAGGCCGAGACCGAGGCCGAGACCGAGGCCGAGTCCGAGACCGGCGGCTCCTACGGCGCCAGCAAGTCGGCCATCGTCACCAGCTCGTAGCCGTCGGCCCGCAACCCGCGGACGATCTCGGGCAGCGCGTCGATCGTCGCCTGGTTGTGCTCGTGGAACAGCATCACCTCGCCGGGCGCCACCCGGTCCGGCCGACAGCGCTCGACGAGCGTCGCGGCGTCGGCGCCGTCGTAGTCGAGGCTGTCGAAGGACCACATCGCGACGGTGTAGCCGCGGGCCAGCATCACGCCGCTGTCGGCCAGCCCGAGGGTGCCGTGGGGCGGACGGACCCAGCGCCCCCACGGCAGCGTGCCGAGGGCGCGCTCCATGCGGGTCAGCTCGTCGCCCAGGCCGCGCACGCCCAGGCGCGTGAAGCGCTCGTGGAAGTAGCCGTGGCCGGCGATCTGGTGGCCGCCGCGCACGTACGCGCCCAGGGACTCGGGCTGACGCTCGACGTAGAAGCCCATCAAGAAGAACGTCGCCGGCGCGTCGACCGAGGCCAGGGCGTCGAGGTAGGCGGCGGTCAGCTCCCCCGGGCCGTCGTCGAAGGTCAACGCCACCCGGCGCGCGGTCGCCGGGCCGCGCCACACCATCTGGCCGCGGGTCAGCCGGGGCAGGAGGCGCTGAGCGGTGGCCTTGACCTGAGCGCGCAACATAGCCACGGGGTACTACCCGGCGCGAGCCGGTGCAAGCGGCGCGCGGAACTGTCGCTCGTACCAGCCGACCACCAGATCCGAGAGCGCAGCCTGGGCCGCCCGCTCGGTGAACGAGTGATTGGCCTCGGGGAAGTAGCCGATCTCGACGCGCCCGCGCAGCGCCGGGTAGTGCTCGAAGAGCTGCTCGGGATGGTTGTAGCGCTCGCCGAGCACGCCGGTATAGATCGCCAGGATCCGCACGCCGCGCTCGGTCAGGGCCGCGAGCTGCTCGCCGTGGGCCGCGCGCTCGGGGATCTCGCGGCGGTTGCCGGCGGCGTCGTCGGGTAGCTCGCTGGCGCGACCGACGCGCCGCCGCGCCAGGGCCACCACCCGCTCGACCAGCTCGCCGCGGGCCAGCCACGCCGGCACCATCGCGGCCACCTTGCGCAGCCGGGCCCGGCGCGAGGCGTAGGCCGGCGGATCGAGGGCGACCACACCGACCACGCGGGGATCGACCGCGGCGGTTGCCAGCGCGTTGTCGGCCCCCGAGCACAACCCGAACTGGACGAACTGGGTCGCGCCGAGCTCGGCGCCCAGCGCGTCCATCGCGGCGCGGGTGTCGGCGATCGCGCTGTCGCGGAAGCTGTCGGCCTCGGCGTGGGGCGGGCTGTCGCCGATCCCGGCCAGATCGATCCGCAGGGCGGCGACGTCGCGGCCGGCGAAGCGCCGAGCCAGCTCGACGTGCTGGCGGTGCGGCCCGATCCGGTGCAACACGCCGGCGTTCAGGAAGATGATCGGCGGCCGATCGCTCACCCGTCTCGGGTGGGTCGCGATCGCCACCACCGCGCCCTCGGGCGGCAACGTGATCACCTGTTCGCGCACGCTGGGCGTTGCTGGCATGGTGGCCGGGACTGTAGTCTCGAAGTCCTTGGCGACGAAAGTGCTGCACTTCGGCGAGGGGGGCGCACTCTTGGGGGCCTATCACCAGCCGGCGCGGCTGCGCCCGCGCTCGGCCGCGGTGCTCCTGTGCAACCCGTTCGGCGAGGAGGCGGCGCGGAGCCATCGCACGTTCCGGGTCCTGGCCCAGCAGCTCGAGCGCGCCGGTTACGCGGTCCTGCGCTTCGACTACCGCGGCACGGGCGACTCGGCCGGCGCCGGCGCCGACGCCACGGTGGCGTGGTGGCAGGACGACGTGGTCGCGGCCGCCGCCGAGCTGCGCCGGGCCAGCGGCATCCCGCGGCTGGCGGTGGTCGGCCTGCGCCTCGGCGCGACCCTGGCGGCGCTCGCCACCCGCGAGCGCGACCTGGCGGTCCGCCACCTGATCGCCTGGGATCCGATCGTGCGCGGCGCCGCGTACCTCACCGAGCTGGCGGCGCAACATCGCGCGTACCTGTACGACGAGCTAGGCCCGCGGTGGCGGCCACCGCCCGCCGACGGCCCGCTGCGCGAGGCCTTGGGCGCGCCGATCGGTCCGACCCTGGCCGCCGAGCTCGCGGCGATCGATCTGACGGCCGCCCCGCCGCGGGCCGACGCCGTCACGTTGCTCGTCACCGGCGCGGGCGCCGACCAGGACACGCTGCGGGCGCGCTTGCCCGCGGCCCACGTCATCGCCGCCGAGGCCAGCGACGCGTGGAACTCGGACGCCGCGGTCAACGCCGCGGTGGTGCCGATGGACCTCGTGCAACTCGTGGTCCGACGGATCGAGGAGACCCTGCCATGACCGGCCCTGCTGCCGACCTGTTCGACGCCCTGGCGCTGGCCCCCGCTGCCCCCGACGCCCCCGCCACCGCCCGCTTGACGTGGCCACTGACCGCCGAGGAGCGCGCGGTCCTCGACGACGCCGCCGGCGGACCGACGGTGGCGGCGATCGCGGCCTGGGCGGTGGTGCTGGCGCGGATCGCCGGCGCCGAGGCCGCGCGCATCGACGTCCACGGGCCGCGTCGGATCCCGGCGCCGCGCACCGGACCGATCGCCGCCTGGCTGGCCGAGGTCGCGCTCGCGCTCCTGGCCGAGGGCGACGGCCCGGCCGCCAGCGGCTGGGGCGGCGCGGCGCGCGACCTGGCGCTCACCTGGTCGCTGGTCGACGACGCGCTGGTCGCCGATCACGCGCCGGCGCAGCTCGACGCCGCCACCGTCGAGCTCCTCGCCGGGCTGTGGCGCGCGGTGCTCGCGAGCTGGGCCGGCGCCGACGACGTGAGCGCGCTCAGCCCCCTGACCGCGGCCGGCCGCGCGCAGGTCGTCGAGACCTGGAACGCCACCGGTCGCGACTTCCGCCCCGACGCCACCGTCCATGGCGTGTTTCGCGAGGTCGCGGCCCGCGCGCCCGATCAGGTCGCGCTCCTGTGGGACGGCGGCGCGCTCACCTACCGCGAGCTCGACGCGACCTCCGACGAGCTGGCCGAGCGCCTGATCGCCGCCGGGGTCGCCACCGATCGGCCGGTCGCGTTGATCGCGCCGCGGTCGCCCGAGGCGGTGATCGCGGCCCTGGCGATCCTCAAGGCCGGCGGGTGCTACCTGCCCCTCGATCCCGCGTACCCCCACGAGCGCCTGCGCTTCGCGATCGACGACGCCGGCGCCAAGGTCCTGGTCACCGATCGCGCCGGCGCCGCGACCCTGGCCGGCCTGGCCGCGCGCACCGTCCTGGTCGACGGCGTCGCCACCACCACCGCGATCGCGACCGCGACCCCGCGGGCCGAGCGGGCGACCTCGACGACGCGCGCCTACGTCATGTACACCTCGGGCTCGACCGGCGTGCCCAAGGGCGTGCAGATCGAGCACCGCTCGATCCTCCGGTTGGTCGGCGACGTCGACTACGTCGCCCTCGACGCCACCACCCGGTTCCTCCACGCCGCGCCGCTCGGCTTCGACGCCTCGACCCTCGAGCTGTGGGGGCCGCTGCTCCACGGCGGCGCGGTCGTGATCTATCGCGACCTGGTGCCGACCGGCCCCGGCCTGGCCGCCGCGATCGCCCGCCACGGCGTCACCTCGGCCTGGCTGACCGCGGCCTTGTTCAACTCGATCGTCGACGACGACCCCACCCACCTGGCCGGGCTGCGCCAGCTCTACACCGGCGGCGAGGCGCTGTCGCCGAGCCACGTCCGCCGGGCCTTGGCGGCGCTGCCGACCACCGAGCTGCACAACGGCTACGGCCCGACCGAGTGCACGACCTTCACCACCACCTACCGCATCCCGCGCGAGCTGCCGGCCGAGACCCGGGCCATCCCGATCGGCCGGCCGATCGCCGACACCGCGTGCTACGTGGTCGCCCCCGACGGCGCGCCGGTGCCGATCGGGATCGTCGGGGAGCTGTGGGTCGGCGGTCGCGGCGTCGCGCGCGGCTACCTGGCGCGGCCCGAGCTCGACGCCGAGCGCTTCATCGCCGATCGCTTCACCGGTGACGGCCGGCTGTACCGCACCGGCGATCGCGTGCGCTGGCGGCCCGACGGCACCCTCGACTTCGTCGGCCGGGTCGATCAACAGGTCAAGATCCGCGGGTTCCGCATCGAGCTCGGCGAGATCGAGGCCCGCCTGGGCGAGCTGTCCGGCGTCGCGGCCTGCGCGGTCGCCGTCAAGGACGACGGCCCGACCGGCAAGCGCCTGGTCGCGTACCTGGTCGGCGCCGGGGGTCCGCCGCCGCCCGCGCCGACGGTGCGCGCGGCGCTGGCCAAGGTCCTGCCCGAGTTCATGGTCCCGACCGCCTACGTCGCGTTGGCGGCGCTGCCAGTCACCGCCAATGGCAAGCTCGATCGGGCGCGCCTGCCGGCGCCCGGCCGCGAGCGCCCCGAGCTGGCGACCCCGTACCGCGCCCCGAGCGGGCCGCGCGAGCCGATCATCTGCGCGGTCTTCGCCGAGCTGCTCGACCTCGATCGAGTCGGCGCCCTGGACGGCTTCTTCGAGCTGGGCGGCAACTCGCTCCTGGCGGTGACCCTGCAAGCCCGCCTGCGCGAGGCCGGGCTGCCCGAGGTCTCGACCGCGACCCTGTTCGCCGCCCCGACCCCGGCCGCGCTGGCCAAGGCGATGGACGCGGCCGCGCCGGCCGCGCGCGCCACCGCCCG
Organism: Kofleriaceae bacterium; assembly: GCA_018057825.1. Taxonomy (GTDB): domain Bacteria; phylum Myxococcota_A; class Polyangia; order Haliangiales; family Haliangiaceae; genus UBA2376. The sequence continues at coordinate 276,545 of JAGPCY010000001.1, read as the reverse complement.
GCGCGCGATCGATCGCAAGGAGCCGATCGCGATCGTCGGCATGGCCGGGCGCTTCCCGGGCGCGGTCGACGTCCCGGCGCTGTGGCGCAACCTGTGCGACGGCGTCGAGTCGATCCGCTACTTCGCCCCCGACCAGCTCGATCCGTCGATCCCGGCCGCGGTCAAGGCCGACCCGGCCTACGTCGCCGCCCGCGGCGTCCTCGACGGCGTCGATCAGTTCGACGCCGGCTTCTTTGGGATGTCGCCCCTCGAGGCCGCCCTCACCGACCCTCAGCACCGGGTCTTCCTCGAGACCGCCTGGCACGCCCTCGAGCACGCCGGCCACGTCCCCGATCGCGAGCCGGGCCCGGTCGGGATCTTCGGCGGCATGTACAACGCCACCTACTACCAGCGCCACCTGTGGCCGCGGCCGGATCAGATCCGCCGCCTGGGCGAGCTGGCGGTCATGCTCGGCAACGAGAAGGACTACGTCACCACCCGGGTCGCGCACAAGCTCGGGTTGACCGGGCCGGCGGTCAGCGTCCACACCGCGTGCTCGACCTCGCTGGTCGCGACCGCGATGGCGATGGACGCCCTGCGCGCCGGGTCGTGCGACCTCGCGCTGGCCGGCGGCGTGGCGATCACCTGCCCGCCCGCGTCGGGCTACCTGTACCAGGACGGCTCGATGGCGTCGCCCGACGGTCACACCCGGACCTTCGACGCCAGCGCCGGCGGCACCGTGTTCTCCGACGGCGTCGCCGTGGTCGCGCTGCGCCGACTGTCCGACGCGATCGCCGATGGCGATACGATCTACGCGGTCTTACTCGGGGCCGCGGTCAACAACGACGGCGCCGAGCGCGCCAGCTTCACCGCGCCGAGCCCCGACGGTCAGGCCGCGGTGATCGCGGCCGCCCTCGACGCCGCCGGGGTCGACGCGCGCTCGATCTCCTACGTCGAGGCCCACGGCACCGCGACCCCGCTCGGCGATCCGATCGAGATCGAGGGCCTGACCCGGGCGTTCCGCCGCCACACCACCGATCGCGGCTTCTGCGCGATCGGCTCGCTCAAGAGCAACGTCGGCCACATGGTGATCGCGGCGGGCGCGTCGAGCCTGATCAAGGCCGCGCTGGCGCTGTACCAGCGGACCCTGCCGCCGTCGATCAACTTCACCACGCCCAACCCCAAGATCGACTTCGCGTCGAGCCCGTTTCGGGTCCAGGCCGCGCTGTCGCCGTGGCCGGCCGGCGCGACGCCGCGCCGCGCCGGGGTGTCGTCGTTCGGCTTCGGCGGCACCAACGCCCATATCGTCGTCGAGGAGGCGCCGGCCACGCCGCCGGCCACGCGGTCGCCGCGCCCGATCGAGCTGGTGCTGGTGTCGGCGCGCACCGCGCCGGCCCTGGCCGACGCCAGCGCCGCCTTGGCCGACGCCCTGGCCCACACCGACGCCGACCTGGCCGACGTCGCCCACACCCTCCAGGTCGGGCGCCGCGAGTTCGACCACCGCCGCTTCGTCGTCGCCGACTCGGCCGCGTCGGCGGCGCGCCTCCTGACCGCGCCCGATCCCAGCCAGGCCGGCGCCCGTCAGGTCGGCGCCGAGCTGCCGAGCCTGGGCTTTCTGTGCCCGGGCCAGGGCTCGCAGTACGCCCGCATGGGCAGCGGTCTGTACTCCGCCGAGCCGGCCTTCCGCGCCGCGTACGACGACTGCCTGGCGATCCTCGCCGGCCACTTCGACGGCGATCCGCGCGATCGTTTGTGGACCGACGATCCGGCGGCGCTGTCGCAGACCAGCCTGACCCAGCCGGCGATCTTCACGCTCGAGTACAGCCTGGCGCGGTTGTGGATGAGCTGGGGCGTCACGCCGACCGTGCTGGTCGGCCACTCGGTCGGCGAGTTCGTGTGCGCGGCCCTGGCCGAGGTCATGAGCCTGCCCGACGCCCTGGCCCTGGTGGTCGAGCGCGGCCGGCGCATGCAGGCCCTGCCCACCGGCAGCATGTTGTCGGTGCGGCTGTCGGCCGACGAGCTGCGACCGCGCCTGCCCGACGGCGTCGACCTGGCGGCCGAGAACGCCCCCGGCCTGTGCGTCGCTTCGGGGCCGACCGAGCAGATCGCCGCCCTCGAGGCCGAGCTGGCCGCGGCCGACGTCGCGGTCCGCCGCCTGGTCACCTCCCACGCCTTCCACTCGCCGATGATGGATCCGGTCGTGCCGATCATGGCCGAGCGCCTGGCCACCATGACCCTGGCCGCGCCGCGGATCCCGATCGTGTCGACGGTGACCGCCGCCCCGCTCGGCGCCGCCGAGGCGCAGAGCACGCGCTACTGGGCCGAGCACCTGCGCCGCCCGGTGCGGTTCGCGCCGGCGGTGGCCGCCGCCCTCGCCGATCCGCGCCGCGTGTTGATCGAGATCGGGCCGCGGGCCACCTTGTCGGCGCTGGCCCGCCAGGCCGTGCCGGGCAAGCGCGCGCTGCCGGTCGCGGTGCCCAGCCTGGCCGACGCCCCCGAGCGCGAGGCCCTCGCGGTCACCGCCGCCCTCGGTCAGCTCTGGACCCTGGGCGCGACGATCGACTGGCGCAGCTACCGCGGCGATGAGCGCCGCCGCCGGGTCCCGCTGCCGCTGTATCCGTTCCAGCGCCAGCGCCACTGGATCGACGCGCCGGCGGCGACCGCGCTGCCGACGACCGCGACGCCGGTCGCCACGCTGACGACCCTCGCCGGTCTGCCCACGTTCCCGCTCCCCACCGCGCCCGCGCCGGCGCCGACGACGCTTCCGGATCCGACCATGACCTCTGCCGCACCTGCCCCGACCACGCGCCCCGATCGCAAGAACCGCCTGCTCGCCTCGGTGCGCGAGCTGGTCGAGGAGGTCTCGGGCGCCGACGTCACCGATCAAGATCCCGCCACGCCGTGGCTCGAGCTCGGCCTCGATTCGCTGACCCTGACCCAGCTCGCGCTCGCGGTGCAGCGGGCCCACGGCGTCAAGGTCACCTTCCGCCAGGTCATGGAGAGCTACCCGTCGGTGGCCAGCCTGGTCGAGATGCTCGACGCCAGCCTGCCGCCCGACGCCGCGCCCGAGGTGGCGAGCGCCCCCGCGGCGATCGCGACGCCGGTCGCCACGCCAACCCCGAGCGGTGCGGTCCTGAGCTACGCCGCCGCCGGGCTGACCGGCGAGGCCCCGACCTACCTGCGCCAGGTCATCGACGCCCAGCTCGCGATCATGGCGCAGCAGCTCGCCGTCCTCGGCGGCCAGGTCGCCGCCGCGCCGACGCCGTCCCCGACGGCGCTCGCCGCCCCCGCCCCCGCGCCCGCGCCCGCGCCCGCGATCGCGCCGATCGCTCCGCGGCCGGCCGCGCCGCCCAAGAACGAGGACGAGCCGCCGGCCGGCCCGGTCACCTACGACGTCAAGAAGGCCTTCGGCGCGATCGCCCGGATCCACACCGCCGCCGACGAGCTGTCGCCGCAGCAGCGGGCCCGCCTCGACGCGCTGATCGCGCGCTACACCGCGCGCACCGCCAAGTCCAAGGCCTACACCCAGGCCCACCGCGACCGCATGGCCGACCCGCGAGTGGTCAACGGCTTCCGGCCGCTGACCAAGGAGCTGACCTACCAGCTCGTGATCGAGCGGTCGCGCGGCTCGCGGCTGTGGGACCTCGACGGCCACGAGTACATCGACGTGCTGAACGGCTTCGGCATGAACCTGCTCGGCTGGCAGCCCGACTTCCTGCGCGCGGCGATCCACGACCAGGTCGAGAAGGGCTACGAGATCGGGCCGCAGCACGTCCTGGCGGGCGAGTGCGCCGAGCTGTTCTGCGACGTCACCGGCGCCGAGCGCGCGGCGTTCTGCAACACCGGCTCCGAGGCGGTGATGGGCTGCATGCGCATCGCCCGCACCGTCACCGGCCGATCGCTCATCGCGATCTTCACCGGCGCCTACCACGGCATCTTCGACGAGGTCATCGTCCGCGGCACCCGCAAGCTGAAGAGCATCCCGGCCGCGCCCGGGATCATGCCGTCGGCGTCCCAGAACGTGCTGGTGCTCGACTACGGCACGCCGGAGTCCCTAGAGATCCTGCGCCAGCGCGCCCACGAGCTGGCCGCGATCGTGGTCGAGCCGGTGCAGTCGCGCCGGCCCGACTTCCGCCCGGTCGAGTTCCTGCGCGAGCTGCGCGCGTTGTCCGAGCAGTCGGGCACGCTCCTGGTCTTCGACGAGGTGGTCACCGGCTTCCGGGCCCACCCGCGCGGCGTCCAGGGCCTGTTCGGCATCGAGGCCGATCTGGCGTCCTACGGCAAGGTGGTCGGCGGCGGCTTCTCGATCGGCGTGATCGCCGGCAAGCGGCCGTTCATGGACGCCCTCGACGGCGGCCACTGGCAGTACGGCGACGATTCGATCCCGACGGTCGGCGTGACCTACTTCGCCGGCACCTTCGTCCGCCACCCGCTGGCCCTGGCCACCACCAAGGCGATGCTCGAGCACCTGCGCGACGCCGGCCCGGCGCTCCAGGAGCAGCTCACCGCGCGGTGCGCCGCCATGGTCGGCGAGATCAACGCCCACATGGAGGCCACCGGCGCGCCGCTGGTGCTCAAGACCTTCGCGTCGTGGTGGCGCAACAACTTCACCGAGGACCTGCCGTACAACGATCTGGTCTACACGATGCTGCGCGATCGCGGCATCCACATCCTCGACAACTTCCCGTGCTTCTTGACCACCGCGCACTCCGACGCCGACCTGGCGGCGATCGTGGCCGCCTACAAGGCGGCCGCGGCCGAGATGCAGGCCGCGGGCTTCTGGCCGGCCCCCAAGGCCGCGGTCGCGGTCCCCACCGCGGGCGGCGCCACGGCCGCGCCGTCGACCGAGCCGCAGCGCGAGGTGTGGCTGGCGGCCGCCCTCGGTCCCGAGGCGTCGCTGGCCTACAACGAGAGCGTGTCGCTGCACCTGCGCGGCGAGCTCGACGTCGGCGCCCTGCGCCACGCGGTCCGCGAGCTGCCGCGCCGCCACGACGCCCTGCGCGCCACGTTCTCCGACGACGGCACCGCGCTGGCGATCGCCGCCGAGCCGCCCGACCTCGACGTCCCGCTCCTCGATCTGTCGGATCGCCCGGCGACCGCGGCCGCGGAGGCCCTGGCCGAGCGCTGCCGCCTCGCGGTCGACACGCCCTTCGACCTCGCGATCGGCCCCCTGGTCCGCGCCGAGCTGGTCCGCCTGACCGCCGATCACCACGTCCTGGTCTTCACCGGCCACCACATCGTCCTCGACGGTTGGTCGTACTGGGTGGTGGTGAAGGATCTGGCGGCGCTGTACGCGCTGGCCACCGGCGCGCGCTCGGCGCCCCTGCCCGACGCGCCGTCGTTCGCGACCTACGCCGCGGCCCAGGCCGCGCGCGCCGACGCCCCCGAGGTCGCCGCCAACGAGCGCTACTGGACCACCCGCTTCGCCGACGGCGGCCCGACCCTCGAGCTGCCCACCGATCGACCGCGGCCGCCGCGCCGCACCACCCGCTCGGGCCGCGAGGACCACGTCATCCCCGCCGAGGTCCTGGCCGGGGTCAAGAAGCTGGGCGCCCGGCTCGGCGCGTCGAGCTTCGCCACCCTCCTGGCCGGCTTCGACGCGCTCCTCCACCGCCTGACCGGCGCCGACGAGCTGGTGGTCGGCATCCCGGCCGCCGGCCAGACCGCCGACGGCTGGGGTGGCCTGGTCGGCCACTGCGTCCACATGCTGCCGATCCGGGCCGCGATCGGAGGCGGCGATCGCTTCGCCGAGCTGGTCAAGCGCGTGCGCGGCGTGATGCTCGACGCCTACGATCACCAGGACGTCACCTTCGGCCGGGTGCTGCAGACCTTGCCGCTGACGCGCGATCCGTCGCGGCTGCCGCTCATCTCGGTCATCTTCAACATCGATCAGGCCCTGGCCGCCGAGGCCAACGCGGTGCCCGGCCTGCACCTCGACCTGGCGTCCAACCCGCGCACCCACGAGACCTTCGAGCTGTTCGTCAACGCCGTCGACACCGGCGCTGGCTTGCGCCTCGAGTGCCAGTACAACGCCGACCTGTTCGACGCCGCGACGATCCGGCGCTGGCTGGCCGGCTACGAGCTCTTGCTGCGCGGCGCGCTCACCGATCCCGAGCAGCCGATCGGCCGACTGCCGGTCGTCACCGACGAGGATCGCGCGCTCCTGGCGACGTGGAACGCCACCGAGGTCGCCTACCCGCGGACCACCCGCGTCGAGGCGCTGGTCGCCGCCACCGCGCGCCGGGTCCCGGAGCGGATCGCGCTCACCGCGCCCGATCGCGCCCTGACCTACCGCGAGCTCGTCGCCGAGGCCGACCGGATCACCGCCGCCCTGGTCGCGGCCGGGGTCCTACCCGGGGCCCGGGTCGGCCTGATCGCCGAGCGCGACAGCCACATGGTGCCGATGCTGCTCGGCATCCTCGGCGCCGGCGCCGCCTACGTCCCCCTCGACCCGAGCTTCCCGGCCGAGCGCCTGGCGTTCATGATCGCCGACGCTGGCCTGGCGATCGTCACCGCCAGCGCCGCCGGCCGCGCCAAGGTCGAGGTCGGCCGGGCCCGGGTCCTCGAGGTCGACGGCCTGCCGGCCGCGCCGACGCCAGCGGTGGCGACCCCCGACGCCGAGTCCGCCGCGTACATCATCTACACCTCGGGCTCGACCGGCACGCCCAAGGGCGTGTGCGTCCCGCACCGCGCGGTCGTGAACTTCCTCTACGCGATGGCCCGCGAGCCCGGGCTCACCGAGCGCGATCGCCTCGCCGCGGTGACGACGCTGTCCTTCGACATCGCGGTCCTCGAGCTCTTGGTCCCGTTGACCGTCGGCGCCGAGGTCGTGCTGGTGCCGCGCGACACCGCGGTCGACGGCGCCGCCCTGGGCGCGCTCCTGGCCGACCGCGCGTGCACCGTCATGCAGGCCACGCCGGCGACCTGGCGGCTCTTGCTCACCGCGGGCTGGCCCGGCCGCCCGGGGTTCCGCGCGCTGTGCGGCGGCGAGGCCCTCGATCGTGGCCTGGCCACCGAGCTCGCGGCCCGGGTCGATGCGCTGTGGAACCTGTACGGTCCGACCGAGACCACGGTGTGGTCGACTGCGCAGCGGATCGCGCCGGCGCCGACGTCGATCGCGATCGGGCGGCCGATCGCGAACACCACCTGCCACGTCCTCGACGCCGACCAGCAGCCGGTGCCGATCGGCGCGATCGGCGAGCTGTACCTGGGCGGCGACGGCGTCACCCTGGGCTACCTCGATCGCCCGGAGCTGACCCGCGAGCGCTTCGTCCCCGATCCGTTCCGCGCCACCGCTGGCGCGCGCCTGTACCGCACCGGCGACCTGGCGCGCTGGCGACCGACCGCCGACGGCGGCGTCCTCGAGTGCCTCGGCCGCACCGACTTCCAGGTCAAGCTGCGCGGCTACCGCATCGAGCTGGGCGAGATCGAGCACGCGCTGGCTCGCCACGCCGCGATCGCCGCGGCCGCGGTGGTCGCGCGCGAGGATCGCCCGGGAGACGTGCGCCTGGTCGCCTACCTGGTGGCCGCCGCCGGCGCGACCATCCCGTCCGACGACGCGGTCCGCGCCCACCTGGCCGCGACCCTGCCCGACTACATGATCCCGAGCCGGTTCGTCACCCTGTCGGCCTTGCCGCTCACCGGCTCGGGCAAGGTCGATCGCAAGGCCCTGCCCGCCCCCGGGGGCCCGGCCGAGGTCGCGGCCGGCCCGGCGGTCGCGCCGCGCACGCCCCTCGAGGAGCAGCTCGCGGCCGGCTTCGCCGAGACCCTGGCGGTCAGCCGGCTGTCGATCCACGACGACTTCTTCGCGCTCGGCGGTCACTCGCTCCTGGCCGCCCAGCTCGCCGCCCGCCTGGGCAAGCAGCTCGGCCGCACGGTGCCGATGCGCGCGCTGTTCGAGCACCCGACGGTGGCTCGCCTGGCCGCCCACCTCGACGGCGAGCGCGCGCTCGCCGCCGGGCCGATGCCGCACATCCCGCGCCGCGCCGAGACCGGCCCGGCGCCGCTGTCGCTCATGCAGGAGCGGGTCTGGTACCTCGAGCAGCTCCAGCTCGGTCGCACGGTGTGGAACGTGCCGTCGGCCCACCGCCTGCGCGGCGCCCTCGATCGCGGCGCCCTCGAGCGCGCGCTGGCGCTCCTGGTCGAGCGCCACGACGTCCTGCGCACGGCGATCCGCACCGTCGGCGACAGCCCGGCGCAGATCGTCTTGCCGTCGGTCGACACCAGCCTGCCGTTCGAGGAGCTGACCGATCGTCCGGTCGAGGCGCGCGAGGCCGCGCTCGCCGCCCGCCTGGCCGAGCTGGTCGGCGTGCCCTTCGATCTCGCCACCGCGCCGCTGTATCGCGCCCGGCTGTTCCGCCTGGCTGACGACGAGCACGTCCTGTTCTTCATGGCCCACCACGCCATCTGGGATGGCTGGTCGTTCGACCTGTTCTACGAGGAGCTGGCGGATCTCTACGACGCGTGCTGCCGCGGCGTCGCGCCCAAGCGTCCGCCGCCGCCGGTCACCTACGCCGACTTCGCCGCCTGGCACCGCGAGTGGATGGCCGGCCCCGAGCTCGAGCGCCAGCTCGGCTACTGGCGGACCGCGTTGGCCGGCGCGCCCGAGGCCCTCGATCTGCCGACCGACTACCCGCGGCCGCCGACGATGTCGGGCCACGGCGGCACGTCGTGGCTGCAGGTGCCGCCGGCGATCGCCGACGGGCTGCGCGCGCTGGGCCTGCGCGAGAGCGCGACCTTGTTCATGAGCCTCCTGGCGGCCTGGGCCGCGGTGCTCCACCGCGAGACCCGGCAGCGCGAGCTGGTGATCGGCACGCCGGTGCGCGGCCGCAACCTGCCCGAGCTCGAGACCGTGTGCGGGTTCTTCGTCAACGCCCTGCCGCTGCGGATCGCGGTCGATCCGTCGCGCAGCTTCCTCGAGCTGGTCCGCGCCCTGCGCGCCGACACCGTGGCCGCGTTCGGCGCCCAGGACGTGCCCTTCGAGCACCTGGTGCGCGTCCTCGATCAGCGCCGCGACGAGTCGCGCTTCCCGATCTACCAAGCGTTCTTCTCGTATCAGGACGCGCGGCAGCGGCCGTCGCGCTGGGGCGCGCTCGAGCACCGCAACCTGCCGGTGTTCCAGCCGGCCGCGGCCCAGGACGTCGCCTTGTGGTTCCTCGACGGCTTCACCGGCCTGGTCGGCGGCCTCAACTACAACACCGACATCCTGTCGGAGGACTCGGCCCGCCGCCTCGGCCGCCGCTACCTCCAGCTCCTCGAGGCCATCGTCGCCGCACCTGACCGCCCGCTCGGCGAGCTCTTGACGATCGCGCCCGACGAGCGGGCCCAGCTCGCGGCGTGGAACGCCACCGCCGTCCCGGCGCCCGCCGCCGGCGATCTGTGGCACCACGTCGCCCCCGGCCTGGCCCACGCCCCCGACCGGATCGCCGTGCGCGCAGGCGAGCAGGCGGTGACCTACCGCGACCTGACCGCGCGCGCCGAGGCCCTGGCCGGCGCCCTGGTCGCAGGCGGTCTCGGCCGCGGCGACGTCGTCGCCCTGCACCTCGAGCGCGGCCCGACGATGGTCGCGGCGCTCCTGGCCTGCGCGCGCGTCGGCGCCACCTACCTGCCGCTCGATCCGGCGTTCCCGATCGAGCGCCTGACGTTCATGCTGGCCGACAGCGAGGCCAAGCGGGTGCTCGCCGATCGCGCCCTCGATCACCTCGGCCTCGACCCGAACCGGGTGTTGCGCCTCGACGGCGACCTGCCGCCGGCCGCGCCGCTGCCGCCGTGCCCGACCCAGCCCGACGATCCGGCCTACCTGATCTACACCTCGGGCTCGACCGGTCAGCCTAAGGGCGTGCTGGTCCCGCACCGCGCGATCGTCAACTTCCTGGCGGCGATGGCCACCCGCCCAGGCCTGACCGCCGACGATCGCCTGGCCGCGATCACCACGCTGTCGTTCGACATCGCCGCGCTCGAGCTCTGGCTCCCGCTCGCGGTCGGCGCCGAGATCGTGCTCGCGACCCGCGACCAGGTCACCGACGGCCACGCGCTCAAGACTCTGCTCGAGCGGCAGCGCGTGACGGTCATGCAGGCCACCCCGGCGACCTGGCGCCTCTTGCTCGAGGCCGGCTGGCGCGGCGGCCCAGGGTTCCGCGCGCTGTGCGGCGGCGAGGCCCTGCCGAGCGAGCTGGCCGAGGCGCTCCTCGAGCGCACCGGCGAGCTGTGGAACATGTACGGCCCGACCGAGACCACGGTGTGGTCGACGTGCGCGCGGATCGCGCCCGGCCAGGGAGACATCTCGATCGGCACGCCGATCGCCAACACCACGGTGTGGGTCCTCGACGAGACCGGTCGGCCCGCGCCGATCGGCGTCCCCGGCGAGCTGGCGATCGGCGGCGCCGGCGTCGCCCTCGGCTACCACCGACGCCCCGAGCTGACCGCCGAGCGCTTCGTCGTCACCGACGCCGCCAACGGCGCCCGCTTGTACCGCACCGGCGATCTCGGGCGCTGGCGCGCCGACGGCACGCTGCAGCACCTCGGCCGCACCGACTTCCAGGTCAAGGTCCGCGGCTATCGCATCGAGCTCGGTGAGATCGAGGCGGCCCTGGCCCGCCATCCCGCGGTCGCCCAGGCGGTCGTGGTCGCCGGCCCGGGCCCGGGTGGCGAGCCGCGGCTGGTGGCCTACCTGGTCGCGCGCGACGGCGGCGCCACCCCCGAGGCCCTGCGCGCGCACCTCGCGATCACCCTGCCCGACTACATGATCCCGGCGCTGTTCGTGGTGCTGTCGGCCCTGCCGCTCACCGCCAACGGCAAGGTCGATCGCAAGGCCCTGCCAGCGCCGACCGACGTCGGTGCGCCGGCCGCGCGCAGCTACGCGGCGCCGCGGACCCCGGCCGAGGAGCTGGTCGCCGCGGTGTGGCGCGAGCTCCTCGGCGTCGAGCGCATCGCGGTCGCCGACAACTTCCTCGACCTCGGCGGCCACTCGCTCCTGATCATGCGGGCGATCGCGCGCTTCGAGGCCCAGACCGGTCGGCGCCTGAGCCCGCGGGCCTTGATCTTCTCGACCCTCGAGCAGGTCGCCCGCGAGCTCGACGGCGCGGTCGCCTCGCCGCCCGGCCCCAAGCCGCCCACCACCCCGACCCCGCCGCGCCCGACGCCGCCCGCGCCGGCCCCGACGCCGGCCTCTCCGACCGCCCGGCTGCGCCGCTGGCTGTCGTCGCTCAAGTCGTGACCGCGGCGACCTGGCGCTGGCTCACCGTCGCGACCGCGGTCGCGTGGGCGGTGGTCATGCTCACCGTCCGCCGCGCCGACGTCATCACCGACGACTGGCACGGCTGGCGGCAGGCCGACACCGCGGCGATCGCGCGCAACCTCGCCGCCGAGGAGCCCAACCCGCTCCGGCCGCGCATCGACTGGCGCGGCGATGGCCCGGGCTACGTCGAGACCGAGCTCCAGCTCTACCCGGCGATCGTCGCCGCGGTCGCCGCCGCGACCGGCGACCTCGAGCGCTCGGCCCAGCTCGTGTCGCTGGGCTGTGTCCTGGCCGCCGCCCTCATCCTCGCCAGCGCCCTCGGCCGTCGCTACGGCCCGGCCGCCGGCTACGCCGCGCTCGTCGCGATCCTGTCGATGCAGGGCGCGGTGGTCGCGTCGACGACGATCCAACCCGACCCGCTGGCGTTCCTGGCCTTCACGCTCGGCTGGGTCGCGTTCCTCGCCGATCTCGCGGCGCCGCGCCGCGCCACCTGGGCCGCGTGGGTCGCGGCCACCGCGGTCGCCGGCCTGGTCAAGCCCACCACCCTCGAGCTCGGCCTGGCGCAGTTCACGCTGGTCGCCGTCGCCCACCGCGCGCACCTGCGCAGCGCGCGGCTGTGGCTGGGCTGGGCCGTCGTCCTCGCCGCGGTCGGCGGGTACCTCCTGTACGCGCGCACGCTCTACACCACCTACGGCAACACCTTCGGCGTGCTGTCGGGTGGCGACAGCAAGCTGCCGGCGCTCGGCGCCCTGGCCGGCCTCGAGCCGTGGCGCGAGCTCGCGCGCTACGGCCTGGTGTGGGGCGTCGGCCTGCTCGCGGTGCCGGCCGCGCTCTACCTCGCGGTGCGTCGCCGCCTGACCGCCGAGCACCTGGCCCTGGCGCTCGGCGCCGCCGCGCTATCGCTCCTCGCCCTGCGCTACACCGCCAGCTACTTCGGCACCCACTACCACCTGCCCCACGTCGTCCTCGGCGCGCACCTGGTCGCCGCCGCGGTCGCCGAGCTGCGCTGGCCGCGGGCCGCCACCGCCGCGGTCGCCGTGGTCGCGCTGGCCCTCACCGTCCGCGCGCTGGCCTTCATCACCTCCCGCCCGCGCGAGCCCGAGACCACCCTGGGCCGCGCCCTCGCGACCGTCGCCGCGCCCGGCACCCGGGTCGCGGTGCGCGCGCGCGCCGAGGGCTACAACCGGCAGTGGCGCACCGAGAACAACTTTCAGGATCCGCGGGTGTTCTACCTGTCGCGCACGACCGGCTGGGTCCTGCCCAACGATCTGGCCGGCAGCGCCGCGCTGGCCGACTACGCCCGCCGCGGCGCGCGCTTCTACGTCCACGTCAACCAGCACCCGATCGACGCCGACCTCGCGGCCTGGCTGGCGCTCCACGCCCACGTGGTCGCGACCTCGACCGCCGGCACGATCTACGAGCTGGCGTTCGCGACGAAGTAGAACCCCGAGTACGCGTCGATGTCCTTGCCGCGCGTGAACGGGATCTCGCAGTGCTGCTCGCGGTTCTGCCAGTCGTCGACCAGGCGGTAGCCCAGGGCCTCGATCGACGTGACGAGCTCGGTGCGGTTGTAGATGCGGTAGGCGTGGAACGCGCGCCCGGTCGACTGCACCGTCCAGAACCCCTCGCCGTCGTAGACCGGCAGCTTGTTGAGCACCAGGTGGCGCGGCCGGCTGCCGACCGCGGCCAGGAGCTGCGGCACGGTCAGATCGACGTATTGCAGCGCGCCGGCCGACAGGAGCACGTCGCAGCCCCGCCCAGCGGCCAGGTCGCTGGTGAAGCTGAGCTGGGTGGCGCCGCGCTCCTTGGCCAAGGTCGCGCCGGCCGCCGCCACCGCCGGCACCTCCTGGACCAGCCAGCGCAGGCCCGGCTGGTAGTCGAGGTAGCGACGCCAGCCGTGGAAGCTGACGCCGACGTGACCGCCGACGTCGAACACCAGCGCCGTCGGCTGGGCGCGCAAGATCTCGCGCATCCAGAACAAGACCGCGTCGTCGCTCTGGCACGCCTTGTCCATGCGATCGCGGTACATCGTCGTCATCGCGTCGTGGTCGTAGCCGACCGGCTGTCCCGACGGGATCGCGGCCTCGGCCTCGGCGAAGGTCCGGTACACGCCGCGGAAGCGGTTGGCCGGCCGACGCGCGAAGGCCCGCGCGTAGTCAGCCTCGAGGACCTGGCCCAGGCCAGGCACGCGCCAGGCGTTGCGTCCGAGTCGCTTGGAGACGTCGAGGATGCCCATCACCGCGACTGTACCCGATGCTATCGTCGGCCGGCGCCATGCCGCGGATCCATCTCCCCTCTGACTTCGCCCCGTGGAAGATCGCCGCCGTCACCCACGAGCTGGCCAACCACCCGCTGCTCCAGCTCGATGCGCTCCGCGAGCTCGGTCAGCGCCAGCAGGCGCGCAAGCTGGTCCGCACCCACGCCGCCACCGCCACCGCCGGCACCAGCTTCGCCGACGCCCCCCACCTTCATCCCACCGGCAAGACCGCGGCCGAGACCCTGTCGGACCTGGCCAACGCCAGCGCGTGGATGTCGCTCTTGAACGTCCAGGCCGATCCGCTGTACCGCGCCTTCATCGACGAGATCCTCGACGAGCTACGCCCGACGATCGACCGCGTCGATCCCGGCATGTGCTACCGGGCCGGCTGGATCTTCGTGTCGTCGCCGGGCGCGGTGACGCCGTTCCACATCGACCACGAGCACAACTTCATCCTGCAGATCCGCGGGCCCAAGCGGCTCTACACCTGGGCCCACGACGACCGCCAGGTGGTGAGCGAGGTCGCCCTCGAGAAGTTCCACGAGCACCACTCGCGCGAGCTGGTGACCTGGCGCGAGGACCTGCGGGCGCGGGCCCGGATCTTCGACCTGGTGCCGGGCCAGGGCGGCTACATGCCGTCGACCACCGGCCACATGGTCGAGAACGGCCCCGAGCCCTCGATCACGATCAGCTTCACCTACTACACCGACTCGACGCGCGCCAACGAGCTCCTGTACCGCGGCAACGCGCGCCTGCGCCGCCTCGGGCTGAGCCCGCGCCCGATCGGCGCGTCGCCGGGGCGCGATCGGGTCAAGCACGCGGTCCTGGCCGCGGCCTTCGGCGCCCAGAGCCGGGTCAAGCGCGCGCTCGGCAAGGGAGTCCGCGACACCGGCGTGCGGTACGCGCCGGCGTGACCGGGGAGGACGAGACGGAGACGGAGACGGAGGCCGAGACCGAGGCGGAGACGGAGGCCGAGGCCGAGGCCGAGGCCGAGACCGAGACCGAGACCGAACCCGAGACCGAGACCGAGGCCGAGGCGGAGGCCGAGACCGAACCCGAGGCCGAGGCGGAGGCCGAGACCGAGGGCTAGCGGGTCCAGACGCCGGAGCGACCGCCGCGCTTGGCCTCGAGCATGATCGGGCCGATCACCATGCCGCGATCGACGGCCTTGGCCATGTCGTAGATCGTCAGCGCGGCCGCCGCCACGGCGGTCATCGCCTCCATCTCGACCCCGGTGCGATCGAAGGCCCGCACCGCGACGGTGATCGCGACCTTGGTCTCGTGGACCACGAGCTCGACGTCGACGCCGGTGACCCGGACCGGGTGACACAGCGGGATCAGCAGGTGGGCCTGCTTGGTCGCGCTGATCGCGGCGATCCGCGCCACCGCCAGGGCGTCGCCCTTGGCCAGCTCACCGGCCGCCAGGAGCCGCGCGGCCTCGGCGGTCATGTGGACCTCGCCCGACGCGATCGCCTCGCGCGCGGTCTCGGCCTTGGCTCCGACCTCGACCATGTGGGCCGCGCCGGTGGCGTCGACGTGGGTCAGGGTCGTCGACGGCGGCGGCACCGTCGCGCGCCGCGGCGGCCGCGGCGGCGTGGTCTCGGCGCGCCCCAGGCGGGTCTCGCGCTGGGCCACCGCGCGCCGCGGCGGCGGCCGCGTCCGCTCACTCGACCGTGACACTCTTGGCCAGGTTGCGCGGCTGGTCGATGTCGGTGCCCTTGAAGTCGGCCACGTAGTAGCTGAGCATCTGCAGCGGCACCACGCTGACGATCGGCTGGAGCTCGAGGGCGACGTCGGGGATGAGCACGACCTCGTCGGCCACGCCGCCGATGTCGGTGTCGCCGCGGCTCGCGATCGCCAGGATCTTGCCCTGGCGCGCCTTCACCTCCGACAGGTTCGACACCACCTTGTCGTAGTTCGGCCCGCGCGGCGCCAGCACCACCACCGGCAGGTGCTCGTCGATGAGCGCGATCGGCCCGTGCTTCATCTCGCCGGCGGCGTAGCCCTCGGCGTGGATGTACGAGATCTCCTTCAACTTGAGCGCGCCCTCGAGGGCGATCGGGTACTGCGCGCCGCGGCCGAGGAACAGAAAGCCGGTGGCCGGGCCGTAGCGCCGGGCCAGGACCTGGAGCTGGGCGCCGTGATCGACGACGTCCTTCAGCTTGGCCGGGAGCTGGACCAGCTCGGCCAGGAGCTCGCGGGCCCGGGCCTGGGGCAGCTTGCCGTTGCGGCGGCCGAGGTAGATCGCCAGGAGCACCATCGACACGAGCTGGGTCGTGAAGGCCTTGGTCGAGGCCACGCCGATCTCGGGGCCGGCGTGGGTGTAGAAGGCGTAGTCCGCCAGCCGCGGGATCGACGACTCGACCACGTTGGAGATCGCCAGGACCTTGGCGCCCTTGCCCTTGGCCTCGCGGACCGCGGCCATCGTGTCGGCGGTCTCGCCCGACTGGCTGACCGCGACCACCAGATCGCCGGGGCCGACGATCGGATCGCGGTAGCGGAACTCCGAGGCCAGCTCGACCTCGACCGGGATGCGCGCCAGGCCCTCGATCAGGAACTCGCCGACCATCGACGCGTGGTACGAGGTGCCGCAGGCGACGAAGATGATCCGCTTGATCGCCGGGACGTCGAGCTTGACCTCGTCGAAGACCACGTCGTCGCGCTCGAGGTCGACCCGGCCGACCAGGGTGTCGGCGATCGCCCGCGGCTGCTCGTGGATCTCCTTCAGCATGAAGTGCTTGAAGCCGCCCTTCTCCGCCTGCATCGCCGACCAGGTGATGATCTTGGGCTCGCGCTTCTTCTCGCGGCCCTCGAAGTCGGTGATCGTGACCGCGTCCTTGGTCAGGGTGATGAGCTCACCCTCCTCGACGAAGATGATCTTGCGGGTCTCCGACAGGATCGCGGTGACGTCGGAGGCGATGAAGTTCTCGCCGTCGCCCAGGCCGATGACCATCGGCGAGGCGTTCTTGGCCGCGACCAGCGTCGACGGCTCGTTGTCGCTCATGACGACGAAGGCGTAGGCGCCGTGGACCTTGGCCAGGGCGGTGCGCACCGCGGTGGTCAGGTCGGGCGCGCCCTGGCGGAGCGCGCGATCGATCAGGTGCGCGAACAGCTCGGTGTCGGTCTCCGAGCTGAACTTGGAGCCGCCGGCCGCCAGCTCCTGGCGCAGCGCCAGGTGGTTCTCGATGATGCCGTTGTGGATGACCGAGACCGCGCCGACCTTGTGCGGGTGGGCGTTCTCGTCGGACGGCCGCCCGTGGGTCGCCCACCGGGTGTGGCCGATGCCGATCGTGCCCGGGGCCGGCTCCTTCTGCAGCTTGTCCTCGAGGTTGGCCAGCTTGCCGCGGCAGCGGACCACGCGGCTGGTGCCGCCCGACCAGACGCTGACGCCGGCCGAGTCATAGCCCCGGTACTCGAGCTTGCGCAGTCCACCGACCAGGAGCGGCGTCGCCTGACGCGCCCCCACGTAACCGACGATGCCGCACATGGCTTACTCCTCGTCACCCGCGTCGGTGTCGCCGTCGGCGTCGGCCGCGTCGTCGTCGGTGTCCTCGGCGAAGTCCTCGGCGTCCGGCGCCTGGAACTGGTAGACCGGCGACGACACCGGCGGCTTGCCCGCCGGGTTGGGGCCACAGGCGCCCAAGGTCAGCGCGGCCAGCGCGAGGATGAGAGATCCGAGGAGGTGCCGTTGCATCGCCGCGACGGTACCACGGCCCGCGTGCGATTGCGGCGCGCCAGCGCTTGACACTCCGCGCGGGTCCCGCTACAAGGCTGCCCACGCTGCGGGAGTAACTCAGTGGTAGAGTGCAACCTTGCCAAGGTTGACGTCGAGGGTTCGAATCCCTTCTCCCGCTCCAGCTAACCACGACGACCAGGCCGCCCCCGGGGCGGCCTTCGCCGTTTCGGGCCGGGCCCGCGGTCGAGGTCGGCGGCGATTTGTCCTCGTTGGCAGTCGAGGTCGGCGCCGTCGTGGCCTTGGCCTTGCGAAGCCGGCAGCGGCGGACGTCGTCCAGGCTGATGACGCCCGCGCCTCTGGCCGCGCCGGTCATGCGCGCCAGGGGGTCGCGCACCTCGCCCCTGCGCGGTGGTGTAGCGCATGTGCATCTTCACGGGAGCTTGCCCAGAGATCGCTCGCGTGACCGCATCCGAGGATGCCCAGCGAGCGCGCGAGGTCCTGGTAGGTGCGGCGCATGCCGCGCGGCATGAAGTTGAACGGGAGGTGACCGCCGCCGCGCTGACGTTGTCGAACACCGATCGAGGCACGACCGCGACCGGAACCCGCCGGTGATGGAGGGGAACAGCAGATCGCTCATCCGCATCATGGTCGGGAGGAGCATGTTGTCCACGTGCCAGCGCAGGACCTCGATCATGTCCTGCGGCAGCGCCAGCCGTTGATGGAGATCGGAGCGGCGCCGCGCCGCGGTTACGAAGGGCGAGCGGGTGATCGAACGCCCGGCGCTTCATGGCACGCAGGTACGGGGCCGGGTCAGTGGCGCCGCGCCGCGCGTGGTCGCGCCACAGCTCGAAGTGCAGGTGCATCAGGTGGCGGCGGTCGAGCGGGTCGCCGCCGATGGTGCCGAGCGGTGGCCAGCGGTGACGACCTGGCCGGCGGCGACGGACCCTACTCGCGCAGTCGACGACGAACCCCAACGACGACGACGTGACGGTGGTGGACTTCGGCATATGCAAGATCGACGAGTCGCGCGGTGGGGTCGGCACGCAACAGGGCTTGGCGCTCGGAACCCCCAACTACATGGCGCCCGAGTACCTGCGCGGCGACCCGATCGATCATCGCGTCGACGTGTACGCGCTCGGCGTGGTCGCGTGGGAGATGCTGGCGAGAGCCTGTGGGGGGAAGGCGACCAACCGCCGACCCGGATCCACGAGCGGCAACGCACCGGCGCGCGCCCGCTCAACCCGTGCATGGTCAAGGGGCACATCCCGCCCGAAATCGGCGCCGCCGTCGCATCCGCGCTCGCGTACAACCCGGCCGAGCGCTGGCCCACGGTTCTCCAGGACATGTCAGGATGATCCATGGCTAACACCAGGCCCGTCGGGCCGAAGACAGGACGCGCGACCCCGGGTTGCTACGCGGCGTCATTGCTCGATTGCGCCGGCCCCACCAATCGTGAGCACTACGTCTCGAAGGTCCTTCTCAAGAAGTTTGGCACGAAGTTTTGGACTGAAGGCCTCCCCTGGCTTGAAGCGCCGAAACAACTTGGAGAATCCGCATTTACATCGCGGGTACTATGCAAGCGCCACAATGAAGCACTTTCCCCACTCGACGCGACGATCGGTAAATTCTTCGACGTTATCCGCCAGGCAGCCAATGGCGAGGATGTCGGAACGCGAGTCTTTCAGGGAGAGGACCTTGAGCGGTGGGCGCTGAAGGTTCTCATCGGCACGACTACGTCGGCGAACGTGGTTGGCGCCGATGGGCAAAAGGATGTCCTCGAGACCGTTCCCGATCAGCACCTCCGAATTCTGTTTGGGGAAGCCGAGATGCCAACCGGGTGCGGCTTCTACTACGTTGGGGACGCCGTGGCGGACATTCACGCGGACCTCTTGAACGTCGCTCTAATGCGCTATCCCGACGGGGATCCCTACGCCGGCATGATCTTCGGCGTACTTATCAAGCTCCTTGGATTTCAGTTCGTCACCACGGTCGTGACCCAACTTACCGTGGTTAAACAACGCGTATGGCATCGGCCGTGCGCCTTCAAGGTGGGAGACCGATGCATCATCGGCCTCCGTTGGCTATCAACCGATGCTGATCCTAACCTTGCACTCGTTCTGAGGACTCCGTCGAGCAGCGCAAGTTGAGTGTCTACTTGGAACGCACGACGACGCCAAGGATCAGAGCGTCATCTTTTGCAGCACCTTTGGAGGCACACATGGGCGACGACGATCGCGAACAACTTGGCGAGGTTCTGGACCTCACCTGGCAGCAGTACGAGCACCTGGTGAAGCACCACCTCCAAGAGGTCGCGCGAGGGCCGGTGGCCGTCACCGTTCACGGGAAGCGCGACCTGGTGGGGGCCAGCGGCGAGTTCGAGATCGACGCGACCGCCGAGTTCGAGGTGATGGGGATGGCCTTCGTGGTCGTGGTTGAGGCCAAGAACCACCGGCGCCGGGTCGGACGGGACGTCATCATGGCGCTATGGGCGAAGCTGCAAGAGCTTGCCGGGCACAAGGGCGCCGTGTTCTCAACCAGCGGCTTCCAGAGCGGCGCGATTGAGTACGCGGCAGCGAAGGGGATCGCGCTGGTTCAGCTAACCCCAACGGGCATGACGATGGTCCGGAAGGGGGCCCAGAACGACCTCCACGGAACCCCCGTCTGCGTCGCGCAGCTCGTCCGAACGACCAAGCCTGGCGTCAAGCACGTCACGACCGACCACCCAAGCGCTCCCCTTGGTCTAGCCATCGCCCTGGGAACGACCTGGCTGGAGGAAATCGTGTCCGGAAAGCCGCCCCGTTGACTTCCGCGCGCAAGCAGCTGAAATCCGGTCCCACCACTTCCCCATCACCACCTCGCCCCGCCATGCTCCGACCTGCACCAGTAACCCCGCGAAACCTGATGGATCAGTCGTCCGTGGAAGCCCTGCCAAGGATGACGTCGAGGGTTCGAATCCCTTCTCCCGCTCCAGCTAACCACGACGATCAGGCCGCCCCCGGGGCGGCCTTCGCCGTTTCGGGCGGGACGTTGCGGGCGGAGGCGGAGACCGAGACCGAGACCGAGACCGAGGCCGAGACCGAGGCCGAGACCGAGACCGAGGCCGAGACCGAGGCCGAGGCGAAGTCAGCCCTCGACCACCACCACCGAGCCTGGCCCGTGGCTCATCTGGGTCGCACCGCTCGGCGCCACCGAGGCGACCACGAAGCAGTCCGGCCAACCGGGCGTCGTGGGGTCGAGTGGCTGTTTGCCAAGGGTGTGCAGCACCGATCGCCGCTCGTGTAGCGGCTGGCTCGCCGGCTGCGACGCGTGCGCGCGCGGCAGCCCTGTCAGGTGGACCTGATCAGCACGGTCGAGCAGCTGATGGACCCCGTCGCCGTCGTCGAAACGCGGCAGGCCCTCGCGTGCGAACGGCGTGACGATGAAGCCCGGGCTGCCGCCACGCCGGTCGATCCACACCGGATGGACCGCGCGCACCGACCCGTGGTGGGGGACCTTGGTGACCCGGTGGGGCGCCTGGGTGAGCCCGGCCGCGGCGACGTCGCTCCAACCGCCGCCATCGTCTTCGTCGAGGTCCGAGCCCAGGAGGATTCGATGTCCATGCCAGCGCAGCTCGAACGCCGTCGCCACGCGGTTCGGGTTCCAAGCTCGGCCTCCGCGCCAGGCGGCGTAGGCCTCGCTGGCCGCACGCGGCGACGGCGAGACCACCTGCACTGTCGCGTCGCCCAGCGCCACCGAGGTCCCCGCGCGGAGATCCCAGCGGCAGCGCGGCACCCGGTCCCACACGTCGTCGATGGCCGCCAGGGTGTCTTCGACGACACCGCTGAAGTGCGGCGCGATGGCGCCCAGGGGCGACGGCCCACGCGGCGACGGCGAGACCACGCCGATCGCGGGCCAGCCGTGCTGCGGGCCCCGCGTCGCGCCCTCGATCACCTCCAGGAGCCCTGAGGCATGATCGAGGTGCGGATGCGTGAACGCGATAAGCGTGACCTCGCCGCCGTAGTGTTCGAGCAACCGCCGCCCGTAGGAGCGCTCAGCCGGCCCACAGCCGTCGATGACGAGCCAGTGCCCCGGCGGCGCGCGGACCGCGACGAGCTCGCCGACGCCGGGCCCGAACACCGCCACGTGCAGAGCGTCGTCAGCGAGGGTCGGCAGCACGGCGGTTCAAGTAGCGCGCAGATGGCGGAAACGGATAGGGCAGCTCGTCTTCGGGCTGGCTCCGGTGGCATCGGATCACCTCGCCACCACGGTCGGCGAACCACAGGCGCTCGACGAACGTGCCCGCCGGAGGACTCGCGACGTCGCACAGGGCGCGGAACTGCGAGGGAAGATACTCGGCGCGGCCGTAGACGACGGCCCCCGCCAACTGCTCGGCGTAGCGCACGACGACCCGTTGATCGTCGCTGACCTCCACCCACCCGGGCGCCCAGCGCTCGGGACGCTCGGCCCCCCAGACCAACGTCGGTCCCTTCCAGCGGTCGTCCACAGGGATGTTCGGCGGAAACACCAGCCGCCCATCGGCGAGCTCTTCGAGTACCTGCAGGCGACGCTCGAGCGCCGGGAACCAGCCCCCGCCCGCGAACCCGGCTGGCACATCGGCCAGGACCTCACGCGCAAACGTGGTGTTCCCGCGATGCAGCAGCAAGAGCGCGACCGGACGGTGAAGCTGGTCGTAGAACCATCGCTCTTCGCGCAGGCCATCGAGCTGGCGCAGCGCTGCATCCCACGCCGCCCGCGCGTCCTCGCGCCGCCCGCGGGTGATGAGGAACGTGATGAAGCGACCATGGTGCCACACCTGATCGGCATCGACCTCGAGGGCAGCGCGATAGCCGTCGTACACCGCGGTGGCATCCTCAGCGAGGATATCGGCGTTGTAGGCTCGGTAGTGCAGCGCGTACGCGTCGCGCGGATCGTGGGCGAGCGCGCGATCGTAGGCCATCAGCGCCGCGCGCAAGTACCGCTCGGCCTCGGGGGACGGCCCGGCGTCCCGCGGCAGGGCCTCGATCGGCCGCCGGCGATACAGCTCGGCGCCGCGGAGCCCGACCGACCGACCGAGGGCATCGTACTGCGTCACGAACCATAGGGACCGCGCCAGCAACGCCGGCGCGTCACCGGCCTGGGTGAGTTGATGAACCAGCTCGAGCTCGTGCCGAACGGCGTCCGGCACCGCGCCGAGCGCTGCGGCTCCCATGAACGCCCGCTGATGAAACTGCGCGGCGACGTGGCGAGCTTCGTCGATCCGCGCGGGGTCAGGCGGCAGGCGACCGTCCGCCGCCAGGGCGCGCAGCTCGTCGGTGATGACCGCCGGAAGCACCCAGCCGTCCCCCGACTCGTAGAGCGCGACCGACTCCCAGCGACGCGACGCCAGGCCACCGCCGATGGCGGCGATCTCATCCACGGTGGACCGATCGCACGGAACGCGGAGCACCGCGAGGCGCTGCAACGCGAGCTGCTCGTGGCGCGGCAACCGGGTCAAGAACGCGCGGGCCAGGCTCCGCGGGCCAGGCATCGCCACGACCACGTCGAGGGGTAGCCCGCGGGCCACCAGATCGACCGCCAGCCGGACCTCGACCGGGCTGTGGCGGGAGAACTGCGGGCCCGCAGCTCGCACCGCCGTGACCGCGTCCGCGAAGTACGGGTCAGCTTCGAGCCCCTCGACCGCCCGGGCGACCATGGCGGCATCCATGGTCGGAACGACCTTGACCGCGGTCGCGCGGTGGGGAGGACGCTCGCTCGACGTGGTCACCAGGCGGATGCGACTCTGCCGCAGCAGGGCCGCGAACAGCTCGGCGGCCTGGTCGTCGAACACGAGCGGCTGGGTGCCGTGGGCCGGCTGACGTAGATCGTCGACCAGCACGACCGCATCCCGGCCGGCCAGCGCGCCGACCACCAGGTCGACCTTGTCGCGCCAGGGCCGGTCGACGTCCTTCACGGCTGCCAGCACGTCAGGCTCGAGCTGGGCCGCCAGGCTCGCCAGCGCGACCGGACCGGCGTCATCACCGACGGTCGGCATCCGCGTCCAGAACACCGGGGCCGCTCCCACCTGCTGCGCGATCAGCCGCAGCACGTTCGACTTTCCGGTCGTCGGTGCGCCGATCACGGCCACGACCTCGTTCTGCTGGATCGCTCGCACCGCTAGATCCGCGGCGGGTCGAGCCAGCGTGACCCAGACGTCGTTCACCTGGGTACGCTAACACGGGACGATCCGGTCGGGACGACCGCCGCGGCTCGCAGCCTGTGGACCGAGAGCGCGGGAGACCGAGACCGAGACCGAGGCCGAGACCGAGGCCGAGTCCGAGGCCGAGACGGAGACCGAGACCGAGACCGAGACCGAGACCGAGACCGAGACCGAGGCCGAGACCGAGACCGAGACCGAGACCGAGACCGAGGCCGAGACCGAGACCGAGACCGAGACCGAGACCGAGACCGAGACCGAGGCCGAGGCCGAGCCGGTCAGTACTGCGTTAGGCGGGCGATGCGAGCTGAGCTGCCGGGGGGCGCGACCAGGGCGTCGACGACCGCGGCGAGCAGGCCGTCGCGATTGAACGGCTTGGTGAGGAGGCGTTGGCCGGGGCCGGTCTTGCCGCGATCGTAGCCGGACATGAACAGGACCTTGATGTGCGGCCGGTCGAGGACGATGGCCTGGGCCAGCTCGCTGCCTGACATGCCCGGCATGACCATGTCCGACAACAGCAACTCGATGGCGCCGTCGTGGTCGCGCGCCAGGGCCAGGGCGGCGGGGCCCGAGCTCGCCGACATCACCCGATAGCCCGCGCTCACCAGGATCCGCTCGGTCAGGAGCCGGACCCGATCGTCGTCATCGACCAGGAGCACGGTCGCGGCGGCGGTGGGCGCGGCGGCGCGCTCGCCCGACTCGTCCTGGGCCGGCGCGGTCGACGCCGGCAGGTAGACCCGGAACACCGCGCCGCGGCCGGGCGGCGACTCGACGGTGATCTCGCCGCCGGCCTGCTGGATGAGCCCGTGGGCCATGGCCAGGCCCAGGCCGGTGCCTTTGCCGTGGTCCTTGGTCGTGAAGTACGGCTCGAACACCCGCGGCAGCACGTCGGGCGCGATGCCCGCGCCGGTGTCGGCGACCTCGAACACCACGTGGGGACGATCGACCTGGTCGGGGCCGGGGCCGCTGGCGGCCAGCGACACGACCAGCGTCACGCGGCCACCGTCGGGCATGGCGTCGCGGGCGTTGACCACCAGGTTCATCAACACCTGCTCGAGCTGGCCGGGGTCGATCAGCACCGGCGGCAGGCCACCGGCGACCGAGGTCCGAAACGCGACCTGGGCGCCGAGGTTGCGACCGACCATGCGCTCGAACCGCGCGATCACCGGACCGACCTCGACCACCGTCGGCTTGGCGGCGTCGCGGCGGCTGAAGGCCAGGAGCTGTCGGGTCAGCTCGGCCGCGCGGTTACCGGCGTGGATGATCTGCTGCACGTCATCCTTCATCGCCGCGTCGGTCAGGTCGGTCTCGAGGAACCCGGCGTAGTTGAGGATCACGACCAGGAGGTTGTTGAAGTCGTGGGCCACGCCGCCGGCGAGCTGCCCGAGGAGGCTCAGGCGATCCTGGTGGGCGGCCCGGGCCTCGTGCTCACGCTCCTGGGTGACGTCGGCGATCACCAGCACGGTCTCGGTGCCTTCGCCGGCGCTGGCGGAGGTGATCGTCAATGACCGCGGCGGTGTACCGGCGGTCAGCGTGCGCGGCCCCTCGGGGCGGAGCAGCTCGTGGGTGGCGACGCCGGCGAGGTGCGCGACCACGCGCCCGGTGTGGACCTCGCCCAGGACCGAGGCGCGCGCGGCGACCCACGGGTTGGCGAGCACGCACCGGTGCTGTTCATCGAGCACCACCACCCCGACCGGCAGATCGTGGACCACGCGCTCGAGCCGGCGCCACTGCTCGGCGTGCACGGTCTGGACCTGAGCGACCAGGAGCGCGTTCTTGATCGCTAGCGCGGCCTGGCTCGCGACCGCGACCAGGAGCTCGAGGTCGTCGGGCTGAAAGCGCCGCCCGTCGCCCTGACAGTCGAGGTGGATCACGCCCAGCCACTCGGCGGTCGTGGCCTGATACAGGAGCGGCACCACCATCAGCGAGCGGACGTCCTGGGCCACCAGGCTCTCCGACCGCTCGAGGGCGCGATCGTCAGCGAGCTCGGTCCGCAGGAGCGGCCGCGCGTCGACCATGACCTGCGACAGAGCGCTGGTCGAGATCGTGAGCGGCGGGCGGCCGGGCACGCGGTTGCGGGCCACCATCCACCGCGGGGACCGGGTCTGGGGATCGTAGACGACGATCGCGCCACGGTCCGCTTGGACCAGCGTGAGCAAGGTCGAGATCACGCGCTCGAGGAGCGACTCGAGGTCGTGCTCGACGCCGATCACCCGGCTCAGCTCGACCACCGCGCGCAAGCGCCGAAGCTCGTCGCTGGCGCCGGCCGGCGCCGCCGCCGCGAGCCGGAGCGCGACCGGCCCGATGAGCAGCTCGTCGCCATCGTGGAGCCGCGCCTCCTGGACTCGTCGGCTGCCGACGAAGATCCCGTGACGGCTGCCGAGGTCGCGGACCGTGACCGTGCCGTCGTCGTGGCCGATCACCTCGGCGTGGGTCAGCGCCACCATCGGATCGTCGAGCCGGATGTCGACGTCGGGGCCACGGCCGATGCGCGCGCGCTCGCCCAACGGATGGACGCGCTGACTTGCGATCTCGACCAGGGAGAGCGTGGACGACGACATGGATGAGCAACTGCTGGCCCGGCGCGGCGCTGGCACGGAGCGGACGCGATCTTCACCGTCGAGGGCCATGGTTGGCAAGCCGTGCGTCCGACAGAACCGCCGCGCGCTGCCCCCGCCCCGCCGCTCGTCGTCGCCCCCACCCCGCCCCGCGGGGGTGAGTCGGTGCGACGCGCCCGGTCATTCGACCGGCGGCAGCTCGGTGGTGATGAGCTTCTTGCCTCCGCTCTTGCACGCGCGCAGCGACGCCATGCAGGTCGGCGTCTGCCCGACCACCTGGACGAAGCGGGTCGCGTTCGGGTCGCCGATGCAGGCCGCGCCGTCTTTCTTCCACTCGGCCTCGAGGGGCCAGGCCGCGTCGTCGGTCTGGATCCCTTCGCGGTCGTAGATGTTGAGCTCCGTGCCATCGATCGTGTACGGGGTGCCGTCGCCGCAGAAGTCGGCGCGCAGCGCGCGGGTGCAGGCCGCCAAGAGGTCGGCGCGATCGAGCCACGGCTGGTAGCCCATCTCGACGCACTTCGCGATCGCGAACCCACGGCACGCGAACGTGAAGTCCCGGTCGTTGGCGTAGTAGCGACCGCCCTGCGGAACGCCCTCTTCGTAGTTCCAGGTCCCGGCGACCGCGAGCGCGCCCGCGCCGTCGCACAGATCGAGCCAGCCGCCGCCATCGGCGTAGCGGACCGTGTAGATCGCGAGGCCGTCCTGGTGGTCGATCGCGTCGATGCGGATCGGCAGCGTGCCGCCGTCGTCGAGCTCGCCGGTCCAGGTCGTCCCGATGAACTCGCTCTCGGGCACCTCGACGCCGCCCTCGACCGCGGTCAGCGCGGGGCCGTTCAACCGCACGCCGTTCAGGCGCACCCCGTTCAGGCGCACCCCGTTCAGGCGCACCCCGTTCAGGCGCACCCCGTTCAGGCGCACGCCGTTCAAGGCGACGCGGCTCAGGCGGATGCCGCTCGGGCTCGCGTCGTCGTCCGCGTGCAGGCCCTGTGTGGTCGACTCGAGCTCGCCGCCCTCGACGCAGGCGGCGACGAGGACCGTCGCCATTGCTAGATGAAGTTTCGCCATGAGACCACTCCAGTGGACAAGAGGTTGTGCTGGCGGTCGCCTCGACCGCGTACGCACGGGGGTTGTTCGCGACGGCGTCGCCCGCGAGGGATTCGTCCGGCGCGCAGCGGATTCGTCCGCAGCGGGCTGTGCTGCAGCGCGGAGCCGCTGCAGGTCGTCGCCAAACGAAGCTCTTGCGCGTGGCGTGCCAGTCAGCGCAAACGCGGCGTAGCGCACAACCGCAGGCCCACCACCGCCACCCGCAGACTCGGGACCGCCAGGTTGCGATTGGCCAGATGCGCGGTCAACCGATCGTGAAAAAAGCTACCGCCTAGCGCCACATAGCCATCGCCGGCGGCGGTCCTCGCCCACTCGTAGGCGTTGCCGACCAGGTCGTGGACACCGAACACGCTCACCGAGCCGGGGTGACTGCCGACCTCGTCAGGTCCCATGTGCTCGAGGCCATGCGTGGCGTCAAAGTTGGCGTCGCCGAGCTCGATCGTCGAGCCGGACGGATAGTTGCGGCCGTCGGCACCGCGGGCCGCGCGCGTCCACTCGAGCTCGGTGCACAGGCGCGCACCCGGCACCTGCCCGGTCGTCGCCAGCCACGCCGCGTAGGCCTCGGCGTCGGTGGCGGTGATCGCGGTCACCGGGAAGCGCCGCCAGTCCTGACGGCTCAGGCGGGCGCGCCCCGGGTAGACGATCGGCTCGCCCCAGCCGGCCTGATAAACGCGGTCGGCTGGCTGGATCATGAGGTGCCAGCCGGGCGCGGTCCGGGTCAGCGCGAGGGGACCACCGCTGCCGAGCCCGGCCTCGGCCCGAGGGATCAAGGCGGCCTGCCGCGCCGGCGGTTGCGCCTCGACGAACCGCAGCCAGTCGGCGATCGTGACCTCGTGGACGGCGATCGCGAACGCGTCGACGTGGCGCGGGTGCATCGGCGGGCTGAGGAAGAAGCTGCGCACCTGCTCGTCGCTGGCCGCGGCGCCGTAGTCGACCGTGCCGGCGGGGACGAACGCGAAGCCGGGCGGCACGGCGCTGGGTGGCGGCGGGGTCAGGTCGATCGCGATGCGCTCGCCGCGCCGGATCGCCACCGGCGTGGTCAGCGTCGCACCGTCGGCGCCGCGGGCGGTGAGCCGATAGGTGCCCGGGGCGAGCTCGACCTCGGCCGGCGCCGCCGGCAGGGCACGATCGCCGGGCGCGATGGTCACCGCGGTGCCGGGCGGGGCGGTGAACGCCAGGCGACCCGGGCGTCGCCACTGCGCCAGGCGGGCGCCGTCCTGATCGTACACCGGCACGCGCGCGAGCAGCTCGTCGAGGACCTCGAACGCCTCGTGCTGTTCGGCCAGGGTGGCGCGATCGAGGAGCGCTTCGACCAGGAGCGCGCGCACGTCGGCCCGCGACGGATCGCGGGCCAGGGCCGCCTCCAGGCGGCTGCCGAGCTCGCGGAACTCGCGATCGGCCTGGGCGCGGGCCGCTCGCGCCCGCCGCCAGGCCGCCTCGCCGGTGGCATCGTCGCCGCGCTCGAACGCCGCGAAGGCCTCGGCGCTGGCGGCCCGATCGACCGCGACCGCGACCTCTGCCTGAGCGCGCGCGGCCCGCGCGGCCCGCAGCTCACCCGCGACCATGGCGTCGACGCGGCGCTGGGCCTGCCAGCGCAGCCCGGCGTAGCCGCCGGCCGCCAGCGCCACCGCCGCCACCGCCAACCCGCGCACCAGCCACCGTCGCCGCCGCTCGCCGCGCACCGACGCTCGGACGAAGTCGCGCTCGAGGTCGGTCAGCTCGCGCGCGCCCAGGGCCTGGGCCTCGGCGAGCTGTCGGCCGCGCCAGGTCGCCTCGCGACGCTGACCGAGGCGTCGCCACTCGAGCGCGGCCGCGGCCAGGCGCTCGCGGCGCGCGCGGTTCTCGGCGTCGAGCTCGAGCCACTCGCGCAGCGTGGCCCAGCCGGTGACCAGGACCTCGTGGGCCAGCTCGTAGAGCGGCGCGCCGTCATCGTCGTGGATCACCAGCAGCCGGCCGCGCACCAGGGCCTCGAGCACCACCCGACCTGCGTCCTCGGTGACCAGCTCGGCGGCGCCGCGGCGGACCCGCGTCCCGACGGTGGTGACCAGCCGGGCCAAGATCCGGCGCGCCACCGCGCGACCGCCGATGGGCAGCCCGCCGAGCACCGCGTCGGCGTGCCGGGCCAGGGCGCCGTCGACGCCGCCGACCGCGGCCAGGGCGTCCTCGCCGATCACGCCGGCGGCGACGTCGCGCTCGGCCCACAGCGCCGCCAGCGCGAACGACAGGAGCGGCAACCCGCCGCTGCCGGCGGCGGCGGTGGCCTCGACCAGCGTGGTGACCATGGCCTCGGAGGCGAACCGCACCCCGACGACCAGGGCCGGCCCGACGATGACCTCGCGCAGGCGCTCGGGCGGCAGCGGCGCGACGAAGTACAGGAGGCGGGCCAGCTCGGGGCCGAGGTGAGGCAGCGCGGCGAGGCGCGACAAAAAGTCGGCGCGCGCGGTCGCCACTACCCGGACGCTGGCGATGCCATCGACGAGGCGGGCCAGGCCGGCGGCCAGCGCGGCGACCTCGGCCGGCGGCCCGAGCGTGATCAGCTCCTCGAGCTGATCGATGAACAGCACCAGACCGCCGGCGCCGGCCCGGCGATGGAGCGCGCGCGCCAGGAGCTCCGGGTCGGCCGCGAGCCCGTCGACCAGGCTCGGCGCGTCGAGCGCGGTCGCCAGCGTGGTCAGCGGGTGAGCGCCCGGGACGATCGTGATCGCGTCCCAGGTCTGGCCCGGCGCGATCGCGCCGTCGACGATCGCCGGCACGACGCCGGCCCGGCACAGCGACGACTTGCCGACCCCCGAGTCGCCGGCGACGATCACCATCGCGTCGGTGCGCAGCCGCTCGACCAGAGCGCCGACCTCGAGGCTGCGGCCGAAGAACATCGATCGATGGCTGGCCTCGAACGGTCGCAGGCCGCGGTACGGGTTGCCGCTCGGCGTGGCGCTGGCGTCACGCTGCCGCACGAGCTGCTCGAGGGCGTCGCGCAGCTCGTCGCCGCTCGGATAGCGGTCGACGGGATCGCGCCCGAGGCAGCGATCGATGATCGCGGCCAGCCGGGGATCGGTGGCCGGGGCGCTGGCCACGACCGTCGGCGCCGAGCGCGTGCTGACCGCGGCGGCCAGCTCGCCGGCGGCGACCGCGGCGAACGGCGCCTGACCGACGCACAGCTCGAACAGGACCGCGCCCAGGGAGTACACGTCGCTGCGACGCGACGGCGCCTGGCCGGCCCAGACCTCGGGCGCCATGTAGTCGGGCGTGCCGACCAGACCGCCGCCGACGACGTCGCGATCCTGGACCACCCGGGCCAGGCCGAAGTCGACCAGCTTGGGCACGCCGTCGTCGGTGACCATCACGTTCTTCGGCGTGACGTCGCAGTGGACCACCCCGCGCCGATGCGCCGCCGCCAGGCCGCGGGCCAGCTCGAGGCCAAGCGTCAAGACCTCGGCCCACGGCCGCGGCCTCGGCAGCTCGGACAGCGGGCGGCCGCGGATCAGCTCGCTGACCAGGTACGGACGATCGGAGACCTCACCGACCCGGTACACGCTGACCACGTTGGGGTGCTGGATCCGGGCGGTGGCGCGGGCCTCGAGCAAGAACCGCCGCCGCGCGCCGAGGTCAGGCACCCCGGCGATGAACTTGATCGCCACCGCGCGCGCGAGCACCGTGTCCTCGGCCAGGTAGACCTGCCCCATCCGACCGGCTCCGAGCGGACGCACGATCACGTAGTCGTCGAACTCGGCCGGCGGCGTGAAGCTCGCGGCAGGCGACGGGCTCGCCATCGACGGGTTCGGGGGGACCAGCGGCTCCATGGGGGCAGCCCGGGGAGGATCGACCGGATCGGGGCGCAGTTGAAGCGTGAAAGACGGGAAGCGTCGGGAGGCGGGCCCGCGGAGCCGCTGTCGCCCAACCGCGGGCGCTGGGGTGGCGCCCGCGCGCCGGCGCGCTACTTGGTCGGCTGGAAGTTGATCGGGTAGCTCACCTCGACCGAGGTGCGCTGCGGCTTCTCGAGCTTGAGCTTACCGATCTCGGCCAGCACGCACTGGCGGAGCGCTTGATCGCCGGGCTCGTCGCGCGACACGTTGAGATCGCCGAACTGCCCGGAGCCGGAGGCGGCCCGGAACCAGACGACCATCATGCCGCGCAGCTTGCGGTTACGCTGTAGCGCGTCGGCGTAGCACTGCTGGATCGGCCCCTGGGCCGAGGCCATGCGCGCGGTGATGTCGGCGCGGACGCCGGCGCCGGTGCCGGTGCGGGCGCAGCCGGCCGCGAGCGCGGCGGCGATGATGAGGGCGAGCGCGAGGGATCGGGTCACGTCAGTCCTCCTGCACGATGGTCTTCTTGGGGCCCTGCTTCAGGATCTTGAACTCGACGCGGCGGTTGGCGTCGCGGCCCTCCGGCGTGTCGTTGCTCGCGATCGGCACGTCGGGCCCGTAGCCCTTGGCGACCATCCGCGCCTTGGCGATCTTCTTGTCGCTGAGGTACCGCCGCACCGACTCGGCGCGGGCCGCCGACAGCTTGCGGTTGATGCCGGCCGAGCCCGTGGCGTCAGTGTGACCCTGGATCTCGATCTGCTCGATCTGCGGGTTCTCGAGCATGACCGCGGCGACCTGATCGAGGAGCGGGAACGACACCGGCAAGAGCTTGTCCGAGCCGGTCTCGAACTGGACCTTGTCCATGATCTGGATGTTCGAGTCGGTGAGGACCACCCGCGCCGGCGGCGGCGCCGGCCGATCGGCGCGGATCTCGAGCGGTGGAAACGGATCCTGCTGGACGGTCACGAGCGAACATCCCGGCGCGAGCGCGAGGAGCGCGCCGAGGATCGCAGGGGCGGCGAGGCGTGGCATGGCGACAAAGGTACCCGTCCACGCGACCCGCGCCACCGGGCCTCGCCGGATTTCGGACCGCGACGTCAGGGCCCGGTTGACGCTTCGGCGGCGCTGCCGCATCGTCGCAGCCGTGATCGCGATCGCGCGCTACGTCGCCCTGGGCGATAGCTCGACCGAGGGCCTCGACGATCCCGACGGCGAGGGCGGCTACCGCGGCTGGGCCGATCGCTTCGCCGAGCGCATCGCCGAGCATCACCCGGCCCTGGCCTACGCCAACCTGGCGGTGCGCGGCCGCACCACCCGCGAGATCCGTGAGCAGCAGCTCCCGCCGGCCCGGGCCATGCGCCCCGATGTCGCCACGGTGGTCGCCGGCATGAACGATCTCTTGCGCGGCGGGTTCGACCCGCGCGCGATCGCGGACGACCTGGGCGCGATGCAGGCGGCGCTCCGGGCCGACGGCGCGTTCGTCATCAGCTTCACGATCCCCGATCTGGCGCACCGGCTGTTCGTCGGGCCGGTGGCGCGGCGGATGTCGGCGCGGACCCAGGCGCTCAACGTCGAGCTCCGCGCGGTCAGCGCCGCGACCGGAGCCCACCTGATCGACCTCGCGGCCCACGCCATCACCGCCGATCCGCGGATGTGGAGCCGCGATCGGCTCCACGCCAGCCCGGCCGGCCACGCCCGGGTCGCCGAGGCTCTGGCCCACGCGATCGGCCTGCCCGACGCCACCGACGCCTGGCGCGCGCCGCTGCCGCCCGCACCGCCGACGCCACCCGCCGCCCGCCTGCGCGAGCACGCGGCGTGGATGCGCGACTACTTCGCGCCGTGGCTGTGGCGCCGCGCCCGTGGCCGCACGACCGGCGACGGCCGAGCCGCCAAGCGCCCGACCCTGGCGCCGGTGCGCCATCCCGGCGCGCGGCACCGCTGACCGGCCGGTGCCCACCGTGAGCCTCGCCGACGCGACGGGGGAGCGCGGCCGGTGAAAACCCCGCGCCGCCGCGACCGCGACCGCGCAGGTCCTGCGGTCGCCCCGGGCGCGACCGGCCCGCCACGGCCGAATCCCGGCCTCGGTCGTGGCACGAGACTCGCACAGCCCGAGGAGGACGCCAGTCTAGGAGGCCGAGATGCCAGCCCTCGCGATCGTCATCGCCGACGCCGCCCGAGCGCGGTTGTTCACCTGGAAGCGCGAGTCCGCCGACGCGCCGGCCCCGATCCTCCACGAGCGCGCGGATCTGATCAGCCTCGAGCGCCGCACGCCCCACGACCAGCTCTGGACCGACGCCCGGCCCCGCGGGAACCCCGGGCCCGGCGGCCACGGCGATCCGGTCGACGATCACCGCGACGCGCACCTGGCCGAGGTCGATCGCCGCTTCGCCGCCGAGGTCCTGGCCAAGCTGCGCGTCCTCGCCGACCTGACCGCCTGTCGCCGGGTCGCGCTGGTGGCGTCGCCGCGGTTCCTCGGCCATCTGCGCGACCACGCCGAGGTCCTCACGCGTCACGGGTTGATCGTGCAGGAGGTCGCGCGCGACCTGACCCGCGAGAGCGGACCGGCGCTGCGGCGCCACCTCGGCGCGCTCGGGGTGTTGCCGGAGCTGGGTCCTGACCCGGGCGTCGCGCGGTCGCTCGGCCCGTGACGAATTCTCGCGGCCGCCCGCAACCGCGGCCCATGGCGATCGATATCGGCTGGCATGGAAGCCCACGCTCACCCTGTCCCTGGCGCCGCCGCGCCCACCGCGCCGTGGACCGGCGCCGAGCTGGCCGCGCTCGTCCACGCCGGCCTGGCCCAGGCCGCGGCTGCGCGCTCGCCGTCGCTGGGGCCGCCGCCCACCGAGCGCGGCGTGCTGGCCATGCTCGACGGCGCGGTCCTGACCAACCTGGGCCGCGCCAAGCGTTCGTCGCGCGAGCTCGCCGTGGCGCTCGAGCTGCGCGACGCGCTCGACGAGCTGCGCACCAGTCGCAACGAGCGCGGACCGTTCTTGCCGACCGCGGACGCCGAGCCGTTCATGACGCCGGCCTGCGGGTTCATCGCGGTCGAGATCGTCGACTCGCTGACCGCCGAGCTCGAGCTGCGCGAGCCGGCGTGGGCGGACGACCTGCGCCGGCAAGTCGCGGCGCGCGAAGCGGCTGACCAGCTCGCGTCCCACGGCCCGCGAGCACCGACGACCGTCGTGGCCTCCGCCCGCGACCTCGCCGATCGCGCCCTGATCGCGGTCACCCTGCGCGACGCCGAGGCCGACGCGGTGGTCGCCGTGCGCCGCGGCCAGAAGGGCGGCGCGGGCCTGGCCGCGGGGCTCATCCTCCTGGCCGACCTGGCCCACGCGCGCCGCGCTCACCAGCTCGACCGCGCCACCATCGCCGCCCTCGCCCGAGGCCGCGCCAGCTAGCGCCACTCCCCTCGGTTTCGGCCTCGGTCTCGGTCTCGGTCTCGGTCTCGGTCTCGGTCTCCACCTCCGCCTCCGCCTCCGCCTCGCCGTCGCCGCCCCCTCTACTCGAGCGGCCCGCCTTCGGCCAGCTTCCCGACCGATCGGTACTCGAGCCGGATCGCCCGCTGCAGGTGATCTTGTGACAGCGGCTTACCCTCCGCGGCCGCCAGGAACGCCGCGCGCAAGGCGCAGTTGCGGACCGCGCCGCCGGCGAAGTCGTAGCGGCGCGCCAGATCGGCGAGGTCGAGATCCCCGGCGATCGGCAGGGTCGCCGGCAGGTGACGACGCCACAGCTCCTCGCGCAGCTCCTCGTCGGGGATCGGGAAGGTGATGCGGAACGACAGGCGGCGCTTGAAGGCCGGATCGATCGCCGTGCCGAAGTTGGTCGTGAGGATCGCGATGCCGACGAAGCTGTCGAGGCGCTGCAAGAGGTAGTTGACCTCGACGTTGGCGTGGCGATCGTTGCTCGACTTGACCTCGGTGCGCTTGGTGAACAGCGAGTCGGCCTCGTCGAACAGGATGATCGCGTGGCCCTCCTCGGCGGCGGCGAAGACGCTGGCCAGGTTGCGCTCGGTCTCGCCGATCCACTTCGACATCACGCGCGACAGGTCGACCCGGTACAGATCGAGGTCGAGCTCGCGGGCCAGAGCGCCAGCGACCATGGTCTTGCCGGTGCCGGGCGCGCCCTGGAACAGCGCGGTCAGGCCCTGACCGGTGGTGGCGACCCGACCCAGGCCCCACTCCTCGTAGACCTGCCGCGCCAGGCGGGTGCGGGCGACGAACTCGGTCAGGCTGTCGAGGATATCGGGCGGCAAGACCATGTCGGCCAGGGACGGCAGCTTGGTGATGCGCTCGGCGACGTCGGACAGCCCGTGCAACAGGTGCTGGGCCACCGCGCGCTCGACCTCGGCGCCGACCTCGCCGGGCGCCGGCCGGGCCCGCGCCGCGTCGGCCACCACCCGACAGATCGCCCCCGGCCCCAGGCGCCAGCGCGCCGCCAGCGCGGCGTCGGCGCCACCGTCGGCGGCCAGATCGTGGCGCGTCAGCTCGGCCTGCCACATCGCCAGCCGCGCGGTCTCCGACAGGGTCGGCAGCTCGATCATCCGGTAGCCCGGGCTGACCACCGGCTGATCCTCGGGGGCCAGTCGAAGGATGACCGGGCCGGGGTGCTCGTCGAGGACCGCGCCGACCCGCTCGCGGGCCTCGCGCTCGGCGACGAAGCGGACGTCGAAGCCGGTGACCAGCGGGACCCAGCCGGCCAGGAGACAGCGGGCCAGGGCCCGCGCCAGGGCCCGCGCCGGATCGTGCTCGACCTCGGGCAGCCGCAGCAGATCGATCCGCGCCAAGCGGCGTCCGGCGCCCGCGGCCAGGCCGGCGGCCAAGGTCGTGCGGCCCGACGCTCGGCGCCCGCGCAGGACCAGCCGGGTCCCGGGCTGATCGACCATGGCCCAGCGCGCGAGCTGGGCGGCGGCGGACGGATCGACGGTCAGCTCGCCGAGCGGACGCCCGGGGGCGACCAGCGGGATCGCGCCCTCGGGATCGGCGTCGAGGTCGCCGCCGCGCAGGCGCTCGAGGATCAAGCTGTCGACGCGCAGCGGCCGCAGCGGCCGGGCCAGGCCGCCCTCGTCGGCGACGATCAGACCGTAGCGGGCCAGGGGGCTCGAGCGATCGAGCGCGCGGGCCACCAGGTGCGGGTTGACCTGGGACCCGAGCATGGCCTGCAGCAGGTACTCGTCGACGGTGGTGCGCAGCGGATCGTTGTGCGCCACGCGGTAGAGCTGGTGGACGCTGCCCCAGAGCTGGGGCGCGGCGACCAGCAAGAGGAGCATGCGCTCCATCGGGCCGAGCCCGAACTCGGCGCACAGCACCCCGAGCGGAGTCGGCGCACCGGCCTCGGCCTCGGCGGCCTCGACGTCGGCCGCGGCCTGGGCCACGCCACGCTCGGCCTCGCGGACGTGATCGGGCGCCAGCCCGCGGCTCACGCCGATCAGCCCGAGCACCTCGGGCTCGTACGGCAGGGCCGGCTCGTCGGGGGCGGCGAGCTTGCTGTCCTTGCGCGCGCCGATGAGCCCGGTGTCCCACTGCGCCGCGATCGCCCGGGTCGCCAGCGCCATGGCCAGCACGCGGTAGCGCTCGAGCAGGCGCTGGGCGGCCAGGGGCGCCAGGCGAGGTCCCGACGCCCGCGGCACCAGCGGTCGCGGTGCCAGCTCGGCGAGCGGCGCGGAGGTCGTCATCGCACCAGGAGGGCGTGGGTGGCGGTGGCCCGCTCGTCGTCGGCGACCCGGCCCTCGACCCGCACCACCCGAAAGACGCCGGCCGACCAGGTCCCGTGCAGCCACAGCGCACAGGTCTCGGCGTCCTCGCCGCACAGCCCGGCGACCCGATCGGCCAGCGACTCGCCCAGGGCGCTGTCGTTGACCTTGACCGGCAAGCGATCGGCGGCGAACCCGAGCGCGGCGCCGGTCACGCCGAGGACCGACACCGTCAGCTCGACCGGCAGGCGGTAGGTCGTGGTCGGCGGCTGATCGTCGAGCCAGGCGCGCAGCGCGGCGGCTGGCGCCAGCGGCGCGCCGACCTCATAGAGCGGGGGTAGTCCGGGCTTGTTCATGGTTGGCTCCGCACCGGTCGCGTCGGCCGGCGCGCCGGCGCCCACGACGGGACGCTCGGGCGGGGCCGACGGCGGCGGCGTGCCGGAGCATGCCACCACCGCGAGCGCCACGACAGCGCCCCACCGACCCGCGCCGGCCCACCATGCGCTCGCCGGCCCGGTCACTTGACGTAGTCGTACTTCTTGCCTTCGGCGGCGCTGTCGACCTGATCCCAGAAGTGATTGGCCTGCCAGTTCGCGACCGCGTCGTCGGTCTGCTCCTGGGTGGCCGACTTCTCGGCGGCCTTCTTGCCTTCGTCGGACAACCGGAGCCCCGCGGCGATCGCGCCCTTCACGCTCTTGCCGTCGGCCTCCATCTTCTTCCGGCTGGTGATCCCGGTCGTGTAGCAGAAGTGATCTTCCCACAAGCACGCGGTGGCCTGGGTCGGCCACGGGTCAGCCACCACCACCTCGGAGCCGGGCTCCTTGTCGCGGTCGCCGATCAGCGCGAAGCCGTGGTCGATGTCCGAGGTCACGCGCTCGATGACGTCGCCGCCGGCGTGCTGGCGGATGTAGTCGAAGGCGATCCAGCCGTGCTCGCCGCAGTTGCCGCCGTGGACCAGGTCGGCCTTGGCGGCGACCAGGGCCTCGGGGTTCTCGCGCGCCATCTTGGTCAGCTCGGGCGCCAGGGTCCAGTACGACGCCTCGCGCATGGCGTCCATGCGGAACTTCGAGTTCATCCGGGTCGCGGCGATGGCCTCGACCTGATTGCCGGCACCGAAGTTGAGGACCGACTTGGTGACCTCGATCGCTGCCTTGGCGATGCCCAGGCGGCCCAGCGCCTTGCCGGACACCTTCTTCTTTTCGAGTTCTTCTTCGGCGTGCGCGGGATCGGGCATGGCGGCAGCTCCTCTACGAGCATATACGAGGCGACCTCGGCCGACCTTCCCTCACGGCTCGCGGGTCACCAGCTCGTCGACGGCGTGGACCGGCGCCCGGTCGCCGGCCAAGAGGTGCTTGATCGCGCCGAGCACCAAGCGCTGGCGCTCGAGCAGGCTCTTGCCGGCGAACCCGGTCGACACCACGGCGATGCGGAAGTGGCCGCCGCCGCCGGCGACCTCGACCTTGGCATCCGGGAGGCGCGCGACGATCGCGGTGGTGATCGCGGCGTCGATCGCGCCGGTGAAGTCGGTCGGGTGGTGGTCGGCCATGGCGACAGTGGATGCCACGGCGCGCCCCGAGCGCAAGTCACCCGCGCGCGCCGCGGCCGCGTCAGAACGACCAGGTGGCGGTGGCGCGCGCCGCGCCCGGCCCGGCGCTGGCCGAGACCTTGGGTGCCCAGCCCGGTGCCCGCTCGTAGACGTCGCGGCTGCCGATCGCGGCGCCCACGACCAGGCCGGAGAGCGCTCCGACCCCAGCGCCGACCGCGCCCAGGAGGACCGCCTTCTCCCGCGCCGACCAGCTATAGCAGAAGAGCTCGTCCTCGCCGCACGGCTCGTCGTCGCCTTCGATCAGGCCGGCCGCGGCGCCGGCGACCCCGCCGGCCAGGAGGCCCAGGGTGCCGCCCTCGAGGGCGCCCCGCGCGTGATCGACCGTGTTCGCCGGCAGCGGGCCCGCGGTAGCGAGCTGGTGTTGGTGCGTGCAAGCGACCGTGGCCAGGGACAGCGCGGCGGCGGCGAGAGCGGCGTGGCGGGTCATGGTCGGACCATCGAGCAACCCCTGTGCCGAGCGCCAAGTCCTCGACCCCGCTGGGCCGGTAGCGGTGCCGGGCGTCGAAGCTCCGCCGCGTTGTTGACGCTCCACCAGCGTCAGGGCGGCACGAGCTCCCGAGGCCGAGGCCGAGACCGAGACCGAGGCCGAGACCGAGGCGGAGGCCGAGACCGAGACCGAGGCCGAGACCGAGGCGGAGACCGAGACCGAGACCGAGACCGAGGCCGAGACCGAGACCGAGACCGAGACCGCTCAGGTCAGATCGCGTCCAGGCGGTAGCTCATATTGAAGTCGTTCCAGCACACCCAGTGGTGCACGAGGCCGGTCCCCGGATCGTAGGGACACTGGTTGGGACTCGACGCCTGGTGACGGAGGCGAAAGCCGCCCAGGCCGTCGGCCTCCAGGCCGAAGGCCATGTTGGGATCGCTCCAGCAGCCCCAGTTGCGGACGGTGCCGCCGTTCACGGCCGGCAGGATCACGTACGGGCACTTGTTGCCTTGCTCGGACGCGAAGCGCCACTTGCCGCCGCCCGCGGCCACCAGGGTGTAGACCATGTTCGCGGCGTTGGTGCACGGAGCGCTGCCGATCTGGCCGCCGTTGGTGGCGTTGGGCGTGAAGCACCGGTTGCGCACGTAGTCGCGGATGCGGACGCGCATGCCGGCGACCGGTGTCGCCTGGTCGGGGGACCACGGCAAGATGGTCTGGTCGCCGAGCGGGTCCCACTGGAAGATCGGGGCCGTGGTCGTGCCCATGTTGATGACCGAGCCGTGGAACACCCACGGCGTGAAGACGTGGGGGTCGTTGAGCGCGACCCGCAGGTACCACCCCGACTCGTTGCCGACCGGGATCCACCCCTGGGTGGTCGGGGTGTGGGTGCACGGGATCGGGGTCACGACGGCGACCTCAGGCGCCGGTGGGTTCCACCCGTTGACCTGCCAGCACTGACTGGCCTTCGCCGCGTTCGCGAACATCGCGACTCCAAACACCATCGTGATCGTCACCAGGATCTTGCGCATCGTCGTCCTCCGGTAATTGATGATTTCGACGGTAGCGAGGTGACCGCCCGAGCGCACCACACGCGCCTCTCACCGGCGCGCGCTATCCTCGCCGCCATGGCGCTCCCCTCCCCCCTCGCGCTCGCCGCCCTCGCCCTCGGGCTCCTCGGGGCGAGCGCCTGCGACGATCCGCCGTCGTGCGAGGCGGTGGCCGATCATGTCGCCGCCGTGGCGGCCAAGCGATTGAGTTCGACCGTCGAGGTGGTCGACCGCGCGAGCCTGATCCGCAACTGCCGCGCCGAGGCCAGCGGGAACGCGGAGATGCGACGGTGCGTGGTCCGGGCGACCACCCTCGAGGACATCAAGGGCTGCGAGCTGCGCGCCGCCCTCGGGCGCTAGCCTCCAAGTCAGGTTCGGTCTCGGGATCGGGATCGGGATCGGGATCGGGTTCGGGTTCGGTCTCGGACTCGGCCTCGGTCTCGGTCTCGGACTCGGCCTCGGTCTCGGTCTCGGACTCGGTCTCGGACTCGGTCTCG
Source organism: Kofleriaceae bacterium (assembly GCA_018057825.1). Lineage (GTDB taxonomy): Bacteria > Myxococcota_A > Polyangia > Haliangiales > Haliangiaceae > UBA2376. The sequence goes on along the minus strand of JAGPCY010000001.1, from coordinate 236,495 downwards.
GTCTCGGACTCGGCCTCGGACTCGGTCTCGGTCTCCGTCTCGGCCTCGGTCTCGGCCTCCTCCTCTTCCTCCTCGGTCTCCGCCCCATCGCGTGCATCTCGCTGCACATTTCCCCTTGACGCGTGCACCACGATGCACATAACGTGAGGCATGACCTCTGGACCGATGTGGGCCGCGATCGCCGCGCTCCAGCTCTTCGCTGCGCTGTCGATCCTCGACGGGATGTACGTGCACCTCTGGCGGCTGCGGTTGCCCGCGCGCCCAGCGTCGTACCGCGAACACCTGTGGCATACCGCGCGGGCCGGGCTGTTCGCCCCGGTGGTGGCGATCGTGTTCGCGGTGCCGAGCGCCGGCGTCCTATTGTGGCTGGGCGTGGCCTTGGCGGCGGTCGATCAGGTCCTCGGGTTCCTCGACGCGCGCGATGAGCGCGACAGCCGCGCCGACCTCGGCGGGCTCGGCCGCGGCGAGTACGTCCTCCACCTGGCGCTGGCCGGCCTCCACACCGCCGCGCTCGCCCTGGCGCTGGCGGCGCGTCCGGCCGACGCCTGGGATCGATCGGCGCCGCTCGTGATGGCCGACGCGCCGGTGCTGGCGGGATGGCTCGTCGGTCCACTGGCCGGCGGCGTCGCGGTGTTCGCGCTCCATGTCGCGCTGGCCTGGCGCTACCGCCCTGGGCGGACGCGGCCGATGGGCGCCACCGCGTGACCGCCGAGCGCGCGCTGGTGCTCGCGCTGGCGCTGACCTCGACGGCGGCGGCCGGCCTGGCCACCGGCCGCGGCGCCGCACCTCGCCTCGGCGCGCTGCGCTGGACCGCGATCGCGCTCGCCAACCTGGCGGCGCTCCCGCTCGTCGCGCTGGCGCTGGTGCGCGCCGTCGAGCTCGACGGTGGGACCGGCGTCATCGTCGCCGCCGCGGCCCCGGGCGGCAGCACCGGACCGCTCCTGGCGCTACTCGGCCGCGGCGAGGCGCGGCTCGCCGCGACCGCCTTCGTCGCGTTGACCGTGGCTGGGACCGCGACCGCGCTCCTGGCAGCCCAGCTCCTGGCGGTGGCCGAGGTCACCACCGTGGCGACGACGGCCCTGGTGGTGGCCGCGACCTCGCTCCTCCCGCTGGCGGCAGGCGCGCTGGTCCGCGCGCGAGCCTCCGCCGTCGCGGCGCGCTGGCAGCCGCGCCTGGCCCGGCTGAGCCTGGGGCTCTTGTTGGCCACCGTCGCCCTGCTCACGATCCGTCACGGCCACGCGGCCCGCCCCAGCGCGATCGCGGTCGGCGCGGTGCTCACCGTCGCCGCCCTGGCGATCGGCGGCCTGGCGCGGACCGCGGAGGCGCAGATCGCGATCGGCCAGGTGTCGGCGGTGCGCAACCTGACCCTGGTGCTCCTGGTCCTCGCGGTGCTCGACGCCGCCCCCGCGGCCACGATGGCCGCGTTGGCCTACGGGCTCGCGATGTACGCCGTGACGCTTGGCGCCGCCGCCTGGACCCGGTCTGCTATGAAGCCCCGATGATGTCCCGCGATCGTGCGGCGGCCCGCTTCGTCGAGCTGCTCGATGGCCCGTTCCTGCGGGCGGTGACCGAGCCGGCGCGCTTGGCGATCGTGCGCGCGCTCCTGGTCGCCGGCCCGAGCGACGTCGGCGCGATCGCCGCCGAGCTGCCCCAGCACCGCTCGGTGATCTCGCGCCACCTGCAGACGCTCGAGGCCGCGGGCATCGTGCGCGGCGAGCGCGACGGGCGGCGGCACGTCTACGCCCTCGACGGTGCCGCCTTCATGGCCGAGCTCGAGCGCCTGCTGGCCGAGGCCCGGACCCTGGTGGCGGCGTGCTGCCCGCCGGCGCCGGTGGTGCCAGCGACCCGCCTGCGCCGCCGACGCTGACCTGGACCGCCGCAAGCCCGCGTCATGGACACGTCGGCTCGGGGGCGAAGAAGATCATGTCCATCGTGAACCCACCGTACTCGGCCGCGGTGTGGGTCGGCCCGATCGCGGCCAGCGCGCCGGTGGTGAGGTCGAGCGTCACCAGGCGGCGCGGATTGTCATTAGTCGTGGCGAACATCCGGGCGCCGTCGACGTCCCAGGCCAGGCGTCGGACGTTGACCGCGGTGGTCGTCACCAACGTGGTCGCGCCGGTCGCCGGATCGACCCGGTACAGGCCGGTCGCGCCGCCCGCGTCCCAGACGTCGAGGCCGTAGAGCAACGCGCCCGTCCACTCGAGCTGATCGAGATCGTCCTGCAGGGTGTCGACGGTGGCGGTCAGCGAGGTGGCGGCCCGGGTGGTCGGGTCCAGGCGGGCGACCCGTTCGCACAGGTTGTTGTTGGAGTTGTTGGTGTCGCCCACGACCCGGACCGTGCCGTCATCGAGGCGCGCCAGTCCCTCGAGATCGCGGACCACGCCGTCGAGCGTCACCGGGCCGAGGTGGGTGACCGCGGCGGTGCACAGATCGATCGTCGACCAGCGCGGCGCGCCGTAGGCGTCGGAGATCGTCCGCAGGACCCCGGCCACCGGATCCCAGTAGGCGTCGACCAGGGTCGGCGCCGGCAGGCCGGTCGCGCCGACCAGGGTCAACACGCCGGTCGCGACGTCGACGCGAAACAGCCGGCCGTCGAGGTGCGCGAACAGGGCGCGCCGCGGCGGTGGCGGCGCGTCGGGTGGCGGCGCGTCGGCCTCGGCGGCGTCGGGCGGTGACGCATCGACTTCGGCGGCGTCGGGCGCGGCGGCATCGATCGCGGCCGCATCGGGCGCCGACGCGTCGCTCGCTGACGCGTCAGGTACGGACGCATCGATCGCTGCTACATCGATCGCTGCTGCATCGACCGCTGCTGCATCGACCGCCGCCGCGTCGATCGCCGCCGCATCGACCACCGCCGCGTCGGGTTCGGCGCTGTCGAGCTCTGCCGCATCGCCGCCACTGGCGCCGTCGCCCGTCGCGGCATCGGCGATCGCGGCGTCGACGATCGCCGGGCTGCTGCCCCCACATGCGGCCAGGACGACCAGGGCGATCGCGCGATGGACCATGGGCGACGGTACCGCGCCCGGCGCCGTCGCGGTGGCGCTTCGCGCCCACGCCGGCGCGCGGCGACGCCTGGAGCGGTAGCATCGCGCGGTGTCCATCGCCTCGCTGATCGCCGACCCCGCGGCCGATGTCGCCGCGATCGCCCGCCACCTCGACGCGCTGGCCCCCGACGCCCGGGCGGCCGAGGTCCTGGCCCTGTCGCGCGCCGCCCAGCGCACCCTCTACGAGAAGGCGGCGGCCGCCGCGCCCCTCGACCTCGCGCACCTGGTCGGCACCGCGGCGCCGGGCGTCGAGGTCATCCACGACGGGCGCAACACCCTGCCTGTGCCGACGCCGCTGCGCCGGTTCCAGAAGCGCTTCGCCCGCGCGTCCGCCGACGGTCCGCGCCTGTTCGGCTACAACGAAGGGCCAACCCGCCGCGTGATCGGCCCCGGCTACTTCGTCGCCTACCCCACCGCCGGCCGGCCGGCGTGGCAGGCCCGCGGCGCGATCGTGGTCGACTACTTCGAGGTCCCCGATGGCCACGTGCCCGCGGGCTGGCCGCCCATCGTCGACAACGCCTGGCGCCTGCAGCGGCTGGTCTATCACCACACCCGCGACTTCCTGCGCCGGGTCTCGGCCCACGTCGCGATCGGCGCGGCCTACAAGGACGAGCGCCCCCTCGATCACTACTTCGTCTTGTGCCGACGGCCGTAGCGCGCCGTCGCGCCATCGCGCCGACCGCGAAGATCGCCGAGCGCCCCCCGTCACGGCGGGCATGAACAAGCTCACCACCCTCCTCGCCCTGACCTCGCTCGCGGCCTGCCGCGGCGGCGCCCTCCAGCTCGACGTCGCCATGCCGCGGGCCGGCGGCGTCACCCAGAGCCCGACCGGGGTCATCACCTCTAGCGAGGGCGTCAAGCCCGCCATCGACGGCGTCGATCCGTGCGAGCGCCTCCGGGTCAAGGTGTTCACGGCGCCGCCGACGGCGACGAGCACGCCGCGTTACACCGGCGGCGGCCTCGGCACCTACGACCGGACCTCGCCGACGCCGACGTGCAAGGCCCTGGCGGCGCAGCTCGACCCCGGCGAGTACTGGGTGCGGGTCGAGTTCCCCGAGGAGTTCTACTTCCGCAACCCGTCGATCCGCATGCCGGGGGACACGTCGTCGTCCTCGATCGTCGGCCAGGTCGGCCCGCTCAAGGTGGTCGACAAGCAGACCACCAAGGCCGCGGTCACCTTGACCGCTCCCTGACGGTCGACGACTGGCCTCGCGCACTGCCGGGTTCGCCTACACCGGCGGGGGGAATCGCGACACGACCGCGCCCACGTCGCGCCAGCACGAGGGGTTCGCGCTGGCGCGCTTCTTGGATACCGCCCTGCCATGGGGTCGCGTCAGCTCGCCGTCTCGATCATCCTCGTCCTGGGCTGCAGCGGCGATCCCGAGGCGACCCCCGACGGCGGCGACGCCGTCGCCATCGACGCGCCGGCCGCCGACGCCGCCACGCCGCTGTGCAACGGCACGACCGGCCTACGCGCGCCGCTGCCGACCTGCAGCCCGGAGCGGCCGTGCGTGCGCATCGCCGCCGAGCTGCCGCAGGTCGCGATCACGACGCCGACCGAGATCCCGGCCTGCGACGACTCGCGCTGGGACGAGCGGCTCGCCTACCCCATCGGCGACCTCACCCGGTACGCGTGCGTGGCCCGCGCGCCCGGGGCCAGCGCCGCGTCGCGACGACCGCTCGTGGTCTGGCTGCACCCCGGCGGCGAGGGCGCCGACAACGCCGAGCAGGAGACCCGCCTCCTCGACAAGCTCGCGCGCTTCGACCTGACCGCAGATCCGGCGCGGCCGGGGTTCTCGCTGGTCGTGCCGCAAGGGCGCAACCTCCACTTCCCCACCCTCGAGCCGCGCGACGGTCGTCACCACGACTTCTACTACCGCGATCTCGGTTCGCCCTCGACCAACCCCGACGTCGCCAACCTCGACGCGCTGATCGATCGCCTCGTCGCCGAGGGCCACGTCGATCCGGCCCGGATCTTCATCATGGGCTGGTCGAACGGCGCCTTCTTCGGTCAGCTCTACGCGATCGCGCGCCACGCCACCGCGACGCCGGGCGGGTCGCGGGTCGCGGCGGCGGCGGTGTTCGCGGCGGCCGATCCGTTCGGCGACGTCCGCTACGATCCGTTCGCGCAACGCCCGACCCAGGCCGACGACGGCTCGTGCCAGCTCACCAGCTACCCGACCTCGTCGGTGCCGATCCAGATGACCTACCGCACGTGCGACGGCGCGGTCGCGTGTGGGGCGTCGGACGCGGCCTGCGTCGAGCCCGAGCCGGGGTACGTGACGACGACGTGGCTCGACCGCGCGGCGACGACGCTGCCAAACCTGCGCGGCCGCGTGATCGGCGGCGTCGAGCGTGGCGCCCAGCTCGATCTCCCGGTCGGGCAGTGCACGGCGATCCCGACCGCGAACTGCACCGCAGAGGCCAAGGCGCTGTGCGTCGTCAACCACCTGCGCTGGCCCGACGGGGTCTACGAGAACGGCACCGGCGTCGACAACGAGCCCGCGCTGCTCGGCTTCCTGCGCGATCACCCGCTCGCGCCGTGACCGCGATCGGCGTGCGCGCTCACTGCGCCTGGTGCCGCAACCAGGCCTTGGCGTCGGCGTACTCGGCGGCCCACCGCGGGTCGTCGGCCCACCGCGCCGCGGCCTGGGTCATGAGCGCGTGAGCCCGCGCCGGCTCGCGGGCCGCGATCGCGCGGGCCAACCCGTGCTCGGCGGTGCCCAGGTAGCCGTCGTCGATCGACGACCGGCTCATGCGATCGCGGCCTTGCTCGAAGGCCGCGGCGGCGGCGGCGCGATCGCCGCGAGCGAGGCGCGCCTCGCCCAGGCCGATATAGGCGTTGGCGACCAGGGCGTGGTCGGGGCCCAGGTTGGCCTCGAGGATCGGCAAGGACGTCACGAGCCGTCGCTCGGCCTCGCGGTGGCGCCCGGCCGCCTGCAGCGCCACCGCCGCCTCGGACCAGCACGACGCCACGGTCGGGGCATCATCGCCGACGTTATAGGCCTGGATCTCGCACGCGCGCTCGGCGAGCTCGGCGGCGCGGCGCGGATCGCGGGCGGTCAGGATCGAGGCCTCGGTGGTGAGCGCGTTGCCGTACAGATCGCTCCGCTCGCCGGTGGCCGCGGCCAGGAGCTCCTGGGCCACGCGGATCTCGCGCAGCGCGTCGTCGTCGGCGGCGCCGGCGTGGAGGACCTCGGCCAGGTGGAGGTGGGCGATCGCGCGATCGGGGTGGCGCACGTCGAGGATCGCGTCGGCCAGGGCGACCGCGGCCCGGGCCTCGACCGCCGCCGCCGTGGTGTCGCCGACGTGCGCCAGGCACACCGCCAGGCGATTGCGGAACAGGGCCTCGGGCGGCGTGCCACGACCGCCGGCGCGCTCGAGCGCCGCCAGGGCGCGGCGATAGGTGTCGACCGCGGCCGCGTAGTCGCCCCGCTCCTCGAGGGCCAGCCCCAGGCCCTGGATGATCGCCGGCACCATCGCCGGCACGCCGCGCTCGGCCAGCTCGAGGGCGACCCGCAGGTCGGCCTCGCCGCCGGCGTGATCGGCGGCGGCGATGCGCGCGGTGCCGCGCGAATAGCGAACGTGGGTCTCGACGGTGATCGGTCGGCCCAGGCGGGCCGACGCGGCGTCGGCGTAGGCGGCGTACTCGAGGCCGCGCTCGGGATCGCGCTCGTCCCAGGTCGCCGCCTGCACGAGCTGGGACCACGCGCTGGCCGCGATGTAGTCGGCGTGGACCTCCTCGGCGCGGGCCGCGGCCTTGGCCATCAGCTCGCGGCCGCGGCTGGCGTCGCCGCCGATGGTCTCGACCCCGCCGAGCAGGTACAGATGCTCGGCCTCGAGCGGCGGCCAGCCCGCGGCCGCCACCGCCGGGGCCAGGGCCAGGACCGCGGCGCGGGCCTCGGCGAACCGCGCGGCGTCGCGCAGCCCCTCGGCGGCGATCGCCTGTAGCCGGACCTCGGCGACCGCCGAGCGCTGCGCCGGATCGCGCGGCCAGCGCGGCTCGAGGGTCGCGACCCCGGCGGCGTGGCAGGTCGAGGGCTCGGCGATCGTGAAGACCAGCGCGTCGGCGACGACCGGATCCACCCCCGGCCGTGCGGTCAGCTCGGCGATCACCGCGGACAGCTCGACGTGGCGCGCCTCGAGGCAGGCCACGACCGGCGGCGACGGATCGGCGGCGCAGGCTGCGCCGTAGGCGGTGAACAAGGCGTGAGCGCGGCCCCGCACCACCCCCACCACCGTCGGTCCGGCGGCCCGCGCGAGCGCGGCCAAGGCCGTCGGGGCCGCGAGACGCGCGGTCGCCACCTGACCGGCTGCGCACGGATCGTGAGGGACCACAGCGCGACCACCGCGTCCTCGCACCGCGAGCGCCGCGACGGCCGCCAGGCCGAGCGCCACCGCGCCGACGACCACCGCGCGGGCCCGCGTGGGCGGCCGCGCGGGCGCCAGGGCGAGGACCACCTCGTCGACGGAGGCCGGGCGCGCCGCCGGCACGGCGGCCAGCGCACGCACCAGGGCCCCACGGACCCGCGCCGGCACCGGCCCCCGCGGCGAGCGCGGCGACGGCGTCGGCGGCCCGGCGGCGATCGCGCCCGCCAGCTCGGCGACCGTACGGCCGGCGAACGGCCGCGCGCCGTACAGCGCCTCCCACGCGGTGACCGCGAACGCGAACACGTCGGAGCGGACCTCCGCCGCCGCGCCGGCGAGCTGCTCGGGCGCCATGTACGCCGGCGTGCCGATCGCGATCCCGGTGCCGGTCAGCTCGACCGACGCGCCGACGCCGGCCCCGCCGCCCTCGACCACGACGTCGACGGCGCGCGCCACGCCGAAGTCGGTCACGACCACGCGCGTCGGCCGCGGCGCGCCGGCCGGCGCGACCAGGACGTTGTCGGGCTTGAAGTCGCGATGGATGACCCCAGCGCGATGCGCGGCGGCGAGGCCGGCCCCGGCCCGGGCCAGCACCGCGAGCACCTCGGCGACCGTGCGCGCGGGCGCGCGCAGCCACGCGGCCAGGGTCTCGCCCTCGCACAGCTCCATCGCCAGATAGACCTGACCGTCGAGCTCACCGACGTCGTGGATCGTGATGACCGCGGGATCCGACACCCGGGCTAGGAGGCGCGCCTCGCGGATCATGCGCTCGGCCAGGGCGCCGCCGGCGCCGACCAGCTCGGGGCGCAGCACCTTGATCGCGACGGTGCGCTCGAGGGCCGGATCGTGAGCGGCGTACACCACGCCCATCGCGCCCGCGCCGAGCACGCGCTCGATCCGGTAGCGACCGAGGGCGGTGCCGGTCGGCCGCGACGACGGCGACGCCGACGCCTGGTCCGCCGGCGCGGGGGTGCCGCGCGCGCGGACCAGCGCGACCACCGCGGCCCGACAGCCGGGACAGGTGTCGAGGTGCTCGCCGAGCGCCGCGGCGACAGCGGCGTCCAGCCCGCCCGCGACATGGGCAGCGATCTGCTCGTCCGGCGGGCAGTCGGCGGTCACGGCCGCGGATACTACCGGGCGACGGCGATTTTGGGCGGCGGCGTGCGACCTCGCGCGGCGACCGGCATCGGTCGGGTAGGCGCGATCTGCGCCGACCTACCGGAGCACCTCATGTCCTCTCGTTCGATCGTCTCAGTCATCCTCTTGAGCATCGTCACCCTCGGCATCTACGCCATCGTCTGGTTGGTCAAGACCAAGCGCGAGATGAACCAGCGCGGCGCCGACATCCCCACGACCTGGCTGGCCATCGTGCCGGTGGTCGGGCTGTGGTGGACCTGGCGCTACTGCGCCGGCGTCGAGCGCGTCACCGACGGCAAGCTGTCCCAGGTGATGGCCTTCGTCGTGCTCGTGGTCCTCGGCGTGATCGGAATGGCGATCATCCAGGATGGGTTCAACAAGGCCGGCGAGCGCGGCGCCCTGGCGTCGGCCCGCGCGCTGTGACGGCGGCGACCGCGCCACGCTCGCTCACGCCGCGAAGAGCTGCGACAGGCTGACGTCGACCTGGCTCTGCACCAGCGCGCCGACCCGGGCGATCTCCGACGGCGTGAGGCCGAGCCGCGCGATCAGGATCGCGCGGGTCGCCGCGATCAGCTCGTCGCGGGCGCGCTGGACCCAGCGGGCGGCGGTCGCGCGGTGCACGGCGTAGACCGCGCCGATCTGATCGATCGACAGGTCCTCGGTGAAGTGCATCGCCAGGACCGCGCGCAGCCGCGGCTCGAGCGCGGCCGCGGCCTCGCGCAGGGCCGCGGTGAAGGCGGCGGCGTGCTCGCGCTTCTGCAGCTCGAGCTCGGGGTTGCCGGTCGCCACCAGGGCTAGCGCGCCGGCCCAGTCGTCATCGCCGACCTCGCGCCGCCGCGCGGTCGAGCGCCGCAGCATCAACGCCGTGCGCACCGCGGCGACCGCGACCCAGCCGGCCAGAGGCCCGCGACCGGCGTAGTCGGCCAGGCGCGGCCGACCCTCGCCGACCAGGAGGTGGGCCCGGACCCGCTGGCGGATCTCGTCGACGAAGGCCGGCGTCGGATCGATCCCGCGCACGCTGTCGACCGCCGGCCCCAGGACCTCGGCGTCGAATCGACGCAGGGCCGCCGGCTCGCCGGCCAGACAGGCGGCGGCGAGCGCGCGATCCGCGCCGTGGTCGTCGGGGACGGCCGACATGGCCGTCATATACCAGGGTGGTCCGGCCCGCGGCTCGCGCCGCCGTGGTAAAGGGCCGGCGTGACCGCCACCTTGCGGGTCCCGGCCAGCCCGTCGCTGTGCGCGAGCGCCACCGCGCTGCGCGAGGTCGCCGCCGATCCGTCGGCGGTGCGGGCCGCGGCCCGGGCCGCCGGCGAGGCCTGGGTCGAGTCGGTGCTCGACGGCTTCGTCCTGCCGGTGGCGGCCGCCGCGCGAGGCCGGCCGGCTGGGCGCCGCACCGCCGCCGCCGCGCGCGACCTTGCCGACGGGTTGATCGGCGCGGGGACCCGACGCCTCGACGCCGCCGCCGCCGCGGCCTTCGTGGCCTTCCTCGACGAGCGCCTCGCGCCCGGCCCACCGCCGACGATCGCGGTGCCGCTCGAACCGCCGCTGGCGGCGGCCCTGGCGAGCCTCGCGCGCGTCTCCGGCGCGCCCGCCGCGCCCGCCGCGCTGGCCGAGGCGCTCCACGCCACGATCGACGCCGGGCTGGCCGGCCTGCTCGACGCCCCGCTCGCGCTCTTGCCCCTCGGCCTGGTCACGCGCGCCGCGGCCAAGGTCGGCCGCGCCGCGATCGCCCACCGGGTCCACGCCGAGGTCGACCGCGCGGTCGCCGATCCCGACGCGGCGGACCGCCTGCGCGCGCTCCTGGTCGGCTACCTGCCGCCGGCGTGACCCGCCACCGTCCGCGCCAGGCGGACCACGATCTCCTCGAGGAGCGCCGCGGTGGTCGCGACGTTGAGGCGAGCCCAGCCACGGCCCTCATCGCCGAAGCTCGGCCCCGGCGACAGCGCGACCCGTCCGGTGGCGAGGAAGGCCGCCGCCGGATCGTCGCCCAGGCCGAGGGCGCGGCAGTCGAGCCACGCCAGGTAGCCGGCGGCCGGCGGCGCGTAGCCGATCGCAGGCAGGTGGTGGGCCAAGAGTTCGCCGAGGAGCGCGCGGTTGCGCGCGAGGATCGCCAGGGTGCGGGCTCGCCAGGGCTCGCCGGCGGTGAAGGCCGCGCGGGCCGCCAGGATGCCGAGGTGGCCGGCGTGGTAGCCGACCTCGAGAGGCATCCGCCCCAGGATCGCGCGGCCCCGCGCGCCGCCAGCGACGGCGACCGCGGCCTTGAGGCCCGCCAGGTTCCAGGTCTTCGACGCCGAGGTCAGCACGATCGACTGCGCGGCCGCCGCCGGCGAGGCCATCGGGAACGGCACATGGGTCGCGCCGGCCAGGGTCAGCGGCGCGTGGATCTCGTCGGAGATCACGACTACGTCGTGGCGCGCGGCCAGCTCGCCCAGCGCCGCCAGGGTGGCGCGGGGATAGACGTAGCCGGTCGGATTGTGCGGCGAGCACAACACGTGGACCCGAGCGCCGTCGGAGTAGGCGCGGGCGAGCGCGTCGAGATCCGGCGCGAGACCGGAGGGACCGGCGACCAGCGGCGCGGTCACGACCTCGCGCCCGAGGCCGCGGATCGTACCGGCGAACGGCGGGTAGACCGGCGGCTCGATCACGACGCGATCGCCCGGCGCGGTCGTGAGCCGCAACAGCTCGGCCAGCCCGGTGACGACGTCGGGGACCAAGCGCACGTCGGCCGGCGCCACCGACCAGCCCCAGGTCGCCGCCGCCCACGGCGCGAAGGCGTCGCCCAGCCCCGCCGGATCGGCGTAGCCACAGTCGTCGCCCTCGATCGCGGCGTGGAGCGCGGCCCGGATCGGCGCCGCCAGCGGGTAGTCCATCTCGGCGACCCAGGCCGGCAGGACATCGACCGGGTAACGCGACCACTTGGCGCTTCGACGCCGACGCAAGCTGGCCAGGGTGACCGCATCGAACGGGTGCTCCATGGGCCGCCAGGGTACCGCGCCGGAACCGCGGCGCCGGGACCGCGGCGCCGATGTCGCGGTCCGCGGCGGCGCCCGACCGCGATGTCGCGGCGGTGTGGTGCGCTTGCGTCACTCCCCTGGCCAAGCCCTCGGCCCCAGGCGATGCTGGCCCCTACCGGCCGGCACACCGGTTGCTGATTCGAACCGCGATGCGACGCTGCGCTCTGCTCATCCTCCTGGTCGGCGCTTGCGCCGCGCCGCCCCTCGGCCTGGGCGCAGGTCCTCAACTGCCATCGGTCGGACGCGGCGTCGTCGAGGGTCGCACCGCGATGGCCGCGGCCGACGGTCGCCAGGCGTTCCAGGCCGAGGTCTCGGGCCTGTTCCACATCGCGCGCTGGTTCGCGCAAGAAGGCGGCGTGGTGTTCACGCGGGTCGCCCAGACCGAGGCCGACGGCGACGTCTCGGTCACCGGTGGCTTCCCCTACGTGCGCCCGCGGTTCGTCGTCGGCTCGATGTCGCTGGCGATCGGCCTGTCCGGCGGCGCGATCGGCGGCGGCGGCGGCGGCGTGGTCGGCGGCATCGCGGACGCGCAGCTCGGCTACGCCCGCGGTCCCTGGGCCGCCTATCTCGGCGGGTATCGCCACGGCTTCGAGCTGACCTCCGAGGCTCCGATCGATGTCTCGTCGCGCCAGCTCCGCCTCGGCGGCCAGCACCAGCTCCGCGCCGGCGCGGTCAAGGTCGGGATCGCCCTCGAGGTGTTCCGCCAGGACGACCGACTCCGCAACGACGAGCGCTTCTCCCAGGGGGTCCGCTGGGGCGGCGCGATCAGGCTGTCGATCACCTCGCCGGAGTTCAAGTGACGACCGCGTGGTCGAGGTTCGCCGCCGCGGCCGTCGCGGCGTCGACCGGGTGCGTGATCCCGCCGAGCCAGTCGACGATCGCCGCGGTCGCGACCCCGGACGGCGTCGGCACCCGGGTGTCGGCCGGCGCCCACGCCAGCGCGCTCGACGACGGCGACGACGTCGGCGTCGATCTCGGCGCCGGCTGGGTGGCCGAGCAGGTCGACGGCCGCGGCACCGCCCACGGGACCTACGCCGCCCTGGCGCGCCGAGGCCCGGGGCGCTGGTGGTTCGGCGGCCGCGCCGAGCAGTACTGGGACACCACCGCCGGCCAGCCGACCCAGGCCGTGGTCGCTCGCATCGCCTGGCGCCACCATCTGGCCGGGGTGCGCGCCGGCACCGGCGACGGCCGCGGCGCCCTCGGCGTCCTCGGCGCGATCGCGACCGCGACCTTCCTCGACCTCGGCGCTCGCCAGCGCGACGGCGGCGGCGCCGAGGCCTTCGCGGCGTTCGGCCTGGCCCTCGAGCTGCCCGCGCTCGCCGGCGTCGCGCGATAGGCGACGCGCGCTAGCACCGCCTACGGCGTCAGGACCTCGTGCGTCGCGACCGCGGCGAAGGCCTGCCGATCAGCGCCCCCCGGGACGTGGAGCCGACCGTCGATGACGGCGGCCGCCAGGCCGTGGCGCGGCGTCGGCATCGGCGCCAGCGCGGTCCAGCGATCGGCCGCGGCGTCGAAGGCCTCGACCTCGGCGAAGACCCCGGTCGCGGTCGCGGGATTGCCCTCGCCGCCGACGACGAGCAGGCGGCCGGCGCTCACGCCACAGGCGGTGCCGCCGCGCGCGGTCGGCATCGCGGCGCGCGTCGACCAGCCGCCGGCCGCCGTCCACGCGTAGGTGGTCGCGGCGATCGAGCCGATCGAACCGCGCCGCCCGCCGGCGACGTACAGCGCGTCGCCGATCGCGCCGCCACACGCGTGATCGCGCGGCTCGGGCAGCGGCGGCAACCCGCGATCCCAGACGTCAGCCACCGGATCGTAGGCCGAGACCTCGGCGACCGCGCCGCCGCGCAGGCCGCCGGCGACCACGATCCGTCCGCCGATCACGCCGACCACCGCCGCGCCGCGCTCGCTGCCGGCCGGCATCGCCGTCCGCGGTCGCCAGGTGGCGTCGACGCCAGGCGTCAGGGCCCAGACGTCGCCGATCGCGCGAAACGAGATCGTCATCATCGCGCCGACCACGTAGATCGTGCCGTCGACCACCGCGGCGTTGGCGTGGTGGACCGCGGCCGGCAGCGACGGGCCGGCGCTCCAGGCGCAGGTCGCGGGATCGAAGATCTGGACGTCGGCCAGGACCGCGCCGCGCTCATCGAAGCCGCCGAGCACGTAGAGCTTGCCGCCGACCGCGACCGCCGCGGTCTCCTGGGTCGGGCCGCGAGCCAGCGGCGGCGCCACCGCCCACGGGGACGTCGTCGGACATCCGACGACCACCGCGTCGACGGCGCTGGCGTCTGGGTCACCCGCCGGGCCATCGTCGCCGCCACACGCCGCGAAGATCGTCAGGCCGATCGCGATCACCGGCGCGCGCATGGCCCCACGCTAGCACGGGCGCGACGGCCGCGACCGGGCGGCGACCGTGCGCGACCTGTGCGACAAAGCGACGAGTCGCAGCCGGGAACCACGGCCGACGCGGAATCGCCGCGCACCGTCGGTGGTATGGCCAGGACATGCGCGCCGGTCGCCTCCGCTCGCTCGTCACGCTCGGCCCGGGTGAGGTCGCGCCGGTGGCCTGGGGCGCGGCGTCGTTCTTCGCGATCCTCGGCGGCTACTTTCTCTTGCGTCCGGTGCGCGACGCCCTGGTCCTCGACGGCGATCCTGCGTTCATCAAGTGGCTCTTCACCGCCACGTTCATCGCCATGACCGCGGTCGCCGCGCCGTGGGGCGCCCTGGTGGCGCGCCGGCCGCGCGGTCAGCTCGCGCCGATCGTCTTCCGCGCGTGCGCCGTCCAGCTCCTCGGCTTCGCCGCGCTGATCCACGCCGAGGTCGCGCCGCTGGTGGTGGCCAAGGTGTTCTACGTCTGGCTGTCGGTGATGAACCTGTTCGTGGTGTCGGTGTTCTGGAGCGTGTGCGCCGACCTCGCCGATCCCGCGACCGGTCGACGGTGGTTCGGCGCGATCGCCGCCGGCGGCACCGCCGGCGCGCTGGTCGGCCCGCTGGTGACGCGCAGCCTGGCCCACGAGCTGGCGCCGGCCGGCCTCCTCCTGATCGCGGCCGCGACCCTCGAGATCGCGGTGTGGACCACCGGGCGCTTGATCGCCGCGACCCCGAACGCGCGCGCGACGTCGCCGCGCGGCCTCGGGGGCCACGCCCTCGCCGGGCTGGCCGCGGTGGCGCGCTCGCGCCACCTCGCCGGGATCGCCGGCTACGCGCTCATCGCCGCCACCCTGGCGACCTTCGTCTATCTGCGCCAGGCCGAGCTGGCCAAGGCCGCGCTGCCCGACCGCGCGACCCGCACCGCGTTCTTCGCCGACGTCGAGCTGGCGACCGGGCTGGCGACCCTGGCGATTCAGCTCTTCGCGACCAGCCGCCTCATGCGCTGGCTCGGCGTCGGCGTCGTCCTGGCGCTCCTGCCCGCGGTCCAGGGCGCGGCCATGCTCGGCCTGACGCTGGCGCCGTCGTTGGCGATGGCGGTCGCGGCCTCGGCCAGCGGCCGCGCCGCCACCCACGCCCTGGCGCGGCCGGCCCGCGAGCTGCTCTTCACCGCCGTCGCGCGCGAGGACAAGTACAAGGCCAAGAACGTGATCGACACGTTGATCTACCGCTTCGGCGACTTCGGCTCGGCCTGGCTCCACGCCGGCCTCCTGGCGCTCGGAGTCGCGGTGGTCGGCGCCGCGCTGCCGCTGGCCGGCGCCGCGGTCGCCCTCGCGATCGTCCTCGGCCGGCAGCACCGGGCGCGGGTGGCGGCCGCGCCTCCCGAGCCGTGATCGCGCGCAAGATCTAGCGCTGGGCGACGTGGACGGTCTGGGTCGGGTAGGCCAGGGTCGCGCCGGCGCGATCGATCGCCGCCAGGATCGCGAACAGCACGTCCTGGCGCAGCACCGGATACTCGTCGGGCTCCTCGCTCACCAGCCACACCTGGACCCGGACCTCGAGGCCCACCGCGGTCAGCGCGGTGAAGCGAACGTTGACGCTCTCGGCCCACACCTTGGGCAGCGCCCGCAGGTCGGCCTCGAGCGAGGTCAGCAGCTCCCGGACCTGCTCGGCGCGGGTGCCGTAGACCAGGTTGAGCACCGCCGCGACCAGGAACCGATCGCAGGCCGCGAAGGACTCGGTGCGCGTGTCGGCCAGCTCGGCGTTGGGGATCGTGACCACGGTCCGGGCCGCGGTCCGGATCCGCGTCGAGCGCAGGCCGATGGCCTCGACCTTGCCCTCGACGTCGCCGACCTTGACCTGATCGCCTTCGCGAAACGGTCGGTCGGCGCCGATCGACAGCGCGCCGAACAGGTTGGCCAAGGTCTTCTGCGCCGCCAGCGCGACCGCGAGCCCGCCGATGCCGAGCCCGGCCACCAGGCTGGCCACCGGCACGCCCATCGCCGCCAGCGCGGTGATGAGCGCGATCACCACGATCGCCAGCTTGGCGATGCGCCCGCCGAGCGCGAGCAGCGAGCGCGCCGACGGCCGATCGGCGGCCCAGCCGCGAGCCAGGAGGGTCCCGACGCCGACGTCGATGAAGCGAAACGCCAGCCAGATCACGACCGCGGTCGTGCCGACGTTCAGGATCGCGCTGGCGACGCGCGCCGCGGCGCTGGTCAGCGGCAAGGCCGGCAGGGCGATCCACCCGGCGACCACCCCGGCCACGATCTTGATCGGCCGGCGCAGCCGCGGCACCCGCTCGTCGTCCCAGGTCGCGGCGCTGGTGCGAGCGGCCATCGCCAACCCGCGGTGCACCACGGTGCCGACGACCCAACCGACCGTCACCGCCACCGCCATCACCGCGACGCCGGTCGTCCACGCCGACGGCGCGATGCCCACGCGCTCGAGGAGCTGCTCCATGGAGCCGGGTTCTACCCGTCGCTCGACGAGGTGTCGAGCCGGGCGCGCCGCGACCCGAGATCAGCCGTAGCGCACGGCGTAGATCGGCGGCAGGTTGTGCGCGATCGCGTGCCAGCGCTCGCCCTGATCGTCGGTGACCCACAGGTTGCCGGTCGACGAACCGAAGGCGAGCTGGTCGCCGTCGTCGGCGATCGCCAGGGCGTGGCGGAACACCAGATCGTAAGCGTGGACCTGGGGCAAGCCCTCGGTCAGCGTGGTGAACGACTGGCCACCGTCGCGGGTGCGGTTGACCACCACCCGCCCCTCGACCTGGGTCCGCTTCTGATCGGAGTGCGCCGGCACGAACCACGCGGTCCCGGGCTCGCGAGGGTGGACCGCGACGGCGAAGCCGAAGCTCGACGGCTCGGCGTGGAGCTGACGCCAGGTCGCGAGGTCGTCGGTCGACACCCAGATGCCCATGTGGTGCTGACACCAGAACACCGTGGGGTCGCTCGGGCTCTGCACGACCCGGTGGGGGTCCTGGTTCTCCGGCCAGTCGGCCTGCTCGGGCGGCACGTAGCCGGCGACCATGCCCTTGGTGTGCGGCTCCCAGGTCGCGCCGGCGTCGCGGGTCCGCCACACGCCGCCGCTCGACACCGCGACCACCACCACGCGCGGGTCCCGCGGGTCGACGCAGATCGAGTGGATCGCCGCGTGGTCGGCGCCGCCGCCGTTCCACTTGACGCGGGTCGGGTGCTGCCACAGCGCCTCGCACAGCTGCCAGGTGGCGCCGCGATCCTCGGAGCGAAACAACCCACCCGGCATCGTCCCGCACCACAGCGCGCCGGGCGCGTCCTCGGCCGGCTCGAGGGCCCACACGCCCTTGGTCGCCCACTCGCGGTCGCGGCCCCACATGTCCTTGTCGACCAGTCCCTCGGGCTTGGGCGGGTAGGCCGGGGTCGCGATCTCGGTCCAGGTCGCGCCAGCGTCGTCGGAGCGGTGGAGCTTGACGCCGAAGTGGCCGTGGTCGAGCACCGCGTACCAGGCGCCGTCGCGGCGATCGACGGTGGCCAAGGTGACGTTGTCGCCGACGAAGCAGGCCCGCGCGATCGCGGCCTCCGCCCCGCGCCCGATCACGACGAACAGGCCCTTGCGGGTCGACACCAGGAGCGTTGCGTTCGACATGATCATCCTCCGGACAGGGCCTGCATGACGTAGATCTCGGAGCGCGGCCCGACCGGATCGCCGAGCGTCGCGCGGTCGGCGAGCTGCTGACCGTCGACGAACACCGCCATGTGGCGGCGCAGCGCGCCGTGCTCGTCGACGACGTAGCCGCGCAGGCGCGGGTTGTCGGCGAACACCTGGTCGAGCACCTCGCGCACGGTCGCGCCGGGGACCTCGACGGTCGGGCACGGCACATGCCGGCGCAGGTTGGGCGTGAAGGTCACAGTCGCCACCGCGGCACGCTACCCCACCAGGCCCCGAGCCGTCCACGGAGCGACGGCCGTCTCAGTCTCAGTCTCGGCCTCGGTCTCGGTCTCGGTCTCGGTCTCGGTCTCGGTCTCCGCCTCCGCCTCGGACTCGGCCTCGGTCTCGGTCTCCGCCTCCGCCTCGGTCTCGGTCTCGGTCTCCGCCTCCGCCTCGGTCTCGCGCGCTTGGCCAGCTTGAATCGGTCAGCGCGGCGGCGCGCCCCAGGCGGCGATCGCGTCGGCGATGAGCGCGTCGGCCGGCGCCTCCAGGGCCTCGAGATCCCAGCGCAGCACCGCGCCATCCCAGCTCGCCGACCACAGCGCGCCGGCGGCGAACCCGACCCACGGCGCGCGCGCGGCGTGGCCGCGCAGGTGAGCGACCCGACGCCCGTCGGCCACCGACCAGACGTCGATCGTGCCGCTGCTGGCGCTGGCCGCGATCCAGCGACCGTCGGGCGACACCGCGACGTCGATGATGTCGACCGGCCCGTCGGTGAGCTGGCGCGACCAGCGGCCATCGGGCTCGTAGATCACCAAGAGCCCGGGGGCGGCCGCCACCACGCGACCGTCGGCCAGCGGCGCGATCGAGAACGCGTTGGGCACCGCGAATCGGCGCTCGAGGACCTGCTGCCGATGCGACCAGACCTCGCCATCGCGGGTCAGGAGCCACGCCGTGTCCCCGGCCGGCGCGATCTCGAGGTCGGCGAACAGGCCGGTCATGACCTCGACCCGCTCGCCGGTCGGCGTGGTCCGGATCAGCGTAGGCCGGTACGGCACGTTCAGGCGCGTGCCGTCGGCTAGAAACGCCACGCGGTGCGAGCCCAGGTGGCCCCGGCGATCGATCACCGGCAGGGTCGGGTCGTCAACCGCGATCAGCGCCTCCTCGGGCGTGCCGGCGATCACCGCGGCCAGGCGGCGCCCATCGGGCGAGAACGCCACCCGCTTGACCACGCTGTCGGACAGCGGCAACTCGGCGCGCAGCGCTCCGAGGCGGGTCGTCCACAGCGAGACCTTGCCGTCACCGCGCGCCGCGGCGACCAGCCGGCCGTCGGGGCTGACCGCCGCGCTGCTCAACCCCGCGGGGGCGTGATAGCGACGCGGCGACGGCGCCGACGGCAGCCGCCAGCTCCACCAGCTCGTACCGCCGGTCCGCAGTTGACCGTCGATCGCCGCCAGCTCCTGCCCGGCCCGCTCGGGCAACCGCACCAGCTCGGTGTCGAGCCCGGCCCCCCACAGCCGGATCCCGCCGCGCTCGCCGGCCACCGCCACCAGCTCGCCGATCTGGCTGATCGTGCGGACCGGTTCGTCGAGGACCCGGCGTGAGGCGAGGACGCGGCCGGTCGCCAGCTCGATCGTCATCAGCCCACCGTCGATGCCGCCGATCAAGAGGCGGGTCTCGTCGCGATCGACCGCCATCGCCGTCGCGGCGCGGCCCGGGGCGTTGAACGGGGTAGTCGCGACCACCCGGTCCTGACCGTCCGCGCTCACCCACACCTGCCCGTCGCGGCAGATCACGTAGAGCGCGCGCGTCGACAAGGCCGCGGCGTCGAGGATCTGGTTATCGCACTGCCGCGCGGTCCGGGCGCCGCCCGGCACGTCAGGGTCGAGCAGGACCGCCTCGCGATCGCTGACCACCGCGATGCGATCGTGATCAGGCGAACGTACGAACTGATCGGTCAGGAGCGGCACCGGCACCCGCGCCAGGAGGCGGCCGTCGGCGCGATCGAAGACCGAGATCGCGACGCTGCGCTCGAGCGCGTAGATCGGTCCGCCGCGCTGGCTGGTCACCTGGAGCGCCTGGACCACGACCGACCAGCGCGGCGCGGCGTCGCCCTCGTGCCACAGGCTCAGGGTCCGGCCGTCGTGGCACAGAAACTCATCGTGGTCGTCGGGGGTGATCCGGCCACACGGCGGCGGATCGAAGCGCGTCGCCGCCGGCCGACCACCGGCCCGGGTCGCGGCCAGGACACCGCGGGCATCGGCCGACTCGCCGTAGGACAAGGCCTGGGCCGCGAACAGCTCGGCCTCGGCGATGTCGCCGGCCAGGAGCGCCGCGACCGCGCTGCGATCGAGGGCCCAGCCCAACGCCGACCGGGTCTCGGCGAGCGCCGCGGTGGCGCGCCGCTCGGCGGTCAAGGCCCGCCGCCGTTCGCCCGCGATCCGGGTCCAGGTCGCGCCCAGCACCAGGCCACCCGCCACCATCGCCGCGGCGATCGCCGCGAGCTGCCAGCGCCAGGCCGCGATCAGCCGGCGCGCCAGCTCAGCGGTCGAGTAGACGTGGGCGCCGACCCGCCGCCCGTCGAGGAAGGCCGAGACGTCGGCGGCCAGCGGCTCGGCGTCGGGGTAGCGGGCCGCGGGCGAGGTCGCCAGGGCCTTGTCGGCGATCGCCACCAGCTCGGCGGGCGCGCGCTCGGGCCAGACCGGCCGCGCCGGCTGGCCGTCGGCCCAGGCCGCGAGGATCTCGAGGCGGCCCTCGGGCAACAGGCGATCGCCGACGATGATCTCGGCCAGGATCGCGCCCAGGGCCCAGACGTCGCCAGCCGGGGTCGCCGGCTCGCCGCGGATCCGCTCGGGCGCGAGGTAGGCCGGCGTGCCGGCGGTGGGATCGCTGTCGTCGCCGGTCTCGGCGAGCACCTCGGCCAGGCCCCAGTCGACGACGTGGACCTCGCCGAACTCGCCGATCATGATGTTGGCCGGCTTGAGGTCGCG
Organism: Kofleriaceae bacterium; assembly: GCA_018057825.1. Classification (GTDB taxonomy): domain Bacteria; phylum Myxococcota_A; class Polyangia; order Haliangiales; family Haliangiaceae; genus UBA2376. The sequence continues at coordinate 215,948 of JAGPCY010000001.1, read as the reverse complement.
GTGGACGACGCCGTGGCGATGCGAGTAGGCCATGGCCTGGCACACCGCGAGGAACGCGCGCACCAGCCGGAGCCGCACCTCGAGCGGCGCGGCCTCGGCCAGCACCTCGGCCAGCGAGCGCCCGCGGATCAGCCGCATCGCGTAGTAGGCGCGCCCGTCGGCGCCCAGCCCGGCGTCGTAGACCGGGACGATGCCGGGGTGCTCGAGCCGCGCGGTGATCGCGGCCTCGCGCGCCAGCCGGGCCGCGGCCCGCTGATCGTCGCCATCGACGGCGATCCGCTTGATCGCCACCGCCCGGCCCAGCCGTTGATCCTCGGCCACCATCACCGTGCCCATGCCACCGACCCCGGCCAGCTCGACGTCGACGTAGCGAGCCTCGGCGGCGACCGCCAGCGGGTTGGCGCTCTTCGGCGGGTCGCCGCGATCCTCACTCCAACCGGCGCGCGAACGATCGCGCCCGTCAGGTGCGGTCATCGACGTGATCTCCTTCGTACAGCTCGAGCGCGAGCTGACCGGCCCCGTCGGACCGGACCAGATCGCGGACCCCGAGCTCGCGCAGCCGCGCGCGCAGGCGCCCCAGGGCGACGTCCCAGCGGTGGCGCAGCGCGCCGGTGTCGGCCTCGTCGGTCCACACGCCGCGGGCCAGCACCTCCCATCCGGTCGGCCCGTGACACGCCACCAGCTCGCTGACGATGCGCGCGTTGGTCCCCGACAGCGTCGCGATCGCGCGGTTGCGCCGATGGATCTGGACGGTGTCGTAGTAGGCGACCAGGCGGATCGGCTCGGCGGTAGCGCCGGCGATCGTCGGCGACGGCCCGGCCAGCCCGATCGGCACGGTCACCAGCCGGAAGGTGACGCCGGCGATCTCGATCGTATCGCCGGGCCCGATCGGCTGGGCCGCGCCGCCGCGCCGCCGGAGCCGCCAGCTCTCGCCGACCGACCAGAGCTGGACGTGAGCGTCGACCTCGACCCGGGCCACCAGGCGCGGCGGATCGTCGACGATCGACGCGACCTGGGCCAGCACCCGAGTCGGCTGCCCCGGCGCGGCCACCGCGAGGAGCTCGGTCGGGGTCACGACGTCGAGCACCTCGACGGTCAGCTCGTCGGCGATCCCGATGACCTGGCCGCGGCGCAGGACGACGTCGTTGACCGGCTTGGTGCCGAGCGTGAGCAGGCGACGCAGCGACAGCAGGTGGAGCTCGCCGTGGCGCAGGCTGACGAAGGCGTGGGCCTCGGACACCCGCGGATCGTCGATCATCGCGGTCGCCGCCGGCGTCCGGCCGAGCAACGCCCCCGGCCCGACCTCGACCGTGGCGCCGCCGGGCAAGCGCAGGGTGGCGGACGGCCGCATCGCGAGGAGCTTCGCACAGGTGGAGGACGACCGACGGAGGCGCAGGCGCAGCGACATGGTCGAGCAACGCGCGGCGACGCCGCCACGACCCTCACAGACCTCTCACACGCCCGCGTCGCGCCACCTCAGCGGCGCAGCGCCGACGCCAGCCGCTCGGCCTCGTCGGCCGTGCCGACCAGCCGCAGGCCACCCGGCATCGTCATCACCACTCGATCGCCGTCGACCTCGATGAGCACCGTGGTCGTGCCGAACGCCACCGCGACGCCGGCGTGCGAGGGGACCGCCAGCTCGGGCACCACCGCGATGTCGGGATTGCTCCCGAGCGCGAAGGGTCGCCCCGAGTCCCCGGCGCGCTCGCGCGGACGCGGCGACGGATTCACCGCGATCCGCTCACGAGACCGCAGTCGATACTGGGTGTCGTTGTCGTCACTCACAGGTGACGGTATAGCGCTCCCGTGGGGTTCGCCGTCACTTCCGATGGGGGCGCGGCGAGGTAGCGTGCGCGAGCGCACCAGGCCCCCACACCGCCGGGGTGACCCTACATGAGCCCCGCCGGCCCTTCATGACCGGAGCCCCACGCCGGGCCGGAGGCCCGACGGTCGACCGCGCGCCAGCGGTTGCGACGCGACGCGGCGCCGCTAGCGGGACAGCCGCACGGTCGCCGCGAACAGCGACAGAGCAGCGACACCAGCGAGGACGTTTCCGATGACTGCGAACATGGGATTTGGATCGTAGGCAGGTCGGCCCTGCGGGGTAAAGAAAACCGCCGCGTTCTTAGCCAGGACCAGGCCTGCCGGTCAAGGCGCCGCGCCGCCGTTCGCCAGCACCCCGAGGCGCCCGAGTTGGAACGCGCTGTCGGCGGTGGCCGGCTGCTCGGCGGTGGTGGCCTCGACGGTGTAGAGCAAGTACGCCGGGATCTCGCCGGTGCCATCGACGAGCTGGACCACGCCGGGCCCGAACTCATGACCGTGGCTCAGAAAGGCCGCGACCCGGTCGACCACCGGTCCGTAGGGCCAGGGGGTCAGGGCCCCGGGATCGGCCACGTCGCCGGCGGCGTAGCCCAGCGAGTAGTTGGCCGGGATCGCCACGTCCATCCCGAACTGCTGGGAGTCGGCGCTCTCGCGGCCGAAGCCGGCGAACCACAGCCGCAGCGCCACCCCGGCCGGGCCCGAGGTCACCGCGGCGTGGGGGCTGCGCAGGGCCGTGACCCCATCCCAGAACGGCGCGCGCGGCGGCCCGGGCGGGATCGTCACCTCGGCCGGGGTCAAGACCACACCGCGCGCCGTCAAGGCCCCGCCGAGCGGCCCGGTGGCCAGCTCGAGGTTCGCCCCGCGCTGGTAGTAGACCGCGACCGTGCTATCGGGCAGCGCCACCGCCGACGGCGCGCGCACCGCGGCCGGGCCGGCGCCGCCGGCGAGCACCACGGTCGGCGCGTCGAAGCTCACGCCGTCGGCCGAGCGCGCCGCCTTGATCGCGACGCCGTCGCCGGCCTCGTAGTACAAGACCCAGCCGTCGCCGTCGGCGACCACGGACGGCGCGTGGGCGGCGCCGGCGTCCTCGAGGACCGGCCGCGCCGGATCGAAGCGAAACCGGACGCCGTCGCGCGAGGTGGCGCGCCAGATCGAGCGCTCGTCGGGCTGGGCCTCGTCGCCGACCTCGAGGTACAGGACCACGCCGTCCGGGTTGGCGACCGCGAACGGCTCGGTGACCAGGCGCGGCACCCGCTGGATGTGACAGCGCTCGCCCGCCGCGCACTCGCCGTCGACCGCGCAGGCGTCGGTCACGCAGAAGTTCCGGCTCGAGCACACCTCGCCGGTCTGGCACTCGTCGGAGGTCGCGCACCGGCCGCGGCAGGCGCCGTTCTGGCACTCCTCGCCGGCCGCGCAGTCGCCGGCGTCGACGCAGCGGACGTCGCAGCGGTTCTGCGCGAAGGTGCAGATGCGATCGGCCGCGCAGTCCGACGCGGTCGCGCAGTACGCCACCGTGCATCGGCCGCACACGCAGGCCTCGCGCGAGCGGCAGTCCTCGGCCTCGGTGCACGGCGCCTCGATCTGGTTGCGATCGAAGCAGAAGCCGCCCGGCGGGGTCCCGGCCGGGCCGAGGAACTCGTTGCCCAGGCACACCGGGGCCGGGCCGAGGTCGCGCCACGGCGCGATGCCGTCGCCGAGCTGGGCGCCGCTGAACCGCTCCTCGGGCGCGAAGCCGCAGGCGGCGAGCGTGACCCCGAGGACCAACGCGAGGGCGCGCATCAGAACCTCACCGTCGTGGTCAGGGTCGCGTGGACCAGGTCGCCGCCCGACGAGAACGCCTGGCCGGGGAAGGCCCCGGCGTCCTTCTGGGTCAAGGCCGCAGCGACGTGCTGCCAGCGCAACCCGAGATCGATCGCGATCGGCTTGGTCAGGATCGGCCGGGCGTCGGCCAGCTCGAGCCCAACCCCGGCGGCCAGCTCGAGGCGATCGCCGTCGGCGTAGCTGGTGAGGCCGGTCTGCGGCGGCACCGGCGATGGCACGTAGCCGAACCCGGCGCGGATCGCCAGCGGCCCGGGCGCCAGGTCGGCGCGGACCTCGCCGCCGAGGCGAACCCCGACGGTGTCGGCGAAGTCGGGGGCCGGCGCGTCGGTGGACACCAAGGGCGGCGTGATGTCGAGGGCGACCAGGACGTCGAGATCAGGGGGCCGCGGGAAGGCCGACCACCGACTCCACACCACCTCGCCGGCGATGGTGGCGCGGTCGCCCAGGTCGACCGCGAGCGCGCCGGTCAAGCGCGCCGGCGTGAAGTAGTCGCTGGCCCGAAGCGCGATCAGCGCGTCGCCGGTCACCACCCCGGCGACCTCGACGTTGGCCAGGATGTCGAGGGCCAGATCGAGCGAGAGCTGGCCGCGGTAGGTCAACCCGGCCCGGACCCGCGGGTGCGGGCGCAACCACAGCCCGATGAGCGGCGCGACCCGCGGCGGCAGCTCGACGTCGAGCTCGGCCTCGCCGACCTTGTCGCCGGCCACCACGCCGACGTCGAAGACGATCTTGCGCGAGCGGGCGTCGGCCAGGAGCGACGCCCCGACGCCGAGCGCCAGCTTGTCCTGGTAGGCCACCGCGGCCACCGGCTCGACGACGATCCGGGCGTCGTTGTCGAGGAGCACGAAGCGCGGCTCGGTGATCGGCGCCAGGCGGATCCGCGCCAGGTACTGGTCCGGCAGGTACAGCGCCAGGCCGACGCCGCCGCGGACCTCGGGCCCGAGGGCGATCGGGATCGCCAGGCCGAGCGAGGTGCCGTGGACCGCCTCGACGCCGGCGTCGCGACCGTCGAGCTCGAGGCCCATCCAGCCCACGCTCCAGCCGACCGTGGCCTCGGGCAGCGTGGCCAGGGCGACCCCGGCCGGCTGGTGATGGGCCGCCGGCGCGCCGACCGCGGTCGCGGTGACCGCGCCGCCCTGCCCGGCGGCGGCGCCGCCGAAGCCGTACTGCTCGAGTGGATCGGCGACCGCCGCGCCGACGGTCGCCGCCAGGGCCACGGTCGCCGCCAGGGCCGCGGTCGCGACCAGCGCGTACCCAGCCGCCCTCACAGCCCGACCTCGACGGTGAGGCCGCCCGAGAACACCTGGCCGCCCGAGTCGAGCCCCGGGTAGCCGGGGTTCGAGATCTGCGCGCCCTGGGTCGCCGGGTCGCTCGGATCGTCGGTGACCTCGTCGCGCAGCCCCTCGAAGCTGCCGGCGGTCGAGCCGGCCGGCAAGAGGGTCTTGGCGATCGCGCGGCTGCCGACGAGCTGGGCCTGGCCGTGCAGCTCGAGGCGCAGGCCCTTGCCGCCGAGGGCGCGCGGCCACGCCAGCCCCAGGCCGAGGCCGACCGTGTGCTTGGGGCCGTCGAGCAGGTTGGTCACGCCGGGCTGCTCGGCTGGCACCGGCGAGGTCTCGAACCCGTAGCCGCCGCGCGCCGTGACCCGCTCGGTGATCGTCCAGTCGCCGGCCAGCCGCGCCGACACCGTGTCGCGCCACGGCACCGCCGGCAGCTCGGCCGCGAGCTGACCGACCAGCGGCAGGGCGCTGCCGACCGCGACGAAGGGCCCGGGGTAGGTCGACCACCGGGCGTAGCCGAGGTCGAGGTGGATCGCGCCGCCGGGCGGCCGCCAGGTCGCGCCGACCGCGACCTGATGCGGCGAGAACTGCCCGGTCGCCGCCAGGTCGAGATCGATCGGCTCGCCGGCGACCTCGGTCTCCGCGGTGGTCTGAAACGGCACCTCGAAGCGCTGGCGAAAGACCGCGGCCACCGCCAGATCGCGGCGCGGTCGCCAGGTCACGCCGGCCACCAGCCGCGCCACCGCCGGCACGACCTCGTCGACCCGAGCCTCGAGCGCGCGGGTCGCGCCCTCGCCGGCCTCGATCCCACCGGTCAGCCCCGCCAGGAAGTTGGCGGCCACCCCGACCGACCAGCCGCCGCCCAGGGCGACCCCGACGCCAGGCACGATCACCAGGCGCTCCGCGCGACCCTGGTAATACGGGAAGAACGGCTGATCCGGGAAGCGCGCGGTAATCCGGACGATCGACGTCGGCAGCACATACATGCCCAGGCCCAGGCCGACCCGGCCCGCCAGCGGGCCGCCCAGGGGCGCCGGCAGGGTCAGGCCGAACAGCCCGCCGCCGGGCTGGGCCAGCGGCAGGCGCTGGCCCTCGGCCCGCAGGTTCGAGACCGCGCCCAGGAGCCCGGTCGTCAGGGTCCGGCGCCCGGCGGCCAGCCCGGCCGGGTTCATCCACGTCGCGGCCATGTCGTCGACGTCGGCGACCCCGGCCCCGGCGTGGGCGCCATGGCGGCTGCCGAACCCGAACAGCTCGATCGGGTTGGCGTGGGCGACCGCCGGCGCGGCGACCGCGACCAGGGCGACGAACGCGCGGACCCGAGCCATCGCGACCGAGTATCATCCCCGGCGGCGCGCCGTCCACCGCGGTGATCGCGGTCGCACTGGCGGCGCCCCAGTGGTGGTAGCGTGGCGGGATGCGACTGCCCTTGGTCCTCGCGTCCACCCTCGCCGCCTGCGGGCCGGCCGGAGGCGGCGACCAGGTCGACGCCCGGGTGTTCGGCGAGCAGTGCGTGCCCGGTGGCACCTTCGCGCCCCTCGATGGCCGCGCGGCCGTGCTCGGCACCTTGAACGTCCACGTCAACGCCTCCGGCCTGGTCGAGGTCGACACCACCGCCGAGCTGTTGATCGCCCTCGACATCGATCAGAACGGCACCGCGGTCGCGGTCACCGCCGAGGCCTGCGCGATCGAGATCCCGGCGATCCCGATCTCCGGCCAGGAGCGGCCGATCCGGTTCGAGGTCCCCGAGGCCACCGTCGCCTCGGTCGCCGGGGTCACCGGCAGCGGCACCCTGACCTCCGACAGCGCGACCTGCGCGACCTTGACCACCGAGCGCTTCACCCTGGTCCTGGGCGCGGTCCTCGAGGCCGCCACCGCCGGCAGCCAGCCGTTGCCGGAGGCCGACGCCGAGGGCCGGTTCCGGTTCTGCCCGCCGTCGGCCGACACCGCGTGCGCGCTGGCCATCGGCGTCAACTGCGCGTGCGACCAGGAGGGCGACGCCAAGCCGGGCGCGACCCTGCGCGCCTACGACGTGCCGGCGGTCAACCTCGACGAGGTCTACGTCAGCTTGCGGACCCAGTTCGCGCTGACCGGCGAGGTGTTCTCGACCGACCTCATCCTCGGCGAGATCGACGCCTCGATCCAGCAGGGCATCCTCGGCTGCCACCTGGCCACCGGCGGCGCGTGCACGCCGTCGCAGATCGGCGCGGTCAAGAACCTGAACCCGATCATCACCCAGCAGCCCGGCACGCCGTCGACGTTCCGCGCGGTCCGGGTCGCGCCCGGCACGACCTGCGCCCAGATCATCGCCGCGCGGGACGACCTGTTCCCGCGTTGACTCGCGCGGCCTCGCGTAGCCGCGCCGCGCCGCCGGCGCCCCGCGGGGTCAGTCCTTCTCGGCGCGGAGCTGGCGCTGCGTCAGGCGCTGCATCGCCGCCTTGGCCGGCACGCCGTCGTGGACGATCGCGTACATGACGTCGGTGATCGGCGCCGGCACGCCCAGCTTGGCCGCCAGATCGTGCGCCACCTTGGTGGTCTTCACGCCCTCGGCGACCATCCGCATCTCGGCCAGGATCTCGGCCATGGTCTGGCCGCGCCCCAGCGCCAGCCCGACCTTGCGGTTGCGCGAGGTGTCGCTCGAGCAGGTGAGCACCAGGTCGCCCATCCCCGACAGCCCGGCGAAGGTCACCGGATCGGCCCCCATCGCCACCCCGACCCGGGTGATCTCGGCCAGCCCGCGGGTGATGAGGGCGGCCCGGGCGTTCGAGCCGAAGCCCAGGCCGTCGGACACGCCGGCGGCGATCGCGACCACGTTCTTGATCGCGCCGCCGACCAGCACGCCGATCACGTCGTCGGTCACGTAGGTGCGGAACCGATCGGTCGACAGCGCCCGCTGGACCAACGCCGCGGTCGCCGGATCGCGCCCGGCCAGGACGATCGCCGACGGCATCCCACCGGCGATCTCGGCGGCGAAGGTCGGCCCCGACAGAAACGTCGCGCGGCCGGCGATGCGCTCCGGGAAGATGTCGGCGTAGACCCGATCGATGGTCTGGAGCGTGCCGTCCTCGAGGCCCTTCGACGCGTTCACCACGATCACGTCGGGCTCGAGCCAGGCCGCGGCCCGGCCGAGGACGTCGCGGATCGCGTGGGACGGCGTCACACCGACGACGATCGCCTTGCCGCGGATCGCGACCTCGAGGTCGGCGGTCACGGTCACGGCGTCGGGCAGGCGGTACCCCGGCAGGTACGCGCGGTTCTCGCGGCTGGCCATCAGCTCGGCCGCCATGGCCTCACCGCGGCACCACAGGGTCACGCGGTGGCCGGCGGCGGCGGCGACCAGGGCCAGACCGGTGCCGTAGCTGCCGGCGCCGATCACGGCGACGTCCATCGGGATGGGCGGAGCGAGCGTGGTCATTAGCCCGAACCTACCGCAACCGAGGCCGGCTCACCCCTTCCCGCCCGGCTCACCCGCCGCCCGGCTCACCCGGAGCCCGGATCGATCGCCGCGCTGGCCGCCAGCACCACCCGATCGCGCCCGGCCCGCTTGGCCGCGTACAGCGCGTCATCGGCGGCCTGGATCAGCGCCTCGGCGTCGCTGGCGTCGTCGGGGAACGACGCCACGCCGACAGAGATCGACATCGTGCCGCCGGGCTGGGCGTCGGCGTTGACGAAGCCGTGGCTGGCCACCCGATCGCGGATCCGCTCGGCCAGCTTGGCCGCCGTGAACTTGGCGGTGTCGACCAGGACCAGCCCGAACTCCTCGCCGCCGTAGCGCGCCACCAGATCGTTGGCGCGCCGGCCCTCGGCCAGGAGACGCGCCATCTGCCGCAGCACCTCGTCGCCGGCCGGGTGCCCGTGATGATCGTTGTAGTGCTTGAAGTGATCGACGTCGATCATGAGCAGCGACAGCGGCAGGCCGTTGCGCGCCGACCGCTCGACCTCGAGGGCCAGGCGCTCGTGGAAGTGGCGGTGGTTGTACAGGCCGGTCAGGCCGTCGGTGACCGCGAGCTGGGCCAGGCGGGCGTTGGCCTCGGCCAGCTCGTGGGTCCGCTCGTGGATCTTGGCCTCGAGCTCGCGGTTCATCTCGAGGAGCGCCTGGTTCTTCGCCGACAAGGTCGCGATGAGCTCGCGGTTCTCGGCGGTCAGGCGGTACTGCCGCAGCAGGTTCTCGACCGCCAGTCGGAGCGACGCCTCGTCCCACGGCTTGGCCAGGTAGTGGTTCAGGTTGGCGCGGTTGATCGCCGACACCACCGCGTCGAGCCCGGCCTGGCCGGTCAAGAGGATCTTGGTCGTCGACGGGCTCCGGCGATCGACCAGCTCGAGGAGGTCGACCCCCTTCATGCCCGGCATGATCTGATCGGCGATCACCACCGCGATCCGCTCGCCGTCGCGCTCGAGCTCGTCGAGCAGCTCGAGGGCGTCGTGCCCCGACGACGCGGTCGCGATCTCGCACTCGTGGCCGAACCGAGCGCCGAGCTGCTGGCGCAGCGCGTGCAGCACGCCCTCCTCGTCGTCGACGCACAGGATGGTCTCGCGCACGGTCACCCGATCACCTCGACCACCGGCGCGGCCCGGCGCGGCAGCCAGACCTCGAACATCGTGCGGCCGGGCGCCGACTCGCAGCGGACCCGCCCCGCGTGCTTGGCCACGATCTGGGCGACGATCCCCAGGCCCAGCCCGGTGCCCTCGCCCTTGGGCTTGGTGGTGAAGAACGGCTCGAAGATCCGCGGCTGGATGTCGGCGGGGATCCCGGGCCCGTCGTCGACGACCCGCACGACGACGCCGTCGGGCTCGGCCAGCGCGGTCTCGATCGCGATCGTGCCCTTGCCGGCGCACGCCTGCACGGCGTTCTGGATCAGGTTGGTCCAGACCTGGTTGAGCTCGTCGACGAAGATCGGCACCGATGGCAACTGGGCGAAACGCCGCACCACGGTTATATCACGCAGCGAGTACGCCATCAGGGTGAGGGTGGTCTCGATGCCCTCGTGCAGATCGGTGGCGACCCGGGTCGGCTCCTCGTCGAGGTGCGAGTAGGTCTTGAGCGCACCCACGATGCGCTGGATGCGGACGATCGCGTTGCCGATCACCAGCGAGCTCCGATGGACGTCGGCGTACTCGACCAGGTACGCGACCAGCGCCGGCGCCGCCACCGGCGGCACTGCCCCGCCCAGCCGCGCCACCAGCCCGGGGTCGGCCCCGGCCTCGGCCAGCCGCGGCGCCAGCTCGATCGCGGCCTCGCCCCACGGCGCCAGCGCGCCCCGCAGCTCGCGGGCGGCGCGCCGCACCGCGGCCCCGGTCGGCATCCGGGCCTCGGCCAGCCGGCGCGCGTGGTCCTCGACCTCGGCCACCACCGCGGCCCGCGCCGCCGGCTCGGGCAAGGCCTCGATCAAGTCGCGCAGGCGATGGGCGATCCGGCCGATCGCCGCGGTCATGCCCTCGACGGCGCCGCGGATCGCCGCCGACGGCGAGTTGATCTCGTGGGCGACGCCGGCCACCAAGAGGCCCAGGCCGGCCATCCGCTCCGACAGGACGAGCTGGGCCTGGGTGTCGCGCAGGTCCGCCAGGGCGCGTCCGAGCTCGGCGTTGATCGCGGTCAGCTCGGCGGTGCGCAGCCGGACCTTGGCCTCGAGCTCTTCGCTGGCGTCGCGGACCTGAGCGTAGAGCCGAGCGTTCTCGACCGCGGCCGCGGCCTGATCGGCGAAGGTCGCCAGCAGGTTGGCGTCGGCCTCGAGGAACGGCCGGTGCTGCCGGGTCCGGCCGACCACCAGTACGCCGACCACCGCGCCCTTGCGCTCGAGCGGCGTGGCCAGGAGCGAGCCGTCGATGCCGGCGGCCAGGGCGGCGTCGCGCCGGCGCGGATCGGCCGAGGCGTCGTCGATCCGCAGGGTCGCGCGCAGCCGCGCGACCTGAGACGCGATCGGCGCCAGCGGCGCAGCGTCGGCCGGATCGACGCCGATGAGCGACGCCCCCGGCGCCGACCTGCGGACCCGCGCCGCGGCCACCGCCACCCGCGGCTCATCGGCGCGCCCGGCCGAGGTCACCGCGAACAGCGCGCACAGCCGGACCTCGAACACCCGCGCGATCGACTCGACCACCTTGGCCGACACCTGATCGAACTCGATCACCGACGACATCGCCCGGCCGGCGTCGTGGATCGCCACCATCTCGCGCATGCGCGCCGCCAGCCGTTGCTGGTTCTCCTTGAGCGCCGCCGTCATCTGCGCGAAGGCCGCCGCCAGGTCGCCGATCTCGTCGCCGGCCGGCACGTCGATCACCTGATCGAGCTCGCCGCGCGCGATCGCGATCGCGCCGCGGTGCAGGGTCGCGATCGGCCGCCCGACCCGGCGGGTCAAGAGCGCGGCCAGCCCGAGCGCGAACACCAGCGCGACCGCGGCGCCGATCGCCAGCGAGCGGAACGCCACGCGCTGGGCCCGCGACAGGCTGCGGCGATCGATCGCCACCGCGAACAGCCCGACCGCGCGACCGCGATCGTCGACCAGCGCGGTCCACGCCACCGCGTGCTCGCGGCCGGCGATCGCCAGGGTCTCGACCGGCTGCCGACGCTCGCGGACCCGCTGCAGGACCCCGGTCGGGACCTGGACCGCGCTCAGCCGCCGGCCGTCGCGGTCGCGCACCGTCGAGGTCGCCACCCCGGCGTTCAGGCCGCCGACCAGGACGTCGACGCCGAGCGCGCCCTTGATGCTGTCGGCGAAGTCGCCGTCGAGGGGGACCGACACCACGACCGCGCCCGACAGCCGCAGCGAGCGCCCGACAATCGGCGCCACCGCCCGCACCACCACGCCCTTGGCCGACAGCTCGAAGGTCACGCGCCGCGACCACGCCAGGCCGGCGGTCACCGTCGCGGCCCGCCCGTCGACCGCCAGCTCGGCGAAGCGCGCGGCGTCGCCGCCGACGATCTCGGTGGCCAGGAGCCGACCGTCGGCGGCGAAGACCTGGACCACCGACGACGGCAGGTACGGCGCGGCCCGCGCCAGGACCTCGCGCACCGCGGCCTCGCCCTGACCGACCGCCGCCGCCAGCTCGTCGTGGCCGGCCAGCTCGACCGCGTCGACGCCCTGGCGCTCGACCGCGCGCAGGGTCAGGTTGAGCCCGACCGCGAGCTGGCGCTCGACGTCGCGCTGCAGGCCGCGGTCGAGGCTGCCGAGCACGACTCCCGACGCCAAGGACGCCACCACCAGCATCGGCAAGAGCGCGGCGACCGACAGCGCGAGCGCCAGCTTGGTGCGCAGGCGGGTGCGGGCGATCCTGCGGACCGGCCACGCCAGCCCACGCCCGAGCGCTCGCGGCAGCGCGCTCAGCCAGCTCATCGCGAGATCCGTCGGATCCCGGCGTAGAACACCGCGCCCGCCGCGCTGACCGCGACCCCGGTGACGTCCTCGCGGGTCGCGACCACGACCTGCGAGTGGGCCAGCGGCACCCACGGCGCGTCAGCCGCGATCCGGGCCTGGGCCTCGGCGTACAGCCCCTCGCGCGCCGACCGATCCTCGACCCGCTGGGCCCGGCGCAACAGCTCCGAGACCTCGTCGCTGCGGTAGAAGGCGATGTTGCGGGCGATGCCCGGGGTGGTGTTGTCCTTGTCGAACAGGAGGAAGAGGTAGTTGTCGGGATCGCCGCTGTCGCCGACCCAGCCGGCCAGCGCCAGGTCGTGGCGACCGGTCTGGGTGTCGCTGCGCTGGGCCGCGAAGGGCTGGAGCACCAGCTCGACCTTGAGCCCGACCGCCTCCAGGTTGGCCTGGATGAGGCGCGCCACCTGCTCGGGGTTGGGCAGGTACGGCCGCGGCGTCGCCGGCGCGTAGAGCCGGTAGGTCTGGCCGAGATCGATCGCGCCCGCGGCGGCCAGCGCGGTCAAGCGGGCCCGGGCCGCGTCGGGGTCGTAGCCGGGGCCACCGCCGCCGGCCTGGTAGCCCCACTGGGTCGGCGGCAGCGGTCCATGGGCCGCGATGGCCAGGCTCTGGTACGCCAGGCGCACGATCGCCTCTTTGTTGATCGCCAGGGCCAGCGCGGTCCGGACCTCGACCCGATCGAACGGCGGCCGGGTGCAGTTCATCGCCAGGTAGGTGACGTTGTTGGCCGGCGGCCGGTGCAAGGTCAGGCCGGGGTGGAGGTCGGCGTACTGCAGCTCGTCGGGCGAGATCGCCAGGGCGACGTCGGCGGCGCCGCTCTCGAGGGCGATCAAGCGCTGCCGCGCGTCGGGCTCGACCTCGAACACCACCCGGGCGCTGGCCGTGCGCTCGCCCCAGTACCGCGGGTTGCGCGCGATCACGATGCGCTCGCCGCGATCCCAGCGCACGAACGCGAACGGGCCAGTCCCCACCGGGTGCTCGGCGAAGTCCTCGCGCCACCGCGCCACCGCGGTCGGCGACACGATCGCCACCGGGAACATCGCCATGCTGGCGAGGAACGGCGCGAAGCGCTCGGCGATCGTGATCCGCACGGTCAGGCGATCGACCGCTTCGACCCGCTCGACGTTCTTGTAGGCGTTGGCCCAGTAGCCGAACTTGCCGAGGTGGAACGGGTGGCGCGGGTCGCGCTGGCGCTCGAAGCTGAACACCACCGCCTCGGCGTCGAACGGCGTGCCGTCGTGGAAGACCACCCCGGGCCGCAGGCGGAAGGTCCAGACCCGGCCGCTGGCGTCGACCTCCCAGGACACCGCCAGCCCGGGCTCGATGTCGGTCGAGCCCGGCCGGTAGCGGACCAGGGTCTCGAACACCTGCGCGATCACCTCGGTCGACTCGTTGTCGGACGGGCGCGCCGGATCGAGGGAGGTGGCGTCCAGCGGCCGCGACACCACCAGGGTCCCGGCCCGACCGACCCCGTCGCTGGCCTCGGGCGCCCCCAGGCCGAGCTTGTCGGCCTGGCAGCCCGCGAGCGCTACCAGGGCCAGCCAGGTCGCCGGTTGCACCGCCCCATGATAGCGGAGGACCGGGTCGACCGCGGCGATTGACTCTTGCCTTTCGCTCTCTTAGCCTCCAGGCCGGGGTAGCGGTCGGGCGCCCGCCTGACCTCGGATGAATCCGCTACGCCCGCTCCTCGTCTCTGATAGGACCTCCCGCATGATCCGTACTTCCCGCACCACCGTCGGCCGCGCTCGGGTTGGCCTCGCCGCCGCGGCGCTCGTCGCCCTCGCGGCCTGCGACATGGGTCAGTTCACGGTCAACACCACGGCGAAGGTGCTGATCCGGGCCCAGCCGTCCTTGAAGATGGAGTCCGACTACGAGCTGGCCGCCCGCGCGATCCCTGGCACGCTCAAGACCGTCGAGGGCTTCTGGGTGGTCCACCCCGAGAACCCGATCCTCCTCGGCATCCTCACCGAGGGCTACTGCCAGTACGGCATCGGCTTCGTCGAGGACGAGTGGGAGCGCGCGCTCATCGCCAAGGACTTCGACCTGGCCCAGGAGCTCGACAACCGCTCGAGCCGCATGTTCCTGCGCTGCATGAACTACGCGCTCAAGCAGCTCGGCAAGAAGTGGCAGGACGGCCTGTTCGGCGACACCGAGTCGGTCGCGAAGCTCATCGCCTCGGCCAGCGGCGGCAAGCGCACCCCGCTCATGTGGGCGGCCATCGGCCTCGGCTCGATGATCAACCACAACAAGGACAACGTCGAGCTGGTGGCCCAGGCGCCGACCGCCAAGGCCATGCTGCTCAAGGTCGTCGAGCTCGACGCCAAGTCGGCGCCCAAGGACAAGGCCCTGGCCGCGCTGCCCCACATCGCGCTCGGCCTGCTCTACACCGCGTCGGGCGCCCAGCTCGGCGGCAACGCCGCCGAGGCCGAGAAGCACTTCAAGCTCGCGATCGAGATCACCGAGGGCAAGTTTCTCTTGGCCAAGGTGAATTACGCCCGCCGCGTCGGCGTCATGACCCAGAACCGCCAGTTCTTCCACGACGAGCTGGTCAAGGTGCTGCAGACCGATCCCGCCATCTGGCCGGAGCAGCGCCTCGCGAACGAGATCGCCCACCGGCGCGCCCGCCGGTACCTCAGCCAGGAAAAGGAGCTCTTCTAAATGCGCACGCCCATCTTCACTCGTCTCGGCCTGGCGACCGCGGTCGCGGCCTCGCTCACCGCCATCGCCCCGGCCGCCGCCGACGGCCTCGAGATCCGGCTCGCGACCCTGGCCCCCGACGGCAGCTCGTGGATGAAGATCCTCGGCAAGGGCGGCGCCGAGATCGAGACCAAGACCACCGGTCGGGTCAAGGTCAAGTACTACGCCGGCGGCGTCCAGGGCGACGAGCGCGACGTCATCCGCAAGATCAACCTCGGCCAGCTCGACGGCGCCGCCGTGACCTCGGTCGGCCTGTCGATGGTCGACGAGTCGATCCGGGTGCTCGAGCTGCCGCGGATGTTCGCCTCGGCCGAGGAGCTCGACTACGTCGCCGACAAGATGTGGTCGCACTTCGTCAAGAAGTTCGAGGCCAAGGGCTTCCGCCTGGGCGATCGCGGCGAGGTCGGCTGGGTCTACCTGATGTCGAAGGACCCGTTCGCCAGCATCGCCGACGTCAAGAAGGCCAAGCTGTGGATGTGGGGTGACGACACCCTGGTCCGCGAGATGTACAAGAAGCTCGGCGTGTCGGGCGTGCCGCTGGGCGTGCCCGAGGTCGAGCCGGCCCTGTCGACCGGCCGCATCAACGCCTGCTACGGCTCGCCGCTGGCCGCGGTCGCGCTGCAGTGGAACACCAAGGTCAAGTACATGACCTCGATGCCGCTGTCCTACGCGATCGGCGCCACCGTCACCAAGCTCGACGTGCTCAACAAGATCAGCGCCGACGACCAGAAGCTGATCAACAAGATCACCAAGGGCATGCAGAAGACGCTGCGCAAGCAGATCCGCAAGGACAACGAGAGCGCGCGCAAGCAGATGGAGCGCAAGGGCGTGAAGGTCACCGAGGTCAGCCCCGACATGATCGCGGCCTTCGACAAGGCGGCCAAGGAAGTGTGGGACGGCCTGGCCGGCAAGATGTACACGAAGGGCGAGCTCGAGATGGTGCTCAAGTACCGCGACGAGTTCCGCGCCAAGGCCGGCGCCAAGTAGTCGCCGCCATCACCGGCTGATACACCGGGGCCCACGCCGCACACCGCGTCGGGCCCCGCGGCATTTTCGGGGCCGGATGGCTCCAGCAGCAAGCGTCGCGGAGGGAGGCTCGGCGGTGGCGTGACCCCGCCGAGGGAGGTTTGGCGACCAACCTCCAGCAGTACCCGCGCCGCGACCTGGTTGGCCGGGGCCGGGCTTCGTGGTACCGACCGACGATGGCCGATCGCACCGCCGCCCTGGAAGCCGCCTTCGCCGAACGGATCATCGTCCTCGACGGATCGATGGGCGTGCTCTTGCAGGGCTACGGCTTCGACGAGGCCGCCTACCGCGGCGAGCGCTTCGCCGACCACGGCCAGCCGCTCAAGGGCAACATGGACCTCCTGGTCCTGACCCAGCCCCAGGTGATCGAGTCGGTCCACGACCAGTACTTCGCCGCCGGCGCCGACATCGTCGAGACCAACACCTTCACCGCGACCACGGTGGCGATGGCCGACTACGGCCTACCCGACCACGTCGTCGACGATCTCAACCTGGCCGGCGCGCGCCTGGCCCGCCGCGCCGCCGATCGCGCCGAGGCCGCCGACGGCCGACCGCGGTTCGTCGCCGGCTCGATGGGGCCGACCAACAAGACCGCGTCGTTGTCGCCCGACGTCAACGACCCCGGGTTCCGCGCCATCACCTTCGCCGAGCTAGCCGACGCCTACGAGCGCCAGGCCCGGGCGCTGGTCGAGGGCGGCGTCGATCTGCTCCTGCCCGAGACCGCGTTCGACACGCTCAACCTGAAGGCCGCCCTCCACGGCATCGGCCGGATGTTCGCCGCCGGCGTGCGCCGCGTGCCGGTGATCGCCTCGGTCACGATCACCGACCGCTCGGGCCGGACCCTGTCGGGCCAGACCCTCGAGGCGTTCTACAACTCGATCGACCACGCCGACCTGTTCGCGGTCAGCATCAACTGCGCCCTGGGCGCCGACGATCTGCGGCCGTATGTCGAGGAGCTGTCGCGGATCGCCGGGCGCCGGACCGCGGTCTATCCCAACGCCGGCCTGCCCAACGAGTTCGGCGGCTACGACGACACCCCGGCCCACATGGCCGGCGTCCTGGGCGACTTCGCGCGCCAGGGCTGGCTCAACCTGGTCGGCGGCTGCTGCGGCTCGCGGCCCGAGCACATCCGGGCGATCGCCGAGGCGGTCCGCCACCTGCCGCCGCGCCAGGTCGCGCGGCCCGAGCCCTTGACCCGGCTGGCCGGCCTCGAGCCGCTGACCCTGACCCGCGAGTCGAACTTCACGCTGATCGGCGAGCGCACCAACGTCACCGGCTCGGCGGCGTTCCGCCGGCTGATCAAGGACGACAAGTACGACGAGGCGGTCGCGGTCGCGCGCCAGCAGGTCGAGGGCGGCGCCAACCTCCTCGACGTGTGCATGGACGAGGGCATGCTCGACGGCGTCGCCGCGATGCGCCGGTTCTTGAACCTGATCGCGGCCGAGCCCGACATCGCCCGGCTGCCGATCATGATCGACAGCTCGAAGTTCTCGATCATCGAGGCCGGCCTGGCCTGCCTGCAGGGCAAGGGCGTCGTCAACTCGATCTCGCTCAAGGAGGGCGAGGCCGAGTTCCTGCGCCAGGCCCGGATCGTGCGCAGCTACGGCGCCGCGGTCGTGGTGATGGCCTTCGACGAGACCGGCCAGGCCACCACCGTCGAGCACCGGGTCGCGATCGCCCAGCGCGCCTACCGCCTGCTCACCGCCGAGGTCGGCTTCGCCCCCGAGGATCTGATCTTCGATCCCAACATCCTCACGATCGGCACCGGCATGGAGGAGCACGACGGCTACGCCGTGGCCTTCCTCGAGGCCCTGCCGCTCATCAAGGCCCAGTGCCCGGGGATGAAGATCTCGGGCGGCCTGTCCAACCTGTCGTTCGCGTTCCGTACCCAGCCGGTGGTGCGCGAGGCGATGCACGCGGTGTTCCTGTACCACGCGATCAAGGCCGGCCTGGACATGGCCATCGTCAACGCCGGCCAGCTCGCGGTCTACGAGGAGATCGATCCGGTCCTGCGCGAGCACGTCGAGGATCTGGTGCTGAACCGCCGGCCCGACGCCACCGAGCGGCTCCTGGCCCTGGCCGCGACCCTGGGCGGCGCGGTCGCCAAGAAGGAAGACGAGCTGGCGTGGCGGCGCGAGCCCCTGGCCCGCCGCCTGGCCCACGCGCTCATCACCGGCACCACCGACTGGATCGACGCCGATGTCGCCGAGGCCCTGACCGTGTACCCGCGGCCGCTGGCGATCATCGAGGGGCCGCTGATGGACGGCATGAACGTCGTCGGCGAGCTGTTCGGCGCCGGCAAGATGTTCCTGCCCCAGGTGGTCAAGAGCGCGCGGGTGATGAAGAAGGCGGTGGCGATCCTCGAGCCGCTGATGGCGGCCGAGCGCGCCGCCGGCGGGCCGAGCGCCCGGGCCGGCAAGGGCACGATGGTGATCGCCACCGTCAAGGGCGACGTCCACGACATCGGCAAGAACATCGTCGCGGTCGTGCTGCGCTGTAACGGCTACGACGTCCACGACCTGGGCGTGATGGTGCCGACCGCCAAGATCCTCGACGCCGCCCGCGACCTGGGCGCCGACGTGATCGGCCTCTCGGGCCTGATCACGCCGTCGCTCGACGAGATGATCAGCGTCGCCAAGGAGATGGATCGCCGCGGCATGACCACGCCGCTGCTCATCGGCGGCGCCACGACGTCGAGCAAGCACACCGCGGTCAAGATCGCGCCGGTCTACACCGGGCCGACGGTCCACGTCGCCGACGCCTCGCTGGCGGTCGGCGTCCTCGGGCGGATCCTGGGCGGCGAGCGCGCCAGCTACCTGGCCGAGGTCGCGGCCAAGCAGGCCACCGCCCGCGAGCAGTTCGCCGCCCAGCACAGCCGACGCCCGCTGGTCGACCTGGCCGAGGCCCGGACCCGGCGCGCCACGATCGACTTCACCGAGCTGGCCCATCCCAGCTTCACCGGCGTGCGCACCGTCGAGGTCGCGATCGCCGATCTGGTGCCGTGGATCGACTGGTCGCCGCTGTTCCACACCTGGGAGCTGTCGGGGCTCTATCCCAAGCTCCTCGACGATCCGGTGAAGGGCGAGGCCGCGCGCAAGCTCTTCGCCGACGCCCAGGCGCTCCTGGCCCGATTGATCGACGAGCGAGCCCTGACCGCCCGCGGGGTCTACGGCTTCTTCCCGGCCGCCGCCGACGGCGACGACGTGATCGTGTGGGCCGACCGCCCGGTCCGGCTGCCGATGTTGCGCCAGCAGGAGGATCGGACCCCGTGCCTGTCGCTGGCCGACTTCGTCGCGCCGGTCGGCGCCGACGGCGCGCCCCGCGATCACCTCGGCATGTTCGCGGTCACCGCCGGCCTGGGGCTCGACGCGGTGGTGGCGCGGTTCGAGGCCGACCACGACGACTACCACTCGATCATGGCCAAGGCCCTGGCCGACCGCCTGGCCGAGGCCTTCGCCGAGTACCTGCACCACCAGGCCCGGGTCGACTGCGGTTACGGCGCCGACGAGCGCTTGAGCCACGCCGAGCTCCTCGACGAGCAGTACCGCGGCATCCGCCCGGCCTTCGGCTATCCGGCGTGTCCCGATCACGGCCCGAAGCGCGCCCTGTTCGAGCTCCTCGGTCACGGCGACTTCCACGGCATCTCGCTGACCGAGGGCCTGGCCATGGTGCCGACCGCGTCGGTGTCGGGCCTGTACCTCAACCACCCGGCGGCCAAGTACTTCGCGGTCGGGCGGGTCAGCCGCGAGCAGGTGGTCGACTACGCCGCGCGCGCCGGCGTCGAGGTGGTCGAGGTCGAGCGCATGATCCCGTCGAACCTGGCGTATTGATCGCGGCGGTCGCCCGCCCCTGGGTCACATCGCGTACCATCGGGCTCCCAACTGGAGGTCCCCATGGTCTCGATCTGGCTCACCATCATCGCGTTGCTCGCCGCCGCCACCATCGCGCTCTCCGCGATCATCATCTCCAAGCAGCCGCGGGCCAAGGAGCTCATCGACAAGCTCACCCCGTTCCAGGGCTTCCTGGGCGTCGGCCTGCTCGTGCTCGGCATCATCGACCTGATCAAGGTCCTGCCGCACCTCGACCTGATCGGCAAGCTGCCGTACCTGATGTCGCTGGCCATCTACGGCTCGGTCGCCAGCGAGGTCTTCCTCGGCTTCCTCCTCGGAATGCCGCTCATCGCCAAGTGGATCCCCGGCGACAGCCCGGCCGAGCAGAAGGCCCTCGAGATGCAGCAGAAGATCATCCCGTTCCAGGCGATCCTCGGCGGCCTGGCGGTCGTGACCGCGCTCCTCCTCGCGTACTACGAGATCAAGTACTGAGCCGTACGGGGCCCGTCGGTCTCGGCCTCGGTCTCCGCCTCGGCCTCGGTCTCCGCCTCGGTCTCGGTCTCCGCCTCGGCCTCGGTCTCGGTCTCGGCCTCGGCTCCTACCCGCGCGTCGATCGCGCCCAGGTGTCGAGCTGCTCGTCGGTCGTGATCGGCGCCGCCGGCGGTGGCCCGGCCTCCATCCGCTCCCGCAGCGCGGCCCGCGCCCGGGTGAGCCGGACCCGGATCGCCCCTGGCGTCGTCGCGAACACCTCGGCGAGCTGCTGGGCGTCGAGCTCCTCCCAGTAGTGCAGCTCGAGCAAGGTCTGCTGCTCGACCGGCAGGGCGCGCAGGGCCTCGAGCATGCGCTGGTGATCATCGTTGCGGGCCAGCTTGGCCGCCGGCGTCGTCACCAGGTCGACGATCGACGAGGACTCGGGATCGAACTTGCGGGCCTGGCGGAGGCCGCGCAGGTGGGCGTACAGCTCGTTGCGCGCGATCCGATACAGGTACGTGCGAAACGACGACCGGCCGGCGAACTGATCGCGGGCCTTCACGATCGCGACGAACGTGCGCTGCGCCAGCTCGCGCGGCTCGTCGCACTTGGTCGCGAAGAACCAGTGCATCGCGTCGAAGTAGCGCTGGAAGAGCGCGCGCCCGCTGGCCTGGTCGCCGGCGCGCCATCGCTCCAGGAGCTGTTCGTCGCTGTCCATGCGCGGCAGCTTGCCCGCGCGGTCGCGGCGGCGCAACGGCGCGCGCTTCGGGTAGACTCGCGCCGCGCGCATGGCCGACTCGTCGGAGCCACCGGTTACCGCGGGCCGCGCGTCGACGGTCCTGGCGCGCCCGGCCCGTCCGGGGGGCCTGGATCGGGCGCTGGCGCGGGCCGAGGCCGAGGCGGCGCTGTTCGGTGACGCGGCGCCGGTGACCGTCGGCCGCTATCGCGTGATCGAGCGCGCCGGGGCCGGCGGCATGGGCGAGGTGTGGTCGGCCTGGGACCCGGGCCTCGGTCGCGCGGTGGCGCTCAAGCTGGCGCTCACCCATGACGCCGCGACCCGGGCGCGCGCGCTCGAGGAGGGCCGCGCCCTGGCCAAGCTGTCGCATCCCAACGTGGTCCCGATCTACGACGTGATCGAGCACGACAGCGGGGTGATGCTGGTGATGGAGCTGGTGAAGGGCGAGACCTTGGCCGCGTACCAGGCGCGGACGCCGACGACCCGCGAGCTGGTGCGGGCGTATCAGCAGGCGGGCGCCGGCCTGGCCGCGGCCCATCGGGTCGGCCTCATCCATCGCGACTTCAAGCCACAAAACGCCATCCTCGGGGTCGATGGCCGGGTCCGGGTGCTCGACTTCGGCTTGGCGTTCGCCGCCGAGCCCGACGCGGCGGTCGACGACGTCG
Organism: Kofleriaceae bacterium; assembly: GCA_018057825.1. Taxonomy (GTDB): domain Bacteria; phylum Myxococcota_A; class Polyangia; order Haliangiales; family Haliangiaceae; genus UBA2376. The sequence goes on along the minus strand of JAGPCY010000001.1, from coordinate 194,243 downwards.
CCGGCACGCCGCGCTACATGGCCCCCGAGCAGCGCGTCCCGGGACCCCTGACCGCGGCGGTCGATCAGTTCGCGCTGTGCGTGGCGCTGCGCGAGGCCTTCGTCGCCCGCGGCGGGATGCCACGGTGGATCGCCGCGGTGGTGGCGCGCGGCACCGCCGACGACCCGCGCGCGCGCTTCGCCTCGATGGACGACCTGCTCGTCGCGCTCGGGCGCGATCCGGTGACGCGCTGGCGGCGGCGCGGGGTCGCCGGCCTGGCGGTGGTCGCGATCGCCGGCAGCGGCGCGGCGGTGGTCCTCGGTGGCCGCGACCGTGCGGCGCCGACCTGCGACGGCGCGCCGGCGCTGATCGCGGGGGCCTGGACCCAGGGCCGGGCGACGGTCGAGGCCCACCTCCGCCAGCTCGCCGGGGACTACGCGCGCGAGGCCGCGCCCGGGCTCCTCGCGCAGCTCGATCGCTACGCGGCGCAGTGGGTGACCAGCCATCGCGCCACCTGCCGCGCCCACCAGGCCGGCGAGCTGACCGCGTCCTTGGTCGAGCAACGCGCCGCGTGCCTCGGGCGCAGCCGGGCTGCGCTCACGACCCTGGCCGAGGTCGCCGCCACCGTCGATCCCCCGCAGCTCCCGAACCTGGTCCTGGCGGTCAGCCAGCTCCCGTCGATCGAGGGCTGCGAAGACGACGACGCGCTCCTGTCGCAGGTCGCGCCACCGCCGCCCGAGCGAGCCGACGCGGTGCGCGAGGTGTCCGAGTCCGTGGCCCAGGTCGACGCGTCCCGCGACGCCGGCCAGCTCGCGCGGGCGACCCGCGACATCGACGCGCTGGTCGCGCGCGCCGACGCGCTCGGGTACCGGCCGCTCCAGGCGCGGACTCACCTGGCCCGCGGGCGGGTGGCGATGGCGACCGCGGTCGGCGATCGCGGCCTGGCCGATCTCGAGCGCGCCACCCAAGACGCCCTGGCGACCGGCGACGTGCCGCTGGCGATCGAGGCCTTCGCGCGCAAGGTGTGGCTCGAAGGCACCCGCACCGCCAAGGTCGACCTCGACGCGGTCGCGATCTTCGAGGCGCTGGCTGAGGGCAACGGCCGACGCGCCGTGGCCGCGCGGGCGCTGCTCCTGAACAACCTGGGCAGCCTGGCGCTGGCCCAGGGCGATCGGGTGCGCGCGCGCGACCGCTTCGCGGCCGCGTGGGTCCTGGCGGCGGCGATCCGCGGCGCCCGCGCCGTCGAGCTCACCGAGATCCTGGCCAACCAGATGCTGGTCACCGCCAACGCGACCGAGCGCGCGGCGCTGGCCGACGACCTGCTGCGCCGCCGCACCCTGATGGTCGGGCGATATCACCCGCTCACCCTCGGCGCGCGGGTCCAGGCGGCGCTCCTGCTCGACGAGCTGGCCGCGGCCCGCGGGGCGCTGCGCGCGGCCTGTCCGGACCTGGCCCGCTACCAGCCGACCCAGCGACGCCTGATCGGCGAGTGTGGCCTCGAGCTGGCGCTGGTGGCCGACGCCGCCGCCGATCGCGCCCTCGGCGCCCAGCTCGCCCTCGGCGCCACCGACGGCAACGCCCAGACGCGGGCGCGCGGCTTCGCGGCCCTCGCCGCCGGCGACGCGGCGGCCGCGATCGCGGCCTTCACCGCGGCCGGCGCTGGCCCAGCCAGGTCCGACGCGCCGTGGTGGGAGCTGGCCCGGATCGCCGACGCCACCCTCGGCGGGGCCATCGCGCGGGCCGCCGCCGGCGATCGCACCGGCGCGGCGACCGCGGCCGGCGCCGCGGCGGCGCTCTACGACCGCGTCGAGACCGCGATGCCGCCACCGGTGATCCACCGACGGCGGGCGCTCATCGCGCCGCTCGTGCGACCGAGCTAGTCCGAGCGAGCAGCGTATGCGGCGGTCACGGATTGGCGCTGATCACGAGGGCGCGCTCTTCCCAGTGATCGAGCAGGTCATCGCACGGCTCGAGCGCGATCCCGACCTGCGCGCACTCCTCGACGATCGCGTCGCGGATGCCGGGGAAGCCGGGGTCCGCCTCGAGGCGATGCTCGTCGAGGCACAGCGCGCCGGTCTCGGTCCACAGCGCCTCGCTGCTGGCCTCGGTTCCGGTCAGCTCTAGCCAGCGCCCCCGGTTGCTCCAGTGGAGCGGCTCGCCGGCGCGGGTGAAGGCGCGGCCGGTGCCGCACACGTCCGAGGTGTACATCTTCAAGACCGCCTGGCGCTCGGCCTGGGTGGACTTGAAGGTGGACTGACTGCCGGCGGTGGTGTGGCGGGTGAGATGGAGCTTGGCCAGCGCGCTGCCGGCGCACGCGATGTTGAACCAGCGCCCGGCCGCGGCGCCGATGGCGGTGACCCGCTTGGTCTGGGCGTCATAGCGATCGCCGGCGAAGAGCAGCGCCTCGGTCGCGGCCGGCCACTCCTCGTCGGGGCTCTCCGGGTTCGGCGGGTTCGCGCACACCGGCCGGTCGCTGGCGAGATCGGCGCCGTAGGTCAGCTCGTAGGTCTCGTTCAGGTCGGGCTCGCCGACCCAGTACGGCGTGAGGTTCGAGACGTGGCGGATCTGCAGGTAGACGATGCCGCCCGGCGTCTCGAGGACGAAGGCGGCCCCTTCGAGCGCGGCGTGCTCGAGCGGTGGCCCCGAGCCTCGGGCCGGCCGTGCCAGGAGCCGCGCGCCGTCGAGCTCGGGCAGGTACCGCGCTTGGTTCTTCACCATCGCCAGCAGGCGGATCCCGGCCTGGTTGGGCGCGCCGTCGAGGTCGAGGTCGTGGAAGCCCCAGAGATCGATCACCGGCGTGTTGCCGCCACAGCCCCACCACGGACAGTCGTCGAACTTGCTCACCGGGTCAGTGGCGACGGCCGGCGCCGCCTCGACCGCGCAGGCGGCGACCAAGAGGGAGCAGAGCGGGGACAAGGCGCGTTGGAGCTTCATCCCCGTGCAGAGTGCGAGCCCCGGGTTTTGTTACCGAGTCTCGCTCCAGCGCCCGCCAGTACCGCCGCGGCTCGGCCTGTGCCGTCGAGTGCCTCCCGTTGCCCCCCGCGCGCCCGGCCGGGTTCGGGGTCGGGGTCGGGGTCGGGTTCGGGGTCGGGTTCGGGGTCAGGGTCAGGGTCGGGGTCGGGGTCGGGGTTCCGCCTCGGACTCGGTCTCGGTCTCGGTCTCGGCCTCGGTCTCCGCCTCCGCCTCCGCCTCGGCCTCGGCCTCGGACTCGGTCTCGGTCTCGGTCTCGGTCTCGGTCTCGGTCTCGGTCTCGGTCTCGGTCTCGGCTTCGGTCTCGGTCTCGGCCTCGTCTCGGTCTCGGCCTCGTCTCGGTCTCAGCCTCGTCTCGGTCTCGGCCTCGGCCTCCGCCTATATCGCTCCCCGGTTGCGCCCGTCCTTCCGGCCTGCGTCACGTACTCGCCGGCCCTGGCGGCAGATCCGGCGGATCCGGCTCGGGCCAGCGGTCCGCGATCCACGACTCGTCGTAGCCCATGTCCTGGAGGTCCAGGACGTCGCCGCGCACGATGTGATTGCGAAGCTCGTAGCCGTCGACCTTCGCGAACCGCGAGTCCTCGGCGTAGCCGGGCTTGCCGACGATCTGCTCGATCGCCTCCAGCGCCGCGCGCAGCCGGGGCGCGTTCAGCTCCGCGACCTCCGACTGCGGCTGCGCCATGAGGTTGTAGGGCATCCAGATGTCCGAGCGGGTCGAGAGCGAAAGGTAGGTGTCAAACCCTGCGACCACGCACTTTAGCCTGACTACGTCGTCGAGCAGACGACTCGCATGAACGCCATGCACCTCGGCGCGACCGTCGACACGGAGGTCACCGGCCACATACCCTCCAGCTGCGGCCAAGTCCGTCAGCGACGCGGCGAGGTCGCCCTCCGCGTCGACGGAACGCGTCTGCGACGGTGGATAGCTTGGGCCGACGCCGAAGAACGACTCCACCTCCATTGGGTAGGTGAGCAATGAGAGCTTTGACAGGAGTCGGCAAGCCTCGCCGGTCGCGGCGATCGCCGCCTCCCAAGGCTTTTCGAACGACGGCAGGGGCGTAGGCACCTTAAGAGAGAAGTGCCACACCGCGATCGACGCGGTACCACGAGCCAGTATCATTTGGGACTCTCAATTCTCCCCCGTCGGCCTGTTTGGTCAACAATATCGATCGAGACGCGACGCTGCGTAGCGAGTTCCGTCAAGTCGCGGCGCCTTGCGAGCAGCCCGCTTACTAGATCGGCATCGACATGCACAGAGATAGCCCTATGTGCGGCCGGTGCATTTGAGAGCTGTTCGCTGATCTTGTCGCTTGCGCCTTGAATGATCGACGTGACGTCTCGGCTGGTAGGTCGATACGTCTGGAACGCCTGATCCATCGTCCCATCGGCGTTCATCAGGGCCGAGTCGACGTCGTAGTGGCCGGGGTCGCCTTGCCGGGTGCCGTGGGATTTCTCGTTGAACGCAAGGGTCTGCTTGGTCATGTCGCCGGTCTCGAGCAGGTGTTCGGCGTCGCGGAGCTCAGCGAGGAGCGCGGCGGGCTTGGGGTCATCGAGGGACAGCAGGCGCGCGACGACGTCCTGGTAGCCCTTGGCGGCCTGGAGGCGCGGATCGAGGAGGCGGCGGGCGAGCTCGGCGCCGTCCGGGGAGCGCGACAAGGATCGAATGGCCTCGGCGACGCGGTGCTGCTTGCCCGGGATGGTCGGTCTCGGCGATCGAACCGGCCCAGCATCATCCTCCGGTGGGCCCATGCGAGGATCCGGCTCGTCTCTCAAGTTCGGCCGGCACCGAAAGTCCGCGCGTGTGCAGGCACCGCGCCAACAAGCCCCAGTCCGCCTTCGCGTCGAAGCCCGGCACCAGCGGCTCCCATGGGTAGTCATCCCGTGGAACCTCACATAGGACAAGCACGCCGTGAAAGGCAGCATCGCGCACGGAGTCTTCTTCGCCGGAAGCCAGGGCCACGTCGAGGAGCGCCCGAATGACTCTACGCGGGGCTGCAGGTCGAGCCTTTGCGACTTGCCAGCATCGATCAAGAAGTCGTAGAGGTCTTCAGAATCCGACGGGAGCGCGACAGCGGTCTCAGGCTCGGTCACGGGGGCCTCCAGCGGAAGCTTCGCAGTGATCCAAGATCGCCGAGAGATCTCTACTTCGCCGAAAGGTTGCTCCTCTTCCATGGGGCGCCTGCGCGGCCGTCTGGGTCATGTGCCGGCCAGCCCTGGAGGCGGATCCGGCTCAGGCCAGCGCTCGACGATCCGTGACTCGTCGTAGCCCATGTCCTGGAGGTCGAGGACGTCACCGCGCACGATGTGATTGCGCAGCTCATACCCGTCGACTTTGGCGAAGCGCGAGTCCTCGGCGTAGCCGGGCTTGCCGACGATCTGCTCGATCGCCTCGAGCGCCGCGCGCAGCCGGGGCGCGTTCAGCTCCGCGACTTCCCATTGCGACTGCGCCATCAGGTTGTAGGGCATCCAGACGTCGGACCGAGTTGAAAGAGTGATGTAGACGTCGTCGGTCCAGACGACGCACGTCAGTTCGATGACACCCTCGAGGACTCGGCCTTCGTCCCTGCCGAGGACCTTGGCTCGGCCGTCGATACTGATGTGCCCGTCTTGGCGCCCGCCAAGAGCGACGAGCTCTTCCACGGTCCCCGGGAGCTCGCCACCGGCGACGAGACGTTCTTGCGGCGCCGGATAGGCTGACCCGACGCCGAAGAACGACCGCACCTCCATCGGGGACGTGACCAGCTCCATCGGAGTGAGAGCTCGGCAGACGGACACCAAAGCATCCAGCCCCGACCGCCAGTTGGCGCCGAGACTTTGAGCCCCAGCCGAACCTCGAAGCGGAAAGAACCACGTGCAGATCGACTCGGTTCCATAGGCCAGCCTCATCGAGGGCCCCCAATGGTCCAGCGATGGCCGGAACGGTCGACGACCTCGACAGAAACGCGCGCGGCGGGCGCATTGACGAGCTGTCTCGCCTGCCGGGGCCCGTGCTTCACGAGACCTCCGGCCCTGGCGGCGGATCCGACGGATCTGGTTCGGGCCAGCTCTCGACGATCCGGGACTCGTCGTAGCCCATGTCCTGGAGGTCGACGACGTCGCCGCGCACGATGTAGTTCCGCAGCTCGTAGCCGTCGACTTTGGCGAAGCGCGAGTCCTCGGAGAAACCTGGGCTGCCGACGACCTGCTCGATCGCCTCGAGGGCCGCGCGAAGCCGGGGCGCGTTGAGCTCTGCGACTTCCCATTGTGACTGCGCCATCAGGTTGTAGGGCATCCAGATGTCCGAGAGCGTCCACACGGAGAGCGCAGTCTGCAAGTCGTAGACGGCGCAGTTGATACCGAGGACGCCCGGAAGAGCCCGCTCCTCGCCTGATCCGCTGACCACCACGGAGAGCCCGCGTGCTTCTAGGCGTCCTGGCGCGAACTGATTGGCTTCGACGTGACGGAAGGTGAGCTGCAACAAAGCCTCTGCAGTGTCCGCGTGTAGCACAATCGGATTCAGGTAGCCGTCCAAGTCACCGATCCGTAGGGTGGCGGCCAGCGGAGCTTCCAGGAGCCGCTGGTCGTGAAGTCGATCGCACGCCGCTCGGCTCAATTCGATTGCTGAGCGCCAGCGCTCCTGCCATCCCGAAGGGCCGACAGGCGGCGTTGGCGCAGGAGGTGTCAAGAAGCTCCAGAACGCGACGAATCGGGTTCCGCTGACGAGGATCAAGGCTGCCCTCCGTAGCTGACGCGAGCACCTGCCGAGACGACGTCGACACGAACGTTGTAGCGGCTGCCAACCCGTGGAGTTAGGCGCTGGGCCGCTTCGCCGAGAGGTTGCTCTCCGTTCATGGACGCCCTTCCCTAGCGGTTGCGGAGCATCGGGAGGCGTTTTTCGACCCAGTCGGCATGGCTCATCTGCCCCGACGACACGCAGTCCAGGTAGTCCACGCCTTGCGCGCGCGCGAGCTCGCCAGTCACGAAGGCGAGATATCTTGCTGCGACAGCCAGTCCATGGTCACGCCGCAACACGCGAAGCAGCTCTGTTTGTGCAGGCGCGATTTCCTCGATACCTATGCCTACCACGGCCTCCTCCACGGAAAGCGCGCGTCCGATCAGGCTGGCCAGCGCTTCGGCTTCGCTGGGCATTCGCGCATTTTCTCTTGTCCAGTCAGCGTGATCCGCCACTCCCATCAGGACCTCACGGATGTAGCGACGGATCACAATCGTTCGCGAACGACAGAGCATCCCAGCCAGCTCTTCTTCAGCGAGCGCAGGGTCAGCGACCGCTAGCTCACGCAATCGCCGCCTCTCGACGACGTCCACATCGGCCAGCTCCGCAAACCTCCGTTTTCCGTGGAGCAGCTCGTCAGTCATGGCGCCTTCGGCTTCTTCGCCACGACGGAAATGCCGGTCGGGACGAGCTGAGGTCCATAGGGGGGGCCAAGATCGACGCGGGCAAGGTCTCCGAAAAGTGTCACCTCGAACTCACTGTAGCCGCGAACCGCGCGATGCCGCCCAAAGGAAGTCGCGGCGATCGCAAGCTTCTTCGCGCTCTCATCGTCAAGATCGGTCTGCTTCAGTCGATACCACTCTCGCTGAAAGTTCAGCTTGTTCTGATCGGCCAGATGCCCGGGCAGGACCTCGGGTTCAACACCAAAACGCCTACGGTACCTTGCTGTGACAATGTCGAGCACATGCTGCGTAGTCGGAATACGCTCCGTGCCACTGTAGAGATCGAGTCGAGTGGTGACTCCGCGATCAATGATCGTCGACTCGATAATGAGGTGGGGGCCATCCAGGGGCTGGCCTTGGCTGTCAAGGGGGACCTCCGCGTGCCCGATGGTGTGCGTTTTTCCATCCGACTCAGCATAGATCGTATATTGAAGCGATCGGCCTTGCTCGACTTCGTCGGCGTAGACGGCATCAAGAGACACGCTGCGACTCGGCAGGCCGCGAGCCTCGATAGTCCCGGAGCCGTCCAGGTAGCTATCCACTTCGGCGCGATGGCGCGAGAGCTGGGCTTCAATATCGACCAGCTCACTCTCCAAGTCGGCCGCGTCGTCGCCGCCGAAGCGAAGCTGATCTTCCGCGCGCTTGAGCAAACCCTGAAGCTCGGAACGCATGGCCGACAGCTTCTTGACCTCAAGCGTGGCCTCGAAACCTCGAGTCCCGAATCCGGGACGGATCCGAAGTAACGTGAGTACCTTTTCAAGGAGCTTACGGAGGGAGCCGGCGAGTCCTTCGTAACGAAGTAGCTGGCGCACGGTGTCCAGGTGAGACGCGACATGGCGCGCAGTTGCGCCGACCCCTGTTCGAATCTCGATTCCTTGTCGGTATTTGACCTGCACAGTCGAGCCCGGCAGGTCCGGGTCAGAGATCAGTCGCACCTTGCCTTGCAGATCTGATGGTAGGACGTCCTGAAGACGGCCGGGTGCGTCGCCAAGGGCCGGGCTCGCGTGGTTCAACGGCCCTTCACTCGTCCGTTTAGACGGGGGCGTCGGTGGGCCTTCAATTTCGCTGCGCCCTGGCTTGGCGGCCGCGGCGGTGTCGGCGTGGTGGGCGGCCTTGGCTTCGTCCCAGGCGCGCTTGGCGGCGGCGAGCTCCTCGGGCGGGAGCTCGTCGATGGACTTCAGCTTGCGCAGGTGGCGGAGGCGGCTGAAGTACTCGTCGGCGGTGTCGTAGCCGGCGCGGAGGGTCTTGCGAGCGAGGCGAACGGCGGCCTGGAAGCCACCGTCGGCGAGGGAACCGGGGAACGAGCCAACGCGGCCGGTGAGGATTCCGCCGAGCTCGGTCGCAGCGGTGGCGAGCTCCGATCGCGCGGCCGCGGCCCGGACGGCGGCCTCGGCGGCGCGGGCCTCGAGGCGGCCGGCGTCCTGGAGCTGGCGCACGGCGGCGGCGAAGGCGGTGGCGTCGTTGGTGGCCTCGAGGGCGTTGGACGCGACGCGCAGCGCGGAGACGGCCTTGGCGGCGCCGGCGGCGTCGAGCCCGGCGCCGAGCATCGACACGATCAGCCAGCCGGTGGAGGCGCGGTCGGCGAAGCCGACGTCGGCGAGGTCGTTCTGTTCGACGTAGTCCTGGTAGTCGAGGTACGCGCCGTATCCGCCGAGGCCGGCGCCGGCGACGCCAGCGGCGGCGGCCAAGGCAGGCGTGGCGGTGCCGAGCGACACGACCGACAGCGCCAGCGCGAGGACCGCGAGCAAGACGGCGTCGATCAGCTTGTCGCTGGCGAGCTGGCGGCGCTTGTCGGCGATGATGAGGTCGAAGATCGAACCCGGCGCCACGCCGAGGGCGGCGTAGAACTGCGGGAAGAGCTGGTCGAGCTGATAGATCACGCGCCGGTCGCCGGCGATGCGGCCGCGGGCCTGCGCGAGATCGGCGAGGCGCTCGGCGAGGTGGCCGTGGAGGAGCGGCCCGAGCTGCTCGGGGGTGGCGCGGGCGAGGGCCGAGCGATCGAGGCGCTTGTCGGCGGGCAGGCCGTCGTCGCGCAGGACCGGGTTGGCCGCGCCCAGATCGCCCAGCGCGCGCTCGGCGCCGGCGCCTTCGTCGACGACGCGCTGACCGGCGCGCGCGACGTCATCGCCGGTGGGCTTGGTCGCGCCCCAGCCGAACTGCATCGACATCACGACGCGCTGGTGATCGCCGACCGCTTGCTCCTGGGCCTGCTGGTGGCCGCGGAAGCCGCCGAGCTGCCCGTGGAGCGCGCGCACCGCGCTCGGATCGCGGAGCCGCGCGGCCTCGGCGCTGAGCTGCGCCGTGTAGCGATCGAGGAGCGCGAACACGACCTCGGCGGCGCCGGCCTCGAAGTCGCGCTCGTACTGCGCGATCTTCGCCTCGAAGTCGCGGATCGTCGCGAAGCCGTAGGCCGGCAGCGCAGCCTCGAGCTGGCGCGACAAGGCGTCGCTCTGCGTGGTGTCGCGGAGGAGCTCGCTGCCGTCGCTGATCGTGTTCGCCGCGTAGGCGATCTCGAGGCCGTGCGTCTCGCGGTAGCGCTGATACAGGCGATAGACGCTCGCCAGACCCGTGAGCTCGACCTTGGTCGCGGCGCGCGCCTCGGCGTCGCGGGCGCCGCCAGGGCGAGGCGCGCGTTGCACCGCCGCGCCGGTGGTCGCGGCGCCGCCCGTTGGGCTCAGCAGGTCCGCGGCCGACTCGCCCGCGACCACGCGATCCGCGACCGCATCGGCGTGGCGCTCGTAGGGATCGCCGTCGGCGCCGACGCCGCCCGCCAGGTGGACGCCGGCGCGTTGCTGCACGACGTGGGCGGCCTCGTGCGCCGCGGTGTGCAGATCGGGCTGCGCCGCGAAGGCCACGTCGGCGCCGGTCGCGTAGGCAGTCGCGCCGATCGCCGCGGCGGCGGTGGCGGCGGCGCCTCCGACGTGGGCGCGCACCGACGACAGCTCGTGGACCGGACCGAACGAGCGCGCGATCGCGTCGCCGTGCGGCAGCGCCTCGCCCGGGCCCGCGACCCCGGCCGCCGCCTCGGCGCGCACGCGGTCGGCGTCCGGCCCCAGATCGCCGCGGGCCTGGACGACGTCGCCGCCGAGCGTCGGGCAATAGAAGAATGGATCGTTGAGCGGGGTCGTCGTCGATGACGCGGTCGGCCCCACCGTCAGCGACGCGCGCCGCTCTGCCGGCGCGTCGACCAGCGGCGGCCGCGGCAGTTCGCCCAGGCGGCCCACCGTCAGGCCCGCGCCGGCGCGCCGCTGCACCGGCCGATCCGACACGGACCCGGTCGGGGCGTCAGGGCGATCGCGGTCACGCATGCTCGGTTCCTCGCACCTCGTACCTCTCGGACGATACTACGAGTCGCGCGCTGATCTCCTTCCCTCCTGGATTCTCGTCGGACCGGCTCGTCGGTCCCGGTCGGTCGCGACGGTCCTCGGGCGCAGTCGCGCACGCAACCGCGGCGGCGGCGGGCCGATAGCGCAGGCATGCGCGTCACGGCGACGCGCGGGGAGCGCGTCATGTCTCACTGTCCGCGGTGGTATCTGCCCAGGTTGGTCTACGAGGTCACGATCCGGACGCTGCATGGGACGTTCTGGCTGCGGCCGGATCCGGAGTGCGCCGCGATCGTGGCCGGGGCGTTCGGCCACGCACTGCGCCGCTATCCCGGCGTGCGGCTCCACGGCTTCGATGCCCAATCGAACCACCTGCACTACCTCGTCTCCGCCACCGAGCCGGCCCAGCTCCCGCTGTTCTTCGGCTTGGTCCACAGCAACATCGCCCGGCAGCTCAATCAGTTGCGCCGTCGCACCGGCGTCTTCTGGAGCCGGCGCGGCAAGGTGATCCCGGTCCTCGACACCGACGCCCAGCTCGACCGGATGACGTACCTCTTGAGCCAGGGGCCCAAGAGCCACCTGGTCGCCTCGCCCACCGACTGGCCCGGTGCCTGTTCGACCCCGGGCCTCCTCGGCGACATGACCGTGCCCGCTCGCTACAAGGGCCTCGACACCTGCCGCCGCAACCGGCTGCGCCGCACCCCGCGGCCCGAGGCCGAGCTCGAGGAGGACGTGCAGATCACGCTCTCGCCCCTGCCCGCCCTCGAGATGCTCGCACCCGACGAGCTGCGCGCCGTGCACGCCGCCCTCGTCGCGAAGATCGAAGCCGACCACGCGGGCGAGCAGGTCATGGGCGCCCACCGCCTGGCCGAACAGGACCCCGAGGCCCGCCCGGAGAACTTCGTCCCCTCGCCCGCCCCGCGGTGCCACGCCTGGGCCGCGTCGGTCCGCCGCCGTTTCAGCAAGTGTTACCGGGCCTTCCAAGATCGCTACCGCAACGCCGCCAGCCGCGTCCGCCAGCGCCCCGCCGACAAGCCCATCGTCGTCATGGCCGAGTACCCGCCTGGCGCCATGATCCGCGCCCACTGGCACAAGCCCGGCCCGGCCGACCTCGCCGACGCCTGGCTCCGCGGCACCGACGACCTCGACGCCTTCGAGGTCCCCTTCTGACGCGCCCCGCCGCGTCCCCCCTGCGCTGACGCGCAACCACCCCTCGCCCCCGCCTCCCCCACCCGACCCGCCCAGCGCCCCTGAGCCGGCCGGGCAGCGGCGCTTTCGGCCGGGCCAATCTCGCCGACACGTCCGGGTGTCGCTCTGTAGATTCTGCGACGCGATCCCAGAGGGGTTCGCCGAGAGGTTGCTACCCGTCGTTCGGGCGCCGACTGCGCCGCACTCTGTGACCGCTGGCGCCTGAACCATACCTTCGCCCCCGTCGGGCGGCCGACCGGCAACGCCGTCGTCGAGCGGTTCATCCGCACGCTCAAGGAGGAGCTGATCTGGCTCCAGGACTGGGAGAGCGCCGACGAGCTGCGCACCGCGATCGACGCCTGGTTGCCGCACTACCTCCACCACCGGCCGCACCAGTCCCTCAACTGGCAAACGCCCGCCGAGCGCCGAGCCGAGCGCCTCGCGGCGCCCATCGCGCTCGCTGCCTGACCCGGACCTCGTGTGCACGCACCACCCGATTCTCGTGTGCACGAGTGTCTTGATTTTCGGGGGACACTACACCGGGGATTCTCCCCTGGTCGTCTCGCATTCGTGAGAGCGTGCTCGCATGCCCAAGCCAAAGACCCCCGCCCAGATCGCCGCAGAGCTCGCAAAGCCTTTCGAGGAACTAGATCGCCTCATGGCCGAGGCCGAGAAAGGGCTGAGCAAGCGAGACGCGAGCGCGTGCACGAAGGCGCTGCGCGAGAGCCTGACGACGATCTACGCCGCCGCGAAAGAGGCCAAGAAGGCCGGCCGGTACGACGCGGCCAAGGTGGCACTCCAGGTCGCGAACGCGATGACCGCCTTCACGAAGTGTCGAGCGACGGCGATCAAGCGACAGATCAAGGGCCCGGGCGTCGCCGACAGCTAGTACTAATGCCGCTCCATAGCCGCGGCGCTCGACGGGGTATTCGTCGCGTTCCTGCTGGGTCGACCGGGTCGACCAGCAGCGGCCTCTGCAGCTCGCCCGGGCGGCCCACCATCTGCATCGGTCGAACCGGCTCGTGGTCGTCGTTGTCCCGGTCGCCAGGGTCCTCGGTTGCAGGCACGCAACCGCGGCTGCGGCGGGCCGATTGCGCAGGCATGGGCGTCACGGTCCTCGACGACGAGGCCCAGATCGACCGCCTGACGTACCTTGAGCCAGGGGCCCAAGGGCAAGCTGGTCGCCTCCCCCAAGGACTGGCCCGGCGCGTGCTCGCCCCCGGGGCTGCTCGGCGACATGACCGTGCCTGCTCACTTCAAGGGCCTCGACGCCTGTCGCCGCAACCGACTGCGCCGCGGACAGAGGAGGACCTGCATCGCCGAGAGGTTGCTCCCCGACCATGGGGTGCCTGCTGGGGCGCCTGCTTCACGCACCCTCCGGCCCTGGCGGCGGATCCGGCGGATCCGGCTCGGGCCAGCGCTCGATGATCCAGGACTCGACTCGTCGTAGCCCATGTCCTGCATCGCCGAGGGGTTGCTCCCCGACCATGGGGTGCCTGCTGGGGCGCCTGCTTCACGCACCCTCCGGCCTTGGCGGCGGATCCGGCGGATCCGGCTCGGGCCAGCGGTCCGCGATCCACGACTCGTCGTAGCCCATGTCCTGGAGGTCGAGGACGTCGCCGCGCACGATGTGGTTCCGCAGCTCGTAGCCGTCGACCTTCGCGAAGCGCGAGTCCTCGGCGTAGCCGGGCTTGCCGACGATCTGCTCGATCGCCTCCAGCGCCGCGCGCAGCCGGGGCGCGTTCAGCTCCGCGACTTCCCATTGCGACTGCGCCATCAGGTTGTAGGGCATCCAGATGTCCGAGTAGGTCGAGAGGCGAATCCAGCAGCCAAACGAAGCCACCGTCACACCGAGTTCGCAGGCGCCTGGAACGCAGCGGGTCCCATCGAGCGCATCGAAGCGGGTGTCGCCGTTCAACTCCAAGACGCCCCGTTCTCGCGCCGGGTCAATCAGAGCCTCGAGCTCGGCGAGCAACGTGGCGGACAGGTTGCGCGTCGTGGTCGTGATGTCGGGAGCACGAAACTCCCGCCAGCGCTCTACCGTGGCTTCAGTCGGAAGCAGGATCCCTCGTGCGCAGAGTTCTTCTGCGCACGCGCGCAGCCCCGTCAGCGCCTCGCGCCATTGCTCCTCAATGGGAGCCTCGGTGCTGACGTGAAGCCGGAACGCCCACGACCCAATCGCGTCCGAACCGCGATGAATCTTCACGGCACCCGCCCCGAGAGACGAACGCGGGTACCGACAGAGTCGACTAGGTCGATGATCACCGGAAGATCGCGCGCGATTTCGTTCAGCTCAGCGCGGCGAGTCAGCAGCAGCGCCATCACTTCGTCGTCCGCGTGAACGGAGAGAATCTTCTCTCTCGCCGGCGCCGCAAGAAGCTGCTTTCGCCCCTTGTCGTTGATCCCGACAAGAATACTGTCGATATCCCGGCTCGCCGGCCGATACGTCTGGATCGCCTGATCCATCGTCCCGTCGGCGTTCATCAGGGCCGAGTCGACGTCGTAGTGGTCGGGGTCGCCGGCGCGGGTGCCATGGGACTTCTCGCCGAGGGCCAAGGTCTGTTTGGTCATGTCGCCGGTCTCGAGCAGGTGTTCGGCATCGCGCAGTTCGGCCAGCAGTTCGGCGGGCTTGGGGTCATCGAGGGACAGCAGGCGCGCGACGACGTCCTGGTAGCCCTTGGCGGCCTGGAGGCGCGGATCGAGGAGGCGGCGGGCGAGCTCGGCGCCGTCGGGGGAGCGCGACAGGGATCGAATGGCCTCGGCGACGCGGTGCTGCTTGCCCGGGACGGTCGCCTTGCGGAGCTCGCTCTCGATGGGCGCGGCGAGGCTGGGATCCCAGGATGCGTGGGGCGGCACGGCCTCGGCGGCCTCGGCCGCGGCGGTGTCGGCGTGGTGGGCGGCCTTGGCTTCGTCCCAGGCGCGCTTGGCGGCGGCGAGCTCCTCGGGCGGGAGCTCGTCGATGGACTTCAGCTTGCGCAGGTGGCGGAGGCGGCTGAAGTACTCGTCGGCGGTGTCGTAGCCGGCGCGGAGGGTCTTGCGAGCGAGGCGAACGGCGGCCTGGAAGCCACCGTCGGCGAGGGAACCGGGGAACGAGCCAACGCGGCCGGTGAGGATTCCGCCGAGCTCGGTCGCAGCGGTGGCGAGCTCCGATCGCGCGGCCGCGGCCCGGACGGCGGCCTCGGCGGCGCGGGCCTCGAGGCGGCCGGCGTCCTGGAGCTGGCGCACGGCGGCGGCGAAGGCGGTGGCGTCGTTGGTGGCCTCGAGGGCGTTGGACGCGGCGCGCAGCGCGGAGACGGCCTTGGCGGCGCCGGCGGCGTCGAGCCCGGCGCCGAGCATCGACACGATCAGCCAGCCGGTGGAGGCGCGGTCGGTGAAGCCGACGTCGGCGAGGTCGTTCTGTTCGACGTAGTCCTGGTAGTCGAGGTACGCGCCGTAGCCGCCGAGGCCAGCGCCGGCGACGCCCGCGGCGGCGGCCAAGGCAGGCGTGGCGGTGCCGAGCGACACGACCGACAGCGCCAGCGCGAGGACCGCGAGCAAGACGGCGTCGATCAGCTTGTCGCTGGCGAGCTGGCGGCGCTTGTCGGAGATGATCAGGTCGAAGATCGAACCCGGCGCCACGCCGAGAGCGGCGTAGAACTGCGGGAAGAGCTGGTCGAGCTGATAGACCACGCGTCGGTCGCCGGCGATGCGGCCGCGGGCCTGCGCGAGATCGGCGAGGCGCTCGGCGAGGTGGCCGTGGAGGAGCGGACCGAGTTGCTCGGGGGTGGCGCGGGCGAGGGCCGAGCGATCGAGGCGCTTGTCGGCGGGCAGGCCGTCATCGCGCAGGACCGGGTTGGCCGCGCCCAGGTCGCCCAACGCGCGCTCGGCGCCGGCGCCCTCGTCGACGACGCGCTGACCGGCGCGCGCGACGTCATCGCCGGTGGGCTTGCTCGCGCCCCAGCCGAACTGCATCGACATCACGACGCGCTGGTGATCGCCGACCGCTTGCTCCTGGGCCTGCTGGTGGCCGCGGAAGCCGCCGAGCTGACCGTGGAGCGCGCGGACGGCGCCCGGATCGCGGAGCCGCGCGGCCTCGGCGCTGAGCTGCGCCGTGTAGCGATCGAGGAGCGCGAACACGACCTCGGCGGCGCCGGCCTCGAAGTCGCGCTCGTACTGCGCGATCTTCGCCTCGAAGTCGCGGATCGTCGCGAAGCCGTAGGCCGGCAGCGCAGCCTCGAGCTGGCGCGACAGGGCGTCGCTCTGCGTGGTGTCGCGGAGGAGCTCGCTGCCGTCGCTGATCGTGTTCGCCGCGTAGGCGATCTCGAGGCCGTGCGTCTCGCGGTAGCGCTGATACAGGCGATAGACGCTCGCGAGACCCGTGAGCTCGACCTTGGTCGCGGCGCGAGCCTCGGCGTCGCGGGCGCCGCCAGGGCGAGGCGCGCGTTGCACTGCCGCGCCGGTGATCGCGGCTCCGCCCGTTGGGGCCAGCAGGTCCGCCGCCGACTCGCCCGCGACCACGCGATCCGCGACCGCGTCGGCGTGGCGCTCGCAGGGATCGCCGTCGGCGCCGACGCCGCCCGCCAGGTGGACGCCGGCGCGCTGCTGCACGACGTGGGCGGCCTCGTGTGCCGCGGTGTGCAGATCGGGCGGCGCCGCGAAGGCCACGTCGGTGCCAGTCGCGTAGGCGGTCGCGCCGATCGCCGCGGCGGCGGTGGCGGCGGCGCCTCCGACGTGGGCGCGCACCGACGACAGCTCGTGGGCCGGACCGAACGAGCGCGCGATCGCGTCGCCGTGCGGCAGCGCCTCGCCCGGGCCTGCGACCCCGGCCGCCGCCTCGGCGCGCACGCGGTCGGCGTCCGCCCCCAGATCGCCGCGGGCCTGGACGACGTCGCCGCTGAGCGTCGGGCAATAGAAGAACGGATCGTCGAGGGGGGTCGTCGTCGGTGACGCGGTCGGCCCCACCGTCGGCGACGCGCGCCGCTCTGCCGGCGCATCGACCAGCGGCGGCCGGGGCAGTTCGCCCAGGCGGCCCACCGTCAGGCCCGCGCCGGCGCGCCGCTGCACCGGCCGATCCGACACGGACCCGGTCGGGGCGTCAGGGCGATCGCGGTCACGCATGCTCGGTTCCTCGCACCTCGTACCTCTCGGACGATACTACGAGTCGCGCGCCGATCTCCTTCCCTCGTGGCTTCGTGTCGACCGGTTCGAGTCGGTCCGCCGCCGTTTCGCCAGGTGTTACAGGGCCTTCCAAGATGGCTGCCGCACCGCAGGCAGCCGCGTCCGCCAGCGCCCCGCCGACAAGCCCGTCGTCATCATGGCCGAGTACCCGCCCCGCGCCATGATCCGCGCCCCCTGGCACAAGCCCAGCACCGCCGACCCGGCCGACGCCTGGCCCCGCGGCACCGACGCCTCGACGCCTTCGAGGTCCGCTTCTGACGCGCCCCGCATTCGCCGCGAGGTTGCTACCCGTCCCCAGGGTCGAACTTGACGTCGCCACAGACCCACGAGAGACTAGACTCATGGGGTTTTGGTCCGCAGTGCGGAGCATCGGGCGCATGGCGGGCCGGCTGCTCATCGACAACGTAGGCCGCATCGCGAAGCTCCCGGATCTCATCGCGGGGTTCATCGGCTGGCCACCGAAGAGGCTGCGACTTCATGTCGTCATCCTCGCTGACCAGAATGGTCCAGTACTTCAGACAAGGGACCTAGATCGCTCCCTCGACTACATCACGCGCGTGTTCAAGACGCGGTTCAACGTGAGCGTTCGCGCCTACGGCGATGGGTTCGTTCACGTCCAGAAGGAGGCCGCACCGGCAAGCGCGCTGTTCGTACGATGCAACGCCGGTGCGCTTGCGGATGAGGCCGGTGAAGCGGGATCCTACTTCGCCGGGCACGTCGCCGGCTGGAACGTGTTGCCCGTGTCCCTTGTCTTCCCGGTTACGGTCTTCGTGGTTCGGGAGGTTGTTGGCCTGCGAGGCTGCTCCCTGGGCCCCCTCACCGACTACGTTACGGTGGGCGTGGCAGGGGCTCTCGACGGCACCACGCTGGCCCATGAAGTTGGACATGCATGTGGCCTGTGGCACTCGCAGTCACGAGCCAACCTCATGCACCACGACAGCTCACGCGGCGACCGTGTCGCTTGGTTCCAGAAGAACATACTCCGCAGCTCACGTCACGCAACCTACCTCTGATGCGTTCGCGTTGGACTCCTTCGACCGGCAGCGTGCGATGGCGGCGAGCCCTCGCGTTGGTGCTCCTCGTGTCGCTGGCGATCGCCACGGGTAGCTGCGACGGCTGCGGAGAGATCGTGTACCTCGACGACAGCGCAGTGTTCGACGGCGGCCTCTGGCACGGTGGGCCCTCCCCGAGGGCGGCGCGCGCGACCCACGCTGCGGTCGAGCTCGCAGGCGACGCGCTCGTCGTCGGGGGTCGCGGCAGTGACGGTGCGCTGCTGACCGTGGAGCGCTGTGCGCCGAGCGCTCAGGCGTGCGACGTGGTCGGAGCGCTCCTCGGTGGTCATTCGTTCGCGGACGCCGTGGCGTTGCCCGGCGGTCACGTCCTGGTGTCGCCCGGCCGCGAAGCGGTAGCCTTCGAGCGGTTCGAGCTCGCGACCGGGACCGCGCGGCGCACGGGCACCGTCACCGAGAACGGCCGCCTCGTGGTGCTCGCCGACGGTCGCGTGGTCGTCATCGGCGTGACGCAGAGCTGGATCTACGAGCCGAGCGATGACTCCTGGCGCGAGGGCCCGTCGCGCCGTACGCCGTCTCGCGGCGCCGCCGCGGCCGCCCTCGACGGCAGTCGGGTCCTGGTGAGCGGCGGCTTCTGCGCCACCTGCGACGACACCCAGGCCGAGGTCCTCGACCTCGACGCCGGCACCGCCGTCGCCGTCGCGCCCATGCCCACGCCGCGCCAGTACCATCGCGCGGTCACTCTCGCCGACCGCCGGGTCCTCGTCGTCGGCGGCGCCCGCTTCGACGCCCCCGCCGCTGATCTCTACGATCCCAGCCGTGACACCTGGACCTCGGCCCCTGGCACCGCGTGGAGCGGCCTCTACCACGCCGCCACCCTCCTCGCCGACCGTCGCGTGCTCGTCACCGGCGGCGACCCCGACCTGCCCGCCGTCATCTTCGATCCCTCCACCGATACATGGTCCTCCGCCCCCGGCCTCACCGCGCGCTGGCACCACGCCGCCGTCGCCCTCCCCGACGGCCGCGCCCTCATCCTCGGCGGCGACAACGGCCACCTCGACCAGCCCGAGTGATCGCCGCGGTGCTCGGCGAGAGGTTGCTACCCGTCCGGGGCCGGTGCTCGGCGAGAGGTTGCTACCCGCCTGGGGCGGATCACGCTCTCGCCCCTGCCCGCCCTCGAGATACTCGCGCCGGTTCGCCGAGAGGTTGCTACCCCTTCGCCGAGAGGTTGCTACCCGTCTGGGGGTTGCTCCCCGTCGTTGCGGACCGGTTCGTCGGTCGCGGTCGGTCGGAACGGTCCTCGGATGCAGTCGCGCACGCAACCGCGGCGGCGGCGGGCCGATAGCGCAGGCATGCGCGTCACGGCGACGCGCGGGGAGCGCGTCATGTCTCACTGTCCGCGGTGGTATCTGCCCAGGTTGGTCTACGAAGTCACGATCCGGACGCTGCATGGGACGTTCTGGATGCGGCCGGATCCGGAGTGCGCCGCGATCGTGGCCGGGGCGTTCGGCCACGCGCTGCGCCGCTATCCCGGCGTGCGGCTCCACGGCTTCGATGCCCAATCGAACCACCTGCACTACCTGGTGTCGGCAACCGAGCCGGCCCAGCTCCCGCTGTTCTTCGGCCTGGTCCACAGCAACATCGCCCGGCAGCTCAATCAGTTGCGCCGTCGCTCCGGCGTCTTCTGGAGCCGGCGCGGCAAGGTGATCCCGGTCCTCGACGCCGACGCCCAGCTCGACCGCCTGACCTACCTCTTGAGCCAGGGGCCCAAGAGCCACCTGGTCGCCTCGCCCACCGACTGGCCCGGCGCCTGTTCGACCCCGGGGCTCCTCGGCGACATGACCGTGCCCGCTCGCTACAAGGGCCTCGACGCCTGCCGCCGCAACCGGCTGCGCCGCACCCCGCGGCACGAGGAAGAGCTCGAGGAGGACGTCCAGATCACGCTCTCGCCCCTGCCCGCCCTCGAGATGCTCGCGCCCGACGAGCTGCGCGCCGTCCACGCCGCCCTGGTCGCCAAGATCGAGGCCGACCACGCGGGCGAGCAGGTCATGGGCGCCCAGCGCCTGGCCGAACAGGACCCCGAGGCCCGCCCGGAGAACTTCGTCCCCTCGCCCGCCCCGCGGTGCCACGCCTGGGCCGCGTCGGTCCGCCGCCGTTTCGCCAAGTGTTACCGGGCCTTCCAAGATCGCTACCGCGGCGCCGCCAGCCGCGTCCGCCAGCGCCCCGCCGACAAGCCCGTCGTCGTCATGGCCGAGTACCCGCCCGGCGCCATGATCCGCGCCCACTGGCACAAGCCCGGCCCCGCCGACCTCGCCGACGCCTGGCTCCGCGGCACCGACGACCTCGACGCCTTCGAGGTCCCCTTCTGACGCGCCCCGCCGCGTCCCCCCTGCGCTGACGCGCAACCCATCCTCGCCCCCGCCCCTTGCACCCGACCCGCCCAGCGCCCCTGGACCGGCCGGGCATCGGCGCTTTCGGCCGGGCCAATCTCGCCGACAGGACCAGGTGTCACTCTGTAGATTCTGCGACGCGATCCCAGAGGGGTTCGCCGAGTGGTTGCTACCCGTCGTTGGGGCTACCTGGGGGGGGCTCGCCGAGCGGTTGCTACCCGTCGTTAGGGCTACCCGTCGTTAGGGCTCGCTAGGGCTCGCCGATAGGTTGCTACCCCGTCTATGGGGGGATCGCCAGAGGGGATCGCCGAGAGGTTGCTACCCGTCGTTGGGGCTACCCGTCGTTGGGAATCAGCACTTGGCCTGCTGCAACGTGTCACCGACCCGAAGTGCAAGCGCCCGAACTTTTCGGTGCCAAGGAGAGCGTCGTTGCTCGTCTTCCAACCAGCGAAGGGCCGTAACCAGGTATGTGACAGCCACATCATCTCCGTACGCCCCCCAGTACTTCAATGCTTGGTCGGCGAAGGTCAGCGCATGGTAGCTCTTGCGCCTGTCATAGTGGTAGCAAGACGTCAGAATAGACATGCTCTGATCAAGCAAGAGGCGCACGTCCTCCTGGGCAGCCAGGCCAATGTTCGCATTGAACAAGATAATCGCATGAGTGTGGCGGATAGACGGGATCTTGCCCCCGCTTTGCAGTAGCGCCTGGTCGATCCAGGAGAATGCCTCGTGAAAGCGCTTCTTATGGGAGAGATAGAGAGCGCCCTGCTGCCGCAAGTAGGGAGATGGGTCCCGGGAATAGAGTTCGTCGTAAAAGTCCTTCCCCTCTGACCAATTCGGAAACGCTTTGCCAACAAAGTCGGCATCAAAGGCTCTCCTCTTGAAAACGTCGAATCTGCATACGCGAAAGGGCGATATGTGACTGTGAAACCGAACAAGGACGTCGCGAAATACAGGACCAGACACCTCCTCCAAGATCGCCTCGGAAACAACCGCTGACCGGGGAACATAGTGGTCCTGGTCGCCGTCGATGAGTGACCCGGAGTACGACGAAACAAGCCGGCCCAGGTTCTCCACCAGGGAATAGATATCTGAGTAGTCCGTGACACGCTCCCGCAAGAATGCATGTGCCATATCAAAGGAGACCGGCGTACGACAGACGTGCACGTAAGCAATCATGACAAGGAGATCGCGAACATTCGAGTCATCACCAAGCCTATCCAGCAGTTCCCTAAATCTTCGCTTCAGAGTTGGACGGGAGATGTTTGCCTCAATGACTTCAAAAAGCGATATCTGCACCCCGGCCTGTGTCTCCACGTGTTTGTAGCGGTGACGTCGAATTTCCGGAGCGATGCGACTGAACACCTCTTGGATGTCGACATCAGAGAGATCGGTGACATCAAGCAGCTCGTACTGTGAGCGCTCAAGTTTGTGGGAGACAATCTCGTAGTTGTGCTCGCGTTCGAAGGCAACAAGAGTGACATTTTGTTGGGACATGAGATACGCGACAGCTCCGATGCTCTCTGCGAAGTCGTCAACGAATATCAGCGCTCGCGCGCCACCCAGCCGCATGCACAAGTGCCGAGCCTTCTCCTCCGTACACGTGCGAGTCACTAGCTTGTGACCGTCGAACGGCACCGCTGCTGCGCACTGCATAAGCAGTGTCGTCTTCCCACAAGCAGGAATTCCGATTACTACGGTGTTCCTTCGCCCGTGGATTCTGTCAACGATTGCACTGAAGTGCTTCGTCCTATGGATCCGCCCACTGTAGATGTCCGCCCATGTCGGCGCATCTCCGAGATAGAAGTCAAGCAGCGGTCGGACAGGGCCCGTGCCGATGGCAGGCACGGCCTCTTCGGGGAAGAGAACGCTTGTCGATTCGATCAGGCCGTCGCTTCTTGCCCGGCTCGGCAGGTTCGCCAGGTAGTCAAGCATCTCCGATGTGTCAGCGACAATGATATTGAATCGAAGCGCGCGAAAGTACTGCTCCGTCGCCGAATCCTCTTTTCGGAGAACAATCCACTTATCCTTCAGCTCTCGGCCCTTAATGATATCAGGGCTCAGAGACTGCAAGACACCAGCGTCGGCCAGCCCGTAGCCCCAAAACAAGGTTGGAGTTTGCTGCATTTGACTGGTGAGCATATGCCATAGGTCGGGATCTTGCGCGAATGCTGACGCGATGCCAGTCGTGGCAAACGTCAGCTTCGCGTCGCGATGCAGCAAACTTCCATGCAGCGCGATATAGTTGATTGCGAATCGGTCGCAACGAACCGGCCCCTTGAGAGCCACGTCATTCAGATAGTGATAGGCGTCCTTCTCGAATATTCTGAAGGCCAGGTCATCGATGTTTGTTGTGAAGATGTGAGATAGCGCCATCTTGTCGAGGTTCAGATAGCGTTGGTCGAATGCAGAGACTTGGAAGGTCCGATGGAGAAAGTCTCGCAATTCGACAGCGCGGGAGCTCTCAATAACAGTGCATAGCTGCGCAAGATCGAGCGTGTCGAGACCCTCGAAGCCGAATGCAGCTATGAGCGCTCGCCTGAGATCGGCCCCAACCGGAAGCGCCTGATCGTCGATGTTCTTCGCGAGCACGGAGAAACCTGCCCCTAGGAACAGATTGAGTCCGCTTCTGAGGGCTGCCTGGAACGTGTTCTCGTTTTCAACATGCATTGGTGCATCGTCCTTGGCGCCCTTGGCGCACGTTCGCTCGATCTTGAGATGATTCGACGTGGACACGCCGCAAGTCAAGCCCGATGTTTCGGCACTCATACAGGCCCAGTGAGTGGATTCCGTCCGCCGCGGCCCCCGTGTAACGACCTCGAGGACGATGCCTGAGCAGCAGAGCATGAGGAGCGCGATCAACGCCGAGGCGCTGTGCCCAAGGACGGATAGCAACCGCTCGGTGAAGCCCCGCTGGATCACGTCGCAGAATCCATAGACCGTTCCGGCCGCGGGTCGGCGGGATTGGCCCGGCCGAAGGCGCCGCCGCCCGGCCGGCCCAGGGACGCTGGGCGGGTCGGGTGAACAGGCGGGGGCGCGGGGTGGTTGCGCGTCAGCGCCTTCGCCGTGAGGCTGCTACCCGTCGTTAGACGGAGGAGGAGGTGCGGCGCCACCTGCCGGAGGAGCGCGGGCCGTAGGACTCTCGTTCTGTCGCCGCGGTACGCCACGTCCATGGCCGGCCGCCGCCGAATCGACCTGGCAGGACTTGGTGGCGAACTACATCTGGAATGCGATGGCGCAGCCGCGATCCAGCGGGGCTTCACCGAGAAGTTGCTACCCGTCCTAGTGCTGTCGCCGACGAGGTCGCCGGTGGACTGCTTGGTGAACGCGGCGCGCGCGAGCGTCACGCCATCCTGAGTGGAGTACGGCGTCTCGCCGGTCATCTCGATCTCGAACGTGCCCTTGGCCTGCATGAGACCTGGATAGCGCTGCGCGCGCGCCGTAGCTTGCACGAACGCGACGGGCGCGATCCGGGTCCGCCCCGCCCCCGCGCGGCCGGCGGGCTAGACCTTCACGACGATGTGCGGATCGCGGTAGCAGGTCGCGCCGTGATCGGCGTAGCCCGCAGGGCATTGGCCCCAGCACACGGGCCCGACGCCGCTCATCCCGGTGGGGCACGTCGTGTAGCACAGCCCGGCGTCGTACTCTTGGCCCGACGCGCACTGGGTCGGCACCGCCGGCGCGCGCGTCGAGGTCTGCTTCTGGCACGACACGCCGATGTCGGGCATCCCGGCGGGGCAGTCGGGGCTGCACACGCAGCAACCCACGGCGTGGAAGTTGGCGCGGCACTTCGGATACCAGAGCAAGCCCCACTGCTCGCAGCCGCTCGCGTTGTCGCGGTTGCAGCGATCGCGTGCGCCGTCGAGGTTGAACGGGGCGTCGCCGAACTGCCACGCATAGCCGCCACCGCGGCCGTACGCCGCGGGCTTCGCGCAGTACGCGCCGTCGTCGCGGAACCCGCTGGGGCAGTTCTGCCAGCACACCGGGCCGACGCCGGTGAATCCACCCTGGCATCGAGCGTAGCAGAGCCCGGCGACGAGGTCCATGCCGGGGCCGCAGCCGACCGGGGGCGTGCCAACGCCGCGCCCTTGCGACGGCTTGGCGAGGATGTTCGGCAGGCGGCACGTCAAGCCGTCGTCGGCGTAGCCCGGCGGGCACGCGGACGGCGCGGGGCGCGCGGGCGTCGTCGCGTTGGTGCACTGCGGATTGCCCGCCGCGAACATCGTGCAGTAGCGCTGCTCGAACTCGCGCAGCGTGTGGATCATGCCGGGGCTGCTGCGCAGCACCGATTGCATGCGCGTCGCGCGGAGCGCTGGGGTGCTCGCGCCGGGGATCGCGTTCGCGAGGGCCACCAGCCGCGCAGCCACCAGGTTCTCGGTCCAGTCGGTCCACGGGTTGGTCGTGGCAGCGCCCGGCTTGTCGGGGCACGCACGCGGCGTATCGCCGGCTCGCTCCGCGGCCCAGTACCCGGCCCAGCCCTCGTTCCACGCGAAGCCGCGATTGAACGTCTCGCAGCCACTGTGCATGCGGGCGTAGGCGAAGCGAAAAAGGTCACCGTTCCAGTGCGTGAAGTCACCGTCGGCGACGTGCGCGACCGTGTGACCGAACTCGTGGAACACTGTCTGGCGACGCGAGAGCTCGCCGGCGGCCACCGAGTACGACTTCATCCAGTCGGTCGGCAACACGATCGTGTCGTAGTGCGCGTACGCCGAGGGCGTGATGCCCGGCGAGGACTGCACCGCGGACTGACGACGGATCGCCAGGCCACCCGACGGCGGCGCCGCACCGACGATGGTCAGGTAGTCGGTGAGCGCGGCGTGGCCCAGACGCCAGGTCTCGCAGTCGATCGACGTCACGCGGATCGTCGCGGTGCCGGCCGCGCCCGACAGCGCGATCGTCGCGTCGACCTTGTCCGAGCGCGGAAACCCGATGTCGTCGACAACGACCATCGACCCGCCGACCCCGCCGACGGCGGCGGTGCCGCGGTAGCCGATCGTGGCCAGCACGTTGCCCGCAGGGATCGGCCCGGTCACGGTGAACCCTGACGCGGTCCAGGTCGCGCCGACGCCATCGATCGTCAGCGTCACGTCGCGGATCGGTCGGAACGTCACCGGCGCCCCCGTGGGCCCCGTCGCACCGGCGTCGGGCCTGTCGCTCGATCCGCACTCCAGGATTCCGGTGATCGTCACCGGGGGGCCGCTGTGCAGCGCGTGCACCACCGGGCCGAGGTCGCGCGGCGGCACCTTCCAGCGGCGGTTGAGGGCCAGCGATGCAACGAGCTCGGGGCTCGCGCGGAACACGCCGGGCCGGAGTTGCTCGAACTCCGGCGGCTGACGGATCGCGAGGCCTGTGGTATCCACGCCGGGCGTCGGCGCGATCGTCGCCGTAATCTCCCACGCCAAGGTGCCGTCGCCGACGTTGCGGCGCCACGCGTCGAACTCCTTGTCCGGCATCTTGCGCTCGACGAGCGTCGCCGCCGCTGCGAGCAGCTCGAGCGCGCGCGCGTCGACGTTGCGGTCGGCCGCGAAGGTGACCCGCACCTCCTTGCTGGTCTTCGGATCGACGAGCTTCGCGACCAGCCTCGCTTGCCCCCGAGGGCGCGGCAGCGTCACCCGCGGTGCGATCGGCCGCGGCGACACGACCCGGCTCGGCACGGTCGGCCGATCGGGCGGTTGAGCGAGCGCGGGCGAGAACGCCCCCAGCAGCGCGATGACGACGACGACCGAGCGTAGCGACCTTGGCATGGCTTCCTCCTGGATTCGACAACGGCGACGAGCCGTCGCCGCAGACACAGCGCACCGACGCGCGCTTGTTCCCCGCGGCGAGCGTGCAACGCGGCAGCAAGGCCCGGGCCAGTCCGAGGTCCTCGCGTCGGCGCTGCGCGGCAGCCTCGATGTCCGGTGGAGCGGATCGTCAGCGACCTCCATGTCCACCGGACGGGACAGGTGGATCGCGCGCTCGGTCGGCGTGCCCGATGGCGCGGCGCGCGCGGAACCTCCGGGCTGCGGGCCGGAGGATTGGCCGGGCCGAATGCGCCACTGCCCGGCCGGCCCAGGGGGTGCTGGGCGAGTCGCGTGGGTTGTGCCCGTGGGCACCCAGGTCGGCGGGCGAACCTCCGGCTGCGGTCGGCGGGATTGGCCGAATGGTCGCGCCGTTCTCAGGCCCTCAAGCGACGTCGTTCCTCACAGGCGGTGCTCCATCCAGTCCACGGCGAAGGCGACGAACTCCTGCGCATCGAAGAGTTCGGCGATCACGTTTCCCACAGGGCCCGTGCGCGCGCGGCCTGACGCCAGGAAGTCGAGCCAGACCTTTGGAAAGTAGTCGCCTTCGGCCCAGGCACGAATGCCGTCGGTGTCATCGAGGCTGTCGATCCATTGCTCGCCGACGTCGGCGCGCACGTAGCGCAGCGAGACCCGCCGCTTGTCCGGGATGCGCGCGAGGTACTCGGCCCAATGCGTGAGCGTGACGGTGTCCTCGTTAGCGCCGAGTCGCAGCACCTTACCGCCCCCGTCCGTGAATCGTTGCAGCACCGACCCGGGCCCATAGTAGTCGTGTAGCGGGATGGGCTCGAGCAGTGCATGGCTCTCCGGGCCTATGGCCCCCCAGCGCGATGCTGCGTGGTCGTTCACCTGCGTCTGCGCGTGGCGTCGGAAGACTTCGACCAGCACGCCCATCTCCTCGATGTCGACCGGCGTCGACTTGGCCTCGAAAGGCACGGTCAGGTCAGCGCCGAGCACCATCATCAACGTCCCATGCGGCCGCAGCACCTCCAGAAGCGCCTCCAGCATCGCCTCAGCACCACCTTCGATCGCGCCCACCCTGCGCAGGCTGCTGTGGACCATGAGCGCAAGGCCCGGCCGAACCCCGAGCGAGCGAAGCTGGTTCGCGAGCGAGGCCTGGGTTGACGGGGTCGTCATGCCAGAAACGTGCACGGGATCGCCTGGAGGAGGCAACGGCTTCCGCCCGCCGCTACTGCACCAGCTCGAAGAAGCGTGACCTGCTCGATGACGTTCTCGTCGCTCTCGTTGTCCCGCTCGCCGGCCGCGACCTTGCCCGCCCCGGTGCGCGAGAGCGACCAGCGGCGGAGAGTCACGCCCCAAAGGACGGGTAGCAGCCGCTCGGCAAAGCCCGCCGCTCGCTCTCGGTCTCGGCCTCGTCTCGGGCTCGGTCTCGGTCTCGGTCTCGGTCTCGGTCTCGGCCTCGGCCTCTCCCCCACCCTCCCCCCTCCCCTCGCCACGCGGTACCGTCCTCCCCCATGCCGCCCGACTTGCCCTCCCCCGAGGCCATTGCCCAGCGTCAGCTCGACGCCTACAACGCGCGGGACCTGGAGGCCTTCGTCGCCTGCTACTCCGCCGACGTGGAGCTGTTCCGCCCCCCCGCGCTAGAGCCGGCGCTGGTGGGGGCGGCGGCGCTGCGCGACTTCTATGCGCGCGAACGGTTCGGTCACGTCGGGCTACGCGCCGAGCTGCTGCATCGGGCGGTGGTCGGCGCCACGGTGATCGATCACGAGCGCATCCATGGCGTCCGCCCGACGCCGTTCGAGGTGGTGGTCGCCTACCAGATCGAAGGCGACCGCATCCGCCGGGCCTGGGCCTTCGCGGCATGACCGGCGGGCTCCTGACCGACGGCGGCGGGCCGGTGGTCCGGTGCGCGCTGTGCCCGCGACCGGCGTCGGGGCCGTGCGCGCGCTGCCGGCGCTCGGTGTGCGCGGATTGCTGCGAGCTGGTCCATGGCGGCGCGGCCACCTTCGCGCTGTGCCTGGCGTGCGCCCGCAGCGACCGCGGCCTGGGCCGTCCCTGGCTCGGGCTCCTCGGCTGGCTCCTGGCGATCGTCGCCGGCGCGCTGGCGGTCGGCGTCGGCCTGGCGCTCCTCACCTGAGCGGACGCCGGGAGTTCCCGCGCGGCCGACCGGCCGGACGTCAGGCCGCGGGCTCGCCGTCCCAGTAGTCGAGGGACGCCTCGGGGCGCGTCGTGTGGTTCACCCACATCGACTCCCAGGATTCGCCGGCCAGCACCTTGAGCTTGTTCGAGTCGGGATAGCCCACGACCTCACACCGGTGCTCGGTCCCGACGCACAGGTACACGAGCGGCGTGTCCCCTGCGTTGATGAGCTGGTGCGCGTGGGCCGGCCCGGTCGGAAACGCCAGGTAGTCGCCGGGCCCGATCGCGACCTCGACGTCGCCCAGGCGCGCCAGGCCGCGACCCTCGATCACGTAGAGGGCCTCCTCATTGGCGCCGTGCCAGTGGAAGGGATAGGAGCGCGCCCCGGGCGGCAGCTCGCACAGCGAGGCGCCAAGCTGCCGGCCTCCGGCGGCCGAGCCGAGCCGGCGCCGCACGAGCCGGTGCTGCCCTTGCTCGACGCGCTGCGGCTCGACCTCGGACTGGTTGACGACGTTGGGATGACGACGGTGGGGCATGGCGCGGTTATACGCCACGGGTGGACCGGCCACCGGGCGCCCTCGACGACGGTCCTGGCCCGAGGGCCCGAGGCGCCGGCCCGCGGTCACGGTGAGCCCCGCGACGATCCGAAAGCTGCCACAGCCTGCCGTCCAACGATCGCAGACGCGCAGTCACAGACTGCGCCGCGTGGGCCTGCATGGATGATGAGAACTTCACTCCTGTGTAGCGCACTACTCCTGGGCTCCGCTGCTTGCGTGGACGGCCCCCCCACGATCGACGACGCCGAGCTGGGCGAACTCGATCCTCCCGAGGCGGTCGGTCGGACGGTCGTGCACTTCCCCGATGGCCCGCAGCTCGTGACCTACGAGGTGCACGACGGCCGCGCGCTCATGGAGGGCGACATCGACCTCGGCGCCGCCGACGCGATCTATCAGGTCGCGCCGGGAGTCGAGGCGAAGGACGTGCCGGCGCACGCCTGGACCTCTTTCGACGTCGCGCGCTGGCCGTCGAGCACGATCCGCTACGTCGCGCCGTCGCGGGATCTCCTGGGGACCGCGCGCTACAACGCGATCTACCAGGCGATCGCCGACATCACGAACAAGACGCAGCTCAACTTCCAGGTCGTGTCGTCGAGCTCGACGTCGAACCGGATCTACTTCACGAACGCCTTGTCCGGCAGCTCGTCCTCAGCGGTGGGGATGCAAGGTGGGTCGCAGGCGGTGCGGCTGACGCTCACCGCCGACGTCACGACGATCACGCACGAGCTCCTCCACGCCGCCGGCTTCTGGCACGAGAACTCGCGTACGGATCGGGGCCCCAACATCGACATCAACTGGGGCTGTATCGAGCCAGGGCACGAGCACAACTTCGAGAGTCACGCGGGGGTCAGCACCCAGCCCTACGACGTGGAGTCGATCATGCACTATCGCTCGACCGCGTTCGTGCGCGACGCCCCCGGCTGCACCTGGACGATCCGGCGCGAGAACGGTGACCTGATCGGCCGAAACACCGAGCTGTCCACGGACGACATCAAGTCGATCAACTTCTGGTACTGACCGTGGCCTCGCCGCCGAGCGGCGCGGGCGCCGCGGACGCGCCGCCCCGGCGCAACCGCGACCGCTCGCAGAGGCGCGCCGATCCGCGCGGACCATTGCCGCTCAGCGACGGTTGGCGCGGGCCAGCGCGAGGATCTCTTGCTCGGGGAGTTGGTCGGTGCGGAGCAGCGAAGGCCGACGCTGGATTTCGGCCACGTTGGTGTCGTTCACCACGATGAACTGCCCTGATGGGAGCTGGCCGAGCCTGCCGGCGATCGCCGGCTTGCGCTCGAGCAGCGGGCGGACCTTGTCGATCGAGCGGTTGTCGCCAATCTTGCCGATGAACCAGCTCGAGATCAGATCGCGCGACTTGTAGTCGAGATCGCCGGGCGTCTGGGTGGCGAGCATGACGCCGAGCCCCCCCGAACGCGCGCGCTTGAGCAGATCCATCAGCGGGTCCTTGGACGGCGGCTTGGAGGTGGCCGGCATGTACTGGTCGGCCTCGTCGAGCATGATCAGCGTCTGGAGCCGCGCCTGGGGCGTGCGCATGCAGTAGCGGCCGAGCTCGACGAACAGGTGGGCCGCCCAGGCCTGGACCCGATCGGCGTCGCCGAGGAAGCGGGTGCTCACGATCGACAGCGGCGTGCGGCCATCGGCGCCGCGACCGAGCAGCGCGTCGGCCGAGAGCTGCTCGGCCGATCGATCGAACAGCTCCGGCTCGTTCAGCCGCAGCGTCTCCAGATCG
Source organism: Kofleriaceae bacterium (assembly GCA_018057825.1). Classification (GTDB taxonomy): domain Bacteria; phylum Myxococcota_A; class Polyangia; order Haliangiales; family Haliangiaceae; genus UBA2376. The sequence continues at coordinate 163,614 of JAGPCY010000001.1, read as the reverse complement.
GACACCAGGCTGGTGAACAGCCTGTCATCGAACTTCGAGGCGCGGGCGATGAGCGCGTCGTCGCGCGACTCGATCAGGTCGATGAGGCTCTCGAGGCCGGCCGGCGCGACGCGCTCGGACAGGACCATGATGGCCTGGCTGAGGATGGCGCGGCGGGTCTGATCGCGGACGCCGGAGCCCAGGCGCAGCATGGCCGCGAGCGCGCCGGTGGCGTGGATGACGACGCGGCTACGCTCGTGATCGGGTACGCCGTCGAGCCGCGGAACGACGCCGAATCCCAGCGATCGGCCGCCGCCGGTGCCGGGCGTGAACAGCCGGACATCGATGCGGTCCGCGAGCTCCTTGCCGCGCGCGCGCTGGTCGTGATCGGGGATCGACTCGAACCAATCGGGGCGGGCATAGCCGGCGAGGTCGCCCTTGCGATCGACCAGCACCACCGCGATGTCGTGCTCGAGTAGCTGCTCGACCAGGTTGAGCGCGAGCGTGGTCTTGCCGCTGCCCGGCGAGCCGAGCACGCCGGAGTGGCGGACCAGGAACTCGAGGGACACGTCGAGCGGGCGCGGATCGAGCCCGACGGTAGTGCCGACGTGGAGCTCGCCGCCCGGGGTCGTCACTCCCGTCGTCGCGACCGGGATCGGGATCTTGATCGGAGGCAGCTTCGGCACCGGCGTGGGCGGGTTGGGCCGCGGGACGCTCACGACGGGCTTCGGTGGCGGTGGCAACACGCCGCTGCTGGTGGCCGCGAACAACTCGGCCAGACCCTCGCGCCGCAGCAGCGGTCGATCTCGCCGGCGCCACGCGTCGAGCGGCGCGTCAGCGCGCAGCTTCGCGAACGCACGCATCGCGAGGACCGAGCGCAGATCGCCCTCGCTGCACAGCACCTTGCGGCCGCCGTCTCGGAGCAGATCGGCGACGCGCTTCTCGGACGCCGTTCCGGTCGGGAAGGCCACGGTGCGCACCGCGGCCGGCGTGCGCCCACCGCTGGCCTTGCACAGGTGCTCTAGCTGGCGGCCGAAGTGTCCGCCCCTGGCGCTCTTGTTGGTGACGCCGATCGTCAGGTGCTGGCGCTGGTCGCCGCTGCCGAGGTCGGCCTCGATGTACGTCTCGCGCGAGCGCACGACCGTCGTCCAGCCCAGCTCGACCTGACACGCCTGCGCCGCCTCGCCGAGGAGCGCGAGCACGCCCTCATCGTCGTCCGGGACCTCGGGCCGCGCCGTGTGCAGGTAGTCGTTCCACTCGGTCGCGAGGCGATCGAGGTCCTCGACGCGGACCTCGCCGTCGGTGGACGCATCCGGCCCCTCGACGCCGACGCTCCCCGCATCGACCAGCCGCCCCGCCGCCGAGCACTCCTGCTGGAACTTGTGGCACATGTCCAGCACCGAACGGGTGCGGAACCCGACCACGGCGTTCAGCAGCGCCACGGGCAGCGGATACGTCGCGTCCTCGCGGCGGAACACGGCGCCGGTGTCGCCGTACAGCCACTCCAGGCGGCGCGCCACGATCGACGTGATCTCGGGCGCCGTGCGCTGCATCGCCAAGACCGCGCGCGGCGGATCGGTCGTGAGGCGATCGAGCAAACCGCGGCTGAGCTCCGGCTCGGCGGCCCGGTACATGTCGGTCAGGCACGCGACCACCACGACCACCGACGGCACGGCGCTGGCCACCGCGTACAGCGCGTCGACCGCGCGCTTGAACGCGTCGATGGTGTGCCCGTCGAACCCGGCCAGCTCCGCCTGATCGACCATGATCACGAACGCCGCGTCCTGGGTGACGAAGGCCAGGCGCGCGAGCCGCTGGATCATCCAGATCGGCTCGTCGGCGCCGACCTTCGGCATCACGTCGCCGATCCACGCCAGGTCATGCGGGTTCATGGGCTCGCAACGCAGGTACTTGAGCGCGCGCGTGGTGATCCGCGAGTCGTCGCACTGCAGGTACAGGAGCACCCGCAGCAGGTCGGGGTCGAAGCGCGCGAGCTTGTCGTGGGCCAACAGCTCGTCGACCAGGCGATTGACGTGGGTCGCCAGCGCGCCGGACTCCCAGTCGTCCTCAGCGAGGCGGGCCACGCTCGCTTGCAGCTCGTCGCTGAGGAACCGCGACAGCCCGCGCGCCAGCTCGAGCAGGCCCGAGGCGTCGTCGCTGCGCGCACCGTAGCGGCGCTCGAGGGACTCGATCACGTTGTGCAGGAGGTAGTGGCCGTACTCGGGCGCGCGCGATTGCAGCTGCGCGTAGACCGCGAAGCCGTGGTGACCGCGGTGGACGTAGCTGCGGAACGCCCGCATCAAGTGGGTCTTGCCGGCCCCCGAGTCGCCGAGCACCAGCAGGATGCGGCCGCGGTCGGGCTGCGCGTCGCGATCGATGGCCTGGTTGACCATGCGCTCGAAGGTCTCGCGCACCTCGGCGTGGACCTCCTCGACGTCGAACGGATCTTCCTCGAACACCGAGTCGGCGTGAGTGATCGCCGCGAACACCCGCGGACCGCTGAGGAACGCCTCGAGGCGGAGATCGGTGCCAGGTGCGGAGACCTTGCTGCGCTGGGCGAGCGCCTGGCGCAGGTCCTCGATCTCGGTGAGCTTGGCGTTGGGGCGCGGCCCGTTCAGCTCGACGCCGGCGATCCGGATCGCCTCGTCGCACAGCCAGCCGATCATCGCCATGTAGCGCTCGAGCGGCTCGTCGTCGCCGATCACCGCGGCGCGACGGCACGCGTCGAGGCCGGCCCAGCGGGTCTGGTCACCACGGAAGCCGAAGGGGCCGCGATCGGCCGCGTAGCAAGCCAGGAATTCGCGCGCGGTCTCGGGTTCGAGCGCGCCGTGGACCCCGTACGCCGCCGGCAAGAGCTCGGCGTAGTGGCGGGCGACGCTGAACAGGTACTCGTAGGTGTCCTCGATCTCCTCGTCCGCGACGCGGTCGTCGGCGTTGATGGCGACGTAGATGACGCGCAGGCAGTCATTGTGAAGCGCCTGCCACAGCAGGCGGCCCGGCGGCGCCGGGAGGTCCGCGACCTGACGCAGCGGTCGGACGACCTCACCGCCGCGGGGCCCGGTGATGACGCGCGCGAGGTGCGCCTGGATGTTGCCGAGTTCGGCCTTCAGTCGAGTGGTGTCGAGCATGGGACTCCCTCGCGTCAGAGACGCGAACGATCGAGGACGAAGTGAAAGGTCGAGTTCAGGTGGCGGATCTCCGACGCCGCGACCGTCGCGCGGTCCATGGCACCGGGCATGTCCGCGCGCGCCAGCGTGAGCTGCTGCGTGCGATTGGCGTCGAGCAGGCGTTTCTTGAAGGCGTCGAGCGTGAGCCCGGGAAAGGCGGCGCCCTCGTCGAGTTGTTTCCAGAGCGCCGAGATGAAGACGCGATCCGCGCCGAAGCGACCCTCGGCCGGGACGCGGGTGGTGGCGTCGCGCACGGCGTCGAGGAAGTCGAGCGGGGGGCGCGGCGGCTCGGGCGTCGGCGGCGGCTCGGGCGTCGAGCGCCCACCCACAACCCATTGCCTCACCATCTCGAGCTGGAGCGCCGTCGCGGAGAGGTTCAGCACCTGTCGCGCCGTGATCGCGAGTTCGCGAAGCTGCTGCGATCGTCCGAGCGCCCAGATCAGGCGCTGCGCGACGACCGCCGCCCGGAGCTCGTCGTCGGTGTCGACCGGGACGCCCAGCGCCAGCGCTGGCAGACGTCGACGCCAGACGTGGTTCCAGGACGGCATCGCGTCGACACCCACGGCGTCATGCGCGCGCTTGAACCCGTTGGGCGTGAGGCGCAGTGGGCGCTGGGCGACCAGGCCGCTGGCGACGAGCGCCTTGAGCGCCGCATCGATCGCGCCCTCGGAGGTGTCGACGGCCAAGAATCGACGTAGCGAGCGCACGAGTTCGCTGCGTGGTGTCGCCTTGGCGGCGAGGCGGATCAGGATCAGGAGGTCGAGCTGCATCGTGATGCGGAGATGACGGAGTCACGGGCTCGCAGCGAACGCAGGTCGCGCGCGAAGTTCGCTATCGTCGTTTGGCGCGCGCGCGCTCGAGGACCTTGTCGAGCTCGCGCATCACCTCCATCCACGCCGGATCGCGCTTGTCGTGGTCGTCGACCGCGCGATCGCCGGGACGGATGATCTGCAAGGCTCCGACCGGGGCACGATGGAACCAGCACTGGCGCACCAGCACCGGCGCGACCTCGCAGTCGCCCTGGCGTTGGCGCTCTTCGATGAGCGGCCATTCGGTCGTCCTGATGTACTGAGAGCTCAGGAAGTCGCTGCTGATCAGCAGGATGACGATCTCGGCGCTGCGGAGCTTCTCCAGGAGCTTCGCCTCCCACACCGCCCCGACCTGGAGGCGATTGTCGAAGAACAGCGTGACCTCGCCACCGCTCTCCAGGGGCGACAGCTGGGCGCACAGCTCGCGCAGGAACCTGTCGTCGGCCCGCGCGTAGCCGATGAACACCTGCAGCGGACCCTCTCGGTCGAGCGCGCGCACGCCGTCGCGCACGTCTGCGGGCGCGGGCAGCCGCGTCGTGGGCGCGACCACCTCGGGAGCCAGCAGCGCACCGTCACGACGCTTGCGCGCGATGTCGCCGTCGCCATCGACGTAGTAGAGGTACGTGACGTGGTCCATCTCCAGGCCGACCTCGTGGATCCGCTGCGCCGGCCGCTTCGAACGACCGTGCCGCGATGGCGCCGCCCAGATGTCGCCGTCCTTCACGTAGTAGACGAGCCCGCGCTGTCGCTGCACCCTGGCGCGGAACACTTTCTCGGACGCCGCAGCGGGCGGCGGCGCTGACACCGGCCCTGACCGCGACACGGGTGGCGTTGGCGGCGAACGCACCACCCGGCGCTCGAACCGGATCGGCGACGCGGTCCCGAGCGGTTGCGGGTTGGTCGCCCCGGCATCACCGGCGCACAACATCGTCAGCAGCCGCTCCAGCTCGTCGCGGCTAGCCCGACTCACGAACGCGAACCGGCCGCCCAGGTCGCGAGTGGCGAGGAACTCCACCAGCTCGGCGCGCATGAGCTGCGGCAAGAGCTTGTTCAGGTCGCCGCCGAGCGACCGCAGCAAGCGATCGCGCTGCTCCTGCCGGCTGCCGCCGGTCGCCACGCCGCGCCGAAGGCAGATCTCGCGCAGCCGCTCCGGCAACACGAAATCCAGGATGGTGCCGAGATCTGTCGTCATTCGTCGGGCGCGAAACCGCGCCCGTGGAGAGGACGCGCCCAGCACGGCGGAACGAACAGCACGGCGGAACGATCCGGCAGGCCACCGACGCGAGCGCCTACCTGCGCAGCCTCCCCTGCTCCGCCGCTATCGATCGTAGAGGCGCGCCGCCGCGGCGCGGGCGTCGGCGGCGCGGGGCGACGAGGGGAAGGCCTGCGCGAACGACCGGTAACGGCGCGCGGCGTCCTTGGGCTCGCCCGCCCGCTCGCTCGCGACCGCGGCCCAGTACGTGGCGTCCTCGGCGACGGCGGGATCGCGCGCGCGATCGAAGTGAGCGCGGGCGACCAGGGGCTGTCCGGCGCGCAGCGCCTCCCAGCCGGCCTGGAACGCAGCCACGCCGGTCGGCGGCGCCGACGACGGCGCGAGCGACGGGTCCGCGGGGGACGGCAGGTCGGACGGGGGCGACGCGCTCGGCGCCTGCTCGACGCGCGGTCCGGGCAGCGCGCGCGGCGGGCTCGCCGTCGACGACGAGGGTGGACGGAGCCCGCTGGGGGGCGCGGGGCGCGACGAGGGAGCCGCGGGCGGCGGCGCCGCCGCGGACGCGTCGACGGGCGGGAGGTCGACGGGCGGGAGGTCGACGGGCGGGACCTCGACCGGCGGGACCTCGACCGGCGCGACGTCGATGGGCGCGACCTCGACCGGCGCCCGCGACCGTGGCATCGCTCCACCCCGCGGCGCGGGCCCCGGCGCGGCCGCTGCGACCCGCCGCGCCTCGACCGCGATCCCATGGCGCGCGGTCACGCGCTCGCGCACCGCGCCCACGCCCGCCGCCGCGCCAGTGACCATCGCCGCCACCCCGAGCGCCACCGCGCCGATTCGCCACGGGCGGCGCGGCGCCACGGCCGGCGACGTCACGGTCTCGCGCTCGGCCTCGGCCAGCACCTCGGCCAGCACCTCGGCGCGCCGCCGCAGCGAGGGCGATGGCAGAGCGGCCAGCGCCGCGCGGATCGCCCGGCCGTCGGCGACGATCGCCGCGCACCGCCTACAGCCCTCGGCGTGGGTGGCCGCCTCCGGGTCTTCGCCCGCGACCGCCGCCGCCAGCCGGGCCTCGCTCGGGCAGGTCACGACTCACCGTCCAGCGCGCGGCGCAGCGCTTGCCGGGCCTCGTGGACCCGGCGCCACAGCGTGCCCTCGGGGATCCCCAGGGCCCGCGCCGCGTCGGCGCCGCGCTCCTCGAGGACGTCGATCATCACGACCGCCGCGCGCAGCGGCTCGGGCAAGCGCGCCAGCGCCGCCTGGAGCGCGGAGCGCAGCACCGCGTCGCCGCCGGCGGTGACCCCGCTCGCGCGATCGGCCACGGCGACCAGGGCGCGCTTGCGCCGGATCTCGCGGCGCGCGCGATCGAAGGCCAGGTGAGCCGCGATGCCGAGCAACCACGGCCGCGCCTGGGCCCCGCGGAATCGCGCCGCGGCGGCGAAGGCGGCCACGAAGGTCGCCTGGACCACGTCGTCGACCTCGGCGTCATCGCTGGCGCGCAAGTGGGCGACGAACCGATGCACGACGTCGACGTAGCGCTCGAACAAGAGCCCACGCGCGGCGCGATCACCGGCGGCGCAGGCCGCGACCAGCCCGGCGTCGCCCAGCGGCTCGTCGGCCGGGGCGCGCAGGGTGACGAGCTGGCCGCGGCGCTCACTCACAGGGGCGTCGCCACCCCGACCGCGAGCCAGAGCCAGCGGTTGTCGTTGGCGAAGTCGGTCGCGTCGTGCAGGGTATCCCCCAGCGTCTCCCGCGCCGTCGACGCTTCGCCGCGTACGAATGCGTCCCAGCGCCCGCCGAGATGACGCCCGAGTTCGAGGCCAGCCCGGAGCTGGCTCACCGCCGCCCAGCGGTAGGCCCGCAGACCGCCGAAGCCAAGGCCGAGTTCGGCGCGGACCCTCCATCCCCCGGCGTCCAGCGTCCAGGCGCCCTGGACCCCTGCCGTCGCCTCGACCATCGCGCGGCGCTCCGTCATCCCGGTGATCATGATCAGCGGCACCGACGCGACACGCAGGTCGGCGGCCGCTCCGATGGTCCACCGACCAGCGCCGGCCAGCGCCAGGCGACCACCGGCCAGCACGCCGACCGTGTCGTTCTCGGCGACGCTGGCCGCGACCTCGACCCAGCGCCGTCGACTCGCGCCACGCGCTTGGTCGCTCGCCGGCCCGCCGTCGATCGGCTCCCCCGCGGCGAGCCTGGGCGTCGCGGCCGACCCGGGCGAGGACGTCCCTGGCGCACCGGCGGCGGGGCGCTCGTCGACCCGCGCCGCCCAGCTCGCCACCAGGACCCCGGCGGCCTCGGCGTCGGGCACGACCCGCTCGAAGGTGCGGCCGTCGGCGGCCTGAGCCAGCACGTAGAGGCCGTCGACGGTCGGCACCACCCGCACGGTCAGCGGCGCGCCACAGCGTGGCTCCTGGGCCACCCAGCGCGCGATGGCCTCGTGCGCCTCGTCGGGCGCCCGCGCGATCTCGACCGCGCAGCGACCGCCCGGAGCGAGGGCCTCGGCGCGCGCCACGGTCCACGACCCGATCGCGACCAAGAGGCCCACGACCAAACAGGCTACGTTCGTCATCGGAGCTCCATCTTGCCCTGTGGTCGCCTGAGCCCTGGGATTCCATCGCGGCCTCGGTCGATTTTCGGGTCCGGGATGACGGTTGGGGCGGAACGAGGCCGAGACCGAGACCGAGGCCGAGGCCGAGACCGAGACCGAGACCGAGGCCGAGACCGAGGCCGAGGCCGAGACCGAGGCCGAGGCCGAAGCCGAGACCGAGGCCGAGGCCGAGACCGAGACCGAGACCGAGACCGAGACCGAGACCGAGGCCGAGGCCGAAGCCGAGACCGAGGCCGAGGCCGAGACCGAGACCGAGACCGAGACCGAGGCCGAGGCCGAGACCGAGACCGAGACCGAGGCCGAGACCGAGACCGAGGCCGAGGCCCCGGCGCTCTAGAGCGACTGCCCGGCGGTGAACTCGAGGCCCTTCAGGCCAGACACGATCCGGTCCTTGAACACCGGCGAGCTGATCGACGACTTCAAGTGGCAGGTCGGCGTGCTGGTGGCCTCGGACACCGCCCAGGCCTTGCACGCCGACTCGCGGGCGCAGGTGGCCTGGCAGGTCGACGCTGGATCGGTGGCGGTGGTCGTGAAGCTCCGGTAGTCACCGCCCGGATAGTCGAGGTTGTAGTGGAGGCCGAGCTTGCGGCCCGACTGCATGCCGGCGCTGCGGATGCCCCACGGCACCCCGTCCTTGCGCCAGCAGGCGCGCGACGCCTCGACGAAGGTGTAGGCCAGGCATTGCGCCTCACCGGCGCAGAGCTGCGTGCAGGCCGCGCGATCGGCGACGGTGTCGACCGCGTAGTCGCTGCCCGGGCGATCGAAGCCGACCTCGGATCGGACGACCACCCCCGACTGCCAGGTGGTGTTGTTGATCCGCGGCCCGACCGCGCCCTTCAACACGCAGAAGCCGGTCGGCACCTCCCACGAGTACGCCTGACACTGCGGGTTGGCGCCACACGCCTGCTCGCACTGCTCGCGGCGCGCGGTGGTGAGCGAGGTGAGATCGTGGCCGTCGAAGCGGGCGCTCTTGATGTGCCACGGGCGGCCGGTCACCGCCTCGAGGGGCCCGGGGCGAAGCGGCGCCACCCCCTCCTTGAGGTAACAGGTGAGCTGGGCGCTGTTGAAGGTCCAGGCGCGGCAACGCGCGTCGTCGCTGCAGGCGCTGTTGCAGTCCCACTCGTTGTACGTGGTCAGCGCGCGCAGGTCCATGCCGGGGCGGTCCCAGCCATACAGGCTCGACGACCACCGTTCGAGCAGGCCCTCGAAGTGGCGCTGGTAGTGGGTGACGTGCTTGGCGAACGGCGTCGCGGTCCGCACCGCGATGCCCCAGACGTCACCGTTGGCCGACACCGGGCCCCACAGGTGAGGCGCGCCGCTGTCGTTGGCCTCGAAGGTGATCGGCGAGGCCAGCTCGACGCCGTCGTCGAAGAAGGTCTGGACCCGCTTCTGGGTCACGTCGGCGCCGAGCCATCCGAACGCGCTCACCTGATGCCCGGGCCGAGGCGTGGTGATCGCGAACGGGATCGGCGCGGCCTGCTCGGGCGGGACCGGCTCCACGAGGCGGCCGAAGGCGAGGTGGCGAAAGCCCGACACCGAGCCGACGCGCACCAGGCGACGGACCCCGCTGGCATCGACGAAGTGGAAGGTCGCGCCGGCGAACGGCGTCGCGCTGGTGCGGCTGCCGATGCAGCTCTCGCCGGTGAGGATGAACTCGGACGCCACCAAGGTCGCCGCGCAGCTCGCGCTGGTGCCGTCGCGGTGGACGCGCCCGATCCCGGGGCGGGCGGTGGTCGCGGCGCCGGTGAGCTCGGCCTCGTCGACGCCGAGCGCGGGGTCGCCGGGGTCGGGTTCGTCGAGGCAGCCGGCGACCAGCGCCCAGGAACACAAGACGACGATGCGAGAGATGGAGGAGAGACAGGTCATGGCCGGCCGTACAGCATCCGCTGTGCCAGCCCAGGTCCGCGATCCGACGTGAACTCGACCGCTCCCGCGAGCAGGATCTGCTCACGCGCGCGATCGCTGCTCAACCGGCGCACGGGCGGCGCTACCGTCGCCGGCGCGGTTGCGCGCCGATGTCCGAGCGCGAGTTCTCCACCGTGCGATCGGTCGTCGCCGCGCCGAGCTCGCCGGTTTGGTCGCGCGATCGTCTGACCGACTGCGAACCGGCGACGCTCAGCGGACCACGACCGTGGTCGTCGCGGTGGCGACCCCGCCGCGATCGTCGGTCAGGACCGCCCAGACGTAGACGGTCCCCGGCGCGTTGGGCGCGGTCCAGGTGACCGCCGTGGCGCTGGCCGGATCGGCGGCACTCACCCCGGTGGCGTCGGCCGCGACCACGCCGGCAGTCACGAACCAGGCGACGCGCAAGGCCTCGCGCCGCTCGACGATCGCGGCGACGGTGCGGTCGTAGACCACGTAGCGCTCGGCGGCGTCGGCCGGCCAGCTCGCGCGAAGCTCGACGGCGACGCCGGGCGCGACCAGGCCGCTGCCATCACCGACGACCAGCGCGAGCGCCGCCGGGTGGAGGTTGGCCTGGTAGCGATCGCGAAACTCGGCGGCCAGGGCCGGCGGCGCGTCGGCCAGGCCGCAGCGCAGGCGATGCAGGCCGAAGGTCAACGGCGCGTCGAGCAGCTCGGCCCGCACCGGCTGATAGTAGCCGCCGCTCGTGTCGGGATCGCGGGGCCGGGCGCCGGTGCTCGGGACGTCGGGGCCATAGGTGCGGCAGGCCTCCACCGGCAGGACCCCGGCGACCAGGGGGCCCGCGCCGATCGCGACCAGGGCCGACGACTGCTCGATACACGCGGCCGGCACGACGTTGTCCTCGGTCGGCGGCTTGGGCGCGGTACAGTAGGCCCAGCGCACGGCCGGGGCGACGAGCGGGCCAGACGGTCCCCCGACGACCGCGCGGTAGGTGACGGCCGCCCCGGGAGCCGCCTCGGCCGGCTCGGGGATGACCGCGAGGATGCGCGGGGCGTCGAGGACCGAGACCTGCTGCGGCAGCTCGGTCGCGCAACCGGTGCCAAGCGCGACCAGCGCGGCCCAGGTCGCGCGCGTCACCACGTCACCCGCGCGCCCGCCAGCGCCAAGAGCGGCAGCCCCTCGAGGTAGCCGCGGGTCGCGAAGTCGCCGCTCCACACCACCTCCTCGGCGTTGGCGCGACCGGTCAGGTTCTCGATCTCGACGTACAGCGCCGCGGTGGCGCCGTGCAACCGCACCGCGCGCTCACCGCGCAGATCGAGCTGGATGAAGGCCGGCAAGCGCAGGTCGTAGATCGGACCGACGATCGGCTGGTAGCGGCCACCGCGGGCATCCCAGAACGCGCCGACGACGTCGGTGCGCGGCTCGCCGGAGGCGTAGCGGGCGCGGGCGCTGACCGCCCACCGGTCGCGCTCGTAGACTGCGACCAGCGTGAGCTGATGCGGCTGCTCGCGCTCGAACCGCCGCCACGGCAGCTCGGGGGCGTCGCGGCGAGTGCTCGAGGTGAAGCCGTAGGCCAGCCAGCCGGACAGCCCGCGCCAGCGCCGCAGCCGCGCGACCAGCTCGACACCCGCGGCCCGGCCCACGCCGTCTTGGGTGAGGACCGCGGCGCGCTGCGGCGTCGACGACGGATCCCGGGCCACGAGGCCGGCGTTGGCGCGCCCCCACCCGGTCAACTCGAGATCGACGGTGGGCAGCGCGTAAGCGACGGTGGCCGCGGCGTGCCAGGCGCGCTCGACGCCGAGCACCGGCGTGCCGAACACCGCGCTGGCGTCGTCGGGCCGACGCGGCTGGTGGTACCGCCCGAGCGCGATCGACGCCGCGACGGCGCCGCGGCGGAGCTGGGCCGCCAGGCGCGGCTCGAGGGTGACGGCGACGTCTTGCCAGCCGATCGCCGGCGTCGCGCCGACCACCGGCGTCACCCGACTGGCGCCCACGACCCAGGCGTCGACGCGCAGCCCCGGGCTCACGGTGAGCGGCCCACGTACGACGTCGAGCTGAAGGTAGCCGCCGACGTCGCCGGTGATGGCCGCCCAGGCGTCGGCGGCGACATCGTCCCCGGGCGGCTGCCCGAAGATCGAGACGTCGCCCTCGCGGGTCGGGATCGATAGGGAGCCTGACCGGGTGTGGCGGCTGAGCGCCAGGTGCGCGTCGAGCCCGGCCACCGCGACGATCCCGGTCCGCGTCGCCTGGCGCTCGGCGCGCACGCCCAGCGAGCGCGTGGTCGTCTCGGCCCGGGCCGGCACCGCGCCGAAGCGCTGGTCGCGCACGCGGCGATCGAGACCGGCCCACAGCCGAACCCGGGCCTCGCCCGCCGCCAGGCGACGCCGCCAGCCCAGCGCGAGCCGGGCGACGTCCTCACGTCGTCGATCGAGCTTGGCGGCCGCCGGATCGAGGGCCGGCAACGCGCGGTCCAGACGATCGCCGGCGCCGAGCGCGAACCCGTCGACCCGATCGACGCCGTCGGTCCACTGCGCCAGCACCTGGGCGTCGGCCCAGCGCGGGATCGGGATGCGCGCCAGGGTCGGTCCGTCGAGGAGCGCGCCGACCGTGCGGTCGAGATAGCTCGCGCGACCGCCGACCGCGACCCGCACCGGCCCGAGTCGGCGCCAGGCCACCAGCCCGGCGTCGATCGGATCGATCGCCGCGGTCGCGCCCGCGGTGGTCGGCAGCTCGCGTGACGAGACCCGGATCAGCCCGCCGGTCGCGCCGCTCCACGGCGCGGCGTAGCCGGCGCGATCGATGGCCATCGACGCCACCAACTCGGTCGGCACGATCGAGCGCCAGCCGCCGAGGTGGAACAGCGCCGGGACCGGTACGTCGTCGAGCAACACCGCGGTGTCGTTGGCCGAAGCGCCCCACACCACCAACTCGCGGGTGCCGGCGGCGCCGCGCGCGACCCCGGGTGCGCTGGCCACCGCCTTGAGCGCGTCGCCGCCGGTGCCGGCCTGTCGGGCCGCGGCGTCGGCGTCGAGGGTTGCTCGGCCGGCCACGATCGGTCGACGATCCTCGACCACCAGCTGCTCGCCGCCCTCGAACTCGAACTCGACGGCGAGATCGAGCGTGTGGGCCGCGCCCGGGGCGACCGCGATCGTGCGCGCTATCGGCCGCAGGTAGTCGACCGCGATCGTCACCGTGGCCTCGCCGGCCCGGACCACCAGCCGGTAGCGGCCAGCCTCATCGGTGTAGGCGACGACGTCGCCGACGGTGACTGGCACCCCCGGCACGACCTCGCCGGTGGTCGCGTCGGTGACCACCCCGACGATCGTCGAGGGTTCGGTCGGCGTCGCCCGGGCCGACGTCACCGCCAACAGCGCGCCGCATCCGAGCAAGCAGGCCAAGCCGCGCGCCCCGGTCACGGCAGCTCGACGTCGGCGACCGTGACCCCAGCGCCAGCGCCGTGGGGCAAGAGGGTGTCGTCGGGGGTCGCCACGCCGGCGGCGGCGGCCGCGATCTGCTCGCCGCGCCGCACCGTCACGTAGTAGTACGCGACCGGCGCGCCGCACATCGCGCGGGCGTCGACCCGGACCACGTAGCGCCCCGACGGCGGCGGCACGGACCACACCACGTCCTCGCGGGGTCGCGGATCGCGCCGACAGCCAGCGTTGCCGTCGCGCGTCAGCAGCCCTCCGGCGCGCCAGGCGTTGGGGTCGACCGGCGTGCCGGGCGGCGGCGGCTCCCAGGTGTTGGGATCGCCGCTCCAGGCCTCGCCGCCGTCGGGCGCGACCACGTGCAGATCGAGGTCGGCGGCGCCGTCCCACACCAGCGACACCACCAGCTCACCGGCCGGCGCCGGCTCGTCCTCGGCGACGATCAGCTCGCCACGCACACGCCCCGGCTGCCCCGCGCCGTCGATCGCCATGAAGCGCAGTCGATGCGGACCGGGTGCCGCGGCCGCGGTGACGGCGGCCTCGACCGCGAACGCCGGCTGGGTCGGCGCGTCGACGCCAGGTGGACCAGCGGTCACGATCCACCCGCCGATATCGCCCTCGAGCCCGATCCACACCGCGGTCGCCGACGGCGCCAGCGTGCCGACGATCCGCTGGCCATCGCCGTCTCGCCGGAAGGTCGCACGCAGGAGCCCGACGTCGTCGACGGTCGGCCCGGACGCGGACTCGGGCTCCGGCCCGGGACGCCACTGCGCGCCGAGGACCTGCAGCGCGGCGTCGCGGCCCAGCGCCGGCGACGCGGCGTCGCACGCCGCCACGAGGACGAGCGCGCCCGACCACGCAGCCCGCATCAGAACCCCACCTGCGCGCGGATCGTGATCCGATCCTCGGCCCGGGTCCGCGGCGCGCCGTCGAGGCCACGTCCCCGCGGGTTCTCGGCGTACTCGTACTGCACGATCACGCGGCCGTCGCCGTGCCGCCCCTCGCCCGCGATCGTCAGGGTCCGGTAGCGCGGATCGATCGGCACCACCGCGGCGCCCTGAAACTCGGAGGCGTCGCGATCGGGCCGATAGCTGTCGAGCCGCGCCGCGATCCGGGCCGACCGGCCGACCGACTGCGCGAGCAGCACGTGCCACCCGAGCTCGCGCAGCTGACGATCAGCCGCGATCGGATCAGCATAGGCCAGGCCGCGATCGAGGTTGTTCGCCAGCACCACCTCGGCCGCCAGCCCCCCCGGGCCCAGCCCTCGCAAGCACCAGGTCCACGCCAGGTCGGCGCCGACCGCCCACCGGTCGAAGGCCTGGGCGGGAGTCGCCGGCGCGCCCGGCACGACCTGCAGCTCGGTGGTCTGCACCAGCCCGTCTTCGTTCGCGTCGACCCAGGTGAGCTGCTCCTTGGTCGCCGGCGTGCCGGGGTGGACGCCCTGACCGGTCAGGAGCGACACGCCGCCGACCAGGGTGGCGCCAGGGCGGAGCTCGCCGCGCCCACCGACGCGCCCGATCAGCTCCCAGCTCGCCGCCGGATCGCGGCCGCGCCACTGGGCGTCGCCGACCGGCGCGCCGTTAGCCAGGGCCACGGTGGCCTCGGCGCCACGCCAGCGCGCCATCACCTGCGCGCTGGCGTCGTAGTTGCCAGGGAACAGCGCCCGCGCCGCGGTGCTGGGCTCGAGGAGCTCGCGCTCGCGCTCGGGGCTGGGCACCTCCCGGCCGAAGGGCAGCTTCTGGAGTCCAACCGTAGCCTCGAGCGAGACGTCGGCGGCACGACCGCGCCACCCGACCTGGGCGCCGACCAACCGCGCGACTGGTCCGTCGACGGTGTTGCCGTCGAGCTCGAGCTGGGCGTGATAGGCGCCGCGACGGGCGTCCGCCCGCAGGCGGGCGCGACGCACCGCGATCCGGGTCCGGTTGAGCGGCTGACCATCGGCGTCGACATCGTCGACCGACGCCTGGTCCCACGGCACCAGATCGACCTGGAGGTAGCCGTCGAGGTCGACCGGCGGCGCGCCCTCGGCGCGACCCCGGGACGGCACCGCCACGAGCGCTAGGGCAGCGGCGGCAGCGATCCGTCGGGGCGCAACAGAGGCAACACCGGCTGCCGGTCGATCTTCTCGGCGGTGGTACACGCGTTGATG
The DNA here is from genome assembly GCA_018057825.1 of Kofleriaceae bacterium. Lineage (GTDB taxonomy): Bacteria > Myxococcota_A > Polyangia > Haliangiales > Haliangiaceae > UBA2376. The sequence continues at coordinate 148,401 of JAGPCY010000001.1, read as the reverse complement.
ATCTCCACGTGAGTCTGGGGGCTGGTGAAGCACGCTGCGTCCGGTGCCGAGGCGTCAACCACGCCGGCGTCTGGGGTCGGGGCGTCCGGGCCGGTGACGCCGCCCTCGTCGCCGCAGGCCGCGGCGACGGCCACGATCAGAGAGACGATCGCGATCCGCATGGTCACCTCACCTCGCAGAAGCTGTTCCGACAGACGCCGCCGCCCGAGGCGGTGCACTCGGCGGTGGTGGCGCAGGTCCGACACGTGCTCGTCGAAACCTGGTCCTCGTAGACGCACACGCACGATTCGGCCGGTTGGTAGCGCGACAGCTCGCCACCCTCGAACGAGCGCTGTACCGCCATCGCGCAGTCGGGCACCAGACCGTTGTGGATCACTGGCACCTGGGGATTGAAGTTCGGCGTCGGCGTAACCGTCCGACCGGCGATCATGTCGATCACATACGCGGCTCGGGCCGAGGCGGGGGCGCCTCCGAGCAGGCGCTGCAAGTACACGGTCGGCGACCACACCGTGTAGTGACCGTCACGCACGTTCTGCTTGTCGAAGGCGGTGGCGGTCGAGTCGGGGAAGTACGCGTCGTATTGTTTGAAGCCCTGGAACGCGAGCACGTTGAGGTCGGCCCGGTACTGGTCGTAGACCTCGGCCCCCAGGATCCCGACCGCCTTCTCCGGCGTGGTCGAGGTGCGGAGTTGGTTCACGACCTGGGTCGAGCTGTCGTGCCGGATACCCTTCCACTTGTTGACCGGCACGGCGATGTTGGCGGCCCACGACAGGAGCGTGCTCTTGGTCGCCGTGCGGATCGCGAGCTGACTCTCGTCGTCCCACGGCGTGACCATGCCGGCCATGCCGAACCCGAAGACGAAGTAGGCCTCCTCGGCAGTCATGGCCCGTTGGGTCGAGGCCTCGGGCACCGCCAGGACGTAGGCCTGGACCGGACCATTGGTGACGCGGATGTTGGCCGGCACCGGGTTGGTGTCGCAGGCGCTGATGAAGACGTTCGAGTTGGCGATGTCGATGTGCGCCCCCCCAGTCGGCGGGGCGCATGGACGGGCCGGCATCGTCGGGGTCCACGCCGGGTCCTCCGCCGTCGACGGGACGTACAACATGTTGGAGGTGACCGGGGTATCGGCGTAGAGCGCCGCGATGTTGGTGCACGACCCCGAGGTCAGGTAGACGACCGTGATCGGGTTGGGCGCGTTGTCGCGCAGCGCGCGCCCGAGCTCCTTGATCAGGGGCTGCTGGGTGTCGCCGATCTGCATGTAGACGACGTTGGGTAGGCTGTCGCACGTCACCTGGGCGCGCGCCGGCGCCGCCACAGTGACGACCGCCGCGGCCGCGGCGGCCGCGATCGCCAAGCGCAGGGATCGAGTCGGAGTTCGCATGGAACCTCGCGAGGGGGGTGCTTCGCGATTCACCTTGGCGCAACGCACGACCGATCCAGTTCTCAGCGCCGTTACGTTTGGCGTTACGTCGCGGTTACACGGCCACGCGCGTGCGAGTTAACGCGGCTGCAATCGCCGTCGCGCCGTCACTCGATACCTTCGATTGGCATGCCGCGGGTGCTGATCATCGCTGAGGATCGAGCCTTCGCGGGCCTCCTCGCCGACGAGCTCGCCGCCAGCGGACTGGCGATCAGCACGATGGCGAGTGGCTCCGAGGCCGTGGCCGCGATCGCGCAGACCGCGCCCGACCTCGTGGTCCTCGCCCGCGAGCTGTTGGACGGAGACGGGCTCGCGCTGTGCCGAGCGCTGCGCGGCGAGGCCGCGACCGCGCGGGTCGGGATCCTGGTCGTCTCGAACCGCGGCACCGATCGCGATCGCGTCGATGGACTCGAGGCCGGTGCCGACGACTACGTCGTCAAGCCGGTGCCGCTGCGCGAGCTGGCGCTCCGGATCCAGGCCGTGCTCCGACGCTGCGAGGTCCGGCAGCGCACCGACGCGGTGGTCGCGGTCGGCGCGGTCGTCCTCGATCCGGTGCGCCACCGAGTCACCGCGGCCGGCGAGTTGGTGGCGCTGCGGCCGCTGGAGTACCTGCTGCTCGAGTACCTGATGCGCCGCGCGCCACGCGCGATCTCGCGCGATGAGCTGCTGGCGGCGATCTGGGGCGACGCCCATCCGCTCAACACCCGGATCGTCGATGTCCAGATCAGCCGGCTGCGCGATCAGCTCGGCCGCGCCGCCGACCTGATCGAGACCGTGCCCGGGCACGGCTACCGCGCCCGCGCCGGCGTCGAGCGTGGGTGATCGGCCGCGATCGTCAGCGCACGATCCGCAGCATCTGGACCTCGACGTCGGCGGCGCCGGCGCGGACCACGGCGAGGTCGGTGGCGCCGGCCAGGCCGCGCACGAAGCGGGCGTCGGGCAGGTGGATGCGCGCGGTCTTGATCGCGGCGCTGCCGCCACACCCGATCGCGGGCGACTCAGTGGGGCCGGCCGCGCCGACGTAGGCCAGGCGCCAGGCGTCGCAGTCGTCGACGAAGGTGACGTGGACGGTGACCGCGCGCGGCCCGGTGAGGAAGCCGGGGTCGACCGCGAAGTAGAGCGCGCGTCCGCCGGCGGCGGCGTCGGTCCGCCGGCCCTCGTAGGCGGTGCCGTTGCGCGCGTCGAGGACGCCGGTGTGGACCGCGCGGCCGCGCGCGGTGACGCCGTCGGGGGCGACCGGGCGTTGCTCGACGAAGCGCGCGAAGTCGCGGACCCACGGTCGGGTCGCCCACGGCCGATCGTCGCGCTCCGCCCACACCCGATCTTCGGCCTCGCGCAGGACCACCCAAGCGTCGAAGGCGTCGTCGACGCCGCGGCCGAGCTCGGCCCGCACCCAGCGCCAGTGGTCGGCATGATCGTCGAGGTGGCTGTCGGGGAAGACCACGTAGATCCACTGCGCCCCGAGGGCCAGGACGCTCGCGGTCGAGGTCCGGATCGCGTAGGCCAGCTCGTCGGCGTCGGCGACGCGCTGACCGCAGGCGTCGAAGCAGTCGAGCTCGACGGCGCGCAGCCGCGCCGGGCGGGTCGGGTCGAGCACCGCGCGCCCGTCGGCGGTCACGGTGGCGCCCCAGGCCGGCAGGTGGGCGCGGTGATCGTTGGTCAGCTCGGCCCGGCCCAGGCGCACGCCCAGGCCAGCGGCCACGGCGTCGGCGGCCAGGTCGTCGACCAGCGGGCCGAAGCTCGCGCGCGGGTAGTCCTCGCCGGTGTAGACCAGCTTGCCGACGTCGGGCCCCGCGACCGCGGCCAGGTCGGTCAGCATGGTCGCGAACCAGGCGCGAAAGGTGGTCGCGTCGAGGCCGTCCTCGAGGACCGCGCGATCGATGACCTCGAAGTCGAAGTCGAGCCAGGTGAAGCCACCGGGGACGTAGACCAGGACCAGATCGGGATCGGCCAGGACGCCGGCGTCGGCCAGGCGGGCCCACAGTGCGCGGAGCTTGCTCCACACGCACGGATGCCACAGCGGCAGATGATACTGGCCGTCGCCGTCCATGCCGCTGACCGGTTGGACCTGACACGCGTCGACCACCCAGGTCGGCGCCCAGTCGAGCCCGGACAGCCACAGCCGCAGCCAGTAGCGCCCACCGGCGGCTCGCTGCTCGACCCAGGGCGCGAAGTCCAGACCGGCGGCGCTGCCGAACGTGTCGGTGCGCAGCTCGCCCTCGGTCGGCTCGAGCTGACGCCACGTCAGGTCGAGGACGCGGGCGTCGATCCGCGGGTGCGGCCCGGGCTCGTCGCCGTAGAACCCGGCGTCCTGGCGAACCCCGACGCCGGGCGGCAGCGACCAGTCGTGACCAGGGACGACCTCGATCGCGATCGCGGGCGCCGGACCGGGGGGCGGCGCGCACGCGCTGGCGACGACCAGCGCGGCGGAGACGAGCCGGCGAACCACCGGCGCACTCTACCCGTCTCCCGGGCGCGCCGGCGCGGACGCGGTGAGCCGGATCCACTGCCCGCGAAGGACCCTCGACCCGCGGTCCGGAGCTACGCTCGACGAGACCCGTGCGGTTTCCCCCGGCCATCATCCAGCTCCGCCGCGCCCAGCTCATCCTGATGCTCGCGGTGCTGGTGCCGACGATCTTGATGACCGCCCTCGGCGTGATCCTCCTGGCGGTCGGCAGCTCGTCGATCCTGATCTTCATGGGGGTGCTGGTGCTGGCGTTCTGCGCGACCGCGGTCACCGGCTACATCCTGGTGTCGATCTTCGTCGGCAAGGGCGCGACCCTGGCCCGGGTCCAGAACGACTTCTTCTCGTCGGTGTCCCACGAGCTGCGCACGCCGCTCACCTCGATCCGCCTGTTGCTCGAGCCCCTGGCCGGCGGCAAGTTGACCGAGGAGGAGCACCGGCAGGTCGCGGCGCTCCTGGTGCGCGAGGTCGCGCGCCTCGACAGCTTGCTGGTCCGGACCCTCGACCTGTCGCGGATCCAGTCGGGCCGCCACGCCTTCACGATGGCGCCGGTGCCGGTGATCGAGCTGGTCGGTGAGGCGATCGCCGCGTTCGACGCGGTCACCGCGACCCGGCCGACGCCGGTGGCGACCAGCATCGAGCCCGGCCTGACGGTGCGCGGCGATCGCGAGACCTTGGTCCGGGCGGTGGTCAACCTCCTGACCAACGCGTGGAAGTACAGCGGCGATGACAAGCAGCTCCGGGTGGTCGCGCGCGCGACCGGGCGCAAGCTCGAGATCGACGTGATCGACAACGGCCTGGGCATCGACCCCGCCGAGCGCAGCGAGCTGTTCGACGGCTTCGTCCGCGGCCGGGCCGCGCTCGATCACGGCGCGCCCGGGGTCGGCCTGGGCCTGGCGATCGTGCGCGCGATCGTGCGCGCGCATCGCGGCAAGATCGAGGTCATGTCGGAGCCCGGCCACGGCTCGACCTTCCGGCTGATCTTGCCGCGCGCCGCCGCGCCGGCGTCGGCGCCGGTGACGACGCCGTCGGCGGCCACCGCCTCGGGAGCCGCGCCATGAAGGACGGCCGCGACATCCTGGTGGTCGAGGACGACGAGGCGATCGCCACCGGCCTGTCGCTCAACCTCCGGCTGGCCGGCCATCGCGCCACGGTCGCGGCCGACGGTGAGGCCGCCCTGACCGAGGTCGCGGCCCGCGCCTTCGATCTGATCCTCCTCGACATCAACCTGCCGCGCAAGAACGGCCTCGACGTCCTGGCGGCGCTGCGCAGCGCCGACAACTTCGTGCCGGTGATCGTGCTGTCGGCGCGCGACGGCGAGTACGACAAGGTCGCGGCGCTGCGCCTGGGCGCCGACGACTACGTGACCAAGCCGTTCGCGCTGGCCGAGCTGTTGGCCCGGGTCGACGCGGTCTTGCGGCGGGCCGCGGTCCCGGCGCCGCAGCCGGTGGCCGCCCCCAGCGCGGCCACGGTGCGGTTCGCCGACGTCGTCCTCGATCCGGTGCAGCACACGGTCACGCGCGGCGGCGAGCCGGTCAAGCTGACCCACCTCGAGTACGAGCTCTTGCTGTTCTTCGTGCGGCACCCGGCCCAGGCCATGACCCGCCAGCACCTGCTCGAGATGGTCTGGGGCCAGTCGGCGGGCACCCCGCGGACGATCGACAACTTCGTCGGCCAGCTCCGCAAGCGCCTCGAGCTCGACCCCGAACATCCGCGGCACTTCGTCACGATCCGCGGCTCGGGCTACCGCTTCGATCCGTGAGCGGCGCCGCGCCGCCGCGCCCACGGGGTTGCCCACGGGGATGACGCGGCGCGGGCCCCCGCGGTGGTGAATCCTCGACGGTGGACCGAGGCCGCGACAGCGATGTCGCGGACCGCCGCCACCGACGCCGGTCGATCGCGCCAAGTGCTCGACCTCACGGCGGGTGGCCCGCTGGCACGACCACTGCTCTTCCGCCCGGCATGCCCCGCCGAACCTTCCGCACCCTCCGCCGCACCCTCGCCCTCCTCCTCGCCCTGCCGGCTGTCGTCGGCGCCTGCGCCGCGCCCGGCGAGCGCGCGGACACCGGCGAATGCCCCGCCGGCGAGGCCTGCTCGCCCCTGACCCCTAACGGCCTGACCTTCCAGGGCCTGCGCTTCTCCGACGTGTGGCTCGACGGCGGCCTGCACCCGACCGCGGCCGGCGGCGGCCAGCCGATCACGGTGCGCTACGGCACCGATAGCTGGGGCGACGGCACCGCGATCTTCCACCCCTACACCGCGCTCACCACCGACGACGCCTTCACGGTGACCTCGGCGGGCGCCACCGTCGACCTCCGCGCCGCCAGCCCGGCCAGCGCCTACCTGCGCATCGTCGACGACAGCGGGCTGCTCATGGACCGCATCGCGATCGCCGCGCTGGCGCCGGCCCAGCTCCACCTGCGCGCCCAGACCACCAGCACGGTGAGCGGCCGCCCGCTGGCGCTGGTCCCCGGGCGCGACGTCACGCTGGTCGCGGCCATCGTCGCCGCCGATGGCACCCGCCTGGTCGACGACGGGCTGACCCTGACCAGCCGCGGCGCGCCCGCGACCCAACGCTCCTGGGACAGCCTGACCGTCACGGCCGGCACGACCGGCTTCGAGATCACCACGGCGGTCGGCGGGCTCACCGTCGTCCACCCGGTGGCGGTGGCCAGCGCCGCCGAGCGCCTCGAGCTCCAGCCCCACGACCCGATCCGCCGCGGGGAGACGACCACGGTGTGTGTGGCCGCGGTCGCCGGCGCCAACGAGGTGATCGGCCTCGGCTGGACCTGGTCGGCGCCGACCGGTGGCCAGGTGACCCCGATGACCGGCCTCCTCGACAACTGCGCCTTGGTCCAGCCGACCACGGCCGAGCCGGTCGGCGTGACGGTCGCGGTGCCGGGGGCGAGCCTGCGCCTGAACCTACCGGTGACCGCCACCGCCCGGGTCGCGCGGCCGGCGGCCGACAGCGACCTCGGCGATCGCGCGCGCCTCATCGCCCGGTGAGCGCGCGGCTTCCGTTCGCGACGCTGCGGGAGCAAGATCGCCGGCCATGGCCGAGACCATCTTCACGAAGATCCTCCGCGGCGAGCTGCCGTGCCACAAGGTCTACGAGGACGACCAGGTGCTGGCGTTCCTCGACATCTTCCCCCTGTCGCGCGGCCACACCCTGGTCATCCCCAAGGAGCCGGCCGCCACCCTCGACCAGCTCTCCGACGAGGCGGCCGCTGCGATCGGCCGGGTCCTGCCGCGGATCGCCCGCGCGGTGCTGAAGGTGTCCGGCGCCACCGCGTTCAACATCCTGCAGAACAACGGCGCGCTCGCTCATCAGGCGGTCTTCCACGTCCACTTCCACATCATCCCGAAGTTCGACAGCGACGGCGGTGGCCTGGGGATCGGATGGGGCGCGCGCAAGCTGGGCGACGACGGCGCCGACCTGGCGGCGGCGATCGCCGCGGCGGTCGGATGAGGCGCCCGACGACGATCGCGCTCGCGGCGGCGGTGGCCGTGGTCGCCAGCGCGTGCGAGATGCCGGCCTACCTGGCCCAGGCCGCCCACGGCCAGTTCGATCTGATGCGGCGGGCCCGACAGATCGAGGACGTGGTCGAGGATCCCGACGTCCCGGTCGAGATCCGGCTGCGCCTGGCCGAGCTCCCCGGGATCAAGGCCTTCGGCGCCGCGGCCGGCCTCAACACCCGGCGCAACTACCGGACCTACGTCGACGTCCCCGAGGGCGCCGCGGTGTGGTTCGTCGGCGCGTCGCGGCCGCTGGCGTTCTCGTCGCCGCGCTGGTGCTTCCCGATCGCCGGCTGCTTCACCGGGCTGGGCTGGTTCGAGCGCGACGACGCGATCGCCCACCGCGAGCGCCTGCGCCGGGCCGGCTGGGACGCGATGGCGCGGCCGGCCGGCGCCTACTCGACCGCCGGCTGGTTCCCCGATCCGGTGGTGTCGTCGATGATCGACGCCGACCTCGCGCCCTACGCCGAGTTCGCCAACATCGTCCTCCACGAGTCGGTCCACGCCACGATCTTCGTCCCCGATCAGCCGTACTGGAACGAGGGCATCGCCGAGGCCATCGGCGACGCCCTGACGCTCGAGTGGCTGCGCGATCGCTTCGGCGAGGCCTCCGAGGAGGAGCGCACCTGGGTTGCGGTGTCCCAGTGGCGACGCGCCCGGGTCGCGCGCCAGCTCGCCGCGTTCAAGGCCCTCGAGGCGCTGTACGAGAGCGATCGCCCCGACCGCGAGAAGCTGGCGCGCAAGGCCGAGATCTTCGAGGAGCTGCGGATCGATCTGGGGATGTGGCGGCCGCTCAACAACGCCCACCTGATCGAGCTGCGGCTCTACCAGGCGAGCTACGAGCAGTTCGCCGAGGTGGTGGCGGCGTGCGGGGGGGCGACGGCGCTGATCGCGGCGGCCAAGCAGGTCGGCGCCGGCCAGTTCGCCAAGGCCCTCGACGACGACCTCGGCGCCGCGCTGGCCAAGACCCGGGCCGGCTGCGCGGCGCGAAAATAATTGGATCCCCGCGCCGGCGCGCGTCACGCTCGTCGGTCCCAGGAGGATCCGTGCCCACTCGCCTCGTCATCGCCGCGCTGGCCGTGGTCGCCGCCAGCCCCGTCGCCCACGCCGAGATCATCGCCCGGATCGAGGTCAACCCCGGCGACACCCTAGGCGCGATCGCCCGTCGCTTCGATTGCACGGTCGAGGCGGTGCAGGAGCAGAACCGACTGTCGTCGACGGTGATCCGCCCGGGCCAGCGCCTGGCGGTGCCGGTGTGCACCAAGGTCGGCCGCCGGACCGCGGCCCGCCGCGCCCCGGTCGAGGTCGTCGGCCAGTCGGTCGGCAAGCCGTGGAAGGGCAAGCTGCGGCGCGCCGCCCGCCTCGGCGAAGGCCGGGGCTACGTGATCCGCCGCCCCGAGCGCAGCTACGGCACCCGCCACCTGGTCGACCTGGTGCGCGACGTGGTCCGGTCGGTGCGGGTCGATCACCCCAAGGTCCACGCCCTGGCGATCGGCGATCTGTCGGTGCGCGGCGGCGGCAAGATCTCGCTGCACCAGTCCCACCAGTCGGGCCGCGACGTCGACGTCGGCTTCTACTTCAAGCGCCGGCCGGCCGGCTACCCCGACAGCTTCGTGGTCGGCACCAAGGCCAACCTCGACCTGGCGGCGACCTGGGATCTGCTGGTGGCCTTCGCCCGCACCGCCGACGACCGCGGCGGGGTGAGCGCGATCTTCCTCGACTACGACCTGCAGGGCGTCCTCTACGAGTGGGCCAAGGCCCGCGGGGTGAGCGCCGGCTACCTCGACCGGCTCTTCCAGTATCCCGAGGGTAAGGGCGGTGACGGTCTGGTCCGCCATGAACCCAACCACGACGACCACTTTCACATCCGGGTGAAGTGTCCCGTCGGTGATGATGGTTGCGAGTAGCCGCCGCCACGGGTGTAGAATCGATCCATGTCCAGTCGGGATGAGGAGCAGGCGATCGCGGCGATCGCGCTGATTCTGGCCAAGTTCCCCGCCGCCAAGCGCCCTGGCTTGGCGAGCACCGCGCTGCAGCGCCTGGCCTCGCCGGCGACCGCGCTGCGCGACGCTCCCACCGAGCGCGTCGCGGGCCGGATCGCCAAGCCGGCCAAGCGCGAATAGACCGCGCCGACGCGCCGCGGCGAGGTCAGCGCGACCGTCGGCCGAGATAGTCGCGGGCCACCGCGCTCTTGGGTGCCGCGATCACCGCGGCCGGGGTGCCGTCGTCGACGATCGTGCCGCGATCGATCACCCACACCCGGGTCGCTAGATCCGTGGCTAGCCGCATCTCGTGGGTGACGACCAGCATGGTCATGCCGCCGGCCGCGAGGTCGCGCATGACCGCGATGACCTCGTCGGTCATCTCGGGATCGAGGGCGCTGGTCGGCTCGTCGAACAAGAGCACCTCGGGGGCCTGGGCCAGGGCGCGGGCGATCGCCACCCGCTGTTGCTGGCCGCCCGACAGCTCGTGGGGATAGGCGTCGACGCGCTCGCCGAGCCCGACCCGCGCCAGGAGCTCGCGGCCGCGGTCGGCGGACTCGGCGGCGGTCACCCCGCGCACCACCCGCGGCGCCAGCGTGACGTTGCCCAGCGCCGTCAGGTGCGGGAACAGGTGCCACTGCTGAAAGACCATCCCGACCTTGGCGCGCAGCCGGCGCAAGGTCGCCGGCTCGGCGCCGCGCGGCCCTGGGCCGAGGGCGAAGCCGGCGATGTCGATCGCGCCGGCGTCGAAGGGCTCGAGGTGGTTCAGGCAGCGGAGGAGCGTCGACTTGCCACCGCCCGACGGGCCGACGATCGCGACCAGCTCGCCGGCGGTGACCTCGGCCGACAGCTCGGCCAGGACGGCGCGGTCGCCGAAGCCCTTACAGAGCGTGCGCACGCTGATCACGCGCGAGCCTCCTCTCGAGTCGCCGGGCCAGCTCCGACAGCGGCACCGACAGCGCCAGGTAGAACGCGGCGCAGGCCAGGCCCGGCACCAGCCAGCCCTGGAGCTCGGCCGCCGAGATCGTCATCTGCTTGGTCAGCTCGATGACGGTGATGACGCTGACCAGGGACGAGTCCTTGAGCAGCGCGACGAAGTCGTTGGTCATCGGCGGCAGCGCCAGGCGCAGCGCCTGCGGGACGATGACGTGGCGAAGGCTCTCGCGCGGCGACAGCCCCAGGGCCTTGGCGGCCTCGGCCTGGCCGCGCGGGATGGCCAGGAGCGCGCCGCGGTAGACCTCCGCCTCGTAGGCGCCGTAGTTGAGCCCGAGGGTGACGATCGCCGCGGTGACCGGCCCGAGCGCGTAGTACGGCCCCAGCGCGAAGTAGATGACGTAGAGCTGGAGCAAGACCGGCGTGCCGCGGAACAGCTCGATGTAGACCCGGGCCAGCCCGCCGGCCAGCCGACCGCCGTAGACCCGGGCCACCGCCAGGAGGAGGCCGAGCGGCACCGCCAGGGCGAAGGCCGCGACCGACAGCCCGAGGGTGACGGCGGCGGCGGCGGCGAAGCGTCGGAGCTGGACCGCGCCGAACCGCGCCGGCGGCGGCGGTGGCCCGGCGGCGAGATCGGGCACCGGCTCGCGCTGGCGGTGATCCCACAGGCCGGCCTTGCGCAAGATCCGCTCGAGCTCGCCGTCGGCGATCATGGCGTCGAGGGCGCGGTCGATGGCGACCTTGAGCTCGGGGTCGGCGCGGCGGATGCCGATGGCGTAGGTGCCGCGGGCGACGTCGTCGGGCAGGCAGGTGATGCCGTCGCGCTTGCAGCCGTAGCGATCGGCGATCACGTTGTCGAGGAGCACCGCCTCGACGCGCCCCAGCACCAGATCGTCGTAGATGACCTGGTTGTCCTCGTAGAGCGCGACCTCGACGCCGGCGTCCTTCAGCAGGTCGAGGGCGTAGGTCTGGTCGAGGGTCGCGACCCGTTTGCCGCGCAGATCAGCCAGGGACCGGTAGGGCGCGCCGGTCCGCACCGCCAGGGTCTCGGCGTAGACGAAGTACGGGCGCGACAGGAGGATCGACGCGGCCCGGGCCGGGGTGGCCTCGAGGCCGTTGCACACCACGTCGACGTCGCCGCGGCGCAAGAGCGGCACTAGGTTGACCCAGTTGAAGTGGCGCATCTCGGCGCGGACCCCGAGGCGGCGCGCCACCGCGTCCATGATCTCGACCTCGAAGCCAACCAGGCGACCGTCGGCGGTCCGCCACAGGAACGGCTCGCCGCCCTGCAGATCGGCGCCCCAGGTCAGGACCCCGGCGCGCTCGACCCGGGCCAGGGTCCCGCCCAGCTCCCGGCGGCCGCAGCCGGCCAGGAGGACGGCCACCGCGACCGCGGCCACGACCGCGATCGCGATCGCGCGGTGGGCGGCGCGGCCCGGGGTCGGCATCGTCGCCATCGTACACGGTCGCGGCCGAGGGCGCGGACGTGGTAGGCCACGGCCATGGGCGCTCAGTGGAAGCACAAGGGCCGGCAAGAGAACGCCAACGCGCGCGGCGCCGCGTTCTCCAAGCTGGTCAAGTCGATCATCATCGCGGCCAAGGGCGGCGCCGATCCGGCGACCAACTCCAAGCTGCGGATCGCGGTCGAGGCCGCCAAGAAGGGCTCGCTGCCGCGCGACACCCTCGAGCGCGCGATCAAGAAGGGCGCCGGGCTGCTCGACGAGCAGGTCACCTACGACACGCTGGTGTTCGAGGGCTTTGGCCCGCACCGGGTGCCGGTGATCGTCGAGTGCCTGACCGAGAACAAGAACCGCACCGCGCCCAACATGCGGGTCCACTTCCGCAAGGGCCAGCTCGGCAACACCGGCTCGGTGTCGTGGGACTTCCTCCACCTGGGCATGATCGAGGCGAGCGGGCCGACCGGCGCCGACCCCGAATCGGCGGCGATCGAGTGTGGGGCCCAGGATCTCGAGGCCGCCGACGACGCCACGCGGTTCTTCACCGAGCCGACCGATCTCGACGCGGTGGCCAAGGCCCTGACCGCGGCCGGCTGGACCGTGACCTCGGCGGTGATCGGGTGGAAGGCCAAGAACCCGGTGGTCCTCGACGAGGCGGCCCGGGCCGAGGTCGAGGCCTGGCTGGCCGACCTCGACGCCGACGACGACGTGCAGAATATCTACGTCGCGCTGGCGTGACTAGAACAACCGACCCAGGGCGTCCTTGACCTTGGCGATCGCGCCGCCGCCGTAGAGCTGGCCGATCATGCCGCGCACGCGATCGTAGGTGTTGGCCGGCAGCTTGAACGACATCAGGTTCATGGGCAGCGCGAAGACCTGCTCGGCGGTGGCCTTGGTGCGCGCGAACTCGCGGATGCCGGCGTCGCCGTGGATGCGGCCGAAGCCGGAGTCGCCGACCCCGCCGAACGGCAAGGTGGTGATGGCCGAGAACGCCATGACCGAGTTGACCGCGGTCATGCCGGCCTTGACCCGATCGGCCAGCTCGCGGGCGCGCTTGCCGAACACCGACGAGCCGAGGCCGAAGCTGGTGGCGTTGGCGCGACGCAGGCCGTCCTCAGCCGACGCGACCTTGACGATCGGGATCACCGGGCCGAAGGTCTCGTCCTTCATCACCAGCATGTCGTCGTCGACGTCGACCAGCACGGTGGGCTGGATGAAGTTGCCGACGATCGCGTCGGGGCCGCCGGTCAGGACCTTGGCGCCGCGGGCGACCGCGTCCTCGAGGTGGCGGCGGACGATCCCGACCTGGGCCGACGAGGTCATGGCCCCGAGGTGGCCGTCGTCGCCGCCGACCTTGACCTTGCCGACCTCGGCCACGACCTTGTCGACGAACTGCTGGTAGACCGGCGCGGCGACGTAGATGCGCTCGATCGAGATGCAGGCCTGGCCGGTGTTGGTGAGCGCACCGAACACCGCGGCCTCAGCGGCGGCGTCGAGGTCGGCGTCGTCAGCGACGATCATCGGATCCTTGCCGCCCAGCTCCATCAGCACCGGGGTCAAGGTCTCGGCGCACGCCGCCATGACCTTCTTGCCGGTCGCGGTCGAGCCGGTGAACGCCAGCTTGTCGACCCCGGCCTTGCACAGCGCGGCGCCGGTCGCGCCCGCGCCGGTGACGATCTGGAGGACGTCGGGCACCGACAGCGCCTTGGCCGCCAGCTCGACGATCTTGACGCCGACCAGGGGCGTCAGCTCGCTGGGCTTGAACACGACCGCGTTGCCGGCGGCCAGGGCGTAGGCGATCGAGCCCATGGGCGTGAAGATCGGGTAGTTCCACGGGCCGATCACGCCGACCACGCCGAGCGGATGGTAGGTGATCGTGGCGCGGAAGTTGGCGAGCACGCCGGTGCCGACCTTCTCGGGGGCCAGGGCCTTGGCCGCGCGCCGGGCCGCGTGGTCGAGGTGCGACAGCGCCATCATGACCTCGACCAGGGCGTCGAGGCGCGGCTTGCCATTCTCGCGGTGGATCAGCTCGGCCAGCTCGTCGGCGGCGTCGGCCAGCGCCCGGCGCCAGCGCACCAGCTCGACCTCGCGCTCGGCGAAGGTCAGCGCGCCCCAGGCGGCGGCGGCGGTGCGAGCGCGGCCGACCGCGGCGGTGACGCCGGCCGGCGACACCACCGGCACCTCGCCGAGGAGCGCGCCGTCGGCGGGGGCGCGCACCTGCAGGCGCTCGGTGGGCGGAGGCGACGACGAGCCGTTCGAGGACGGAGACGAGATGGTGGCGACCATGGGCGGACCCTACCCGCGCCGCGCGGCCTTGTCACGGCCGGGCTTCGGCCAGCGCACGATCGATCAGGGCGCGCAGCTCGGCGACCGGTCGGGCGCCGCCGATCATCCGGCCGTTGATGATCAAGGTCGGCGTGCCGTCGACCGCGAGCCGTCGGCCACCAGCGAGATCGGCGTCGACCGCAGCGGCGAAGGCGTGGCTGTCGAGGTCGGCGGTGAAGCGGGCGACGTCGAGGCCGACGCCCCGCGCCAGCTCGATCAGCGCGTCGCGGGTGAGGTCGTCGCGCGACGCCAGCGCGGCGGCGCGGAACTCCCACAGCTTGCCCTGGGCGTCGGCGGCGCGCGACGCCTCGGCGGCGCCCCGGGCCTGGGCGTGGTGGGGCAACGGGAAGTCCTTCATGACCAGGCGAAGCTGGCCGGGATACTCGTCGAAGAGCTGATCGATCGAGGTCGTCACCTTCTCGCAGAACTGACACTCGAGGTCCTGGTAGACCGCGATCTGCACCGGGGCGTCGGCAGGGCCGCGGGCCGGGCCCTGGTAGACGCCGACCTCGGCGACCAGCGACGGCGCGAGGACGGTGCCCTCCTCGGCGACCATCGGTCCGCAGGTCGCGCAGTCGGCGGCGGCGGCGGCGGCGGCCGGCGCGGCTGGCGCTGGGGTCGGGGGTTGGCGGGGCCGCGGCGCGGGGGCGGCCCGGGGCGCCTCGACCGCGACCGCGGCGACCTTGGCGGCCGCGGGCTGCGCGGCCGGCGTCGGGTCGGACGGCGACCGGGTGAGCTGGTAGGTGGCGCCCGCGGCGGCGGCGGTGGCGAGGGCGAGGGCGGCGATCTTCAACATCGAGGCTCCTGGGACGGTGAGGGGTCTCGACAGGGAGCTCGCGGCCGCCGACGCCGACGGCAGGCCGGGCGGGAGGACCGCGAGGATCGCGGCGACGGTCGCGCGCCGCGGCCGACGATCGACCAGCGCGTCGTCGATCTGCGCGACGACCTGGGTCGCCAGCAGCCGGCGGCCGCGGGTCAAGCGCTGCAGCGCCGCGTCCTCAGACAGCCCGAGGGCGCTGGCGACGTCGCGGATCGAGCGCTCGTGCTGGTAGTACAGCACCAGCACCTCGCGGTAGGCCGCGGGCAGCTCGGCGACCGCCTGCTCGACGACGGCCCGGCGCTGGGCCGTGACCAGATCGTCGAAGGGCGTGGCCGCCGCGCGCGGCTCGCGCGCCTCGAGGGGCTGCTCGCGGGTGGCGCGCCGCCGAGCCTGCCGGGCCAGGTTGCGAGCGATCCCGCACAGCCAGGCCCGCAGGCGGCCGACCTCGCGCAGGCGATCGAGCTGGCCCCAGGCCGCGACGAAGGTGTCCTGCACGACGTCGTCGGACAGCGCGCGATCGCGGGTGGTCGAGAACGACACCGCGCGCACGGCGTCGAGGTGACGCTCGATCAGCGCGGCGAACGCGGCGCGCTCACCGCGCCGGCTAGCGGCGACGAGGTCGGCATCGGGGGTCGCGAGCTCCATGTCGATGCCTCGTGGATCCAACCCGCTCCGACCTGACAAGGATTCCACCGAAAACGACCGACGCCGGACGGAGCGGCCCGGCGTCGTGGTGAGCTCGCGGAGCGCGCCGAGCTACGGGTTGCCGCCGCCCATGCCGCCGAACTGCTGGGCCAGGCCCATGATCGCGGTCAGCTCGGCCTCGGTCATGGTCACGCCCATCTTGACCGTCGCCGCGTCGGCGGTGACGGTGATCGACTTGGCGGCCTTGGCCAGGCCCATCGAGCCCAGCGCTTGGGTCATCTGGCCCATGCTGCCCTGGGCCAGGCCGACGATCTTGGTGGCGTCGGCGGCGCTGTCGGTCAGGACCCGCAGGCCGATCGCCAGGTCGGCCGAGTAGTTGACGCCCAGCGACACGGTCTTCACCGACATGCCGGCCTTCTTGGCGTCGGCCTGGTTCTTGGCCGGGACCAGGATCGTGGCCCAGGTGTCGGCCGCGGTGTCGGTGCCGGCGATGGCGTCGCGCAGCGCCTTGGCCTTCTTCGAGACCGCCACGCTCTTGCCCTTGCCCTTGCCCTTGTTGGCGGCGATGTCGAGGGCGAGCTTCATCTTGCCCTTCTTGGCGAAGAACATGCGATCGCCGACGAACGCGGCGTCGGTGTCCTTGTTGGTGTAGATCGTGACGCCGCCGTAGGTCGACTTGGTCGCCCCCGGCATGGTCGCGAGCTTGTCCTTGGGCAGGCGGCCCTCGACGATGATCAGCATGTCCTTCATGCTGTCGTCGTCCTGCAGGTCCTTGGCCCCGCCGCCGGCGAACAGGAGGGTGTCGATGTCCTTGATCGGATCGAGGCCGAGCTCGGCCAGCTTCTGCTTGGCGTCGGGCGCGGCGTCGAGGAGCTTGGTGTAGCCCTTCTGCAAGAGCGTCGAGTCCCGGGCGTCGGCCATGTCGAAGACCATGACCACCTGCGCCGTGTCGGGCACGAACTTGAGCAGGTCGGTACCGTCGCCGGCGTGGGCCGGGGCCGACGTCGCGACCAACGCCGAACCGAGAACACAGAGAGCCAGAGTGGACTTGAGCATGTTTCCTCCCGGCGCGAGCGCCGTGCGACCGAGCCTGTCTTCCGAATCGAGGGTTTCGTCTCGCGGTCCCGGCGGGTATAGCTCGCCGGCCGAACAGAGACGACGGACCAAGCGAAAATATTCGGGGCGGGGTGGGTCAGCGGGTTTGCTACAGTCGATCCGTGGCCCTTTCGCCGATCTACGTGGCGGCCGCGGGTGCGCTGCCGGCCCTGATCGCGATGTGGTACTTCGACCGCCTCGATCGGCGGCGCCCCGAGCCACCCGGCCTGCGCCGCCTGGTCGCGCTGTTCGGCGCCCTGTCGGTGATCCCGGTCCTGGTGCTGGCCGGGGTGCTGCTCGGCACCCTGGGCGACGCCGCGCCGCGCGAGGGCACCTACGCCGGCGCGCTGTTCACCTCGTTCGTCGTCGCCGCGTTGATCGAGGAGTGCATGAAGGTCGCGGTGGTCTACGCCGTGGCCTGGGATCGCAAGAGCTACGACGAGCGCCTCGACGCCGTGGTCTACGGCGCGCGGGCCGGGCTCGGCTTCGCGCTGGTCGAGAACATCCTCTACCTCCTCGGCCAGGTCGAGCTGCGCGGCCTGATCATCACCTGGATCCTGCGCGCGGCGCTGGCGGTGCCGGGCCACGCGCTGTGGACCACGATCGCCTGCGCCGGCGCGACTCGCCGCCGCTTCGACCGCCGGGGCCTGGGGCTGTTCGGCGGGCTGGCGCTCGCGGTCTTCCTGCATGGCACCTACGACGCCGCGCTGTTCCTGACCGGGCCGCTGACCGCCGACGGCCACGAGACCGCGGCCTACGGGCTCCTGGTGGTGCCGGTCGCGGTGATGATCGCGTCGTGGTGGATCGTGCGCCGGTACGCGCGGCGGGCGCTGCGCCAGGACGACGAGGACGCCGCGCGCCGGCTGGCGGCCGCGCCGGCGCCGCCCGCGCCGATCCCCTACGGTCACCCGCTGCCGCCGGGATACCCGTGGGCCGGCGGCTGGCCGCGTCCGTATTACCCGCCGCCGCCGGTCGACCCGCGCCGGCGCTGATCGCTCACGCGCTGGGCGGCCGCCGGTCGCGCCACGGCCGCGCCTCCTCGAGCTGCCCGGCCAGGCGCAAGAGCGTGGCCTCGTCGCCGAAGCGGCCGACGAGCTGCACGCCGATCGGCAGGCCACCGGCCCAGTGGAGCGGCACGTTGCACGCCGGCTGACCGGTCACGTTCCACGGCGCGGTGAACGGCACGAAGGCCCAGGCCCGGGCCGCCATCTGGTTGAGCGCGCCCAGCTTGTGCAGGAGGCCGCCGATCGGCAGGCGGCGCGCGACCTCGAGGAGCGCGGCCTCGGCGCCCTGAGGCGCCAGCGCGCCGATCGGCACCGGCGGCTTGGCCAGGGTCGGGGTCAGAAAGACGTCGCAGCGCGCGAACAGCGGCGCGACCTGGCGGCCGAGCAGGCGCAGCCGCCGGCTGGCCAGCGCGAACTCGACCGCCGGCACGGCGTGGCCCATGCGCGCCAGGACCGCGGTCTCCTTCTCGAGATCGCCGCGCCCGGCGGTGCGGCCGAGGGTCGCCTCCCAGGTGGCGACGTCAGCGGCGACCTCGCCGACCAGCATGGTGACGAAGTCGAGGGCGAGGCGGTCGGCGTCGAAGTCGGGGTGATCCTCGACCACCTCGTGACCGAGGTCGGCCAGGAGCGCGGCGGCGTCCTCGACCGCGCGCACGCACACCGGATCGACCTCGGCCGGCAGGAGGGCCTTGCGGGTGAAGCCGACCCGCAGCTTGCCGGGGGGGGCGCCGACCTCGTCGAGGAACCGGCGGGCCGGCGGCGGCGCGGCGTAGGGCGCGCCGGCATCGGGGCCGTGGGTGGCGTCGAGCATGGCGGCCGAGTCGCGCACCGTGCGGGTGAGGACGTGCTCGATCGCGCAGCCCTGCCAGGCCTCGCCGAGATCGGGGCCGATCGGGGTCCGAGCCCGGGTCGGCTTGAGGCCGAACAGGCCGCAGCACGACGCCGGGATGCGGATCGAGCCGCCGCCGTCGCCGCCCGAGGCCATCGGCACGAAGCCGGCCGCCACCGCCGCCGCCGAGCCGCCGCTCGAGCCGCCGCAGGTGCGGGTGGGATCCCACGGGTTGCGGGTCGGGCCGAAGGCCACCGGCTCGGTGACCGGGACGATGCCGAACTCCGGCGTGTTGGTCTTGCCGAGGGTGAGTAGGCCCGCGGCGCGGAACCGCCGGGTCAGCTCGCTGTCGTGATCGGGGATCCAGCCGGCGGTCAGGCGCGAGCCCGAGGCCTGGGGCTCGCCGGCCCAGGTCGCGAGGAGATCCTTGGCGAGGAACGGCACGCCGACGAACGGCGCGTCGCTGCCGACGTCGACCTGGTCGGCCTGCTTGCGCGCGCTGTCGTACATGCGATGGATCACGGCGTTGATCCGCGGGTTGCCGCGCTCGATGCGCGCGATCGCGAAGTCGACCAGCTCGCGCGGGTGGACGGCCTTGGTCCGGACCAGCTCGGCGAGCCCGAGGCCGTCGGCCTTGTCGTAGTCGGTGGCGGTCATCGCCGCGAGCGTCGACGGTCGCGGCCCGGCCGTCAACCGGGTGGGGGCGATCGCGCTCGGCGCGCGGCCGGGCGCGGCCCGCGCTACACTGCCGGCCCATGCGATGGCTCGCGCTGGCGCTCGCGCTCACGGCCTGCGGTCGGGTCGGCTACGATCCGGCCGGCGGCGCCGACGCGGCGGTCGACGCGATCACCGAGCCGCCGCTGGCCTGTGGGGTCGCGACGCGGGTCCTCGGGCTCAACCAGGCGACGCCGCTGGTCGGCCTCGACGTCACCGAGACCACCACCGGCTTCGTCGCGGCCTGGGGCCACGGCGGCCAGGTCTACGCCGGCGCCTTCGCCCACCTCGACGTCCCGAGCGGGCCATACCTGGTGAACCTCCAGTCGGGCGGCGTGGTCGGCCCGGCCGGGCCGGCGATGGCGATCGCCGCCGTCGGCGACGACGCGCTGCTCGCGGTCGCGCACGCCGACACGATCGACCTCTATCCGCTCAACGCCTACGGCTACGCGCGCGGCGCGACGACGACGATCACCGACCACGCCGCCGCCGGCTTCGGCTTCGCGGTCGCCGATCCGGCCCGCGATCGCTTCGTCGTGCTCGGCCACACGCCGACCGAGGTCGCGGCCTTCACCCGCGATCGCGACGGCGCGCCGGTGGCCGGGCCGGTGACGGCGTTCGCGGTGACCAGCGAGGGCGCGACCGCGGTCGCGACCCCGACCGGCTACACGCTCATGACCGGCGCGAGCCAGTGCGACTTCGTCGCCGCCACGCCCGACCTGACGATGGGCGCGCGGCAGAGCCTGAGCTCGACCTGCCACCACGCCGCGCTGGTGGCCGCGCCCGGCGCGTCCGAGCGCGTGATCGCGGGCTGGAACTGCGACAACGATCAGGTGTGGGCCAACGCCGGGACCCTGGCCGCGGGCTGGAACCCGAGCGACACCTCGGTCTACATGACCTCGGCGCCGCCGCCCGAGCAGCCGCGCCTGGCGGTGACCCCCGACGGCGCCTGGTACGGCTTCCGCATCGGCGCCGATCGCCTGGCGGTGGCGCTCCTCGACCGCGAGGCGGCGCTGGCGGTCGGGTTCGCGCCGCGGGTGGTCCACACCAGCGCGACGCTGGCCGCCTTCGACCTGGTCGCGACCGGGCGTCACGCGTACCTGTTCTGGCTCGACGACGCCGACGCCGGGTTGTGGGCCATGCGGCTGTGCCCGTCGTAGGTCGGCGGCGAACCCGGGTATAGTGGGCGCGGAGATGGACGACGCCCTCGCCGCCGGCAGCCGCCTCGGCCGCTACGAGATCGTGCGGCGGCTCGCGCTCGGCGGCATGGCCGAGATCTACCTGGCGCGCATGACCGGCCTGGCCGGGTTCGCCAAGCACGTCGTGGTCAAGCGCATCCTGCCGAGCTACGCGCGCGACGCCGAGTTCGTGCGGATGTTCCTGAACGAGGCCCGCTACGCCGCCACTCTCGACCACCCGAACATCTCCCACGTCTACGACTTCGGCGAGGAGGGCGGCCTCTACTACTACGCGATGGAGTACCTGCACGGCGACGACTGCCGGGCGCTCCTGCGCGAGCTCGCGGTCAAGCAGCGCCGCCTGCCGCTCGAGCTGGCGCTCACGATCGCGATCGGCGCCGCGACCGGCTGCCACTTCGCCCACGAGCTGGTCGGCGAGGACGGCCGACCGCTCGGCCTCATCCACCGCGACGTGTCGCCGTCCAACGTGGTCGTCACCTACGCCGGCGCGGTCAAGCTGGTCGACTTCGGGATCGCCAAGGCGACCGCGCGCGAGACCGCGACCGCGGCCGGCGTGACCAAGGGCAAGCTGGCCTACATGGCGCCCGAGCAGTGCCGGGCCGAGCGCCTCGACCGCCGGGTCGACGTCTACGCCCTCGGCATCCTGCTCTACGAGCTGACGACGCAGCGCCGCGCCTTCGCCGCCGACAACGACGCCGCGATCGTGTGGGCGGTGATGTCGGGCAACGTGACCTGGCCGATCGAGCGCGATCCGAGCTACCCGCCGGCCCTCGACGCGATCGTCCGAAAGGCGATGCACTTCGATCGCGACCAGCGCTACGCCACGGCGCGCGAGCTGGCGGTCGCGCTCGAGGAGTTCGCGCGGACCCACGACCTCCTGATCGGGCCGACCCGGCTGGCCGAGTTCTTCACCGAGATCATGGGGCCGCGCCTCGAGCCGTGGCGCCTCGAGAGCGAGGGCCGGGCCGCCACCGCGACGCCGACGCCCGGGCCCCTCGCGGCGACGTCGGTGCTCGGCCCAGCCAGCGCCGACGTCCCGACCTACACCCCGCCCGGCGTGCTCGGTCCGCTGGGTCGACCGCCGACCGCGCCCAGCGGCGCGCGCCCGTCGAGCGGATCGGCGCCCGCCCCGGCGCCGTCGTCCGCGCCCAGCCGCGCGCCGTGGATCGCGCTCGGGCTGCTCGCGGTGGTCGGAGGCGCGGTCGCGCTGTGGCTCGCGACCCGGCCGCCGCCGGCGGCGCCGCCGATCGCGGTCGTGACCGAGCGCGGCACCGCGGCGGTCGAGGTGGTGGACGCCGGCTCGACGATGGCCACCGCGATCGCCGACGCCGGGCCGCCGGCGCCGCCGCCAGTCGACGCCCGCGCGTCGAGCCCGCAGCGTCCCGACGGTGGGCGCCCGAGTCGACCGGCGCCCGATCCGCTGTCGGCGGCGCTCAACCGCCACGCCGCGGCGATCAACCGCTGCGCGACCGAGCACCGCGACATCGCGGCGACGACGCCGCAGGTGATCTTGCGGTTCTCGATCGACGCCGCTGGCACCCCGACCAAGGTCGAGCTCCAGCCGGCCGCGATCGCCGCGACGCCCCTGGGCGAGTGCCTGCGCGCGATCGCCGCGCGCACTCAGTTCCCGCCCCAGGACGGCCCGGCGGTGTTCTCGCTGCCGCTGACGATCGCGGTGCGCTGAGCGCGGTGGGTTGAGCGCGGTGGGTTGAGCGCGGTTCGTCGGCGCAGCGCCGGCGCGGCGCCGACCGTTGTGGGTTACGCTCCCGGAGCGATGCCGATCCGCTCCTTCGCCCTGGTGGTAGTGCTCGCGCTCGCCTCCGCGCTCGGCGCGGCGCGCGCCGACGACGGCGTCCACGCGGTCGGGCGCGTTCGCCCGGTGGCGCCCGGACCGACGGCGTCGGTGGCGGCCACCACCGGCTACGGCTTCACCGAGGAGCTGTTCGGCGCCGGCGACGCCCACCACCGGGCCCTCGGCGCCCTCGCGGTCGCGGTGCAGCCGACCCGCTGGCTCGAGGTCGTCGGCCTGGTGGTCGGCCGCTACGATCGCCACACCGGGGGCCCCGGCGACGACGGCTGGGTCGGCGACCCGCGCGTCACCGCCACGATCGCGCATCACGGGGCCAGCCGGTCGCTCGGGTTGCGGCTCGGGCTGTGGATGCCGGGCGCCGACGCGCCGTCGATCGAGCCGTCGGCCGCGACCGTCGAGGCCAGCGCGGTGGCGTCGACCCACGGCGCGATCGGCCTGACCGCGTCGGCCGGCCTGCGCCTCGACCGTTCGACCGAGACCGTCGACGCCGCGATGCTGTCGCCGGCCGACCGGGTCGGGCTCGGCTACTCCGACGCCGACGCGATCCTGGTCGGGCTCGGCGCCCGGCATCGGCGCGGCCCGTGGACCGTCCTCGGCGAGGCCTCGGCCGAGCTGCTTTTCGGCGACGACGCGCCGGCGATGTCCCAGAGCCCGTGGCGCCTGGGCGCCGGCGCGCGGCGCGACCTCAACCGCTCGCTCACCGTCGAGGCCCTGGTCGAGGTCGGCGGCAGCAGCCGGCCGAGCTTCGCCGAGCTGCCCGCCGATCGGCTGATCGCGATCGAGCCGCGGCTGGCGATCGGGCTCGGCCTGTCGTGGCGGCCGGCGCCGGCCGCGCCGCGCCCGGTGGTGGTCGCGCCGCCGCCGATCGACACCCCCCCGCCGGTCGACGAGCCGCCGCCGCCGACGACGGGCCCGATCGCCGGCCGGGTCACCGACCCCACCGGCTCGCCGGTGCCCGACGCCACCGTCACCGTCGGCGAGCGCCGCGCGACCACCGGCGAGGACGGGACCTTCACGATCCCCGAGGTCGCCCTGGGCGACGCCACCGTGACGATCGAGCGTGGTGGGTTCGAGCCGGCGACCCAGGCGGTCGCGGTGACCGCCGGCGCGGGCGCGCGCGTCGACGTCGTCCTGACGCGCGTCAAGCTGCCGTCGCAGATCAAGGGCCTGGTGCGCGACTTCGGCGGCAAGGGCCTGGCCGCCACGATCGCGATCGCACCGATCGGCGCGACCATCACCGCCGGCGCCGACGGCAGCTTCGTCGTCGACGTGCCCCCGGGCACCTACCGGGTGACGGTCTCGCTGGCCGGCTACCGGACCCAGGACAAGACCGTGGTGGTCGAGGACAGCGGCGTGGCCTTCCTCAACATCGACCTGCAGAAGGTGCGGCGGTGACCCGGCGCCGCCGCCTCGCCGTCCTGGCGATCGCGGCCGCGATCGCGTGCGGCGGCAAGGGCGACGCGCCGATCGCCCGGCTCCTCGAGGGCCAGGGCGCGGTGACCCGCGAGCACACCGGCAAGGACGCCGCGGCGCCGATCGGCCAGCCCTTCGTCCTCGGCGACGCGGCGCGGACCGGCGAGGCCTCGTGGGCCCGCCTCGAACTGCGCGGCGGGGCGATCCTGCGCATGGGCGCCGACAGCCTGGTGCGCTTCGTGCCATCGGGGACCCGGCTCGAGCGCGGCGAGGCCGGCGCCGAGGCCACCGCGATCACGGTGCTCACCGAGGCCGGGCCGGCGATCATCGAGGCCGGCGGCCGGGTCCGCGCCGCCGCCACCGCCGACGGCCAGCGGGTCGAGGTCACGGTCGGCCGCGCGATCATCACGCGCCCGGATGGCGAGGTCGCCCTCGAGCCCGGCGGCCACCTGACGGTCGCGATCGGCGGCGCGCTGATCGAGCGGGTCGATCGCCCCGCGCCGACGCCACCCGAGCCGACCCCGCCTCCGGTCGCGCCGGTCCCACCGGTCCCCGACGTGGCGGCGATCACCGCGACCGTGCGCGGCCGCGGCGTCACCGCCCGCACCGCCGGCGGCCCGGCCCGCGCGCTACCGGCCGGCGCGGCCGAGCTGGCGCCCGGCGACGTCGTCAAGCTGCCGCGCGGCGCCAGCCTCGAGGTGACCCGGGGCGACGGCCGCGCCACCGCGACCGGCCCGGCCGAGCTGACGATCGGCGCCGCCGACCAGCCGCTCTTGTCGACCGGCGCGGGCTCGGCCGCGATCACCGCGGGCGCCACCCCGGTCGCGATCGCGGTGCCGGGCGGCGCGATCACGGTCGGCGCCGGCGGCATCGCCAGCGTGACGATCGGCCGCGCCGAGGCCACCGCGCGGGTCGAGCGCGGCGAGGTCGGCCTCGACGGCACGGTGTCCGACGCCACCGCCACCGCCGGCGAGACCGGCGTGCTGTCGAAGGACGGCGCCGCCGCGATCCGCGATCGCGTGCCGACCACGGTCGATCTCGAGCTCGCCCCGGGCGCCGGCGCGGTGGTCCACGACCCCGGCAAGCGGGTCGCGGTCCAGGTCGACTTCGCCGACGCCTGCGGTGGCGGTGGCACCCTCGAGCTGGCCGATCGCGGCGGCTCGTTCACGCGGGCGCGGCGCATCGCCGGCGACCGCCACGCCCGCTTCTACGCCAGCGCCGGCACCAACCGCTACCGGGTCCGGTGCGACGGCGGCGCGACCAAGGCCGGGTCGGTCCGGGTGGTCGGCGACAGCGGCGCCGCGCCGGTCGTGCGGACCCCGCCGACCAACCTGTTCGAGGCCGACGGTCGCAAGTACGGCGTCACCTACCAGAACCGGATCCCGCAGGTGACGCTCGTGTGGAGCGAGGCCAAGGGCGCCTCGGTGCTCAAGCTGACCCCGGCCGGCGGCACCACCCGCACGATCGGCTCGTCGACCGGCACCCACGTCCTGTCCCCGGCCGACCTCGACGAGGGCAGCTACAGCTTCACCATCGTGTCCGGAAACCGGACGTCACCGCCGACCACGTTGCGGATCGCCTTCGACAACGCCGCGCCGACCGCGCAGATCACCACGCCGCCGGCGCGCGCCGAGTGGACCGACCCGCTGACCATCGCCGGGGTCACCGCCGAGGGCTGGAGCGTGGCGATCGACGGGCAGCGCATCGATCGCGACGCCAGCGGTCGGTTCCGCGCCCAGGTCGCGACCGCCGGCAAGGACGTGGTGGCGATCCGGCTGGCCCACCCCGAGCACGGGGTGCACTACTACCTGCGGCGCCGCAAGTAGTACGGTCGGCGGATGTCGCTCGCGCTCGCCATCGCGCCCCACCCGCTGCTCGAGGTCGGCGCCTTCGTCACCCACCTGCCCGGCCCGCTCGGCGAGGTCAGCGGCCCGTCGTGGCCCGCCGCCGACGGCTGGACGGTCGACGACGCGGTCCGGGCCGAGGTCCGCGCGCTGCTCCGCCACGGCGGCTACAAGCCGTCGGGCCGCGGCAAGCCGGCCAGCGAGTACCTGGCGGCGGCTCACGCCGAGGGACGCTTTCCGGCGATCAACCCGATCGTCGATCTGTGCAACCACGTCTCCCTCGCCACCGGCCTGCCGATAAGCGTCGTCGACGTCGACCTCGGCGCGGCGCCGTGGTCGATCGCGGTGTGCCCGCCGGGTACGACCTACGTCTTCAACCCCGCTGGCCAGACCATCGACGCCAGCGGCCTGCTGGCGCTCCACGACGCCGCCGGCCCGTGTGGCACCCCGGTCAAGGACGCGCAGCGCACCAAGACCTCGGCGACCACCCGCGCGGCGCTGGCGATCGTGTGGGGCACCCGGGCCCTGCCCGGCCGCACCGCGCGCGCGGTGGCCTGGTATCGGTCGCTGGCCGCCGCCTTAGGGACGATCGAGGACGTCGCCGCGGCGTGACTCAGCGCGCGCGGGTCGCCAGCGCCACCGAGACCACCGCCGCGACCGCCGCGGCCAGGCCGACCGCGAACAGCGCCAGGCCGCGGCCGGCGTGGGCCGCGGCCATCGCCGGGCGCAGCGCATAAAACAGCGCGCCGCTGCCCGCCGCGGTCACCACCGCGACCGCTCCGACCAGCGCGACCAGTCGGCTCGTGCGGCCGGCGGCCACCGCACCGGCCAGCCCGACCAGCACCAGCGCCGCCACCAACCCGCCGGCGTAGGTGGCCAGGGCCGCTCGCTGCCACAGCCCGCTGCCGCCGGTCCACGCCAGCCCGCGCGCCGCGCAGTCACCGTCGAGACACCACCACGTGCCGTTGGGCCCGAGGTGAAGCTCGGCGCCGATCGACCACCACCGACCACCCTGCACGCCGACCGCGAGGCCGGCGGCGGCGAGCAAGGCCAGCACGATCGTGAGCACGCGGCGCGGCGTCGACATCGCGCGATTGTGGCCACCGGCGGTCGGCGCGCAACCGCTAGCACCGCGAATGGGCTTTCGGCCGTCGAGACCTGGGCTCCCGACGCCTACATCGGCGCCGTCGAATTGTGCCGGCCCGGGTTGATCGCCTGCGCGGCCCCGGCAAACACTCGACCCTCGATGCGCTGCGTCCAGCTCGTCCCTGCCGCGATCGCGCTGGCCCTGGCCGGCGCCGGGGACGCGCGCGCCGCCGGCCCCACCGGCGACGCGGGGTCGACCGCCGGCTCGGTCGCCGCCGACTGGAAGGACTGGGGCGTCGCCGCGCTGGCCGGCCGCGTCGATCGCGCGCTGGCCTGGGTCCCGACCGCGGTCGCCCGGCTCGACGCCGTCGGGGACATGTCGGCGATGGCGATGGTCGCGCTGCGCGACGCGGCCGTGGCGCTCGGTCGCCGCACCGAGGCGTGGCTGGGCCAGGGTTGGCTGGGTCAGGGCTGGCTGGCCGCCGTGCCAGCGCCGCCGGTGCCGGACCTCACCATCTTGACCGCGTCGCCCGTGCCGGGGGTCGAGAGTTCGGGCTTCGGGTGGCGCCGCGATCCGATCCGGCGCCGCATCACCAAGTTCCACAAGGGCACCGACTTCCGCGCCGACCGCGGCACCCCGGTCTACGCCGCTGGCGCCGCGGTGGTCGCCTTCGCCGGCGTGCAGCGCGGCTACGGCAAGGTGGTCTACCTCGACCACGGCGGCGGGCTGGTGACTCGCTACGCGCACCTGTCGCGCATCGAGGTCGAGGTCGGCGCGGCGATCGGCGGGGCGACCCGGCTCGGTCGCGTCGGCGCCACCGGTCGCGCCACCGGCCCGCACCTGCACTTCGAGGTCCGCATCGACGACCGCGCGGTCGATCCCGAGGCGGCGATGCGGATCGCCGCCCTGCAGCGGACCGATCCGGCGGCGGCCCGGCTGGCCGGCTGGGCGCTGTCGCCCGCCGCCCAGGCCACGGCGATCGATCGCCATGATCCGCCGCGGCCGAGCAAGGCCCGCGGTCACCGCCCCGAGCGGCGCGGCGCGCCGACCCGCGATCGCAACCGGTCGTAGCGCCCGCGGCTCAGGCCCGCTTGCCGTCGACCCAGCGGTAGAAGCCCTGGCCGGACTTCTTGCCGAGCTTGCCGTCGGCGACCATCCGGCGCAGCAGCTCCGGCGGCTCGAAGCTGGTACCGAGGGCGTCGGCCAGGTACTCGGCGATGCCGAGGCGCACGTCGAGGCCGACCAGATCGGTCAGCTCGAGCGGGCCCATCGGGTGGCCGTAGCCGAGCTTCATCGCGGTGTCGACGTCATCGGCCGAGGCCACGCCCTCCTCGACCATGCGGATCGCCTCCATGCCGAGCGCGATGCCCAGGCGACTCGACGCGAACCCCGGGCTGTCCTTGACCGTGATCGGGGTCTTGCCCCAGGCGGTGACGAGCGCGACCGCGGTGGCGATGGCGTCGGGGTGGCTGCCCGGGTGACGGACGATCTCGGCCAGCTTCATCAGGTGGACCGGGTTGAAGAAGTGCATGCCGATCACGCGGGCGCCGTCGCCGACCGCGGCCGCGAGCTGGGCCACCGGCAACGACGAGGTGTTCGACGCCAGGAGCGCGCTCGCCGGGGTCAGGCGCTCGAGCTCGCGAAACAGCTTCTGCTTCAGCTCGAGGACCTCAGGGATCGCCTCGATCACCAGGTCGACCTCGCCGCACGCCTCGGCCAGCTCGCCGGTGGCGGTCAGCCGGGCCAGCGCGCCGTCGCGCGCGTCGGCCGCCAGCTTGCCCAGGTCGACGCCCTTGCCCAGGTTGGCCGCGACCTTGGCGCGCCCGGCCTCGGCCGCCGCCGCGGTGACGTCGTAGAGCCGCACCTCGTGGCCGGCCAGCGCCGCGACGTGGGCGATGCCGTGGCCCATCGTGCCAGCGCCGATGACGGCGATCCGACGGATGCGTTCGGGCGCGAAGCGCGCTTCAGTGGTCATGGTTGGACATTCGATCGGCCGGCGGCGCGACGCAAGGCCCGGTCGGTCTTGCACCGCGACCGCCGGGGCTCGTAGTGTCGCGCCATGGCCGTCGACCCCGACCGCGTCCGCCGCGAGCTCGAGGCCATCGTCGGCCCGCGCCGGGTCTCGCTGCGCGCGGTCGATCTCGACACCTACGCCCGGGACATGTGGCCGCGGCTGCTCCTGGCCCGGCGCGCGGGCGCGCCGCCGGCGGCGCTGCCGACCGCGGTGGTGTGGCCCGAGACCACGCGCGAGGTCGCGGCGATCGTCCGCGTCGCCCGCGGTCTGGGCGTGCCGATCGTCCCCTACGGCGGCGGCTCAGGCGTGTGCGGCGGGGTGGTGCCGCGGTTCGGCGGCATCACCGTCGACACCAAGCGCATGGCGGCGCTGCGCGGCATCAACGCCGACGACAAGGTGTGCGACGTCGAGGCCGGCCTGTCGGGCGAGCGGTTCGAGCGCGAGCTGGCCCGCCGCGGCTACACCTTCGGCAACTTCCCGTCGTCGATCTATTGCTCGACGGTGGGCGGCTGGTTGGCGACCCGGGCCGCCGGCCAGCTCTCGACCAAGTACGGCAAGGTCGAGGATCGCGTCGCCGGCCTGACCTTCGTCACCGGCACCGGCGAGGTCATCGACACCGACGGCCCGCGCCGGGCCTTCGGCGGCCCCGACTGGACCCAGCTCGTGCTGGGCAGCGAGGGCACGCTCGGCATCATCACCTCGGCGCGCCTGCGCCTGAACCCGGCGCCGCAGCTCGCGGTGTACCGCGGCTTCGAGGTCGATGACGTCGCGGTCGGCATCGAGGCGATCCGACGCGTCCTGCAGCGCGGCCTGCGCCCGGCGGTGGTCCGGCTCTACGACGAGCTCGACACCTTCGTGAACGGCTTCGGCCACCACGTCGACGATCCGGCGGCCCGGGCCTACCGCCACAGCCACGCGCCGGCGCCGCTGCCGGGCGAGGGCGCGCTGCCGGTCGTGCCGCCGCCGCCGCCGCCGCCGGCCGACGATGGACCGGTCGGGCGCTTGCTGGCGCTGGCCCGCCGCGCCCGCAGCCACGCCCGCGCCGACGCGATGGCCGCGCTCCTCGACCGCCCCGGTCTGGTCAACCGCGTGGTCGGCGCGGTGGCCGAGAAGATCGCGCGCAAGGGCTGCAAGCTGATCATCGGCCTCGAGGGCGCGCGCCTGCGCACCGAGGTCGAGGCGGCGTTGACCTTCGCCGAGCTCGAGCGCGCCGGCGCCCGCGATCTGGGCGAGGAGCCGGGCCGGGCCTGGCTGGCCCGCCGCTACGCGGTGTCGTACAAGATGTCCGGGGTCTATCGCGACGGCGCCTTCGTCGACACCCTCGAGGTGGCGTCGTCGTGGGCCCAGCTCGCGGACCTGTACTACTCGGTGCGGGCCGCGATCGGCCGCCACGCGGTGGTGATGGCGCACTTCTCCCACGCCTACCCCGAGGGCTGCTCGATCTACTTCACCTTCGCGGCCCACGCCGACGATCGTGCCGGCAGCGAGGCGCGCTACGACGCGATCTGGCGCGACGGCATGGAGGCCGCGACCCGGGTCGGCGGCACGATCAGCCACCACCACGGCGTCGGGATGCTGCGCGCGCCGTACATGGCCGGCGAGCACCGCGAGGCGATGGCGATCTTGACCGCGCTCAAGCACAGCCTCGATCCCGACGACCTGATGAACCCCGGCAAGCTCGGCCTGGCCGGCGCGCGGTGGCGCTCATGACCGCGGCCCTGACCGCGGCGCTCGAGTCGATCGTCGGCCGCGACCACGTCAGTCCGGTGTCCGGACAGCCCGCGGTGCTGGTGACCCCGGCGTCGCCGGCCGAGGTCGCCGACGTGATCCGTACGACCGCCGACGCCGGCGCCGCGATCGTCCCGGTCGGCGCCGGCTACCGCGCGGCCCGGCTGCGCGGCCTGGGCGAGCGCCGCCGGGTCCACGTCTCGACCGAGCGGCTGACCCAGGTCATCCACCTCGACGAGACCTCGCTCCTGTGCCACGTCCAGGCCGGCCTCACCGGGCTGGCGCTCGAGAAGCTCTTGGCGCCGCGCGGGCTGTCGCTCGGCGACTACCCGCCGGGCATCCTCGGCTCGTCGGTCGGCGGCCTGGTCGGGGTCCGGACCCCAGGCAAGTCGTCGGCCCGCCATGGCTTCTTCGAGGACGCGGTGGCCGGGGTGTCGGCGGTCCTGGCCGACGGCCGCACGATCCACACCCGGGTCGCGCCGCGCCGCTCGACCGGGCCCGACCTCGGGCGGGCGCTGTGCGGCAGCGAGGGCACGCTCGGCTTCATCACCGCGGCGGTGCTGCGGATCCACCGCCGGCCCGAGGCGCGCCTCTTGGCCGCTTACATCCTGCCGTCGATCGACGCCGCGATCGCCGCTGCGTTCCTGGCGCTGTCCGAGGAGTGCGCGCCGGCCGGCCTGCGCATCGTCGACGCCGCCGAGGCCGCCCGCCACTTCCCGGCCGCCGGCCTGGTGCCGGGCGAGGCCCTCTTGGTCGCCGCGACCGCCGGCCCCACCGACCTGGCGGCCTGCGATCGCGATCTGATCGCCAGCGCCGCCCTGGCCGAGGGTGGCCGCGACGCCGACCCGGCGATCGCCGAGCTGTGGTGGCGGCGGCGGACCGGCGGCGAGCCCAGCCCCGAGCCGGGGCCGCAGCTCCAGATCAGCGCCGCGCCCAGCGCGCTGCGCCCGGCCTACCACGCGATCCGCGCCGCGGTGCCGGGCGTCCACCTCCACGTCTCGCGCTTCGACCGCGACGGCGCGGTGATCTTCGCCACCTTCCCCGACGGCGAGGTCGGCAGCGCCAGCGCCGCGGCGGCCACCGCGGCGACCGCCGCCGGCGGTTGGCTCCTGGGCGTGCGCCCGACCGCGCTCGATCCCTACCTGGTCGCGTTGCGCGCCCAGCTCGACCCTCGCGGCGTGATGAACCCCGGCGCCCTGATCGACGCCAGCTAGGAGCCCCCGTGTCGGATCGCTTCTCCTCCGCCGACGTCGCCCGCCAGCTCGACGACTGCACCTACTGCCCGAAGATGTGCCGCCACGCGTGCCCGGTGTCGACCACCACCGGGCGCGAGACCCTGATCCCGCAGGCCAAGATGGATCGCTTGAACCGGCTGCGCCGGGGGCTCGAGCCGTGGCGCGCCGAGACCGCCGATCCGCTGTGGGCCTGCACCGGCTGTCGCCACTGCACGGTCTACTGCGAGCACGACAACCAGCCCGGCCTGGTGCTCCTGGCCGGGCGCGCCGCGGCCCAGCGGGCCGGCGCCGGCCACCCCGCCCTGGCCGGCTACGGCGAGCGGTTCCGCGCCCGCGACGTCCGCCTGGCGGCCGCGGCCAAAGAGAACTTCGAGGACTTCGCGGAGTCCGGCACGGTCGGGTTTTGGCCGGGATGCGACAGTCTCGACAAAGGCGGGCAAGACGTCGCAGCGGCGCAGGCGGTCTTCGCCCGCCTCGGCGTCGGCCCGGTGCCGCTGGTCGACGCCGGCCTGGCGTGCGCGGGCTATCCGCTCCTGGCCGCCGGCCTGACCGACGAGTTCCGCTGGCACGCCAGCAAGGTCGCGACCGCGCTGCGCCGCTTCCAGACCATCGTGATCGGGTGCTCGGCCTGCCACTACGCGATCAACGCGCTGTACCAGGGCGAGGGCGTCGCGGTCGCCACCGAGGTGGTGTCGATCGCCGAGTTCCTGGCCCGCCACGCCGATCGGCTGCCGGCGCCCGAGCGCAAGCGACCGGTCTACTACCACGACCCGTGCTATCTCGCGCGCTCGTCGGGCGTCACCGCCGAGCCGCGCCGGGCGCTGGCCGCGGTCGCCGAGGTCCGCGAGTTCGCGTGGCACGCCAGCGACGCCGAGTGTTGCGGCGGTGGTGGCCTGCTGCCCAAGACCATGCCGGCGACCGCCGACGCCATGGCGCGGCGCCGGCTGGCCGAGGTCGCGAGCGCCGGCGGTGGCGTGGTCGCGACCGCGTGCGGCACCTGCACGCTGATGCTGCGCCGCAACGCCCCCGAGGGGGTCGAGGTCACCGACCTGGCGACCGCGATCGCCCGCGCCACCGACACCGCGTTCGCGCCGCCGGCCGCGCCCGCCGACGAGCCGTGACCGCGACCGGGCTCGGTCCGCCGACGACCGTCACCGCGGCAGCGGCATCGGGGCCAGGATCGCGGTCTTCATCCGCCGGTAGTCGCCGCGCAGCGGCACGCTGGCGCGGGCCAACCAGGCCGCGACCGTGCCGTCGGTGAACAGCGCGGCCAGCCGATCGAGGTCGCGCCACGGCGGCGGCGCGTCGACGCGCGGCCGCAACGCGTAGGCGCTATCGAGGGGCAACGCGCCCGTGTCGTCGCGCCACACCCGCGGCGCCCGCGCCACGTCGGGGATGACCAGCTTGGCCGACGGATCGAGGAGGAAGGCGAGGTTCTGCGGCCGCCCGAACGCGTGGAAGCGGTCGCCGACGAACCGCCCGCCTTCGCGCGCCTCGAGGAGCGCGCGGTGGGCCTCGAGGTAGGCCGCGGCCCGGGGGTAGCGGCGCGACAGCTCGCGCCACGGGATGAGCTCGCCGTCTTGGTACGGCACCAGGCAGCGCGCCCGCGGGGCCGCGCCGACGTCGCGACCGCGCAGGCACGGCCGGGTCAGCGCCGCCTCGATCGCACCGCCGGCGAACTCGACCCAGCGGCCGCGCACCGTCGCGTCGGGCAAGACGAAGACCCGATCGGCGTTGGTGCCGACGCCCTTGGCGATCCGCGCGACCGCGCCCAGGGTCGAGGCGTCGGCGCCCTGGCGACGCGCGGCGCGTCCACCACCGGGGGCCGGCGCGATCCACGGCGCCGCGCCCAAGGTCGCGACGTCGAGGTCGACGCCGCGCCAGGCCTGGCCATCGTGGCGCGTCAGGCGCATCGGCCGCGGCCCACCGCCGGTTCCCATCACCACGATCGAGGCGTAGGTGGTCGCCGCCGCGAACAGCTGACGCGCCCCGAGATCGATGACCTGGCGAACCGCGCCGCGCGCCGCCAGGTGCGCGCGGAGCGGCCCCGCCCAGCGCGCCATCAACCACCGCGACGGCACGATCCACACGGCGGCGCCGCCGGGCGCCAGCCAGTCGAGGGTGCGCTCGAGGAACGCGCCGTACACGTCCCACTCGCCGAACGACGTGGCCGCGAACCGCCCGCGCAGGGCCCGCCAGCCGTCGGGATCGTCGGCGCGCAGCCGGATCGAGCGCACGAAGGGCGGGTTGCCGACCAGGAGCTCGGCCGCGACCGCGAGGTCGCCGTCGAGGGCGTCGCGACAGAAGAGCCGCGCGCCGGGCAGGCGCCGACGGGCCCGCCGCGCCACCGTCGGATCGCGCTCGATCCCCACCAGCACCGCCTGGGGCGCCCGCGCGCCCACCGCGGCCAGGAGCGCGCCGTCGCCGCAGGCCGGATCGAGCACGCGGGCCGGTCGCCGGACCAGTGCCAGACCCAGCTCGACGACCGCGGCGGCCAAGGCCGCGGGGGTAAACACCTGGCCGCGCGTGCGCGCAGCTCTTGCGCGTCCGCCATCGGCGACGGTCAAGCCATCGAACAGCCTCGCCACCTCGGCCTCGGACGCCACGTCGGACATTGTCGCGATCCGCTAACCCTGCCGGCACCCACGGGCGCGCGCAAGTGGCTACGATCGTCTGGTGGATGTCGACGTCGCGCACCTGGCTCCGCTGGTGGAACTGCCCCGCCGCCGCTTGTTCGGCTTCGCGCTCGAGTGCCCAACCGTGAGCGGCCCCAACCTCGCCTGCTCGGTCGACGTGGTCGCGCGCTGGCGCGCCGACGCCGGGCCGCGGGTCCTGGTCGACGCCGACCCGGCCGACCTCGCGCCGACGACCCTCGACGACCTGCTGGCGCGGGCCAAGGCTCGCGGCGTCCGCACCGACGCGCTGATCGTCCGCATCCCGCGCTTCGAGCCGTCGATGCACCTGCCAGCCATCGAGCACCTGATCGAGCACGGCGTGCAGATCGCGGTGCGCGACGTCGATCTGCGCGGCGCCGATCTGGGCATCCTGGCCGGCGCGCCGATCGACATCATGGAGCTGCCGGCGGACCTGGTCGCAGCCAGCGATCGCGATCCGGCCGCGGCCGCGGCGCTCGCCGCCCGCATCGAGGTCGGCCACCGCCACGACTGGCTGGCGCTGGCGTGGCACGTCGAGCGGGCCACGCAGCTCGAGGCCCTGGTGGCGATCGACTGCGATCTGATCGCCGGGCCGGTGGCCGGACGCCGCCTGGCCCTGGCCGAGGCCGACCGCGCGGTGGCGCGCTATCTGACCGACGCCACGGTCTGAGCGCCCGCCGCTCGTCGCGCCGCGACCGACGGTCCGATCTCGGCCCGGCCGCGGCCGCCACCGGTCGCGCCCTTGGGCGATACTGCGCGCGATGCCTCCGCGCGTGGTCGTGATCGCCAACCCCAAGTCCCAGGGCGGCTCCCTGGGCCGTCGCTGGCCCGAGCTGGCCGACCACCTCCGCCGCGCGGTGCCGTTCGAGGACGTCCTGACCGCCGGCCCGGGCGACGCCACCCGGCTGGCCCGCGAGGCGATCAAGGCTGGCGCCGAGATCGTCGCCGCGGTCGGCGGCGACGGCACCGTCAACGAGGTCGCCAACGGCTGGTTCGAGGACGGCGTGCCGCTGACCACCGACTGCGCGCTCGCGGTCCTGCCGTTCGGCACCGGCGGCGACTTCGTGCGCACGGTCGGCATCCCCAAGGACTTCCCCAAGGCGGTCGCGATCCTCGCCGCCGGCGCTCGCCGCCGCATCGACGTCGGCCGTATCGACTTCACGCCGCGCACCGGCGGGACCGGCGTCCGCATGTTCGCCAACATCGCGTCGTTCGGCATGTCGGGCCTGACCGATCGCCTGGTCAATCAGTCGAAGAAGCGGTTCGGGGCGCTGTCGTTCTACGCCGCGACCACGCGCGCGATGATCCAGTACGACAACCAGCGCGTGCGCATGTCGTTCGACGATCGCCCGGCCGACGGCCTCGACCTGACGATCAACACGGTCGCGATCGCCAACGGCCGGTACTTCGGCGGCGGCATGATGATCGCGCCCGACGCCGAGCTCGACGACGGCGCCTTCGACGTGGTCGCGATCGGCGACATGTCGATGACCGACTTCATCCTGAAGAGCCGCCGGCTGTACAACGGCACCCACCTGACCCTGCCCAAGGTCAGCCACCGCCGGGCCCGGATCGTCCGCGCCGAGCCGGCCGAGTCCAGCCAGATCGTCGAGCTCGACGTCGACGGCGAGACGCCGGGCCTCCTGCCCGCGACCTTCCAGGTGGTGCCGCGCGCGCTGTCGCTGATCGTGCCGAAGGCGGATCGCGGCGCATGAGCTGGCTCGAGCTGCCGGCCGCGCCCGGACGGCGCGGCGTCGCGGTTGGACTCGCGGCCGCGGTGGCCAGCGGCGTCCTGTGGGCGCTGGCCGCGCAGCCGATCACCGCGTGGCCGCTGGCCTGGCTGGCTGGCCTGCCGCTGGCGTGGGCCATCGATCGCGCGCCGACCCGACGTCG
Source organism: Kofleriaceae bacterium (assembly GCA_018057825.1). Taxonomy (GTDB): domain Bacteria; phylum Myxococcota_A; class Polyangia; order Haliangiales; family Haliangiaceae; genus UBA2376. The sequence goes on along the minus strand of JAGPCY010000001.1, from coordinate 112,320 downwards.
CGCTGGGTTGGCCGGCGGGCTGGCGGCCCTGACCTTCACCGTCCTCGGCTTCCACTGGATGGTGTACCTGCTCGAGGTCAACGCCCACCTGCCGACGCCAGTCGCGATCCTCGGGCTGATCTTGCTCGGCCTCTACCACGGCCTGGTGTTCCTGGTCGGCGCCCGCCTGACCCGCGCGCTGCGCGATCGTCGCCGCGACCATCCGCGTGGGCCCTGGCCGATGGCGCTGTGCCTGCCGCTCGGCTTCGTGGTGGTCGAGGTCGTCGCGCCGACGCCGTTCCCGTTCAGCCTGGCGCTCGGGCAGATCGACGTCGGGCCACTGCGCCACCTGGCGGCCGCGGCCTCGACGGTCGGCCTGGTGGCGCTCCTGACCGCGACCGCCGGCGCCGCCTACGACGCCGCGACCCGCACGACCCGACGCTGGCAGCCGGCGGCCGGCGTGGTGGCCCTGGCCGCATTGCTGGCGGTCGGCTCGGTGCGCTGGGGCGGCGACGGTCCGGCCCGCACGATCGCGGTCGGCGTGGTCCAGCCCAACGCCCGGGTCGACGTGCCGACCACCCAGCGCGAGCGCGCCGCCCACCTGGCCGCGCTGCGCCGGGCCACCCGCGCCCTCGAGGACGCCGGCGCCGAACTGGTGGTGTGGAGCGAGGCGGCCTACCCGTTCGAGGTCCCGCGCGACCTCACCGCCGACGTCGATCGCAGCCACCCGCTGTCCTTGCGCGGCCCGGCCACCGGCCCGCTCATCATCGGCGCGATCACCAGCGACGATCGCGATCGGTACAACAGCGCGATCGCGATCGCGCCCGACGGTCGCTTCGTCGGGCGCGCCGACAAGATCCACCGCATGATCGGCAGCGAGTACAACCCGCTAGTCGAGCGGTTCCCCTCGCTCGCGCGGTGGATGCCCGAGGGCGCGGGGCACTACGCCGCCGGCGACGGGCCGCGCCTGCTCACGGTCGAGGTCGGCGGCGCGCCGGTGCGCATCGCGATCATGGTGTGCCTCGAGGACGTCGTGCCGAGCTTCGGCCGGACCCTGGCCGCCCTCGACCCCGACCTGATCGTCAACGTCACCAACGACACCTGGTTCGATCTCGACGCCGAGCCGCACCAGCACGAGGCCCTGGCCCGCTACCGCACGATCGAGGTCGGCGCGCCGATGATCCGCGCGGTCAACACCGGCCCGTCGTCGGCGATCGATCGCGACGGCCGCGTGCTGGCCCGGACCGCGACCCAGCGCGGCGGCGCACCGACGACGCTCCTGGCCCGGGTCGAGCTCGCGCCGCGGGCCCAGTCGCTCTACGCCACGATCGGCGGCCCGCTCACCTGGGGCGCGGCGGGGGCGGCCCTGGCGTGGTGGCTCGTGCCCGGCCTGGTCGCGCGGGTGCGGCGGAGGCGAACCACCTGATGCTGCGGGTCGTCGAGAGCCACCGCTTCGAGGAGCTGGCCGGCGCGCTGGCCGCCGCGGTCGCGCCGGTGGCGTCGCCGTTCGCGCCACCGCTGGTCGCGGTGCCGAGCCGCGTGGTCCGCCGCTGGGTCCAGTACGCGATCGCCACCCGCACCGGCATCGCCGCCGGCTACCGCCCGGTCTTCCTCGAGGAGCTGCTGGCCGAGGCGCTGACCGCCGACGCGCCCGATCTGCGCCCGCTCGACAAGGCCGGCCTCGAGGTGGTCCTGGCCTCGGTCCTGGCCGACCGCGAGGTGCTGGCGCAGCCGGCCCTGGCCGCGCCGCGGGCCTACCTGGCGGCGGACGGTGAGGCCGGCGTCGGCCCGCGCCGGGTCCAGCTCGCGGCCGAGCTCGCCGATCGGACCTGGGAGTACGCGCTGCACCGGCCGGAGTGGCTCGAGGCCTGGCGCCGCGGGCACTCCCTCGAGCCCGACGCCGTCCTCGATCCCGCGGTGGCGCGCTGGCACGGCGCGATCTGGCACGCCGCCTGGCTCCGCCTGGCCGGGGTGGCCGGCCCACACCCGATCCCGATCCCCGAGCTGGCGATGGCCCGGCGCCGCGCGCGCTATCCGGCGCCGTCGGGTCCGCCGGTGTTCGTGATCGGCTCGTCGTACATCCAGCGGGTGTACCTCGACGCGCTGGCCTACCTCGCCGAGGCCCGCCCGGTGACGGTGTACGCGCTGTCGCCGTGCGCGCTGTACTGGGGCGACGTCTCCCGGCCGCGCGGTCGCCGCGGCGCGGTGTCAGCCGACGAGCCGGTCGCCCTCGAGCGCTGGGGTGGACCGGGCCGCGACACCCTGGCGGCGCTGGCCGAGCTGTCCGACGGCGACATCGACGATCGCTTCGGCGATCCCGCGGGCGACGAGCCGGCCGACCTGCCGACCACCGCCCTCGCGCGGTGGGCCCACGACACCCTGGTGCGCGCGGCGCCGCCGGTGGTCAGCGCGCCGGCCGCCGCGCCCGTGCGCCCGGCCGGGGTGCGCGTCCTGGCGTGCCCGTCGCCGGTCCGCGAGCTCGAGGTGGTCGCGGCCGAGCTGCGCGCCTGCCTCGAGCGCGATCCGTCGCTCACCGCCAACCAGCTCGCGGTCCTGATCGCCCCGAGCGCGGTCGAGACCTACCTGCCGCAGCTCGCGCCGGCCTTCGCGCGCTACCAGCTCCCGTTCCACGTCGTCGACGTCCCGGCCCTCGGCCACGGCCAGGCCGCCGCCGCCTTCGAGCTGCTCCTCGACCTGCCGCTCGGCAACTTCCGTCGCCCCGAGCTCCTCGGCGTCATGACCCACCCGGCGGTGCTCGCCCGCCACCCCGGCGTCGATCCCCACGACTGGCTGGCCTGGACCGAGGCCCTCGGCGTCGTCCACGGCGCCGATCGCGACGATCACCGCGGCACGTACCTCGAGGACGTCGACGCCTTCCACTGGGATCAAGGCATCAAGCGCTTGGCCCTGGGCGCATTTCTGGCCGGGCCGCGGGCCGGCGCCGACGTGGTCGCCAGCCTCGAGGGCCGGGTCTATCGCCCCGAGGAGGTGGCCGCCGACGATCAGGCCTCGGCCGCGACCTTCGCGCTCCTGGCGCGTTCGCTCATCGCCGACGCCCGCTGGCTGCGCGGCCACCGCGCGCCGCTGACCGAGTGGGCTGGCATCTTCGACGATCTGGTGGCCGCGTACCTGGGCCATCGCGACGAGGCCGAGGAGCGAGAGCTGGCGCGGGTCCGCGACGCGATCGCGCGCCTGGCCGCCCTCGACCTCGACGGACGCGCCCTCGACTACGCCGAGGCCGCCGCGGTGGCGCGCCGCCAGCTCGGTCAGGTTCGCGGCGACCGCGGCGAGCCCTTGGCCCACGGCGTCCACGTCGCGCGCATCACGCCGCACCGCCCGCTGCCCTTCGCCCACATCTTCGCGGTTGGCCTGGGCGAAGGCGGCTTCCCGTCGACCGATCGCCGCACCGGCCTCGAGCTGCGGGCCGAGCTCCGCCGCGGCGACGTCTCGGCGCGCGATCGCGATCGCTACGCCTTCCTCGAGCTGGCCCTGGCGGCGCGCCGCGAGCTGTGCCTGTCGTACGTCGACCGCGAGCCGATCACCGGCGAGCCGCGGGCGCCATCGTCGGTGGTCCACGAGCTGGCCGAGATGCTGGCGCCGTACCTCGGGATCGCACCGACCGGGGCGCTGGCCGCGCTGACCACCCGGGCGCCGCTGCACCGGTGGGGCGACGCCGGCGATCCCCTGGCCGAGCGCGAGCGCTTCGCCGCCGAGGTCCGGCGCACCCTCGACGACGCCGCCCGGGCCGGCGATCGCCGGGTGCCACCGCCGCGCGCCCTCGCCAGCGCCCTGGCCCGCCGCGCCGATCTGGCCCGCGCCCTCGGGCTCGGCCACGGCGCGCTGCCGCCGGCGGTGGCCGACGGTCCGCTGGTGGTGCGCCTGCCGCACCTGCGGACCTTCCTCGAGAGCGCGCCCCAGGGCTGGGCCAAGGCGGTGCTGTCCCTGTACGACGACGACGACGACGAGCGCCTCGACCACGACGAGGAGCCGCTCACCGTCGATCCGCTGCTCCGCGCCACCCTGACCCGCGCCGCCTTCGAGCGCTACCTGGCCGGCGAGGCGGTCGACGCCGCGGTCACCGCGGTGTGGCGCGACGCCCGGCTGTCGGGCCAGGCCCCGGTCGGGGTGTTCGGCGAGGTGGTCGAGGCCGAGCATCGCGCGATGGTCGCGCGCTGGGCCGGCGAGCTCGACCTAGTCGGCGGCCGCACCCAGCCCTTCACGCGCTACGGCCTGGGCCGCACGCCGCGCGGCGCCCACCCGACCGCGCTGTCGCCGGTGGCCCTGACCGTGATGCTCGACGGCCGGCCGCGCCGGGTCGACGTGGTCGGCGAGTCGCAGCTCACCGGCGCCACCTGCGGCACGCTCGTGCTCGCGACCGGCAAGCTCGGCGACCCCGACCGGCATCGGCTGCGCGCCGCCCTCGATCATGTGGTCCTGGCCGCGGCCGGCCGCGCCCCCGACGGCTGGCGCCACCTGATCCTCGCCAAGGACAAGCTCGAGCGGGCCGGCCACGCGCGGTGGACTCCCGACGACGCCCGCGCGTATCTGGCCGAGCTGGTGACCGACCTGTTCGCCCACAGCCACGACTACCTGCTGTCGCTCGACATGGCCACGAAGCTCCTCGCCGGCAAGGACGCCAAGGCCGAGCCGCCCAAGGACGGACGCCCGGGCTCCCTCGGCTACGGGCCGATCCGCCACCGCCCCGATCGCGCGGCGCCGCCCGACCTCGACCGGATGATCGAGCGCCGCTACCGCCCGCTGTGGTCGCGCCTGGGAGGTCTGCGATGACCGCGCCGACCCGCTGGCCGCGCCCGCGCACGCTCGGCGAGCCCAACACCCCGCTACAGGTGGTCGAGGCCTCGGCCGGCACCGGCAAGACCTACTTCCTCGAGCACAAGGTCGTCGATCTCTTGCTCGGCGCCGACGCCACGATCGATCGCATCGTGGTCGTCACCTACACCGACAAGGCCACCGCCGAGCTGCGCGCGCGCATCCGCCGGCTCCTGACCCAGATGGTGTGGGGCGCGCCGCCGCCAGCCCCGGCCGACGCCCCGGCCTGGACCCTCGACGCGGTGGCCCGCGGCCGCCTGCGCGACGCCCTCGATCGCGTCGACGCCGCCCCGATCTCCACCATCCACGGCTTCTGTCAGCGGGTCCTGGCCGACGAGGCCTTCGCCGCCGGCCGCAGCTTCGAGCAGGAGGCGGTGCCCGATGAGGCGGCGCTCTACGCCGCGTTCCTGGCCGCGCTGCGCGAGCGCTTCGCCCGCGCCGGCGAGGACTGCGAGCTCCTGCGGGCCTTCCTCGCCGACGGTAAGACGCCCGACCAGCTCTTTCGCTGGGTGCTGTCGCTGTATCGCTTCGACGCGCCGCTGGCCGACGCTCGCCCGGCGACCCACCAGGTGCTGGTCGCTCGGGTCCTGGGCGAGGTCGTGGCCCGCGCCGATCGACAGAAGCAGCGCGGCGGCCAGCTCGACTTCCACGACATGTTGCGGCTCACCGATCGCGCCCTCGACGCCGATGCCGGCCTGGCCGGTCGGCTGGCGACCCGGCTGCCGTGGGCGCTGATCGACGAGTTCCAGGACACCGATCCGATCCAGTGGCGCATCGCCAGCAAGATCTGGCGGCGACCGCCGGCCCGGGCCCTGGTGATCGTCGGCGATCCCAAGCAGGCCATCTACTCGTTCCGCGGCGGCGACGTCCACACCTACCTGGCCGCGACGCGCGAGCTGTGCGACGCCGGCGCGGCCCGGGCGACCCTCGAGGTCAACCAGCGCTCGACCGTCGCGCTGGTGGCCGCGGTCAACCGCCTGCTGGCGCGACCGCGCTCGCTGTTCGTCGGCTCGATGATCGCCGACACCCACCCGGTGCGCGCGTCGGGCGAGGTCAGCGCGACCTGGGCCGATGGTCGGCCGGTGGCGCCGATCGCGCTCTACGAGGTCGGCGCCGCCAGCCCGGCCGACGAGGTCCGCCGCGCGCTGTACGAGGCCTGCGCCGACGAGATCGCCCGGTTGGTCAGCGACCCGGCCCATCAGCTCGTCGGCACCGCCCGCGGCCACACCCGCACCCTGGGCGCCGGCGACATCTACGTGCTGACCCGCACCAACGCCGAGTCGACCGCGGTCGCGGCCGCCATCCGCGCGCGCGGCGTGCCGTGCGCGTTCTTGCAGGCCGAGCACTTGTTCGCGACCCCGGAGGCCCAAGACGTCGCCGACCTCCTCGACGCCGTGGCCCACCCGCGCGATCGCCAGGCGCAGATGCGGGCGTGGATGACCTGCTTCTTCGACGTCGCGCCCGACACGCTGGCGCGGGCCAAGGACGCGCCCGACGATCACCCGCTGGTCGCCCACTTCCACGACTGGCGCGGCCTGGCAGCCCGCCTCGACTACCCGCGCTTGTTCCGCTCGATCCTCGACGACACCCGGGTGATCGAGCGGGCCCTGGCCACCGGCGGCGGCACCCGCACGGTCACCAACCTCGGCCACGTCCTCGAGCACCTGTACGCCGAGGTCGAGCGCAGCCGCTGCGAGCTGCCCGAGCTGGTCGGGCGCCTGCGCGCCTGGATCGCCGACGGCGACGATCGCCCCGACGACAGCGATCTGCAGCGCCAGGAGACCGATCAGCACGCGGTGCAGGTCATGACCGTGCACCGCGCCAAGGGCCTCGAGGCCTGGGTCGTGTTCCTGGTCGGCGGCATCGGCTTCCTGCCCAAGACCGACGACATCACGATCGTCCACGACGACGCCGGTCACCGCGTCGCGGTCCTGCGCGGCGCCGAGGCGCCGGCCGGTCCAAGCGGTCAGGAGGATCAGCGCCTGGCCTACGTCGCCCTGACCCGCGCCCGCGCGCGCCTGTACCTGCCGGTCCTGCCGCAGAAGAACAAGAAGCCGTCGCTGCGCGGCGGCTGGCTCGGGATCTACGGCGCGCTCCACGACGCGGTCAACGATCTCCACGCCACCGGGCGCCGCGGTCCCGGCGTGGCGCCGGCCGCGCCGACGCCGCTGCCGGCCAACGTGATCGCCTTCCCGGTCGTGGCGACCGGCGCCCCCGAGGTCGACGACTGGCCCGCCGCTCGGCCGCCGGGCGCGCTCCTCGACGCGACCGCGGTCGCGATCCCGCCGCCGCCCGCGACACCCCCCGAGCCCGGTCCCCTCGGCGCCCGCACCGGCTTCGTCGTGACGTCGTACTCGCGGCTCAAGAAGACCGCGGCCGGCGCGGTCGGCGGCGCCGAGCTCGACGTCACCACCGTCACCGGCGAGGACCGCAGCCGGCGCGCGCCCGGCCCCGACGAGCTGCCGGGCGGCGCGGCCACCGGCCAGCTCCTCCACGCCGTCCTCGAGGACGCCAACCTCGCGATCGCGGCGGCGGCGCCGAGCTGGGAGCCGTGGCTCGAGCGCGCCGAGGTCGCGGCGCTGTTCGCCGACGCCGAGCGCCGCTTCGGCGTCGATCCGCGCTGGCGGCCCCAGGCCGCGGCCCTGGCGTGGCGGACGATCGTCACGCCGGTGGTCGCCGGCGGCGAAACCTTCGGCACCCTGGCCAGCGCCACGCGGTTGGCCCGCGAGGTCGAGTTCGTCTACCCGATCCCCGACGCGCCCCTGGCCGACAGCGGCGAGTACCTGACCGCGCGCGCCGACCGCGCCGGGCCGCGCGGGTTCATCAAGGGCTTCATCGACGCCCTGGTCGCGTGGGACGACCGGCTGTGGGTGGTCGACTACAAGAGCGATGTGCTCGACGACGATCCCGCGGTCATGGACCGCCACGTCGAAGAGCACTACCGCCTGCAGTACGAGCTGTACGCGGTCGCGGTGGCGCGGATGCTCGGGTTGACCGGCGAGGACGATCGCCGCCGTCGGTTCGGCGGGCTCCTGTACTGGTTCTTGCGCCCGGGCCACGTCGTACGGCGCGACGTGCGCTGGGCCGATCTCGAGCGCTACACCGCGGCCCTGGCCGCGCGGGAGTACCCATGAGCGGACGAACCCTGGCGCTGTCGCCCTTGGGCGCGGTGCGCCGCGCCCGCGGCGGCGCGGCGGCCGGCGACGACGCGCTGTTTCGTCGTCTCGGCGTCGGCGCGCGGCGCTGCGACCTCGGCGACGCTGGCCTGTATCTGGCCGAGGAGCTGGTGGCGTGGAACCGCTTCCTCGGCGGCCGCGAGAAGCAATCGCTGGCCCTGGGCGTCTTGGCCCTCATGCTGGCGGTGCGCAGCGGCTCGACCCGGTTGCCCCTCGATCCCAAGGGCCCCGGCGCCGAGCTGGTGGCGAGCGTGGTCAAGGCCGCCGGCCTGGGCGGCGAGGTCAGCGTGCGCGAGGTGATGAAGGACCTGCGGAACCTGGCCTCGGGCTTCCACGGCGTGGCCGGCCCAGCGCGGCGCACCGGCGACCAGGCCTCGCCGCTGGTCGTCGACGATGACGCCCTGTACCCGCACCGGCTGTGGTGGCTCGAGGTCCGGCTCGCCGAACGGCTGGCCGCGCGCGGCCGCCGCGCGCTCATGACGACGACCGAGGCCCAGGCCGCGATCGCCGCGACCCGCGACCGCCTGCTGTCGGACGAGCAGGCCGCCGCCGCCGCGGTCGCGCTGACCGCGGGCCTGTCGGTGATCACCGGCGGCCCGGGCACCGGCAAGACCGCCACCCTGGCCGCGGTCGTGGCCGCCCTGCGCCACGCCGGTCTGGCCGACGACGAGCTGGCCCTCGCGGCGCCGACCGGCAAGGCCGCGCACCGGATGGGCGAGAGCGTGCGCGGTCGCCTGGGCGCCGCCGCGGCTGCCGGGGTGCCGACCGCGACCCTGCACCGGTTGCTGCGCAGCCAGCCCGGCGGCGGCTTCCACCACGGCGAGGGCAACCCGCTGCCGTACCGCGCGGTGATCGTCGACGAGGCCTCGATGATCGACCTGGCGCTCATGGAGCGCCTGGTGGCGGCGCTGTCCGACGACGCGCGCCTGATCCTGATCGGCGATCCCGATCAGCTCCCGTCGGTCGAGGCCGGGCAGGTCCTGACCGATCTGATCGCTGACGCCGCCGCCGGCGCCGGCGCCGCCGGGGTCGCGCGCTTGACCCGCAGCTACCGGGTCGAGGCCGGCGAGGATGGCGCCGCGATCCTGGCCGCCGCCGCCGCGGTCCTGGCCGGCGAGGCCAAGCGCCTCGGTCCCGGTCGCGGCGACCGCCTGGCCGCGGTCCGGCCCAGCGCCACCGACGTCGTCGGTCGCGGCGTCGAGTTCGTCGCCGCCGACGTCGCCGGGACCCTGAGCTTCGTCGATCACTGGTGGCGCCAGCGCTGGCGTCGCCTCGACGACGCCGCCCGCCGCGAGTTCCGTCGCGTCGACGGTCGCTGGCAGGGCGACGACGCCGACGCCCTGGCCGAGCTCCTGGCCGCGCACGAGGCGTCGCGGCTCCTCGCGGTGACCCGCAGCGGGGCCCTGGGCAGCGTCGGGCTGTGCGACCGCTGCCACGCCCTGGTCCTGGCCGAGGCATCGGTCGACGGCGCGCCGGAGTTCCTACCCGGCGAGCCGGTGCTCCAGACCCGCAACGACTACGCCCGCGGGCTGTGGAACGGCGATCAGGGCGTGGTGGTCCGGGTGTCCGACGACGGCGGCCCCCAGCACTACCGCGTGGTGTTCCGCAAGTCGCTCGAGGTGGCCGACGACGACGGCCGGATCGAGCGCCGCGAGCACCTGGTGCCATTCCCGATCGACGCGCTCCGCGGCGGCCTCGAGCTGGCCTGGGCCATGACCGTCCACAAGTCCCAGGGCAGTGAGTTCGGGCAGGTCGCGTTCGTCTTGCCCGAGGCCGACGTGCCGCTCCTGTGTCGCGAGCTGGTCTACACCGCCCTCACCCGGGCGCGCTCGAGCGCGGTCGTCGTCGGCGCCCCCGAGGTCCTGGCCGAGGGCGGCGCGCGGCGCGCCGTACGCAGCACCGGGTTCGGTCGACGCCTGCACACCTAGCTCCGCCTCGGTCTCGGCCTCGGTCTCGGTCTCCGCCTCGGTCTCGGTCTCCGCCTCGGTCTCGGCCTCCGCCTCGGCCTCGGCCTCCGCCTCGGTCTCGGTCTCGGCCTCGGTCTCGGTCTCGGCCTCCGCCTCGGCCTCGGTCTCGGCCTCGGTCTCCGCCTCGGTCTCGGTCTCGGCCTCGGTCTCGGTCTCGGTCTCCGCCTCCGCCTCCGCCCCCCGCCTTACCCGCGCCGCTTGGCCGTCGTCTTCAGCTTCAACCCGACCCGCACGATCGCCGCGATCGCCGGCACCAGCTCGCGGCCCAGCTCGGTCAGCGCGTACTCGACCGACGGCGGTGTGGTCGGCACCACCACGCGCGACACCACGCCCTTGGCCTCGAGCTCGCGCAGCCGCGCGCTCAGGACCCGGGCCGAGATGCGCGGGATGTCGACGCGCAGCTCGCCGAACCGCCGCGGCCGCTGGCTCAGGTACCAGATGACGTTGGGCGCCCAGGCGCCGCGCAGGAGCCGCATGCACTCCGACAGCGGGCACAGCGGCGGCGCCTCGACCGGGTTCTTGCGCACGCGCAGGGCCATCTCGGTAACCGGGAGGTTACCACGAAGTTAGTATCCAGCAGTTACTACGTATCGATGGGTTACGAATTCCGGTTAGGGTGTCGCCGTGGAGCCCAATCGCCTCACCGCCGCCCTCGGCCTGCGCCACCCGATCGTGCAAGGCCCCTTCGGCGGCGGCCTGTCGACGGTCGCGCTGGCCGCCGCGGTCGCCGACCTCGGCGGCCTCGGCTCGTTCGGCGCGCACCACCTGTCCGGCGACGAGCTGCTCGCGGTCGGGAGGTCGCTCCGGGCCGCGACCGCCGGGGTGTTCGCCTTGAACCTGTGGGTCGGCGGCCATGATCCCGGCGGCGACTGGCTGAGCGAGGACGACTACCAGCGCGGGCTGCGCCTGTTCGAGCCCTACGCCCGCGAGCTGGGCGTGACCCTCGCGCCCCGCCCCACGCGCTGCGGCGTCGAGCTGGCCGAGCAGCTCGAGGCGCTCCTCCAGGTGGCGCCGCCGGTGTGGAGCTTCGTCTTCGGCGTGCCGCCGCCGGACGTCCTGGCCGCGTGTCGACGGCGCGGCATCCTCACGATCGGCGCCGCGACCTCCCTCGACGAGGCCCGCGCGCTCGACGACGCCGGGGTCGACGCCATCGTCGCCACCGGCGCCGAGGCCGGCGGCCACCGCCCGAGCTTCCTGACCCCGGCCGAGGACGCCCTCATGGGAACGATGGCTCTGGTGCCGCAGGTCGTCGATCGCGTGCGGGCCCCGGTGATCGCCGCCGGCGGCATCGCCGATGCCCGCGGCCGCGCGGCCGCCCACGCGCTGGGCGCCAGCGCGATCCAGGTCGGCACCGGCTTTCTGGCCTGCGAGGAGTCGGGCGCGTCGCCGCTGCACCGCGCGCTCCTGTGGTCGGAGCGCGCCCGCACCACTACCTTGACCCGGGCCTTCTCGGGTCGCCTGGCCCGCGGCATGACCAACCGCCTGACCCGCGAGCTGGCGGCGCGGGCCGCCGAGATCTTGCCGTACCCGGCCCAGGGCTGGTTCACCGCCCAGCTCCGCCCGGCCGCCTTGGCCGCCGAGAATCCCGAGCTCCTGTCATTGTGGTGCGGCCAGATCGCACCCAACCTTCGCCATCGCACTGCGGCCGCGCTGTTCGCCGCGCTGCTCGCCCCACCCACCACCAAGGAACCGACTCCGTGAAGCTCTACTACTCGCCTGGCGCCTGCTCGCTGTCTCCTCACATCGTCGCGCGGGAGCTCGATCTGCCGATCGAGTTGATCAAGGTCGACGGTCGCGCCAAGAAGACCGCCGATGGCGCCGACTTCCTGCAGATCAACCCCAAGGGCTACGTCCCGGCCCTGGCCCTGGACGACGGCGAGGTCCTGACCGAGGGCCCGGCGATCGTGCAGTACCTGGCCGATCAGCGCCCCGACCGCGGGCTGGCCCCGGCCAACGGCACCCTGCCCCGCTACCGGCTGCAGGAGACCCTGGGCTTCATCAACTCCGAGCTGCACAAGACCTACTCGCCGCTGTTCACCCCCGGCACCGCGCCCGAGGTCCGCGACGAGCGCATCGCCTACCTGCGGCGGCGCTACGCCACGATCGAGCAGCAGCTCGCCGGCAAGTCGTACCTGTTCGGCGACCAGTTCACCGTCGCCGACGCCTACCTGTTCGTGGTCACCGGCTGGGCCAACTTCCTGAAGCTCGACCTGTCGGAGTTCCCCAACCTCATGGCGTTCCAGGCCCGGGTCGCTGGTCGTCCCGCGGTGCGCGAGGCCCTGATCGCCGAGGGGCTGGCCAAGGCCTGAACCACGGCCGCTACTGGCAGCGCAGCGCGCTGCACATCGGCGACACCGCGTCGATGCCGGCGCCGCGTCGGGTGTCCGCGCGGACTACCACGCCGGTCGTGCAGCTCGCCTCGTCGCGGTTGGCGGTCGCCTGGCCCGAGTTGGCGACGTCGACGGTCATGCGGTCCGAGGTCACCGAGGCGTCGGCGGCGATCCGCGCGCACGTGAACGACACGTTGGAGAACAGGTTGTCGCTCGCGCCGCGGTGCGCGACCAGGCCGTGGATGATCCAGCCCGGGGGACACAGCGCCGCGGCCGACTGGGTCGAGGGGGTCCAGTCGGCGATGCCGTTGCCGGTGACCTCGACGTCGTTCTGGCTGGTGACGCTGACCGTCGGGCTGACCGCCACGGTCGCGCACACCAGGGTGAAGCCGTGGGCCGAGCGGCCGCCGTTCTCGGTCGTCTGATCGCTCAGCCGCACCCGCACCCCGACCGGCAGCTCGGTCGCGCCGCAGTCGATAAACGGGCCCTCGGAGCCGCCGTCGGCGCCGACCTGGCCGGCCGACAACCCGCCGGTGGTCCGCTCGAGGATGCACGGTGGCCCCGCGTCGATCGGCATCGCGTCGATCGGCATGGCATCGATCACCGCGCCGTCGATCACCGCGCCGTCGATCACCGCGCCGTCGGGGGCCGCCGGGTCCGCGTCGGCGGGATCGCCGAGCCCGCGCGGCTCGAACGCGCAGCCGGCGAGCGTACCGACGAGTAGTACGAGACCGATCCGAGGCATCCGCCCATCCTACCGCACGCCACCTCGCCAACGGTGGCGCCACGGGTAAGCGGCGGCGATCAGTGACAACCGGCGCGCATGGGCGCCGCGTCGACCCGCTGATAGCCGCGGTCGCGCCACTCGTAGGCGTAGGCCACCGGCGGCGGTGGCAGACACGCCGACAGGCTGTCGTCGTGCCAGGCCTCGGTGGCGGCGATGCGCAGGCGGCCGCGGCGCGCGACCCGCTCGAAGCGCAGGGTCCGGCTGGTGCCGGCCCCGATCACCGATCGGTCGATGGTCGCCTCGTCGAACACCACCCGCCCCTGCTCGGCCGCGCGCAGCGAGATCAGCCGCAGGCGCTCCTCGATCGCGGTGCCGGTCACGTCACGGCCCCAGCGGGTCGCGCCGGTGCCGACCTCCTCGTGGCGGGTCCGGACCACCAGCACCGGGAAGCGCGCGCGCCGCGCCCCACCGAGGATGGCCAGCATCGGGTACCACGCGCCTGGCCGCTGGTGCGCCGCGTGGTCCGGCACCCCGACCGCCGGGCCGTCGAGATCCATCACGCCGAGGACCTCGATGACCTCGGCCTCGCCGAGCCACAGGCTCTGGCCGCGGCAGACCCGGTCGCAGCGCACCAGCACCAGTCGGGCCACCACGTGCTCGCCCTGGCGGTGCCGCCCGACGACGACGCGGTTCCACGGCCCGCCGCGCGGCACCCCGAACCCGCGCGCCGAGACGACCGCGGACTCGTCGATATGTGCGAACGCCGCGTACAGGCGGGCGGCGTCGTCCGCGCGCGCCACCCCGCTCGCCAGGACCAGGACCAGGACCAGAGCGGACAGCGACCGAGACCAGGGCACGCGACCAAGACGCACGACCGCGTCCCGCGATCTGACGAGTCGAATGGCCCTGTACGGCGGCCGCCGGCGGTCGATTCACCGGCCATTCAGCGGACACCTTCTTCGATGTTCCTCGCCCTGGCGCTGACCGCGCCGTCGTCCGCGCTGGCTGAGGCCGCGCTCCCAGCGGCCGCCGACGAGCCCAGCGACCCCGAGATCGCCGTCGGCGCGGCCTACGTCGACGACCCCAGCGAGCCGTCGCTCGGCGCCGACCTCGAGGCCAGGTTCGCCGACCGCGTGGGGCTGGTGGTCCTCCTCGACGTGGCCCGCGTGCACACCGGCACCCACCTCCTGACCGCGACCGGCATCTCGGTACACCCGTGGGGCGGCCTGGTCGTGACCGCCGCGCTCGGCTGGGAGCGCGCGCCCGGCCACGGCGCGCTCGCGTTCCGGACCGCCACCGGCTACGGCTTCGACCTCGGTCCGGCGGAGGTGGTCCCCACCATCACCCTCGATCGCGCCAGCGGCGCCACCGCGATCGACGGCGCCGTCACGATCAGCCTCGGGTTCTGACGCCGGGGCCGCGCGGTCGAGGACCACTGGTCACCGCGCCGCGATCACCAGCGAGATGCCCCGGCCGCCGCATTCAAGCCGTTCGGTGCCCTCGAAGATTGCGGACCGCGGTCGATGCAACTGACCATGCGATGGTCTGCGTCCACGGCACTGGTCCTCCTGTTCGCCCCCACGCCCGCCCACGCCGAGGCCGCAGGCGCCCACGCCCACCACAGCCACGCCGCGATCTCGCTCGGCGGCGTCCACGTCGATGGCGCGACCGGCGCCTCGATCGGCGCCGACGTCGCGACGCGGTTCGCCGCGCACGTGGCCATCGTCGCCTTGATCGACGTCGCCCGCGTCCACGCCACGACCCACCTCCTGGCCGCGACCGGGATCGCGGTGTACCCGTGGCGCCGCTTGAGCGTCACCGCCGCGGTCGGATGGGAGCACGCGCCAGGCCATGACGCCCTGGCGCTGCGCGCCGCCGCTGGCTACGCCGTCCCGCTCGGGCCGACCACGGTTGGCCCGACGGTCGCGATCGATCGCGCGGGCGGCGCGACCGCCGTCGTCGGCGCGATGGCGGTCGGCATCGGGTTCTAGAGCACCGATCTCCCGATCCCCGCGTGGCTCACAGCGCCTCGATCACCAGCGAGATGCCCTGGCCGCCGCCGATGCACATCGTCACCAGGCCATAGCGCTGCTTGGCGCGCCGCAGCCCGTAGGCGCAGGTCAAGGTCAGGATCGCGCCGGTGGCGCCGAGCGGATGCCCGAGGGCGATCGCGCCGCCCTCGGGGTTGACGGTCTCGGGGTCGATGCCCTGGGCGGCGAGATCGCGGATGACCGCCAGGGCCTGGGGCGCGAAGGCCTCGTTGAGCTCGACCCGCGCGATGTCCTTGCCGGTGATGCCGGCGGCCGCCAGCGCGCGCTCGGTGGCCGGCACCGGCCCCCAGCCCATGATCTTCGGATCGCAGCCGGCCACGCCGACCCCGGCGAGGCGGGCCAGGGGCCGGGCGCCGTGCTTGGCGGCGTCGGCGGCGGTGCCGATGACCATCGCGCCCGCGCCGTCGACCACCGCGCTGGCGTTGCCGGCGGTGACGATGCCGCCGGCCTCGAAGGCCGCCGGCAGTCGCGCCATCTTGCCCAGGGACACGTCGTCGAGGATGTGGGTGTCGTGGACGACCTCGAGCGGCGGGCTAGCGCCGTCGAGCTGGACCGACACCGGCACGGTCTCCTCGCGGAACGCGCCGGCGTCGCGCGCCGCCTTGGCCCGGGTCTGCGACCGGAAGCCGAAGGCGTCGGCCTCCTCGCGGGTGATGTGGTAGCGCCGGCCCAGCTCCTCGGCGGTGTTGGCCATCGCCATCCCCGCCGACGGGTCGTACAGGCTCATGAGCAGCATGTCCTGGAGGTGGGTGCCGGCCGGCAGGCCCTTGGCGTCGATCGGTCCGTACTTCTGGACCGCGGCGCCGAGCTTCTTGCCGCGCACGCCGTAGAGCGAAAACGGGTACTGCATGCTCTCGGCGCCGCCGACCACGACGAAGGGCCGCGCGTGATCGTGGCGCAGGCCGGCGAGGATTAGCTCGGCGCCGACCGCGACCGCCTCGGCGCCGCTGCCGCAGATCCGCGCCACGGTCAGGGCCGGCACGGTCTTGTCGAGACCGCCGCGCCAGGCCATGCCGCGCGCGGCGTAGATCGAGTCGCGGTGGCTGTGCTGGGCCATGCCCATGACGACGTGGCCGATCAGGCTGCGATCGAGGGCGGTGCTGGCCAGGGTGCCGGCGATCGCGAAGCCGCCGAGCTGGGTGGTCGAGAACCGGGAGAACAGGCCCGGCTCCTTGTTGTTGACCAGGATGTCGGCCCGCGGGGTGCGGCGGCCGCCGTCGAGGATGACGATCGTGCGGGTGTCGGTGCTCATGGGGCGCTCCTACTCGTGCATGAACACGGCCGGCACGCGCGGCCCGTTCTGGGTGAAGTTCTTCATGCCGATGTCCATGTCGACGGTGGCCTTGCACCGACCGAAGCCGTCGGCCTCGAGGCGCAGGCCGTCGGCCAGGGGCATCGCCAGACCGCGGCACAGCACGTCGCAGACGATCGCGTCGATCGCCAGCGAGCGATGACCGAGGTCGACCGCCGGCAGCGCCGGCACCGCGATCGGCGCGGGATCGACCGGGGCCAGCGCGACCTGTCCGGCGCGGTGAGCGGCGAGCAGGGCCTTGGCGGCCGCGACCGGATCGTCGACGGGCTCGCCGTGAGCCCAGCCCCACGCGCAGGCCTCGGCCGCGCCGATGGACTGACCGGTGCGGATGAGCTGCGCGGCGCGCTCGACGCCGATCAGGCGCGGCAACCGCTGGGTGCCGCCGTAGCCCGGGATGATGCCGAGGTTGACCTCGGGCTGGCCCAGGATCAGGTTGCGACCGACGACGCGGGCGTGGCACGCCATCGCCAGCTCGGCGCCGCCGCCCAGGACCGGCCCGTCGACGGCGGCGACCACCGGCTTGGGGAGCCCGGCGATGGCCGCGAAGATCCCGTGGCTGTCCAGGCAGGTCTGGCGGCAGGCCTCGACCGACGGCAGCGCCGCCAGCTCGTTGATGTCGGCGCCGGCCAGGGCACCGTCGGTGCTGGTGATGATCACGCCGTGGATCGCCGGATCGGCGCCCAGCTCGGCGACGGCGTCGGCCAGCTCGGCGATGGTCTGGGCCGACAGCGCGTTTCGCACCTCGGGGCGGAACACCCGCACCACGCCGACCTCGCCGTCGCGCTCGACCACGACGTTGGCGCGGACCGCGGCCAGGCGGCCCGCGGCGATCGTCGGCGGGACCGGGAAGCCAGGGAAGCGCGCGGCGAACCGGGTCACCAGCTCGTGGACCCGGGCCGGGCCGTACTCGGCGGCGAGGGACAAGAGCCCCTTGCGGAAGCCGAGCGCCATCTTGGTCAGCCAGTCGAGCTCGGTGGCGGCGCAGGTGCCGGCATCGAGGACCGCGTAGGTCCGGCCGAACAGCACCGCCAGGATGCGGTCGAGGACGACCTCGGCCAGGGCGGCGTCGTAGCGACCGTCGACCGGCGCGCCCTTGGCGAACCACGGCGCGTTGCCTTGCGTGGTGAGGAGCGCCGGGGCCACGAACCACGGCGACCCGGTCGGCGCGTGGGCCATGAGCTCCTGGCAGTGGACCGTGAGCAGGTTGCCGCGGGTCGCGTCCATCACGTTGAACGGCCCGCCGCCGCCGATCGCGTCGTTGACGATGCGATCGACCTGGGCCGGCGTGGCGATCCCCTCGGCGACCAGGCGGGCCGCCTCGCTGATGTAGTTGCAGAAGATGTCGTCGGCGGCGAAGCACTCGACGTCGGCGGTCAGGATCGGCACCTTGCCCAGGCGCTTCATGGTCGCGATCATCTGCGCGCCCAGGGCGGCGTCGCCCGACAAGACGACCTCGATCGGCAGCGAGCGCCAGGCCGGGAAGAACGGGTGGTTGACGAAGCACCGCTCGGGGTGGACGGCGCTGGCGGCGATCTGCGCGCGCGGCAGGCCCGAGGTGGCGAAGCCGATGAGACAGCTCGGCGCGACCACCGCCTCGAGCTTGGCCAGGATCGCGCGCTTGACCGCGAGATCCTCGCTGGCGGCCTCGAGGACGTAGGTGCAGTCCTTGAGGAGGCCGAGATCTTGGGTCGGCACCAGGGCGGCCTCCATCGCGGCGGCGACCTTGGGGGCGAGCTTGCCGCGGGCCAGGCCCTTGCCGGCGTAGCCCTTGATGCGAGCGACCCCGGCGTCGAGGGCCTCCTGCTTGATGTCGACCAGGTAGACCTTGGCGCCGGGGGTCTGGGCCACCGCGGTGAGGAATCCGTAGGCGAGGTCCGGACCGATCGAGCCCGAGCCGATGACACCGACGATCATGCGCGCAACTCCTTCGTCGAGGACGGGGCCCCCCGTCGCGGGCGGCCAGGGCGTCCGTGTACCAGGATCGCGCCCCGCGGCGCCAGGGCCCGCGCCGGCGACCCCGCGGGGCCGTCCCCGAATGTCGTTGAGTTTCGCGCCTCGATTTCATATGAAAGGGGGATGCGTACCTACTCGGCGTTGGCGGTTTTCGCTTTCTCAGTCCTGGCGTGCTCGGATGACTCGGGCCCGGCGATCGACGCTCGGGTCGCCGATGGCCCGACGGCCGACGCTCGCGTCATCGACGCGGCCAGCCCCGACGCCGTCGAGGTCGACGCGGCGACGCCGGACGCCGCCGACGTCGACGCCGCGGTGCCGCCCGACGCGGCCGTGATCCCGGACGCCGCGGCGGACCCCGACGCCGCGGTCAGCCCCGACGCCGCGGTCAGCCCCGACGCTGCGGTCAGCCCCGACGCCGCAGCGGACCCCGACGCCGCGGTCAGCCCCGACGCCGGCAGCACCCTGCCGGGCGAGACCTGTCAGCTCGCCGAGGTGATCACCGCCCCGGCGGTCCCGGGGTCGACCACGGTGACCGCCACCACCGCCGCCTACACCAGCAACTACAACCCGGGCTGCGCCGGCGTGAACTCGACCGGCCCCGACCGCGTCCACGCGATCACGATCCCGGCCAACACCCGCCTGAACGCGGCGGTGGTGCCGACCGCCGCCACCTTCGATCCCGGCATCTACCTCATCGCGGCGCCGGCGACCAACTGCGACGCCGCCGCGATCACCTGCCTGGCCTCCAACGACAACGGCGGCGACGGCGAGACCGACGCCATCACCTTCGACAACGCCACCGACGCCCCGCGCCAGGTGCTGATCCTGATCGACGGGTTCCGCGCGGTCGGCGACGCCTACACGATCAACCTGTCGCTGGCCGCCATCCCCGCCGCCCTGCCCGGAGAGACCTGCCAGACCGCCACGACGGTCACGATCCCGAGCGGCATGACCAGCACGACCGTCACCGCGACCACCGCGGGCTACACCAACAACTACGCCGGCTCGCCGTGCACCGGGTTCAACGCCAACGGTCCCGACCGCGCCCACGCCTTCGCGATCCCGGCCGGCCAGCGCCTGACCGCGACCGTCACCCCGACCGGGACCACCTTCGATCCCGGGATCTACGTCGTGGCCGCGCCGGCCGCGACCTGCGACGCGTCGCCGCTGGTGTGCCTGGGTGGCGAGGACGGCGGCGGCGACGGCGAGCCCGACCTGGTGACGATCGACAACACCGGCGCCGCCGCTCAGGACGTGTTCATCGTGATCGACACCTTCCGCGCGGCCGGCGACGCCTACTCGCTGACGGTCGCGGTCGGCCCGATCCCGTGATCGCCTGAGGGCCCCGGTCCCGCGGTGGGCTGCTACAACCAGGCTGGCTCGCACCCGCGAGCGCCATCTCCACCGCCATCTCCACCGGGGTCCTCCGAGCGCCGTGAGGGCCCGCCGCAAAGGGCTCTCGCATGCCGAAGACTCTCGCCTGGGGCGCCGCCGCCGCCGGTCAACCGCTCGCCCCGCTGACCATCGACCGCCGCGCGCCCGGCCCCAAGGATGTCGTCATCGACATCCTGTTCTGCGGCGTCTGCCACTCGGACATCCACCAGGCCCGCGACGAGTGGGGCGCCGGGCGGTTTCCGATGGTGCCCGGCCACGAGATCGTCGGCCGGGTCACCGCGGTCGGCGCCGAGGTGACCAAGCTGGCGGTCGGCGAGCTGGCCGGGGTCGGCTGCCTGGTCGACTCGTGCCGCACCTGCCGCCCGTGCGCAGAGGACCTCGAGCAGTTCTGCGCGGCCGGCGCGGCCCCGACCTACAACGGCACCGAGATGGATCGCCAGACGCCGACCTTCGGCGGCTACTCGACCCAGATCGTGGTCGACGAGCGCTTCACCCTGCGGATCCCGCCGGGCCTCGACCCGGCGGCCGCGGCGCCGCTCCTGTGCGCCGGCATCACCACCTACTCGCCGCTCCGACAGTTCGGCTGCAAGCCCGGCGATCGGGTCGGCGTGGTCGGCCTGGGCGGCCTCGGTCACATGGCGGTCAAGCTGGCGGCCTCGATGGGCGCCGAGGTCACGGTCTTCAGCACCTCGGCCGGCAAGGCCGACGACGCCCGCCGGCTGGGCGCGACCCACTTCGTCGACACTCGCGCGCCCGGCGGCCTGGCCCCGCGGGCCGGGCAGCTCGATCTGATCATCGACACGGTCTCGGCGCCCCACGACTACAACGCGTACCTGTCGCTCCTGCGGCCGCGCGGCGCGATGTACGTCGTCGGCGCGCCCCCGGAGGCCACCGCGGTCCACGCGTTCTCGCTGATCATGGGCGGCCGGACCCTGGCCGGCTCGCTGATCGGCGGCCTGGCCGAGACCCAGGAGATGCTCAATCACTGCGCCGCCCACGGCGTGGTGTCCGACGTCGAGATCATCTCGATCGCGGAGATCAATCAGGCCTACGAGCGGGTCCTGGGGAGCGACGTCCGCTACCGCTTCGTGATCGACCTGGCCAGCCTGCGCGCGGCGGCCTGAGCGCGCGCGCGGGTCGCTCGGCCGGCCTCAGTCGCCGAACCAGAACAACAGGACCACGACGCCGATGGCCGCCGCGATCACCAGCCCGGCGACCACGAACTGACCGAGCAGCGGCCCGAGGGCGACGACCGCGATGGTGGCGACGATGGCCTCGGCGGTGCGCGACCGCCAGGTCCGCTCGTGGAGCCACCCGGCGATCGCCAGGGCCAGGCCGGCGGCGCCGAGCCCGGTCGGGACCGCGGCGTCGATCGGCACGTCGCGCGCCGAGATGAGGACCGAGACCGCGGCGCCCAGGACGGCCGCGAACATCGCCACCGCGAAGGCGCGATCAGCGTCGGGCCGCACGGTGGCGTCGCCATCGCGAGGCCGGGCCTTCTTGCGGCGGGCGCCACACTCGCCGCAGGCCGCGGCGCCGCTCGGGTTGCGATGATCGCAGAACGCGCAGGTCCAGTCGCTGGTCGACGGCGCCAGCGGCAAGACCATCGTGCGGGTGAGGAGCGCCGAGCCGAACGCGAGCACGATCAGCACGCCGGCGCCGACGCCGAGGCCCAGCCCCCACAGGAGGCCGCGGTGCTTGGCCCACGGGCTCGGCGGCGGCGGCACCGCGATCAGCTCGACCACCGCCGAGGTGACCTGGCCGCGCGGCACCAGCTTGTGCAGGACGCCGGCGCGCCCGGTCCGGGTGAGGTCGCGTCCGACCGCGTCGCCGATCGGCTGGTCGCCGGTGAGATCGTCGTCGACCACGGTGATCGCGAGCTCGCTCGACGCGGTCAGGGCGACCTCGACGTCGAGGGGACACAGCACCCGGGTGACGTCGACGGCCGCCGGGCACGCCGCCACCCGCCGACCGTCGAGGGTCACGGTCAGCTCGGGATCGGGGCCGGCCCCGTCGATCAGATCCCAGGCCCGCCCGGCGGCGTTGCGGCGGGTCACGGTCGCGCCGACCGCGCGCAGGCGATAGCGACCGGGGCGCAGGCCGGCCGGGCCTGGCGGCGGATCGTCGAAGACGTCCTCGGCCTCGGCGGCCGCGCCGGCGCCGCGCTCGCTGCGCAGGCGCTCGTGGAGCTCTGCGGCCTCGCGCTTGACGCTGTCACAGCCCACGACCGCGGGCCACGCGACCGCGGCCGCCACGAACACACCGAGATGCCTGAGCACGATGGCAACTGTACCGCGCCGGCCCGGGCGCCGCGCGAGGTCGACCGCAGCGCCGCCGCGATGTCCCCGGGGCGGCGCGCGCTGTCCCCGGGGACACCGGCCGCGCGAGGCCCGCGGCGGCGACGGGCCGGACGTCGCGGCTGGCCTCGTCGATGCATTGGTGGACACCATGCCTCACCCCGCTCGCCCCGCCCTGCTCGCGACCCTCGCGCTCCTCGCCGCCGCCGCCTGCAGCGACGATCCGTCAACCCTCGCGCCGGCGCCCGTCGACGGTCCGTCGGCCGACGCGTCGCCGCGGGTCGATCCCGCGCTCCTCGGCCCGTGGACCGAGATCGCCGATCCGGTCGTCGGTGCGACCGCGTCCCCACCGACGTTCACGTTCGAGGCCGACGGCACCTACCTGGCGCGGTGCGCCGCCGGGCTCGCCACCTGCGCCTACCAGGCCGCCGACGGACACCTCACCCTCGACTGTCCGGGCGCCGCGGTGGCGCACCGCCGCGCGCCGTACTTCGTCGACGGCGGGCGCCTGTACCTCGAGGCCTTCGTCCGCGAGGGCGAAGGGGTCGGCGTGATCGGGAGCTGGACCAGCACCGCCGAGCAAGTCGGCGCCGTCCACCGCAAGCGCTACGTGGTGCGGGCCGACGGCTCGGTCGGCATCGTCGTCACCGTCGATGGCACCCCGGTCGTCGAGCTGTCCGGCACCTGGCGCGGCACCGGCGACCACCTCACGATCGACACCGTGCGGGACGGCGCGCCCCACCGCGAACACCTGATGCTCGCCGACGACCGCCTCGGGGTCGGCTACCAGCGCCCCTGACCGGCGACCGCGGCCCGTCGCCACCGCCGTAACGACCGTCGCGCGCGAGGGTCTATCGGGCGTGAACGTCGCCGCGGGCTCAGCGAGCGTCGGCGAGGACGAACCGGATCTTGAAGCCGCGGACCCGGACCGCGACCGGCTGGCCGGCGCGTTCGCCGGGCGAGAAGCTGCACGCGCGCAGCGCCGCGACCGCGGCCTCGGACAGGCCGTGGGGCAAGCCCTCGACGACGACGATGTCGCGGGCCCGGCCGCGCTCGTCGACGACCAGGTCGAGGACCACGGTGCCCTCGACCGCGGCGGCCCGCGCGGCGTCGGTGTACGCGCCCGCGCACCGGCCGCGCGGCAAGGGCATGCGCGTGACCTCCGCCGCGGCCGCGACCTCGCCGGTGCCACGCGCGGTCGGCGCCGCCGGCCCCGAGCCCGCGGTCGGCCGCGACGTGTTGCCGATCGGCACCGCCGGCCCGGCGCCGCCCGACGAGGTCGACTCCATCGTCGCGCCGAAGACCGGCCGCCCGCCGGTCGGAGCGACCACGCCCGTCTCGGCGCCCGGCGTGGGCGACGGCGAGATCGCCGGCGCGGCGGGCGGTGGCGGGATCGGCGGTGGCGGGTTGGTCGATCGGGGGCTCGGTCGTGGCCGCGCGACCGGGGGCGGCGGCGGCGGCGGCGTGACCGCAGGCGGGGGCGGCGGCGGCGGCGGCTCGGCGGGGGCCAGGACCGGCGGCGGTGGCGGCGGCGCCACCACCCGGACCGCGACTCGGGTCGGGGTCCGCACCGGCGGTCGCGGCGGCAGCTCGTCGAGGGCGCGGCCGAGCCCGACGTGCAGGACGAGGGACCCGACGGCGCAGACCACCAGGCGCACGGCGATCGCGGGGCTCACGGTGAGGCTCACGGTGGAACCATGGCCGCCGGATCGATCTGGATCGCGAAGGCGGTCAGGCCGGCGTTCTTGATCGTGTCGATCACCCAGACCACGCGGCCGTGGGCGACCGCGCGATCGCCGGCGATCACCGCCTGGGCCTTGGGGTCGCTGGCGACCGCAGCCTGGACCGCGCGGGTCAGCTCGGCGGCGGTGGCCGGCTGGCCGTTCAAGGCCAGCTCGCCGTCGCGGGTCAACGTGATCATGAGCGTGGTCGGCGGCGCCGCGCCGGCGGCGCTGGCCCGCGGCAGATCGACCTCGATGGCCTGGCGCGCGATCACGTGCGCCGTGAGCATGAAGATGATCAGCAGCACCAGCATGATGTCGACCAGCGGCGTGACGTTGATCTCGGCGACGATGCCGCGCCGACGCGCGCCTCCGCCCGCCACCTCAGGCCCCCTCGCCGCGCGAACGCTCGATCTTCAGGTGGGCCAAGATCTGGTGGGCGATCGACTCGGCGCCGGCGACCGCGGCCTCGGTCCGCCGCACGAAGATGTTGTAGGACGCCACCGCCGGCAGCGCGACCAGGAGCCCGACGCCGGTGGCGACCAGGGCCTCGGCGATGCCGCTCATCACCGCCTGGGTCCCCTGCCCGGTCGAGCCGGCCAGGTCGTTGAACGCGCGGATGATGCCGAGCACGGTGCCGAACAGCCCGACGAACGGCGCGTTGTTGCCGAGGGTGCCGAGGAAGGCGATGCGCTGCTCGTAGCGCAGGCGCTCGTCCTCGATCGCCGCGGCCTTGCGCGACTCGACCGCGGCCACGCCGTCACCGGCGTGGGCCAGGCAGCGGCGCGCGACCTCGGCCTCCATCGACCGGGCGCCGGCCAGGACCGCGCCGGCGGCGGCCGGGCCGTCGGACGCCAGCTTGCGCAGGGCCTCGGCCAGGCGGGCCCGGGGCGCGCGCTCGGCGATGAAGAACCACACCCGCTCG
The DNA here is from genome assembly GCA_018057825.1 of Kofleriaceae bacterium. Taxonomy (GTDB): domain Bacteria; phylum Myxococcota_A; class Polyangia; order Haliangiales; family Haliangiaceae; genus UBA2376. The sequence goes on along the minus strand of JAGPCY010000001.1, from coordinate 87,657 downwards.
ATCATCACCGCGATCGCCGCGACGCTCAGCGCCAGCATCAGCCACAGCACCCAGCGCGACCCCGCGCGCAGCATGAGGTCGAGGAGCTGGCCGTCGATCGAGTCGTTGTTCATCGGGTTCCTCTGGCGAAGGCGTCAGGTTCGAGGGTGAGGGTTACAGCCGGCCGCGCAGGCCGACGGTCGGCAGGACGTAACGGATGACCCGGCCGGCGGCGACCTCCTCGGGCATGAGCGCGACGTTGGTGACGTCGACGTAGAAGTCGAGGAGCCAGTCGCGCCACACCACCCGCTTGTCGACCCGGACGTCGAACCGCAGGTAGCCGTCGGTGCGCGCGGTGTTGAAGCCGGCGGTGGTGGTGACCGGCTTGCCGCTCTGGTACTGGACGCGGACGCCGACGTCCCAGTTGCGCCGGAGCGGCAGCCCGGCGACCACGTTGACCAGGTGGCTGCGATCGAAGTCGTAGGGCGACCACGCGCCGTCGCGCCGCCGCTCCGACGCCGACAGGGTGTACGACACCCAGCCGAAGAGCCCGTCCTTGGCCTGGCGGCGCAGCAAGAGCTCGAGGCCATAGCTGCGCCCGAGCTGGGGCGTGGTCAGGCGATCGATGATCTCCTCGGGGCGGCTGGTGCCATCGGCGGGCGGGAACAAGGTGCCGCCGGCCTCGGTCACCACCGACGTGGCGTTGACCGACAGATCGAAGATCGTCGGATCGAGGTAGTTGAAGAAGCCCTCGGCGGTGAGCTGGAAGCGCTCGGCCAGGGGCACCTCGGCGCCCAGGCTCGACTGATACGAGCGCAGGAGGCCGTACTCGAGGGGCATGAGATCGAGGCCGGGCAGCGGCAAGACGAACCGCGGCGGCTGGTGGTAGACGCCGAGGCTGCCCTTGAGCCAGACTTGGCTGTCGTCGCTGTCGGGCGGGACGTCGGCCAGCTCGCGGTGGGCCAGGCGGTAGCGCACGGTCAGGCGCGGATCGACCGCGACCTTGGTGGCGCTGGGATCGGTCCACAGATCGGCGCGCACCCCGGGGCGGACCAGCCAGCGCGGGTCGGGTCGCCACAGCGCCTCGACCAGCGCCGCGCCGTTGGTGAAGCGGTCGAGGGCGCCGGTGATCGCCGCGCCGGGATCTTCGCCCATGGTCGCGATGCCCTGATCGATCGAGCGCACCGAGCCCTCGAGGCCGGCGGTCACCGACAACCCGGCGTCGCGCCGCCAGGTCGCGTGCACCGACGGCTCGGCCAGGAGCACGGAGAAGTCGGTGCCCTGCGACTGCGTGCGATCGTAGCCGAGCACCAGCCGTGGGGTCGTGACCAGCCGCCCGGTGGTGCCGCGGTAGCGCAGATCGAGGCGGTGAAAGCCGAGGATGAGCGACGGCTCGAGAGGCGGGGTCGGGTCGTCGGGGGGCGCGGTCGGCGACGGCGTCGACAGGGTGTCGTTGGCGCCGAACGCGAACACGGTCCAGCCGTCGTTGGCGTCGCCGCCGTCGAGGCGGAGCTGGTAGTCCCAGTACGACAGCGAGACCTCGTCGGACGCCAGGGACAGGATCAACCCGGGATAGCCGTAGCGGGCGGCGGCGGTGACGGTGGCGTCGAGGGCCGGCACCGGCTGGCGGATCAACCCGCCGGCCTGGAGCAGGTTGGCGTCGACGTCGATCAGCCGCTGATCGCGGCGGGCGCGGACGGTGCGCCCGTCGACGATGCCGCCGGTGTAGCCGCCGTAGGGCACCGGCGCGCCGCCGGGGTAGAACTGGATCTCGTCGATGAAGTCGGGGTGGATGACGCTCGGCCCCGACAGCAGGTGGTAGAGCAGCGGCACGCGAGTGCCGTCGAGGAGAAAGCCGGTCGAGCTCGGGCTGGCGCCGCGGACGATCGGAAACGGCAGGAGCGACACCGCGGCCGCGACCCCGGGCAGGGCCTGCACGACGCGGAACGGATCGCCAAACGTGCCGGGGATCTGCTTGATCTCGGGGCCGCGCAGGCTGATGCGCGACACCTCCTCGCGCTGGGTCTCGCCCAGGACGACGATCTCGTAGGGGTCGTAGCGATCGCGCTCGACGTAGTAGGTAACGGCCAGCGCCTGGGCCTCGGCCACCACCTCCTCCTGCACGAACGGCAAGTGGCCGGGCGCGGTGACGATGATCGCGGCCCGCCCGGCCGGGATCGCGACCTCGAACTGACCGCGGCGATCGGCGTCGGCCTCGAGCCGATGGCCGTCGACGGTGATCGTGAGCGTGGCGCCCGCGACCGGCGCACGGGTGCCGAGCTGGACCAGGCGGCCGCGCAGGATCGCATTGGCCACCGGACCGCTCGCGGCCGGCGGCGGCGGTGGTGGCGGCGGCAAGAACGTGTGGGTGAAGCTGACCTCGACCGCGACCGGCTGGCCGCCGAAGCGACCGGGCTCGAAGCGGAACTGCCGGGCCGCGCCGTCGACCGCCTGATCGAAGGGCGGCTGCGGCGCCGACACCGGCGTCACCGCCGACACCGTGCCGTCGGGCTCGACGGTGAGCTTGACCGTGACCACGATCGGCGCGGCGTGGGCCGGCGCGTCAGACGGGTACGGCACCGTGGCCTCGCCGAGGGGCCGCGGCGGCTCGAAGGTCGGCCCGGCGTCGACTGGCGGCCCGGCGTCGACCGGCGGCCCGGCGTCGACCGGCGGCCCAGCGTCGACCGGCGGCCCGGCGTCGACCGGCGGCCCGGCGTCGGGCTGGGCCACGGCCCGCGCGGCGCCGAGCGCGACCACGATCGCGGCGAACACGAGCGCCCTCATCGCCAGGTCACTCCGGCGGTCAGGCTGGCGCCGACGTGGGGCCAGAACTGTCGGCGCACGATCGCGTCGCCGCTGTCGGGTTCGATCCGGCCGGTGTCGTCGACGCACGCGGTCCACTGGCCGAGCACCTCGGCGGCGATCGCGAGCTGGGAGCGCGGGCCGAGCACCAGCGCCCACTCGCCGCGCACCAGCCCGGTCGCCCCGGCGCCGCTACAGCGCGCGACCGGCGTCGAGGCGTCGGGGAACGTGTACGACGACTCGATCTCATCGGGCAGCGGCCCGGCGTCGGCGCGCCCGGTGACGCCCTCGACGATGCCGCCGAAGCCGACCCCGAAAGCCAGGCTCACCGACGGCGTGACGTGCCACGTCGGATCGATCGTGCCGGCGTAGCGCAGCCCCGACAGCGCGCCGGCCCGGCTGGCCGACGCGTAGACGAAGGACCCCGCGATCGACCAGGTCTCGTCGAGACGGACGCCCAGGCGCAGGGTCGGCCCGAGGAGGCGACCGCTGGGCGCGCCGCCCAGGCCGTGGAGCTCGCCGTAGCTGGCGCCGAGGAACAGGCGGAACCCGGGGCGCCGCCAGGCCTGGCGATCGGCCTCGGTCGGCAGCGACAGCTTGGGCGGGCCCTCTTCTTCGTCGGTGATGAGCGGCCCCGCCGGCGCCTCGGCCGCCGGCGGCGCGGCGGTCGCGGGGTCCGTCGTCGGCGTCTCGGTCGCGGCCGGCTCGGCCCAGCCCGCGCCCGCGGTGCGCACGAGCGCGATCGTTACAGCGACAGCGCGGATCATGGCGCCTCGACCGGGCACGGCCACCACGACGGCGGCGACGCGCGAAAGTCCCACTCGGGGGCGTCGCAGGTCAGCTCGCCGCGATCGCAGCCGACCAGCGTGTAGTGGGTGATCCCGCGGCACTTCTCGTCGGGATGGCTGGCGACGACGAGCTGGATGATCGACGCGGTGTCGGGATCGGGCTCGCCCAGCGACGCGATCGGCGCGCACGCGATGGCCCGGCCGGTCAGGTCCGGCGCCTCGGCGGGCGGCTGGCGATAGCGCACGCTGCCGTCCTGACGGCGCTGCTCGCAACCGACCTCGCGGACCTCGGTGGTCGGACGCAGCGCCACCACCGCCGGGCCATCGGCGAGCGCGGCCTCGCGACAGCTCGCGGGATCCTGGGCCGGCAGCTCGCCGGCCAAGGTGGCGGCGATGGCGGCCTCGAGGGTGAAACCGCCGGCCGACACCAGCGAGAATGCCGGTGGCGGCGCCCCGCAGCCGCGGCGCGGAAAGAACGCGGTCTCGGCGAAGCTGCCCTCGCGGAACGCCAGGCGAGTGTCCGGCGCCGACATCGCGACCAGGCTGGCGCCGTAGATCACGTCGTCGCTCAAGACGTCCATCTCGGGATCGAAGCCGCCGCTCGGCAGCCGTCGCGGCCGGCCGAGCTCGAGGGTGCCTGAGCGGTCGCGATCGTCGAACACCACCAGGCTGGCGTAGCCGACGCGGCCGGTCACCGCGCCGACCAGGACCTCGGCCGAGGGCAGCGCCAGGAGGTCGATCGCCGCGGCGCCGTCGACCACCGGCGCCGACGGACCGACCCGCATCGGCGTGAAGGCCAGGGGCTCGCGGCAGCCGGCGGCGACCACCGCGGCGATCTCTGGCGTCGCCGGCGGCACCAGGCAGAGCGCCTCGGGCACCCACAGGGTCGCCCACACCACCGCCGCGCGCAGCGCCTCGTCGTCAGCCCCTGGCACCCGGACGTCGTCGAGGGAGCCGGTGACCTCGACCGCGACCGTGGCCAGCGGCGGCACCTCGCCGTCGAAGCCGGCCAGGTCATCGCAGGCGGCCAGCGCGAGCGCGGCCAGCGCTGCTCGCCCCGCGCCTAGCGCCGCCACGACACCCCCACCGAGGCCAGCCAGCGAGCCGAGACGGCGCCGTCGACCCGCGCCACCGACGGACCGGCCGCGAGCTGGAGGCCCCACGGGCCGACCACCGCGAGATCGGCCAAGAGCTCGACGTCGAGGGCCGGGACCAGCGCGAGCGCGGTGGTCTCGAGGTCGTCGCCCTCGAGGCCGGCCCGCTCGCCCTGGTTGCGGTGCCGGCGCTCGTGGAGGAGGCTGCCGCCCAGGCCGAGCCGCAGGCCGATCTCGCCGCGACCGGCGGTGTGACGGACCGTCGCGGTCGCCCGCGCGAGGACCTCGCGGTGGGTCACGGTCCACGCGACGTCCGACTCGGTGGCGGTGGTGACCGCGGCTCGGCCGCCGAGGCGCAGCCAGCGCGCGGCCGGCCCGGCGCCGCCCGAGGCGCCGCCGCTGACCCCGGCGGTCATCCCGGTCGGCAGCGCGGTTGGGGCCCCGACGACGACCCCAGCGTCGACGAGCAAGCAACCGTCGGCGCGGTATGGAAAGCGATCGGCCGGGGGCGGTGGGGGCTGGGCCGGCGCCGGTTGAGCGGCGGCGGCGGCCAGGGGGGCCAACCCGACGACGAGCGCGAGGACGGATCGCATGGTCGACTGTGGGTGCCCACGCCCGCCAGGTTCCTTCGCTCGTGAGGTCGATTTTTTTTTGCGAAGGATCGCCGCGGCCGCGGCCACACAATGATCGCTCCCATGCTTCGACGCGCCCTCGCGGTCCTCGCGGTGCTGGCCGCCCCGGTCGGGGTGGCGGCGGCGGCGCCTTGTGGCCCGGCCGCGACGATCGCCGGCGAGCCGTCCCTGGTGGCGGCGATCGCGCCGATCCTGGCGGCCCGCGCGTTGACCGACGGCGCCCCCGAGTGCCCGACGCTGGCGGTCACGGTCAGCGCCCGCGACGGCGCGGTGGTGGTCGCCTTCGAGCATCGCGGCCAGCGCCTCGAGCGCGCGGTCGCCGACGCCGCCACCGCCGCCACCGTGATCGAGTCCTTCGTCCGCGGCGATGTCGCCGCGCCGCTGCTCGCGCCCCGGATGGCACCGCCCCGCGAGCCTGGCGCCGGCGAGCCGCCGGCCTCGCTCGCGCCACCGGCGCCGGTGGGCACCCGCGGCCGCGTGCACCTCTTCCTCGGCCCTGACGCCGCCTTGGCCCGCGATGGCACGCGCTGGCTGGGCGCACAGATCGGCGCCTGCATCACGCTCGGGCCGGTATGCGCGGCGGTCCGGCACCGGCTGGCCCAGGTGGTGTCTGGCCCTGGCGAGTGGGAGCGCAGCCTCGATCGGCGCGCGATCGAGCTGTTGGTCGGCATCGATGTGCCGTTGACGATCGGCAGCGTCCACGTCACGCCAGGCTTCGCCGGTGGCATCGGCCAGATCGACACCCGCGACCGCGCCCGCGGGATCCGCGTCGAGACCGGCGGCCTGCGCGCCGACGTCCACGCGACCATCGGGTTCGCGTTGACCCGTCGGTGGGCCATCGAGCTGGCCGCCGCCGGCGTCCTCACCCAGGCGACCCACGTCGAGAACCTCGAGGGCAAGAGCGAGCTGCCGCGCGAGGCCCGCCTGCTCGGACACCTCGGCGTCGGCGTCCGGTACGGGGGCCTATGAGCGGGCGCCTGATCCCCCTGCGGCGGGTCGAGGGCGTCACCGACGAGCTGTCCGACGAGGCCCTGGTCGCCGCGGTCGGCACCGGCGACGGGCCGGCCCTGGGCGCCCTGTTCGACCGCTTCCACGACGTCGTCTACCGCTTCGTCGGCCGGCTCGGGCTCCTCGACGACGACGCGCGCGACGATCTGGTCCAGGCGACGTTTCTCGAGGTCCGGCGCGCGGCCCGCGGCTTCGCCGGGCGCTCGACGGTGCGAACCTGGATCCTCGGCATCGCCGCCAACCTGGCGCGCCACGACCGACGCGGCGAGCGGCGCCGACGCGCCCGTCAGCTCGCGTTCGTGGCAGTGCCGGCAGCGGCCGAGGCCCCGCTCGACGCGCAGCTCGATCGCCGCCGCTTGCTGCAGCAGGTCGAGCGCGCGGTGGGGGCCCTGCCTCACGATCAGCAGGTGGCCTTCGCGCTGTGCGATCTCGAACAGCTCCCGGGCGCCGAGGTCGCGCGCGCCCTGGGCATCCCCGAAGGCACCTTGTGGCGCCGGCTGCACGACGCGCGCAAGGCGATCCGCGCGGCGATCGATCGGGAGGCGCGATGACGCGGTGTCCGTCGCCGGCCGAGCGCGCGCGCGCTGTCACCGAGGGCGCGCCCGCGGCGTGGGCCGAACATCTGGCCGCGTGTGCGCGCTGTCGCGCCGAGCTCGCTGGCGCCGCCGAGGTGATCGCGTTGGCCCGCGAGCTCACGCCGACCCCGCCGAGCGCGGCGCGCCGCGAGGAGGTCCGCACCGCGCTCCTGCTTCGCGCCGAGGCGCCAGCGCCATCGACGGCGCGGCGCTGGGGGCGCCCCGCGGGCGCGGCGGTCCTGGCGGCGGCTGCCGCGTTCCTGATCGTCGCGCGTCGCCCGACCGTCGACGCCCACCTGCCCCATGGCCTGGTGCGCCCCGCGGCCGACGCGCGCCTGACCCTCGCCGGCCGGCCCGGCGACGAGGTCGTGCTCCTCGAGCACGGCGCGATCCGGGTCGACGTCGTCGCCCTGCACCCGGGCGATCGGTTCCGGGTGCGGACCCGCGACGCCGAGGTCGAGGTCCGGGGCACGAGCTTCTCGGTGGTCGCCGATCACGGGGCGCTGCGCGACGTCGTGGTCACCCACGGCCGCGTCGAGGTGCGGGTCGAGGGTCGCCCGGCCGCGGTCCTGGCGGCCGGCCAGGCCTGGCACGCGCCGCCCTCGATCGCCGTCGCTCCGTCGACGGGCGCGCCCCCTCCGGCGATCGCCAGCGTCGCCAGCGCGCCGACCGCCGCGCCGCCCCGTCCGACCGCCGCGCCGCCCCGCCCGACCGCCGCGCCGCCGCGCGACCGCCGCGCCCCAGCGCCCGCGCTCGTCGACGCCGCGCCCGTCGAGGCCGCGCCGGTCGAGCCGCCGTCCGTCCCGACGCCGCCGCCGCCCCCGCCGCGCGACCCCGCCGACCTGGCCTACGACGCGGCGTGGGACGCGCTCCGCGCCGGCCAGTTCGATCGCGCCGCTGCCGGCTTCGCCCAGGTCGAGCTCCTCGACGGCGCCGGCGCGCTGTCCGAGGACGCCGCGTACTGGTACGCCGTCGCCCTGGCGCGGGCCGAGCGACCGCAAGCGATCGGCGCGTTCCGCTCGTTCCTCGGCGCCTATCCGGGCTCAGTGCACGTCGGCCCCGCCGCCGTGGCCCTCGGCTGGCTCCTCCACGACGGCGGCGAGGACGCCGAGGCCCGCCGCCGCTTCGCGCAGGCCAGCGCCGACCCCAGCCCCGAGGTCCGGGCCGCCGCCGCTCGCGGCCTGGCCGCCACCGCGCCGCAGACGCCCTGACCGCGGCCGACTGCGGTCGGCGATGTGCAACCGCGAGGTGGCAGTCGGTCGCAGCGGCCCGCGGTTCTGCGCGGTTGGCCCGCCGCCGCGGTGGTCCACCGGTTGCTTCTCCGTCCACCGTGCGCCTCGCCCTCGCCTGCCTGTTCGCCGTCGCCACCACCGCCTGCGCCCTCGAGGACGACGCGCCCTACGTCGATCACGACGAGGCCAGCGACTACGATCCGGTCAGCGCCGACGACAAGGCCGACGGCCTGGCCGCGCGCTTCGATCGCCAGGCGATCATGACCGACGCCTTCTTCGTCGACGTCGACTACCTCGACGCCGCGGCGCTGCAGGCCTTCTTCGAGGCCACGCCGTACCGCACGCGCTCGTGGCTGGCCGACGCCACGGTCGGCGACCAGACCGCCGCCGAGGCGATCGTCGCCGGCGCCCGCGCCCACGGCGTGAACCCGATCGTGATGGTGGCGCGCATGCAGGTCGAGAAGAGCCTGGTGAGCGCGACCCGCACGCCGACCGCCAGTCGCGTCGACTACGCCTTCGGCTGCGGCTGCCCCGACGGCCGCTCGTGCTCGGCGACCTATCGCGGGCTCGATCGTCAGGTCGAGTGCGCGGCCGCGACCCTTCGCCGGTGGTTCGACGCCTCGGTCGATGGCACCGGCGAGTGGCGCGTCGGACGGGCCCGCCGCACCCTCGATCCGACCACCGTCACGCCGACCAACCACGCCACCGCGTCGCTCTACGCGTACACGCCGTGGGTCTTGCCCAACCGCGGCGGCAACTGGCTGGTGTGGAACGTGACGCGCCGCTACGCCACCTTCGCCGAGGCCACCGGCCTGGCCACCCCGACCGCGCCAACCGAGTAGCGCTCTCCACCTCGGTCTCGGCCTCGGCCTCGGTCTCGGCCTCGGTCTCGGTCTCGGTCTCAGCCTCGGTCTCCGTCTCGGTCTCGGGTTCGGGTTCGGGTTCGGGATCGGGTTCGGGATCGGGTTCGGTCTCCGTCTCGGGTTCGGGATCGGGTTCGGGATCGGGATCGGGATCGGGTTCGGTCTCGGCCTCGGTCTCGGTCTCGGTCTCGGTCTCGGTCTCGGTCTCGGCCTCGGTCTCGGTCTCCGCCTCGGTCTCCGCCTCCGCCTCTCCCCGCGCTCACCGCCCCCGAGCCTGCCAGGTCACGGTCAGGGCCCGGCCCAGCGACACCACGGCCTCGCCGTCGAGCCGACAGCGCGTGACCGGCCGCCCCTCGACCGCCAGGCCGTTGTGGCTCGAGGCGTCGTACAGCCAGACCTCGCCATCGCGGGCCACCAGGAGCGCGTGGATCCGCGACAGCCCGGCGAACCGCCCGCCGGCGTCGCAGCGATCGGCGCGCCCGAGGAGGACGCCGCGCTCGAGGCCGACGTCGGTGACCGGGACGTGAGCCCGCAGCTCGCCGAGATCGAGCTGGAGCACGCCGATCACCTCGCCGCCCATCCGCAGGGCCCGCACCCGCAGGCCGGCCTGGGCCGGATCGATCGCCGCCGTCGGATCGTCGCCGTCGAAGCTCACCCCCGGCCGCACCGGGAACACCGTGCCGACCGGCGGCCGCCGCGGCGGCAAGGCCGCCCAGGTGGTGGCCGGCTCGCCGGTCCACGCCGCCGCCCCCGGCCCGGTCGCGAACGCGAACACCCGGGTCGCGCCGATCGCGAAGGCCACCGGACCGGCCGTGAGCAGGGTCCCCCAGCTCGTGCCGTCGGCGGTGCGCAGCCCCGACGGCCCTACCGCCCAGGCCTGGAGCGCCGCGCCGTCGCCGCGTCGGGCCAAGGCCACCACCGCGTGCCGGGTCGACAGCCCGGGGTCGGCGATCACCCGGAGGCGGCAGCGCGGGTGGCTGCCCAGGACCGCGTGCTCGCCGTCGTCGACCAGGTGGACGTGGCTCGTGACCACGCCGCTGTCGTGGACCGCGACCACCAGGAGCCCCGGCGCGATGCAGGCCTCGTGCAGGCGCCGCAGCACCGCGAACGCGGCGACGAAGGCCTCGAGATCGCCGAGCGGCGTCGGCGGACGAAACGTGGGCTGGATCATCGGCTCCATGCCGACCGCGATTGCACGCGGCGGGCCGAGCCGCGCCGCCGAAATCGACCGCGGCGGGCCGGCGCCCGCGCCGCCGCCCCATGGGACGTCACCGGGGCGAGGTCACCACCGCCGGCGTGGGCGCCGCGAACGCCGAGGTCGCCCTCAAATCACCCTGGTCGTCCGCGACGCCCTCAAGCGTCCACCCGCCCCGACGGTCGCGGGCCCGCCGCCACGGCCATCGATGACCCTTGCGTCGCCGGCCGCGCGCCTTACGGTATTCGCCTGTCCGCGTCCACCCGCACGCGCCGCCCGGCCTCCGCCGCGCCCGCCCATTGCCGGCCCGGTCGCTTGAGGCCACCGGCCCCGCGCCGTAATGTCGGGCCCGGCGCGGGCCATCGTCCGACCGCCATCCCAGGGGAGACCGCATGATCTTCGGAAAGATGTTCAGTGCTCTGCGCGCTCAGCTGAACAAGCTGGCCAACTTCTTCTGGGAGGCCGACCCGATCGCCCAGATGCAATACGAGTACGACAGCGCGGTCGAGCAGCTCAAGGAGGGCCGGGTCGGGCTCGAGCAGTACCGCGGGCTGGTCGAGCGGGTGGCCCGCCAGGTCAAGGACGGCGAGGCCCACGCCGGCAAGCTCGAGGCCCAGGCCAAGGCCTACCTGAAGGCGGGCGACCGCGCGACCGCCGCCAAGTTCGCCCTCGAGCTGCAGAAGGCCAAGGGCCAGCTCGAGCAGAACAAGCAACAGCTCGCCATGCACGAGGGCGCGTACCAGAACAACCTGAAGAAGATCCAGCACGCCAACAAGAAGCTGGCCGAGGTCAAGTCGAAGATTCAGCAGTACGACGCCGAGCTGAAGATGTCCGAGGCCGAGGCCGAGGTCGCCAAGCTGTCCCAGAGCTTCGACCTGAACGTGACCACCGACTTCGGCCAGCTCGAGCAGGTGATCCAGGGCAAGATCGACGCCAACCGCGGCAAGGCCCGGGTCGCGTCCGATCTGTCGCAGCAGGGCATCGCCGACATCGACGCCGAGGAGCGGATGGAGAAGTCGATGGCCGAGGACGCCTTGAAGGATCTCGAGGTGTCGCTCGGCATGCGCGCGCCCGAGGTCACGCCGGTGGTCGAGGCGCAGAAGGATCTCGGCCCCGCCGAGCGCAGCCTCGAGACCGAGAAGTAGTCCTGTCCCTGGTCGATGTGTCAGCCGGGCCCCGGGGCCCGCAAGGAGAGCGTCATGGCGCAGTCTGGTAAGCCGAAGCCCGCATTCTTCATCGCCGTCGTCGTCGTCATCCTCGGCCTGGTCGGGTTCGCGATCATGCGCGGCTCGTCGAAGTCGAAGCCCAAGAACACCGGTGGCGCCGGCTCGGCCAAGGTCGACATCAACGAGATCAAGCAGCAGGCCGGGACCCCGACCGCGGCCGAGATGGACGACATCAACGGCGTCACCACGGTCAAGGAGTACACCTTCGAGGCCGCGCAGAAGCTGCCGCCGGTGCCCGGCACCTCCGACTACAAGGCCCTGGGCAAGGATCGCGTCGTCAAGTTCGCGATCAACGTCTGGGCCGGCTGGGCGCCGATCATCTACGCCAACGAGGGCATGAAGGCCAAGAAGGAGTGGAAGGACGCCAAGGGCAACCCGTTCAAGGTCGAGCTGGTCCTGGCCGACAACCCGGTCGACATGCGCAACGTCGTCGCCTCGGGCGAGGTCCACATCGGCTGGGCCACCGTCGACATGTTGCCGCTCCTCATCGAGGGCCTGAAGGTCGATCCGCGGACCATGCCGCGGGTCTTCCACCAGGTCGACTGGTCCAACGGCGGCGACGGCATCGTCGTCCGCAAGGGCCTGAAGATCGCCGACCTGCGCGGCAAGAAGGTCGTCCTGGCCCAGAACTCGCCGTCGCACTACTTCCTCCTGAACGCGCTCCTGAACGGCGGCGTTCAGCCCGACGAGGTCGAGATGATCTTCACCAAGACCGCGTTCGAGGCGGCGCGCGCCTACGCGACCCAGAAGGACATCGCCGCCGTGGTGTCGTGGGCGCCCGACATCTACCGCATCGCCGAGAAGCTGCCGGGCAACGAGCTGTTGGTCTCGACCCTCCAGGCCAACCACCTGATCGCCGACGTGTGGTGGGCCCGCGCCGACTTCGCCCGCGACAACCCCGAGATCATCGAGGGCCTGGTCCGCGGCATCCTCGACGCCACCACCGCGCTCAAGGACGACGCCGCCAAGCAGCAGGTCGCCAAGTGGATGAGCGACGGCTTCGGCATCCCGGCCGACGAGACCCTGGGCATGCTGGCCGACGCCCACTGGACCAACTACGCCGAGAACCGCGAGTTCTTCCTGAACCAGAACAACCCGACCAACTTCGAGCGGACCTACAACACCGCCTTCCTGCTCTACAAGGCGGTCGGCGTGCTGTCCAACAAGGTCGAGTTCGACCAGATCATGGACTTCTCGTTCATCAAGAAGCTGGGCGCCGAGGAGAAGTACGCCAAGCAGCGCAATGAGTACGAGGTCACCTTCGCGCCGGTCGCGGCCTCGCAGATCCCGGTCGAGTCGACGATCCTGACCAAGACCGTCGTCGTGCAGTTCTTCCCCAACTCGGCCGATCTGTACAAGAAGGTCGAGAAGCGCGGCGCCAACGGCGAGCCCACCGAGGGCCTGTACGACCCGAACGTCGACTTCGTCGTCGAGGAGATCGCCAAGGTCAGCAAGCAGTACGGCGCGGCGCGCATCCTGATCCAGGGCCACACCGACGGCTCGATGAAGGGCCAGGCCGACCCCGGCCTGGTGAAGAAGCTGTCCGAGGATCGCGCCAACGCGGTCAAGGAGGCGCTGATCAAGAAGTTCCAGCTCCCGCCCAACCAGTTCTCCGTCGAGGGCAAGGGCTGGGACAGCCCGGCTGATCCCAACGATCCCGGCAACCACGCCAAGAACCGGCGGGTCGAGGTGCGGGTGGTGCCGGCCGAGGCGCAGTGAGCGACACGCCGACGCCCGCGACCGCGACCGCCGCGATCCCGCGGCCGCGCCCGTGGTACGCGACCTTGCGCGCCGAGCCGCCGAGCGTGATCGGCAAGCTGCTCGGGTTGGCGTGCGTGGCGCTGCTTTTCGGCGTGTGGTGGTTCGTCACCCGCGGGCCGGTGGTCGAGCGCATCGTCGGGCCGGCCAAGATGCCCAGCCCGGGCGAGGTGTGGGCCGCCCTCGACCGCCTGCCCGACGGCATCCTCGCCGACAGCGTGATCGCCTCGCTGTGGCGGGTGCTCAAGGGCTTCGCCCTGGCGACCGTGGTCGGGGTTGGCCTCGGGACGATCGCCGGGTCGTTCCGCGGCGTCGCCGCGTTCTTTCAGCCGCTGGTGATCTTCGGCCGCAGCGTGCCGGTGAGCGTGCTGGTGCCGGTGACGTTCATGTTCTTCGGCATCGGCGAGAAGCGCATGGTGATGTTCATCTTCTTCGCGACCGTGCCGTTCGTCTTCACCGACACGGTGCGGACGATCGCGCTCGTGCCCGAGCGCTTCGTCGAGACCGCCCAGACCCTGGGCGCCAGCCGGTTCCAGATCATCACCAAGGTCCTGTTCCCCCTGGCCCTGCCCGACATCGTCACCAGCCTGCGCTTCCTGTTCGGCCTGGCCTTCGGCTACATCGCCCTGGTCGAGGCCATCAACGTCCGGGCCGGCCTGGGTGCGCTCATCAACAACAACGAGCGCTTCGGGCAGGCCACCGCCTACCTCATGCTGTTCGTGATCGCGCTCCTGGCCTTCGCGATCGACTGGACGCTGCGCTTCTTGCAGCGCGCGTTTTTCCACTACCGGAAGGACCTCTGACGTGAGCGCCGCCGACGACGATCCGCCCACGTCCGCAACGCCGACGCCTGGCGCGCCGACGCCTGGCACGCCGACGGCTGGCACGCCGACGGCTGGCACGCCGACGGCTGGCACGCCGACGGCTGGCGCCGCCCCTGAGGCCAAGGCCGCGCCGATCGATCCGGTCGCCGCCGAGGCCGCGCTGCGCGACCTCGAACGCGAGCTAGCCGCCAGCTCGGCCGCCAAGCCCGAGGCCGCGCCGACGCCCCGCCTGGGCGGCGCCGGGCCCGCGCCTGCGCCGGTGACGCCGGCCAAGCCGACCGCCGAGCGGGCCGCGCCGCGGGTCAGCGGCGGCACCCGCCTGGCCCCGCTGGCCCCGGCCACGCCGACCCCGGTCGTGGTCTTCGACCGGGTCACCAAGAGCTACGGCAAATTCACCGCCATCAAGGACGTCAGCTTCCGGATCGACGATCACCCGGGGCGCGGCGAGATGGTGCCGATCCTCGGGCCGTCGGGCTGCGGCAAGTCGACGGTGATCCGAATGATCGCCGGGCTGGCGCCGCAGTTCCCCCAGACCTCGGGCACGGTCCTGGTCGGCGGCCAGGTCGTGCGCGGCCCGGGCGCCGACCGCGGGATGGTGTTTCAGGACTACACCTCCTTCGATCACCGCACCGTCCTCGAGAACATCGCCTTTGGCCTGGAGTGCCGCGGCGTCGCCAAGGGCGAGCGCCTCGACCGCGCCATGGTCTGGCTGGGGAAGGTCGGGCTGTCGCCCAAGAAGGACGCCCACAAGTACCCGAGCGAGCTGTCGGGCGGCATGCGCCAGCGGGTGGCGATCGCCCGCACCCTCATCCTCGAGCCCAAGATCATCCTGATGGACGAGCCGTTCGGCGCGCTCGATCCGCCGACCCGCGCCCGCATGCAGGACCTCTTGATCGAGCTGTGGCGCGAGCAGTCGCCGACGGTGTTCTTCATCACCCACTCGGTCGAGGAGGCGGTCTACCTGGGCGATCACCTGCTGATCTTCTCGTCGTCCCCGGGGACGATCCTGAAGGAGGTCAAGATCGCGCCGCCCGACAAGCCGGCCAAGGAGATGATGCGCGACCCGGCGTTCCAGGAGACGGTGTACGGCATCAAGGACATCATCGAGCGACTGGAGTCGTCGCAGCGGAGCGGCGACTGATGTCGGGCAAGAAGAAGGCCGGCTGGCTGCGGTACCTGAAGGAGGCCTTCACCTACCGGTGGAACCTGCTCATCTTCGGCGGCGCCACCGCGGCGGCGGTGATCTCCGGGCGGCCCGACGTCGCGCTGCCCTTGGTCGCCGCCGGCGAGCTGGCCTACCTGGCCGGCCTCACGACCCTGCCGCGGTTCCAGGCCGCGATCGACGCCAAGGCCCGGCGCGAGGAGCGCGGCGCCGACGCCGCCGCGGCGTTCTCCGGCGATCGCCAGAGCGCGCGCCAGCGCCTGGCCGACACCCTGGGCTCCCTCGAGGCCGATCGGCGCAACCGCTTCCTGCGGCTGCGCGCGCGCTGCGTCGAGATGCAGCGCATCGCCAACGCGGTCCGCGGCGACACCCGCGACGCCTCGGGCGCGGCCCACGAGCTGCGGACCCCGGCCCTCGATCGCCTGCTGTGGGTGTTCCTGCGGCTGCTCCTGTCGCAGCAGGCCCTGGGCCGGTTCCTGCGCGCCGCCGACGGCGCCGGCATCCAGCGCCAGCTCGACGAGCTGACCGCGCGCCAGAAGGAGGCCGAGACCCGGGGCGACGAGCGCATCTTGCGGTCGCTGGTCGACTCGGTCGCGACCGCCCAGCTCCGCCTCGACAACTACAACAAGGCCAAGAACAACGCCGAGTTCGTGACCATCGAGCTCGACCGCATCGAGTCGAAGATCCAGGCCCTGACCGAGATGGCGATCAGCCACCAGAACCCCGACGAGCTGTCGATCCAGGTCGACGCGGTCGCCGCCGGCATGTCGCAGACCGAGGAGACGATCCGCGAGCTGCAGTCGATCACCGGCCTGTCCGAGCGCGAGGACGCGCCGTCGATCCTCACCACCGACGTCACCGAGGCCTCGTGACCACCGAACCCACCGCCCCCACGGCCCCGGCCGACAAGACCCTGGCTGGCTCCGACGGCGTCCGCCGAACCAGCGCGCTGCCGTCCCACTTCCCGCCGTGGGCCGGCAAGCTGGCCGAGCTGTACTTCTCGGGCACGACGTCGATGTTCGTGCTGCACGGCAACGTGTTCGATCTGGTCCGGCTCGGCCCGGCCGAGGCCGCCGACACCCGCTGGGGCGGCCTGGCCGAGTTCCTCGCCGAGCAGCTCTTCGGGCGCTGGGACCTCCTCCTCCACTACGACCTGGCCCGCGGCATCCGCTGCCTGGCCGGCGCCAACGCCAAGCGGCTGGCCGACATGGTCGAGAAGGTCAACCGGGTGCTGGGCGACGTCCGCCAGCTCAAGCGCGATCCGGTGACCGCGCTGGCCGCCCTCGACCTGTTCATCCAGAAGAACGTCATGGCCGACGCCGACAAGCGGCTGTCGGCGGCGATCGTGATCGACCACGCCTCGTTCGTGGCGCCGTCGGGCGATCGCCTGAGCCTGGGCGATCAGACCCAGCTCGTGACGCTGCTCAACTGGGCGTCGTCGCCCTACGTCAAGCGCCTGAACCTGGCGGTCGTGCTGATCGACCCGCGGCTGTCGGAGGTCAACGACCGCCTGGCCGGCAACCCCCACGTCGCCGCGATCGAGGTGCCGATGCCCGACGCCAGCGAGCGCGAGGCGTTCCTGGCCGCGACCACCCGCGGCGTCGACGTCGCGGCGTTCTCGGACTTCGGCACCGCCGAGCTGGGCAAGCTGACCGCCGGCATCGCGCTGACCGATCTCGAGGTCCTGATCCGCTCGTCGCGCGAGAGCGGCCGCCGCCTCGACGCCACCTACTTCCGCGACCTGAAGAAGCGCCTGATCGAGCGCCAGGCCCAGGGCATGCTCGAGTTCGTCGAGCCCAAGTGGGGTCTCGACACCGTGGTCGGCCACGAAGCGGCCAAGCGCCGGCTCCTCGACGACGCCGCGCTGATCAAGAAGGGCCACACCGACACCGTGCCGATGGGCTACCTGTTCAACGGCCCGGTCGGCACCGGCAAGTCGTTTCTGGCCCAGTGCGTGGCCGGCTCGATCGGCGTGCCGGCGGTGGTGCTCAAGAACTTCCGCTCGAAGTACGTCGGCGAGACCGAGGGCAACCTCGAGCGGGTGCTGGGCCTCCTGCGCTCGATGGGCCCGGTGGTGGTGGTGATCGACGAGGCCGACACCGTGCTCGGCGATCGCGACTCCGGGGGCGGCGACTCCGGGGTGTCGGCGCGGATCTTCGGGATGATCGCCAACCAGATGGGCGACACCCGCTACCGCGGCAAGATCATCTGGATGCTCCTGACCGCGCGCCCCGATCTGTTGCCGATCGACATCAAGCGCCAGGGCCGCGCCGAGGTCCACATCCCGCTGTTCTATCCGACCGACGACGACGAGCTGCGCAAGATGCTGAAGGTCCTCGCCAGGAAGGCCGGGGCCACGCTCCTCGACGAGGATCTGCCCGAGACCCTGCCCCACAAGGGCAACCTGTCGGGCGCCGACATCGAGGGCATCGTCGGCCGGGCCTGGCGGACCTCGCTCCTGGCCGGCGCCGACCGCATCACCAAGGACGCCCTGGCCACCGCGCTGGCCAACTTCATGCCGTCGACCCAGACCCTCGAGCGCGAGCTGCAGGAGCTGGTCGCGATCATCGAGTGCACCGACGTCGAGTTCCTGCCGCCCGTGAAGCAGGCCCGCCTGTCCGAGCTCGGCGGCCGCGAGCGCGCCCAGGAGCGCGCGACCGCCATCAAGCAGATCCTCGAGGGTCGCTAGCGACCCGCCGACCCGCAACCGCCTGCCCGCCCGCCACCGACTGACCTCCGCCGACCTATCCGAAAGGAACCGCCATGGCCCGCGCCAACTGGATCGACGACGACAACCACCCCGACCTCGAGGCCCACGTCGGCCAGCTCGAGCACTTCGCCGCGGCCCTGGCCGACGGCAAGGTCGACGCCGCCGAGCTGGCGACCCAGGCCGACAACCTCAAGGCGGCGATGCGCGCGGTCGAGGGCGACCTGACCGACGACCAGCACGCCAAGGTCACCAAGCTCCTGGCCGAGACCGTGGCCTTCGCGGTCATGCAGGTCCTCCACGACATGGCCCAGGCCAAGGTCGCGGCCGCGGTCAAGTGACGCCGTGACCACCGCGGCCCCGCGCGATCGGTTCGTCGACGCCTTCGCGCAGGTCGAGCGGGTGATCGAGGAGCGCTGGGGCATCCCGGTGGTGATCACCGACGTGCCGAGCCCGTTCACCGGCGACCTCGACGGCGCCGAGATCCGGGTCGATCACGATCTATCGGCCGAGGACGCGCTGTTCATCATCGTCCACCTGTTCGGCCACACCGTGCAGTGGAACGTCTCGCCGGCGGCGCGGGCGATCGCCAAGCACCCGGGGCCCTGGACGCCCGAGCTCCTGGCCGAGCTGCGCGCCTACGAGCGCGAGGCCTGCCAGTACTCGCTGACCTTGTTCCACCAGGCCGGCGTCCGCGACCTCGATCAGTGGCTCGCCGACTTCTCGGCCTGCGACTACGCCTACCTCGAGCACGTCTTCACCCGCGGCGACAAGCCGCCGTTCCGCAGCTTCTGGCGCCCCGATCAGCCAGCGCTGGCGCCGCTGCCCATCCCCGACTTCACGCCGACCCGGTGGTGGAGCCGCTGGGAAGGCGTCGTGGTGTAGCCGTGCGCCGACCAGGCGCCGTCGGGGTGCTCGGGCTGGCGCTGGTCGCCAGCCTCGCGGCCAACCTGTACCTCGCGCGGCGCGCGCCGTCACCCGCCGCGGCCCCCGCCCCGTCCGCCCCGTCCGCCGCGCCGCGGGCCGAGGTGCCGATCTGCCGCGAGGCCACGCCGCCGCGGCCCGCCGCCGCGCCCGATCCGACCGCGCCCTGCGAGGCCCAGCTCGCCACCGCCGTGACCGCGCTGGCCGAGGCCGAGGAGGAGCTCGAGCGGATCCGGAGCCCCCGCGACCTCTTCGAGCGCCGGACCACCGAGGACCCAGAGACCGAGGCGCGGGTGGCCGCGGTGCTCACCGGGGTGTTCGCCGACGCTCCCGACGGCGTGGTCCACGATCTGGAGTGCCGCGGCGACGTGTGCCGCCTCGAGATCGTCCAGCCGGCGGGTCTACACTGGTCGCAGTGGTCCGAGGCGCTGCAGAGCGGCCCGTCGCGGACCCAGTTCGCGCGGATGATGTTCACCTCGGGTGCGCCCCGGCAAGATCCGATCTCGGGTGAGGCCCTGCAGGTCGAGCAGGTCCACGTGCGCGTCGCCGACCAGCGGGACGCGACCAGCCGGCGACTGCTCGAGACCTTGGTCCGCACGTACAACGACTCCGCCGAGGTCGCGGCCTGCAAGCGCGACCACCCGACGCCGGGCTGGCTGGCGCTCCGCATCGAGCTGGCGCCCGCCGCGCGGACGTTCCAGTACCAGGCCGGCGGCGACTTGCCGTCGCGACCCGGTGGGCGCTGCCTGATCGCCGAGCTCGAGCGCCGGATCGCCGAGCTGGCCCCCCAGGTCACCCCCGACCTGCCCGGCGGCGTCTTCCACCTGCGCCTCGAGGTGCCCTGATCGCCTGCCGGTCGAGCCGTGACCTCGTGATCCGTCGGCCCGCCGCCTCGCTCAGCGCGGCGGCGCCATCGGGTTGGTCGGGCGGGCCTTCTTCAAGGCTTGCTCGACCCGCCGCAGGCACTGGGCCTCGGTCTCGGTGCCGTCCTTGGCGAACACCAGCGGGCTGGCCTTGGCCTCGGCGTGCTCGGCCGCGGTGATGCGCTGGCGCTCGAGCATCTTGTCGAGGATCCGACCGATCTTGTCCTCGGTCCACCGGCGCAGCTCGCCCTTGCAGTACTGGCGGTAGCGCTCCTTGGGGTTGGGCAAGATCGACGAGAAGAACGCGGCCTCGCGCAGGGTCAGGTCCGAGGCCGACTTGCCGAAGTAGGCGCGCGCGGCCGGGCCGATGCCGTAGAGCGCAGGCCCGTACTCGATCGCGTTCACGTAGATCTCGAAGATCCGATCCTTGGTCAGGTAGTTCTCGACCGCCCAGGTGAGGAACAGCTCCTGGAACTTCCGCGCCAGGGTCTTCTTCCGGTACAGGAGCACGTTCTTCACCATCTGCATGGTGATCGACGACGCGCCGTAGCGGAACCCGCCGGCCTTGAGGTTGCGGATGAGCGCGGTGCGGAACTCGCTGGGGATGAAGCCGCGGTGGCGGTAGAAGGCGCCGTCCTCGGTGGTCTGCAGCGAGGCCAGGAGGTAGGGCGAGACCTCGGTGATCGGCACGAAGTCGGGGTTGCCGGCGCCGACCTCGAAGGACAGCCACTCGTCGGTGCCGACCTCGACCCAGTGCTCGAAGCTGTCGTCGAGCCGCTCGACCGCCTTGGCCACCCGCCGGGCCTTACAGCCGCGGATCCCGACCGAGCCGCCGAGGGTGGTGGCGTCGAGGTCGGCCCAGTCGATCGCGACCCGGAGATCGGTCGAGAACATCCCGGTCAGCTCGAAGCCGGTCATCTCGCCGGTGAGCTGGGCCGGCAGCGCGGTCAGCACCTGCTGACACGGCACCGCCGGGACCACCAGCCGACCGGCCAGCTTGGTCGGCCGCAGGCGCGGCCCGAGCACGGCCTCGCCGGTCAGGCCGAACGGCAGGCCGCGGGTGCCGAGATCGCCCTGGCGCAGGGTCAGGGTCCGCGTCGCGCGATCGTACGCGGCGTCGACCTCGCCCGACAGCGACTCGATCGCCACCGGCTGATCGGCGATCATCGGGTGGGCGACGGTGAGATCGGCGACGTGGAAGCCGCCGCGCATGGTCGCGACGTCGCCGCGGCGGGCCAGCACCAGATCGGCGTCGACCACGGTGCGCGGGTAGTTGACCAGGACGCGCCGGCCCTCGAGGAGCGGCGCCAGCTTCTCCAGCGAGAACGCGTCGGCCTTGATCCGGACCTCGCCGGCGGCGGTGGCGGGCTCGACCCAGCCGCGGGCGGTCCACAGGGTCCCGGCGACGCCGCCGTAGCCGCCGGTCAGATCGACCGCGAGCTGTCCCGGGGTCGCGGCCTGGGCGATCGTGCCGGCGATGCCGGTCAGGGCCAGGCCGGTCCAGATCTGGAGCTGGCCGCCGTCGACGGTGGCGGCCAAGCGACCGGCCTCGCGCTCGACGACGACCGCGGTCGCCGCCAGGGCCGGGCCGTCGGCGCTGGTCATCGCCAGCTCGGTCAGCGTGGCCTCGAGGCGATCGCCGCGCCGGCGCCCGGCCAGGGTCGCCGACCCGGTGGCGCCGGTGCCGTCGTCGCGGAACCGGACCGCCAACCCGGAGAAGTCGATCGGGGTGCTGCCACGGCGGCCGCCGACCCCGCCGCTGGTCGGCCGCCGGAAGCCGTCGAGGTTGGTCGCGCCGTCGGCGCCGCGGACCACCTCGATCGCGCCGCCGACGATCGCGACCCGCGACACCTCGGCCCGGCCGACCAGCGTGGCGAGGCCATCGAAGTCGACCTCGACCCGGCCGAGGTGGATCGCCGGGGCGGCGCCGCGCGGCGCCACCGTGACGTCGCGCAGGGTGGCGTGGCCCCAGCCGACGTCGACCGCGCCGACCGTGACCGCGGCGCCGTAGCGCTCGGCCAGCCGGGGCACGGCGCGCGACCGCACGTACCACGCGCCGACCCGCGGGTAGGCCACGACCGCGGCCACCGCCAGGATCGCCACCACCGCGGCCGCGATCGCGGCGCGGCGGAGGGCGCGGCGCCGCCACCAGCTAGGCATACCGACTCGGGGGACAGCGCACGGGCCCTACATATACACGACCGGCGCGGCTGGGGCCCGCGGCGACCCGCGCCCGGCCGTTCGGTGCGCTACGGCTTGGTGCAGGTCACGGCCACCAGGTGGCCCTTGTCGCCGGGCAGCGGTCGGCCCGCGACGAAGTAGTCGCCGACGTCGACGTTGACCTTGGTGTCGATCACCCGCTTGCCCGCGCCGTCGTCGAGGGCGATGCCGAGCTGGAGCCGAGCCCGCTTGCCCGGGCGCTCGATCACGTCGCGGACGTGGAGGTTGATCTTGCCGTGCACGAGCGCCGCCGAGGCCGACTTCTGCAGGTCGAGCCCGAGCTGGGTGGTGCCGAGCTGCTGGAACGAGTTCCACGACGTGAACGGCGGCTTCTTGAGCTTGCGCTCGAGGGGCCGGAGCTTGGGATCGATCGACGGCGTGGCCGCGGTGGCGGCCTCGATCTCGAGGACCGTACACGCGATCTCGGCCCGGGCGGGCGCGGCGAACGCGACGAGGCCGATCGCCGCGGCGGCGATCGCGAGGCGACCCAGAGACGTCATATGCCCTCCGTGGGGTCAGGCGCGGCCAGCTCGGCCGGCTCGACCCAGATGACGGCGGTCTCGCCGTCTTCGTCGTCGATGGTGAACACGGTCCCGGTGCCGTCGCCGACGTCGAGCGACTCGACCTCGGGCGGGGTCCGGGCCAGGACCGCGGTGGGTTCGATCGCCGGCACCCTGACCGTGCGGACCACCACCCGCGGCTCCGACGATGGCCGCAGGGCCAGGGCCAGGGCGGCGACCGCGCCCGCCGACACGAAGCCGGTGATCACGTGGCTGCGGTGGCCGGTCAACCACGACCAGGCCCGCCCCCACAGCGACGCCGGGGCCGGCCGCGCGGCCGGGGCCGGCGGGGCGACCGCCTCTTCGGCCAGGTCGAGGCGCCGCTCGACCAGCTCCCACAGCCCGGCCAGGCGCGGCTCGGCCTGATCGGCGGCCAGCTCGAGGTGGCCGCGGACCAGCTCGCCCAGCTCGTGGACCGAGGCCGCGGTGGCCTCGGCCTCGGGGCCAGTCGGCGCGGGGGCGTCGCCCAGCTCGCCGTCAGCGGCGAGCATCATGTCGAGGGAGGTTGGCTTGGACACGGTGGGTACGCGTTGGTTAGGCGGTCGGGTCTGGTGCTATGACGCAGGGACCCCGGGGCGTCATTCATCCGGGTCGCGATCTTCCGCTAGGTCGCCGGAGATCGGCGGCCCCTGATAGAGATCGGCGAGCAGCTTCTGCATGTTCTTCCGGGCGTGGAACAGCCGGGACATGATCGTGCCCTTGCTGCACTGCATGGCGACCGCCATCTCCTCGTAGGACAGGCCGTCGAGCTCGCGCATCACCAGGACCGCGCGGTGGTTGTCGGACAGGGCGTCCAGGGCGTCGCTGATCCGCTCGCGGATCTCTCGATCCATGAGGGCCCGGGCGGGGTTTCCACCAATGATCTTGGGCAGTAAGGCGTCATCCGAGACGCCTTCTTCCGAGGTCTGGTCGGTGAAGTCGACCGGGTTGTGGCGCCGGTGCTTGCGCAGGTGGTCGATCGCCAGGTTCATGACGATCCGGTAGAGCCACGTATAGAAGGACGCCTGGCCCTCGAACTTGTCGAGGTGCCGGTGGGCCTTGATGAAGGCGTCCTGGACCACGTCGAGGGCGTCGTCCTGGTTGCGGACCACGCCGAAGGCCAGGGCGTAGGCCCGGCGCTGGTAGCGCTCGAACAGCGCCTTGAAGGCGACCCGGTCGCCGGCCTGGGCGCGCTGCACCAGGATCCGGTCGTCGGTCGGGACCGGGGGCGTCGGGCTCGGCGCGGTGGACGGCGCGGCGGCCCCGGCCGGGGCCCGCGCAGTCGCCAGCCCGGCGCGCTTGGTCACCGGCCGGTTATACCTACGTCGCTCCTCGGACGCTACCGCCTGCGCACCCGCGCCGCGCGCGCTACACTGCGCCACGTCGGCCCGCCCCGGGTGCGACCTCGGCCTCCCTGTGCCTTCGATCGACTTCATCCGCGCCTATCTCGCCGACGTGCGCGTGCGCCTGCGCCGTCAGTTCGCCGCGGCCGCGCTGTACCTCTTGCTCGCGGCGTGGCTGACGCTGGCGACCCTCCTGCCGCTGGTCGCGCTGGCGCTGTCGCCGGGTCGCGCGACCTCGCTGGCGCTGGTGGCGGGGGCTGGGCTCATCGGGTTCCTGGCCCTGGTCGCCGCCATCGTCGGCGGCGTATGGGCGCCGCTCAAGCGCTTCGGCACCGACGACGCGGTCGCGCGGTGGATCGGCGCGCGTCACCGCCCGGTGGCGTCGGATCTGCTGTCGACCGTCGAGCTGGCTCGCACCGCCGACGGCCCGGGCGCGCCGTCGCGGGTCTTGATCGAGGCGCTCACCGACGGCACCGCGCGCCGCTTGAAGGGCGTGACCCGGGCGTCTTTGTTCGATCGTCGCCTCGAGCGGCGCGCCGGCGCGATCCTCGGCGCGAGCGCGGCGGCGGTGGCGGTGGTGGTGACGCTGGCCGGCGCGGCGCTGGCCGATGGCTGGCGCACGCTCCTGGCGCCGCCGGCCCGGCCGTGGAACGGCGCGTCCTTGTCGTCGATGCCGCTGGTTGGCGATCTGACGATCACCCTGACGCCGCCGGCCTACACCCGCCGGCCGGCCAGCCGCCTCGACGCCACCGCGGGGGACTTCCGGGCCCTGGTCGGGACCTCGGTGACCGTCACGACCACCGCCCTCGAGCCGGCCCAGACCGTGACGCTTCTCCTCGAGCGCGGCCCGGCCGACGCCCCGAGCCCGCCCGAGCGCGTGCCGCTGGTCGCCGGGCCGGCCGGCCTGGCCGCCAACTTCGTCGTCGACGGCCCGGCCCGCTATCGGTTCGAGCTGACCACGCCGCGCAAGCCGACCCGCCTCGAGCTGGCCGCGCGCACGATCGAGGTCGAGCCCGATCAGGTGCCGACCGTCGAGCTGTTCGCGCCCGGCGACGAGCTCGACGTCACCAACATGAAGCGGATCGAGCTGGCCTACGTCGCCGAGGACGACTTCGGCGTCGGCGCGATCGAGCTGGTGTGGGACATCGCCGGCAAGGTCGAGAAGAAGCCGATCGCCCAGCTCGCCGAGGCCCCGACCCGGACCCAGGGCAAGCTGGTGTGGGACCTCGCCGAGCTCAGCCTGCCGCCGGGCGCGGTGGTCAGCTACCACCTCGAGGCGACCGACAACGACGCGATCGACGGGCCCAACCGCGGCGTGTCGAAGCCGTTCCGGCTGCGGGTGTTCTCGCCGCGCGAGCGTCACGAGGAGCACCTGGCGCGGCTGGCGACGCTGGCCGAGCATGTCGTGATCGCGCTGGGCGCGCGCCTGGTCGCGACCGACGGCGAGGTCGATCGCGAGGGCCTGCACCGCGGGCTCGACGAGCTGGCGGTCGAGGCCGGCACCCTGGCCGCGGCCTTCGCCGACGATCCGCTGGCCGATCCCGGGCTGCGCGCGGCGATCACCGGCGTGCGCGATCGCCTGACCAAGCTGGTCGGCGCCGAGGAGCGCTTGCTCGACAAGGCCACCACCGCCCGCGGTCGCCCGACCGGACGGCTGGCCCCCCTCGACAAGCAGGTGGTGGCTGAGCTCGAGGACGACGCGATCCTCCTGGCCGACTGGCTCGAGCGCGAGCAGCTCGAGGGCATGCTCGACATCGCCGACGAGCTCGAGGCCCACCAGAAGCGCCTGGCCGAGCTCCTGGCCGAGCTGGCCCGCACCGGCGATCCCAAGCTCAAGGCCGAGATCGCCCGCGAGCTGCGCGCGATCGAGCAGCGCATGGCCGAGCTGGCGCGGTCGCGCGCCGGGATCGCCGAGGACGTCCTCGACCAGTTCGTCCACGCCGACGCCCTCGCCGATCGCCAGATCACGTCGTGCATGGACGAGGTCGAGGCCGCGGTCGCCGCCGGCGACGCGGTCGGCGCCCAGGCCGCCCTCGAGCGCTGCCGGACCCGCACCGCGGCCGCCAACCAGGCGATGGACGACGCCCTTCACCGCCTGCGCGGCGATCGCATGGGCGAGGCCGAGCAGAAGCTCGATCAGCTCATGGACGAGCTGGCCGATCTGGCCGCCGATCAGACCGACATCGCCGCCGAGGCCGATCGGATCTTCGAGCGCTACGCCGAGCACGCCGACGCCCTGACCCGGGATCTCGGCAAGGACGCCCAGCACCGCCTGCGCGGCCTGGTCGACAAGCTCGAGGATCGCCTGGCCTCGATCCCCGACAGCGGCCTGACCCCGTTCGCCCGCGAGGAGCTGGAGATCGTCGACAAGCGGGTCGACGATCTCAAGCGCATGCTGGCCGACGGCGACGTCGCCGAGGCCCTGGGCATGGCCAAGCAGGCCGCCGACAGCCTCGACACGATGGCCAGCGAGCTCGACGCCGCGATGGCCGACGATCCGCGCTCGCCGTTCGCCGAGGCCACCGGCGACGCGATCGACGCGGTCGAGCGCGCCCGGCCGCTGGCGGCCAAGCTCCTCGACGAGCTGGGCCAGCTCACGCCGTCGCCCGATCAGATCCTCGGGCCCGACGACAAGCGCCGCCTCGACGCCCTGCGCCGCCGCCAGGCCGGCAACCGCGATCGGGCCCGGCAGCTCGCCGACAAGGCGGCCGCCGCCGACGGCCTGCCCGGCGACGCCGCGCCGACGATCGCCGACAAGGTCGGCCAGGCCAGCGGCGCGATGGGCCAGGCCGAGAAGCGCATGGGCGCCCGCGATCCGTCGGGCGCGCGCGACGCCGCCCGGTCGGCGGCCGACGCCCTCGAGGGGGCCCGGCGCGAGGCCCGGCGCGCGGCCCGCCAGGCCCAGAGCCACGGCGACGGCAGCCTGGGCGACGAACCGGTGCGCATCCCGGGCGCCGATCAATACGTCGCGCCCGAGGCCTTCCGCCAGGAGCTCCTCGAGGGCATGAAGCGCAAGGCGCCGTCGGGCTACGACGATCAGCTCCGCCGCTACTACGAGGACCTGATCCGATGACGCGCGGACGCCTGCTGGCGATCGTGGCGCTCTTGGCCGCGCTGACCGCCCCGGCCGCGGCCCGGCGCGATCCGACCCTGTCGGGCGACGCCACCCGGGCCGCCCGGCTGCTCGATGAGGCCCGGCTGCCCGAGGCCCGGGCGGCGATCGCCGAGCTGGCCAAGCGCGCCCCGACCGCGGCCGAGGTCCGCTGGCTGGCGGCCCGGATCGCGTTCCTCGACGGCGACTACGCGGCGGCGGTGACCCACCTCGACGGCCTGGCCGCCACCGAGGTCGGCGGCGAGGTCGGCGCCCTGCGGACCCTGGCGACCCGGACCCGCGACCTGACCGCTGGCTTCGTCCGCCGCGACTCGCCGGCCGGGCGGTTCGAGCTGGCCCACGCCCCGGGCGTCGACGAGGTCCTGGTCGACCTGGCCGGCGCCGCCCTCGACCTGGCGTGGGAGCGGCTCGGCGACGATCTCGGCTATCGCCCGACCACCAAGGTCCGGGTCGAGATCCTCGGCGCGCCGGCCGATCTGGCCAAGCTGTCGCCGCTGACCGAGGCCGAGATCGAGACCACCGGAACGATCGCGCTGTCGAAGTACGAGAAGCTGATGCTGGTGTCGCCGCGCGCGACCCTGGCCGGCTATCCGTGGCTCGACGCCCTGGTCCACGAGTACGTCCACTACGTGGTCAGCCACGCCTCCAACGACACCATCCCGGTGTGGCTGCACGAGGGGCTGGCGCGGTTCCAGCAAGTGCGCTGGCGCAGCGAGCCCTCGGCGGCGTTGACCGCGATCGAGCAGCAGCTCCTGGCCAGCGCGATCAAGAACCGGCGCCTGATCGAGCTCGACGCGATGCACCCGTCGATGGCGAAGCTGCCGTCGAGCGAGGCCGCGGCCCTGGCCTACGCCGAGGTCTTCACGCTGGTGGCGTGGCTCCACGGCCAGGTCGGCTACCCCGGCCTGCGCCGGATCTTGGCCATGGCCGCCGACGGCAAGAGCGCGCGCCGGGCGATCGCCGAGGTCGCCGGCTCGTCGTGGCCCGAGGTCGAGAAGGACTGGAAGGCCCATCTGCGCACCCTCGATCTGTCGGCCGGCAAGGCGGCGCTGGTCCGCCCGGCCAAGGCCGCGCGCATCCGCTTCGCCAAGGGCGGCACCTCGTCGGACAACGTCGGCCTCGAGGAGATCGCCAGCGGCAAGGCCCGGAAGTTCGCCCGCCTGGGCGGCATGCTGCGGGCGCGTGGCCTGACCGCCGCCGCGGCGATCGAGTACGCGAAGTCCCTGGCCGCCACCGGCGGCGCCGATCCGATCGTCGCCGGCAAGCTGGCCCGGGTCTACGTCGAGCTGGGCGAGTCCGCGAAGGCCATCGAGCTGGCGGCGCCGCTGGCGGCGATCGACGAGCACGACCCGGTGGCCGCGGTGACCTTGGGCCTGGCGCGCGCCAGCCTCCGCGACTGGACCGGCGCCGTCGCGGCCTTCGAGCAAGCGGTGCGCGTGTCGCCCTTCGATCCGGCGGTCCGCTGCGGTCTGGCCGACGGCTACCGCGCGCTGGCCGATCCCCGCGCCGATCGCGAACGCAGCGCCTGCCACCGCCTCACGCCGTGAGTCACCCGCGTCACCCGCGTCACCTGCACCTGAGCCGCCCGCCGAGCCCGCCCCGATGAGCCAGACCCTGCCCGAGTTCCCGACCGCGATCGCCGCGCCGCCGCCAGCGGCGCCCTCCGCCGAGCCGACCGCGGCCGAGCCGACCGCGGCCGAGCCGACCGCGGCCGAACCCCCGAGCCCCGAGGCCCAGCTCGCCGCCGACCTGCGCGCGGTCGCCGACATCGCCCGCGCCCACGACGAGCTGTGCGCCGAGATCGACAAGCGGATCGTCGGCCAGCGCAAGGTCGTCGAGCACCTCTTGACCGCGCTGTTCGCGCGCGGGCACTGCCTGTTCGTCGGGGTCCCCGGCCTGGCCAAGACCCTGCTCATCTCGACCCTGGCCGAAGCCCTGAACCTGTCGTTCCAGCGCATCCAGTTCACGCCCGACCTCATGCCGGCCGACATCACCGGCACCGAGGTCCTCGAGCAGGATCACGCGACCGGTCGGCGCTCGTTCCGGTTCATCAAGGGCCCGGTGTTCGCCAACCTGGTCCTGGCCGACGAGATCAACCGGACCCCGCCCAAGACCCAGGCCGCGCTCTTGCAGTCGATGCAGGAGTACCGGGTCACCGCCGGCGGCGTGACCCACGAGCTGCCGCTGCCGTTCTTGGTGTTCGCGACCCAGAACCCGATCGAGCAAGAGGGCACCTACCCGCTGCCCGAGGCCCAGCTCGATCGCTTCATGTTCCAGATCGACGTCGACTACCCGAGCGCCGACGAGGAGGAGCAGATCGTGCGGCTGGCGACCTCGGGCCACACCGCCGAGCTGGCCCGGGTGCTGTCGCCGGCGCGGATCCTCGAGCTCCAGGCCCTGGTGCGGCGGGTGCCGGCGGCCGACCACGTCGTGCGCTACGCGGTGGCCCTGGCCCGCGCCACCCGTCCGGCCGACGCCTCGGCGCCGGCCTTCGTCAAGGACCTGGTGCAGTGGGGCGCCGGTCCCCGGGCCTCGCAGTTCCTGATCCTGGCCGGCAAGGCCCGGGCGATCCTCGACGGCCGGTTCGCGGTCGCGATCGACGACGTCGCCGCGCTGGCCCGCCCGACCTTGCAGCATCGCTTGATCCTCAACTACCGGGCCGAGGCCGACGGCGTCCGCCCCGGCGATCTGATCGATCGCCTGCTCGGCGTGGTCGCGCCGTAACCACCGTGCGCCTCGATCCCGCGCTCCTGGCCCGCCTGGGTCCGATGGCGATCAAGGCCCGGGTGATCGTCGACAGCGTCCTGGCCGGACAGCACCGGGCCCGGCGCCACGGCTCGTCGATCGAGTTCGCCGAGCACAAGGAGTACTCGCCGGGCGACGAGCTGCGCCACGTCGACTGGAAGGCGCTGGCCAAGCTCGATCGCTACTACGTCAAGCGCTTCGAGCAGGAGTCCCAGCTCACCGCCTACCTGGTGCTCGACGCCTCGGGCTCGATGCGGTTCGCCGGCGCCGGCCCAGCCAAGGTCGACTACGGCGCGTCGTGCCTGGCCGCCCTGGCCTACTTGATCGGCCGCGAGCAAGACCAGGTCGGGCTCTACGCCTTCGGCGCCCGCCCGCGCCACGTCCCACCGCGGGCCAAGGGCCATCACCTGACCGACTTGTTCGCGGTGCTCGACGAGGTCCTCGCCGATCCCGACGGCGGCGACGCCAGCCCGGCCGAGGCCCTCGAGCGGGTCGGCGAGCTGTGCCGCCGGCGGCGCAGCCTGATCGTCCTGGCCTCGGACCTGTTCGATCCCGACGACGAGACCATCGGCGCCTTGACCCGCTTGAAGGCCCGACGCCACGACGTCGCGGTCGCCCACGTGCTGGCCCCCGAGGAGCGGACCCTGCCCTACGACGGCCTGACCCGGTTCGAGGATCTCGAGGGCGATCATCGCCTCCTGGCCAACCCGACCGCGATCCGCGCCGACTACATCGCGCGCATGGACGGGTTTCTCGCCGCGACCCGCGAGCGCTTGGCCGCCGCCGGCATCGACTACCACCTCACCCCGACCGACCGCGCCCTCGACGACGCGGTGGTCGCGATCGTCGGCAACCGCCGGAGCGCGGGCGAGCGGCGATGAACTTCCTCGCGCCGCTCATGCTGGTCGGCCTGGTCGGGCTGGCGATCCCGGTGGCGATCCACCTGATCGGCCGACGCAAGGCCCGGGTCGTGAAGTTCGCCGCGCTGGCGTTCCTGCTGGCGTCGAAGCGGCGGACCTCGCGGCGGTTGCAGCTCCGCGAGCGCGCGCTGCTCCTGGTGCGCATCCTCGCGTGCGTCGCCCTGCCGCTGGCGATCGCCAAGCCGTTCACCTCGTGCGCGGCGCGCGGTCCATCGGTGAGTCGCGGGCCCCAGGCCGCGGTCTTCGTGATCGACGACTCGTTCACCAGCGGCTACCGCCAGGGCGGCCGCACGCTCCTGGCCCGCGCCGCCGACGCCGCCACCCAGGTCCTCGGCCAGCTCGGCCCCGAGGCCGAGGTCGCGGTGGTGCGGGCCTCCGAGGGCGCCCCCAACCCGACCGAGCTGTCGCGCGAGCAGCTCCGGCTGCGCGACGCCATCCTCGATCTCGAGCCGACCGCGCGGGCCGCCGACCTGCGCCGGGCCCTGACCCGGGCGGCCCAGCTCCTGGCCGGCTCGAGCCACCAGCGCCGCACGATCTACCTCTTGTCGCCGCTGACCGTCCACGCCCTGCCGCCGGGCGAACCGCCGTGGGGCGCCGACGGTCCGGCACTCGAGGTGATCGACGTGCGGCGCGGCGCCGCCTTGCCCAACCTGGCGATCACCGGCTTGACCGTCACCCCCGATCCGAGCGCCGGACCGCGCGGCGTCGCGGTGACCGCCGAGGTCGGGAACTTCGCGCCGACGCCGGGCGCGGTCACCATCGCGGTCGAGGTCGCGGGCGCGGTGGTGGCGCGCGGCCAGCTCGAGCTCGGCCCCGGCGAGCGCCGCGGCAAGCGCTTCCTGGCCACCCTGCCGCCCGAGGTCCGCTCGGCGCAGGTCGCGGTGACGATCGGCGGCGACGCGCTGCCGGCCGACGATCGCCGGGTCGCGATCGCGCGCCTGCGCGACGAGCTGCGGGTGCTCCTGGTCGATGGCGACGCCCGCACCGATCGCCACGACGACGAGCTGTTCTACCTCGAGGCCGCGCTGCGCCCCGGCGATCGCGACGAGGCCGGCACGGTGGTGACCAAGGCGCTGCCCGACGATCTCGATGACCTCGACCTGGGCGGCTTCGACGTGGTCGTGTTGGCCAACGTCGCGGCCTTGACGACGCCGCGGGTCGCCGCCCTGGCGACCTGGCTGCGCGCCGGCGGTGGGCTCCTGGTCGGCGTCGGCGATCACGTCGACCCGGCGGCCTACGAGGCGACGATGCTGCCGCTCTTGCCCCAGGGCCTGCGCGATCCGATCGACGTGACCTGGGGCGCGGCGCCGGACGAGCGCGCCGCCCGCGCGCTGCACCTGACCAAGTGGGACGTCGACCATCCGATCTTCGCGCCGTTTGGCCCCGACGCGCCCGGCCTGGCCGACGCCGGCTTCGCCAAGATCATGCTGCTCGGGCCGACCACCGACACCGCCGAGCGCAAGGTGCTGGCGCGCTTCACCAACGGCGCCGCCGCGCTGGTGTCGGCGGCGGTCGGCGACGGCCAGGTGCTGCTCTACACCTCGACCCTCGATCGGGACTGGAACGATCTGCCGATCCTCCCCGGCTACCTGCCGCTCATGCAGGAGGCGGTGCGCTTCCTGGCCCGCCGGCGCGCCGACGCCGGCCCGGCGGCCCTGGTGGTCGGCGCCGGCCACAGCCTGCCGACCCTCGACCTGCGCCGCCTCGAGGTCCGCGGCCCCGGCGGCTATGGCGCGGTCTTCGAGGGCGCGCGCCTCGACGGCCGCACCGCGGTCCGCTTGCCGGCGGTCGAGGCGCCCGGGTTCTACCGCGTCATCGGCACCGACCCGACCGGCGCGACCCGCGATCGCGACGAGCTGGCGTTCGCGGTCAACCTCGATCCGCGCGGCTCCGATCTGGCGCCAGCGCCACCGTCGGTCTTGCCGCCGAGCGGCGCCGCCGGGCCGACCGGGAGCCGGGCGGCGCGGCGCCGCGTCGAGCTGTGGCACGCGGTGGCGGCGGCGCTGCTGGTGCTGCTCCTCCTCGAGTCGCTCCTGATCCAGCAGCGGCGCTAGCGCGGCGGCGTCCGCGTGGTCGCCGGGTGCGGTCGCTCAACCGCCGGCGAGGCGATCGGCGAGCTGGCGATGGGCCAGGGCACCGATCGCGTCGAGACCCAGCGGTGGTCTGGCGGCGCGCGCCGCGGCGTGGGCGATCGCCAGGGACCGACCGCGGGCGGCGGCCTCGGCCAGGCGGCGGCGGAAGGTTGGCGCGGCGGCGGCCGCGGTCAGCGCCGCCCGGGCCTCGCGCTGGTGTCGCGGATCGTGGGCGATCATCACCGCGTCACAGCCGGCGGCGATCGCCGCGACCGCGGCCGGGCCGACGCCCTGGCGATCGGCGATCGCGGCCATGTCGAGATCGTCGGTGACGATCAGGCCGCGGTAGCCGAGCTGGCCGCGCAACAGGTCGGTGACGATCGGGCGCGACAGGGTCGCCGGCGCGGTCGGGTCGAGGGCCGGGTAGACGACGTGGGCGGTCATGATCATCGGCAGCGCCGCGGCCACGGCCGCGAACGGCGCCAGCTCGACGGCCTCGAGGCGGGCCCGCGGCTGGTCGACCACGGGCAACCCGCGGTGGCTGTCGACCGCGGTGTCGCCGTGGCCGGGGAAGTGCTTGCCACAGGCCAGGACGCCGGCGTCGGCCAGGCCGGCGGCCAGCGCGGCGGCGCGCCGCCCGACCTCGGCCGCGGTTCGGCCGAGCGCGCGATCGCCGATCACCGGGTTGGTCGGGTTGGTCAGGACGTCGAGCACCGGGGCCAGGTTGACGTCGACGCCCAGGGCCGCGAGCTCGACGCCCTGGGCGCGGCCGATCGCCCGCGCCAGCTCGACGTCGGCGGGGCCGTGGCGCTCGAGGGCCAGCATCGGCGGCCACTGGGTGGCCGGCGCGCGGATGCGCTGGACCGCGCCGCCTTCGTGATCGAGGGCGATCAGGACCGGCGCGTCCTCGGGCGCGGCGGCGCGGACGGCGGCGGTCCACGCGATCAGGGCGGCGACGTCGGTGACCCGCTGCGGCACCGGACCGGGCTCGACGGTGGTGCGCAGGTTGTGGCTGCCGAGGACGATGCCCCCCAGGGCCTGGCGCGCGACCGCCGCCCGCAACCCGCGACTCGGCGCGGTGCCGTCGACGCCCAGCCACAACACCCGGCCGACGTCGGCGGCGATCGACATGGCGCGCTCGTCAGCGTAGCCCGAACGTCGGGTCGTCGCACTCCATGAGCGCGCACGCCCCCGAGGTGTCCGGCACCAAGCGGACGACCTCCCAGCCGTCGACGCCCAGCTCGCGCCGGCGCACCACGAAGCTCCGCGGCGACGCGCCGACCGTACCGACGCGCAGGAACGCGGTGGGCCCGGTGAGCATCGGCCCGCCGAGCCCACCCCCGGTGGCCGTCGGGACCAAGGACACCGTCCAGCCGTCGATGACCCCGCCCCCGGCGATCGCCCAGTCGCACGACAGGGCGCCGCAGGCCCGGAGCGGCGCGACCTGGGGCGCCGGCTCGCTGCACGCGAGGCCGGGCGCCCCGGTCGGGGTCCGCGGATGGCAGGTGCGGAACCGGCCGTCCTCGCAGTCGATCGGGTCGGCGCCGCTGGGACACGGGTTGCACAAGCGCAACGGCAAGCCGACCGTGCCGGTGACCATCGCCTCGCAGGCGAAGCGCGGCACCCCATCGAAGCGCTCGGCGCACGACCGTTGACCGACGACACACACGCTGGTGCCAGGGGTGGTCGAGACCGTGGTCAGGCACACGCCGAGGTTCGTGTTCATCGCCATCGCGACCCCGTCACAGGCGCTGTCGATGCCATCGCAGGCTTCGATGATCGGCTCGGGCTGCGCGAACGGCGCACCGTCATCGCAGTCGGCCGGCGACGAGCTGGGGCTGCAACTGACCGGGCCCTGGTCGACCTCGCGGCTCGCCGGGCAGCGATCGAAGCCGTCGCCGTCGGCGTCCTCGTCGCCTCCGGCGTCGTCGCACGTGCCGGTGCAGTCCTGATCGACGCCGTCGCACACGACGTCGGCGGCCCCGGGGTGGAGGTCGGCGGCGGCGTGGGTCACGCCGTTGCCGTCGGTGACGGTTCCCTCCTCGAGGCAGTCGGTCTGGTCGGGAAACCGCACGCAGCCGGTGCGCTTCACCGCCGCGACCTCGCTGCCGTCGGGCGACGTACAGGTGATGTAGTCGTCACCATCGAGATCGAGCGGCGCCGGATCACACGCACCGCCGGCCGACACCGCGCACCCCTCGTCGACGCCGTTGCAGGTGGTGTCGACCTTGCCGGGGTAGATGTCCACGGCCTCGACCTCGCCGCCGAACACGTCCCGGACCTTGCCGCTGTCCTTGCAGTCGCCGTCGCACACCCGGAAGGCGTCGCCGTCGTCGTTCCGCAGATCGGGCAGCCGCGTCGAGCAACAGTCGACGTCGATGTCGCTGCACTCGGGCTCGCGGCCCGGGTTGGTCGCGGGATCGCGATCGTCGCAGTCGACCGCCGGGTTGCAGTCGACCACCTCGCCAGGCGCGGGCGCGCGGAAGTCGTCGCAGTCGGCGTCGCCGACCGGGACGATCGCCCGATCCTTGGCCCACCCTGGGACCGGATCGGTCGGCTCGGCCCGCCACCACGCGCAGCCGGTGGCCGTGACCCCGCCGGCGCGGACGGCGCGCAACGCGACCGCGACCCGGCGGATCTGACCTTCGCCGAACGCGAGGGGTTGGTCGGCGTGGGCGAAGGCGACGAGCGCCCCCGCGCCGTCCCGCGCCGCGACCGCGTACACCAGCTCGTCGCCCAGGGGCAGCGCGTCCGACGGGGTGAGCGCCAGGTCGAAGGTCGCGTCGCCCAGCCCGCCGGGGAAGGCCAGCGGCGCGTCGCCGAGCTCGACCGGCGCCTGGCGCCACCACACCGGCTCGACCACGCTGCTGGAGCTCGGCGGCGGCGCGTCGGCCCGGCCGACGCCGACGTAGAGGTCGAGCGTGACGGCGCGTTGCGCCGCGGCGTCGTCACCGTGGATCGCCAAGACGATGGCGGTGTCGCCGGCGCAGCCGGTCGCGATCGCGACCAGCGCCGCCGCGGGCAGGCGCAAGCGGGTCCCCATGGGTCGATCGTACGCCCACCCGCGCCCGCGGTGAACCACCACCGCGCGGCCGCGACCGGCTACTGTGATCTACGCCGTGCTCGATGCGTTCCTGCGCACCTACCGTCTCGAGGCCCCGGCGGTGGTCGCCGCCCTCGACGGCTGGACGGTGAGTCACGTCGGCGCGAGCGCGATCCGGTCCGGAGTCGAGCTGGTGCTGACCCGCCCGGGCCAGCCGCGGATCGTGGTCGCGATCACGCCGGCCGTGGCCGGCGGCCAGCACCTGGCCGCGACCGCGGCGCTCCACCTGTCCTACTACGCCGAGGACGGCGTCGATCACCGCGGCGCCGCCGATCGGGTCCGGGCCCTGGCCCGCGCCCTGGCCGCGTGCGAGGGCGCCGCGCCGCGCCGCCTGCCGCTGGCCCCGAGCGTCGGCGCGCGCTTCGTCGAGCTGCGCATCAACCGGGACTGCAACGAGCGCTGCCGGTTCTGCAACACGCCGCCTGACTCGCCGGCGATCCTGCCCGATCGCGCGTCGGTCCTGGCCCACATCGCCGCGGCCGCGGCCGGCGGCTGCACCGGGCTGCTCTTGACCGGCCGCGAGACCACCCTCGATCCGGCGCTGCCCGACTACGTGGCCGCCGCGCGCGCCGCCGGCATCCCCGACGTCCGCGTCCAGACCAACGCCACGTCCCTGGGCCGCGGCCCGATCCTGCCAGCGCTCCTCGCGGCCGGCGTCACCGGGTTCGAGGTCTCGCTCCACACCGTGACGCCAGCCACCTTCGCGGCGCTCATCGGCCCCGCCGAGCTCCTGCCCCACACCCTGGCCGGCCTCGACGCCCTGGCCGCGACGCCGGGCCTGCACCTGACCATCGTCACGGTCGTCACCACCGCCAACCTCGACGAGCTGCCGGCGCTCTTCGCCACGATCGCGTCCCGCTGGCCGACCGTCCGCTCGGTGGTCCTGTCGCCGGTCGCGCCGGTCGGCGACGGCGCCGACGCCCTCGACCTGGTGCCGCCCTATGCGCGCCTTGGGCCCGCAGTCGCCGCGGGGCTGACCGCGGCGGCCGAGGTCGGTCTGAACGCCGTCATCCCGGCCCGCTGTGGCCTGCCACCGTGCGTGTTGCCGCCGGCGCTGCGCGATCGCCACGACGCCGTGCGGTCCCCGCGCGGCGGCGCGATCGAGGCCGGCAAGCGCAAGCCGGCGGCGTGCGCGACCTGCGCCCTCGATCACCGCTGCCCCGGCGTCTGGGCCGCCTATCTCGAGCGCCACGGCCCAGCCGGCCTGACGCCGATCGCCGCCCACTAGAGCCTCGGGATCGGGATCGGGTTCGGGTTCGGGGTCGGGGTCGGGGTCGGGGTCGGTCTCGGTCTCCGCCTCGGTCTCGGCCTCGGTCTCCGCCTCGGTCTCGGCCTCGGCCTCGGTCTCGGTCTCCGCCTCGGTCTCCGCCTCGGTCTCGGTCTCGGCCTCGGTCTCGGTCTCCGCCTCCGCCTCGGTCTCCGCCTCCGCCTCCGCCTCCGTCTCTCTCGACCTACCGCTCGGATCCCGGCTCCTCGGGCTCGACCTCCACGCCGAGCGCGCTGGCCAGCCGGGCCTCTCTCGCCCGCTTGGCCCGGTGCCGGCGCTGACTGGCTTCGGTGATCCGGCCCACCGGGACCAGCGGCGCGCCCGCCCCCGACGCCACCGCCGGCCCGCCCGCCGCCGCCAGCCGGGCCGCGAAGTCGCGCTTCCACGCCGCCAGGTCGCGCAGCGGATAGCTGGGGTCGTCGGGGTCGCCGATGATCGCGGCCACGATCGGATCGGGATCGACGAACTGCGGCGCCAGCTCGGCGGGGTCGTAGCCGGCGCCGCGATCGAACAGGCCACCGCAGATCGGGCGCAGCGTGCACACCGCGCAGCCATCGGCGTAGATGTGGCCCCAGTCGGTCTGGCGCACGGTCTGCTTGGCGTCGAGGAAGTGGACGATGCGCTCCTCGCCCTTCACGATCTTGCGGGTCTCGGTCGAGGCCCAGGCGAAGCCGCCGAGGTAACACAGCGGCACCTTCTCGACGCGAAAGGTCCGCCCGGTCTTGTGCAGGTGGCGCAGGGCGCGCTCGAGGGACAGCTCGAAGTCGGCCAGCCGCGGCGTGAACTCGGCCTGGTTGACCTCGGCCCGCCCCATCGACGGATCGAGGTTGTTCCACACGAAGTGCCGGACCTGCGGATGGTGGCGGGTCAGGTAGCGGACGTTGTCGTCGAGGTGATCGGCGTTGTGGCGGTTGATCACGCAGTTGACGTTGACGGTGATCCCAGCGGCGTGGGCGCTGTCGAGGGCGGCCAGGGCGGTGGCCAGGGTGTCGGCGGTGCCGCGCAGCCGGGCCTCGACCGCCGGCCGCACCGAGTAGATCGAGACGTGGGCGAGCTGAACCCCGGCGGCGGCCAGCTCGCGCGCGAAGGCCGGATCGGCCAGGCGGGTGCCGTTGGTGATGATCCGGACGTGGAGCCCGGCGTCCCGGGCGTAGCGCGCGATCGCCGGCAGCTCGGGGTGGAGCGTCGGCTCGCCGCCGGTCAAGATCACCCCGTAGTAGCCGCGGGCGACGAAGTCGTCGACCAGGGGCCGCATGGTCGCCAGGTCATGGCTGTACGGCGTCGACGGGTTCGAGCAGAACCCGCAGAAGTGATTGCAGTGGCGGACGACCTGGAGGTAGCCGAGGTTGGCCACGGCTCACCGGGCGCTCACGGCGCGTCGTACAGGCCGTTCGACAGCTCGACCTGGAACGACGCGCAGGTGTCGGTGCCGCCGGTCAGGCGCTCGACCGCGACGTAGTAGTCGGCCGAGTCGTCCTGGCACGCTGAGACGTCGGTCGGCGGGACCGAGCCGGCCCCCGCGCACGGGCACTGCCCGGTCAGGCGGCCGCTGACATTGGCGCGGAAGTCGGTGTACCAGTCGGCGCTGGTGTACTGCTGTTCGGGCGCGCCGATCGCGCCCGAGCAGTCGCCGCGGAAGACGCGGATGCGGAACTGGTCGCTGGGGTTGCCGAGGAAGCGCGCGGCGACGTGGTAGTTGTCGCAGCTCGCGTCGGCGCTATCGACGCCGCGGAACCGATACCACACGGTCCGGCCGTTGGGGATGTTGCCGGTGACGGCCTGCATCTGCCCGGTGTCGGCCAGGTTGCCGACATCGATCGCGGTGGCGCAGGTCGTGCCCTGATCGATCCCCGGCGCGGCGGTGCACTCGCAGCCGGGCACGGTGGGATCGAGATCGAAGGTGCCGGTCGGGCACACGCACGAGCCGGCCACGCACACCCGCCCGGGATCGGCGCCCGCGCACATCGCCATCGGGTCGGCGTCGTCGGCCGTGCCCGAGCAGTTGTCGTCGACGGCGTTACAGCTCTCGACCTCGCCCGGGTTGATCTCGGGGTTCTGCTCGTCGCAGTCGACCTCGGCGTCGAAGCCGTCCTCGTCGACGTCGACGCCGGTCGGCAGGCACACGCCGTTGCGGCACACCGTGCCCGACGGACACATCGGGTCAGGATCCGGCCCACCGCCGACGCCGCCGTCGGCCGGGCACGCCGGGTACGGCACGCACACGCCCTCCTTGCAGAACGTCAGCCCAGGGCAGACCACGTCGTCACATGGATCGACCATGGCGTCGGTGGCGTCGCCGGGGTTGGCGTCGACCGCGTCACCCGACTTGCTCGAGGCGCACGCCGCCAGGGCCAGGCCGAGGGCGACCGCGAACCCGAGCGTGGCACGGCGCGGCCGGAAGGTCCCCGCTGGCGACATCCCGCGAGGGTATCGCAACCGCGGCGGCAGATCCAAGGCTATCCTGGGCCACGTGGTGACCGCGACCCTCCCGTCCCCGCGGCGGCGCCGGTGAAGGCGCTGATCAAGGTCGGCTACGGCTGCAACGACCACTGCACCTTCTGCCACACCCTCGACGTCCGCCACACCGACGCGCCGACCGCCGAGATCGACCGCAAGATCGATCGCGCGCGGGCGCTGGGCCACACGATGGTGGTCCTGTCAGGCGGTGAGCCGACGATCCGCCCCGAGCTCACGCGGTGGGCGGCGCGGGTCGCCGCCGCCGGCCTCGACTTCGGCCTGGTGACCAACGGCCGGGTCCTGGCCTACCCGGCGGTCGTCGACGAGCTCATGCGCCACCGCCTGCGCTACGTCTACCTGTCGCTCCACGGCGGCAGCCGCACGATCCACAACCGCCTGGTCCGCGCCGACGCCTTCGCCGAGACCTACCAGGCCCTGGCCAACCTGAGCGGTCGCGGCCTGGACCTCAAGGTCAACTGCGTCGTCACCCTGCAGAACCTCGCGCACCTGCGCGGCGTCGTCGACGCGGTCCGGCCGTTCCCCGACGCCACCCTCAAGTTCTCGATGGTCGAGCCCAAGGGCGGCGGCGCCGCGCTCATGACGGCGCTGACCCCGCGGATCGCCGAGGCCGCGGCCGCGGTGGTCGACGCGATCACCTACGGCCTGGCCCAGACCGGCGGCGCCGGCCCGGCCTTCGCCCACGGCGGGTTCCCGCTGTGCCTCATGCCCGGCCACGAGGATCGCTACGCCGACCTCAAGACCGATCGGTTCGCCACCATGATCGAGGTCGGCGAGCCCGACTTCTTCCCGGTCGACGACGACAACAAGCTGCAGCCGGCCGCGTGCGCCGGCTGCGCGCTGCGCGGGCCGTGCCCGGGCCTGTACCGCGGCTACCACGCGGTGTTCGGCGACGGCGAGCTGCGGCCGCGGCGCGGCGGCGCGCGGGCCAACTCCTTCGACTACACCGTCGAGGCCGCGGTCCGGCCGCGCCCCGACGATCCGCGCTGCCCGGTGCTGCGGCTGGGGGTGACGCCGTGGGATCGCGGCCGCCACCTGTTCGTCGCCCACGGCGAGCGCCTGGTGCGGTGCCGGGCCGACACCCGCGACTTCGCCGACGCCGAGCTGACGACGATCAAGCACGACCTCGGCCAGCTCTACCTCGACGTCTCGGCCAAGGACGCGCCCGATGACTTCGCCCGCGATCTGCGCCAGCTCACGCGCAGCCCGCGGTGCGCGCCGTGCCCCGAGCGCGACCGCTGCACCGGCCTGTTCGAGCCGATCGACGACGATCGCTTCGGCCAGGACGACGCGCTGATCGCCGGGTGGATGGCGGAGCTGACCGGCGAGGTCCTCGACGTCGGCTGCGGCGCCAGCGATCGCTACGACCAGGCCCTGGCGCCGCGCGCCGCCGCCGGGCTGGTCCGCTACCTCGGCCTCGAGCCTGATCCCGCGGTCGCCGCGGCGGCGCGGGCGGCGCGGCCGTGGGCGACGATCGTGACCTCCGACCTCGACGGCTTCGCGACCGCCGCGCGCTTCGACCACGTCCTCGCGCTGCGGAGCTGGAACCACTTTCCCGACGGCGACGCCGCGCTGGTCCGGCTGAGCGCCCTGGCCCGCCCGGGCGGCACGCTCACGCTCGTCGACAACGTCGCCTTCGGCCTGGTGCGGACCCCGGCCCAGACCGCCCGAGCTCGGGCCAGCGCGGCGCGCCGCGAGCACTTCGCCAACGACGACTCCCACGCCGTGATCGCGCGCGCGCGGGCGCGCGGCCTGGCGGTCGAGGCCCACCACCCGGTCGGCCCGTCCACCTCGAACCAGTGGGCGGTGCGGCTGCGCGTGCCTTGACGGTGTCGAGCCCTCCCGGTACCACCCTCGGATGGCCGCCCTCCCCTCGCTCCCCGCCGAGCTGGCCTCGGCCGACCTGGCCGCTGGCTCGGTCACCCTCACGGT
The DNA here is from genome assembly GCA_018057825.1 of Kofleriaceae bacterium. Classification (GTDB taxonomy): domain Bacteria; phylum Myxococcota_A; class Polyangia; order Haliangiales; family Haliangiaceae; genus UBA2376. Next base: position 46,297 of record JAGPCY010000001.1, on the reverse strand, counting down.
CGACGCCGAGGTCTATCCGCTCGACGCGGTGTTCGCGGCCGCCTTCACCTTCCTGCGCGAGTGCTGGGTCGTGGTCGATCGCGCCGGCGCCGCGCGCTGGGCGATCGCGCTCACGCCCAAGACCGCGACCGCCGAGCCGGCCGCCCTCGAGGCCATGGTCGGTGGCTTCGCCAACGAGCTCCTGTCGTGCGCGTACCGCCACCGCCTGGCCAAGGACAACCGCGCCACCGTCGAGGCGGTGACCAACGCGGCGCTGGCCGGCGCGCTGGGGCCCCCGACCCTCGACGAGCTCGAGGACTTCGACTTCTCCAACGAGGCCTTCGAGGATCCGCTGGGCATCGCCCAGTCGTGGGAGGACAAGTACGGCAAGAAGGCCAAGGCCACCGACGCCGCCCCGGCCGACGCCGCGCCGAGCGACGCCGGCGACGAGGAGGCCCCGTGATCGAGCTGGCCTTCCACAAGGACGTCTACGCCGGCGAGGCGGTCGACGCCGCGGTCCAGACCTTCGCGCGCTTCGCCGCGCTCGAGGCGGTCGAGGGTCCGAGCCACTGGCTCGTCCGGGTCACCGGCAAGACCCCGGCGCGCGAGCGCTCGGTCGCCGGCGAGCTGGCCAACCACGCCCTGGGCGCGACCGCGGCGCGGCGGGGAGCCCGCCGATGATCCGCCTGGCGCCGCTGGGCGAGCTGTCGACCCGCCACGCCGCCGCGTTCCGGTTCCGCGCGGTCGGCGATCGGGTGATCATCACCAACCAGGAGGGGCGGTGGCTGGCGCTCACTGGCGACGAGTTCGACGCCTTCACCCGCGGCGCCCTCGACCCGACTGGCCCGCTGTACGCCCGGCTGCGCGACCACAACTTCCTGCGCGATCACTACGACGTCCGGGCCGCGGCCGAGATGGTGCGGGCGCGCAAGCGCTTCGTCCACCACGGCCCCAACCTGCACATGGCGATCGTGACCCTGCGGTGCAACGAGACCTGCGTGTACTGCCACGCCTCGCGCGCCGACATGGACGCCGTCCACACCGACATGACCCGCGACACCGCCGAGCGGACGGTCGACTTCATCTTCAAGACCACCAGCCCGTTCGTCACGATCGAGTTCCAGGGCGGCGAGCCGCTGGTCAACTTCCCGGTGGTCCAGCACCTGATCGAGTACGCCCTCGACAAGAACCGCTCGGCCGGCAAGCAGCTCGAGTTCACGATGGTCTCGAACCTGGCGCTCATGGACGACGCCAAGCTCGAGTACCTGCTCGGCAAGCGGGTCCAGCTCTGCACCAGCATCGACGGGCCGGCGCCGCTCCACGACAAGCAGCGGGTGCTGCCGATGGCGTCGTCCTTCGACCACGCCAGCCGGTGGATCAAGCGCGTCAACGACGCCTACGCCGCGGCCGGCCTCGACCCGACCCTCTACCACGTCGAGGCGCTGCTCACGACCACCCGCGCGACCCTGCCGCTGTGGAAGGAGGTCGTCGACACCTACGTCGCGCTCGGCTGTCGCGCGCTGTTCCTGCGCCCGGTCGATCCGTTCGGGTTCGCGGCCAAGACCGGACCGAAGATCGAGTACCCGCGGCGCGAGTACCTCGAGTTCTACCGCCGCGCGGTCGACTACATGATCGGGCTGAACGCCGGCGGGGTCGAGATCCTCGAGCGCTACGCGGCGATCTTCCTGACCAAGATCGTCGGCGGGCTCGATCCCAACTTCCTCGACGTCCGCTGGCCGGCCGGCGCCGGGCTGGGCGCGCTGGCCTACAACTACGACGGCGCGATCTTCACCTGCGACGAGGGCCGCATGCTCGACGCCATGGGCGACGACGCGTTCCGGGTCGGCGACGTCCGGACCTCGCGCTACCGCGACGTGGTCGGCCACGAGACCGTGCGCGCGGTGGCCCTGGCCTCGAACCTCGACGCGACGCCCGACTGCGTCGACTGCGCCTACCAGCCGTACTGCGGCGTGCCGCCGAGCCACAGCCACAAGACCCAGGGCACGATCTTCGGACGGATGAGCGAGAGCGTCCTGTGCGAGGTCTACAAGGGCATCCAGGACTACCTGTTCGCCAAGCTGGCCGACGGCACCGCCGACGAGCGCCGGGTGCTCGAGCGCTGGACCACCCACCGGCCGCGCGAGCACTTCGTCCAGGGATCGCCGGGGGCGAAACCTGTGGCGCCCGCGCCGTGACCCGGGGTACGCTCGGGCCACGCGCTGGCGGAGCCGGCCGGTAACCGCCATGGGTCAAGACGACGACGCCCTGTTCGATCCCAAGCGCCCGCCGGCGCCGGCAGGTTCTCTTCCGGAGGCGCCTCTTGCTGGGTCCGTCCCTGAGTCTCTCCCTGAGGCGAGCGACGACGAGCCGCTGCCGGTGTGGAAGGGCCGTCCCGCCGACGGCCTGTCGCCGGTCGAGCGCGAGGTGTCGGATGGCGCCCGCGATCGCGCGGATCAGGTCGGCCCCCAGGGCGCCCCGAGCGACGATCCGATCCGGGCCCAGCACGCCAGCCACGGCAGCCACGGTTCTCACGGCAGCCACGGTTCTCACGGCAGCCACGGTTCTCACGGCAGCCACGGTTCCCACGGCAGCCACGGTTCTCACGGCAGCCACGGTTCCCACGGCAGCCACGGCTCCCACGGTAGCTGGTAGCGATCGCCGCTGGGGCGCGCTCAGCGCTGGGGCGCGATCGCCGCTGGGGCGCGCTCAGCGCTGGGGCGCGAGCTCGCCAGGGCCGAAGCGCGCGAGGTAGTCGGCGTCGACGCCGGCGCAGGTGGCCCGCGCGACGCAGGTCGCGCAGCTCGGGGCGAAGGCCCGCGCCAGCGTCGGCTCGTCGAGGTGCGCCAGCGGCCCGAGCAAGCACCGCGGCGCCCCGACGAGCGTGGTCGGCAGACCGAGGCGGAGCGCGCGATCGGCGGCGTGGAGGGCGTGGGGCAAGGCCACGGCCAGCCGCGGCACCCAGCGCGGCGCGCCGTCCGCCGGCGCGTCGCTCGCGCGGAGGACCCGCAGGCGCCAGGCGGTGGCGCCCCAGGCCCGGAGCGTGGCCGGCATCGCCGCCAACGCGCGGTAGTTCGAGCGGGTCAAGGGCGTCTCGACGAGCCGAGGACCAACGTCGGCCGCCGCCAGGGCCGCGCGAGCCAGCGCCAGGTCGCCGGCACCGGCGTGGTAGTCGTGGCAGGCCGGGTCGACGGCGAAGACGACGAGCGCGGTCACGCCGGGACGACGTAGACGCCGCCCGGGAAGGCCCGGCGACGCTCGGCGTGACTCACCAGGGGCAGCTCGGCGCCGTCGCCTGGCAGCGCGCGCGCCAGGGCGGCGATCGCGTCCTCGAGATCCGGTGGGGTCGCGGCGTGGCCGCGGCCGGCGTTGACGAGGTACAGGTGGCCAGCGGCAGCCGACGCCACGCCGGGCGGCGAGGCGTCGTCGCGGCGCAGCAGATCGACCTGGGCGCGGCGCCCGTCGGGGTGGGCCAAGATCAGCGGCAGCGCCCCGCGAAACGGGCCGTAGACCGCGGCGACCGACCAGGCGCCGACGGCCGTGCCGACCGCGACCGGGCCGAGAAACGCCCGCACGCGCGCGTCGGGGGCCGGCGGCAGATCGTCGTGGCGCGCGGCGGGGCGCGCGGCCGGCGACGAGCCGAGGTCACCGCCATCGGCCTCGGGTCCTCGCGCCACCTCGGGCGGGCGCGACGGGGCCGCGGCCCGGACCAGGGCGCCGGCGCCGACCAGGAGCGCGGTCGAACGACCGAGGCCGGTCACGAAGGCGCGACGGCTGCGCGCCAGATCCGACGTCCGCGACATGGAGCGATCGTACGGGCGCCGAGCGCGTGGGGTCAAGGTCGATCGGCGAAGGCCAGGACGCAGGCCTGGGCGGTCGCCGACGGCGGCGGTCGCCGTCGCCCGTCGGGCTCGATCGCCACCGGGGTCGCCAGCGCGGTCGCCAGCGCGGCCGCCGCCGCGGGCGCCAGCGCGGTCAGCGCCGCCGCGACCCGATCGGCGTAGGCGATCGACGGCCCACAGTCGAAGCGACACGGGTAGTGCGACAACCAGCCATGGGTGTGCTCGGCGTCGAAGACGTTGCAGCGCGGATCGAGGTGCGCCGAGGCCGCGGCCGCCGTGGCGGCGGCGACGTGATCCTCGTGGGCCCGACGGCCCGACGGGAGTCGGTCGACGCCGCGGGCCAGGCGCGCCAGGTAGGCCTCGACGCAACACCGCGGGTAGCCGAGGGCCTGACCGAGGGCGAGGTGGGGAGCGGGGTCGAAGCCGCGCGTCGAGTCGACCGGCTGTCCGGGCGGCGCCATCGCCTCGGCGTCGCGCAGGGCCCGGGCCGCCGCCGGCGTCGCGGCGACGTAGAGGATCGCCGTGGCGTCGTCGCGGTCGGCCACGACGGTGGCGAAGCCGCGCCGGGTCGCGGCGGCCGCCGCGGCCGCCACCGCCGCCCGCGGTCGCCACAGCCGCAGCGCCGGCTTCACGCCTGCGCACAGCGCCACCCATTCGGGGGCGAAGGCGACCGTCCGCATGCGGCGATGATACGCTGGCGCGGTGACGGCCGCGATCGACCGGGCCGAGGCGCGCTGGGCCGCCGACCTGGCGACCGCCCGCGCGGTCGCCGCGGCCGCGGTCGAGGCGCGCGACGCGGTCGCGGCCTGGGGCCTGGTGGTGGGCGGCGCCGACGACGCCCTCGACGCTCCGCCGGTCGGCGCGCCGCCGACCCTGTCCCTCGGCGGACGCGCCCTCGAGGCCTGGGCGCTCGGCGCCGGCTGCAAGCGGGTCGCCTTCGTGACCGTCGCGCCGGACGACGAGGCCGCCGTCGCCGCGCAGTTCGTCGGCTGTCACGTCGAGCGCCGAACTCGCGCCGTCGCGATCGGCCCGGGGGATCGCTGGTGCGACGATCGCCAGCGCGGCGCGCCGCGGGTCGAGCTCTACGCCGCGGTCGACGCGTCCGACGCGCGCCGAGCCGCGGCTCTGCAGGCCGACGATCCGACCCGCCACGCCGCGGCCCTCGGTGAGCTGTTCGGGTATCCGCCGTGTTGCGTGGCCGCCTTCGTCGCCCAGCGCAGCCGGGCCGACAACTCGCTCAACCGCTACCTGATCGCGGCCCGGACCGGCGCCGCGCGCGGGCCGTGGCCATGGTGCTTGAACGAGGTCCACCATCGGCTGATCGCGTTCTACCCGTGCCGCTACGACTGCGCGGCGGCCCGCGCGGTCGCCGAGGCGACGCTCGCCGCGATCGACGCCGCGCGCCCCGGGTTCGCGGCCGCGGCCGCGGCGCTCCTCGGCCGCACGGTCTTGTACCTCGATCACGATCACCAGCTCTGGCTGCGCGGCGACGCCAGCGGCTACGCCGGCGTCGACGTGGTCGGCGACCGCGCGCGCCTGGGTGGCCTGGCGGCGGCGCTGGCGGCCGGCGACGCCGCGACCTGGGACGACGACGCGCTGGTGGTGACCGCCCGCGGCGCGCCGCGCGCGCGCCTCGCTCGGCGCGAGCCGCGGCTCGGGCTGTGGCTACGCTTCGGGTGAGCGACGGCCCCGCTCGTCGCGGACCCGGGCGTGCTCGAGCAAGAGGTGCGTGACCGACTCGGTCAGGTCGGGCTCGATGTCGGCGCCGCCGGCCACTAGCTCGAAGTGACCGCGCTCCCAGTCGAGCACGCGCAAGAGCGCCGCCCGCGAGTCGCCCCGGTGATCCGAGGTCCGGACCCGCACCAGCCGACCGTCGACGAACGACAGCCAGGCGACGAGCTCGTCGCGGGTCATCGTCAAGACCCCGGTCTTGCGCTCGAGCTCCATCATCGTGAGCAGCGCCGGCAGGCCGACCGCGGTGACCGCGCCGCGCAGGAGCACCCGCTCGGGATCGCGCTGGGCCAGGCGGGCCAGGCGCCGCGCCCGCAAGATGATCTCGAGGGCGGTGAACGGCTTGGGGACGTAGTCCTGGGCGCCGCGCTGGAAGGCCTCGAGTCGCGCCAGGTCGGTCGCGTGCTCGGCGATGATCATGACCGGCACGCTGGCCAGCTCGGGGCTGCGGCCCAGCTCGTCGAGGAGCGCCAGCCCATCGAGCACCGGCAGATCGCGGGCGGCGACGATGACATCGGGGCGGGCCCGGCCGACCGCCGCCAGGGCCTCGACCCCGCTGGCCGCGGTCATGACCCGGAACCCGGCGGCGTCGAGCGCGGTCGACATGCGCTCGAGCAACCGGGTCGAACCATCGGCGACCAGCGCGACCAGCTCGTCGCGGGGCGCGGCGACCTGGGGGCTGGCCTCGACGATCGCCAGGAGCGCGGCCGCCAGGCCGCCGTCGGCCTCGGGCAGGACGACCAGGCCGTTGCCCGGCCGGCGACCGAGCGCGGTGGCGTCGGCAGCGCCCAGGGCGTGGACCACCCGAGCGCGGCCGCGCGCCGGCCGACCGCCCGGCGCGATCGCGAGCTCGACCTCGGCCCCCACCGGCAGCGGCGGGTCGAGGCGCAAGAACAAGCCGAAGGGCGTCAGGTCCTGCGACGCAGCGTGGAGCACCGCGCCGTCGTGGTGGACCACGACGTCGAGGCTGATGACGATGCGGGCGGCGCGGCGGCGCATCACCGGCACGGCAGGGCGAACGCGTGGTACTCGGCCGGATCGACCACCCCATCGCCGTCGCCGGCTGGCGTCTGGGCGCCGGCCACCAGCGCCCCGCCGTCGGCGTTGCCGTACAGGACCGCGGCCACGTAGACCGTGGTCGGCGCGGCACCGAAGGCCGCGGCCAGATCGATCGTGCCCTCGAGGACGCCGCCGTTGACCCCGGTGGCCGCGCCGTAGGCCGGCCCGGTCAAGAGGGTGTCGCCGCCGGCGATCTCGCGCCGGAACCAGCCCTCGAAGTCGTTGTCGTTCTCGTCGGCGAGGAAGACGAGCGGGCCCGAGCCGGCCGCGACCGTGCCGGCCTTGGCGAAGGGCGCGGCCAGGGTGGCGCCGGCCGGCGGGGTGGCCGACACCAGCAGGAAGTGATCGCTCCCCTCGCCGGCGTCGTCGGTGGCGACGTAGAGCCGGCCGTCGGGCGCGTAGGCCAGCGCCAGGCGGACCCGAGCGCCACCGCCGAGCACCGTGACGTCGGGATCGAGGACGCCGTCGAGGGTGAAGGTCCGGGCCGGGCAGCCGGCGTCGATCGGTGAGGCGTCGGCGACCGCGCCGTCGATTGTCGCGCCGTCGATCGTCGTGCCGTCGATCGGTGAGGCGTCGACCGTCGCGCCGTCGATCATCGCGCCGTCGATCGTCGCGCCGTCGATCATCGCGCCGTCGATCATCGCGCCGTCGATCATCGCGCCGTCGATCATCGCGCCGTCGATCATCGCGCCGTCGATCACCGCCGCATCGCGCCGAGCGTCGAGTCCGATCGCCGCGTCGACCGCGGGGGCGTCGGGACCGCAGCCGCCGAGGGCCAGCGCGACCGCCACGACCAGCGCCGCCTTCACGCGGCCTCCACGGGGACGAACTCGTCCCAGCCGTAGCGCGAGAGGTAGTTCCGCCACACGCCTTCGCACGCGCGGTCGTAGCGACAGCGCCGGCAGTCGTCGCGCTTGGCGCGCTGGGCGGCGTCGAGGTCGGCCCGCGTCACCCGCACCGCCGCCGGTCCGCTCGGGGTCTCGGACGCGACCCGCCGCGCCGTGAGCTGCGCCGCCGGGATGAGCTTCTCGGCCGCCGCCGTCGGCGGCTCGAAGTGGGCGTACTTCTCGACGTAGCCACGGTTGAAGTCGGGGACAGCGGTGGTGGTGCATAGAGGGATGTCGACGAGGAAGGCCGGGGGCCGCGGCTCGACGGTCCACTGCTCGCGCAGGAACGCCGCCGCGGTCGCCGCGATCTCGGTGTAGGTCGGGAAGATCTTCTCGAAGTAGGTGTCGGCGCGACCGTTGGCCTGCATCACGTTCCACACCACCTGATCGACGCCCAGGCCGCGCAGGAACCGGTAGATGTCGCCGAGGTGCGGCAGGTTGCGCTTGGTCACCACCGTCGAGGTGTGCAGCTCGATCCCGCGCGGCTTGTGTCGGGCGAGGTTGGCGATGCCGGCCACGGTCTGGGCGAAGGACTCGGGGGTGCGGGTCAGGCCCTCGTGGAGCTTGGCGGTGTGGCCGTGGATGCTGACGTAGAACCGCGTCAGGCCCGCGGCCAGGAGCTTGCGCAGGTACGGCTCATGAGACAGGGCTCGCGCGTTGGTCATGACGCTGACCCGGCGCACCCCGGCGTCGCGGGCGATCTTCACCCACCGCGCCAGGCTGGGGTTGGTGGTGGGCTCGCCGGAGGTGAAGCACACCTCCTCGGTGTCGCGGTGGAGCGTCGCCAACCAGCGGACGGTCTCGTCGGTGGTCTGCGAGTTGGTCTCGTAGCGACCGTCGCGATCTTCTTCCATGCAGAAGATGCAGTTGTTGTTGCACACCGCGCCGGTGAGGATGTGGACGCGCTCGGCCTGGCCGGCGATGCGCGCGACCACGTCCTCGGTCGGGTCGGTCGCGGCCGGCGCAGCGTCGGACATCGCCCTAGCTTAGGGCGCAGACCTGCTCAAGTCACTGGCCTCGCGGTCGAACCCGGCCGGGCCGCGGGGCCTCCGGGCTCGGGGCCGCGCCGCCGCCGTCGACGAGGCCACCCGCTCGCCACCAGCGCCGCCGTGTAGACTGGTCCGGTGGAACGCGCCCGGCGTCAACGCACGGCGCGGATCGAGCTCGACGGCGCCGATCCGCTGACGCTGCGCTTCGCCCACCCGGGCCCGCGCCCGCCGCCCCCGACCCCGGCGGCGGCCCTGACCGCCCTGGCCGCGACCGACGCCGCGACCCGGGTGCTGGCGGTCGCGCGCCCCGATCTCCGCGCCGATCTCGCGACGCTCATCGCCGCGGCCCGAGGCCGCCCCGGCCCGGTGGTGCTCGAGTGCGAGCCGGCCGGGCTGACGCCGGAGGTCCTCGGGCTCGGCCTCGATCGCGCGCGGGTCGTGGTCGGCGGCGTGCGCGCCAAGGTCCACGCCGCGGTGCTGCGGACCGACGCGCCCTGGCCCGAGGCCGCGGCCCACCTGGCGGCGGCGGTGGTCGGCGCGACGCCGATCGAGGTCGTGGTGCCGCTGGTCACCTGGAACCAGGACGATCTGGTGCCGCTGGTCGAATGGCTGGCGGCGCTGCCTGGCCGGCTCGCGCGGCTCGCGATCGCCGTGCCCGCGGTCGGTCAGGTGCCGTCGCCCGCCCACCGCCTGCTCCTCGATCAGCCGCGGGCCGCCGCCGTCATCGCCGCGGCCCTGACCGCGGCCCACGCCGCCCGCCTCCCGGCCGGCCTCGACGGAGAACCGCTCTGGCCGTGCGCCGACGATGGCGCCCTCGATCGCTTCGCGACGGTGTTCCACGACGGCCTGCGCCGGCTGGCCGCCGAGCCCGACCGACCGCGGGTGCGGATCGCGGCGTGTGGCGCGTGCGCGGTGGCCGACGCCTGCCCCGGCCTCGACGCCGCCTACCACGCCCGATTCGGCGCCACCGGCCTGACCGCGGTGCCCAAGGCCCGCGCGGCGGCCTGGCGGTTGCGCCCGACCCGCGGCGGCGGCGAGGTCGAGTACGCGCAGATCTCGCCGTTCGCCAACCTGGCGGCCGGCCGCGGCCGGGGCCTGGTGCGGGTGAACGGCCACTGCCAGATGGCGTGCGCGTTCTGCTTCGTCGATCGCGGCAAGGGCGATCTGCCGCTGGCCACGATCGCCGCCGAGATCGACGCCATCGCCGGAACGCAGCGCGATCACCTGGTGGTGAGCGGCGGCGAGCCGACGCTCCACCCCGACCTGCCCGCCATCCTCGCCCACGCCCGCACCGCCGGCTTCGCCACCGTCGAGGTCCAGACCAACGGCGTGCGGTGCGCCGACCGGACCTACGCCGCCAGCCTGGTCGCCGCCGGCTTGACCAAGGCCACGGTGTCGCTGCACAGCATGGATCCCGCGACCTCCGACGCGATCACGCGCTTGCCGGGCGCGTTCCCGCGCACCGTGGCCGGCCTCCACCAGCTCGCCGACCTCGGCGTCGAGGTCCAGCTCGCCCACGTGATCAGCCGCGACAACTTCGCCGCCCTGCCCGCGTTCACCACCGCGATGCTCGCCGAGTTCGCCGGCCCGGGCCGCCACCTGAGCGTGTGCTTCGCGATCGCGCAAGCGGTCAGCGACCTGGTGCCGCGGTGGATCCTGCCGACCTTCACCGAGATCAAGCCGTACGTGCGCGCCGCCCTCGACGCCTGCGACGCCGCCGGGGTCGGCTACGGCGGCCTGATCGGTCAGGGCGGCTACCCGCCGTGCGCGCTCGATGGCGAGCTGCGCTACTACCGCGGCGTCCTCGACAAGATCTTCGCCAGCGCCGACGCCGACGCGCAGTTCGCCAAGGCGCCGCAGTGCGCGCGCTGCGACTTCGATCGCCGCTGCCTGGGCGTGCGGCGCGACTACCTCGAGCGCCACGGCGCCGACGAGCTGGTGCCGTTCACGATCGCGCCGACCGAGGCCGCGGCGCTGCCACCACCGCCGCGCGATCCGACCCTGGTCGCCCTGGGGCGACGGCGATGACCGGCCTGGTCGACGTGATCGTCGGCTACGACTGCAACCTGGCGTGCGACTACTGCACGATCACGCCGGCGATGCGGGCCCGGGCCCTGGCGGCGCCGACGATCGTCGGTCACCTGCGCGCCGGTCGCCGCGACGGCTTCGATCGCGTGGCCTTCACCGGCGGCGAGCCGACGATCCGCGGCGAGCTCCTCGGGCTGGTCCGGGCCGCGCGTCAGCTCGGCTTCGTCGGCGTGCGGGTGCAGACCAACGGCCTGGTTCTCGGCCAGGGCGACAACGCCGCGCGCTTGATCGCCGCTGGCTGCGACGACCTCCACCTGTCGATCCACACCCACGAGCCGAGCGCCTACGACGCCATGGTCCGCCGGCCCGGGGCCTACCCGCTCTTGGTCGCCGGGGTCGAGCGCGCGGTGGCGACCGGCGTGCCGGTGACCCTCGACGTGATCATGACCACCGCGACCGTGCCGCGGCTGCCGGCGGCGGTCGCCTGGGCCGCCGACCGCGGCGCCGTCGGAGTCGATCTGTGGCTGGTGTCGCTCACCGACGGCAACGCCGACCATCCGGCGTCGCTGCCGCGCATGACCGCGGTGATGCCCGAGGTCCGGGCCGCGCGGGCCGTGGCCGCGGCCCGCGGCCTGCGCCTGCGGTCGCTCCACTTGCCGCGCTGCGTGCTCGGCGCCGACGCCGACCTGGCCTACGACCCCGGCGCCGATCGGGTCCGGGTCGTGTCGCCCGACGCGGTGTTCGACCTCGCGCGCTCGCGGCTCGCCGGTCAGGTGTTCGTCCCCGCCTGCGACGGCTGCCCGCACCGCGCGGTCTGCCCGGGGCTGCGCCCCGACTATCTGGCGCGCTTCGGCGACGGCGAGATCGCCGCGGCCCGGGGCGTGGCGGCCACCGCGCCGCGCCGGGCCTTGCCCCAGGCGTGAGCTACGGCAGCCGGTCGGCGGCGACGATCGCCGCGCCCATCTTGTTGGCCCCGGCCGCGCTCTCATGGGGCATCCCGCCGATGGCGGTGTTCTGGTGATCGGCCGCGCCCCAGCCGGGGAAGGCATCCTGGGTGATGACCACCATCGGCGCGTTGTTCGGCGCGCGCGCGCACACCTTCGCGGGATGCCCGGGGGCCCACGCGGCGCCGGGGCCACCGCAGCCGATCGCGTCCCACATCAGGCCGTTGAGATCGTCGGTGACCTGCCGGACGCGCGGGCGCAGCACCGGATCGACCGCGGCGATCGTGATCAGGTTGCGGCCCCAGGCGTCGACGAACCAGGCCGGCAAGACCCCGAGCACGAGCCGCAGATCGCGGCCGCGCAGCGCCACCTCGGCCCGGTCCATGTACGGGTACTGCAACCACACCTGCTTGATGTTGGCGTTGAGGTACTGGTTGCGCAGCGCCATCAGGTTGAGCCGGACCGGATCGTTGGCCGGCACGCCGTTCCACAGGCGGTTAAGCGGCGAGATCGTCTTCTTGATGCCGTTTAGCCAACCGATCGTGCGGTTGGGGTTGCGACCGCCACCGGCCACCGCCTTGTAGACGCAACCGCCGTCGGCCTCGTTGGCGTTGAGGTCGAGGATCTGGTTCCACCGCCGCTGCGGCGGCGCGATCGGGACCCACGACACCGTCGGGGGCGCCAGGTTGTTGAAGCCGGGGTTCAAGGCCGCGTGCTCGGCGGCCAGGAGGATGTTGAGCGCGCCCTCGGCCTGCTTCATCGCGCTGCACTGGACGATGCCCGCCAGGGTCTGGGCCCAGCCGCCGGCGCGGCTGGTCTGATCGTTGATCAAGCCACCCTCGGTGATCATCAACCCGCGGTGGATGCCGATCCGCTGGAACCACTGCAGGCCGATCGCCGCGGGCGAGCCCGGGCCAGGCCAGGGGTTCTTGCAGGCGTCGAGCTTGCCGACCGGCGCGCCGGTGACGTCGCCGGTCGAGAACCCCGTGCGCCCCAGCGCCAGGGCCCGACGCCACGGCACCCGGGTGTGGTAGCCGGGGGAGGCGAGGAAGTCGTTGCCGATGAGCCCGCGGCGGTCGGCCTGGGTCGAGGCCTTGGAACACTCGGCGCCGTTCTTGGTCTGGTTGTGGGTCGACATCATCGACGAGCCCAGCACCAGGACGTCGCGATCGCCGTAAGGGCCGGGGCGCCGGTTCTGGAACTCATTGGCGCGGATCGTGTCGATGACCGAGTTCGGCCGTGACCCGAAGGCCACATAGAACGGCCACTCGTGGGGCGCCAGGTCGGGCAGCACCCAGTACGACGAGCTGGGATCGAGGGGATTAGGCTGGGTGCCGGGCCGGACCTCGCCGACGTAGGTGGGCTGGCCGGTCAGCGGATCGATCCCATCGTCCGACGGATTGGGGTAGCCAAAGCCCGCGGGGAACTCGCTGTCGGCAGGCTCATCGCCACCGGGTCCCTGGGTCCAGCCCTCACCGTCCTGATAGCCGGGGCCGGCGGCGCGCAGCGCGAAGGCGCAGACGTCGAGCTGAGCGCACGGATCCGACGGGCACGACAGGCCGACGTTCAAGATCGGCGTCCCCTGGTAGGTGACCGCGCAGCCGGTCGCCTCGCCGTAGAACGACGTCACCGGAGCGAAGGTGCACTCCGACGGGCCGCAGGTCGGATCGGGGTCGGGGTCGGGCTCGGGGAGGGGATCCGGCTCGGGGAGCGGATCCGGCTCGGGGAGGGGATCCGGCTCAGGGAGCGGATCCGGCTCGGGAGACGGACCAGGGTCGGGGAGGGGATCCGGCTCGGGGAGCGGATCCGGCTCGGGTGCCGACGTCCCGTCCGTGGCGGCGTCGGTGGTCACCCCGGCGTCCGGTGGGTCGGCGACCGGCTCGCCGCCGTAGGTGGCACCGCCCGTGGGCGCGGCCAAGGCCTGATCGCGGTCGGCCAGTGGGTCGAACTCGCCGCTGCAGGCGGCCGCGAGCACGATCGAACTCAGGGCGACCAGCGCAGGGGCGCGGCCGCGGAGACGCGTGGGGTGGCTCATCGAAGGCTCCTTGGGAGTGCGCCGAAGCGGCGCGGACCCTGAGCGCTTCAGCAAGCCCGGTGCCGGCGCACGACCGCGGCGATCCGAGCGCCTCGAGCGGACGCTGTTGAGCGACAGGCGACGGGTGTCGCGCGCAGCGCAACACTCGGCCCGGGCTCGTCGATGAAGTCCGAGGAGGTACGACGCAGCCTTGGGGATGGATCGCCGGCCGAGACCGAGGCCGAGGCCGAGACCGAGACCGAGACCGAGGCCGAGACCGAGGCCGAGACCGAGACCGAGGCCGAGACCGAGACCGAGGCCGAGACCGAGGCCGAGACCGAGGCCGAGACCGAGGCCGAGACCGAGACCGCCCTGATAGCTCGCGGCGTGCCTTCAAGCCGTTCAGTGCGCTAGCGATCGAGGCGTCGGACCAGATCCTCGGGCGCGATCAGCCAGGGCGGCTCGGGCACGTCGTCGAGCTGGTAGAAGCCGCCGCAGAACGCGCGATGTGGACACGGGCCACAGGCGGCGGTGTGGGCGCGGCGCTCGGCCAGGTACTCGGCCAGGTTCACCGCCTCGTTGTTCACGAACACCATGTGCCGACGCAGCTTGTTGCGATCGCCGGCCAGGAACTCCTCGTAGCCGGGCGCGAAGCAGAACGGCAGGTTGATGACCTGGAACCTCAGGCGGTCGCGATAGGCGTCGATCGTGCGCAAGACGATCGCGGCGGCCTCGGCGGTGTCGGGAGCGTGGCGGACGGTGGCGCGCCCGAACGGCGTGAGGAACTGGACGTTCAGCCAGCGTAGGCCCAGGCCGAGGATCAGCTCGCACACCTCGGGCAGCTCGCGGACGTTGTGCTTGGTCAGCGTGATGTTGGCGCCCAGCTCGACGCCGGGCGGCGCCGCCGCCACCGCGTGGCGGATCCCGGCCACGGTCTGCTCGAAGGCCTCGGCGACGCCGACCTCGCGGCCGTGGCTGCGCGCGGTGGCGCCGTGGATGCTGAACAGGAGCGACGTCAGCCCCGAGGTCACGAGCTGCGTCGCGAACTCCGGGTAGGCGCAGCGGCGGCCGTTGGTCGTGACATTGATCCGCTCGTAGCCCAGCGCCCGAGCGTACCGGATGAGCGGGACGAGCTCCGGATTCAGGGTCGGCTCACCACCGTCGAAGTCGACCATCCGCACGCCGGCCCGGCGATAGCGCGCCAGATGCTCGCGCTGGCGGGTCGGGTGGCCGTCGAGCTGGGTCCGGGTGCCGACCGCGCACCACGCGCAGTGGTTGTTGCACGCGTAGGTCACGTTCATGATCAGCTTGTGCGGGCCGGTCGAGGCCGCCAGGCGGGCCTGGAACGTGCGCATGAACTGCTCGAGGGTCGGGCGATCGATCGCCGCCAGGGAGACGCCGCCGCCGCGCTGGAACTGCGGTCCCCAGTCGTCGACGACCGGCAAGGTCCGCCCGGCGGCCAGGCGGGTTCCCGGCAAGGGTGTCGCGAACTGCACCGCCGGCCACGCGCCGTGCTCGTCGAACAGCTCGAGGGCGAAGGCCAGGGTGGCGTTGATGTCGTCGCCGGTCTCGCCGGGCAGACCGATCATGTAGTGCACCAGGAGCGGCACCGCGGCCCGGGCGGCGTCGGCGGCGACCCGGCGGATCGCGCTCAGGTCGAGCTGCTTGCCGACCACTTGGTCGACGATCCGCTGGGCGCCGCTCTCGGCGCTGACGCTGACCGCGCCGACCCGGCCGCGCATGCGCGCCAGGTGGCGCGGCGCCAGATAGTCGGCGCGCAGGCCGTTGGGCAGATCGAAGCGGACGCCGAGGCGATCGAGGACCTCGAGGAGGTGATCGAAGTGGCCGGCGTTGACGTTGGCCAGCTCGTCGAGGAGGGCCAGGCGGGTCGCGCCGTGGACCTCGACCAGCGCCGCGAGCTGGGCCGCCACCGCCGCGGCCGGCAGCCGGCGCTGGAGCTTGGGCTCGCCGGGCTGGCGCTCGGGGTTCGAGCTGCAGTGCGCGCAGGTGAACGGGCAGCCGCGCGAGGTCACGACCGGCAAGGTTCGGCCGTCGATCGGGAAGGTCCACGGACCGCGGCCGAGGCCGGCCACCACCGCGGCGCAGAACCGATCGCGGGCCGGCAGGTCGATCAGGTCCCAGGCCGGCGGCGGGAGGGTCGCCAGGTCGGGGCGCGCGCCGTCCCAGGTGCGGCGCGGCGCGCCGCTGCCCACCGCGGCCAGGACCTCGCCCAGGCTGGCCTCGGCCTCGTAGCGCAGGTAGGCCGCGACCTCGGGATAGGCGGCGAGGATCGCGCCGTCGGCGGTGGCGACGTAGTGCTGCCCCGACTGGTAGCAGTCGGCCAGGACCAGTGGCGCGACGCCGACCAGCCCCGCGAGCACCGCGGCCAGCACGTCATCGCGGTGGGGCGGCCGGTGAAACGGCGTGAACGCGAGGACGATCGCGTCGAGGGGGCCAACCGCGGCCACCGCGGCGATCACGTCGTCGACCGACGCGCCCAGGTGCGCCCGACCGTCGGCGCGCCAGGTCAGGCCGGCGCCGGGCAAGGCGTAGGCGTCGATCGCGTGCACCTCATGACCGGCGGCGCGCACCGCCGCGGCGGCGGCGACCGCGCCGAGATCCGCGTGGTACGGGTAGTCGATGAAGTCGCGGGCGACCGTGACCGGCGGGTGCACGATCGCGACCCGGAGCGCGGTCACGCGAGCAGCTCCCGGCGGGGCGCGCAGGCCATCGCCCTATTGTATGTCGGTCTGGCGGGGTCAGGTGTCGCGCGATCGGACGACGATCAGACCGAAGCCGACGGTGAGGCGTCGGCAGGCGCCATGCGAACGCTCCTCGTGTCTCTGGCGGCGCTGGCCGCCATCGTGCTTGCCGCCCCGCGCGACGCCCAGGCCTGCGACTGCGCCCACGGCGAACCGACCGTGGCCGACGCCCGCGGCAAGCTCGCCACGATCGTCCACGGCCGGGTGGTCGCCGCCCGTGATCGCGCGGCCGGCCATGGCCACGAGATCGATCTGTACGTGGTGCGAGCGTGGAGCGGGGCGACCGCCGGCGCGGTCGTCACGATCGCGGTCGACGCGTCGTCGTGCGGCTACTTCTTCGCCCCCGGCGACGAGGCCCTGATCTTCGCGCCCGCCACCGGCGAGCTCGAGCAGTGCGCCGGCGACCGCACCGCGCGGGTCGCGACCGGGGCCGCGATCGCGGTCGATGCCGCCGCCCTGGGCCCGCCGACCAGCCAGGTGACGATGCCGGCGACCTCGCCGGGCCCAACCGCCGACGTGGTCATCGAGGGCACCGTGACCCAGCCCATGCCGAGCTACCGGCCCGGCTTCCGCGTGCGGGTCACCAAGGCCACGACCGGCGCGACCCGGCGCGAGACCCTCGACGTGTACAGCGCGACCGGTTGCCCCATCGCGGTGCCGGCCACCGGTAGCCGGGTCGCGGTCCGCGCGGTCCGGGTGAGACGCCAGCTCGTCACCGCGACCTGCCTCGACGGCCTCGGCGTGCGGGTGGTGCGCCCGCCGCCGCGCCGCCCGCGACGGCCGTGACCAGGTAGACTCGCGGGGTGAGCCAGGCCGCGCCCCCCGACGTCCTCGCCGAGGTGCGCGCGCGCGAGGCCGCGGCCCACGATCGCCGCAACTGGGTCCGGCTGACCTACGACTGCAACGACCGCTGCATCTTCTGCCTCGACAGCCGCGCCCACGATGGCGAGCTCCGCGATCCCGAGGCGGTCAAGCGCCAGATCCTCGACGGTCGTCGCCAGGGCGCGACCCGCCTGATCCTGTCGGGCGGCGAGCCGACGATCCATCCGCGCTTCGTCGACTTCGTGCGCCTGGGCCGGCTCGCCGGCTACCCGCGGATCCAGACCGTGACCAACGGCCGGCTGTTCGCGTATCGCGACTTCCTCACGCGCGCGATCGACGCCGGGCTGACCGAGATCACGTTCTCGATCCACGGGCCCAACGCCAAGATCCACGACGCCCTGGTCGGCGTGCCGGGCGCCTTCGAACAGGAGGTCGCCGGCCTCGACCACGCCCTGGCCGACGGCCGGGTGGTGGTCAACATCGACGTGTGCGTCAACCGCGGCAACGTCCGCCAGCTCCCGGCGTTGATCGAGACCTTCGTCGCCAAGGGCGTGCGCGAGTACGACCTGCTCCAGGTCATCCCGTTCGGGCGCGCCTACACCGACGGCCGCGAGGTGCTGTTCTACGACCTGGCCGAGATGATGCCGTATCTGCAAGAGGCCTTCGCGTGGTCGCGGCGACCCGACATGCACCTCTGGCTCAACCGTTTTCCGCCGGCCCACTGCGAGGGCTTCGAGGAGCTGATCCAGGATCCGTACAAGCTGACCGACGAGGTCCGCGGCCGACAGGAGGAGTACGAGCTCCTCCTCGAGCGCGGCCAGCCGCTGCACTGCCGCAACCCCGACCAGTGCCGCCACTGCTACCTGCAGCCGCTGTGCGACGAGCTCGACGCCACCCGCGCCACGGTCGCCGGCGGGTTCGAGGTGCTGCGGGTCGACCCCGGCTGGGAGGCCACGGTGCCGACGCCGTTCGGCGGCGATCCCGCGAGCGCCAAGCGCGCCGCGGCGCTGGCCGCCCTCCTCGACGGCGCGGACCCGACCGACGGCGAGCGCGCCGACGACGGCAAGCGCCGGCTGCCGATCCTCGGTCGCGGTCGCGAGCCGCGGCGACCGCCGGCGGAGCTGGCCGCCCACGGCGGCGCCACCCGGCTGTTGATCGTGGCCGCCGACGTCGCCGCCGCCGCCGCCGCCGCCGCGCCAATGCCGGCGGTGCCGACGATCGCGCTCGACCTGGCCAGCTACGACGGCCTCGCCCTCGACGACGGCCGGTTCGCGGGTCGACCGTTGGTCCAGGCGGTGGCGCGCGACGTCGCCGCCGCGGAGGCGTTGCTCGCGCTCGACGCTCCCTTCGAGGTCGTGGTCCACCTGACCCAGGCGACCGCGGCCTGGCTGCTCGCGCTCCCGGAGATCCCGCCGCGCCTGGCGCTGCGCCAGCCCAACTACGAGCTGGTGTCTGAGGCTCGCAGCCACGACGTCGAGCTGCGGCGGTTCTTCGCCCGCTTCACCGCGCCGGTGCCGGTCGAGAACGTGCCGGCGTGCATCCTCGGCCGGGCCCCGCGCGTGCCGCCGTTGACCGCCGACGCCGCGACCCTGCGGCCCGACGGTCGCCTCGAGATCTTCCGCTTCACCCGCCGGTTCATCGCCGACGGCTTCTACGCCAAGGCCCTGCGCTGCCGCGACTGTCGCGAGGACGCGCGCTGTCGGGGCCAGCACATCAACGCGATCCGGGCCCACGGCTTCGCCGCCATGACCCCGCTCGGCGACGCCTGACGTCAGCGATAGCGCGGCGCCAGGGCCGGGGTCGCGGCGTGGCGCGGCGCGGTCGCGCGATGGATCGGCGCGCCGGCC
This sequence comes from Kofleriaceae bacterium, assembly GCA_018057825.1. Taxonomy (GTDB): domain Bacteria; phylum Myxococcota_A; class Polyangia; order Haliangiales; family Haliangiaceae; genus UBA2376. Next base: position 27,396 of record JAGPCY010000001.1, on the reverse strand, counting down.
GCGGTCAAGGCCTCGATCGCGGTCGCGGTCAGGGTCATGACCGCCAGCGCATCCTCGCCGGTCGCGAGCGGCGGCCGCTGGCGCTCGCGCACCACCGCGTGGAACTCGCGCAACATCCGCTCGAGCTCGCCGCCATCGCGCGGCGCGCTGACCGCGCCAGCCAGCGTCACGGTCGTGGTCCGCCCGGCCCGCCGCCAGTGCACGCCGGGCGCCGCCACCACCAGCGCATCGCTGGCGCCGGCCAAGGTCCAGGTGATCGCGATCGGCGCGGCGCCGTCGAGCGCCAGGCGCAACCACCGGGGACGATCGTCGCCGCGCCAGCGCGCCGCCGCGATCGCCGTCGCGCCGTGACCGTGGGCCAGCACCATCAGGTGGTACAGCGCCTCGAACAGCGGCGCGCGTTGCCACGCGGCCAGGGCATGGGGCGCGCTGGTGCGGACGATCGACAGCGGTCGACCGACGGCGGCGGCCAGCGCGCGGTCGAGCCCGGCGGCGAAGCGATCGTTGTGGCCGACCATGAGCGGCACGCCGGCGGCGGCCGCGGCCGCGACCACCGCGCGGGCCTCGTCGAGGCTGCCGGCCAGGGGCTTCTCGATCAGGACCGGCGCGCCGGCGGCGATCGCGGCGGTCGCCGCCGCGGCGTGGCTGGCGGTGGCCGACGCGACGATGACCGCGTCGGGCCGGGTCGCCTCGATGGCCTCGGCCACGGACGCGAAGGCCGGCGCCCCGGCGAACGGCGCGCGATCGCGGGCCGCGGCGTGAGGCGAACAGACGCCGGCGATCGCCCAGCCGCCGGCCGCCGCCGCGGCCCGGGCCAGCGCGACGGCGCGCGGCCCGCTGCCGATCATGAGCGCGCGCAGCGGGCGGTCGCCACCGACCACGCGCGGCGGCAGCGGCGCGGCGGTGGGGCGCGGCGGTGGGCCACGCTCCTCGGCGGCGCGGTCGCGCAACCAGGGATGGACGTCGGCGAAGGCCATCGGCTGGCCCCACGGCGGCCGCCGGGCGTGGGCCAGGAGCACGGCCCGCTCGGGCTCGCCCAGCGGCGGCCCCGGCGGCGCGACCAGCTCGTCGGTGCCGTAGCGCGCGGCGTAGGGTCGCCACACCCCGGTGCAGTAGCGCGCGAAGCGACAGCCGGTGCAGCCCGGCCCGTGGACCTTCTGCGGCGCGTCCTCGGCCTGGGCCTCGTGGGCGACATGGATCAGATCCGACCAGCCGACGAAGGGCCCGAGCTGACACGGTGGCACGCCCTGGCGCGACCCGATCACGAAGGGCTGCCCGAGGTCGATCGCGCGCCAGGCCGCGCGCGCCAGGTAGGGGGCGACCTCCGACAGCCGCGGCACCAGCTCGGGATGTTGCAGCGCCTGGTACTGCGGGGTGACGAACGCGAACGAGATCATGACGCGCCCGCCGAACCGCTCCCACACGGTGTCGACGAAGCGCTCGAGGAGCGCCGCGTTGCCGGCGTGGATCACGTGGTTGACGACGGTGATCACGCCGCGCTCGACCAGGTGACCGATGGCCGCGATCGTGCGCGCGAAGTCACCGGCCTTGCGGGTCGCGGCGCTGGCGCTGGCCTCGTCGTGACCGTGCAGCGACACGAAGGCGTGGGTCAGGCCGGCGGCGACCAGGGCGTCGACCCGGGGCGGCTGATCGAGCAGCACGCCGTTGGTGACCAGCTCGACCTTGGCGATGCCGGCGCGACGCGCGACCCGGACGTAGCTCGGCAGCTCGCGCGCCAGGGTCGGCTCGCCGCCGGAGAACGACACGCGCTCGACGCCGCGCTGGGCCGCGCGCGCGATCGCCCGCATCATCGCCCTCGGCTCGGCCCACACGTTGGGCGTCGACTCGTTGGCGCTGCAGAACCCGCAGTCCTGGTTGCAGTGCACGGTCGGACGCAGCACCAGGAGGCCCGCGGCGCGGGCCGCGGCCCGGGCCGGCTCGTCCCACACCCGCGGCGGCGTGGTTCGCTGGGCGTAGAGCGCGGGCGGTCGAGTCGCCAGCGGGCGGACGTCGCGCGCGCCGTGGGCGGCGCGGTACGACGCTGGGAGCCCAGGGCATTGCGCGGCGACCGCGCACCCGGCGCACGCGCTCGGCTTCACGCAGCCGCCGACCCGCGTCGGGCGACGTGGATCGAAGCGCGCGGCGGCCTCGAGGCGCGGCCAGCCGGCCAGCGCGCACAGCGGGACGGCGGCGGTGACGTCGAAGGTGGCGCGGGTGCCACACGCCTCGGCGGCGGCCAGAGCGGCGTCGAGGCGCGGCCCGAGATCGGCCAGCGGCGGGGGCGCCAGCGCGGTTGGCATCGGATGGCGCGGCAGGTAGCAGCGCACCGCGCGCACGCTCGGCACCGCGCGCGCGAACAGGACGACGATCGCCGCCAGGTCCTGCAGCCGCGCCGGCACGATCGGTAGCTCGAGTTCGATCGCGACGCCGGCGGCCGCCAGGGCCCGCGCCGCGACCAGGGTGGCGACCAGGCTGTCGGCGCGACCGACCGCGCGATCGTGGACCTTGGCGACCTGGCTGACGACGACCAGCGCGACCGCGTCGACGCCGGCGGCCGCGAGGGCCGCGGCGGCGCCGGGCTCGGCCAGGTCCTCGACGTGGCCGGCCACCACGATCTCGTCGACGCCAGCGGCCCGCGCCGCCGCCACCGCGGCGACGACCCGCGCGCGATCGCCCCCGCCACCGCGCACGACGACGCGAGCGCCGCCGCCGGCGAGGGTCGACGCGATCGGCGCGCCGGCGCCGGCGGGCGGACACACGCCGCAGGCCCGACCGCAGCCGCCGCCTAGCTCGAGCTCGAGGGTGCGGCGACGAGCGCCGGCCGCGACGGCGCCGCGGGCGCGGTCACCGTGCGGCGGCGCGGCCAGGGCGGCCAGGATCCGCGCCGGCGTGATGGCTCGCGGCTCGGGGGCGGCGGCGAAGGCGTCGAGCAAGGTCCGGAAGACCCGACGCTGGTCGCGGCCGTCGGTGGCATCGGTGACCGCGGCCGCGAGCTCGGCGAAGTGGCCGACCACCGGATCGGCGAACCGCCAGGCGCGATCCGGGTAGTAGCCGTAGCGGCCGGGCTGCGGGCTGGCGCCGTCGTCGGCGAGCAGGCCGTCCTTCGCCGCCAGGTAGTACAGCGCGGTGTCGGGGTACAGGCGGACCCGCGCGGTCAAGAGCCGGCCGCGCAGCCGATCGAAGTCGGTGGCGACGATGCCGTCGTAGGCGGCCCGCAGATCGGCCATCGTCGTCCACGGCGTGAACAGGATGAAGCCGAACGACGCACCGGAGAGATCGAAGGCCGGGTGCTCAGCCCAGCCGCGCAGCGCGGCCAGGAGCGCGCGGTTGTCGGCGACCGTCACGCCCTTGTTCATGCGATCGAGCTCATCCTGGGAGAAGCTCTCGATGCCGACGAGGAACGGGGTGATCGTGATCCGCGCGGCGGCGGCGCGATCGAGGATCTCGCCGAACCGTCGGGCCCCGGCCAGGAGCCAGTCGGCCCGGGTCTGGAGCAGGAGCGTGAAGCCGCCGACGCCCTCGGCCGCGCACCGCGCGAGCAACGCGCCGAGGTAGCCGAGGGGGTTCTGATCGCGCAGGACGAGCTGGGTCAGCTCCGGCGCCTCGCGGCGGACGTAGGCGAGCTGCGCGAAGACGTCCTCGAGGACCTCGGCCTGGGGCCGCGCGACGTGGTGGTTGCCGGTCGTGCAGAAGCCGCAGCCACGGCCGAGCCCGTCGGGGAGCTCGACCCCGGCGTAGCGCGGGTTGGCGCGGGCGTCGGCCTGGTAGGGACAGCCAGGGTTGCCGTCGATCGAGAACACGCGCTGGGCCGGCAGCGCGTCGGGGTTGACGACGATCGGGTGGAGGTTGGGGGCGAACGGCGCCGGCGCCTCGACCGGCAGCGCGCCCAGCCCGGGCTGCCAGCCCGCGGCGGTGCGGCGCGCGGCGCCGACCGGCAGGCTCGCCCGACGGCCGGCCAGGTGATCGAGGAGCGCGTCCTGGGCCCGGGTCTCGACCTGATAGTGGCCCGGCGGATCGTCCAGGGCGTGCTCGCCGCGCCAGTGGACGAACGTCGCGGTCGGGCACGCCGCCATCAGCGCCTCGGGGATGCGCCGGGTCCAGGTCCGCTCGTAGACGACGACGTCGAAGCCGGCCAGGGCCGCGACCAGCGCCGCGAAGGCCGGGCCCTCGGTCGGATCGGCGGCCCGGCCGTCGAGGGCGACCACCACCAGCTCGCCGGGGTGACCGCGCCGCCGGGCCCGCCCCGAGGCCAGCGCCAGGGCGTTGTCGTCGAGAAACGAGCGATCGCCGTGGCTGTGCAGGCTGACGAAGGCGACCCGCATCATCGGTCCTGGCGCCGTCCAGGCGACAGCGCGATCGGGGTCAACCACGCCTCGGCGGCCGCGCGATCGTCGTCGAAGTAGGCCCGGGGCAGGCCGGCGCAGCCCTCGGTCCGCCCCGGGCACCGCGCGCAGGCCTCGCCGTGGACCGCGTCGCCTTCGAAGTTCATGACCGTGGTGGTGCCGCGAGCGGCGTCGACCTGCTGGGTCACGACGTGGAGACACGCGGCCCGGGTGGTGTCGTCGGGGTAGGCGCAGGCCGGCGCGTGGTGCAGGGTCGGCGCGAAGCCCAGCTCGTGGGCCAGCGCCATCGCCGCGGCGATCGTCGGGCGGACCCGCGCCAGCGGCGGATACAGGTGGCGGTTGTCGAACAGACGCCCGCGCATCGACGGCAGCCCCAGGGTCAGATCGATCGGGCGGCCGGTGCGGTTGTGCGCGGCCAACCAGCGCAGGTAGTCGGGCAGCGCGTCGAGGGTATCGGCCAGGAGGATGCGGAACAGGTGAGTGTCGAGCTCGGGGCGCGCCAGGACCGCGGCCGCGACCTCGGGATAGGTGGCGCCGAGACCGGCGACGTCGGCCAGCCCAGCCGCGACCTCAGCCCGGTGGTCGTGAAACGACAACCGCACGCCGGTCAGCCCGGCGGCGATCAGCTCGTCGAGGTAGCCGGGTCGCGCCAGGCGCACGCCGTTGGTGCAGATGAGGACCCGGGCGAAGCCGCGGGCCCGGGCCGCCGCGATCAGCCGCGGCAGCTCGGGGTGCATGGTCGGCTCGCCGCCGATCAGATCGATCGTCGGCGCGCCGCGGCGATCGGGGCCGTGGAGGATCCGGGCCGCGGCGTCGTCGAGGAGCTGCTCGACGTAGCCAGCGTCGAACAGGCGCTGATCGGTGCCGCCGCGGACGTTGCAGTAGACGCAGCGGATGTTGCACAGCGGCCCGGTGTTGACGTGGACCATCGGGAACACGCGGGTGTCCCAGTACGCGTGCTCGAAGTGGACGCCGGCGCGCAGCGTGACGACGTCGTAGCGAAACTCGTTGGCGTGCCCGACCACCTCGGCCTCGGGCAGCACCACCGGATCGCGCTCGGTCAGCGCGTGGGCCTGGGCGCGAGCGGCCGCGCGCTCGATCGTGACGCCGCGCTCGACGTAGCTGACCACGACGTCGAGGCCGGCGGCGCGCGCCGCCGCGATGCCGGCCAGGGCCTGGGCGTGGGCGCCGTCGACCCGGGCGATCGCGTCGTGCTCGGCGGCGGTCAGCGCGAACAGCTTGACGATCGCGCGATCGAGGCCGGCGTCGCGCAGCGCCCGGGCCCGCGCCGGGTAGCCGAGCAGCCGGCCGTTGGTGACCAGAGCGATCGCGGCCGCGCCGCGCTGGCGCAGGTCGCGCACGGTGGCGGCCAGCTCGCGGCGCAGGGTCGGCTCACGATCGTGGATGACGACGTGGTGACCGGCGACCGCGCCGTCGGCGGCGGTCCGGTCGGCGACCGCGAGCCGCGACACGCAGTCGACGCAGCCGTTGTTGCACGCGCCCGGGCCAGGACCGGCGCCGACCAGGCGCGGATGGCGACGGCTGCCGTCGGCGACCACCGGCAGGCCGACGCGGCCGCGAGCGGGAGCGGTCACCGGGCCTTCGCGGCGCGCCATCGCGTCCGAGCCTACCGCGGATCAGCGATCCGGCGGCAGCTCGTCGATCCAGCGCGGGACCCCGCGCGCGTCGAGGGCCGCGCTCAGGGCGTCGCGCTGCGCCGCCTGCCAGGCCGCGGTGCGCGCGGCCGCGACGTCGGGGCGATCGAACAGCGGCCCGGCGCTCTCCTCGCCGCGCAAGACGTCGAGGCTGACCGAGTGCGCGACCGCGGCCAGCGCGTCAGCCAGCCGCTCGATCGAGCCGGGCAACATCGGCTGCACCACCGCGAAGGTGCGCAGGCCGGCGGCCCGCGCCCCGGCCAGGATCGCCAGGCGCTCGGCGACGGTGGCGGCCCGGGGCTCGAAGTGGGCGCGGACGTCGTCGTCGATGGTCGGCAGCGACACCCCGACCCAGGCCGGCAGGCCGGCCAGCACGTCGAGATCGCGCAGGATCAACGGCGCGCGCGTGAGCACCAGGACCGGCGGTGGGCTGGGCGCCGCGGCGATGGTCTCGAGGCAGGCCCGGGTCAGGCGCGTGCGCGCCTCGATCGCATGGTACGGGTCGCTGACGATCGGGCAGAACTTGATCGGCGCCGGCGGCAAGGCCCGCAGCTCGGCGGCCAGGACCGCGGGCGCGTCGACGCGGACGTCGACCCAGGTGCCCCACAGCGCCGGCGGTCGGCCCAGGAGCGCGCGGACCTCGCCCAGGCGCGACTGCGCGTAGCAGAACCGGCAGCCGATCAGGCAGCCGACGTAGGGGCTGCACGTATAGAAGGGCACCGCCGCGGTCCCGCCGGGCTCGAGCAAGCGATCGACCGCGACCGCGCGCACCCGCGGCGCGGCGGCGGTGGCGGCGCCGAGGGCGGCCAGCTCGGCGAGGAAGCCGGCCTCGCGGGGCCCGACCTGGGCGGCCAGGATCGCGCACAGCCGCTGACCGAGGGCGCGATCGCGGCCGCGGTACGCGAAGCCGAGCTGGGCCGAGCGCGCGGCGGCCGGGCCGGGCCCGGGGCTCACCTCGACGATCAGGCGCTCGCCGTCGACCGCGAACACCAGCCCGAGGCCGAGCCCGACCGTGACGTCGATCAGGCGCGCGCCCGGCACCAGCTCGTCGCCGAGGGCCAGCGGCGCGCACAGCCCGAGGACCGCGGCCCGCAGCGCGGCGACCTCATCGGCGGCCGCGGGCGCGACCTCGAGGGACATGCCCCGAGCATGCCCGATCCGCGCTACCGTGGGCCATGGTCGCGCGCGTGACGCTCGGCGACGGCGACGCGTTCGCGGTGCTCGAGCTGATCCCGGATCCCGACCGTCAGCGCCGGGCCTTGGTCCACGCCGGCGGCCACGCCATCAGCCACGTCGGACCGCTGCCGCCGAGCCTGCGCGCGGCGGTGCTGGCGGTGGTGCGCGGGTTCGCCGAGGCGACGCCGACCAGGACGTCGACCGCGGCGCTGGCGCAGGCGCTCGCGGCGCGCGCGACCGGCCTGACCGCGACCGTGGCCGCGCGGCTGGCACCGGTGGTGTGGCCGTCGTGGCTGCGCTCGGGTCGCCCGGCGCTGCGCGATCGCCTCGACCTGTGGCCCTTCGACGGTGAGCGCGCGGCGCTGGCCCTGGGCCGGCGCCGCCTGCTCAAGCGCGAGTGCTTCTCCGACGCCGACGAGGCGCGCGATCGCCAGTGGCTCGGCGACCACGGCCTGACCTGCGCGCGGATCGGAGCGGTCGCGGCCGATGGACGGCGCACGGTCCTGGCGGCCACCGATCAGGCGGCCGTCGCGGCCTACGCCGCCGTCGAGCGCGCCGCGACCGACCACGATCGCGCGGCGATCGCGGCGCTGGGAGATGCCCTCGGCTACCCGCGGTGTTGCGTCGAGGCCTGGCTGGCCCGGGATGGCCACGATGACGCCTCGGTGTGGACCGCGGCGGGCGACGATCCGACGCCGCGCGATCCGCTGGCGCTATGGCTGACGCCGCCGCTGGCGCTGGTGTCCCACGTGCCGTGTCGACCGACCTGCGCGGCGACGATCGACTTGGCCGCGGCGGTCCTGGCCTGGCTCGACGACGACGTCCCCGGGTTCGCGGCGGCCTGGCGCGCGCTGGCCGCCCGCCAGCAGGTGGTCGACGCCGACGGTGTGGCCTGGGCGGTGACCGGCGCCGGTGACCTGACCACCGGCCTCACCGTCGACGACGCGGTCGGGTTCCCGCCGCCGCGGGGCCCCGGCCCGGTGGCCCGGGCGGCGCCCGAGCGCCGCGGGGCGCGCCTGACCGGCGCCGACGTCGTGGCCGCGGCCGATCATCGCGCGCCGGCCTGACCGCGTCGCGTACCATCGCGACGTGCCACCGCTGCGCCTGGCCTTCGTCCTGCCCTACGGCCAGGCCAGCGACGGCTTCTTCCCCGACACCTTCGCCGGAGTCCTCGCCGCCGAGGCGGTGGCGGCCGGTCACCACGCGCAGATCGCGCGGGTCTACTACGTCGGCGACGGCGGCGATCGCGACGCGGAGATCGCCGCCCGCCTGACCGCCTGGCTCGAGGCGGGTCGCTACGACGTCGTCGTGGTCGAGCGGCTGTTCGACGACCGACCGATCGCGGCCTTCACCGCGGCGGCGCCCCACCGCCGCGCGATCCTGGTCGTGCGCGGCGACTCGGTCGAGCCGACCCCGGCGATCGAGCTGATCGTCGGCTGGCGGCGCGGCCCGACCCGCGGCGGCCGCACCCGGCGCGCGGTGACGATCTGGCAGATCGCCGACGCCTTCGCGGCCACGCTGACGGCCCTCGCCGCGGGCGAGGATCCTGCGCAGGTGCCGGGGGTCGCGGTGGTCGGGCCCGAGGGTCCGGTGGCCATCGCCGCGCTGTCCGACGAGCGCGGCCCGCGGCGCCCCCTCGCGCCGATGCTCGAGCACGACGCGATCGCGCTCGGGCCCGCGCCCGCGGTCGTGCGGCGGACCCTGTTCGGCAACGCCGGCTGCCCCTACGCCGCCGATCCGCGAGCGCTGCCGCTGTACCGCGACCTGACGTGGCCCGACGACGCCGAGGTCGCGCGCCTGGGCTGCGCGTTCTGCAGCCTGGGCGGCGACTACGAGCGCCGCCCCGACGCCGAGGTGATCGCGTCGCTGGTCGGCCAGGCCCGCCACATCACCGCCGGGGCGCCGACCACCCGCGAGCTGGTCCTCGACGATCAACACGCGCTGCGCTACCTGACGGCGCTGATCGCGGCCGCCGCCGCCGCGGGCGTGCCGCCGGTGCGCTGGCTGTTCGCGGCCCGGGTCGACACCCTGGTCCGCGAGCGCCGCCTCCTCGACGACGCGATCGCCGCCGCCGCCGCGGTCGGACACCAGGTCGAGGTCTACCTGACCGGCTTCGAGGCCTTCTCCGACGTCGAGCTGGCCCGGTACAACAAGGGCACCACGGTCGCCGAGCAGCTCGCCGCGATCGCGCTCCTGCGCGACCTCGCGGCGGCTCATCCGGCGGCCTTCGCCTTCGCCGAGGCCCGCGGCCACAGCCTGATCTTGTGGAACCCGTGGACCACCCCCGCCGACCTCGCGACCTCGATCGCGGTGATCCGCGCCCACGGCCTGCGCGAGCTGTTCGACGAGCTGGGGCGCAACCGCCTGCGCCTCTACCCTGACCTGCCGATCTTCCATGCCGCCGCCGCCGCCGGCGCGGTGGTCGAGGCCTGGCCCAGCGACGAGGCGGGCGCCGGCGCCGGCAAGGGCTACCACCACGAGCGACCGTGGCGCTTCCTCGATCCGCGGACCCGCCTGGCCTGGCGCCTGGCCGAGCGGCTGCGCGCCCGCCTGGGCGTCGCCACCGAGGCCAGTCAGCTCGCTGCGGTCGCCGCCTTCGCCCAGACCTGGCGCGGCGTCGACGCCGACGTCGCCCCGACCGCGGCGGCGATCGCCCGCGCGCTCGACGAGCTGGTGGCCACGCTCGACGCCCTGGCCCGCCGCGACGACGGCCCGCCCCGGGGCTGGCAGCGGCGCGCTGCGGTGGTCCGCCTCGACGGCGCATGCAACAACGGCTGCGCGGCGTGCCCCAACGGCGAGCGCCGCGCCGGCGAGCCCGCGATCGCCCGCATCGTCGCGGCCCGCGCCGACGACCTCCCGATCATCCTGGCCGGCCGCGAGCCGACCCTGCGCGACGACCTGCCCGAGCTCCTGGCCGCTGCCCGCGGCGCCGATCGCCGCCCGGTCGGCCTGGTGACCAACGCCCGCCGCGCCGCCTACCCGCCCTTCGCCGCCGCGCTGGCGCGCGCCGGGGTCACCGGCGCCAGCGTCAAGCTGTTCGCGCCGACCGCGGCCGGCCACGACACCGCCGCCCAGGTCGACGGCGCCCACACCCAGACCGTCGCCGGCGCGGTCGCCCTGGCGGCGCACGGCGTCGCGGTCGAGGCCCGGGTCGCCGTCGGCGTCGGCGATCCCCGCGCCTACCTGGCGCTCCGCGCCGCGGTGCCGCTGACCGGGCTGCGCGCCCAGGTCACCCTCGACGCGATCGACCTGGGCGCGCTCGCGGCGGTAGCAGCGTCGGCCCGCGCCTTGGCCGCGGCCTGCGCCGACGCCGGCTGCCCCCTCGAGGTCGCGCCGCTGGCGGCCGGGCCGACCCTCGACGCCTGGCTGCCCGTGGTACCGTCGGGGTCGCGGTGACCGCGCGCTCCCGCTCCCGCCCGTTCGGCGACCGCGTCGGCCCGATCGCGGCGCTGGCGACGGTGCTCGATCGGCCGTCAGCTCCGGCGGTGGCCCCGGCGCCGCGCCGGGCCCTCACCGCCGAGGTCGCCCACGATCCCGGCCGGGTGCTGCGCGACTACGTGCTGGCGCCGTACCCGCCGCGGGCCGAGGTCGCCGATGGCCTGGCCGCGCACAACCTGCTGTACGAGTCCTTCGCCGTCGCCGAGGTCGAGGCCGCCGGGGTGGCGGTGGTCGAGCGGCTGCGGGCCCAGCTCGGACCGGGCAACCTGGTGTGGGGGATCAAGCACGCCGACGGCGCGTTGACCTGGGAGCTATACGTCTACGACCCTGGGCAGGGCCGGCCCGAGGCGGCGCTGCCGACCGTGGCCGCCGCCGTGGCCGACCACCTGCGCCTGCCGCCGCGACCGGCTCGCCTGCCACCGCATCACCTGTGGAGCCTCGAGCTCGACGCCGCCGGCCTGGCCGCCGGGGTCGCGCGCCGCCTGACCGTCTATATCCAGGGAGATCACGGTCCTGGCGCTAGTCGCAGTTACACCGTCTCCGACGGATCGCTCGAGCTCGCCAATCTCTACACGTTCCACGACCCGCGGCGCGAGCCCGACGCGATCCGTGCGCGCTTGACCGCCAGCGTCCACCTGGGCGCGCCCGCCCGCGGCCTGGCGGCGGTGGTGGCGCCCGGCCTGTTCGCGTGCCGGCGCCTGTGCGTCGCCAACAAGCGGCGCGCCGACGGCCTGTACTTCGCCGGCGTCGACACCGACGAGACCGTGCGGTTCGCGGTCGAGCACGGCTGGCCGGCGCCGCTGGTCGCGTACCTCGACACCCGGCGCCGACGCCTGGCCCATCTGGGCTGGGATCTCGGCCTCGACTTCACCGCTGGCGACGGCGCGCTGCCGAGCCTCGAGCCCACCATCACCCGGACCGCGATCCATGCGAGCTGCTGACGGCCTGCGGGTGCTGCGGCCGGGCGCGGGCGCCAACCCGCTGCGCCCGGGGCGCGAGCTCCTGGTCACGTTCAGCTTCCGCTGCAACCTGGCGTGTCGGTTCTGCTACGTCGAGGATGGCCTGGGCGGCCGGTTCCGCGGCGTCACGCTCGAAGAGGCCCACCGGCTCTTGACCGATCCGCGCCTGACCGCGGGCGTCACCCGGATCATCTTCTCGGGCGGCGAGGTCACGCTCGACAAGGACCTGCCGCGCTACGCCGCGCTGGCGCGCGCCGTGCCGACCGTCGAGCACGTCCGCATCCAGACCAACGCCACCCGCCTCGACGACGACCTGGTCGCGCGCCTCACCGCCGCCGGCGTCGACGAGTACTTCGTGTCGCTGCACGGCGCCACCGCCGCGACCTGCGATGCGGTCACCGCGGTGCCCGAGAGCTTCGCCGCGATCACCGCCGGCATCGCCCGCCTGGTCGCGGCCGGCGCGAGCGTCATCACCAACACGGTCGTGTGCGCCGCCAACGTCGACGAGCTGCCCGCGATCATCGCCCTGGCCGCCGACCTCGGCGCCGGCGCCAGCGAGCTGTGGGGCTACGTCCCGCGCGTCGACGCCGCCGACGCCCGAGCGCTCTTGGTCCCGGTCGCGGTCGCGGCGCCGCCGCTCCAGCGCGCGGTCGCGACCGGCCTGGCCCGCGGCCTGGCGATGACGGTGAAGTACTTCCCGCGCTGCCTCCTCGGCGAGGTCGCCCACGTCCACTCCGATGCCCAGCCGCGGCTGATCATCGACGACGCCTTCTGGCACGATCATCCGCGCTACGGCTGCTGGTACGGCGGCGTGTGTGCGGCCGCCGCCAGCGACGACGGCTGCTCGGGGCTGCCCGACGCGTACGTCCGCCGGTTCGGCTGGGAGGAGGACCGCGTCCGGCCCTTCGTCGACGACCGCGGCGCCCCGCCGGCGCCCCCGTTCGCGCGCTACCACGGCTGGACCGCGGCCCCCTCGGCCCCGGCCACGCCCCCACCGGTCGACTGGGATCCCGCGCCGCTCGGCCTGGCCCTCGGCGGCGAGGTGGCCGGCTTCCGGCTGACCGCCGCCGAACGCGACGGCGACCGGGCCACGCTGCGGTTCGTCGACGAGCGCGGCGGCCTCGCGATCGCGCTGGCGCCGCGGGCCAGCGGCCGCGACGGCTTCGCTCGCACCGCGAGCCTGGTCCTGACGCACCCGCTGCTCACGCCCGCCGAGCTGGCGCGGGCCCGGCCGCTCCTCGACGCGGTGGCCGCCGCGCTCACCGCCGTCGACCGAGGCCAGCTCGCCGCCCAGCTCACCGCCCCGCCCCCGCCGACCGCGCCGCTCGATGTCGCGGCCGGCCTCGGCCTGCGCGCCGCCGCCGACGCCTTGCTCGCCGCGGGCCTCCTCGACGCCCGCGCCGTCGAGCCGTCCTTCACGCTGGGCGCGCCCCACGCGGTGCGCTGGCTGGTCAACCCGTCGATCCCCGGCCCCGCGCGCGACCCCGCCGGCCTCGCCGCCGCGCTCCTGACCGCGATCGATCCGAGCACGCCGCTGGTCGGCCTGGCCCGGGCCTGGCTCGGCGCCGGCGTCCCCGCCGAGCGGATCGCCTTCGTCGGCGAGGACCGCGGCGCCGGACCGCCCCGCGCCAAGCTCTACCTCGCGACCCCGACCGCCGCCCTCGCTCGCGCCGCCCACGCGCTGGTCGGTGGGCCGCCGCCCGCCGACGCCACCACCATGATCGCCGTCGACGCCCGCGGCGCCGCGGTGATCGCCCACAAGCACTACGCGCCGCTGACCGCCGCCGCCGCCCGCGCCGCGCACCCCGGCGACCTGCTGGCGCTCCTCGACGGCGCCGGCCTCCTGCTCGGCGAGCTGCCGCTCCTCGAGGCCCGCCGCTTCACCGCCGACGGCGAGACCGCGCCAGCGCTCCACGTCGACGTCGCGCGCTTCGCCCACCTCGACCTCGGCGCGGCGTGGGCCCGGGCCTCGGGGGATCGCGACGCCGCCGAGCGCATCGCCGCCAGCGGCCGCCCGACCCGGGTCGTGAGCGCCACCCGCGGCGCCGGGCCCCGCCACGTCTACCTCGGCGGACGCGATGCCTGACCGCGACCTCACGAGCTACCTCCTGGTGCCTGGTCCCGACGACGATCTGGCGGCGCGGCTGTCGGCCCAGGTCGATCAGGTCGCGGCCCGCCGCCTGGCCAGCTACCGCGGCGCGGCCTTGCCGCCACCGCGGCGCGCGCCCCTCGCCGCCGCGCGTCGGGCCCTCGCCGCGGGGCCCGGCGGCCTGGTCGCAGCGTGCGCAGACCTCGACGTCCGCACCTGCGCCCTGGCGCTCGCCGACGAGCCGACCGTCGACGCCGACGCCGCCGCCACGCTGATCGCGCGCGCCGACCGCGGGGCGGCCTTCGCCGACGACCTGCCGATCACCGCCGCGCTGCCGACCGCGCGCCTGGCCACCGTCGATCGCAACCCGGTCCGCCACCTCGAGGCCCACCCCGACAAGGCCGGCAACGCCCTCGACTGGGGCGGCCACGCGCCCGCCGCATGGACCGCGGCCTTGACCGTCGCGCTCGAGGCCATCGCCGCCGCGCTGCCGACGCTCCACGCCGAGCTGGCCATCACGCTGCGCCGGATCGTGCCGGTCGGCTTCGACGGCGAGCGCCACCTGTCGTGCTCGTTCCGCGAGGCGCCGGGCCTGATCTACCTCTCGCTCCACCCGGATCCGCTGACCCTGGCCGAGGCCGTCATTCACGAGACCCAGCACGGCAAGCTCAACCTCGTGTCGTGGCTGGCGCCGCTCCTCGACAACCCGCCCGACGAGCGGGTGACCTCGCCGGCGCGCCCGGACCTGCGCCCCGTCCACGGCGTCCTCCTGGCCGCCCACGCCTTCGTCCCCGTGGCCGCGCTCCACCACCGCCTGGCCGCCCTCGCTCACCCGCTGGCCCGCTCGCCGCAGTTCGCCCGGCGCCAGGCCCAGGTCACCGCCGGCAACGCCGCCGCCCTCGCCACCCTGCGCGACCACGCGCGGCCGACCGCCGCCGGGGCGCCGATCCTCGCCGCGATCGCCGAGCTCCACGCCCGCCTGGCTTGAGGTCGGGCGAGCTGGTTCCTTCGCCGGCCCTCGGCCGCTCGCTCACGGCTCCCAGGGCGTGACCTCGCCCACCAGGCTGAGGCGCGCCACCGAGGCGGTCGCGCTGTAGACCGCGACGGTCTTGCGATCCGGATAGCGCAGCCCCAGCACCAGCTCGCGCCAGCCGTCACCGTCGACGTCGAGGACCCCGAGCACGTCGAGCTGGACCTGGACGCCGTCGCCCGGCAACGCGATCGCGTAGGTCGCGAACCGCGGCGCGCACGCCGGTCCCTCGCCGCGGGCCGCCGCGCTGACCTCGGCCTCGGGCGCGCGGCCACCGTCGAGGAACCCGGCCAGCGGGAAGCGCTCCGGCGCGCCATCGCCGTCGACGTCGACCACCAGCTCGGGGTCGGCCACGCAGGCCCCGCCGACCACCAGCGTCGGCGGCTCCCGCTCGTCGTCGATCAGGCCGCCGGCCGCCGCCAGCGGCGCCATCGCCAGGCCGCAGCCCCGGCGCGCCGCCAGGCACGCGCGATCGGCCACCGCGTCGGGCGCACCGCCCGGCAGGCACGGCGCCGCCCCGGTGTACGAGCCGATCGCGACCGCGCCGCCATCGGCCGCCCCCAGCACGTCGAAGCGCCCGGCCCGCTGGCCGTCGAAGGACGCGGCCGCGAAGGGGCCGACCTGGCCCCGGGCCACCGCCGTCGCCAGCTCGTCGCGCTCGGTGGTCCACGACACCCCGCGCATCACCAGCGGCGCCAGGGCCGGGCGACCGTCGAGCCCATCGAGGCACAGCTCCGCGAGCATCGCGCCCCGCCCCGCCGTCGAGCCGGGGCGATGGGTCTCGGTCACCGGCGTGGGCTCGGCCCCCACCGGCTCGGGCTGAAACGACGGCCGGCACGCCGCCGCGGCGAGCGAGGCAACGGTGGCGAGGGTGGCCGGGTCCAACCGCATCGCATGGAACCTACTCCCCGGCGCGGGGCGCGCCAACTCCTCGACCGATCGCCCCCCGCCGCTTGTCGCCCCGACGATTTGACGCCCGGGGGCGACGCCGCTATCGTCCGCCCGCCTTACTCGGCTGATTCGTTCATGATTTCCGCGCCTGACCGCACCTCCCTCGGGTCGGCGCCCGGAGCCCCGTCGATGCTCGTTCGCCCCCGTCTCGCCTCCACCCTCACCGGCCCGGCGCTGGCCCTCGCCGCGCTCACGGCAACGGCCGCCGCCCAGCCCAGCCCGCTGCCGACCGGCGGCCCGCCGACCGGCGAGGAGGAGCCCAAGCCGCAGGGTGCGGCCGAGGCGGCGCCCAAGACCGCCAACCTCCTGGCCACCACCCCGGCGGTGCCGGCCCGCCGCGACACCCGCAAGAAGTACGACGTCATGCGCGTCGATGGCTACCTGCGCGGCCGCGGCGACTGGGCCAAGAACTGGAACCTCGGCTTCGCCGACGACCCCGACTTCGGCGGCGCGCCCTTCGCCCAGCCGCTGTCGTGCAGCGCCACCACCGGCATCTCGACCTGTGACGACACGATCACCTCGACCAACCTGCGGCTGCGCCTCGAGCCGCGCCTCGAGCTGACCAACACCCTGGCGATCCACACCCAGGTCGATCTCCTCGACAACCTGGTCCTCGGGTCGACGCCGGCCGGCGATCCGCCGCTCGGCGCGTTCTCGGGGGGCGCCACCGCGCCGATCGGCGGCGTCAACAGCGACGCCGACTCGATCGTCGTGCGCCGGGCCTGGGGCGAGGTGTCGACCGCGCTGTTTCTGCTCAAGTTCGGGCGGATGCCCGATCACTTCGGCCTGGGCATCGTCGCCAACAGCGGCCGCCGCAACGACACCGACTACGCGCAGTGGGAGACCCTGTGGATGCCGGGCGCCGACGCCAACGTCGGCGGCGCCAACGACACGTCCTACGATCTCGACAGCGACTACGGCGACACCGTCGATCGCCTGATGATCACCGCCGAGCTGCCGGGCACTCCGCTCAAGGCCGCCGCCGCGTACGACTGGCCGAGCAACGGCCTGTCGACCGCCCAGGGCCCGCGCACCACCTTCGGTGGCCAGCCGTGGGACCTCGACGACCTCGACGACACCAGCTCGTGGATGCTGGCGATCGCCAAGATGGATGCGCCGTCGGACTTCAAGGACGCGGTCGATCGCGGCAAGCTCGCCCTCAACTTCGGCGGCCGCCTGCAGCGCCGGACCCAGGACGTCGACTACGACCTGACCGACTACGTGCCGGCCACCGCCCCCGACGCCGACAAGCTGGTCCAGCGCGGGCTGTCGAGCTACCTGTTCAACGGCTGGGTCAAGCTCGGCTGGAAGAAGATCCTGTTCGAGGCCGAGGCGGCCTACCTGATGGGCTCGATCGAGGCCCTCGACGACCTCGGCTTCGACGATCCGCTCGACCTCCAGACCTTCGGCGCGGTCGCCCGGGCCACCACCACCGCCTTCGACGACAAGCTCGGCCTGGGCCTGGAGCTCGGCCTGGCCACCGGCGACGATCACGACAACCCGGTCGAGGGTCGGACCCACCTGCGCAACAGCTCGCTGGTGCCGACCTCGGGCGACGACTCGATGACCCGGTTCGTGTTCGATCCCGACTACGAGGTCGACCTGATCTTGTTCCGCGAGCTGATCGGCGCGGTGTCGAACGCCTTCTACGTCCGGCCGCGCATGTCGTACAAGCTGACCAAGGCCATCACCTTCAAGGCCCAGAACGTCACCAGCGCCGCGGTCAAGTCGGTGTCGACGCCGGGCAACAGCACGTTCTGGGGCACCGAGTTCGACGCCGACCTCGGCTACTCGTCGGGCGGCTTCCACGCCGGCCTGGCCTATGGCGTCCTCTTCCCGCTCGGCGCGATGGATCACCCGACCGACGACACCGGCGCGTTCCCGTTCGGCGACAACAACGAGAACGCCGGCACGTCGTCGAACGCCCACACCTTCCAGGCTCGCCTCGGCATCGAGTTCTGATCGCGGCGTGGCGGGCAAGGCCAAGTCCAAGGCGCCGCGCGCGGTCTACCGGTGCGGCGGGTGTGGCCACGTCGAGGCCCGCTGGCTCGGCCGTTGTCCGGCGTGTCAGGAGTTCGGGACGCTGGTCGAGGAGCTGGTCAGCGCACCGCCGCCGCGCGCCGGCGCCGCGCTGGTCGCCGACGGCGCCGGCCCCATCGCGATCTCCGAGGTCGCCGAGCTCGACGCCGGCGCGCGCCTCGCGACCGGCCTGGCCGAGCTCGACCGGGTCCTGGGCGGCGGCCTGGTGCCGGGCGCGGTGGTGCTACTCGGCGGCGACCCCGGCATCGGCAAGTCGACCCTGCTGCTCCAGGTGCTCGGTGCGCTCGCCGGCGCCGGCCCGGTGCTGTACGCGACCGGCGAGGAGTCGGTGGCTCAGACCGCGCTGCGCGCCCGCCGCATCGGCGCCGCCGGCGGCGCCCTGCGGGTGGTGGCCGAGACCGACGTCGACCTGATCCTCGGTCACGCCCGGGCCCAGCCGCCGACCGTCCTGGCCGTCGACTCGATCCAGACCGTCTACACCGGCGAGCTCGACTCGATCCCGGGCGCGATCGCCCAGGTCCGCGAGTGCGCCGCGCGCCTGGTCCGCTACGCCAAGACCACCGCGACGCCGACGATCGTCGTCGGTCACGTCACCAAGGACGGCGGCCTCGCCGGACCCAAGACCCTCGAGCACCTGGTCGACGTGGTGCTCCACGTCGAGGGCGACGGCGCCGGCGCCTATCGCATCGTGCGCGCCCACAAGAACCGCTTCGGCTCGACCCAGGAGCTCGGCGTGTTCGAGATGCGCGCGGGCGGCATGGTCGAGGTGCCGAACCCGTCGGCGCTGCTCCTGGCCGAGCGGCCGCGCGGCGCCCCGGGCTCGGTGGTCGTGGCGTCGGCCGACGGCCACCGCCCGCTCCTGGTCGAGGTCCAGGCGCTGGTCGCGCCGGCCGCCGCCGGCTTCGGCCGTCGCACGGTCGCTGGCGTCGACGCCAACCGGGTCGCGCTCCTCTTGGCGGTCCTGCAGCAGCGGGTCGGCTACGACCTCGTCGGCCAGGACGTGTTCGTGAACATCGCCGGCGGACTTCGGCTGGCCGAGCCGGCGATCGATCTCGGCATCGCCTGCGCGCTGGCGTCGTCGCAGCGCGGCCGCGCGATCGACGCCGAGACCGTGGTCTTCGGCGAGGTCGGCCTGGCCGGCGAGGTGCGCGCGGTGCCGATGGCCGAGCTCCGCCTGGCCGAGGCCGCCAAGCTCGGCTTCACCCGCTGCATCCTGCCGGCGCAGAACCGGGCGCGGCTCGAGGACGATCTGGGCCTCGAGCTCATCGCGGTCGATCGTCTGGCCGCGGCGCTGGCGGCGCTGTGATGCGCGCCTGATGGGCAGCGCGCGCTGACCGTCGGCCGGCCGCAGCCGCGACCGGTCCCGCGGCCGCGCCTACTTGGCCTTCGGCTTCGCCTTGGGCTTCTTCTTCTTGGGCTCGGGCTTGGGCGGCGGCGCGGTCACCGGCGTGCCGCCGAGCGCGAGGACCTCGCCCTCGATGTTCTTTTGCGCCTCGGGATCGGCGCCCTTGTTCAGCTCGAGGTAGGTGTTGAACGCCTCGATCGCCTTGGGGTGATCGTGGTTGAGCTTGTACATGTAGCCGAGGTCGTACCAAGCGTCGGCGTGATCGGGCGCCAGCCCCACCGCCTTCTCGTACATCGGGATGGCCTGGTCGACCTCCTCCTGTCGACGGAAGACCACCGCGGCGTTGAAGTAGTACTCGGCCTGGTTGGGCGCCAGCTCGATGGCCTTGGCGAAGGCCGCCGCGGCGTCGGGCAGGCGGTTGGCCGCGCGCAGCGCGACGCCGTAGTTGTTCTGGTACGACGCATCGGTCGGCGCGAGCTTGACCGCCCACTCGAGGGCGACCAGGGCCCCGGCGGTGTCGCCCTGCTTGCGCTTGATCACGCCGATGTTCGAGAACACGTCGGCCTGCTTCGGATCGAGGCGGCACGAGGTCTGGAGCGCGGCCAGGGCGTCGTCGAGGCGATCGACCCGGTAGTACGCCATCCCGAGGTTGGACCAGACCACCGCGTCCTTGACCAAGATCTTCGAGGCCTGCTCGTAGGCCTCCACGACCTTGGCGTGCTCCTTCTTCTTCTTGTACAGGTGGCCGAGCGCCGCCCAGGCCATGCCGTGGCGCGGGTCGGCCGCCACCACCTTCTCGAAGGAGGCGATGGCCTCGTCGTCCTTGCCCTGGGCCTTCCAGGACACCCCCTGCTTGTAGTGGGCGGCCGCGTCATCGGCGACGGCCGGCGGCGCGGACAGAGCGAGGGCCGCGAGGATCGCGGCGGCCAGGGCGAAGGTGCGCATGCGGATCTCCTGCGGTCGAGCCTACCACCATGGTGGCGACCGCCCGGTCCGCGGTTTCAGTCCGCGGTTTCAGTCCGCGGTTTCAGTCCGCGGTTTCACGCAGTCGGCGCGGCCATCGCCGGCGCCGGCGCCTCCGCCTGGGCCTCGGCCGCGGTCAGGCCCACCGACAGATCGGTCAACACCGCGACCGCCGACCGCGCGTCGGCCGCCTCGCGCGCCGCCGACGTGGCGTCGGCGTGGGCGCAGGCCAGGCGGAACTTCTCGAGGGTCGCGACGCAGTGGTGCATGCGCGCGACGACCCGCTCCTGCGCGGTGGCGACCGCGGCCGCGTAGGTCGCCTGGTCGGCCAGGGCGGCGCGGGCCTCGCGGTACTGCGCCGCCGCCACCTCGTCGGTACACGCCGCCAGCCGACGATCGAGCTCGGCGACCCGGACGTCGATCGCGGCGCGATCGACCGCCGGGGTGCGGGCGGTCCGGGCCGCGACGGCGACGATCGCGTCGACCCCCGAGGCCACCAGGGCGCGCTCGTCGGGGGCCATCGCGCCGCTCTGATCGAGGATCGCGACCGCCCGGGCCACAAGCTCAGCCGGCTCCCCGGTCAGCGTGGGCAGGCCGCGCCGCACCGCGGCCACCGGATCCTTCACCAGGGCGACGTGCCGCGCCGCCACCGCCGCGGCCGCCACCGCTCCGACGAACAAGCCGGCCGTCGCGTCGATCGCGGGACCGGCCCAGGTCGACAGCGCCGCAGCGGCGTCGGCCCGATGCCCAGCCCACACCGCGATGAAGGCCGCGCCGACCGCGACGGCGGCCGCCGCCACGAGCCGTGCGCGCGGCGCGCCGATCGCCAGCGCCCCGATCAGCCCAAACGGCAACACCGCCGGACTGATCGTCGCGGCCAGCGCCACGACGCCAGCGACCACCGCCATGCGCAGGCCGGTGTCGGCCCCCGACCACGGTCGCTCGGCCCAGGACAACCCCGCCGCCAACCCCACCGTCGCCCCTGCCACGGGGCCGAGCTCCGCGACCCCGCCGGCCATCCCACCCACCGCACCGCCCACCATGGCCGCCAGCGCCGCCCGGTGAAACCCAACGTGATCCTCGAACCGAAGTCGCGCCATT
The DNA here is from genome assembly GCA_018057825.1 of Kofleriaceae bacterium. GTDB lineage: Bacteria > Myxococcota_A > Polyangia > Haliangiales > Haliangiaceae > UBA2376. Next base: position 6,306 of record JAGPCY010000001.1, on the reverse strand, counting down.
CCCCGTTCCACGCGCGACCCCGCGCCCCGATCTACTGCGAACCGCCGCCACCTGACTGCGCCTCCCGGGCCCTCGTCGACCGCTCGGAAACCCTGGGCACCGCGCAACCTCGGCGCAGATCTGGTGATGACTCCGGACCTTGAGTGGGCCGTGGCCGCCGCCGGAGGCCTGCCCACGTCGGTCACCCCGGGCGCCAGCGCCTCCCCGCTCTCTCTCGACACCGCGCGACCTCGGCGACCTCTCGGGAACCAGGGATCGAGCCGGACAGCGTCCGGCTCTCGAGGATCCGGTGATGACTCCGGAGCTGGCGTGGGCCGTGGCCGCCGTCGGGGGCCTGCCCACGTCGGTCAACCCGTGCGCCAACGCCTCCCCGCTCTCTCGCCACACCGCGCGACCTCGGCGACCTCTCGGAAACCTGGGATCGATCAACCCGGTCTGCCCTGTCCTGGGAGCTCGCGAGGTCGTCGCCGTCGCAGGGTCTCCCTCGTGGGCGGCCGGCCCCCGTTCGGCTCCCTGCCATCACCTCCGTTCCACCAGCTTTCGCGAGGGCGTCTCCGTCACTCACCCCGCTCTCCCGGTCCTCCCCGTCCACCTCCGGAACCGCTGGTTCACGCCTGGGGTTCCGGATACCCGCCCGGTAGTGACCACGGACCCGGCGCGCTACGCACCGGGTTCACAGATCCAAACGAAAACGCCCCCGCTTTCGCGAGGGCGCCTCCGTCACTCACCCCGCTCCCCTTCCCGTTCTCCCGATCTCCCGGTCCTCCCCGTCCACCTCCGGAACCGCTGGTTCACGCCTGGGGTTCCGGATACCCGCCCGGTAGTGACCACGGACCTGGCGCGCTACGCACCGGGTTCAGGGATTCAAACGAAAACGCCCCCGCTTTTCGCGAGGGCGCCTCCGTCACTCACCCCGCTCCCCTTCCGTTCTCCCGCTCTCCCGGTCCTCCCCGTCCACCTCCGGAACCGCTGGTTCACGCCTGGGGTTCCGGATACCCGCCCGGTAGTGACCACGGACCCGGCGCGCTACGCACCGGGTTCAGGGATTCAAACGAAAACGCCCCCGCTTTCGCGAGGGCGCCTCCGTCACTCACCCCGCTCCCCTTCCGTTCTCCCGCTCTCCCGGTCCTCCCCGTCCACCTCCGGAACCGCTGGTCCACGCCTGGGGTTCCGGATACCCGCCCGGTAGTGACCACGGACCCGGCGCGCTACGCACCGGGTTCAGGGATTCAAACGAAAACGCCCCCGCTTTCGCGAGGGCATCTCCGTCACTCTCCCACCGCTCCCCTCCCCGTCCTCCTCATCCTCCCCGTCCACCTCCGGAACCGCTGGTTCACGCAGGGGGTTCCGGATACCCGCCCGGTAGAAACCACCACCCCCGCGCCCTACGCACCGGGTTCACAGATCAAAACGAATACCGCAGACCGAAGCGGATCGACCGCGGCGCCTGGCGAGCGTTCAGGTTGCCGAGGTTCTTGTTCTGGAACGGCGTGGTCCGGAGGCTACCAGCGCGGTTCTTGGTCTTGGCGTGCTCGAGGTCGCCGAAGTCGCCACCGACGATCGGATCCGAGATGTCCTGGGTGTAGCGCTCGTCGGTGTCCGTCTGCTCCTGCGAGTTGAACAGGTTGAACACGTCGGCGAAGACCTCGATCCGCTGGTCCTTGCCGATCCGGCGGCCGTAGGTGGCCTTGATGTCGGTGGTGGTCGTGAACGGCGCGCGGCCGACCGAGCCACGCGGCAGGAGGTAGCTCTCGTCCACGCCGTAGTCGATGTGGCGCGCCAGGGCGTTGTACGCCAGGCCCGACTGACCGCGGACGCTGGCGCCCAGGGTCACGATGCCGGCCGCCTTGAGATCGAACTGGTAGAAGCCGTCGACCTTGAGGAGGTGCGGGCGATCCAGACCCATCGCACCGTAGCGGTTCGACATCAGGTCCGGCAGGTCGTACATCGAGGTCAGGTTCGGGTCGAGCTGGCCGGTCTCGGTCGAGAACAGGCCCGGGAAGTTACCCTTGCTGCGCGAGTAGGTGTACGACGCGAGGAGCATCGCGTTCTTCGAGAACCGCTGCTGGGCGGTGAACTGGATGCCCTGGTAGTCGCGGACCGGCTTGTCGAAGTTCTTGACCGCGTCGAGCTGGTCGGCGCGCGCCTCGTACAGCGCGGCCAGGTCCGGGTTGGTCTCGTTCATCGCCGCGTCGCGCAGGTCCTGGGCGTCGCTCGAGAAGTCCTCGCCCGGGTTGGCGATGAAGTAGGTGTTGCCACCGTCGACCGACATGTCCTCGATGATGATCGGGAGGTTGCGGGCGACGAAGTTGAGGCCGACCTTGAAGTCCGCCATCAGCTCGTACTCGGTGCCGAGGATGATCTCGTTGATGTACTGGCCCTTCATCGAGGGCGCGACGTACTCGGTGCCACCGCCGAACTGGAAGAACGGCTCGTAGGTGTCACAGGCCTCGAGCTGCGACTGGGTCGCGGTGATCGTCGAGTCCATGCACGACGCGACGTCGAGGTTGGTGATCTCACCGCCGAAGGCACGGACGTTGATGTCCATCGGCACCGACTCGTAGAACCGGCCGTAGTGGGCCATGATCTTCGCGCGGCCCTCGGAGGCCGGGTCCCACACGAAGCCGACGCGGGGGGCGATCATGTTCGACAGGTCGAAGGCGACCTCGGGGATGACCTCACCCTCGGGCGAGATCTGGCCGGGCAGACCGTCGGCCACGTAGGCGGTCTGCTTCTCCCACCGCACGCCGGCGTTCAGCGTGAAGTTGGGGCGGATCGACCACGAGTCCTGGAGGTAGATGCCGATGTTGCGGTTCTCGGTGTTGGCCTGGATCTCGCTGGCGATGTTGCACATCTCGTCGCCGGTGAGGCACGGGATGGTGCCCGTCGCGTCGTCGCGCTCGAGGAGCGCGCGGCGGCGGAAGCCCAGGCCGTTGAACCACTGGTAGAACGCGTCGCCGGTGAACCGGCGCTGCGAGTCGTAGGTGGTGAGCTCGACGTCGCCGCCGAGCTTGAAGGTGTGCTGGCCGAGGAGCTTGACCCGCTGGGTCACCGCCACGGTGGCCGAGGTGCGGGCGTTGTCGCGGGTCTCGAGGAAGCCGAGGCCGTTCACGGTGTAGTTCTGGACCGGGCAGTTGACCATGCCCGGGAAGGCGTCGCCCATCGGGTCGGCGACCGTGCCGTCGTTGCAGCGCGAGTCGTAGTTGATCTCCGAGTCCTCGAAGTCCGACAGCGGCCGGACGTTGGTGAACTGGAGACCGGCGGTGCCGGCGCCGCCCTCGAACAGCGGATCCTGCGACTCGTAGCCGAGGTGGTAGCCGGCCACGACGTCGACCTGGGTCTTGCCGTCGTTGAGCTTCGAGCTCCACTTGAGCGCGACGTCGTAGGCGCCGTCGCCGGCCTTGTACAGCGAGGCCGACGGGTCGCCGGCCAGGCGGTAGAAGTCGCGGTCGAAGGTGCGCGGGTTGCCGAAGCCCGAGATCTGGAACTGGTGGTTCTCGGACAGCGCGCCGTTGATCTTGGCGGTGAAGAAGTGGGTCTGGCGGAACCGAGCGCGGCCGCGGCGGTTCAGCTCCTCGACCAGGATCAGGTTGGTGTCGGCGTCGACGTCGGCGATGCAGTCGCCGGCGACGGCCTCGTCGGCGTCGAGGACACCGTTCATGTTGGTGTCGCGCTCACAGGCGTCGGTCTGGCGGGTCGCCGCCGGCGCGGTGAACGAGGTGCCGATGCCGGCGCCGTTGATGTCGTTGCGGTCGACGCGGGTCGAGACGATGCGATCGAGGGTGTCGCGGGTGAACGACGGGTTGTACCCGACGTGGAACCACAGCTTGTCCTTGATGATCGGGCCGCCGAGCTCGAAGCCCATGTCGGCCTGGTAGTTCAGGTTCAGCTCCTGGCCGATCGCGGTGCCGGCCGACAGGACCGGGACGGCGTCCGACACGAGCTGGCCGGGCGTGAAGTAGCCGAACACCGAGCCGCGGAACTTGTTGCCGCCCTGCTTGGTGACGACGTTGATCACGCCGCCGGTCGACCGGCCGAACTCGGCGGAGTAACCGCCGGCGATGACCTCGGTCTCCTCGATGAACTCGTTGGGCAGGTTGGTCGACTGGCCACCGAACGCGGTGTCGGTGGTGTTGATGCCCTCGACGACGTAGCTCGACTCGACCGAGGTCGCGCCCGAGAACGACACGCCGTACTGGTCACCCTGGGTGCCGGCGGCGGTGCCGAGGACCGCGCCGAAGGTGCGGCCGGTCGGGACGTTGCGGGTGTAGTCGTCGGTGATCGTCGAGCCGACCTTGGTCGAGCCCTGGTCGATGACCGGCGCGCGGCCGACCAGCTCGATGACCTCGGCCTTGATGGCCGTGTCGATCGGGATGTTGATGAACGGCTGCTTGCCGACCTCGATGAGGACGTTGGGCCGGTTGAACTGCGAGTCGCCGTAGAACACCGTCACCACGTAGGTGCCGGGCGGCAGGTTCGAGATGGCGAACCCGCCGTTCTCGTCGGTGATCTCCGACTGGGCGCCCTGCAGCGCCGGACCGGAGATCGACACCGTGGCGCCGATGACCGCGTCCTTGCTGCTCTTGTCGATGACCCGGCCGCGGACGGCGCCGGTCGTGCTCGACTGCGCTTGGGCCGCGGGGGCGTAGTAGGTCGTGGCGCCGGCGAGGAGGCCGACCGCCATTGCGAACGAAAGTCCAATGCGCTTCATGGTCAGGTCTCCTTGGTCACGGGGCCGGGACGACGTAGCGGACCTCGGCTTGCGACGCGATCGTGGCCGTCCCGCCGAGCAGGTCGGTCAAGGTCGCGCCAGCGAGGAGCCGGGCCGAGTAGTTGCCGGGGGCCAGAGCGGCGTCCGGCTCGAGGAAGACCAGCGTCGGGTCGTCGGCGTCGACCGTGGCGGTCGCCGGGATCACCGCGTTGGTGCCCAGGTTGACGAGGGCGAAGTCGCCGGCGCCGATCGACGCCTCGTCGATCAGCGCGTTGAACACGAAGGTCACGGCGTCGGTCGGGCCGAGCTCGGCGCGATCGTCGACGGCCTCGGCGTCGGCCGGGTCGGTCTCGAGGAGCGTGATCGGATCGACCGCGAAGGTGAAGGCGTTGAGCTGCGCCCCAGTGGCGACCGAGACCCCGTCCTTGTCGACGACGACGTCGTTGATCGTCAGCGAGCAATCGATGCCGCTGGCGGTCAGGTCGTCGGGGGCCACGAACAGCGAGGGCCCGAGCGGGAAGGTCTCGCGGTTGCCGTTCGGGTAGTAGTACCCGGTGAAGCTCATGACCGTGTTGTCACACGACAGGGTCACGGCGTCGGGGTTGATCACGCCCTGGCAGACGTCGGTCTGCGGGTTGCAGTTCTCGAGGGTCTCGACGGCGTCGCCGTTGAGCAGCTCGTCGAACATGATGCGGAGGTTCCAGCCGGTCGGCGAGGCGCCCACGGGCTCGAACATCGCCTGCTCGTCGGGGCACACGATCGAGCCCTGGACCAAGCCGGGGCCCTTCTCGTCGAGCACGCCGTTGACGTACTTGCAGAACGTCGGGGTCTCGTTCAGCAGGACCGCGAGGACCTCGGGCGGCCCTTCGGGACGAAGGCCCGTCTTGAGATCGGGTTCGCTGAAGCAACCGGTAGCGAGAATCCCAAGTCCTACCGCAAGTAGTCCTTGCGTACGGTAGCGCTGCATTACGTAGCCTCCCTCTAGAATGCTAGTGAGCAGGTCGGATCACCACCGACCAAGCGGAGGAGTGATCGCCCATTGCGGGGCGAAACGCAAGATCCGGGCTGCACTCTCGTCGGCGGGATCACTGAGACGATGTAGCTGTGATCTCGGCGCCTTACCGGGCTGACGCAGGCCCTGCGACAGGGGTCTACGTCTCGCTGCGACACCCTAAGACTCTGAATTCACATGGGCGGAGGCTGCCGGCTGCGGCGTGAAGGTATCAGCCGAAATGTCGGACCGAGTGTGACGCCTGCGACCCGCCCCGACGCCAGTCCCTGGCCTCGCGCAGATCCCCCGGAGACCGAGACCGAGACCGAGACCGAGACCGAGACCGAGACCGAGACCGAGGCCGAGTCCGAGACCGAGTCCGCGTCCGATCCCGAACCCGATCCCGAGACCGAGACCGAGACCGAGACCGAGTCCGAGTCCGAGACCGAGACCGAGTCCGAGTCCGAGTCCGAGACCGAGTCCGAGTCCGAGTCCGAGTCCGAGTCCGAACCCGAGACCGAGTCCGAATCCGAACCCGAGACCGAGACCGAGTCCGAGTCCGAACCCGAGACCGACCCCAATACCGAACCCGAACCCGAGACCG